>NZ_JADNYP010000005.1 GCF_015680705.1 Pseudomonas fulva | reverse complement strand
CCCCCCCCCCCCCCCCGCCCCCCCCCCCCCCCCCCGCCCCCCCCCCCCCGCCCCGGCCCCCCCCCCCCCCCCCCCCCCGCCCCCGGCGCCCCCGGCGCGGTTGGCATCCATGTAGGTGCCCAGGCGCTGCAAGGTCCTGAAGGCTTCGACCATGCCGGCGCCAGTGAGGGCCTGCTCATCCAGCACGACGAAGGCCTGGTGATAGCCCTTCGGGCCCATGACGCTCAGCACCACGTCTTCGAATACCGTGCTGTCCTGCCATGGCTGCCCGCCATGGGCCAGCGGCAGGAAGCCCGCCGCCCTGAGCTTGTCGGCGGCGGCGAACAGTTCGTCCAGGGTAGTGGGAATGCTGGCGCCGGCCTTTTCGAAGACCTCGGGGTTGATCCATAGCCAGTTGGCCCGGTGGATGTTCACCGGTACTGCGACGTAGTGCCCGTCGTACTTCATGATCTCGGCGACCTTGGCCGGCAGCAGCGTATCCCAGTGGTTCGCCGCCGCCACCTCGTCCAGCTGGGTGAGCAGGCCAAGTGCGCCCCACTCCTGGATATCGGGCCCCTTGATCTGCGCGGCCGCGGGCGGATTGCCAGCTACCGCGCGGCTCTTGAGCACGGTCATGGCCGCTGCGCCACCGCCACCGGCGACCGCGTTGTCGCGCCAGGTGAAGCCATCCTTCTCGACCTGCTCCCTGAGTGTCTTCAAGGCGGCGGCCTCGCCACCGGAGGTCCACCAATGCAGCACCTCCACGCTGCCTTTGTCATCCGCCAGGGCGGCAACCGGCAGGAAGGCGGCGACAGACACGGCCGCGGCGAGTCGACTGAACGTATTCATCGAAAACCCCTTTCTTGTTGTTATGCCAATCCAGCCAGGTACGGGTGACGCGGCCGGTCAAAAGCTGCTGGGAGTCTACCGAGAGCGCAATGGGCGCCAGGTCACGAAAGGATGGAGAATTGTCACCGGATGGTGACATTCACGTTCAGGCACCTGGCTCACGCGGCAGGCTGAGCGTGACCCGCAGTCCGCCGCGCGGCAGGTTGAGCAGGCTGACTTCGCCGCCATGGCCATGGGCAATGCTGCGCGCGATGCCCAGGCCCAGGCCATAGCCCTGCTGGCGCCCGGCCAGCCGGACATGTGGCTGGAACACGTGCTGCATGCGCCTGGCCGGTACACCCGGCCCCTGGTCGTCCACTTGCAGGACGAAGCCGCTGGCACTGTCGAGCACTCGTACGTGCGCACGCTCGCCGTACTTGATGGCATTGTCGATCAGGTTGCCGATGCAGCGCCGCAAGGCCAGCGGCTTGCCCGGATAAGGTGCGATGGCCCGCCCTTCGAGCGTGATGCGTCCATCGCCCAGATACGGCTCGACGAGTATCTCCAGCACCTGGTCGAGATCCACCGGCTCGATGTTCTCGTGGATGTCGGTGTCCTTCACGCACTGCAGTGCACCCTTGACCAGCAGCTCCAACTCGTCAAGGTCGCGGCCGAACCGCGCCTGCAAGGACTCGTCCTCTATCAGTTCGACACGCAGGCGCAAGCGCGTGATCGGGGTTCGCAGATCGTGGGAAATGGCGCTGAACAGCTGCCCCCGCTCGGTCAGGTAGCGGCTGATGCGCTCGTGCATGTGATTGAACGCGCGAGTCACCTCGACCACTTCGCTGCCGCCCCGCGCAGGCAACGGGGCCACCTCGGCGCCCAGCGACATTTCTCGGGCAGCCCTTGCCAGGCGCTTGAGCGGACGGCTCTGCCAACGCACCAGCAAACCGATGAACAGCAGTAGCAAGGCACTGGTGACAGCCATGAAGCCTAGCTGCTGGCGTGGCAGGCCAGACGCTTGCAGCATGGTATAGGGCTCGGGCAACAGCGAGGCGATGTACAGCCATTCGCCTTCGGCCAGACGGATCTGCGTGACCAGTACCGGCGGATCGAGCGGATCGAGCGTCAGGGCGTAGTGGGCCCAGGAGCGCGGCAGCTCGTCGAGCCTCAGGCCGCTGTTGAACAGGCGCAAGTCGCTCGGGCTGACGAACGCCACGTCGATCTCGAGATCGGCGCCCAAGCGTCGATGCAGCACATCGATGAACGCATCGAGCACGATTTGCCTGTGCGAGCTGGCTGGCAGGCTCGGCATGCCCAGGGGCTGCGCGTTGAGCGAGACGAAGAAGCGCGTGCCCCCCATGTTGCGCAACTGCTCCAGCACCATGGGACGGTAGGCCACTGGCAATGAACGGAAATAGCTGACGCTGGCGCTCACCGAATAGGCCAGGCTGCGAGCAGTCGCCTGCAGGCCCTGCAACTGGCTGGCTCGCAGTTGCGGCACCCAGATCAGGCTCGATAGCCCCTGCGCAAGCACGGTCGCCAGCAACGTGAGCGCCAGCATGCGCCCGAGCAGCGAGCGCGGCAGCAGGCGCCAGCGGCGCTCAGCGCACCGGGCTGACATCGGCCGCCAGCAGGTAGCCGCTGCCTCGCACGGTGCGGATCAGGCGTGCCGGCCGATCCGTGTCACGCAGCCTTTGGCGCAGGCGGCTGACCGCCATGTCGACGATCCGATCCAGCGGCATTGGCTCACGACCACGGGTGGCGTTGCCGATCGTATAACGGTCGAGGATCTGCTGGGGATGCTCGAGGAACAGCCTGAGCAGGGCGAAATCCGCGCCGGTCAGGAAGACTTCCTCGCCATCGCGATGAGACAGGCGATGGCTGACCGTATCCAGGCGCCAGTCGGCAAAGGCCAGCACCGGGCTGGCGGCCGGTTCGCCGAAGGTGGCGCGCCGCAGCAGGGCCTTGATGCGCGCCTGCAGTTCGCGAGGACTGAATGGCTTGCCGAGATAATCGTCCGCCCCCAGCTCCAGACCGATCACCCGATCGACCTCATCGGAACTGGCCGTCAGCATGATGATCGGCACCCGAGCCTGGCGTGGATGCTGGCGGATCCAGCGACACAGGTTGAAGCCGTCGTCATCCGGCAGCATGACGTCGAGGATCACCAGGTCGTGACTGCGGGTGTCCAGCGCCTGGCGAAAGCCTTGGCCATCGGCCACCGCCTGTACCTGGAATCCGGCACGACTCAGGTAGGCCTGCAGAAGTTCGCGGATGTCCTGATCGTCGTCGACCATCAGGATCGATCGTCCGGCAGTACTCAAATGTTCCATCCCTTGAAATGCGCGGGTCTGCTGCCCGCTTGACCCAACTCAGTGCTCGATCGCCTGTTGCAGGGCGACTCCCGCGCCCAGCAATCCGGAAAACTCTGCGGTCACCAACCACACCGGAATGCCAGCCAGGTAATCACTCATGACGCCTTTGTCCGACAGACTGGCGACAAAGCCGCTACGCATGAACAGCTCGGCGAAGCGCGGGATCACGCCACCGACGATATATACACCGCCACGGGCACCGAGGGTAAGCACGCTGTTGCCCACCACCCGGCCGAAGAAGCGGCAGAACTGCTCGACCACTGCCAGCGCCCGTGGCTCGCCACCTAGCGCGGCGTCGGTGATGGCGGCTGGCGAGGCATGCCTGGGGACGTCGCCATCGAGGGCACACATGGCCTGGTACAAGCGCACCAGGCCACCGCCGCTGAGCACGTTCTCGGCGCTGACATGACCGAGCTGGACATGGATCTGCTGGTGAATCGCCGCCTCTCGCGCATTGCCCACCGGCAGGTCCACATGCCCGCCCTCGCCCGGCAAGGCCAGCCAGCGCCTGCCATCGAGGTGCAACAGGCCGGCCACGCCAAGCCCGGTACCCGGCCCGATGACCAGCGCCGGGCGCGACAGGTCGGCGTTCCCCGGACAGACCTCGAGGTACTCGCCCTCCTGCAGACAGGTCATCCCCAGCGCCATGGCGGAAAAATCGTTGATCAGCAAGAGCCGCTCGACCTGCAGGGTCCGGCAGAAAGCGCGACGATCGATGCGCCAGTGATTGTTGGTGAAGTGGAATTCGTTGCCGTCGACCGGCCCGGCGACGGCCAGGCAGACCGCCGCCAGCCCTCCCCGGGCAATGCCCTGGTTTTCCAGGTAGGCGCCGATGGCCAGTTCGACGTTCGGGTAATCGGCCGTCGCGAAGACCTGCACGTGGTGCAACTGCCGGTCTCGCCAGAGCGCGAAACGCGCGTTGGTTCCGCCGATGTCTCCTACCAGCAAGGCGCTCATGCGATCCTCTCCAGGGCCGAGGTAAAGGCGCTGGCACCCTGCTCGGCCGAGCTGAACGCCACGCGCATGAAGCCGAAGAGCTCGCGCCCGCAGCCCAGGTCGCTGCCCACTGGAGCGCTCGGCAGATCCCGGGCGGCCAATTCCTCGGCTGGCACCAGCACCTGCAGCGTGCCTTCGACGCCGTCTACCCGCACCCTATCACCATCGCGCACTTTCGCCAGCAGGCCGCCATCATGCGCTTCGGGGCAGACATGAATGGCCGCAGGGACCTTGCCCGAAGCACCGGACATGCGTCCGTCGGTCACCAGCGCCACCTTGAAGCCACGATCCTGCAGGACCCCAAGGAATGGCGTCAGCTTGTGCAGTTCCGGCATGCCGTTGCAGCGCGGCCCCTGGAAACGCACGACGGCGACGAAATCGCGCTCCAGCTTGCCCGCCTTGAAGGCTTCGGCCAGGGACTGCTGGTCGTGGAAAACCAGCGCTGGCGCCTCTACTACCTGGTGCTCGGGGGCCACGGCGGAGACCTTCATCACGCCTCGCCCCAGGTTGCCTTGCATGACCCGCAAGCCGCCTTCGCTGGAGAACGGCCGTGCCGCCGGGCGCAGGATGCTCTCGTCCAGGCTCTGTCGCGGCCCCTCGCGCCAGACCAGCCGGCCGTCGTCGAGGAAGGGTTCCAAGGTATAGCGGCGCAGGCCGCGGCCAACCACGGTCTCGACGTCCTCGTGCAGCAGTCCGGCATCGAGCAGCTCGCCGATCAGGAAAGCCATGCCGCCGGCGGCCTGGAAGTGATTGATGTCGGCCTTGCCGTTGGGATAGACGTGCGCCAGCGTCGGTACCACGTCGGACAGATCGGCCATGTCCTGCCAGGTCAGCTGAATACCCGCCGCCTGGGCGATGGCCGGCAGGTGCAGGGTGTGGTTGGTCGAACCGCCCGTGGCATGCAGGGCCACCACGGCATTGACCAGGGCCTTTTCATCGACGATTCGCCCCAGCGGCGTGTACTGGCTGCCAGCCTGGGTCAGGCGCGTGACCTGGCAGGCCGCCTCGCGGGTCAAGGCATCGCGCAACGGCGTGTAGGGGTTGACGAAGGAGGCGCCTGGCAAGTGCAGGCCCATCACCTCCATCACCAGCTGGTTGGTGTTGGCCGTACCGTAGAAGGTGCAGGTGCCCGGGCCGTGATAGGACTTCATCTCCGACTCCAGCAGCGCCTCGCGGCTGGCCTTGCCCTCGGCATAGCGCTGGCGCACATCGGCCTTTTCCTTGTTGGAGATACCCGACGGCATCGGCCCGCCAGGCACGAAGACGGTCGGCAGGTGACCGAAACGCAGGGCGCCCATCATCAGGCCCGGAACGATCTTGTCGCAGATGCCGAGCATCAGCGCGGCATCGAACATGTTGTGCGACAACGCGATGGCGGTGGACATCGCGATCACCTCGCGGCTGGCGATCGCCAGCTCCATGCCTGGCTCGCCCTGGGTCACGCCGTCGCACATGGCCGGCACCCCGCCAGCGAACTGACCGACCGAGCCGACCTCGCGCAGGGCCTGCTTGATCCGCTCGGGAAAGTGCTTGTACGGCTGGTGCGCCGACAGCATGTCGTTGTAGGCCGAGATGATGGCGACGTTGGCGGCGTCCATCAGGCGCAGCCGCTGCTTGTCCTCGACTCCGCAGGCGGCCACGCCGTGGGCGAAATTGGCGCACTGCAGGCCGGCACGCATCGGACCGCTGGCGGCCGCGCCATGGATCAGCTCCAGGTAGCGTTCGCGGGTGGGACGGCTGCGGGCGACCAACCGTTCGGTAACCTCAAGGATGCGCGGATGCATGTACGGGACTCCAGGCTGGCTGTCAGGGTTGTCTGGGCGTGTGCTCATGTCGACTGGATGCAACCTCGGCGCGTGCCGCAAGGTCCCGGCTACATCATGAAATGAGACTTGCCCGAGCAACTTTTGTATGTTTCAAGAAAATTCAACCCAAATTTGGGCTTGCTTTCTAAGATTCTGCAAATAATCTTGTCATTCCAACAACAAAATCGTTTCAGTAAGCTGCAATTGTTGCCATAGCTTCCATCAGTCCGCCAGAGGTATCGACATGACGCTTCGCATCGCCATCAACGGATTCGGCCGCATTGGACGCAACGTCCTGCGGGCGCTGTATACCCAAGGCTACCGCCAGGACCTGCAGGTAGTCGCCATCAACGACCTGGGGGACAACCAGATCAACGCGCACCTGCTCAGGCACGATAGCGTACATGGGCCATTCGATGCACAGGTCGAGGCCGACCACGACAGCCTGACCGTGCAAGGCGACCGTATCGCGGTGAGCGCGATCCGCGAACCGGCCGACCTGCCCTGGCGGGCTGCCGGCGTCGACGTGGTGCTCGAATGCACGGGGTTCTTCACCGACCGGGCCAAGGCCGCGGCGCATCTTGCCGCAGGCGCCGCCAAGGTGATCGTCTCGGCCCCGGCCAAGGGCGCCGACGCGACCGTGGTGTACGGGGTCAACCACGACGTGCTGCGCGCCTCGCACCAGGTCATCTCCAATGCCTCGTGCACCACCAACTGCCTGGCGCCGGTCGCCCAGGTACTGCACCGCACGTTCGGCATCGAGCAGGGCCTGATGACCACCATCCATGCCTACACCAATGACCAGGTACTCATCGATGTCAGCCACAGCGACCCGTACCGGGCGCGCTCGGCCACCCAGTCGATGATTCCCAGCAAGACCGGCGCGGCCGAGGCGGTCGGGCTGGTGTTGCCGGAACTGGCCGGCAAGTTGACCGGGATGGCGGTACGAGTGCCGGTGATCAACGTGTCGCTGGTGGACCTGACCGTGACCCTGGCTCGCCAAGCCAGCGTCGAGCAGGTGAACGAAGCATTCCGCCAAGCCAGCGACGCTTCGCCAGTGCTTGGCTACAACACGCTGCCCCTGGTCTCGCGGGACTTCAACCACGATCCTCGTTCGGCGATCTTCGACGCCAACCATACCCGCGCCAGCGGCCGGATGCTCAAGGTCCTGGCCTGGTACGACAACGAATGGGGCTTTTCCAATCGCATGCTGGACAACTGCCTGGCACTGTGGCGAGCGCGTTGAGAGCGATGCGTTGACGCGGTTTCGGCATTGGTCGGGGATCCGTAATGGCTGAGCTGCACAGCGGCCTTGGCGGGGACGCCGGACCAGCCGCGATGGGCGGCAGAGCAGCCCAGGATCTTGAACCTGCCACTGGCGGCCAGACGCCTGAACGGGCAGCTTCTGGTCTGGCCAGAAGCCGAGGCCGCAGCGCCCTCAGGTCCCTTCGCCTGCGCCAGGCACGCAGGCCTTCGCAACGCTGGCGATTCCCTCGCCCAGCAGACTGACCAGGCCGCAGCCCAGGCTGCCCCGCCATTGCAGATAGTCGTGCCCGGCCGGGTATTCGACCTGCTCCAGCCGATACTCCTTGGCTCGCAGCACATCGCGCAGGTGCCGATTGGTGTCGAGAATCATCGGTCCTTCGAACAGGCCGGACTGCAGGTAGAAGCGCAGCGGCTGACGCGGCGCACCAGCGTACTCACGGATCAGCCAGCCGGGCTCCTCGCCTGGCCTTGACCACCAGTAGGAACCGGACATGCTCAGCACGTTGCCAAACAGTTCCGGATGTTTCAAGCCCAGGTAGGCCGATGCCAGGCCCCCATAGCTGGAGCCACCAACCACGGTCCGCGAAGCCACTGCGCCGATGCCTTGCGCGCGGGCCCACGGCATCAGCTCCTCGGCGACGAAACGGGCGAACTGCGGATTGGCTGGCAGCTCTCGCTGGCGGCTCTGGCTGCTCGGATTGGCGATGATCAGCGCTGCGGTGGGGGGAATGCGGCCCTCGGCAATCAGGTTGTCGAGTATCGTCGGCGTCGGCACCTGCCGGGTATAGGCATGGGCATCGAAAAGTACCAGCAAGGCCTGATCGGAATCACCCTGACGCCAGCCAGCCGGACGATACACATAGACATCCCGTTCGTTGCCTAGTAAGTGGCTGGCCAGACGTCGGCGTTCGAGCTGGCCGTGAGGGATGTCCGCACGCCTGACGATCCACGGCTGGGGCGCGGCATCGGGCAGTTCCAGCCGCGAGCGGGACAGCCAGGGATCATCGCCACTGTCGGCGGCAAAGATGGCCGGATTCAACGGGTCGCTGCGGGCAGTGGCCAGCAAGCTGCGCCGGTCGGGCGAAGGTGGTACGTCAGCCGCCAGCTGATAGCTGAGCCGGGCGCTGGCAGGCACCTCATAGCTGCGGTACCAGACATCGCTGACGCCCAGACGCAGCAAAGGGTCATGCTTGCCGGACGGCGAACCGAAGATTTTCACGTCATGCTTTGCGCCCCGCCAGAGGAAGGTCACCAGACGCAGGTCAGGTCTGCCTGGGACTGGTTCGACCAGAGGTGTGCCCTGCTGTTCGCGCAGGCTCCAGAACGCTTGCGTGGTGCCGCCCTGGGCAAGATGTCCAGCCAGCTCTCGCAGTGTCGGGCTGGCCAGGGGTGCAGCCGATTGCTGGGGTCGCGCGCTGGCTGGCTGGATCCGCTCCAGTTCCAGCGTGAAGCGCTCGCCCGGCCTGGTCGGGATGGCCTCGGCGCGCAGCCGGAACTGCCCCTGCGCGGGGGCGACGAACATGAAGTCACGGTTCTGGTCGAGTCCGTCGACCAGCAGTCGCAAGGGTTTCCCTTCGCCATCGAGCAGGCGCAGACTGACGTCGCCGTCGACCCGACCCTGTACGAAATCCCTGTCCCGGAGGGCGAGCCGCCAGGCTGCCGACTGCCGCTCGTCGACACGGCCCTCGACCTTCTGGCCCACCTGCAGCAATGCGGCATTCGCAACCATCGCGGCACCGGAACAGGCGGCAGCCAGCAACAAACTACAGCCCAAGCGAGTAAGTCGATGCATGTTCTACCTCAGAAGTCGATGCTGGCCGACAGTTTCAGCGTGCGCGGCTCGCTGACCGTGGCGAAGCCCGGGTTGAACACGCCGGCCCAATAGGCACGGTTCTCGACGTTCTCCAAGCTGGCGCGCAGCGTCACATCCTTGCTCAGCATCCTTGTCGAGTAGCGCGCGCCGAGGTCATAGCGTGTCCACTGCGGGATCTTCAGCTGGTTGGCTTCCTCCAGGTACTGGGAGCTGCTGTGTATCGCCAGCGCGGTCAAGGTCAGGCCCTCGACCCAGGGCAGGTCCCATTCGGCGGCGAGATTGGCCGACCAGTCCGGCACGCCGCGGGCACGATTGCCGTCGTAGGTACCGTTCTGGGTCCTGGTCAGCTCGGCATGGGTATAGGTCACGCCACCGAGCACCCGCACGGAGGGCGTGATGGAGCCGAACATGTTCCACTCGACACCTCGGTTGCGCTGCTCACCATCGTCGGAGGTACGGTTGCTGACGATGTCAGTGATCAAGCTGGGCTTGTCTATCTGGAAGGCTGCCAAGGTGTGGGTGAAGGTGCCCATGTCCCACTTGACCCCCACCTCGGCCTGCTTGGCCTTGTATGGCGCGAACTGTTCGCCGTAGTTGACCGTGCCCACCGGAGCGGTGCCGCCTTGGGTGAGGCCTTCCATATAGTTGGCGTACAGCGAGATCGACAGGTCCCATGGCTTGAGCACGATCCCCACGGCGGGCGTCAATGCTCGTTCGTCATAGGAGGGACTGCTCATTTTCTGCCTTACCCGCTGCGAGCGTACTCCCAACGTCAGCAAGACTCGGTCATCGATGAAACCGAGCGTATCGGCGACCGCGAAACTCGACAGGGTATTGTCACCGGTCTGCTCGCTGGAAGGATGATCATCAGCGATGAGCGCCGGGCGCGGCCGATAGATGTTGGTGATATAGCTGGGCCCGGTGACCGTAGGCGCACGACCGATATCCTGGTGCAGCAGGGAAGTGCTCAGGACCAGCTGGTGGCTGATGTCGCCGGTCATGAAGTTGCCGCGCAAGCCAGCCTCGGCCGACAGGCTGTGAGTGTACCCGGCCTGGTTATAGGTCTGCCCCCGCGCATCGCCACTGTCGTTCAGCACCACCGCGCGGGTGCCGTTGAGGAAACCATCGTAGCGGGTTCGGGAGTGTCCGACACTGGCGTAGGCGCTCCACGCAGCGTCGAATTCGTATTCGCCACGCAGCAGCACGGCCTTGCTGACTTGCTTGGCATGGATGCCGTCGAGAATGTTGGTGTCCGGCTTGGGCGCTTTGGTCACATGCCCGAGCGTGGAGAATCCAACCATCATCGGGCTGCCGTTCTCGAGTTTTTCGTGGGTTTCGTAGGCGTCCAGCTCGAGCTTCCAGCCATCGCCACGATAATCCATGCCCAGCGAGGCCAAAGTGCGATCCTTGCTCTGATCATCCACGCCAGTGTCGCCTGTGCCATGGACGGCATTGAAGCGGATGCCCAAGCGCTGCTGCGGACCAAAGCGACGGCTCAGGTCGACATGCTCGGCCCAGTAGCCGTCGGAAACATAATGAGTCGTCAGACGCGTCAATGGTTGTTCGCTGGCGCGCTTGGGCACCAGGTTGATCACTCCGCCAACCCCACCACTGGGCGCCATGCCGGTGAGTAGCGCACCAGGCCCCTTGAGCACCTCCACCCGCTCGAGGAACTCGGTCGGGACATGCCCATCGGGCGCCAGCCCGTACATGCCGTTGAGGGCCAGCTCGGTGGAGTCCAGGGCATAGCCGCGCACCATGAAGTTCTCGTAGGCATGACCTTCGCCGGTACTGAAGCGAATCGATGGGTCATTGCGTAACACGGCACCGACAGTGCCGCTCTGCTGGTTCTCCATGTGCTGGGCGGTGTAGCTGGTGATGTTGAACGGCGTATCCATGATGTCGTGGTTGCCCAGCAAGCCCAGCGTGGCGCCCCGCGCGACCTGACCACCGCTGTAGGTGTCAGGCAGGTCGCTGGCGAAACCGCTTGCGCTGACCGTGGTGGCGCCCAACGAAAGGATGCCATCCTGCGCGGTATCGCGCAGGATGATCACGTCACCTTCCTCCATAGCCACCAGCTCGCTGCCAGCCAGCAGTCGCTGCAGCGCCTGCAGTATCGTGTAGCTGCCCTGCAGGGCCGGCACGCTGCGTCCGGCGGTCAGTCTGCTGTCAGCCGCGATGGCCATGCCTGACTCATGCGACAGAGCATGCACTGCAGCCTCCAGAGACTGGCTCGGCAGATTAAGGATCAACGTCCGGCTGTCAGCCATGACCGCGCCATGGGCGAGCAGCGCACTGCTGCCTAGTGCGCAGGCCAGCACCGAGCGACGCAGGGTTCCGGGAAAGCGGGTTGGAGCGGCCTGGGCAGGGAAAAGCGGCATGATCTGTCCTTGCAGAAGTGAAGTTCACTGCTGATGACGCCCCAGGATCGATCTACCCCTCAGTGTTGTTTCCACGTATCAGCATGCGTCTTGTACCACCCTGCTCGACCAGGCGCAGCGGCAATATGCTTGGCAGCGACCGTAGCAGTACATGCGGCCGATCGCTGGGGAAGCTCCCGGTCAGGCGCAGTTCTGCGGCCGCGGGGTCCAAGCTCAGCGGCACCTCCAGATAGGCATTGAGTTCATCGACCACTTCGCTCAACGGCGCATCGGTGAATGACCACCAGCCGCGCTGCCAGTGCCGGAGATCCGGCCCCAACTGCGCGCCGACCTGTACCTTGCGCAAGCGTCCCTGGTCATCCAGGCAGATGCGTTGCTCCGCTTGCAGCACCTGCTCGCCCCCGTGCAGGTCACGTATTCGCACCCGGCCGCGCGCCACAGCGACCTGTACCCGCGCACCTCGGTCATGCACGGTGAAGGCCGTACCGAGAACTTCGACGCTGCCCAGGCGGGTGGTAATCAGGAAGGGCCGCCAGCGCTCATGGGCAACATCGAAATAAACATTGCCATGCAGCAGCAATACCTGGCGCTGATCCTGATCGAAGCGTACCCGCAGATTGCTTTCGGCGGCGACCAGCAGGCGGCTGCCATCAGGCAACGACAAGTCGCGCGCGGCTTCGGCATGCGCGGTGCGCACATCCTGCTGGTATGGCTGGGTCCGCCGATACATCCAGCCCAGCCAACCGCCAGAGGCCAGCAATATGGCCAGCGCGCTGCCCTGGCGCAGCAGACGCCGACGAGCAGGGTCGCAGGGTTGCGGCTGTAGCGTGGCTCGCAACTGCGGAGCCAGGCGATGGACCATCTGCCAACGCAACAGCGCTTCCTGCCAGGCCCGCTCATGTTCCTCATCCCGGCGACGCCAGTGCTGTGCCTGGATCTCCACCTCGCGGGCGCGCTGCTGGTCGTCGCCATGCAACGCCGACAGATAGGTCAATGCTTGCTGCACTTTGCGTGGCGCGACGGGCTCAGGCATGACTGGCGGCCAGACGCAATTCGGAAAGATCGAAGACAGCCCTGCCGATATGCAGTTCCACGGCCTTGGCCGACAGCCCCAGCGCCTCGCAGACCTCACGATGACTTTGGCCATGCAGCCTGACCCTGACGAACACCTCGCGACGCAGACGTGGCATACGCTCGATACGAAGGATCAACTGCTGCAACTGTTCGCGGGCGAGCAAGATCTGCTCGACGCTCGGGCTCAGCACCTCGGCCCTGGCCAGCCAGTCTTCGAGTGCCGCCAGCTCGGTGCTGCGCCGACGATGGCGATCGATGCACAAATTGCGCGCCGCCTGGAACAGCAAGGCCCGGGCATTGAGCACCGGAGCGGTCATCGCATGCGCATAGGCCTGGGCGAAACTCGACTGGGCGATATCGGCGGCGTCATCGTGGTTGCGCAAGCGACCGCATAGATAGCCACGCAAGTCGCTATAACTGGCCAGCAGTTCATGGACGACCGCCTGGAAGGCGGGCGTGGAGCCAGCCCAGGCACTAGAGGGGGATGTCATTCGCGAGAGTCAGCCGGATACAGGAATGGTAATTCCTATCATTCTCACACAGGTGCGTATCACGCGGCCAGTGGCCACGATGGCCCAGCATGGCCATCGCCCCACAACAAGCGGCACCATGCCCAGCCGAATCGAGACTCGGTCTCGCTCAATGATCGTGGTGCAGATAGGCAGCCTGCCTGGGCAGGCGCAGGCTGAACAGGAAGGCCACGGCCATCATGACGGTCACGTACCAGTAGAACGTGTTCTCCATGTTCAGCGACTTCAAGCCCAGAGCCACGTACTCCGCCGACCCGCCGAACACGGCATTGGCCACGGCATAGGCCAGGCCGACGCCGAGCGCGCGTACCTGCGGCGGGAACATCTCGGCCTTGACCAGGCCGGCGATCGAGGTATAGAAGCTGATGATGCACAGGGCCACGGTCACCAGCACGAATGCCATCAACGGGCTCTCGACGGACTTCAAGGCCATCAGCAAGGGAACGGTGAACAGGGTTCCCAAGGCGCCGAACAGCAGCATCGAAGCCCTTCGACCGATACGATCGGACAACATGCCGAACAACGGCTGCAGGCACATGAACAGGAACAGCGCGCCGGTCATCACGTAGCTGGCCTGCTTGGCTGGCATGCCGGCGGTGTTGACCAGGTACTTCTGCATGTAGGTAGTGAAGGTGTAGAAGATCAGCGAGCCGCCCGCCGTGTAGCCAAGCACGGTGACGAAGGCTGCGCCATGATGGCGTAAAAGTCCGCCGATGCTGCCCGCTTCCTTGTCCTGGCGGGTTTCGGCGCTGCTGGTTTCCTCCAGCGAACGACGCAGCATCAACGAGATCAACGCCGCCACTGCCCCTACCACGAAAGGAATGCGCCAGCCCCAGGCACGCAGCTCTTGCTCGCTGAGCAACTGCTGCAGGATCACCACCAACAGGACCGCCAGCAACTGGCCGCCGATCAGGGTGACATACTGGAACGAAGCGAAGAATCCCCGCTGTCCACGCAGGGCAACCTCGCTCATGTAGGTCGCGGTGGTGCCATACTCGCCGCCGACCGAGATCCCTTGTACCAGGCGCGCCACCAGCAGCAAGGCTGGCGCCCAGGCTCCGATGCTGGCATAGGTGGGCAGGCAGGCGATGACCAGCGAGCCGAAGCACATCATCATCACTGAAATCATCAGCGAACTCTTGCGTCCCCGGCGATCAGCCAGGCGACCGAAGAGCCAGCCGCCGATCGGGCGCATCAGAAAGCCCGCGGCGAAGACCCCGGCGGTATTGAGCAGTTGTACCGTAGGATCGTCGGACGGGAAGAACGCCGGAGCGAAATAGATGGCGCAGAAGGCATAGACATAGAAGTCGAACCACTCCACGAGGTTACCGGACGAGGCGCCCACGATGGCGAAGACGCGCTTGCTGCGCTCTTCGCCGGTGTAATGAATCGAAGTCATGTGTGTCTTGCTCCTGAAGAGTCACTGCAGGTCTAGACACACTCGGTAACATTTGCGTTCCCTGCCGCCACGCCGCCTGCCCGGCCAGCCCGGCGCTCTCAAGCGAACAGCTGCGCGCACAGCTCGCGACTGGCGGCCAGCAGCACGGGCAGGAAACGTTGCTCGAGCTCGCCTCGACTCACGCGTCCTACGTGGGTACTGACATTCAGCGCGGCCAGAACCTGGCCCGAAGCATCGTAGACAGGCACGGCAATGGAGCGCAGGCCTTGCTCCAGTTCCTGGTCGACCACGCACCAGCCTTGCTCCCTGACCTGGCCGATGCAGGCCAGCAGGGCCTGGGGCTCGTGCAAGGTGCGGCTGGTACGCGGCTTGAGGTCGGCGCGCTCGAGATATTCGTGCAGGCTGGCGTCATCGAGCGCGGCCAGGAGAATACGTCCCATCGAAGTGCAATAGGCCGGCAAGCGTCCACCGACGGAAAGGTCCACCGAGATCAATCGCTCCTCTGTGGCCGAACGCGCGATGTAGAGAATGTCGTCCCCTTCGAGGGTCGCCATGTTGGCGGCCTCATGCAGCTGCTCGCTGATACGATCCAGGTAGGGCTGGGCCGAGACCGCTAGCGGCGTCGAAGACAGGTAGGCATGCCCGAGGGTGAGCACCTTGGGCGACAGCGAATAGGTACGTCCGTCGGTCGTGGCGTAGCCAAGCTTGATCAGCGTGTGCAGGCAACGCCTGACGGCCGCGCGAGGGATTTCGGTCCGATGGCTGATCTGGGCGATGGTCAGGTGGCGCTTGCGCTCCTGGAACGCCTGAATGACCGCCAGCCCTCGCGCCAGTGACGTCATGAAGTCCGGATCGCCAGTGAACGCCTGGATCCGCCTTGCCGGTGACGCGATGATCGGTGGCGCCAGGCCGGTCGAGCCGCTGCCCTGCGCCTGTGTATCCACGGCAGGCGGCTGCACGTTTGTCGGGTCTTGCATGACTTCACCTCTGGAAAAGCACAGTTTGTGCGATTATCGAACGAACGACCGATAATCGCAATTGACCACGCGCAATTTTGCTTATACCTTTCTCCTGCCACTTGTGGCTTCTTTGGAGAGACTGGTCAGGTACCCACCGTAAGAAGTCCCGAGGCACGGTCTCGCTTCCCAGCGAGGCCGTTTTTTCATCTTTCAAATTTCCGAACTTTCCTACATACGCTGTATCCCATAAGTAACTGACGAGCTACTTGTTCAAGCAGGACCCGAATGATTTCGCATTTCTCCAGTTTGACAGGGGCTGCAAGATCCCCAGAGAATCGATAGTTGCTATAATCGCCTCATCGAAGCGAACACTTCGTTCTTCCGGACTTGATCTCGGAGCCTCCATTGCGGCTCGTTGCGCCCCAGGCGTGCCAAAGCCCAGGTGAAGCCCGGGGCGCCCTGAGCGAACAGGCATCTGGAAATGTCTTGCTACGACAGACGAATCGTCCTGGCGACGTAGCCGCCTGCATGTGCATGGCGAAACCAGGCAACACTTTCCACTTTGCAGGTACTACTGTGACGAAAGAAGAACTGCGCGCAGAACTAGAGCGTCAGGCCGACCGTTACAAGGAAGTCTACGGCGGCGAGATCACCACTTATGCCGCTCAACCCGAACCCGAACGCAAACCTTGGCGCAAGCGTTCGACCATCCTCGAACAGGCATTCGCCCAGGAACTCGAGAAGATGGAAAAGGAACTGCGCACCGAAAAGGACTGAAGCGCATCATCGCCACAGCCATCTTTACACCAGGCTGGCGGGTGAAATGGGATCATACAAATTTCATACGACCGTTTGAAATTTCGTGCAAATCGATTTTCCCTGGGTTTTGCCTGCAAGTCCCGGTTTTTACGCACCTTCTCTCGACCGGTTTCGCATCGGAATATCGGGTCGCGCAGGTACGGCACGCGGGTCGGTGCGTCCGTCGGTCGTAGGCGGGGGCATCGATTCCACTGGTTTTCTGGCATAATCGCGCCCCCCTATGACCGCCAGACAAACTTCATGATCGATTTATTCAGCGGACTGGATGCCTGGGTAGTGGTAAGCCTCGTGCTCGCCGTGACCTTCGTGCTCGCCTTCGAGTTCATCAACGGCTTTCATGACACCGCCAACGCGGTAGCCACTGTCATCTACACCAAAGCCATGCCGCCGCACCTGGCCGTGTTCCTGTCCGGCGTGTTCAATTTCCTGGGCGTACTGCTCGGCGGGGTCGGCGTGGCGTATGCCATCGTCCACCTGCTGCCGGTGGAGCTGCTGATCAACGTCAATACCGGGCATGGGCTGGCCATGGTGTTCTCGCTGCTGGCTGCCGCCATCGCCTGGAATCTGGGCACCTGGTACTTCGGCATTCCGGCATCGAGCTCGCATACCCTGATCGGTTCGATCCTCGGCGTGGGCCTGGCCAATGCCCTGATCACCGACATCCCATTGGGGGACGGTGTCAACTGGCAGAAGGCGATCGATATCGCCATGTCGCTGGTATTCTCGCCCCTGGCAGGCTTCGCGATCGCCGCGCTGGTCCTGATCGGCCTGAAGTGGTGGCGTCCGCTATCGAAGATGCACAAGACTCCCGAGCAGCGTCGCAAGCTCGACGACAAGAAGCACCCGCCGTTCTGGAACCGCCTGGTACTGGTGATCTCGGCCATGGGCGTGAGCTTCGTGCACGGCTCCAACGACGGCCAGAAAGGCATCGGCCTGATCATGCTGGTGCTGATCGGTATCGTCCCGGCGCACTTCGTCCTCGACCTGGGTAGCACCACCTACCAGATCGAACGTACCCGCGATGCGACCCTGCACCTGAGCCAGTTCTACCAGCGCAACGAAGCCACCCTGGGCGAGTTCCTGGCCCTGGGCAAGGGCAAGACGAGCGACCTGCCCGAACAGTTCAGCTGCAATCCGCAGCAGACCGAGCCGACCATCCACGCGCTGCAGAGCGCGCTCAAGGGCGTGACGGACTATCACGCCCTGGCGGCGGAAAAGCGCATCGAAGTGCGCCGGTACCTGCTCTGCCTGGACGACACGGCGAAGAAGGTCGGCAAGCTGCCAGGGCTGGATGCCCGCGAGAAGTCCGACCTGGAAAAACTGCGCAAGGACCTGACCGCCACCACCGAGTACGCGCCGTTCTGGGTGATCGTGGCCGTTGCACTGGCCCTGGGCATGGGCACCATGGTCGGCTGGAGACGCGTGGTCCTGACCGTCGGCGAGAAGATCGGCAAGCAGGGCATGACCTATGCCCAGGGCATGTCGGCGCAGATCACCGCAGCCTGCGCCATCGGCATGGCCAACGTCTTCAGCCTGCCGGTCTCCACCACCCACGTGCTGTCCTCCGGCGTTGCCGGCACCATGGTCGCCAACAAGAGCGGTCTGCAAGGCGGCACCATCAAGACCATCCTGCTGGCCTGGGTGCTGACGCTCCCAGCCTCCATGGGCCTGGCGGCCGCGCTGTTCTGGCTGGCCTCCAAGGCCTTGGGCTGACCGGGCGGCAGCGGCAAGCCGCAGGCCGGCCGCGAGCTGCGAACAAAGCAGCCAGCATTGCGATGAAGCAGGTGTACGCACAGTTACAGCGGTGCGCCTGCTCCAGCTTTTAGCGTGCCGCTTGCAGCTTGCCGCCCAAAGCCCCTCAAGTTTTGTCACATATCGGCCGATACCTGCTGTTGATGTCAACGCAATGCCAGGACCGGACCCGATTACGCCATGAACAAAAGCCTGCGATTCAGCCACAAGATCCTGCTGGCAGCCTCACTGATCGTGATGCTCGCCTTCACCCTCTTCACCCTCTACAACGACTATCTCCAGCGCAACGCCATACGCGACGACCTGGAGAGCTACCTGGCTGAAATGGGCGAGTCGACCTCGACCAATATCCGCAACCTGTTCGATGGCAGGATCAAGCTGGTGGAAAACCTGGCGCAGAACATTGCCAACGAACCCGCCGATGCCGAAACGCTCATGGGCCAGAATGCCCTGATCTCGAGCTTCCTCACCGTCTACCTGGGACGCACCGACGGCCGCTTCAGTGTCCGCCCCGACGCCAAAATGCCCGATGGCTACGACCCCAGGACACGTCCCTGGTACAAGGACGGCATGAATGCCAGCAGCACCATTCTCACCGAGCCCTATATAGACCTGACCACCAACAAGATGGTCATCGGCATCCTTGCCAATGTTTCCCAGGAGATTGGCGTGGTCGGCGGCGACCTGGCGCTCGATGGATTGGTACAGATCGTCAATTCCCTGGACTTCGGCGGCATGGGCTATGCGTTCCTGGTCAACGACCAAGGCAAGATCCTGGTGCATCCAGACCAGAAGCTGGTCATGAAGTCGTTGTCCGAGGTATTCCCGCAGCAGACGCCCAGGCTCAGCCGTGAGTTGACGGAAATCCAGGCCAATGGCGAAACGCGCCTGCTCACCTTCACGCCGATCAAGGGCCTGCCCTCGGCCAACTGGTACCTGGGCCTGTCGGTGAACAAGGACAAGGCCTTTTCCATGCTCACCACCTTCCGCAACTCGGCCGTGATCGCCACGGTGGTGGCGGTGGTCATCATCATCGCCCTGCTCGGTCTGCTGATCCGCGCCCTGATGCAACCGCTGCACACCATGACGCGCGCCATGGAAGACATCGCCGAAGGCGAAGGCGACCTGACCAAGCGCCTGACCATCCATCATCAGGACGAGTTCGGTATCCTTGGCAGTGCATTCAACCGCTTCGTCGAACGTATCCACGGTTCGATCAGCGAGGTCTCCTCGGCCACCCAGCAGGTCAACGAAGTCGCGCTGCGCGTGATCAGCGCCTCGAATTCCTCCATGGCCAACTCCGACGAGCAGGCCAATCGCACCAACAGCGTCGCGGCAGCGATCAATGAACTCGGCGCGGCTGCCCAGGAAATCGCCAACAATGCCGCCCAGGCTTCTCAGCATGCCAGTTCGGCACGCCTGCTGGCCGAGGAAGGCCAGCAAGTGGTCGGTCGCAATATCCAGGCGATGAATCGTCTCTCCGACCTGATCGTCACCTCCAGTGCGCATATCGAGACGCTCAACAGCAAGACCGTCAATATCGGCCAGATTCTCGAAGTGATCACCAGCATCTCCCAGCAGACCAACCTGCTGGCGCTCAACGCCGCCATCGAGGCGGCCCGTGCCGGCGAAGCCGGACGCGGCTTCGCCGTGGTGGCCGACGAGGTGCGCAACCTCGCCCACCGGACCCAGGAGTCTGCACAGCAGGTCCAGGCCATGATCGAGGAGCTGCAAGTGGGCGCCCGCGAGTCGGTCGACACCATGGGCCAGAGCCAGCGCCACAGCCAGGACAGCAAGGAGATCGCCAACCAGGCCGGCGAGCGCCTGGACAGCGTGACCCAGCGCATCGGCGAGATCGACGGCATGAACCAGTCGGTCGCCACCGCTACCGAAGAACAGACCGCCGTGGTCGACTCCATCAACATGGACATCAACGAAATCAACATGCTCAACCAGGAAGGCGTGGAGAACCTGCAGGCCACCCTGCGTGCCTGCGCCGACCTGGAACAGCAGGCGTCCAGGCTCCAGCATCTGGTGGGCAGCTTCCGGATCTGAAGCTGCAAGCTGCAAGCTGATCGTGTCGATCCTTCTGGCGGCGCTGGCCAGAGGAGCGAGTCGCTGGCAAAGGCGGCTCGGTCCGCTTCGACTTGAAGCTTGCAGCTTGCGACTTGGAGCTTGGGGCTGGCGGTGGTCGGATCGAACGAACTACCCTTCCGAAAGGTCAATCCTTAGGCGCGTCATCTCCGGTTCGTTACAACCGGATGACAGACCACCAAGACGATCCCGGAGGGATGCTGATCGTGCACATCGCTGACATCACCATGTTTTACGCCCCGGCCAGCGGGGGTGTGCGTACCTACCTAGATGCCAAGCACCGTCGCCTGGATGCGATGCCAGGCATTCACCACAGTCTCCTGGTCCCCGGTCCCAGCGCCAGCGACGCCAATGGCGTCTACAAGGTGCCGGCGCCGGCACTGCCTTTCAGCAACGGCTATCGCTTCCCGGTGCGCCTGGCGCCCTGGTGCAATGTGCTGCGCCGGCTGCAGCCGGACCTGATCGAGGTGGGCGATCCGTACCTCACGGCCTGGGCAGCGCTCGAAGCCAGGCGCAAGCTCGATGTGCCGGTCATCGGTTTCTATCATTCGGATTTGCCACTGCTGGTGAGCAACCGCATGGGCAACTGGTTCACGCCCAACGTCGAGGCCTATGTCAGCAAGCTCTACGGCAACTTCGACCGGGTCCTGGCCCCCAGCCAGGTCATGGCCGACAAGCTCACGCGCCTGGGCGTCAAGGAAGTCCATGTGCAACGCCTGGGGGTCGACCTGGTCACCTTCAATCCTGAACAGCGCGATACCCAGTTGCGCTCACGCCTGGGCATCCCGGACACGGCCCGGTTGCTGGTGTTCGCCGGCCGTGGTTCGCGCGAGAAGAACCTGCCGGTCCTGCTCGAGTGCATGCGCCAGCTCGGTCGACCCTACCACTTGCTGTTGGTCGGCTCGAGCATGCCTACCGCAGTGCCGGACAACGTTACCGTCATCAACCGCTTCTGCCCTGCCGCGGAGGTCGCCAGCATCTTCGCCAGCGCCGACCTGCTGGTGCATGCCGGCGACCAGGAAACCTTCGGCCTGGTGATCCTCGAAGCCATGGCCAGCGGCACCCCGGTGGTCGCGGTGCGCGCCGGGGCGTTCGGCGAGCTGGTCAACGAGCAATGTGGACGCTTGTGTCGCCCCAACGACGGCAAGGCAATGGCCGAGTCGGTCCGCGAAGTGTTCGAGGCCGGTGCTCGCAAGCTCGGCGTACAGGCTCGCCGACATGTCGAGCAGCAGTACTCTTGGGACAACGTGGTCAACGGCCTGCTCCAGCACTATCAGGCAGTGCTTGGCCACCAGCCCGAGGTGCTCGCGCATGCCTGAGGCAACTGGCAAGACACGCAGCCTGATGGTCGTGCTGCACGATATCGCTCCGGAAACCTGGCCAGACTATCGCCCCTTCGTCGAGGCCATGGACAGTCTCGGGCAGGTGCCGATGACCTGGCTGGTGGTACCTGACTTCCATCATCGCAACGCCCTGTCGCGCTCGCCAGACTTCTGTCGCTTGCTCGAGCAGCGCCTGGCCAAGGGCGACGAGCTGGCCCTGCATGGCTACTACCATGCCGACGATGGTCCGCCACCACGCAACCCGGCCGAATTCTTCATGCGCAGGATCTATACCCACGAAGGAGAGTTCCACAGCCTGGACCGCGAGCGCGCACTGGAGCGCCTTCATGCCGGCATGGCGCTGTTCGAGCGCCAGGGCTGGCCGTTGGCCGGGTTCGTGGCCCCGGCCTGGCTGATGAGCGAGGGGACCCGCCAGGCACTCAGGAGCCTGCCGCTGCGCTACACCAGTACGCCGCAGCACCTTTACACACTGCCCGACTTTACCCCCATCACCGCTCCAGGCCTGGTCTGGAGCGCGCGCAGTGCCTGGCGCCGCGGGCTTTCCAGAATGGTCTGCGAATGGCAGCGCCAACGCCTGCGCCATGCCGATAGCCTGCGCCTGGGCCTGCATCCGGTCGACATGCGTCACCGGATGTCGCGCGACTACTGGCTGGAAACCGTGCGAGCGTTGCTCGATCAAGGCCGCGTCCCGATGACCAAGTCGACTTGGCTGGACCATAGGTCCGCTGCATGAGTCGTCTCGCCTGGCTGGTGCTTGCGCTGGTACTGGCCGTGCTGGTGCCTGCCTGGCTCGGCGGCAGCGAGTTGCTGGCCCGCCTGCGGGCCTTCCCGCCCGGCCTGATGACCGGGCTGCTGGGCATGATCATGGTGTGCTGGCTGCTCAATGCCTTGCGCCTGCGCCTGCTGCTTGGCCAGCAAGGGTCACGGCTTGGGCTGTTCAAGAGTGTCGGCGTGGTGATGGCGACCGAGTTCGCCATCTGCACCACGCCTGGCGGCGGGGGTGGCCCTGTGGCCCTGATCGCCTTGCTCGCGCGCGAGCGCATCGATGCGGCACGCAGCGGCGCCGCCTTCGCCATGGACCAGCTCAACGACTTGGCGTTCTTCATCTGCGCCATGCTGGGCATCGCAGGCTATGCGCTGTTCCACAGTCTCGGACGAAGCCAGGAAGCCATGCTGATCAGCAGCGCCGTGCTGCTGTGTAGTGCCTTGGCGGCAATCGTCGCGCTGCTACGCTATCGCCGCCCGGTCATGCGTTTCAACGGTCGCCTGCTGCGACGCCTGGGCCTGTCCCGGCCGAGGTGCCGACGCTGGGCGCGCAAGGTGCTGCATTTTCTCCGCGCGCTGGCCGAAACCTGGAGCCTGCCCAAGCGCACCCTGGCCCTGGTATTCAGCCTGACGTGCGCCCACTGGGGCCTGCGCTACAGCGTGCTGTACCTGGTGCTGCGCGGCCTGGGTACCGACCTGCAGTGGATACCGAGCTTTCTGGTCCAGATGCTATCGCTCAGTGCCGGCCAGTTCAGCCTGCTGCCGGGAGGCGCCGGGGCCGCCGAGCTGACCTCGGCCACCTTGCTGGCACCCCTGGTCGGCAGCTCGACGGCAGCGGCAGCGATCCTGATCTGGCGCGTGGTCACCTACTATTTCTATCTGTTCGCCGGCGGACCGGTCTTCGTCTGCCTGCTGGCTCGGCCGCTGCTGGAACGCTGCCGTCGGCAGGCGGGTTGAGCTGCTGCCAGAGTTCGGCGGCTCCGGGAAACTCGGTGCCCTCTGCTTCGCTCAATGCCTCCAGGTCATAGCGCGCAAGGCAGCCCTCGCCCAGCACCGGCGCAAGCTTGCCGGCGGCCTTGTCGCGTGGATCGGCCATAGTCCTGCCGCCTCAGTCGAAGACCACGGTCTTGTTGCCATGAACCAGCACGCGATCTTCGAGGTGATAGCGCAGGCCACGAGCCAGCACCATCTTCTCCACATCGCGACCGAAACGCACCATGTCGTCGATGGTATCGGCGTGGCTGACCCGAACCACATCCTGCTCGATGATCGGCCCGGCATCCAGCTCCTCGGTCACATAGTGGCAGGTGGCTCCGATCAGCTTCACGCCGCGCAGCGCCGCCTGATGATAAGGCTTGGCTCCTACGAAGGACGGCAGGAAGCTGTGATGGATGTTGATCACCTGGCCCGCATGCTCCTGGCACAGCTCCGGCGGCAGGATCTGCATGTAGCGCGCAAGCACGATCACATCGGCGTCATGCGCCTTGACCAGCCGTGACACCTCGGCGAAGGCTGGCTGCTTGTTGCGCGAATCGACCGGTACGTGGAAGAACGGAATGCCATGCCATTCGACCATGCTGCGCAAGTCATCATGGTTGGAAATCACGCAGGGGATGTCACAGTCCAGTTCATCGGTGTGCCAGCGATGCAGCAGGTCGGCCAGGCAGTGGGACTCGCGGCTGGCCATCAGCACGACGCGCTTCTTCTGCGCCGAGTCGGTGATCTGCCAGGTCATGGAAAATGCTTCGGCGATCCGCGCGAACGCTTCGCGGAACCCTTCGATGTCGAATGGCAGGGACTCGGCGCGAATCTCATGGCGCATGAAGAACCAGCCGCTCTGCTCATCGGAATGGTGGCTGGCTTCGGTAATCCAGCCGTTATGGGAGGCCAGGAAATTGCTGACTGTGGCCACGATTCCTACACCATCGGGGCACGCAATCACCAGTCGGTAGGTGCGCATGAAAGAACTCCAGGAAACTTCGCAAAGGGGCCTATTCTAGCGACTGCCGAGGAAATCTGCAGTAACGTTTGACCGACATCTTTTGTCAGACCAAGCTCCTGCCAAGGGGCTGGCGAGGAATCATCTGTCGAAAAAGGCGAATTCCGAGACACTTTGTGAATTTTTCTTAACCTGCAAGTACATCTTCTAGTCTGCTTAATGACAACCAACCTTGTTTTAATTGTTTACTTGCCAGTATGGCATGTTTATTATTGAGCCCACTGTCTCTCTGAAGATCCATCAAGGAATTCATCATGTCGCTGATTAACGAGTACCGTGCTACCGAAGAAGCCATCAAGGAACTTCAGGCCCGTCTGGCCAACCTGTCGCAAGACGACAAGCTGAAAAAGGAACTGGAATTCGAGGGCAAACTGCGCGCCCTGATGGGGGAGTATTCCAAGTCCCTGCGTGACGTGATCGCCCTGCTCGATCCGGACTCCAAGCTCAGCAAGGCGCCGCGTGGCAATGCCAAACCGACCGTTACCAAGCGTGCGCGCAAGGTCAAGCAATACAAGAACCCGCACAATGGCGAAGTCGTCGAAACCAAAGGCGGCAACCACAAGACCCTGAAAGAGTGGAAAGCCAAGTGGGGCAGCGACGAAGTCGAAAGCTGGTCCACCCTGCTGGACTGATCGTCGTTCACCGCGGCTATCGATATTAAAAAAACGCCAGCCTGCTGGCGTTTTTTCATTGCGTTGCTAGAGCTGGAATAACCCCTTCAATTGCAGGGCGTGTTTCCTCCAGGCATCCAGCACCCTCCGCTGGGCTTCGCTCGCACTGGCCCAAGCCCCTTCCCAGGCCATTTCGAATTCGGCCAAGGTATTCGGCGCGCCCATGCGAGGATCGCTCAGGCGTTGCTGGCAGAATACTAGCCAGCGTTGCCGCTCTTGCGCATCGAGGGTCTCGTTGAAGTTTCGTGCTCGATAGCGAAACAACAGCTCCGGCATTCGCGGATCATCGAAGATCCATTGTTCCAGTGACAGTTGCCCTGGATCCCGCTTGCGAACTTGTTCACACAGGCGGCGATCCCGATCACCAAGAAAACCCTGATACAACTGTTGTTCCGGGTCTTCATGAGGTGCGTGCTCATCGGTCGCGAAGATCCAGGCAAGCTTGTCCTGCCAAACAGCAACCTGCTGGGTCAAGTGTTCACAGCGGCTCCGATAGAGTGCCATGTCGAGCCCCAGTCGCTCCTGGTCCGATGCGCGCAAGACCGACAGGGGCGCCAGTACCGGGCACCGATTGACATGGACCAACTTCAACGGAACGGGCAATTGTCCTTCCGCCATGTCCCCATGGCGCATATACAGGCGCTGGCGCAATGACTCTGCACTTTCCTCGGTCAACGGCGTGCTATCCAGATGCAAGTCGCAGACTATCAGTGCGTTTCGGTTGCGCGGATGCCAAGCCAATGGCAGCACGACGCCAAGGTAATTGCGCTCGGCCGAGAAGCGCCCGCTGACATGTACCAGCGGTTGCAGGAGACGGACCTGTTCCATGACCTTGTTCTTGGCGCGCAGATTGAACAACCATTCATAGAGCCGTGGTTGGCGCTCACGGATCAGCCGTGCCAAGGCGATGGTCGCACGCACATCCGACAGTGCTTCGTGGGCATTGCCATGCTCGAGGCCATTGGCTTCGGACAGCAGCTCCAGGCGCAGGCTGGTACGGCCGTCCTGCCGTGGCCAGACGATACCTTCCGGGCGCAAGGCATAGGCGGTACGCACCACATCGATCAAGTCCCAGCGGCTATTGCCGCCTTGCCACTCTCGCGCGTAAGGGTCGAAGAAGTTGCGATACAGACTGTAGCGAGTCACCTCGTCATCGAAGCGCAAGGTGTTGTAGCCAGCGGCGCAGGTCCCGGGACGAGCGAGTTCTGCATGAACTCGCGTCATGAACTCGGCCTCGCAGAGGCCGCGGCTTTCCAGGTGCTCGGGGGTGATGCCGGTCACCAGGCAGGCCGCCGGGTGCGGCAGGATGTCATCCGCCAGGCGGCAGTAGAGATTGATGGGCGCCTCGATCTCGTTGAGTTCGAAGTCGGTTCGCACGCCGGCCATCTGCAACGGGCGGTCGCAGCGGGGGTTGATACCCGTCGTTTCGTAGTCGTGCCAGAAGATGCTGGGTCTCACGGGGTCGTCCTGTAGCAAGATCGACCAGAGTCTAGGGCGACTCGTGCGGCGAGACCAGTGTCAGGCAGAGGCGCTCAGGGAGTTGAAACTGAAGTAGTCGCGCAAGGTGCGAACGAAATCGTTGTATTCCTGCGGTGCCTGCAGCAGCATGAAGCCCGAGTCGTAATGACCAGGCATCTGGTCCTCGCGGCACCACAGGCAGCTGGCCGTCAGGTTGATGAACTGCCAGCCGCCACCCGACAGCGGGACCCTCAGTTGCAGCTCGAAATCCGGCCCGACCAGCACCGGCAGTTCGCTGATCACCATCAGCCCGGCCTCTGACACATTGCCCAGGTAGCCCAGCAGCTGGTCGGTATAGCGATTGTAGACCGTAAGGTACAGCGGAAGCTGGTGACGCTCGATTTGGCGCTCGGTAAACATGGTCGAAATACTGTCCTTGCCGTGATGTCAGGCGTTCTGGATTCGTTTGATCGTTGCATCCGCTTAACAGTTTAGTCCAGCTCGTCCAATGCTTTTTACAGGTTTGTCGAGACCTTGGAATTAACGCCAAGGTTTGGTCACCGTTGGCCGCGATATAGCAGGTTCCGTGCCACGATAGTGGCCCAGTTGTTCGAGCGTTTGCAGGCGGGCCTGGGCCCGGTAGGCATATTCGTTGCCTGGGTAGCGCTGGATCAGGTAACGATAGGTCTGCGCGGCGTCGACATAGAGCTTTTGCCTTTCCAGGCACTGGCCTCGCAGCAGGCTCACTTCGGGATGAACGAACGGTCGGGCACGGCTGGTGCGGTCCACCTGGGACAGCTCGAGCATCACGCGCTCGCAGTCGCCACGGTCATAGGCGCGATAGGCATTGTTAAGGTGATTGTCCATGGACCAGCGGGTACATCCGGCCGCGCTGGCGACCAAGGCTACAACGATAAGGGCTCGCATGGGGCTTCTCCTCTTGCTGGGTACTGTATCGGCCAGCTTGCCGATAACTGCAGTTGCGAGCTGCAAGTCAAGACGGACCGGGTCGCCCTGGCATGCGACGCCATCTTGCAGACCGGCGTCGCTAGCACAATCGACACGATCAGCTTGTAGCTTGCGGGTTGCGGGTTGCCGTTGCCCGCCCTCGCCAGCCGCTGGTAGTGCAACGGAACAATGACTACAGCGCGATTGAGGAGTAGCCTTTCGCTGCGCTTCACTATAGGAGTCTGTGCATGACTATCCGCCGTACCAAAATCGTCGCCACCCTGGGCCCGGCCAGCAACTCGCCGGAAGTGATCGAACAGCTGATCCTCGCCGGCCTTGACGTGGCACGCCTGAACTTTTCCCACGGCACTCCCGACGAGCACAAGGCCCGCGCCCGCCTGATCCGTGAGATTGCGGCCAGGCAGGGTCGCCATGTGGCGTTGCTGGGCGACCTGCAGGGCCCGAAGATCCGCATCGCCAAGTTCGCCAACAAGCGTATCGAACTGAAGATCGGTGATCGCTTCACCTTCTCCACCGCCCATCCGCTGACCGATGGCAACCAAGAAATCGTCGGTATCGACTACCCGGACCTGGTCAAGGACTGCGGCGTCGGCGACGAACTGCTGCTCGACGACGGTCGTGTGGTCATGCGCGTCGAGACCGCCACTGCCGATGCCCTGCATTGCGTGGTGATCGTGGGCGGCCCGCTGTCCGACCACAAGGGCATCAACCGCAAAGGTGGCGGCCTGACCGCACCGGCCCTGACCGAGAAGGACAAGGCCGACATCAAGCTGGCCGCGGAGATGGACCTGGACTACCTGGCGGTATCCTTCCCGCGCGATGCCAGCGACATGGAGTACGCGCGCAAGCTGCGTGACGAAGCAGGTGGCAGCGCCTGGCTGGTGGCCAAGATCGAACGTGCCGAGGCCGTGGCCGACGACGAGACCCTCGATGGCCTGATCGCCGCTTCCGACGCGGTAATGGTGGCGCGGGGCGACCTGGGCGTGGAAATCGGCGATGCCGAGCTGATCGCCATCCAGAAGAAGATCATCCAGCACGCGCGTCGCAACAACAAGGCGGTGATCGTCGCGACCCAGATGATGGAGTCGATGATCCAGAACCCGATGCCGACCCGGGCGGAAGTGTCCGACGTGGCCAACGCCGTGCTGGACAACGCCGACGCCGTCATGCTGTCGGCCGAAAGCGCCGCGGGTGCCTACCCGATCGAGGCAGTCCAGGCCATGGCCCGTATCTGCCTGGGCGCCGAGAAGCACCCCACCAGCCAGAAGTCCAGCCATCGCCTGCACACCACCTTCGAGCGCTGCGACGAGAGCATCGCCCTGGCGGCCATCTACACGGCCAACCACTTCCCGGGCGTCAAGGCGATCATCGCGCTGACCGAAAGCGGCTATACCCCGCTGATCATGTCGCGCCTGCGCTCCCACGTGCCGGTCTACGCCATGTCTCCGCACCGCGCCACCCAGGCGCGTGCCTCGCTGTTCCGCAACGTCTATCCGATTGCCTTCGAACCCGCCTCGCTGCCACCGGAAAAGGTCAGCCAGGCAGCCGTGGACGAACTGCTCAAGCGCGGCCTGGTGCAGCAAGGTGACTGGGTGATCCTGACCAAGGGCGACAGCTACCACACCATTGGCGGCACCAACGGGATGAAGATCCTGCATGTCGGCGACCCGCTGGTCTGAGGCCGGTTGCCTGTCCGGGGTCGCTTCGCGGCCCCTGTCGCGGCCGGTTCCCATGCCAGCCCAGCGGGCGCAGCTCGCAAAACCGTGGGAGCCGGCGTGCCGCGATCGGGCCCGCAGCGGCCGCGAGACCAGGCTACGCGGTGGGTCTGCGAGGTCATGAGGTCGATCCTACGCCGCCCGTGAACATGTCGGCAAACACCTGCCCTCTCGGCAACCCCGCCATGAACAATCGCCGGGCGATCTGCTCGACACTCGTGGCCGCCCCGCACACCAAGGCGATGGTGTGCCGCGACTTCAGCTGCAATCCCATCAGCGCTTGCTGTACCTGTTCGGCCACCAGCAGTTCCACGCTCAGCCCCGGCCACGTCTGCGCCAGCTTTCGTAGCGGCTCGGCCAGGTAATGCCCTTGCGTATCGCGGGCCATGTGCAACACCCGGATTTCCCCGCGATGCCCCTGGCGCATGGCCTCACGCAAGATGCCCCACAAGGGCGCCAGGCCGGTGCCTGTGGCCAGCAGCCAGAGCGGACGTTCATACCAGTCTGGATCGTAGTGCAACGCGCCACCGCACAATTGCCCCAGGCACAACCGGTCGCCCATCCGCAGCCTGCGCGCAGCATCGCAAAAGGCGCCCGGTCGCCGACAGTCCAGATGAAATTCGAGCCAGGTATCCTCGCCGGGCAGGCTGGCCAACGAATACGGGCGCGCCACCTCGCCGTGCCAGAGCAGTAGATGCTGGCCCGCTCGATAGCGCAGCGGGCGCGGCGGCTGGATGCGCAGGCGCAACACTTCGCCACCTAGCCAGTCCACCGCCGTGACCTGGGCCGGCAACCCGTCGCGAGAGGGATCGAACACCGCTACCTGGAGGTCTTCGCTGATCGAACACTGGCAGGCCAGTCGCCACCCCTGCGCGCGCTGGCCCGGCTCCACCGCGTGCGGCATGGCATCGTCTGGCTGCCCTTGCAGGCAGCGGACCAGGCAGGCGTGACAGCTGCCGGCACGGCAACTGTAGGGCACGGCATGGCCGGTCGCATTAAGGGCGTCGAGCAGGTTGCTGCCGGCTGGCAGCGTCCAGCAGCGCTCACCTACGCACAGTTCAGGCATTGCGGTCTCTCTCGAGCGTCATGGCGCCACTTCAGATTCTCTATGTAAGTGTCCGGGCGGCGGTCAGGCTGCGTTGAAACAGGCTCGGCTGCTCATCCGCCCGTCACGACGCGCTTGCTTGCCTGCTTTCGCCCTGCCTGATCGCCGCTCGACGACTTTTCGCACACCCTAACGCCTTGCCGGGTGGCAGGCCAGCGATCCGAGCAAGAAAGGTGCCCGGGCAAGGCAGACCTTGGTCCAGACCACCTGCAGGTGTGTCCGGCGAGGATGCGCGCTATACTGCCGCGCCTTTTTTTGCCCGGCCTGACCCGCCGGTGCGCCTTGCGAGGCCGTTCGACACGCTGGTCGGCCACGTCGATGGCTTTATGAATGTTCCCGTGTTCAAGAGGAGCGCGCTGCATGACCGTGATCAAGCAAGACGACCTGATTCAGAGCGTTGCCGACGCCCTGCAGTTCATTTCGTACTACCACCCCGTCGATTTCATCCAGGCGATGCACGAGGCTTACCTGCGTGAAGAGTCGCCCGCCGCGCGCGACTCGATCGCCCAGATCCTCATCAACTCACGCATGTGCGCCACCGGGCATCGTCCGATCTGCCAGGACACCGGCATCGTCACCGTGTTCGTGCGCGTGGGCATGGATGTGCGCTGGGAAGGCGCGACCATGAGTGTCGACGACATGATCAACGAAGGCGTGCGCCGCGCCTACAACCTGCCGGAAAACGTCCTGCGTGCCTCGATCCTGGCCGACCCGGCCGGTAGCCGCAAGAACACCAAGGACAACACCCCCGCCGTCATCCACTACTCCGTCGTTCCGGGTGACAAGCTGGAAGTGGACGTCGCGGCCAAGGGCGGCGGCTCCGAGAACAAGTCGAAGATGGCCATGCTCAACCCGTCCGACTCGATCGTCGACTGGGTGCTCAAGACCGTACCGACCATGGGCGCTGGCTGGTGCCCGCCGGGCATGCTCGGGATTGGCATCGGCGGCACCGCCGAAAAGGCCGCGGTGATGGCCAAGGAAGTGCTGATGGAGTCCATCGACATCCATGAGCTCAAGGCACGCGGCCCGCAGAACCGTATCGAGGAGCTGCGCCTGGAGCTGTTCGAGAAGGTCAACCGGCTGGGCATCGGCGCCCAGGGCCTGGGTGGCCTGACCACGGTGCTGGACGTGAAGATCATGGACTACCCGACCCACGCAGCCTCGCTGCCGGTCTGCATGATCCCCAACTGCGCCGCTACCCGGCACGCCCACTTCGTGCTGGACGGCTCGGGCCCGGCGCAGCTGGAGGCCCCCTCGCTGGACGCCTACCCGGAAATCGTCTGGGAAGCCGGCCCGAGCGCTCGCCGCGTCGACCTCGACACCATCACGCCTGAAGAAGTGGCCAGCTGGAAACCGGGCGAGACCTTGCTGCTCAACGGCAAGATGCTGACCGGTCGCGACGCTGCGCACAAGCGCATGGTCGAGATGCTCAACCGTGGCGAGCAGCTGCCGGTCGACCTGAAGGGCCGCTTCATCTACTACGTCGGCCCCGTGGACCCGGTCGGCGACGAGGTGGTCGGCCCAGCCGGGCCGACTACTGCCACGCGCATGGACAAGTTCACCCGCCAGATCCTCGAGCAGACCGGTCTGCTGGGCATGATCGGCAAATCCGAGCGCGGCCCGACCGCCATCGAGGCGATCAAGGACAACAAGGCCGTCTACCTGATGGCCGTTGGCGGCGCCGCCTACCTGGTGGCCCAGGCGATTCGCAAGTCGCAGGTCCTGGCCTTCGCCGAACTGGGCATGGAAGCGATCTACGAGTTCGAGGTCAAGGACATGCCGGTGACCGTGGCGGTCGACAGCAACGGTGAGTCGGTGCACATCACCGGCCCCGCATTGTGGCAGGGCAAGATCGCCGAAAGCCTGGCGGTGGAAGTGAAGTAAGCGGCCTGGTGTCGCAGGGCCTGGCTCGACGGCAAGTCCGCTCGGCCAGGCTCGGCAGGCAGGTGCCAGCCTTGCGCGGGGCGTTGCGAGTCGTCCCGCGACCACCAGGGCAGACGCCAGCCAGTCGACGCTGCCTCACGCCGGCCACCCGCCGGCTCGTTCGAACTGCTCCGGCCAATCGCGCCGGGTGAAGACCTGCCCCTCCTGCCTGACCCGGCGGACCTTCTCCAGGTCCAGGTCGCACACCAGCCACTGGCTCCTATCTGGACACGACTCGCGGCTTTCGGCAATCACGCCGCTGGCTGGCAGGCCATGGTCCGGGGGCACGAACAGACCGGCACGACCGATATTTTCATCCAATGCCGGTGACCATGGCGCCATCCCTACCGTAGGGCTCTGCAGCACGGCGAGCTGGTTTTCCAGGGCTCGCGCCTGCGCACCGATGCGAACCCGATGATAGCCCGCTTCGGTGTCGGTACAGCTGGGTGCAAGGATCAGGTCGACCCCGGCCTCGGCCAGATGACGGGCCAGCATCGGGAACTCGTTGTCGTAGCAGATCAGGATGCCAAGGCGCCCAAGCCCGGTCTCGAACACCTGTAGACCCTGGCCCGGATCGATGCACCATTGTTCCCGCTCGAAACGGGTCATGATCAGCTTGTCCTGATAGCCCAGCGCACCGTCTGGGCCGAACAGCCAGGCGCGGTTGCGGTACTTGCCGTCCGGTTCGCGCACGGGCAGCGTACCGGGCTGCAGGTAGATATCGAAACGTGCCGCCAGTTCGCTGCACAGCCTGTACCAAGGCGCGATCAGCGCCTGGATGCCGGCGATCGAGTCGTGCAGGTCGCCGCGCTGGGCGCTTGGCAATTGGCCACTGAGCACCAAGCCGGCATATTCCGGCAACAACAGCAGGCGCGCCCCCGCGTCGACTGCCTCGCTGCACAGATGTTCGAGGTGCAGCGCATAGGCTTGCCAGGTTTCATGCAGCTCGATCGCGTACTGGCAGGCGGCGACACGGATCAGCACGGCAGCGCCTTGAGCCAGAAGGACATCATCTTGTCCGTCTCGTGCGCTTCATCGAGGTCGCGCCAGGCATAGCGGGTACGTAGCAGCGGATCATGCAGGAACCCGCGGTTGCGCCAGAAGCCATGCAACGGCTTGTAGTCCTGCGGCCGCCGAGGATGCGCCGCCGGACGTTCCACCGCGCAGAACGCGCAATATTCGAACCCGCCCAGCTTGTGCGCATAGGCTTCACGCTCGATGAAAAAGCGCACCCCCAGGCCTTGCCCGCGATAGGCAGGCAGCACTAGCGATTCGCCAAAGTAATACACCGAGCCCGGTTCGCGCCCCTGGTCGGTGAAAGGTTGCCGGAAGGCTTCGGCCCCGTCGACCAGCGGCAAGCCAGTCGCGGCGCCGACCACCTGCCCCTCGTCCAGGGCCAGCACCGCCAAGCTCCTGGTGGACTGGACATAGGCGCTCAGGTAGCTCGCCTCGTACTGCGCGGTGCCTTCGTAGAGATAAGGGAACTCGCGGAACACGGTCAGGCGCAGGCGGGCGAGCTCTTCGAGGTGAGGTGCGATGGCAGCACCATGCAAAAGACGGATTTCCATGCGTGGCGGTCGTTTTGTCGATGTGGATGACGCGCCTGGCTAAGCCCGGCATGAAGGCAGACCCTATCATCGCGGCCGGACATCACTCTTTCCCATTTACGACAGGAACCACGCCATGACCGCTACCGAACTGGTCAACGCTTACTACGCCGCTTTCAACGCCGGGGACATGCCGACGTTTCTCTCGCTGTTGAGCGAGAACGTGGTACATGACATCAACCAGGGCGAGCGGCAGATGGGCAAGGCCGCTTTCGCCGCCTTCATGGCCAAGATGAATCGCTGCTACCGCGAAAGGCTGACGGACATCGTGGTGATGCACAATGCCGACGGCAGTCGCGCCGCCGCCGAATTCACCGTCAATGGCCAATACCTGACCGACGACGCTGGCCTGCCGCCGGCCAGCGGCCAAACCTACACCTTGCCGGCAGGGGCGTTCTTCCATATCCATTGCGGCAAGATCGCGCGGGTGACCAACTACTACAACCTCAACGACTGGATCGAGCAGGTTGGCTGAAGCATTCCAGCGCGCTGGTGATCAATCGCGTCGATCGAGCAAATTGGCCACCAGCCGGTCCAGCCATCCCCAGGCCCGCTGCTGCACGCGGCGCCAGAACGGACGCGCCTGCCAACCGACGAGGTCAACTTCCTGGCTCATGCCGAAGTCGCGCTCGAAACTGGCCTGGACCGCCGCGGTCAGCGGCGGGTCGAGCGCCTCGATGTTGGCCTCCAGGTTGAAGCGCAGGTTCCAGTGATCGAAGTTGCACGAGCCGACGCTGACCCAGTCGTCCACCAGCACCATCTTCAGGTGCAGGAAGCACGGCTGGTATTCGAAGATCCTTACCCCGGCGCGTAGCAACCGGGGGTAATAACGGTGGCCGGCATAGCGTACCGAAGGGTGGTCGGTGCGCGGCCCGGTCAGTAGCAGGCGCACATCGATGCCCCGCGCCGCGGCCCGGCGCAGGGAGCGGCGCACGCGCCAGGTCGGCAGAAAGTACGGTGTGGCCAGCCAGATGCGACGCTCGCCGCTGTTGAGTGCGCGCACCAGCGAATGCAGGATGTCCCGGTGCTGACGGGCATCGGCATAGGCTACCCGGCCCATGCCCTGGCCTTCGGCAGGCACCTGGGGCAGGCGCGCAAGGCCACCGAAGCTCTCTGGAGGACGCCAGGCCGTACGCCGCTGGTTGGCATGCCACTGGCGATCGAACAGCTGTTGCCAGTCACTGACGATTGGCCCTTCCATGCGCACCATGACCTCATGCCACTCGCTCGCAGCTTCGCCGGGTTTCCAGAATTCGTCGGTCACGCCAGTGCCACCGACCACGGCCCAGCGCTGGTCCACCAACAGCAGCTTGCGATGATCGCGGTACAGGTTGCGCAGGCCGCGACGCCAGCTCAGACGGTTGTACAAGCGCAACTGAACGCCGGCCTCGGACAAGCGCCGACGCAGGCCGGAAGAGAACGCCAGCGAGCCGTAGTCGTCGAACAGGCAGCGCACCCGCACGCCGCGACTGGCCGCCAGTTCGAGCGCCTCGACCACTGCCTCGGCGCAGGCGCCAGCCTCGACCAGGTACAGTTCCAGGTCAACCTGATACTCGGCGCGGACGATGGCCAGCAGCATGCATGGAAAGAATTCCGGGCCGTCGACCAGCAGTTCGAACTGGTTGCCATCACGCCAGGGGAAGACCGGCCCCGGCATGTCAGCGAGCGTTGAAGATCAGCACCGCGTTGACCGGTACCGAGGGGCTGATGAACGCCAAACCGGCCAGCTTGCGCAAGGTCTCCAGGCCTGGCGCCAGGTCGAAGTCCTCGGCACGCAGGATCAGTGGCTGCAAGGTGACCACCTGGAAACGGTGTTCATCCAGGCGCGTCGCCAGCAAGCTCGCCTCATAGTCATGCACCTGTCCATGCAGCAGGACTTTCAAGGGCAGGCGCAACTCGACCTGGGCGCCGTTGGCCAGCCCGATGATCGGTTGCAGGTCGAGCTGGGCCTGGACCTTGGCATCGGGGAAACGCTCGACCTCGAACAAGCGGCCGCGCAGGTGCTCATCCTGCAAGGGTACGCCGCTGAACACCGAGTCCATCTCGATCCTCAGCTCGGCCGCGCCCTTGCGGTCGACCTTGCCATGCAGCACCAGGAAGCGGTGGACCTGGGCGGCAGCACCGTCATGGCTGGTGACGAAGGACAGCCGCGAGGACTCGCCATCCAGATGCCAACTGGCATGGGCAGGCAGGCTCAAGGCAAGCAGCGAGGCGAGCAGGAGACGAGGCAGCTTGAACATGTGCAATCTCTTGAAAAGAAGCCGTCAACCTTACCCGGCTGCCTTCGCCCCAGCAAGCGCCCACCCTCGCCTCTCGAGGCGCTCGCACGAAGCCTGGCCCCAGGCCAGTCACGCAAGCATCACCAAAGGTTCATGTCGGTGACACCGCGCCTGCCTAGCCTGAGCGTGCACAACCAAGCCGATCGTCCACTTCCCGCTGCTGGCCATGGAGACTCGCAATGATCCGAATCGCTCGCTCAGGCGACGACCCCACCGAACGTCGCTTGCAAGCCGAACGGCTGATCGGCCCCGCCGCGTTGCGCGAAGCCCAGGCGCTGCGCTTCAAGGTGTTCAGCCGCGAGTTCAAGGCCAGGCTCAAGGGCGCCGAACAGGGCCTGGACATAGATGAGTACGACGTTCACTGTCGCCACCTTGGGGTGCGCGACAGGCTCACTGGCGCACTGGTCGCCACGACCCGCCTGCTCGATCATGACGCCGCCAGCAACCTGGGCCGCTTCTACAGCGAAGAAGAATTCCGCCTGCACGGCTTGCTGCGCCTGCAAGGTTCGATCCTCGAGCTAGGCCGCACCTGTGTGGATCCAGCCTATCGCAACGGCGGTACCATCGCCGTGCTCTGGAGCGAACTGGCCGAAGTGCTCAACGAAGGGCGCTACAACTACCTGATGGGCTGCGCCAGCATTTCCATGCAGGACGGCGGTGTGCAGGCCCATGCGATCATGCAGCGCCTGCGCGAGCGCCATCTGTGCACCGAGCTGCTGCATGCCGAGCCGCGCAAGCCGTTGCCCGCCCTTGCGCTTGCCGGCAATGTCAGTGCGCATATGCCGCCGCTGCTCAAGGCTTACATGCGCCTGGGCGCGAAAATCTGTGGCGAACCGTGCTGGGACGAGAACTTCCAGGTCGCCGACGTGTTCATTCTGCTCAAACGGGACGAACTGTGCCCGCGCTACGCTCGCCACTTCAAGGCGGCGGTCTGATGTCCGGGCCGCGGACGGCGGCACGCCTGTGCCGCCTGTTTGCAGTGCTGGCACTGGGTGCGATCCTGGCGGGCTGTTTCGCAAGTGGCGCACGAGTGGGCCTGCGCATCCCGCTCGAACGGCGCCAGCGCTGGACGCAAGCGTTCTTGCGGCGCCTGGCCAGGACCTTGCCTTTCGAGGTGCGGGTGATCGGTGAACTGCCGTCGCGGCCCATGCTCTGGGTCAGCAACCACGTATCCTGGACCGACATCCCCTTGCTGGGCAGGTTGACGCCCTTGTCGTTCTTGTCCAAGGCCGAAGTGCGCGATTGGCCGCTTGCCGGCTGGCTGGCGAAAAACGCCGGCACCTTGTTCATCCGCCGGGGTGGCGATAGTCAGCGGGTGCGCCGGCAGATCATCGAGCGGCTGGGCCAGTCGCGCCCATTGTTGATCTTTCCCGAGGGCACCACCACCGACGGTAGCGGCGTGCGTGCCTTCCATGGCCGTCTGCTGGGCGCCGCCATCGATGCAGGCACCCCGGTACAGCCGGTGGCGATCCAGTACCTGCGTCACGGCTGCCTCGACCCGGTCGCGCCATTCATCGGCGAGGACGACCTGGTTTCGCACCTGTTGCGCTTGTTCGCGCAGCCACCAGGCGAGGTTGTGATCAGGCTGCTCGAGCCGCTGGCAAGCACCGGGAAGACGCGAGCCGCCCTGGCCTTCGAGGCACGCCAGGCCATCCTGCAAGCGTTGTCGGGCGATGAGCAGGCGACACGCCGCCAGCCCTGTGCCGCATGATCGGACAAGCTGCAACCCGGCCGGCGTCACACGCTCGATGCGGTGCCTGGCGCCAGACCTTGCTCGCAAGCGCAAAACCGCTGCAACTGTGGGTAGAACACCCGAAAATCTGCCAGCAGCGGCTCATAGAGCGCTTCGAGCTCCGGCATTACCCCTGCCAGCCCCTGCGGTCGCGACAAGCGCCGCGAGATGCCCTTGAATACCTGCTCCAGCGTCGCGAAGTCCGCATAAGCGCCCAGCCAGTCATCGGCCGCCATGTGCGGCGCGACCTGCGCCAGTCGTCCTGGCAGCTCCGGCTGGGCCAGCAGGATGCGATAGAAGCGCTGGGTGAACACTGCCAGGGGCAGTTCGGCATAGTCCTGCCAATGGCGGGCCAGGCAATGGTCGAAGAACACGTCGAGAACGATCCCGGCATAACGTCGCCGCTCGCGCGGAAACCGCGCAAGCGCGGCCTGCACCTGCGGATGACCGTCGGTATAGCTGTCGATGCGCCTGTGCAGGCGGATCGATGCCTGCAGCTGGCAGGAAAAGCGCCCTTCAAGCGATCCCTTGACGAAGTCGCCGTACAAGCTGCCGAGCAACTGCTCGGGCTGGTCGCCGCCGAGATGAAGATGTGCGAGATAGTTCATTCGTCGAGTCTAGCCCCGGCGCTGGCTGGAGCGTGCCTGTCCGTTCACGGTCGAGCATCGATCTGTTGCTGCAGATTCCGCACCTGGCTCTGCAAGGTATTGAGGTTGCGCGTCACCTGGCCACGAAAGGCATCGAATTCCTGCAACGAGGCCGCGTCGGTCGCGGGTGTGCTGGCCGGACGATTGTCGAGCTGACTCCTGAGCACCAGCATGTCCTGTTCCAGGCTCTTGATCGCCGCGACCGAATCGCCCTGCTTCTTCAGGGCAGCCACGTCGCTGTCGAGACGCTTGAGCTTGTCATCGAGCTTGCCGGCATCGATCTGGGCCGACTTGAGCGTGGCCAATTCGCCACTCACCGCCTGCAACTGGGTCTCCAGCCGCGCTTGCAGCTCGGCGACGGCCTTCTGCTGCTCACGGGTATCGGCCAGGACCTGCTCGAGCCGCTTGCCCAGATCGCCAGCCTGCCCGGCCACACCTTGCTGCTGCCTGCCTTGCTCGGCCAGGCTGGCTTGCAGTTGGCGAATCTGCAGCTTCAGTGCCTCGTTGTCGGTATTGACGCTCGATTCGCTGGCGGCGACCTTGCCGCTGATCGTCTGCAGGCGTCCCGCCGCCTCTTCGCTGATACGCGCGAAACTGTCCTGGGTCGCCACCAGCTGTTGCTCCATCAGCGAAATCTGCTGGAAGCTCCACCAGCCCAGGCCCGCCAGGGCGATGAAGGCAGCGGCCAGCAGCGCCCAGAGCGGCCCCGTGCTGGCGGGCCGCGCCGCTTGCTGACGCTGGCGCACCCGGGGCGGCGCAAGCAGTTCGTCATCGTCACGGGTGCCGGCCCGCAGAGTCGGCACGCTGTCGAGATCATCATGAGCATCATTACGCATGGGGCTGGGTCACGCTGGCAACGAAAGAGGAGGGATTATAAACCGCCCGGACATGGCCTGACCGAACTCGAACGTCGGCAGCCGCTCAGGAGCCGACCGGCTGCCTCTTCCACCAGTTGCAGAACTCGTCCAGCGCCGCCCACAGGCTGACCCTCGGCCGGTAGTCGAGCAACTGCCGGGCACGGCTGATATCGAGGGTGAAGTCCTTGCTCATGGCCTGTACGCCCAGGCGCGATTGGCTTGGCTGCGGCCGTCCCGGCCAGAGCAGGCAGACGGCCTCGTTGATCGCCCCCAGGCCGTAGGCCAGGCCCTGGTTGCGATACCGGGTCACCTGGGGCAGCTCCATCTGGCGCATGACATAGTTGATCACGTCCCACAGCGGCACCGGCTGGCCATTGCTGATGTTATAGGCCTGCCCGAGCGCGTGTTCCCCGGCGTACAAGGCCGCCAGCAGGGCCTCGTTGAGATTGTGCATGCTGGTGAAGTCGACCTTGTTCAGACCATTGCCGATGATTGCCAGACGCCGCTTGCGCTGCAATTGCAGCAGGCGCGGAAAGAGGCTGCCATCACCGGCTCCGGTGACCAGGCGCGGGCGCAGCGCCAGCGCCTCGAGACCGAACTCCTGGGCACCGAAGACCTTCTGTTCGGCGAGAAAGCGGGTCAATGCCTGGTGGCCATGCAGCCGGCGCGGCAACTGGTCCTCGCGCACCCCGAGGCGGGCCCGGCCATCGAAGTACACGGCTGCCGAAGACCGGTACACCAGCCGGCGCACCTGCTCCTTGAGGCAGGCTTCGACGATGTTCTCGGTCGTCACCACGTTGCCCTGGTGGAAATCCTGATAACGCCCCCAATGGCCCGACACGCCCGCGCAATGCACCACGGCCTCCATGCCCTGGCACAGCCGGCGGGCCAGGCGGGCATCGGTCAGGTCGCCAGGGACGAACTGCGCGCCTCGCTTGACCAGGTGCTCGACGCCCTCGGCGCGCCGGCCGTTGACCCGCACCTCCAGGCCCTGCTCAAGGGCGAAACGGGCGAAACGTGCGCCAATGAAGCTGCTCGCACCGGTGACCAGAATTCGCATGTTTGACTCCGCCTTGCCAGATTCCAGATGCAACAGACGTCGCGTTCACCTACAACGGCACCAGCCATTGCGCTGCCGTCTGTCGCAGGTGTTCGGTCAGTTGACCAAGCAGCAGCCCGCCCGTGCGCCAATGATGCCAGTACAGCGGCACGTCGATGGGCGTACCGGCGCAGATTTCCACCAGCCGACCGCTCTCGAGCTGTTCGACGACTTGCAGTTCCGGCATCAGTCCCCAGCCGACCCCGGCCTCGGTCATGCGCAGGAATCCTTCGGCGGATGGACACAGGTGGTGAAGGAACCCTTCCTCGATGCCCAGCGAGGCCAGATAGCGATGCTGGAGAAAATCGTCGGGCCCGAACACGATGGCTGGGGTGCGTGCCAGGCGCCTGGCCTCGAAGCCAGCGGCGAAGTGGCGGGCCATGAACGTCGGGCTTGCCAGCGCGCGATAGCGCATGGCGCCAAGCGGCAGGCTGCGCGCGCCAGCCACGGGCCGCTCGCTGGCGCACAGGCAGGCGGCCACCTCCCCGGCACGCATGCGCCGCAGCCCCACATCCTGGTCTTCGACCACCAGGTCGAGCAAGACTTGCTGTGCGGCGCAAAAGGGCCCTACCGCGCCAGCCCACCAGGTTGCCAGGCTGTCGGCGTTGAGGGCGATACGCAAGCGTTCGGGCATGCCGGATTCGTCGAGCGCCGGCACCTGGCGCTGCAGGTCGCGCTCGAGCAAGCGCACCTGCTGGACATGGTTGAGCAACTGCCGCCCGACCTCGGTGGGACTCGGTGGGTTGGCACGCACCAGCACCGGCTGGCCAACGCGCGCCTCGAGCAGCTTGATGCGCTGGGAAACGGCTGATTGCGAAAGCCCGAGCATCTGCGCGGCGCGCTCGAAACCGCCCTGTTCGATCACCGACGCGAGAGCGGCCAGCAGCTTGTAGTCGAACATCGATTTTCCTAATGCCTGATGAGCTTTATTGGTTTTCCTTATACAGCGCCGATGGGCACAATGGCCAGCCTCTTCCCTTCGCTGAGCGGCGCAAGCCTGGTACTTGCGTCAATGGAGTGTCCCCTGCCATGTGGCAAAGCTATCTCAACGGTCTGCTGGTGGCCTTCGGGCTGATCATGGCGATCGGTACGCAAAACGCCTTCGTCCTTGCCCAGAGCCTGCGTCGCGAGCATCACCTGCCAGTCGCGGCGCTGTGCGTGCTGTGCGATGCGATCCTGGTGGCGGCCGGCGTGTTCGGCCTGGCCACGGTACTGGCACACAACCCTACCCTGCTCGCGGTCGCTCGCTGGGGCGGCGCGGCCTTCCTGATCTGGTACGGCAGCCAGGCGCTACGCCGCGCCTGCTCGAGGCAGAGCCTGCACCAGCAGCAGGACCAGGGGTTGCGCTCACGTCGGGCGGTGCTGCTCAGCGCCCTGGCGGTGACCCTGCTCAACCCCCATGTCTATCTCGATACCGTGCTGCTGATCGGCTCGCTCGGCGCCCAGCAGAGCGTGCCCGGTGCCTATGTCGCAGGTGCGGCCAGCGCCTCGCTGGTCTGGTTCTTCAGCCTGGCGCTCGCCGCCGCCTGGCTGGCACCTTGGCTGGCCCGCCCCGCCACCTGGCGCCTGCTCGACCTGCTGGTGGCCGCCATGATGTTCGCGGTGGCTGTCCAGCTGGTGCTCTGAGCTTCAAGCCAAAGCAGACCGAGTCGCCTGCGCCTGCGACTCCATCTTCCAGATGAGCGGCGTTCGCAAGATCGACACGATCAGCATGTAGCTTGCGGGCTGCGGCTACTGCTCGTCGCCCACCGCCGACAGGTGCTATGATCCGGGGGCTTGCGTCGCCAGAGGTAAAACCCGTCGACGCTTCAAGGGCCGCCCGTGATCGGCCTTGCGCACACGCAAACAGACCTGAACAGGAGTTGAACCATGGCTTTTGAATTGCCGCCGCTGCCCTACGCCCATGATGCCCTGCAGCCGCACATCTCCAAGGAAACCCTGGAGTATCACCACGACAAGCATCACAACACCTATGTCGTGAACCTGAACAATCTGATTCCGGGCACCGAGTTCGAAGGCAAGACGCTCGAAGAAATCGTCAAGACTTCCTCCGGTGGCGTGTTCAACAACGCCGCCCAGGTCTGGAACCACACCTTCTACTGGAATTGCCTGTCGCCCAATGGCGGCGGCCAGCCGACCGGTGCCCTGGCGGCAGCCATCGACCAGGCGTTCGGTTCCTTCGACAAGTTCAAGGAAGAGTTCACCAAGACCTCCGTCGGCACCTTCGGCTCTGGCTGGGGCTGGCTGGTCAAGAAAGCCGACGGTTCCCTGGCCCTGGCCAGCACCATCGGCGCCGGCAACCCGCTGACCAGCGGCGACACCCCGCTGCTGACCTGCGATGTCTGGGAGCACGCCTACTACATCGACTACCGCAACGTGCGGCCGAAGTACGTCGAGGCGTTCTGGCAGCTGGTCAACTGGGACTTCGTGGCCCAGCAGTTCGAAGGCAATGTGTTCAAGGCCTGATCGGTCGACAAGAACCCGGCATCCGCCGGGTTTTTTTTCGCCTGGGTAATCGCCAGGCATGGCTTGCCGGTGACGGATCACACGCTAACATCATCCTCAGGAAGATGGCCACGGCGCGCTCAAGTCGCATGGCTGGGTGACCGATACACTGTCGGGCACCAGAATGATGGGTTCCATCCCAGCCGGCTCGTGGTGTCTCGGGTCGGCAGACAGTGTACGGATCGGATCGATGTCAAGATGATGTCGTCCGCATGGATTAAGGAAGCCCCATTGAAGCTGGAATTCAAGAACAGCTTGTCGGTCAAGTTGCTGAGGGTCGTGCTGATGGCCGCGCTTGCGGTCGGCGTCGTGCTCAGTTGCGCGCAGATCGTCTACGACGCCTACAAGACCCGTCAGGCTGTTGCTACCGATGCCCAGCGAATCCTCGACATGTTCCGCGATCCATCGACCCAGGCGGTCTATAGCCTGGATCGGGAAATGGGCATGCAGGTGATGGAGGGGCTGTTCCAGGACGAGTCGGTGCGCATGGCTTCCATCGGGCATCCGAACGAGACCATGCTGGCGCAGAAGTCGCGCCCGCTGCGGCAAATGTCCACGCGCTGGCTGACCGACCTGATACTCGGCCAGGAACGCAGCTTCACCACCCAACTGGTCGGTCGCGGTCCCTACAGCGAATACTACGGCGACCTGAGCATCACGCTCGACACTGGAAGCTACGGCCAGGGCTTCCTGTTCAATGCCGTGATCATCTTCGTATCCGGCGTGCTGCGCGCCCTGGCCATGGGGCTGGTGCTCTACCTGGTCTATCACTGGCTGCTGACCAAGCCGTTGTCGAAGATCATCGAGCACCTGATGCAGATCAATCCGGACCGGCCCAGCCAGTATCAGATCCCCCTGCTCAAGGGCCACGAGAAAAACGAGCTCGGCCTTTGGGTCGACACGGCCAACCAGTTGCTGGCTTCGATCGAGCGCAACACCCACCTGCGTCACGAGGCGGAAAACAGCCTGCAGCGCCTGGCCCAGTACGACTTCCTCACCGGCCTGCCGAATCGCCAGCAATTGCAGCAGCAACTGGACAAGATACTCGACGACGCTGCTCGCCTGCAGCGACGCGTGGCGGTGCTGTGCGTCGGCCTGGACGATTTCAAGGGCATCAACGAACAGTTCAGCTACCAGGTCGGCGACCAGTTGCTGCTGGCCCTGGCCGATCGCCTGCGGGCCCACAGCAGCCGGCTCGCCGCCTTGGCCCGCCTCGGTGGCGACCAGTTCGCGCTGGTCCAGGCGAACATCGAACAGCCTTACGAAGCGGCCGAGCTTGCCCAGGCCATCCTCGACGAACTGGAAATCCCTTTTTCGTTCGAGCAGCAGCAGATTCGCCTGCGCGCCACCATCGGCATCACCTTGTTCCCCGAGGATGGCGACAGCACCGAAAAGTTGCTGCAGAAAGCCGAGCAGACCATGACCCTGGCCAAGGCCCGCTCGCGCAACCGTTACCAGTTCTATGTCGCCAGCGTGGACAGCGAAATGCGTCGCCGGCGCGAGCTGGAGAAGGATCTCCGCGAAGCCTTGGCACGCGACCAGCTGTATCTGGTCTACCAGCCGCAGATCAGCTATCGCGACAAGCGCGTGGTTGGCGTGGAGGCCCTGCTGCGCTGGCGACATCCGGAGCTGGGCATGATCCCTCCGGACCAGTTCATCCCGCTGGCCGAACAGAATGGCAGCATCATCGGCATCGGCGAGTGGGTCCTGGACCGGGCCTGCCGGCAGCTTCGCGAGTGGCACGACCAGGGCTTCGGCGAACTGCGCATGGCGGTCAACCTGTCCACCGTGCAGTTGCATCACAACGAGCTGCCGCGGGTGGTCAACAACCTGCTGCAGATCCATCGCCTGCCGCCTGCGAGCCTGGAGCTGGAAGTCACCGAGACCGGCCTGATGGAAGACATCAGCACGGCAGCCCAGCACCTGCTCAGCTTGCGTCGCTCCGGCGCGCTGATCGCCATCGACGATTTCGGCACCGGCTATTCCTCGCTCAGCTATCTCAAGTCCCTGCCGCTGGACAAGATCAAGATCGACAAGAGCTTCGTCCAGGACCTGCTGGACGATGACGACGACGCCACCATCGTCCGGGCGATCATCCAGCTTGGCAAGAGCCTGGGCATGCAAGTGATCGCCGAAGGGGTCGAAACGGCCGAACAGGAGGCCTACATCATTGCCCAGGGTTGTCACGAAGGCCAGGGCTATCACTACAGCAAGCCCTTGCCGGCTCGCGAACTGGCCCAGTTCCTCAGGCAGGCGCAGCGCAACCAGGTTTCCGCGCTCTAGCCGCTGCCTGGCACGGCGTTGCAGCGCCTGGCGGATCCGCCAATTGCTCGTCGCCCCTTTACATAAAATGCAAATCTTTCGCATTATGTGCCGGTTTCGCGTGCCTCTGGCACACCTGTCCAACCACACGACGCAGGAACGACCTACAATGATTCGAATGCCCCTGGCTTCCGCCAGTCTGCTGGCCATCGCCATCTCCCTCGCCGGCTGCGGCGACAAGGACGAGAAGGCTGCCGCGCCGCAAGCCCAGGCCCCTGCTGCCGCCAGCACCACGGCCGCGGCCCCGGTGGCGGTCGATGAAGCGGCGGCCAAGGCGGTCGTCAAGCACTACGCCGAGATGGCCCATGCCATCTACAGCGACTCCCTGAGCACCGCCAAGGCCCTGCAGAGCGCCGTCGACGCCTTCCTGGCCAAGCCTGACGACCAGACGCTCCAGGCGGCCAAGGACGCCTGGGCCGCGGCACGCGTTCCGTACCTGCAGAGCGAAGCCTTCCGCTTCGGCAACACGATCATCGACGACTGGGAAGGCCAGGTGAATGCCTGGCCACTGGACGAGGGCCTGATCGACTACGTCGACAGCAGCTACGAGCATGCCCTGGGCAACCCGGCGGCCAGCGCCAACATCATCGCCAACACCGAGATCCAGGTCGGCGAAGAGAAAGTCGACGTCAAGGACATCACGCCGGAAAAACTGGCCAGCCTCAACGAGCTGGCAGGCTCGGAAGCCAACGTCGCCACCGGCTACCATGCCATCGAGTTCCTCCTGTGGGGCCAGGACCTCAACGGTACCGGTCCAGGTGCTGGCAACCGTCCGGCTTCCGACTACCTGGAAGGCGAAGGCGCCACCGGTGGCCACAACGATCGCCGTCGCGCCTACCTGAAGGCCGTCACCGACCTGCTGGTCAGCGACCTGGAGGAAATGGTTGGCAACTGGGCACCGAGCGTGGCCGACAACTATCGCGCCAAGCTCGAGGCCGAGCCGGTCAACGATGGCCTGCGCAAGATGCTGTTCGGCATGGGTAGCCTGTCGCTCGGCGAGCTGGCCGGCGAGCGCATGAAGGTTTCCCTGGAGGCCAACTCGCCGGAAGACGAGCAGGATTGCTTCAGCGACAATACCCACTACGCGCACTTCTACGACGCCAAGGGCATCCGCAACATCTATCTGGGCGAATACACTCGCGTCGATGGCAGCAAGCTCACTGGCCCAAGCCTGTCCTCGCTGGTGGCCAAGGCCGATCCGGCCACCGATGCCACGCTCAAGGCGGACCTCGAAGCCACCGAGGCGAAGATCCAGGTCATGGTCGACCATGCGCTCAAGGGCGAGCACTACGACCAGCTGATCGCCCCGGACAACGCTGCCGGCAACCAGATCGTGCGCGACGCCATCGCCGCGCTGGTCAAGCAGACCGGTGCGATCGAGCAGGCCGCGGGCAAGCTGGGGATTTCCAACCTGAGCCCGGATACCGCCGATCACGAATTCTGATCGGTCGGCATCCAGACCGGCGAGCATGGCGCATGTGGGTACGTGTCATGCTCGCCGCTGCAGCCTGTCGCGCAAGGCGATCCGGCAGCTCGACCGCCATCCTGACAGCAATTTCATGAAGCAAACGCAAATCTCTCTTATTCATGTCTTGTGAGCCTGCTAAGCTTGCACGCCGGTTTTTTGCTCAATCCCCTCAGGATCCTCGATGTCCCTGTCGCTGTCCCGCATCACGCTCCTGCTACTGGCTGGAATCCTGGCCGCCTGTGACGACGCGCCGCGTTTCACCAAGGCCGAACCGGGAGAAGCCTTGTCCGGTGGCGCGACGACCGTGCAGCGACAAGACCGCAATGCGTTTTCCCTGCCTTCGGCCAACCTCGCTCCCGAACGACGGCTGGATTTCAGTGTGGGCAACAGTTTCTTCCGCAGCCCTTGGGTCATCGCGCCTTCCACCACCACCGCGCGGGACGGCCTGGGCCCGCTGTTCAATACCAATGCCTGCCAGAACTGCCATGTGCGCGATGGACGCGGCCATCCACCGCCGCCCGGCGCCAGCAATGCGGTGTCGATGCTGGTACGCCTGTCGATTCCCGACCAGCCGGCCTATGCGCAGCAGATCCAGCAGCTGGGCGTCGTCCCGGAACCTACCTACGGCACTCAGTTGCAGGACATGGCAGTGCCTGGCGTGGCGCCTGAAGGCAAGGTCCGGGTCGACTACAGCTATCACACCGTCGCCTTCGACGACGGCTACCAGGTGGAGCTGCGCAAACCGCACCTGCACATTACCCAGCTCGGCTATGGGCCGATGCATCCAGACACGCGTTTCTCCGCGCGAATCGCCCCGCCGATGATCGGGCTGGGCTTGCTCGAGGCCATTCCCGAAGAAGCCATCCTGGCCAATGCCGACCCCGAGGACCGTGACGGCGATGGCATCCGTGGCCGCCCCAACACGGTGTGGGACCAGGCCCGCCAGCGCAGCGTGCTCGGCCGTTTCGGCTGGAAGGCTGGCCAACCCGACGTCAACCAGCAGAACGTGCACGCCTTCGCTGGCGACATGGGCCTGACCACGGCTCTGCATCCGCAGGACGACTGCACGCCAGCGCAGCGGGACTGCCTGGCTGCGCCCAGCGGCGACGGGCCAGGGGGCGAAAAGGAAGTCAGCGACAACATCCTGCGCCTGGTCACTTTCTATGCGCGCAACGTCGGCGTGCCGGCCCGGCGCGATGTGGACGCGCCTCAGGTGCTGGCCGGCAAGAACCTGTTCTTCGAGGCCGGCTGCCAGGCCTGCCATGTGCCGCAGTTCACCACCTCTGCCCATGCCAGCGAGCCGGAGCTGGCCAATCAGCTGATCCGCCCCTACAGTGACCTGCTGCTGCACGACATGGGTCCGGGACTTGCCGATGACCGCAGCGAGTTCGCCGCGGGCGGCCAGGACTGGCGAACCCCGCCGCTGTGGGGCATCGGTCTTACCCAGGCCGTCAGCGGACATACCCAGTTTCTCCATGACGGTCGCGCGCGCAACCTGCTCGAGGCCGTGCTCTGGCATGACGGCGAAGCGCAAGCCGCCCGTCGTCATGTCCTTACCTTCGATGCCGAGCAGCGCGCCGCGCTGCTGGCGTTCCTGAATTCACTCTAAGCGCAAGGAGCCGGGCATGTTCCGACCCAAACTGTTGTTCACCAGCCTCGCCGCATTCGCCCTTGGCGCCTGCTCGCCGCAGGACCCGCAGGCCGTGACGTCCGCGGCCATCGCCAAGCAGGTGATCCTGCCGACCTACAGCCGCTGGGTCGAAGCCGATCGCCAGCTGGCTGCCAGCGCACTGGCCTACTGCCAAGGCAAGGCTTCGCTGGATGCGGCGCGTGCCGACTTCCTCTCCGCCCAGAAAGCCTGGGCCGAGCTGCAGCCACTGCTGGTCGGCCCGCTGGCCGAAGGCAACCGCGCCTGGCAGGTACAGTTCTGGCCGGACAAGAAGAACCTGGTCGGTCGTCAGGTCGAACAACTGGTCAATGGCGACAAGCCGGTCGATGCGCAGACCCTGGGCAAGTCCAGCGTCGTGGTACGCGGCCTGTCGGCCTATGAGTACATCCTGTTCGACAGCAAGCCGGACATCGCCACCGCCGAGCAGAAGGCCCGCTACTGCCCGCTGCTGGTGGCGATCGCCGAGCACCAGAAAGCCCTGGCCGAAGAGATCCTCAAGGGTTGGAACAGCACCGACGGCATGCTTTCCCAGATGACCAAGTTCCCGAACCAGCGTTATGCCGATTCGCATGAGGCGATCGCCGACCTGCTGCGTGCCCAGGTCACCGCCCTGGACACCTTGAAGAAGAAGCTCGGCGCGCCAATGGGCCGCCAGAGCAAGGGCATTCCCCAGCCATTGCAGGCCGAAGCCTGGCGCAGCCACGCGTCGATGAAGAGCATCGAAGCCAGCCTCAAGGCCGCCCAGGCGGTGTGGGTCGGTGTCGACAACCAGGGCCTGCGCGCCCTGCTAGGCAAGGAACAGAAAGCCCTGGCCGAGCGCATCGACGCTGCCTACACCGACGCTCTCAAGCTGCTGGCCGACAATCGCAAGACCCTCGATGAACTGCTTGCCGACGAGGCCGGCCGGCAGGCCCTCAACCAGATCTACGACAGCCTCAACGTCGTCCATCGCCTGCACGAAGGCGAACTGGCCAAGGCGTTGAACATCCAGCTAGGCTTCAATGCCAACGACGGAGATTGATCATGTTGCGACGCCAGGCCATCAAGTTCGGTAGCGTGCTGCTCAGCGCCCTGACCCTGGGCGGCTGGAGCCTGTCACGCAACAAGGGTGACGAACCGCTGCTGCTCTCGGCGCGCGACGATGGCGACGGCAAGCACCATGCGGTCGGCTATCGTCTGGACGGTAGCCAGGTGTTCGCCACCGAAGTGGCCCAGCGCTGCCACGACATCGTTGAGCATCCACAGCTGCCGATCGCCTTGTTCGTGGCACGTCGTCCCGGTACCGAAAGCTATCTGATCGACCTGCGTGACGGCCGCCTGCTGCAGACCGTTCGCTCGCGGCCGAATCGTCATTTCTATGGCCATGCGGTCGTGCACGCGAGCGGCGAATGGCTGTACGCCACCGAGAACGACACGACCGACCCAGGGCGTGGCGTGCTAGGCGTCTATCGCTTCGAAGGTGAGCGCCTGGTGCACAGTGGCGAGATCCCTACCCACGGCATCGGCCCGCACGAGGTAGCCTGGTTGCCCGATGGGGAGACCCTGGTGGTGGCCAACGGTGGGATTCGTACCGAAGCCGAAAGCCGTGTCGAGATGAACCTCCACGCCATGGAACCGAGTCTGGTCCTGATGCAGCGTGACGGTACCCTGCTGAGCAAGGAATCGCTCGCGCAGCAGATGAACAGCGTGCGTCACCTGGCGATTGGCCGTGACGGTACCATCGTCGCCTGCCAGCAGTTCATGGGCGATGCCGAGGAAACCGCCGAGTTGCTGGCGATCAAGCGTCCGGGCCAATCATTCCAGGCGTTTCCCGTACCCGAGCGGCAATTGCAGTCGATGGCCCAGTACACTGCCAGCGTGGCGATCCACGACGACCTGCGCCTGGTGGCCCTGACTGCGCCGCGCGCCAATCGGCTGTTCATCTGGGACCTGGACAGCGCCCAGGTCCGGCTCGACGCGCCGATGCCGGACTGCGCCGGAGTCGGCGCGGTCAAGGATGGTTTCGTGGTCACGTCCGGGCAGGGGCGCTGTCGTTACTATGATTGCCGCAAGGAGCAGCTGGTCGGGCAACCGCTGCAGATGCCTTCGGGGTTCTGGGACAACCATCTGCGCGTGGCGTAGCCAATCTCGCGGTGAACGGCGGCGGCCCAGCGTGGCCTGTCGTCGCCTTGGTTGCCGGCGCTGGCGCGGCCGCTGCGCTGCGGTTCAGGGATGAACCGCTGGATACGCTGGCGATGAGCTGTACCTGGCAGCCCGCAAGCGTGGCTCAGCCAAGCGGACGCAGCCCCTGGCGCAGGCCGAACAGGAACAGCAGAAGGTCCTGGTCGGGCTCGGCGGCAACATGCGTTTTCGCTTCGCGAGGCACCGTGCACTGGCCCTTGCTGAAGACCTGAGGACGGGGTTCGTTCCAGGCCGCTGCCGCCGCCGTGGTGACCACCAGGGCAGCCAGGAGGAACAAAGCTCGTGCGACTTCTAGTTTCATTACCCTAACCCTTTGACTGCGCTGCCAAACGCTGTCCGGTAAAAGTAGAGCAGCTTTTGCCATTCCGCTTCATTGAGTGACGAATGGCGACGCAGTTGGCGCAGATCGTTACCAGCCGCGCGCTGGCGGCTGATTCGCCACCGACATTTTTCCAGATCCAGCAAGGCGACCTGCGCACGGACCTGAGCGCCATCCTCGCTCACTTTCACGAAGACATGCTTGCCGTACAGGCAGCCGTGTTGCCAATGGCCACGGTGCATGCGCGCCAGGTTCATGGCCAAGTCCTCCAGCACGCTGTCGTGCAGCGCCTGGTCGTAGCGTTCGCGGGCGCCGGAGGCATACCAGGAATCAATATCGACGAAGCCGTCGAGCGCCTTGCTGACCAGCAAGGCCCTCCACTGGCGGTCCGGGCCTCGCTCGATGCCGCAGAAGACGATATCGGGCACCCTGACGCCGAGTTGCCCGAAGCTTTTCAACGCGTCCAGCTCGCGCAGGACCGTCGGCCGACCGAACGGGTGCAACAAGGTCCGATAGACGTGACCGACCTGGCGCTTGGCATAAAGCGTCTGGCCATTGGCATCGCTGAGCCGCTGCACGCCACTTTCACCACCGCGCCGCTGATTGGGCTCTTCCACCCATTCGCCTTGCTGCTGCCAGTAATAATCGAACTGCTTGTATCGATCCTGGGCCACCGCCATTTCTCATTACCTCTTTCGCAATACGTAAACTCGCCACATGGCATAGAACGGCAGGAAGTCCAGTCGTTCCTGGATGGAAAACCCGGCAGCCTCGAATTCGGCCTCGACCGTATCAGCGGCCAGCACATGGCGATTCTGGTAGTCGTTCTGTTCGTTGCGCCGGGCACGACGCTGCTCCAGTTTCCTGCGCCGCCAGGCCTTGAAATTGCCATCCACCCATAGCGACAGAATCACGCTGTCGCGGCTGACCCTGTGAAACTCCTCGAGAACGGCGCGACGGTGCTCAGCCTTGCCGACGTGGTGGAACAGGCGCATGCAAAAGATGCTGTCGACCGAACTGTCCGGAAGATCGATGGCGAAAGCGGATGTCTGCAAGGGGCGCACCCTTGATACCACCTCGGCCGGCTGAGAGCCACAGGCAGTTTCCAGCATGGCCTGGGAGTTGTCTGCAGCGATGATCACCCGGTTGGCCTTTTCCGCCAACAGAGGCCAGAAACGACCGGCCCCACACGGCAGGTCCAGGACCAGCCCTGGCTCGCCAACCAGGGCCAGGGCACGACGCGCCAGCTGTTCATCGCGCTGATGCGACAGACGACGCGCTAGTCCCTGGCGATGCTTGCGCAAGTATTGCTGCGCGTGTTCGTGATCGTACTTTTCGGAAAACTCGAGTCTTACAGGCTTTGGCATGGGCGCCTCCCGGATTCAGGTGCGCCACCTTAAGCAGACAGACGTCGGGATCAGGTCATGCCAATGTGAAAAAACCGTCGATTTTCACGACAGTATCCTACAGCCTCTTTCTAGGATTCCCTAGGCGAACCGACCTGCGGGTCCGCCTTGGATGAGCCGCCCGCCCCTGGCGCCAGCGAGACCTGGAAACGGCAACCGTGCGGCAAGGTTGCCGTGAGCGTGACGCGCCAACCCTGGTCGTCACAGATCCGCTGCACCAGCGACAAGCCCAGGCCCAAGCCTTCGCCCCGGCGTTCGTCGCCGCGCACGAACGGCCGGAACATGGCTTCGCGCTGTTCTTCCGGAATACCGACACCGCTGTCCTCGACGCTGAAGCCATCAGGTTCCAGGCTCAAGCGTATGTAGCCGTGGTCGGTATAGTGCGCGGCGTTGCGCAACAGGTTGCCCATCACCGACTGCAGGAAGGTCGCGTTGTAGAGTACCGGGCTGGCGCTGACCCGACCGTCGTAGTAGAGCGTGAGGCCTTTCTGCTCGATGGTGTCTCGCCACACTCCGATCAGGTCATCCGCCACTTCCCGAAGGCTTGCCCGCGAAGCCACCGCGCCTTCGTCGCGCTGGGCCCTGGCCAGCATCAGGAAAGTCTTGACCAGTTCACGCATCTCTTCGGTGGCACGGGCGATACGCTCCACCTGGGTCCGCGCCCGGCTGTCCAGGGCAGGGTTTTCCAGCAGCAGTTCGCAGGATGTCGCCAAGACCATCAGCGGCGTGCGCAACTCGTGACTCACGTCGCTGGTGAACAGACGCTCCCGGGTCAAAGCATCGCGCAGGCGACCGAGCGTGTCATCGAAGGCCGCGGCCAGTTGCCCGACTTCATCGGCCGCGTAGTCGGGCGCCAGGGGCGGGGCCAGGCCGAGCAACTGGTCGCGGTGACGAACCTGGCGGGCCAGGCGGATCACCGGCGCCATCACCCGCCGCGCCAGGACCCAGCCGAGGAACACGGCCAGGGCCAGGCTGAGCACGAAGCCCACCAAGACCACGGCGAACAGTACCCGCTCACGCTCCTCGAAGTCGCTCTGGTCTTGCAACAGGACATAGTGTCGACCGTCGACCACCTCGACCATCGCGTGGTAGGACAGCTGATCGCGGAACACCTCGTGGAAGCCGGGGCGCAGATGTTCCAGGTCTCTGGGCAGGGCAAAGTCGTCGCGCCCGCCACTGAAGTAGAACAGTTGGTCCGGGCGCGGCCGGTGGCTCCAGTCGCTGATGCTGTCCATGCGCAGCAGGCGCTGCAAGTCGCCGCCAAGCACCGCCGAGATCAGACGTTCTTCCACCAGGTGGACGGTAGCGACGATGCCGAAGGCGAAGGCACCTGCCACCAGAGCGCTCATCAGGGCAAAGGCGATGATGATGCGCTGGGCAAGGCTCTGCTTAAACTCCATCGCGACCCTCGGCGAGGCGATAGCCGACGCCATGGACGGTATGCAGCAACGGTTTCTCGAAAGGCTTGTCGATCACCTGGCGCAGCTGGTGGACATGGCTGCGCAGGCTGTCGCTGTCCGGGCAGTCATCGCCCCACAAGGCCTCCTCCAGCACTTCGCGACGCAACACGTGTGGGCTTTTCTGCATCAGCACGGCCAGCAGCTTGAGGCCGACAGGGTTGAGCTTGAGCGGACGGCCTTCGCGGCTGACTTCCAGGGTGTCGAGGTCATAGCTCAGGTCGGCCACCTGCAGTACCCGGCGCCCGCCGCCCTGGGCTCGACGCAGCACTGCCTCGATGCGTGCGGCCAGTTCCGACAGGGCGAAGGGCTTGAGCAGGTAATCGTCGGCGCCGGAGCGAAAGCCCTGCAGGCGGTCATCGAGCTGATCACGAGCGGTCAGCATGATCACCGGCGTATCGCGACGGGCATCTTCGCGCAGGCGCTTGCACAAGGTGTAGCCGTCGATGCCGGGCAGCATGATGTCGAGCACGATCAGGTCATAGTGCTCGGTGGCCGCCAGGTGCAGGCCAGACAGCCCATCCTGGGCGCAATCGACGGTGTAGCCCTTCATGCCGAGGTAGTCGGCCAGGTTGGCGAGAATATCGCGGTTGTCTTCAACCAGTAGGATGCGCATCGGGGGTCTCCTGTGCGGCGCATGTTGGTCTGCGCGGCAGGCGCAGCTTAAGTGCTTCGCGGGAAGGGCTCAAGCGGCGGACAAAAAGAAGCCCCGCACGAGGCGGGGCTTCTTCGCTACAGCGGGGGGTGAAGGCTGGCTTACATCATGCCGCCCATGCCACCCATGCCACCCATGTCTGGCATGCCGCCAGCAGCTGGCTTGTCTTCCGGCAGGTCGGCGACCATGGCTTCGGTGGTGATCATCAGACCACCGATCGAAGCGGCTGCCTGCAGGGCCGAACGAGTGACCTTGGCTGGATCGAGGATACCCATCTCGATCATGTCGCCGTACTCACCGGTAGCAGCGTTGTAGCCGTAGTTGCCCGAACCCTGCTTGACCTTGTCGGCCACCACGCTCGGCTCGTCGCCGGCGTTGGCAGTGATCTGGCGCAGCGGCGCTTCGACAGCGCGGCGCAGCAACGAGATACCGACGTTCTGGTCTTCGTTGTCGCCCTTGAGGTCGACGATGGCAGCCAGTGCGCGAACCAGCGCGACACCACCGCCAGGCACCACGCCTTCTTCGACGGCCGCACGAGTAGCGTGCAGGGCGTCTTCGACGCGAGCCTTCTTCTCTTTCATCTCGACTTCGGTGCCAGCACCGACCTTGATCACGGCAACGCCACCGGCCAGCTTGGCCAGGCGCTCTTGCAGCTTCTCGCGGTCGTAGTCGGAGGAAGTCTCTTCGATCTGGGCACGGATCTGCTTGATGCGTGCATCGATGTCGGCATCGGCGCCAGCGCCGTCGATGACGGTGGTGTTTTCCTTGGACAGGACGACGCGCTTGGCGTTACCCAGGTGCTCCAGGGTAGCCGATTCCAGGCTCAGGCCGATTTCCTCGGAAATCACGGTACCGCCGGTCAGGATGGCGATGTCCTGCAGCATGGCCTTGCGGCGATCGCCGAAGCCAGGCGCCTTGACCGCGGCGACCTTGACGATGCCACGCATGTTGTTGACGACCAGGGTAGCCAGGGCTTCGCCCTCGACGTCCTCGGCGACGATCAGCAGCGGACGGCCGGCCTTGGCGACGGCTTCCAGGACAGGCAGCAGTTCGCGGATGTTCGAGATCTTCTTGTCGACCAGCAGCAGCAGCGGGCTGTCCAGCTCGGCCACCATGGTGTCCGGCTTGTTGACGAAGTAAGGCGACAGGTAGCCACGGTCGAACTGCATGCCTTCCACGACAGACAGTTCGTTTTCCAGGCCCGAGCCTTCCTCGACGGTGATGACGCCTTCCTTGCCGACCTTGTCCATGGCTTCGGCGATGATGTCACCGATGGAGCTGTCGGAGTTGGCCGAGATGGTGCCGACCTGGGCGATGGCACGGGAATCGGCGCATGGCTTGGACAGGTTCTTCAGCTCGGCGACGACGGCCGCGGTGGCCTTGTCGATGCCGCGCTTGAGGTCCATCGGGTTCATGCCGGCCGCGACGGCCTTGAGGCCTTCGTTGACAATGGCCTGGGCCAGGACGGTAGCGGTGGTGGTGCCGTCACCGGCAGCATCGTTGGCCTTGGAAGCGACTTCCTTGACCAGCTGGGCGCCCATGTTCTCGAAGGCGTCCTTCAGTTCGATTTCCTTGGCGACGGAAACGCCGTCCTTGGTGATGGTCGGCGCGCCGAAGCTCTTGGCCAGGACCACGTTGCGGCCTTTCGGGCCCAGGGTCGCCTTGACCGCGTCAGCCAGGACATTGACACCAACGAGCATTTTCTTGCGGGCGGAATCGCCGAATTTTACGTCTTTAGCAGCCATGATCGTTCAATCCTTAATTCTTCGAGTAACTGGAAACCGGGGAATCAAGCTTCGACGACAGCGAGGATCTCGTTCTCGCTCATCACCAGCAGGTCTTCACCGTCGACTTTCACGGTGTTGCTGCCCGAGTAAGGGCCGAAAACAACCTTGTCACCCACCTTCACGGCCAGCGCACGCACTTCACCGCTGTCCAGGATGCGACCGGTACCTACCGCGACCACTTCGCCACGGTTTGGTTTTTCAGCGGCCGAACCCGGCAGGACGATACCGCCAGCGGTTTTCGATTCTTCTTCGCTGCGACGGATGACGACGCGGTCATGCAGAGGACGAAGCTTCATTGTCGATCTCTCCCAATTGTGGTTTTCATCGGCCGGTATCGAAACCGGCGGGTTGATGCTTTCCGGCGCTGCCGGTAGTGGCCCGCCAGGGCGAACCACCTGTGTAATGTCCGGTGGAAACCACCGGAAACCTTGCGGTGACCCATACATGAGGTCGTCGGAATCAATTACAAGGCTTGGGCGAGAAATTTTTTTCGCTTCTTCTGCCCCCAGAACGGAAACGGCCCCTTGCGGGGCCGCTTGCGGATCTGCCAGGCATGCCTAGCGAGGATCGCGGCGCTGGTATTCGCCTTCGATGACATTGGGGCGCTGACCACCCTCCTGCGGCCGACCGGCCAGTGGATCGTCGCGAAACGCCCGCTGGCGCATCGCCTGGGCTTCGGCGCGCTGACGCAGCTTGCGCGCGATCAGGCGGCGCGTGAACGGCAGCAGGCACAGCAGGCCGAGCACATCGCTGATGAAGCCCGGGATCAGCAACAGCACACCAGCAAGGGCCATCATCAGACCCTGGAACATGTCCTCGGCGGGGAGCTCGCCACGCTGCAGGCTTTCACGCGTACGCAAGGCCGTCGCCAGGCCAGCCAGGCGCATCACCAGGATGCCCAGGGCGGAACCGGCAATGACCAGCAGCAGCGCCGGGAAGAAACCAATGGCGGCACTGACCTTGACGAAGACGAAAAGCTCCAGCACCGGAAAAATCAGAAACAGCAATAGAAAAGCACGCATCGAGGGTTCCTCTGCGGAAGACAACCTTCCAGTAGACCTCAGATGGATGCGATCAATCGCTATTTCAACCTGCCGGCTGCATCGCGAGCGGCCAGCGTTCGGCCCGAGCCAGCGCTACCAAGGCTTCGCGCACTTGTGTCGGCGTGTTGCAAGGCGCCGGGAACGCCAGCCAGTGAATGCCCTGGCCGATGCGCAGGTGCATGCCTTCCTCGTCGATCCCGACCATCCGTGCCGGGGCCGAGCGCGGCAGGCCGGTCAGTTCCACGTAGTGCGCAATGGCATCGGCATGATCGCGGTTCATGTGCTCGATCATGCCAGCCTCGATCTTTCCGGCGAACGGATTGGCCAGGGTCGCCTGGTCCAGCCAGTGGATGGCGCCGAAACCGCCAATGTAGCGATGCCGCACTGGGTCGAGCACCCAGAAGTCGAAGTCGTGGGCCTCGTGGTAGCCGGCCGCCTCGGGAAAGTAGCGGTAATAGCGTTCGGCAGCCGCCTCGACGGCCGTCTCGTCCGTCAGCCTGCGCGCCTGCGCCATCACGGTCAGGCGCCCTACCGCCTGGACATCCTCCGCGTCACGCTCGCCCACCAGCAAGGAACACTTGGCATCGGCCAGCAGGTTGTGGGTGTGCTGGGCGATGCGGCTGATGAGAATCAGCGGATGCCCCTCGGCATCCAGGCAATACGGCACCACGGAGCCGAACGGATAACCGGGCATCGACCTGGAGTGGGTCGACAGCACCCCGCGATATTCCTTGAGCAGAAGTTCGCGGGCGGGGCGAAGGGCTTTGACGCTCATGACGGTCTCCTGGAGGCATGGCTCTGCAAGCTGGGCGATGATCGCCGCGGCATGCTGCATCGGCAACCTTTTTCGGCGCTTGTGCGCTCCAACCGTCATCGCGCTCTGCTTGTAACCCGTCGCTTGCGGGACGAAGGGCCGCGGGCCCTACCAGGTGACCCCGAAACCGGCCGTGTAGCGAGTCTTGTCCAGGTCGCTGTCGCTGGTGCCGGCGATGATGTCCTTCTCCGCCTTGAGGTTCAGCGAGGCCCACTCGGTGACCTTGTAGCGCAAGCCGAGCTCGGCATCGAGCGAGTAGTCGGCGACATTGCCCAGAGGCTTGCCGAGCTCGCCATTGGTGAACAGCTCGACGGTCTTGCCGATCAGGTAGCGGTTGTAGTCCCACTTGACCGCCGCGGAATAGAAGTTGTCCTTGCCGCCATCAGCGTATTCGTAGTCGGTGCGGTTGAGCAGCCCGCCAAGGGAGAACGCACCCAGCTCGTCGTCCCAGAACTGGTAGCCCGGGCCGGTACCGACGGTACGCTGGCGAGCCAGATCCTCGATGTGGTCGCGCTTGTATTCCAGGCGCCCCTGCCAGAACCACTGCTCGGTGATGAAACGATCGAGCGCGTATTCGGCGCTCCAGTTGTTGGTGGTGGTGACGTCGTCCTTGGTCTCGCGGTTGTACTCGCCCTCGGCGTTGTGGCGCCAGCGACCGTGACGCGCGGTGGTCTTGAAACTGACGTCATAGTCGTCCGTGTCGTTCTCGGCACGCTTGTAGTCCAGCGCCACGTCGACGTTGCCTTTCCACATCAAGTCCTCGACCACCGGCTTTGGCTTCATGATCTGCTGGATGCTGGCCAGTTCCACGGTCTTGGGCGACTCGCCGTTGGCCAGGGTGACCTTGCCAGGTTCGGCAGCGCTCAACGACTTGGCTTTCTCCCCGGTATAGGCGTCCTGCTTGACCAGCAGCTGCTGGTCGCTCTCCAAGGTCTTGACCTGCTTCCAGTCAAGGGCGATGGCCCCGCCGTACGGCGTTTCGAGCAACAACTTGCCGCCATCGAAAACCTTGATCTTGCCACTGAGCTTGTCACCGTTCTTCATCCAGACGGTGTCGGCAAGGGCGCAAGGAGCGAAGGCAACAGCGGCAACACACAACAACATTCTAGAATGCATAGGAAGACTACAGGTTCGGTTCCAGGAAAAAGACGGGCATTATCCAGCTACCCATGACCAGAGCAAGGACAGACCCAGCAGATGCCATCGAGTTCCATTCTCACCCTGCCTTCACTTGACCTGCCCACTCCCTTTTTCGACGGAAACGCCTGATGCCCGGCGCAGCCACGCTCACAGCCGAGCAGCGAGAGGCCCGACGAACGGCATTGTTCTCGGTGCTGGGACAGGTGCCGCCGGGCAAGGTGGTGAGCTACGGCCAGCTTGCCGAACTGGCGGGGCTGGGCCCGGTGGCACGCTGGGTCGGACGAACCCTGGGCCAGCTTCCCGAGGACACCCGCCTGCCCTGGCATCGGGTGCTGGGTGCTGGCGGCCGGCTATGCCTGGCGCCAGGTACGCCGTCCGGCGAGGAACAGCGTGCCCGGCTTCGCGCCGAAGGGGTTGGCGTGCAGGATAATCGTGTGGATATGTCACGCCATGGCTGGCGTCCGATGGAGCACAGCGGTTAGAGTGCGCGCTTTGTTTTCGCAACCTTGAGGCAGATGTTGGCCCATGCCCCGTAAAACCTGGCGCGCTGCGCTCGCTGCCTATGCCAGCCCGTCGACCTTGGTGTTGCTGCTGCTTGGATTCGCTGCCGGATTGCCGTACATGCTGGTGTTCTCCACCCTGTCGGTGTGGCTGCGCGAGGCAGGCGTGGCCCGCGAGACCATCGGCTATGCCAGCCTGATCGGCCTGGCGTATGCCTTCAAGTGGGTATGGTCGCCGCTGCTCGACCAATGGCGCCTGCCGCTGCTCGGCGGGCTGGGCAGGCGTCGTTCATGGCTGCTGCTGTCGCAGGTGCTGGTCGTGGCGGGCCTGATCGGCATGGGCCTGTGCGATCCGCAGAAACATCTGTCCTGGCTGATCGCGCTGGCAGTGCTGGTGGCCTTCGCCTCGGCCACCCAGGACATCGCCGTGGACGCCTACCGCCTGGAAATCGCCGATGACCAGCGCCAGGCCGCGCTGGCTGCCAGCTACATGGCCGGCTATCGGATCGCTGCCCTGCTGGCCACGGCCGGCGCGCTGTTCTTCGCCGAATGGTTCGGCTCCACCGGCTTCAGCTACCTGCATCAGGCCTGGACCGGCACCTACGTGCTGTTCGGCCTGATGATGCTGCCGGCGGTCTTCACCACCCTGGTGATGCGCGAACCACCGGTGCCGTTGCGCACCCAGCTTTCGGCCGCGCGTTATGGCCTGGGCCACCAGCTGGCTTCGGTATTCGTGCTGATCATCCTGCTGGTTTCGGTACCCGCGATGTTCACCCAACTGTTCAATACCGATTGGGGCAGCATGGTGTTCGGCGGTGCGACGCCGCTGGACCTGCTGCTCGAGGACAGGGCGTTCCTGCGTGCGATTCTCTACACCAGCCTGACCTGGGCTTGCCTGTCGTCGATGGGCCGTCGCGGCCTGGCGCCGGTGCTGACCCCGGTCAACGACTTCATCGTGCGCTACCGCTGGCAGGCCCTGCTGCTGCTCGGGCTGATTGCCACCTACCGCATGTCGGACACGGTCATGGGCGTGATGGCCAATGTCTTCTACATCGACCAGGGCTTCACCAAGGACCAGATCGCCAGCGTGAGCAAGATCTTCGGCCTGATCATGACCTTGCTCGGCGCTGGCGCCGGCGGCCTGCTGATCGTGCGCTTCGGCATCCTGCCGATCCTGTTCATCGGGGGCGCGGCTTCCGCGGCGACCAACATCCTGTTCCTGATGCTGGCCGACATGGGACCGAACCTGCAGATGCTGGTACTGACCATCTCCCTGGACAACTTCAGCTCGGGCCTGGCCACCTCGGCCTTCGTCGCCTACCTGTCGAGCCTGACCAACCTGAAGTTCTCGGCCACCCAGTACGCCCTGCTCAGCTCGATCATGCTGCTGCTGCCGCGCCTGATCGGCGGCTACTCGGGCGTGATGGTCGAGAAGGTCGGCTATCACAACTTCTTCCTCATCACCGCCTTGCTGGGCGTGCCGACCTTGGTGCTGATCGCCCTGCACTGGCGGCAGGAGGCCAGTGGTGGCAAGCAGGCGCCAGAGCAGCCCGCCGCCGATCGACCTTGAAACGGCTCGATGGCTACCCTTCGGTAGCCATCGAGCCACCATGCGCTGCGTCGGCGATCACCCGCCACAGTGGCCACAAGGCAAGCGCCCCCGCCACCCCGGCGATCACGGCGAAATGCAGCAGGCTCGCGCCTGCGCCCAACATGGCCAGCAGCACGCCACCGAGCCCCAGCAAGGCGATGGTGATCATGCCCAGCATCGCCGAGACCAGCCCCTTGCTCTGCTGGCTGGAAAACAAGGTCATGCGGTACAGCACGGCATTGGCCACGCCCAGGCCCAGCGCATACAGGGACAGGCCAGCCACCAGGCTCGGCACTGCCTGCCAGTACCAGGTCGCCACGACCATCAGGGCCAGCCCCAGCAGGTAGGGCCATAGCGCGCCTCGCACCAACCGATGCAGTGGATAGCGGTCGGCGATGCGGTTGATGATCAGGTTGCCGAGAATCAGCCCGGCGAATACCGGCAACTGCCACAAGGCATACGCCATGGTGCTCAAGCCCTCGTCGTGAATGAGCAGGACCGGTGACAGCCCGATCCAGCCGATCAGCGGCAAGCTCACCAAGCCAAGCGCCGCGCTGCCGGCGACGAAACGTCCGTTGCTCAGCAGACGACCATAGCCTTGCAGCAACGGTATCAGCTGGATCGGCGTGAACGGCAGGCGCGAGCCATCGCGGCGCTGCACGCCGAGGGTTTCCGGCATCAGCCGATACAGTGCCAGCCAGACGCCGGTAGCGCCCACGGCGAATGCCACGAACAGCCAGCGCCAATCCAGCCACTGCAACATCAGGGTACCGACCAGCGGCCCGAGCAGGGGCGAGAGCAAGGCGATATTGGCCAGCAGCGCCATCATCCGCACGGCATCGGCTTCGCTGAAGGCCTCGTTCAAGGCCGGATAACTCACCGTGACCACGAAGCCCAGGCCGATGCCCTGGAGCAGACGCAAGGCATTGAACAGGCCGATGTCATGCGTCCAATAGGTCGCCAGGCACGCCGCGCCGAAGAACGCGCAGCCCGTCAGCAACAAGGGTCGTCGTCCATAGCGGTCGGCCAGCGGGCCGATCAGCCATTGCAGGACCACGCCGCCGAGCAGGTACAGGTTCAGCGCATGGGGAATGTATTCGGGGCTGGCCTGCAGGTCGGTGACGACCACCGGCATGGCTGGCATGACGGCGTCGCTGGCCAGGTAGGTCAACAGTTCGAACAGGGCCAGGATCAAGCCAAAGGCAAGCGCCCTGGCGGGCGTAATGTGGAGAAGAGGGGTCATGATGGACTTCGGATAACGGACAGAGTCAGGCGGTATGCCGGAAAAGCCGGCCCTGGACCCGACGATCATGGCGAGACAGGGCGCGGCGCGGCAAAGCGTGCGCCCAACCAAGGCACAAAGCAACCGGCTTGACGGAATCGAGCTGCGCGTCGTGTCCCGCGGTCATCCGCAGCCCCGCCTGCCCCACCAGGAGCGCCCCTGATGAAGCCTGCGGATCCGGTCTACTGAGCCGCCGGTTCCTGCACCACACGAACCACCCGCTGCGGGAACGGGATGTCGATACCCTCGGCGCGCAGACGGTCGCGGGCCTGCTCGTTGAGCATGAACATCAGACTCCAGTAGTCGGGTGTCTTGACCCAGACACGCAGCGACACCGTGATCGAACTGTCGCCAAGCTGCGATACCACCGCCGCCGGGGCAGGATCAGGCAGCACACGCGGATCCTTGGCCAGATCGAGCAGCACCTGGCGGGCCTTTTGCAGGTCGGCGTCATAATCGACGCCCACATCGAACACCACCTGACGGGTGGGCTGGCGGTTGTAGTTGGTGATGATGCCGTTGGACAGGCTGCCGTTGGGCACGATCACGGTCTTGTTGTCACCGGTGCGCAGCACGGTATGGAAGATCTGGATGCTGTCGACGGTACCGCTGACACCTTGCGCCTCGATCCAGTCGCCCAGGCGAAACGGCCTGAACAGCAAGATCAGCACGCCACCGGCGAAGTTCGCCAGGCTGCCCTGCAAGGCCAGGCCGATGGCCAGGCCGGCAGCACCGATGGCGGCGACGAAGGAGGTCGTCTCGATGCCGATCATCGAGGCCACGCTGACCATGAGCAGGATCTTCAGGATGATATTGGCCAGGGTGCTGGTGAAACCCTGCAAGGCCGGATCGGGGTGGCGCAAGCTGACCAGCCGGCCCAGGCGCACGCTCAGCCTGTTGATGATCCACCAGCCTATGGCAAGCGTCACCAACGCCAGCAGCAGGCGGCTGCCGTACTGCACTATCAGGGGGATCCAGTTCTGCGAGGTGCGGACCAGATGATCGACTTCAGCGTTCAAATCCATGGACATCTCCCGGAGCCAATTGGCAGGAACAGGTAAATCAGGCCGCCAATGTTCAGGCGGCCTCGGGAAGCGGTGGACCCTGGCGCCCCGCTCAAGGTTCCTGCCAGGCCAGGTCAGTCGCGGAAGTTGTTGTACTGCAGGGGCATCTCGAAATCGGTACCGCGCAGCATGGCGATGGCTTCTTGCAGGTCGTCACGTTTCTTGCCGGTGATGCGTACCTGCTCGCCCTGAATGGCGGCCTGCACCTTGAGCTTGGCATCCTTCACCTTGGCCACGATCTTCTTGGCCAGTTCCTTGTCGATGCCCTCGCGGAACAGCGCTTCCTGCTTCATTTCCTTGCCGGACTGGTAGGCGTCCTTGACTTCCAGGCACTTGACGTCGATCTTGCGCTTGACCAGCGCCAGCTTGAGGATCTCGATCATCGCCTCGAGCTGGAACTCGGCCTCGGCAGTCAGCAGGACGGTCTTTTCCTTTTCCTTGAACTCGAAACTGCCCTTGCCCTTGAGGTCATAGCGGCGATCGAGTTCCTTGATGGCATTGTCCACGGCGTTCTGCACTTCGTGCTTGTCCAGTTCCGATACCACGTCGAACGAAGGCATGGTTGTTCTCCAGAATGACAGCGCGCCCGTTGGCGGATCCATGAGGTCCGACCGTGACGATGGAGCGCGTCGGGATTGAGGGTTAAGATGACCGCTCATTATAACGGTTGCGAAACGCAGATGAGCAGCACCTGGCATATTCTCGGCGCCGGTAGCCTCGGCACGCTCTGGGCCTGCCGCCTGGCTCGGGCCGGCAAGGCAGTACGCCTGATCCTGCGGGACCAGCGGCGGCTGCACGCCTATGAGGCCGCGGGTGGTCTGACCTTGGTGGAACAGGGCCGACCCAGCCAGTACGCGATCCCGGCCGAAACCGCCAGCGCCGAGGGGCCGATCCATCGCCTGCTGCTGGCATGCAAGGCCTACGACGCGGCCCCGGCGGCCGAGCGCCTGGCCCACAGGCTGGCCGACGGGGCGCAGGTGGTACTGCTGCAGAATGGCCTGGGCAGCCAGGACGAGGTCGCCGGGCAGGTGCGGCATGTCCGCTGCATCCTGGCATCGAGTACCGAAGGTGCCTATCGCGAAGACGCGTGGCGCGTGCAGTTCGCCGGGCATGGCTTCAACTGGCTGGGCGACCCGGCCAACCCGGCCGTACCGCCATGGTTCGACGAGCTGCGCGAAGCCGGCATTCCCGCCGATTGGACGGTGGACATACTGGCCCGACTGTGGCGCAAGCTGGCACTCAATTGCGCGATCAATCCGCTGACCGTATTGCACGACTGTCGTAATGGCCAGCTGCAGGCGCATCCCTGCGCGGTCGCCACGCTCTGCGAGGAACTGGCCGAGTTGCTGCGCAGCTGCGGCCAGCCGCTGGCCGCCGAGGGTCTGCACGAGGACGTGCAGCGGGTCATCCAGGCCACCGCGGCCAATTACTCCTCGATGCATCAGGATGTCCAGCAAGGGCGGCGCACGGAGATCCATTACCTGCTCGGCCATGCCTGTCGCAGCGCGGCGCGTCACGGGCTGGTCCTGCCCCACCTGGAACGGCTGCAGCGCCAGCTGGTCGATACCCTGCAAGCACGAGGACTGCCCGGCGACTGATGCCAGCACGACCTTGACCTTCCACCTGAACGCGGATGTCGCCTCGCCCATGACCCTGCGCCAACGCCTGGAAAACCTCCCGGTCGGCCAGAAGCTGCTGGCCGCCCTGCTGGTGCTGCTGGTCACCATCCTGCTGGTGGCCAACCTGAGCTTCATCAGCGCCGCCTACTGGATCACCCAGGAGAGCATGGCGCCCCAGGCTTTGCAGACCATTGGCAGGTTGATCGCCAACCCTCGCCTGTCGGCCAACGCCGGGGACTCCCCTCAGGCAGCCACGGCTTTGCTTGACGAGCTGAGCAGCTATTCGCCGCTGCGTGCCTCGGCCGTGTATGGCAGCGACGGGCGCCTGCTCGCCCAGTTGCAACATGGCGACCCGTTGGCCTTGCCCAAGCGCTACCGCGACATCGAAACCTGGCGCATGACGGAATTCCGCAGCACCCAGCTGATACGCCTGCCTCGCTCCGGCGGCCCGCCCGCACACCTGCTGCTGGTGGCCAGCAGCGAACTGCCGACGGCCTTCTACACCGGAACGCTGACCGCCAGCTTGGGGATCCTGCTCTTCAGCATCCTGCTCTGGCTGATGATCGCCCGGCAGATCAAGCGACTGATCACCCAGCCGATCAACCAGCTGGAGGAGCTGAGTCGCCAGGTGACTCGCGAGGAAAGCTACGCGCTGCGCGCCCAGCGTGGCAACGACGACGAGATCGGCAGCCTTGCCGAGGCCTTCAATACCATGCTCTCGCGCATGGAAGCCCGCGAGCAGCAGCTCAAGCGTGCTCGCGACGAATTCCAGTCGGCCTATGACCAGGCCCAGGGCTTGGCCGAGGAAACCCGCCACACCAACCGCAAGCTGGAGCTGGAAGTCCAGGTACGCAGCAAGATGGAGAAGAAGCTCACGGGCTTCCAGAACTACCTCAACAGCATCATCGACTCCATGCCTTCGGCGCTGATCGCGCTCGACGAGCAACTTTATGTCACGCAATGGAACCAGGAAGCCACGGCGCTTTCCGGTACGCCACTGGACGAGGCCCTGAACCAGCCCGTGTTCATCGCCTTCGAGCCGCTGCGGCCGTTCCTGCCGCGGCTCAAGACCAGCGTGGAAAAACACCAGGTCGCCAAGATCGAACGGGTGACCTGGTACAAGGCCGGCGAGCCGCGTCACTACGCCCTGACCTTCTATCCGCTTACCGGCGGGGGTGGACGCGGCGTGGTGATCCGCATCGATGACATCACCCAGCGCCTGTCGCTGGAAGAGATGATGGTGCAGTCCGAGAAGATGCTTTCCGTGGGCGGCCTGGCCGCAGGCATGGCGCACGAGATCAACAACCCGCTCGGGGCCATCCTGCACAACGTCCAGAACATTCGCCGACGGCTGTCCGTCGACCTGCCACGCAACCAGGACCAGGCGCGCGAACTGGGTATCGACCTCGATGACGTCAACCGCTACCTCCAGGGCCGGGAGGTACCGCAACTGCTCGACGGCATCCAGCAAGCGGGCAGCCGAGCGGCCAGGATCGTCACCCATATGCTCAGCTTCAGTCGCCGTAGCGATCGCCAACTGACGCCTTGCGAGCTGCCGGCACTGATCGACCAGGCGGTGGAAATCGCCGGCAACGACTTCGATCTGAGCATCGGCTTCGACTTTCGTGGGCAGGCCATCGTGCGCCAGTTCGATCCACGACTCGGGCCGGTGCCCTGTACCGCCAACGAACTGGAGCAAGTGCTGCTCAACCTGTTGAAGAACGCGGCCCAGGCGATCCACCAACGCCCCGAGGGCAGCGAGCCAGGTCGGATCATCCTGCGTACCCGGCTGAACGCCCCATGGGCGGAGATCCAGGTGGAGGACAATGGCATCGGCATGTCCGAAGCAGTCCGCAAGCGCACGTTCGAACCCTTCTTCACCACCAAGGAAATCGGCCAGGGCACCGGACTGGGCCTGTCGGTGTCGTATTTCATCATCACCAACAACCACAAGGGGCAGATGGAGGTCCAGTCGACTCCTGGCCAGGGCACCTGCTTCACCCTGCGCCTGCCCCTTGCCCAGACGGCGCCGGAGCCGGCCGCCAAGGAGCGATGACATGGGCTTTCGCCTGTCGAAGATCTATACCCGCACGGGAGACAAGGGCGAGACCGGCCTGGGCGATGGCCGCCGAGTCCCCAAGGACCACCCGCGCATCGAGGCCATCGGCGAGGTGGATAGCCTGAACAGTCAGCTGGGACTATTGCTGGCTGGCCTGGCCGAGCAGGGTCTGGACGAGCTGAGCGAAGTCATCGCACCTTGCCAGCACCGCCTGTTCGACCTCGGCGGCGAACTGGCGATGCCCAGCTACCAAGCGCTCGACCAGCAGGAGATCGAACGTCTGGAAGCGACCATCGACCAGTGGAACGAAGAGCTGGGACCGCTGGAGAACTTCATCCTGCCCAGTGGCTCGGCCCTGGTCGCCCAGGCGCACATATGTCGCAGCCTGGCCCGCAGCGCCGAACGGCGCTGCCAGCAGCTCAACGCGGTGGAACCATTGAGCGGCGTGGGCCTGGCCTACATCAATCGGCTGTCGGACCTGCTGTTCGTGGCCGCTCGGATCATCGGGCGGCGTCAGGGCGTGGCCGAGGTTCTGTGGCAGGCCGCTCTCCGGCCGGACGGGGGAAATGCCTGAGGCAAATACCCGCCGCTGGCGCTGAAAGCACGGCCCCGTGCGGGAACCGCCGCAGCCGGGACGCCGAACCGGCCGCGATGGCTCGCAACGCGGGCCCAGAATGCGCCCGGCGGGCACCGTTGGCGGAGCACCTGTCTTTCAAAGCCTGTCAGATCCTGAGGCCGTTCCACAGGGACCGATCAATCGGTGCCTGTCCCCTACCCCTCGGCGCCAGGCCAGAAGGCCCGAATCCCAGCCACGCCCTGGGCACCGGCCTGCCAGGCACGCTCGCGCTGCGCGGGCCCTACTCCACCGAGCAGGAAGACCGGATGGGTGAACCCTTCGATCAGCCGGGCCGCCTGCTCCCACCCCAGCGGCGCGGCTTCGGGATGGGTCTGGGTAGCCTGTACCGGGGAGAGCGTGACGAAATCCACGCCCATCTGCCGGGCCAGGGCCAGCTCCTCGGCATCGTGACAGGAAGCGGCCAGCCAGCGATCGGCCGGGAATGGCCGCCCCTTGGCGGCGTACTGGCGCAGCTGCCGGGCAGTCAGGTGCCAACCGGCGGCAGGAAAATCGCCGAGCCATTCCAGCGGTCCCTTGAGCATCAGTTGCGCCTTGCCGGCACACAGGCCCACCGCGTCCACGGCAATATCGCGGTATTTCGGATCGTACATGTCCGGCGCACGCAGCTGGATGAGCTTGCAACCGCCTGCCACCGCCTTGCGGATTCCTTGCAGCAATTGCGCGACTTCCAGGCCATCCGGCGTGATCAGGTACTGGTCCGGCAGCCGGGCAGCGGCGACGATCGGCTTGTTGGCTTCGGGAAAGGCATGCTCGGCAAGCTCCTTGGGCAAGACCCAGGCAAGCGGCTGCCCTTCTGCCCCATGGGGCTCGCCTTCGAAGGCATCGACCTCCAGTACATCCAGCAATACCTGCTTGTCGGGATAATCGTGACTGACCTTGATCAGCGGCCGCGACCGGGTAACCTCGATGCCCAGTTCCTCACGCAGTTCACGCCTGAGCGCGCACGCCACGGTTTCGCCCGCTTCCACCTTGCCACCGGGAAACTCCCAGAGCCCACCCTGATGCTGGGTTTCGGCGCGTCGCGCAATCAGGATCCGCCCATCGCCCCTGCGGATGACGGCTGCTGCCACATGGACCCGCTTCACCCGGCACGCTCCGCCAGGCCAGCCTGGCGCCACGCCTGGAAGGCCGGCCACTGATAGAGGGTCTCGATGTACGCCGCGGCATGCGAGGGAACCGCTACCCGATAGGTTCGCAGCCGCACGGCCACCGGGGCGAAGAAGGCATCGGCCAGGCTGGGCCTGCCGAACAGGAAAGGCCCGGGCTCCTTGGCCACCAGCCGACATTCGGCCCAGAGCGCGACGATACGGTCGATATCGACCTGGACATCCAGTGGCATGTGTTCCAGCGCCTGGTCATGCGCCAGGTCGAACGGCATGTGTTCGCGCAGCGCGGCGAAACCGCTGTGCATCTGCGCGCAGGCGGAACGTGCCTGGGCGCGCGCGGCAATGTCGGCGGGCCACAGCTGGGCCTGGGGATGACGCTCTGCCAGGTACTCGGCGATCGCCAGGGAGTCGGCGATGGTGCCGTGCTCGGTCTTGAGAAGCGGAACCTTGCCGGTGGCCGAGTGTTCGAGCAGTCGCCTGCGGGTGTCGGGTTGGCGCAGCTTGATCAGCGTCTCCAGGTACGGCACGCCGGCCAATTCAAGGGCCAGGGCGCCACGTAGCGACCAGGAAGAGTACCGCTTGTCGCCGATGATAAGGTGGTAGCTCATGTTCGGCTCCATCGATTCGAGGATGAGGCATGAGGCCTTGCGGCCTTGGCGCCCGTGCGTCGCGACGGCGAATGCATGACGACGAACGGGCCCACTGGCGGATCAGGTCCGGTATTCGGCGTTGATCTTCACATATTCGTGCGACAGGTCGGTGGTCCAGATGGTTTCGCTGCAGTGGCCGCGCCCGAGGTCGATGCGGATGGTGATTTCCTCCTGGGCCATCACCGCTGCGCCCTGCGCCTCGGTATAGCTTGGGCTGCGGCCGCCCTTGCTGGCAATGCACACGTCGCCCAGGTAGACATCGATCAGGCTGACGTCGAGCTCGGCGACACCGGCCCGTCCGACCGCCGCGAGGATACGCCCCCAGTTGGGATCGGAAGCGAACAGCGCCGTCTTGATCAGCGGTGAATGAGCCACGGCATAGCCGACATCCAGACACTCCTGATGGTTGCCGCCGCCGTTGACCTGCACGGTGACGAACTTGGTGGCGCCTTCGCCGTCACGCACGATGGCCTGGGCAACCTCCATGCAGACGTCGAACACGGCCTGTTTCAGTGCATCGAACAGCGCGCCGCTGGCTTCGGTGATTTCAGGCACGTCGGCCTTGCCCGTGGCGATCAGCATGCAGCAGTCGTTGGTCGAGGTATCGCCATCGATGGTGATGCGGTTGAAAGACTTGTTGGCGCTGTCGAGCAGCAGGTCCTTGAGCACCGCAGGGGCGACTTTGGCGTCGGTGGCGATGTAGCCAAGCATGGTGGCCATGTTCGGGCGAATCATGCCCGCGCCCTTGCTGATGCCGGTGACGGTGATGGTCACGCCATCGTGCTGGAACTGACGGCTGGCACCCTTGGGCAAGGTGTCGGTAGTCATGATGCCGCTGGCGGCATCGGCCCAGTTGTCTTCCGACAGGTCGTCCAGCGCTGCCTGCAGGGCGCCTTCGATCTTCTCGACAGGCAACGGCTCGCCGATCACGCCGGTCGAGAACGGCAGCACCGCATTGGCATCCACGCCGGCCAGCTCGGCCAACCTGGCGCAGGTGCGCTCGGCGGCGGCGAGGCCCGCCGCCCCGGTGCCGGCGTTGGCGTTGCCGGTGTTGGTCAGCAGGTAGCGAACCGGTCCATGCACACGTTGCCTGGCCAGGATCACCGGCGCTGCGCAGAACGCATTGAGGGTGAACACGCCGGCAACGCTTGAGCCTTCGGCGCAGCGCATGACGACCACGTCCTTGCGTCCGGGACGCTTGATACCCGCCGAAGCGATGCCCAGTTCGAAACCGGCAACCGGATGCAAGGTAGGGAGGGGACCGAGACCAACAGCCATGAAAACGCTCCTAGGTGAATGTACCGTACAAGGTACGGCGAAGCTTGAGATGGAACGACGCCGCGAAGGCCAGGACCTTCGCGGCGCGGTATTTCAGTGTTCAGCGCAGGGCGAGGAGCGGTCCGATCACTCGATCTGACCGTGGCAGTGCTTGAACTTCCTGCCCGAACCGCACCAGCAAGGCTCGTTGCGCCCCAGCTTCTGCTCGTTGCGTGCCGGCGCCGCTGCCCCGGCGACTTGCGCCGCAGGCTCGGCGGCCTCTTGCTCGGCCTCCAGGCCCGGCGCGTCGGCATGCTGGAACTGCATGCGGTTGGCCAGCTCCTCGGCTTCGCGACGCAGGCGAGCTTCCTCCTCGGCCGGATCCTCGCGACGCACCTGGACATGCGACAACACGCGGATCGCGTCGCGCTTGATGGAGTCGAGCAGTTCCTGGAACAGGGTGAACGACTCGCGCTTGTACTCCTGCTTCGGGTTCTTCTGCGCATAGCCACGCAGGTGGATGCCGTGGCGCAGGTGGTCCATGGTCGACAGATGGTCCTTCCACAGATCGTCCAGCACGCGCAGCAGGATCTGCTTCTCGAAGGTACGCAGGGCTTGCTCGCCGGCCTGGTCCTCTTTCTCGGTGTAGGCCGCGGTGATCTCGGCGAGCAGCTTCTCGCGCAGGGTTTCCTCGTAGAGGTGGTCATCCTCGTCGAGCCACTGCTGGATCGGCAGCTTCATGGCGAAATCGCTGGCCAGCGCAGCTTCCAGGCCGGCCACGTCCCACTGCTCGGGCAGCGATTGTGGCGGAATGTGCTGGCTGATGGTGGCATCGAGCACTTCCTTGCGGAACTCGGCAATGGTGTCGCCGATGTTGTCCGCCGCCAGCAGGCTGTTGCGCATGTGGTAGATCACCTTGCGCTGTTCGTTGGCGACATCGTCGTACTCGAGCAACTGCTTGCGGATGTCGAAGTTGCGCCCTTCGACCTTGCGCTGGGCCTTCTCGATGGCGTTGGTGACCATGCGGTGCTCGATGGCCTCGCCCGACTGCATCCCCAGCGCCTTCATGAAGTTCTTCACCCGATCGGAGGCGAAGATGCGCATCAGGCTGTCTTCCAGCGAGAGGTAGAACCGGCTTGAGCCTGGATCGCCCTGGCGACCGGCACGGCCACGCAGCTGGTTGTCGATGCGCCGCGACTCATGACGCTCGGAGGCGATCACGTGCAGGCCACCGGCCTCGATGACCTGCTGGTGACGCTTCTGCCAGTCGGCCTTGATCTGGGCGATCTGCTCGGCGCTCGGGTCGTCCAGGGCTGCCACTTCGGCTTCCCAGTTGCCGCCCAGCAGGATGTCGGTACCGCGACCGGCCATGTTGGTGGCGATGGTCAGGGCGCCCGGACGACCGGCCTGGGCGATGATCTCGGCTTCCTTCTCGTGGTACTTGGCGTTGAGCACCTTGTGCTCGATGCCTTCCTTCACGAGCAGGTTGGACATGTGCTCGGAGGTCTCGATGGTCGCGGTACCGACCAGTACCGGCCGGCCCTGGGCCAGACTTTCCTTGATGTCGGTGATGATCGCCGCGTACTTCTCGTCGGCGGTGAGGTAGACCAGGTCGTTGAAGTCCTTGCGCGCCAGCGGCTTGTTCGGCGGAATGACCATCACGTTGAGGTTGTAGATCTGGGCGAACTCGAACGCCTCGGTATCGGCGGTACCGGTCATGCCGGACAGCTTGGTGTAGAGACGGAAATAGTTCTGGAAGGTGGTCGAGGCCAGGGTCTGGCTTTCGGCCTGGATGTTGAGGTTTTCCTTGGCCTCGATGGCCTGGTGCAGACCTTCGGAGAGACGGCGGCCCGGCATGGTGCGGCCGGTGTGCTCGTCGATCAGCAGTACCTGGCCGTCCTGGACGATGTATTCGACGTTGCGATGGAACAGCTTGTGGGCACGCAGGCCAGCATAAACGTGGGTCAGCAGCCCGAGATTGTGCGCCGAGTAGAGGCTCTCGCCCTCGGCGAGCAGCCCGGCCTGGGTCAGCATTTCCTCGATGAACTGGTGGCCGGCCTCGTTGAGCTCGACCTGGCGGCTCTTTTCGTCGATGGTGTAGTGGCCTTCCTGGGTGACCTGGCCTTCGACTTCCTCGACGTGCTGCTTCAGGCGCGGAATCAGGCGGTTGATCTCGGTATACAGCTTGGAGCTATCCTCGGCCTGGCCGGAGATGATCAGCGGGGTTCGCGCCTCGTCGATCAGAATGGAGTCGACCTCGTCGATCACGGCGAAGTTGAGTTCACGCTGGAACTTCTCTTCCTGGCTGAAGGCCATGTTGTCGCGCAGGTAGTCGAAGCCGAACTCGTTGTTGGTACCGTAGGTGATGTCCGCGGCATAGGCAGCGCGCTTGTCTTCCGGCGGCTGGAAGGCCGAGACCACGCCCACGCTCAGGCCCAGGAACTCGTAGAGCGGACGCATCCAGTTGGCGTCGCGGCGGGCCAGGTAGTCGTTGACGGTAACCACGTGGACGCCCTTGCCGGACAAGGCGTTGAGGTACACGGCCAGGGTCGCGACCAGGGTCTTGCCCTCACCGGTACGCATTTCCGCGATCATGCCCTCGTGCAGGGTCATGCCGCCGATCAGCTGCACATCGAAGTGGCGCATGCCCATGATGCGCTTGCCGGCCTCACGGGCCACGGCGAAGGCTTCGGGCAGCAGTTGGTCGAGGGTCTCGCCTTTGGCCAGGCGCTCCTTGAACTCTGCGGTCTTGCCACGCAGCTGCTCGTCGGACAGGGCCACCATCTTCTCTTCGAAGGCATTGACGATATTCACCGTCTTGAGCATGCGTTTGACTTCACGCTCGTTCTTGCTTCCAAAAAGTTTCTTTAACAAAGGCGCAAACATATCGGCAGGATCTTCCACACGTGGGGATGGAGGGCGGCCCCGTGAGTCGCCCGTGCAGCCAGAGGCCGCATGCGAACGAGCATTCTACCCGGAAACGTTGGTGAGGAAAGCGGTGGATTTCCACGGTGCTGGCACAGCGCTTTGACGGGGCTTTTCTAAGATAGGGGCGTTTCGGACAAGTTCAAGGTTGGGCGGCGCGAGCCGCGAGCGGCAAGCTACGACCGATCGTGGCGATCTGGCCAGCGGCGTCGGTCCTGAGCCTTGGTGTCGCGGGTCCACGCGGCTCGATCCGCTTGTGGCATGGGGTGTGGGGCGGGACGGACGTTGAATCTGGTAGACTGGTCACCCTGCAATTTCCGGTCTTTGCGCATGGCCTACAAGCCCTCGCCAGCCCGACCGCCCGCCGACCTGTTGCGCGGCGCTCGTGCGCTCAAGCTGCTGCTCAACCAGGCCCAACGCCTGGCGCATTTGCAACGCCTGCTGGAAAGCCAGTTGCAACCGGCTGCCCGGGGGCATTGTCATGTGGCGTCCTGGCGTGACGGGGTATTGTTGCTGGTGGTCACCGACGGTCACTGGGCAACGCGCCTGCGCTACCAGCAGAAACGCCTGCAGCGTCAATTGCAGACGCTGGAAGCCTTCGGCAACCTGCAACGGATCCTGTTCAAGGTGCAACCACCACTGGTACCGGCACGCCACGCCGGCCACGCCGTGACCTTGTCGACGGATGCCGCGCAGAGTATCCGTGATTCTGCCGAAGGAATCGCCGACCCGAAACTGCGTGGGGCACTGGAGCGATTGGCCAGCCATACCCATGGCCCAGAGAAAAGCTGAATACTAGCGATAACAGCTTTTATGAGGCAGCTCCGTACGAAAAGAGATATCGCAAACACCGCATGGAGCAAGCCAGCGAGTTCTTGCGCTGTTCTGCCTGGGTGTTGCTTGGGGCATTCCGATTGAAGCGTAGATTTTGTCAGCGCGTACCGTTTGTGGTGCTTTGGCTTAACCGGGAGAACGCTTGGATGCAGGGCCCGGGCCTTGATCGACCCGGCAGCTTGAAGATGCGCAGATTGTGCGAGAATTGTGCATGGCAAGTGCAATCTGAATGGAGGCCATCCATGCCCAGCAAAGCCGTATTGGAGCTTCGCCCCACCAATTTCGCGGGCTTGATGGACGCTCTCAAAGAGGTGAACCGCGTGATGTTCTCCCCTGAGCGCTTCCTCAAGGTTTTTTCGATGGACCAGCAAACCTTGGCGCTTCGGGCCCATGTCCATCGCAATACCGTGCGCAACGCGCCTGAATCGGAAAAGGTCCAAGCCTACATTCGTGACTCTGTGAAGGTTCTGCGTGCAGTGACCGACATGGGCACGGACGTGACGAATGCCATCTTCTGGTTTAAGAATGAGCCTCTTTCCACGTTCAACTACAAGACCGCAGAGGAAGTGGTTAGCGAAGGAAAAACCGAGCAACTGATCGCTTTCCTTCAGTCCTGGGGAGCTGGTGCCCAAGGATGAAAATCATCGGTGTGCAGGACCTTCCCTGCTACCGAATGCACACTCCCAAGTGGTCCGTTGCGCCTACATCTGGCGCTGGAGCTGCAACTCAGGGCGGCCGAGTCAACCGAAAGGGGCTAGAGGCTCTATACCTCTCGCTTGAGTCGGCGACGGCCATTGCTGAGTTTCAGCAAGCAAGCGCATTCCTTCCACCAGGTCTGCTGGTCAGCTATTCCCTCAGTCTGGACCGAGTGATCGACTTCACCGGCGGCTATGACGATACCTGGGCCCCGGTCTGGCAAGACTTTTTCTGCGACTGGAGAAGATTCGCTTCAACGACGGCGTTGAACCGCCGAGCTGGATCATCGGGGATCTGGCTATCGAGGCTGACTGTGCTGGGATTCTGTTCGAGTCCGTTGCGAACCCTGGAGGCCGGAATCTGGTGCTTTTCACCGATCAGTTGCCGGTGCATGGGAATATCGTGATCAACGATCTTCGCGGGGATCTTCCTACCGACCAGTCATCCTGGACGCACCCGTAGTGCAAGCGGTGCCAGGCTCACGCCTGGCTATCGGAGTAGCGCCTTACACGTGCTGTTTGCTTACTTTGCGCTTGAGCGGACGGCCTTTGAACAGATGCGGGCCGTCTATCGTCGCCAGGGCGTGGCTTCAGAACCGGTTATGGAGGTCACTCCGTTGGGGCTGATTCGAATTTCATCGCCATTGGCACCTGCGACGGCGACAGCGCAAATGAAAAGGCCACCCGAAGGTGGCCTCATGAACTAGAGAATGCAGGAGCCTATACGGCCGCTACGGGACGCATGTAGGAGATGGGAGCGGTGCTGGCGTCTTCGAACGTCACCACTTCCCAGGCATCGGTCTCTGCGATCAGCTTGCGCAGCAGCTTGTTGTTCAGCGCATGCCCCGACTTGAAGCCGTGGAATTCGCCGATCAGGCTGTTGCCCAGCAGGTACAGGTCGCCGATGGCATCGAGGATCTTGTGCTTGACGAACTCGTCCTCGTAACGCAGGCCGTCCTCGTTGAGCACGCCGGTCTCGTCGACGACGATGGCGTTCTCGACGCTGCCGCCAAGCGCGAGGTTGTGCTTGCGCAGGTACTCGATGTCGCGCATGAAACCGAAGGTACGGGCGCGGCTGACTTCCTTGACGAACGAGGTACTGGAGAAATCGACACTGGCGCTCTGGGTCCGGTTGCGCAATACCGGATGGTCGAAGTCGATCTCGAAGCTTACCTTGAAGCCCTCGAACGGAATGAAGGTGGCGCGCTTGTCGCCTTCTTCCACGGTGACTTCACGCAGGATGCGGATGAATTTCTTCGGCGCGTCCTGTTCTTCCAGGCCAGCCGACTGAATCAGGAACACGAAGGGCCCGGCGCTACCGTCCATGATCGGCACTTCGGAGGCGGAGAGCTCGACGTAGGCGTTATCGATGCCCAGACCCGCCATGGCCGACAGCAGGTGCTCCACCGTATCGACCTTGACGTCCCCATTGACCAGCGTGGTCGACATGGTCGTTTCGCCAACGTTCTGCGCACGAGCAGGGATCTGTACGACCGGATCGAGATCGGCGCGGCAAAAGACGATGCCGGTGTCCACAGGCGCGGGCTTGAGGGTCAGGTAGACCTTTTCCCCCGAGTGCAGGCCGACACCTGTGGCACGGATGGTATTCTTCAGGGTGCGTTGTCTAATCATGGCATTGGCCGCTTCAGCGCAAGTTGCGAACAGGTATCAACAAAGGCCAGGGATGATAACAGACCCTGCCTTTGCTGAACACCAATCACCTTCATAGCCCTGATAAATTCCATCAATCAGCCTGGCGACGCAGGAATGCCGGAATATCCAGGTAGTCCAGGTCATCCTGCGGGTTGAGCTTGGCCGCAGCGGAAGTCCCGGCGTGCGCCTGGTTGCGCATGACGGTGGGTCGCTCCAGGTCGCGGTAGTTGACCGCTGGCTGCTCGTTGCGCACCGGTGCCGGGGCTGGCGTCTGCTGGGAGGCCGAGGCGCTCTGCAAGGTATTGTCGATCACCTTGACCGGCTTCTCGATGCGTGCGCCCAGGCCAGTGGCGACCACGGTCACGTGCAGCTCGTCGCGCATGTCCGGATCGATTACCGTGCCGACCTTGACCATCGCGTGGTCGGAGGCGAAGGCTTCGATGATGCTGCCCACGTCGGAGTATTCGCCGAGCGAGAGGTCGGGGCCTGCGGTGATGTTGACCAGGATACCGCGAGCACCCTGCAGGTTGACGTCCTCGAGCAGCGGGTTGCGAATCGCGGCCTCGGTGGCTTCACGGGCACGGTTCGGACCGCTGGCGCAGCCGGTGCCCATCATCGCCATGCCCATCTCGCCCATCACGGTGCGCACGTCGGCGAAGTCGACGTTGATCATGCCGGGACGCTTGATGATGTCGGAGATACCGCGCACGGCGCCGGCCAGCACGTCGTCGGCCTTGGCGAAGGCGGACAGCAGGCTGGCGTCCTTGCCCAGGATGGTCAGCAGCTTCTCGTTGGGGATGGTGATCAGCGAGTCGACGCTTTCAGCCAGCGAGCGGATCCCTTCGTCGGCGATCTGCATGCGCTTGCGGCCTTCGAAGGGGAACGGACGGGTGACCACCGCGACGGTCAGGATGCCCATTTCCTTGGCCACTTCGGCGATGATCGGCGCCGCACCGGTACCGGTACCGCCACCCATGCCGGTGGTGATGAAGACCATGTTGGTGCCCTGGAGCACTTCGGCGATGCGCTCGCGATCCTCCAGTGCGGCCTGACGGCCGACCTCCGGGTTGGCGCCGGCACCCAGGCCCTTGGTGACGCCAGTGCCCAGCTGCAGGATGGTGCGCGCGCCAATGTTCTTCAGCGCCTGCGCATCGGTGTTGGCGCAGATGAATTCCACGCCCTCGATGTTGCTCTTGACCATGTGGTTGACGGCGTTGCCACCGCCGCCACCGACGCCGATCACCTTGATGACCGGACTTTGCGGGACGTTGTCTACGAGCTCGAACATTTTCCCTCTCCTTACGATTCTCTAGTTTTTTGCGCCTACCACTACTGCTTTGAAACTCAGAAATTGCCCTGGACCCAACGCTTGAATCGCTCAAGCACCGGGGCCTTCGGTTCCTCGCCATAGCTGTTGTTGCCGTGACCGGTCAAAGGCACCTCCTCTGTCTGCTTCTGCAAGCCATAGGTAAGCAGGCCCACGCCAGTGGAATAGATCGGGTTGCGCACCACGTCGCTGAGCCCCCGAACGCTGTGCGGCACGCCAAGACGTACCGGCATGTGGAAGATTTCCTCGGCAAGCTCCACGGCGCCCTCCATCTTCGCGGTGCCGCCGGTCAGGACGATACCCGCGGGCACCAGGTCCTCGTAGCCGCTGCGGCGCAGCTCGGCCTGGATCAGGGTGAACAGCTCGTCATAACGGGGCTCCACCACTTCGGCCAGGGCCTGACGCGACAGTTCGCGTGGCGGGCGGTCGCCGACGCTGGGCACCTTGATGGTCTCGCCGGCGCTCGCCAGCTTGGCCAGCGCGCAGGCGTAGCGGATCTTGATTTCCTCAGCGTACTGGGTCGGTGTGCGCAGCGCCATGGCGATATCGTTGGTCACCTGGTCACCGGCGATCGGGATCACCGCGGTATGCCGGATCGCGCCTTCGGTGAAGATGGCGATGTCGGTGGTTCCGCCACCGATGTCCACCAGGCACACGCCCAGCTCCTTTTCATCGTCGGTCAGCACCGAATAGGCCGAAGCCAGCTGTTCGAGGATGATGTCGTCGATCTCCAGGCCACAGCGACGCACGCACTTCTCGATGTTCTGCGCCGCGTTCACCGCGCAGGTGACGACATGGACCTTGGCCTCCAGACGCACGCCCGACATGCCCAGCGGCTCGCGTACGCCTTCCTGGTTGTCGATCACGTAGTCCTGCGGCAGGGTGTGCAGGACTCGCTGGTCGGCCGGAATGGCCACCGCCTGCGCCGCGTCCAACACCCGCTCCAGATCGGCGACGCTGACTTCGCGGTCGCGGATGGCGACGATGCCGTGGGAATTGAGGCTACGGATATGGTTGCCGGCCACGCCGACGAACGCCGAGTGGATGCGGCAGCCAGCCATCAGCTGCGCCTCTTCCACGGCGCGCTGGATCGACTGTACGGTCGATTCGATGTTCACCACCACGCCCTTCTTCAGGCCACGGGATGGATGGGTACCGATACCCACGATTTCCAGGGTGCCGTCCTCGGCCACTTCCCCCACCAGGGCCACGACCTTGGAAGTGCCGATGTCCAGCCCGACGATCATTTTTCCGCTATGCGCGCTTGCCATGTCCTGCCTCTCTCTAATTCTTGGCAACGGCGGGTTGGGCCGTCGTTGGTGCAATCGGTTCCCGCCAGCCAACGGCCAGGCCGTTGGCGTATCGCAGATCGATGCGGGCGATGTTGGCGATCTGCTCTTTGAGTGTCTTGTCGTAAATGGCAATGAAACGACGCATCTTTTCCACCAGGTGATCGCGCCCCAGCAGCAGCTCGATGCCCGGCCCGGCGCTACCGGAGCCGGTGGTCAGGAACCAGCTGCCGCGCTCGCGCAGCTCCAGGCGAGCGATCGAAAAGCCCAGGGGACGCAGCATCTGGCTCAACACCTGGTATTGCTGCATGACTTGCTGCGGAGCACGCTGCGGGCCGGCCAGCTGTGGCAGGTGCTCGTAGTTGGCCAGGTCGCGCGGGGTGAACGCCTGGCCCTGGTTGTTGAGCAAGGCTGCATCGCCCCAGCGCGCCACGGGCAACTGCTCCTCGAGGCGGATCGTCACTTCGTCGGGCCAGACCCGACGCACCTCGGCATGCGCGATCCAGGGCATCTGCTCGAGCTCGGCACGCATGGCGGTCAGGTCGACGGTGAAGAAGCTGGCCGCCGCGTAGGGCGCGATTCGCTCCTGGACCGCCTGCTGGCTGATATAGGTGAGATCGCCCTGCACGGCGATCTTGGCGATCGGCCTATCGGCATAGGGCATCAGGCGAACGGCACCTTCGTAGGCGCCAAAGCCGGCGGCCACCAGCAGGACCGGCCAGAGCAGGCGCTTGAAGAGGCTGAAATTGGCCTTGCGCAGGCGCGCCGAAACCGGCTCTTCGGCCACCAGGCGGCTGGCACCACGCGGCACCGGCTTGCTACGGCCGGTGGCGGGTTGCTGATGACGTAACATCGCGCCTTGCATGGCTGTTAACCTCGCGTCTCGACGCTGGCCGCCAGGATCGCCAGCACCAGTTGCTGGAAGTCCAGGCCGGCAGCGCGTGCCGCCATGGGTACCAGGCTATGATCAGTCATGCCCGGTGCGGTATTGACTTCGAGCAGCCAGAACCGGCCCTGCTCGTCCTGCATCACATCCAGACGCCCCCAGCCTTCGATGCCGATGGCGTCGCAGGCCCGTGCGGTCAGCTCGACCAGCTCTTGCTCCTTGGCCTCGTCCAGCCCGCACGGGATGCGATACTGGGTGTCGCTGGCCAGGTACTTGGCGTCGTAGTCGTAGAACACGTGCGGCGTACCCAGGGCGATCGGCGGCAGCACCTGGCCACGCAGCACGGCGATGGTGAACTCCGGACCATGGATCCACTGTTCGACCAGCACTTGCGAATCGTACCTGGCCGCGTCCTCCCAGGCCGTGACCAGCTCCTGCACGCTGTTCACCTTGGCCATGCCGATACTCGAACCTTCATGGGCGGGTTTGACGATCAAAGGAAAGCCCAGTTCCTGGCCGGCGGAAAAACAATCGTCCGCGCTGCCGAGCACGGCGTGCCGAGGAGTTGGAATCCCCAGGCTCTGCCAGACCTGCTTGGTGCGCAACTTGTCCATGGCCAGGGCCGAAGCGAGGATGCCGCTTCCGGTGTAGGGGATGCCCAGGCACTCGAGCAGGCCCTGCATGCTGCCGTCCTCGCCACCGCGCCCGTGGAGAACGATGAAGGCGCGATCGATACGCTCCTGTTGCAGGCGCCCGAGCAGATCGTCGCCCACGTCGATGCCGAACGCGTCGACACCGGCGCCGCGCAGGGCTTCGAGCACCGCGGCGCCCGACTTGAGCGACACGTCGCGCTCGGCGCTCTTGCCGCCGTACAGCACGGCGACGCGGCCGAAGGCTTTCGGCTCGAGGGTCGAGCGCAGGCCGTGGTAGTTGCCGGTCGTCATTGGCGTTTCTCCTGGCGGGCGATGGCGCCCGCGAACAGCGGGCTGCGCAGCAGTTGCGGAGCCAGACCGCCGATGTCCCCGGCGCCTTGGCACAGCAGGATGTCGCCTGGGCGCAGCATCGGCTTGACCACTGGCGCAAGTTCCGCGCCGCGCTCGATGTAGACCGGGTCGAGCTGCCCGCGCTGGCGGATGCTGTGGCACAGCTGGCGACTGTCGGCGCCTGGAATGGGCTCCTCGCCGGCTGGATAGACTTCCATCAGCAGCAACACGTTGGCATCGGCCAGGACCTGCACGAAATCATCGTACAGGTCCCGTGTACGGCTGTAGCGATGCGGCTGGTAGACCATCACCAGGCGCCGCTCCGGCCAGCCGCCGCGCACGGCCTTGATTACCGCCGCCACCTCGGTCGGGTGATGGCCGTAGTCGTCCACCAGCATCACGCTGCCACCGTCGACTGGCAGTTCGCCATAAACCTGGAAGCGCCGCCCCACGCCCTGGAAACCGGACAGGCCCTGGACGATGGCGGCGTCGCTGATGCCTTCGTCGCTGGCAATGGCGATGGTGGCCAGAGCGTTGAGCACGTTGTGGTTGCCCGGCATGTTGACCGAGACATCCAGCGGCTCGCGATCGCGACGCAACACGGTGAAGTAGGTCTGCATGCCCTGCTGGCGCACATTGATCGCGCGCACGTCGGCTTCTTCGTGGAAGCCGTAGGTGACCACCGGACGCTTGACCTGCGGCAGGATCTCGCGCACCACCGGATCGTCCAGACACATCACCGCCAGCCCGTAGAACGGCAGGTTGTGCAGGAACTCGACGAAGGTCTTCTTCAGGCGGTTGAAGTCGCCTTCGTAGGTCGCCATGTGGTCGGCGTCGATGTTGGTGACGACCGCGACCAGAGGCTGCAAGTGCAGGAAGCTGGCGTCGCTCTCGTCGGCTTCGGCGATCAAGTAGCGGCTGGTGCCGAGCTGGGCATTGGTGCCGGCGGCGTTCAGACGCCCGCCGATGACGAAGGTGGGGTCCAGCCCGCCAGCGGCGAACACCGAGGCCAGCAGGCTGGTGGTGGTGGTCTTGCCATGGGTGCCGGCCACGGCGATGCCGTGGCGATAGCGCATCAGTTCGGCGAGCATCTCGGCCCGGGGCACCACGGGGATGCGACGCTCCAGCGCGGTAGCGACTTCCGGGTTGGCCTTGTTGACCGCGCTGGACACCACCAGCACATCGGCGCTGGCGGCGTTCTCGGCGCGGTGGCCGACGAAGATCTGCGCACCGAACGACTCCAGGCGCTCGGTGACAGGCGAGGCCTTGAGGTCCGAACCCGAGACCTGATAGCCCAGGTTGAGCAGTACTTCGGCGATGCCGCACATTCCGACGCCGCCGATGCCGACGAAGTGGATACGGCGGATACGGCGCATTTCAGGCTGGGGCATGGCTTTCTGGCTTTCAACCATGGGCCACCTCCAGGCAGATGTCGACCACGGTGCTGGTTGCGGCAGGTTTGGCCAGGCGTCTCGCGGTACCGGCCATGGTGTTGAGTTTCTGGGGTTGCATCAGCACCTCGTTCAGGCGTTCAGCGAGCTGCGCTGCGCCAGTTGTCGCTTGTGGCAGCAGGAAGGCGGCGCCTTCGCGTGCCAGGTAATGGGCATTGTGGGTCTGGTGATCGTCGATCGCATGCGGCAAGGGCACCAGCAGCGATGGCAGACCGGCGGCCGCCAGCTCGCTGACGGTCAACGCTCCGGCACGACAGACCACCAGGTCGGCCCAGGCATAGGCGCCGGCCATGTCCTTGATGAACGGCTCCACCTGGGCAGCGATCCCGGCCTCGCGGTAGCGTTCGGCGGTGACTTGTGCATGTTGGCGCCCAGCCTGATGGAACACCTCGGGCCGCAGTTGCGCAGGCACCTCGGCCAGGGCCTGCGGCAGCAGCTTGTTCAGCGGCTCCGCGCCAAGGCTGCCGCCGAGCACCAGCAAGCGCGCACGACGCTCGCCAGGGGCTTGGCCGGAAGCCTCCAGGAACAGTTCCGGACGTACCGGATTGCCAGTGGTACGCCGCTTGTCACTGGCGTCGAAGGTGTCCGGGAAGGCTTCGCAGACCCGCGCGGCCAGTGGTACCAGCAATCGATTGGCGGTACCGGCGCGGGCATTCTGCTCATGAATCACCAGCGGCACGCCGCTCAACCGCGCGGCCACGCCGCCCGGACCGGTCACGTAACCGCCGAAGCCCAGCACGCAGACGGGCTTGAGCCGTGCGATGATGCGCCGTGCCTGGAGGACCGCCTTGACCAGGGTCAAGGGCGCCTTGAGCAGCGACAACTTGCCCTTGCCCCGCAGGCCGCTGACCTGGATCAGATGCAATGGCAGCCCGGCCTGGGGCACCAGTTCGTTCTCGATGCCACGCGGGGTGCCCAGCCAGTGCACGTCGTAGCCTCGCGCCTGGAACTCGCGCGCGCAAGCGAGGGCCGGGAACACGTGTCCACCCGTCCCGCCGGCCATGATCAGCACGTTCTTGCCTTCAGCGGCCATGGGCAGGCTCCTCGGCGAAGTCGCTTTCCTTGAACTCGTGCTCTTCGCTTCCCAGGTGCGTCCGGCTCTCCCACTCGATACGCAGCAGCAGGCCGACACAGGCACAGCAGATCACCAGCGAGCTGCCCCCATAGCTGAGGAAAGGCAAGGTCAGGCCCTTGGTGGGCAGCAGGCCGACGTTCACGCCGATGTTGATCAGGAACTGGCCGATCCACAGGAAGGCCAGGCCAAAGGCCATGTAGGCGGCGAAGAACTGCTTGGCCTTCTCCGCCCAGAGGCCGATGTACAAGGCACGCACGGTGACGAACACGAACAGCGCCACGGTGACCAGCGAACCGACCACGCCGAGTTCCTCGGCAAGGACCGAGAACACGAAGTCGGTATGCGCCTCGGGCAGGTAGAACTGTTTCTGCACGCTGTTGCCCAGGCCCACGCCGAACCACTCGCCGCGCCCGAAGGCAATCAGCGCCTGGGTCAGCTGGTAGCCGGAGCCGAACTGGTCGGACCAGGGGTCGGTAAAGGTGATCAGGCGCGCCATCCGGTAGGGCTGCGCCTGCACCAGCACGAACACCGCGAGCACGGCCAGCAACACCATCAGGCTGAAGCGGAACAGCCCCACCCCGCCAAGGAAGAGCATGGCCGCCGCGGCGCCCATCATGACCACCGTGGCGCCAAAGTCTGGCTCCATCAGCAGCAGGCCGGCCATCGGCAGCAGGACGATGAAGGGCTTGAAGAAGCCCATCCAGCTTTCCCGCACTTCCTGCTGGCGACGCACCAGGTAGCCGGCCAGATAGATGACCACGAAGACCTTCGCGATCTCCGAGGGCTGGACGTTGAAGAAGCTGAAACCGATCCAGCGCATCGACCCGTTGACTTCCCGGCCGATGCCGGGCACCAGCACCAGGACCAGCAGGCCGAAGGCACCGACCAGCATGGTGAAGCCCATGCGCTGCCAGGTGGCGATGGGGATCAATAGGGTGAAGCAGCAGGCTCCCAGACCCAGGGCGACATACACCAGATGCCGGATCATGTGATACAGCGGGTTGCCCGACTGCACCGCGGCCACTTCCGAGGAAGCCGAGGTGATCATCACCAGGCCCAGGCCAAGCAGCGCCAGACAGCCGGCCATGAAGGCGAAGTCCAGGTCGATGCCGCGGCCGCTGATCAGCGGCGACGGATACGGCTTGATCAGCCCGAAGATCATGCCAGTGCCCTCGCTGCCTGGGCGAACGACCGTCCGCGCTCCTCGAAATTGCGGAACATGTCCAGGCTCGCGCACGCCGGGGACAGCAGCACGGCGTCACCGGCCTGGGCCAGCGTGGCGCACTGGCGCACCGCCTCGTCGAGTGTCCCGACCCGTACCAGTCGCGTACCCTCGCCGAGCGCATCGGCCAGGCGCTCGGCGTCGCGCCCGAGCAGCACCACGGCGCGGCAATGACGCGCCACCGGGTCGCGCAAGGCAGCAAAGTCCGCGCCCTTGCCATCGCCGCCGGCGATCAATACCAGCTTGCCCTCGATGTCTGCCCCCAGCCCCTCGATGGCGGCCAGCGCGGCACCGACGTTGGTGGCCTTCGAATCGTCGTACCAGTTGACCCCGTTGCGTTCGCGAACCCACTGGCAACGATGGGCCAGGCCGCCGAACGCGCGCAGCGCCTCGAGCATCGGTTCGAACGGCAGGCCGGCGGCATGCCCCAGGGCCAGTGCGGCCAGCGCATTGCTCTGGTTGTGCGCGCCACGGATCTTCAGTTCGCGGACCGGCAGCAGCGGCTGGAATTCGAAGGCCAGGTATTTCTCGCCATCCACCTCACGCAGACCAAAGGCCTTGAAGTCCGGAACGTTCAGGCCGAAGGTCCAGCACGGACGGCCTTCCACCGGAAGCGGCCGGCTCAAGGCATCCTGGCGGTTGACCACGACCTGGCGGGCGCCCCGGAAGATCCGATGCTTGGCCAGATGATAGGCTGGCAACCCGCTGTAACGGTCCATGTGGTCTTCGCTGATGTTCAGCACGGTCGCCACTTCGGCATTGAGCTGGTCGGTGGTCTCGAGCTGGAAGCTCGACAATTCCAGCACATACAGCTCCACCCGGTCATCGAGCAGGTCCAGCGCCGGCGTGCCCAGGTTGCCGCCCACGGCCACGCGCCTGCCAGCCCTGGCGGCCATTTCGCCGACCAGCGTGGTCACCGTGCTCTTGGCGTTGGAACCGCTGATCGCCACGATCGGCGCCCGGGCGTGTCGCGCGAACAGCTCGATGTCACCGGACAGTTTCACGCCTCGGGCGGCTGCCTGCTGCAGTGCAGGCGTGGCCAACGCCAGGCCCGGGCTGACGTAGAGTTCGTCGGCGCGGCACAGGAACTCCACGTCCAGTTCGCCACAGCGCACTTCCACGTTCGGATGCTCGCGGCGCAAGGTCGCGAGCTCGGGGGGCTGCTCGCGGGTATCGGCGACCGCAAAGGCAATGCCCCGGCTCGCCAGGAAGCGAACCAGGGACATGCCGCTCTTGCCGAGGCCGACAACGATGCGGAAGTGGTCTGAAGCGATCAGTGACACGCTCGTCTACCTCAGTTTCAGGGTGGCAAGGCCGATCAGCACCAGAATCACGGTGATGATCCAGAAACGCACGATGACCCGTGGCTCGGGCCACCCCTTCAGTTCGAAATGGTGGTGGATCGGGGCCATGCGGAACACGCGCTTGCCGGTCAACTTGAAGGATGCGACCTGGATCACCACCGAAAGGGTTTCCATCACGAACACGCCGCCCATGATGAACAGCACGATTTCCTGGCGGACGATGACCGCGATGGTGCCCAGCGCGGCGCCCAGCGCCAGCGCGCCGACATCGCCCATGAAGACCTGGGCCGGATAGGTGTTGAACCACAGGAAGCCCAGGCCGGCGCCGATCAGCGCGCCGCAGAATACGATCAGCTCGCCGGCGCCCGGCACGTACGGGATCAGCAGGTATTCGGCGAACTTCACGTTGCCCGACAGGTAGCAGAAGATGCCCAGGGCGCCGCCAACCATCACCGTCGGCATGATCGCCAGGCCATCGAGACCATCGGTCAGGTTGACCGCGTTGCTCGAGCCGACGATCACGAAGTAGGTCAGGACGATGAAGCCGGCGCCCAGGGGCAGCGTGACATCCTTGAGCAGCGGCACGATCAGCGTGGTCTCGACGCTGGTTGGCGCGGTGAAGAACAGGAACAGCGCGGCGCCCAGACCGAACACCGATTGCCAGAAGTACTTCCAGCGGCTCGGCAGGCCGCGGGAGTTCTTCTCGATCACCTTGCGGTAGTCGTCGACCCAGCCGATGGCACCGAACAGCAGCGTGACGATCAGCACCACCCAGACATAGCGGTTGCTCAGGTCTGCCCAGAGCAAGGTACTGATGCCGATGGCGGACAGGATCAAGGCACCGCCCATGGTCGGGGTGCCGGACTTGGACAGGTGCGATTGCGGACCGTCGTTGCGCACGGCCTGACCGATCTGGCGAATCTGCAAGGTGCGAATCATCCATGGCCCCAGCCACAGCGCCAGGGACAGTGCGGTCAGTACCCCGAGGATCCCGCGCAGGGAAAGGTACTGGAAGACCGCAAAGCCCTTGTGGAACTGTTGCAGGAATTCAGCCAACAGCAGCAGCATCAATGTTTCTCCCCGCTGGCACCGCATAAGGCCGCCACGACGTTTTCCATCGCAGCGCTGCGCGAGCCCTTGATCAAGATAGTGGTATCGCTGGTGTTCTCGGCACGCACGGCTTCGATCAGCTCAGCCTGATTGGCGAAATGGCGGCCACTGGCTCCGAACGCCTCGACGGCATGAACCATGTCGGCTCCTGTCGCGTACAGCGCATCGACCTTGCCCCGGGCGTATGCCCCGACCTCACGGTGGCCCTGTTCGGCCCACTGGCCCAGTTCGCCGATATTTCCGAGCACCAGGACGGTGCGGCCGGAAAAGCCGGCGAGTATATCAATGGCCGCGCACATCGAGGTGGGATTTGCGTTGTAGGTGTCATCGATCAACCGCGCACCCCTGGCCGTGACCTGCGCCACGCTACGACCCTTGACAGGCTGCACGGTGCCGAGCCCGGCGGCGATGGCCTCCAGGCTGACCCCCAGGGCATGGGCGGCGGCGGCGGCGGCCAGGGCATTGCCGACGTTGTGGACGCCAAGCAGGTTGAGTTGCACGAAGGCGCAGCCGCCAGGTGCTTGCAGCTTGAACGAAGGGCATCCCCGTTCGTCACGGCCAATCTCGCTGGCATGGAAATCGGCGCGCGCATCCTCCAGCGCGAAACTGATGACCCGGTGCGTCCCGGCGCGCGCGCGCCAGGTCTCGAACGCCTTGTCGTCGAGGTTGAGGATGGCCGTGCCGCCTTCGCCGAGGCCTTCGAGGATTTCGCCCTTGGCCTCGACGATCTTCTCCGGCCCCCCGAACTCGCCGACATGGGCGGTCCCGGCATTGTTGATGATGACCACCTGCGGCTGGGTCAGGCCGACCGTGTAGCGGATCTCGCCGATACGCGAGGCGCCGAGCTCGATCACCGCGGCACGGTGCTCGCGGCCGATTTCCAGCAACGTCAAGGGTGCGCCGAGGTCGTTGTTCAGGTTGCCACGGGTGGCATGGACCGGGCCTGCGGTACGCAGGATGCCGGCAAGCAGCTCCTTTACCGTGGTCTTGCCGCTGGAGCCGGTGATGGCCACCACCGGTTCCTCGAACGCCGCACGGTTGAGCGCACCGAGCCGGCCAAGGGCCAGGCGGCTGTCGGCCACGACCAGCTGCGGCAGGTCGATCCCCGCCACTTCGCGCTCGACCAGCGCGGCGACGGCGCCCTTGGCCTGGACCTCGGCCAGGTAGTCATGTCCATCGAAACGTGGACCGGCCAGGGCGACGAACAGCTGTCCCGGGCCAATATTGCGGCTGTCGATGCCGACGCCGGAAAAACCGACATCGGCGCCTACCTGACGAGCCTGGAGCGGCTCGACGAGCTGGCTCAGCATCAGGGTATCGATCATCGTGTAGCCTCCCAGGCCGACAATGCCTTCTCGGCTTCCAGCAGATCGGAGAACGCATGGCGCTGGCCATGGATCTCCTGGTAATCCTCGTGCCCCTTGCCCGCCAGGACGATGACATCGTCGGCGGCGGCGCTGGCGACCAGGCGAGCGATGGCCTCGCCACGCCCGGCGACGAACTCGACATGGGCCACCTTGGCGAAACCGGGACGTATGTCGTCAAAGATGCGCAAAGGTTCCTCGGTACGAGGATTGTCATCGGTCACCATCACGCGATCGGCCAGGCGCTCGGCCATCTCGGCCATCAGCGGGCGCTTGCCGCGGTCCCGATCGCCCCCGCAACCGAACAGGCACAGCAGCTTGCCCCGGGCGTGTGGACGCAGGGCCTGCAAGACCTTTTCCAAGGCATCGGGAGTATGGGCATAGTCGACCACCACCAACGGCTTGTCGCCGCCCCCGAGTCGCTGCATGCGCCCGACCGGCCCGTGCAGGCGCCCGGTGACCTGGAGGATCTCGTCCAGGGCGTAGTCCATCGCCAGCAAGGTGGCTACCGTGGCGAGCATGTTGCTCAGGTTGAAGCGGCCCAGCAGCTGGCTGCGCAGGGTGCGCTCGCCTTGGGCGGTGACCAGGGTGGCGCGCACGCCCTCGTCGCTGAACACGGCCTCGCGGCAGAAAAGCGAGGCATCGGGATTCTCCAGGCTGTAGCTGAACAGGCGCGTCTCGACATGCTCGGCGTGGGGCCTGTGAGCGAACCGCTCGACCAGTCGGCGCCCGAACTCATCGTCGAGATTGATCACCTGGCTACGCAGGCTCGGCCAGTCGAACAGGCGGGCCTTGGCGGCCTCGTAGGCCTGCATGCTGCCGTGATAGTCGAGGTGATCACGCGAAAGATTGGTCATCACCGCGATATCGAAATCCACGGCGGCGACCCGGCCCTGCTCCAGCGCATGGGAAGAGACCTCCATGGCCACGGCCTTGGCTGCGGCCTTCTTCAGGTCATTGAGGGTCGCTTGCACCGCTACCGGGTCGGGCGTGGTCAGGCGGCCGCTCTGCAACGCGCCATGGAAGCCGGTACCAAGGGTGCCGATCAAGCCACAATGACAACCGAGGATATCCAGGGCCTGGGCCACCAGCTGGGTGACGCTGGTCTTGCCGTTGGTACCGGTGACGCCGATCATCGTCAGTTGCCGGCTCGGCTCGCCGTAGAAGTGCCCGGCGATGGTCGACAGCTGGGAAGCCAGGCCGCGAACCGGAATCAGCGGCACGTCGGTGATCGGCAGCACGCAGGCATCCTGCTCTTCGTAAGCCACGGCGGCGGCGCCTCGGGCCAGGGCATCGGCGATGTGCCGCCGACCGTCGACCCTGGCGCCGGGCACGGCCAGGAACAGGTCGCCGGGGCGCACCAGGCGACTGTCGAGGGTCAGTTCACGGATCAGCGGGTCGCGGCTGGCATGGGCGAACAGCTTGCTCAATGGCATTGTCATTATCCACGCCCTCCCTTGGCGGGTTCCGCACTGGCCTGCTGGGGTTCGGCAGGTGCAGGCAGGTTGTCCGGTGGTACGTTCATCAGGCGCAGGGTGCCGGACATGACCTTGCTGAACACCGGGGCCGATACCAGGCCGCCGAAATAGCCGCCCTTGCCCGGCTCGTCGATCACCACGACGATCGCGTAGCGCGGATCGCTCATTGGCCCGAACCCGGCGAACAGCGAGCGATAGGCGTTTTCCGTGTAGCCCTTGGAGCCGACGGTGGCCTTGCGGGCGGTGCCGCTCTTGCCAGCCACGTGGTAGAACGGCACCTGGGCGCGATACACGCCGCGCGGTGCCTCGATCACCTGTTGCAGCATGCCCTGGATGGTCTTGGCGGTCTCCCGAGGTATGGCCTGGGTGGAGTCCGGCTCCTTGTCCACCTTGAGAATGCTCAGTGGCACCATCTTGCCGTCGTTGGCCAGGGCCGCGTAGGCATGCACCAGCTGCAAGGCGGTGACCGAGACGCCATAGCCATAGGATAAGGTCGCGGTCTCGGCCTTGCGCCATTCGCGGTGGTTGGGCAGGTTGCCTACCCGCTCGCCGGGGAAGCCCAGGCCGGTGTACTGGCCAAGACCCAGTTGGGACATGACGCGATAGATGGCTTCGCCGCCGATGTCGAAGGCGATCTTGCTCATGCCGACGTTACTGGAGTTGATCAGGATGCCGGTGAGGTCCAGTACCGGCCCCTCGCTGCGCGATACGTCCTTGATGGTATAGCGGCCGATCTGCAGGCTGCCCGGATACACTTCCACCTTGTCGGTGGGCTTCCAGCGTCCGCTTTCCAGCGCGGCGCTCATGGAGAGCGGCTTGACTGTCGAGCCTGGCTCGAAGACGTCGATGATCGCCCGGTTGCGCATCGCGGCCGGGAACATGCTGCGCCGGTTGTTGGGGTTGTAGGTCGGCTGGTTGACCATGGCCAGGACTTCGCCGGTCTTGACGTCCATGATCACCAGGCTGCCAGCCTTGGCATCCTGCTCGGCAATGGCATTGCGCAGCTCCCGCGTGGCCAGGTACTGCAGGCGCAGGTCGATCGACAGCGCCAGCGTCTTGCCAGCCTTGGCATTCTTGGTGACCTGGACGTCCTTGATCAGGCGGCCGCGACGGTCCTTGATCACCTGGCGCTTGCCCGGCACGCCGGCGAGCCACTCGTCATAGGCCAGCTCGACGCCTTCGCGACCGTGGTCGTCCAGATCGGTGAAGCCGACCATGTGCGCGGTCACGTCGCCTGCCGGATAGAAGCGGCGGAACTCCTCCATGCCATAGACGCCCGGCACCTTCAGGTCGAGCACCTGCTGCCCCTGCTCGGGCGTCAGGCCGCGGACCAGGTAGATGAATTCCTTGTTGGCCTGCTGGGCAAGCCGGTCGGCGAGCTGCTGCGGGTTCTGCCCGAGCGCGGCGGCCAACTGCGGCCAGCGCTCCCTGGAACCTTGCATCTCCTTTGGGTTGGCCCACAGCGTGGTGACCGGGGTACTGACCGCCAGCGGCTCGCCGTTGCGGTCGGTGATCAGCCCGCGATGGGCGGGAATGGGGATATGACGCAAGCTGCGGGCATCGCCCTGGCCCTTGAGGAAGTCCCGATCGATGACCTGCAGGTCGATGATCCGCCAGGCAATGGCTCCGACCATGATCGCCAGCAGGCCGATCACCACCCGGAACCGCCAGGGATAGAGCGCGCCGTCGAGCTTCATCATGGTGCGATCATCCGTACTTCGTCGGCAGCCGGCACACGCATCTTCAGCTGTTCGCTAGCCAGGTTCTCGATCCGGCTATGGGCGGTCCAGGTACTTTGCTCGAGAATCAACCGGCCCCATTCGGCCTGAACCTTGTCACGCTCGTTCAGCTCGCCATAGAGCGTGTTGAGCAGCTGGCGATTCCAGTGGGCGCTGTAGGAAACGGCGATGGCCGAAACCAGGACGGCCACGAACAGCAGGAGCATCAGGAAGCTCCCGCCGGGCAATGGCTTGGCCAACAAGCGGCTCACCGAAGCTTCTCCGCCACGCGCATCACGGCGCTGCGCGCCCGCGGGTTGGCCTTGAGCTCGGCCTCGGAGGCGAACTGCGCCTTGCCATGCACACGGATCTTTGGCTCGAACGGCTTGTGCTGCACGGGCAGGTTGCGCGGCAGGTTGTCCGCCTCGCCCTTGGCCAGCTTGCGCATGAACAGCTTGACGATGCGATCTTCCAGGGAGTGGAAGCTGATGACTACCAGGCGGCCACCCACTGCCAGCGCATCGAGCGCCGCCTGCAACCCCACCTCCAGGTCGCCGAGCTCGTTGTTGACGTGGATACGCAGGCCCTGGAAGGCCCGGGTCGCCGGGTTCTTGCCCTTTTCCCAGGCGGGGTTGGCGACTTTCAGGACCTCGGCCAGATCGGCAGTACGGGTGAACGGCTGTCGCTCGCGGCGCTCGACCACCGCGCGCGCCATGCGCCTGGCGAAACGCTCTTCGCCGTATTCCTTGAACACACGGGCGATTTCCTCTTCCGGCGCGCTGGCGATGAACTCGGCAGCGCTCAAGCCACGCTGCGGATCCATGCGCATGTCCAGCGGACCGTCGTTGAGGAAACTGAACCCTCTGGCTGGATCGTCCAGCTGCGGCGAGGAGACCCCCAGGTCGAGCAGCACGCCGCCAACCTTGCCGCTCAGGCCGCGGGCGGCCACTTCCTCGCCCAGTTCGGCGAAGCTGCGCTGCACAATGACAAAGCGGCCGTCTTCGGCCGCCAGCGCTTGCCCCGTGGCAATCGCCTGTGGATCCTTGTCGAAGCCCAGAAGCTTGCCCTGCGGGCCCAGCCTTGAAAGGATCAGGCGGCTGTGCCCACCCCGGCCGAAAGTGCCGTCGAGATAGCAGCCATCGGCTTGGAGGGCCATGGCCTCGACGGCCTCGTCGAGCAGCACGGTGATATGGTTGAAGCCGCTATCTATGGTCACAGGATCAGATCACGCAAATCGTCGGGCACGGCGCCCGGTTGTCGAATAGCTGCAAGGTCGGCCGCGGAAATCGCTTCCCACGCCGCTTCGTCCCACAGCTGGAATTTGTTCAGTTGCCCCACCAGCATCGCTTTCTTGTCGAGCCCGGCGTATTCGCGCAGGCGTGGCGGCACCAGGAAGCGCCCGCTGCCGTCCAGTTCGAGATCCACCGCATTGCCGATCAGCAACCGCTGAAGGCGACGGTTCTCTTCGCGCAGGGACGGCAAGGCGCGCAGTTTCGCTTCTATGTGTTCCCATTCGTCGAGCGGGTACACGCACAGGCAGGGATCGGTGGCATCGATGGTCACGATCAGCTGTCCGCCGCAGCGCGAAGCGAGTTCGTCGCGATACCGACTCGGCATGGCGAGCCTGCCTTTTGCATCGAGGCTGACGGCGTTGGCTCCGCGAAACACGGTTGCGATTCCCCACGGTGGAAGCTTCTACGTGCCAGAAAACCCACTTCTTCCCACTTTCTGCCACTTGCGCACACTATAGGAATCCGCTCGCTGCACCGTCAAGGCGCGTTCATAAGGAAAACCCTTACAGGACCAAGATTTAGCGCCACAAGAGAGAAAGTAGGCGACAAAAGGAAGTGTCGGAAGGGGAGAAAGAAACTGCTGCTCAGGAAGATAGATGGCTAACTTAATGTGCTTTGTGAAGAGTCAGATCTTTTCGGCATTACCGACGAGCAGACGTCTGATGCCGTAAGCGGAGGAAAGGAAAGGGAAAGGTGGAGAGTCGATCTGTAAGCCGGGTTCTGTCGAGGACAGTCATTCCTCTACGACGGCCATCACTGGACGCCTTTAGCAACCTACCCGGTTCCGACGCGGGCCACGCCATATGGAACCCTATTTGGTCTTGCTCCGAGCGGGGTTTACCTAGCCACGAACTGTTGCCAGTCGCGCGGTGCGCTCTTACCGCACCTTTTCACCCTTACCGGCACCGAAGTGCTTAGGCGGTTGTTTTCTGTGGCACTTTCCGTAGGCTCGCGCCTCCCAGGCGTTACCTGGCGCTCTGCCCTATGGAGCCCGGACTTTCCTCCCCCGTTTTCTGCGGAACAAAAAACGGCAGCGACTGTCCAATCGACTCTCCGCCGCCAAGGTTAACGGCAGACGTGCGCAAGAACAAGTGAAGAACGCAATAATATCAACGAGCTATTAATTGGCTTTGTGTTTCTCGAGCGCGACCTGGTAAAGCAGGTTCTTGCGCACGCCGGTAATTTCGGCCGCCAGCGCCGCTGCGCGCTTGAGTGGCATTTCCGCCAGCAACAGGTCCAGGACACGCAGCGCCTCGCCACTCACCGCCTGTTCATTTTCCGGCGCGCTCCAACCGCCCACCAGCACCACGCATTCGCCGCGCTGCTGGTTGGCGTCGGCGGCGACGAAGGCGCGCAGCTCGGCAAGCGGCGCGCCCTTGAGCGTCTCGAATGTCTTGGTCAGCTCGCGGGCGAGCAGCGCCGGCCGTTCGCCGCCGAATACCGCCTCCATGTCCTCGAGGCACTCCAGGATCCGATGCGGCGCTTCATAGAAGATCAATGTGCGTGGCTCTTCCCTCACCTGTTCAAGGCGCGTCCGCCGCCCGACTGCCTTGGCTGGCAGGAAGCCTTCGAAGATGAAGCGATCCGAAGGCAGACCTGCGGCCGACAGCGCAGCCACCAGCGCGCAGGCCCCTGGCACCGGGACCACGGCGATGCCGGCAGCGCGGGCCTGGCGAACCAGGTGGTAGCCTGGGTCGGAAATGAGCGGGGTACCGGCGTCCGAGACCAGCGCCACGTCGTCGCCGGCCAGCAGCCGGGCAATGAAGCGGTTGCCCTCGTCGCGCTCGTTGTGCTCGTGACAGGGCGCCAGGGGCGTGGCGATGCCGAAATGCTGCAGCAGGCGCAGCGAATGGCGGGTGTCCTCCGCGGCGATCAGCTTCACGCCAGCCAGCACCTTCAGCGCCCTGGCGCTCATGTCGTCCAGGTTGCCGATCGGCGTGGCGACGACATAGAGCGTCCCGCCGGTGGATTTCGAAGCCCCTGGAACATCAGTCACGGCGTACACCTGTCTCTTTCGGATCAAAGGCGCCATTGTAGCCCGAGCGCCGGCAACAGCGCGCAAAGAACTTCGCGGGCGAAGGCGCGAGCGCGACCTATAGTGAAGCTTCGGCGTCAGCGGCGTCGCACCCGACCCGGCGCTTGGGTACAATTGCCGACCAACTTGATCGAGTAACAGGACCATTACATGATCGCTTGCCTGCGGCTGCTTGCAGCCCTCTGCTTCGCTGCCTTGCTGGCGGCGTGCACCAGCTCGCCCTCGTCCAGCCTGGGCGAGCTGCCGCGCACTCCGGATGCCAGCATCGAACAACTGCTCGAACAGGCGGCTTCCAGCAAGTCCGCGGAAGAAGCGGCACTGCTGCGCCTGGGCGCCGCCGACCTGGCCTACCGACAGGACGACAAGCCGCGCGCCGCGCGGATTCTCGAGCAGATCCCGCTGGAGTCGCTCAAGCCGGCCCAGCAGGTCCTGGCCAGCACCCTGGCGGCGGAGCTGGCGATGAGCCGCAACCAGCCCAGGGCCGCGCTCGGCGCCTTGGCGCACCCGAGCCTGCAACACCTCGGCGAGCTGCCAGCGGATCTGCAGGTGCGCACCTACAGCGTGCATGTCGCGGCCCTCGAAGCCGACGGTCAGGCACTGGAGGCGGCACGCCAGCGCGTGATGCTCGCGCCGTTGCTCGGCGGCGCGGCCGCAACCGGCAATGCCGACGCCATCTGGACCCTGCTCGCCGGGCTGCCCGTCGAGCAGCTGCAAGGCGCCAGCGGCGGCACCGACGTGTTCGCCGGCTGGGCCAGCCTGGCCCTGGCGGTCAAGAGCGCCGGCACCCTCGAGCAGCAACAGGCAGCCATCGACACCTGGCGCAGCCAGCACCCGCAGCATCCGGCGGCCATGCAACTGCCACAGGCATTGGCCAAGCTGCGCGAGCTGGCCAGCCAGCCGCTGGACAGCATCGCCCTGCTGCTGCCCCAGGAGGGTCCCCTGGCCAATGTCGCGCGAGCCCTGCGCGACGGTTTCATGGCCGCTCATTTCCAGGCATCCCAGGCTGGCCAGCCAGCGCCGAAGATCCAGGTCTTCGACAGCTCGCGCATCACCTCGCTGGATGATTTCTACCGCCAGGCCCAGGCCGCCGGCATCCAGATGGTGGTCGGGCCGCTGGAAAAACCCCTGGTCAAGAAGCTGGCCGACTACCCGCAGCTGCCGATCACCACGCTGGCCCTCAACTACGCCGATGCCGGCCAGACCCCGCCCCCACAACTGTTCCAGTTTGGCCTGGCCGCCGAAGACGAGGCACGCGAGGTCTCTCGCCGCGCCCATGCCGACGGCCTGGTCCGCGCCGTCGCCCTGGTGCCGAGCGGCGAGTGGGGCGATCGCGTCCTCAATGCCTTCCGCCAGGACTGGGAGGCCCGTGGCGGCACCCTGCTGGCTGCCGATCACATCGCCCAGCCGGTGGCCCTGGCCCAGCAGATCGCCGACCTGCTCCAGCTGCGCCAGAGCGAAAGTCGCGCCAAGAGCCTGCAGAGCGTCGTGGGCGGTGACGTGGCGGCCCAGCCGGCGCGGCGCCAGGACATCGACTTCCTGTTCTTGGCCGCGACCCCGCAACAGGCCCAGCAGATCAAGCCGACCCTGAACTTCCAGTACGCCGGCAACGTCCCGGTGTACGCCACCTCGAACCTCTACAGCGCCAGTGGCGATGTGAACCAGTACAAGGACATGACTGGCATCATGTTCTGCGAAACGCCGTGGCTGCTCGACAGCGACAACCCACTGCGCCAGCAGGTGGTGCAGCAGTGGCCGCAAGCTGCGGGCAGCCTGGGTCGCCTTTATGCCATGGGCGTCGACGCCTATGGCCTGGCGCCGCGCCTGGGCCAGTTGAAGGCCCTGCCGGACAATCGCATCGACGGGCTGTCCGGCAGCCTGAGCCTGAACCAGAACCAGCGCATCGAGCGTCAGCTGCCTTGGGCGCAGTTCACCGGTGGCCGCATCCAGCGCCTGCCCGATACGCCGCGCTGATGCCCGCTCCGTCGCCCACATCGCATGGCCAGGCAGCCGAACGACATGCCCTTGGATTTCTCCAGGGGCATGGCCTGACGCTGCTTGCGCGCAACTGGCGATGCAAGGGCGGCGAGCTCGATCTGGTCATGCTCGACCGCGATACAGTAGTATTCGTCGAAGTCCGCTATCGCTTGCACGCGGACTTTGGCGGTGCCCTTGGCAGTATCGATGGGCGCAAGCAGAAGCGACTGGCACTTGCCGCCGCTCACTTCCTCCACGAGGAGTCTCGCTGGGCCTGCCATCCGTGCCGTTTCGACGTGATCGCCATGCAAGGCAGCCGTCATGCGGGCCAACCGCTTCAATGGCTGAAAAACGCCTTCGAATGCTGAATCCGTTCAATCACCCTGCTCCGTGTTTCGCGGGCTGGTCCCCTGGTGCGCGTCGCGCCGGCCACCGCCCCACTTAAGGTCTCACCAGATGGACATGCAATCCCGAATTCGCCGGCTGTTCCAGGCCAGCATCGATACCAAGCAACAGGCAATGGACATCCTGGCACCACACATCGAGCTGGCCAGCCAGGTCATGGTCAATGCGCTGCTCAACGAAGGCAAAATGCTCGCCTGCGGCAATGGTGGCTCGGCGGGTGACGCCCAGCACTTCTCGTCCGAGCTGCTCAACCGCTTCGAGCGTGAACGCCCGAGCCTGCCGGCCATCGCGCTCACCACCGACAGTTCGACCATCACCTCGATCGCCAACGACTACAGCTACAACGAGGTGTTCTCCAAGCAGATCCGCGCCCTGGGCCAGCCCGGCGACATCTTGCTGGCGATCTCCACCAGCGGTAATTCGGCGAACGTGATCCAGGCGATCCAGGCCGCACATGATCGAGAAATGATTGTCGTAGCAATGACCGGGCGCGACGGAGGCGGCATGGCATCGCTGCTGCTGCCTGAAGATGTAGAGATCCGCGTTCCGTCGACGGTCACCGCGCGTATCCAGGAAGTCCACCTGCTGACGATCCACTGCTTGTGCGATCTGATCGACAGCCAACTGTTCGGGAGTGAAGAATGATCCCAAGATACCTCGGCCTTATGGCCCTGACCCTGTGCCTGAGCATTTCGGGTTGCAGTTCCGTGATCGATGTGGCCCGCGAGAAGCCGATCGAGGATGACCGGGGCACCCGGACCATCGGCAGCAAGATCGACGACTCGCTGATCGAGACCAAGGTCGCGGTGAACATCGCCAAGGCCAGTCCGGACCTGGACAAGCATTCGCACATCGTCGTCACCAGCTACAACGGTGTGGTCCTGCTGGCTGGCCAGACCCCGCGCGAGGACCTCAAGAGCCTGGCCGAGCAGACTGCCAGCCAGGTGCAGCGTGTCAAGCGCGTGCACAACGAACTGCAGGTCCTGCCGCCCTCTTCCATTCTTGCGCGCAACAACGATGCCTGGCTGACCACCAAGGTCAAGACCCAGATGTTCGGCAATGCCGACGTACCTGGCTCGCGCATCAAGGTCGTCACCGAGAACGGTATCGTCTACCTGCTTGGCCTGGTTACCCAGCAGGAGGCCAACCAGGCCACCGCCGTCGTGCAGGGCGTGTCCGGGGTGCAGAAGATCGTCAAGCTGTTCGAGTACATCGACTAAGCGGATGGCGGACATGAAAAAGCACCCATCTGGGTGCTTTTTCATGTCCGCGGCAAGGGCCTGCGCTCACTGCCCCGTGTGCGCCTCGCTCAGCACCAGGCGGCCGTCCTTGTCCAGGGGGATGGTCGAACCTGGGTCGCGGTCCATCTTCACCTGGCCGGTCTTCTCGCCGATGGCATACTTGACGTTGTAACCGACGACCTTCTCGCTGACGTCGTTGACCGTATTGCAGCGGGTCTGAGTAGTGGTGTAGGTGTCGCCGTTCTGCATGTGCTCCTGCACCTTGTTGCCGGCGTAGCCGCCGCCTACCGCTCCGGCGACCGTGGCGATCTTCTTGCCAGTGCCACCGCCGACCTGGTTGCCCAGCAAGCCGCCGGCCACTGCGCCCAGCACGGTTCCGGCGATCTGGTGCTGGTCCTGCACTGGACGCTGACGGGTAACGGTCACGTCCTTGCACACCTGCCGCGGCGTCTTGATGGTTTCCTTGATCGGTTGAACAGCGGTCACCTGGGCGTATTCAGGCCCCTTGTTGACCAAGCTGTAGGTCGCGAATGCGCCTCCGGCAGTCACCGCGACCGCGCCTAGAACCGCACCCACCAGCATTGACTTGTTCACCTGAACCTCCTGATCGTACCTGCGGGTCCGCGCCCGCGCTTGTCCCTGCCTTGGAGCAAAAAAAAAGGCGCAAGTTCAACACTTGCGCCTCTCGCTGCCTCATTCGGCGTGGGAAAAACCCGTCAAGGACGGTCGTCCACACCCTCGGCCTTGACTGGCGGAATCAGGTCTTCGCTGTTCAGGTTCAGCCAGATCAGTACCACGTTGGCGATGTAGATCGACGAGTAGGTACCGGCCATGACGCCGATGAACAGCGCCAGCGAGAAACCGAACAGGTTGTCGCCGCCGAAGAACAGCAAGGCGGCGATCGCCAGCAGGGTCGAAACCGAGGTGGCGATGGTACGCAGCAGGGTTTGGGTGGTCGAGACGTTGATGTTCTCGATCAGCGAAGCCTTGCGCATGACCCGGAAGTTCTCGCGGACCCGGTCGAACACCACGATGGTGTCGTTGAGCGAGTAGCCGATGATGGCCAGCACCGCCGCCAGCACCGTCAGGTCGAAGGTGATCTGGAAGAACGACAGGATGCCCAGGGTCACCACCACGTCGTGGACCAGCGAAATGATCGCCCCGACCGCGAACTTCCACTGGAAGCGGAATGCCAGGTAGATGAGGATGCCGCCCAGGGCCAGCAGCATGCCCAGGCCACCCTGGTCACGCAGTTCCTCGCCCACCTGCGGCCCGACGAACTCGACACGCTTGACCACTGCCGGGTTGTCCCCACCGGTCTTTTGCAGCGCTTCGGCCACGCGGGTGCCCAATTGCGGATCGTCGCCCGGCATGCGCACCAGCAGGTCGGTGGTGGCGCCGAAGCTTTGTACCACGGCTTCGTGGAAGCCGGCCTCGACCAACTCGCCGCGCACCTTTTGCAGGTCCGCCGGACGCTCGTAGGTCAGCTCGATCAGCGTACCGCCGGTAAAGTCCAGGCCGAAGTTCAGGCCCTTCTGCCACCAGCTGAACAGCGCCAGCACGGTCAGAAGCACGGTAATGGCGAACGCGACATTGCGCACGCCCATGAAGTTGATGGTTTTCATGGCAGCCCCTTAAACCCACAGCTTCTTGATGTCACGCCCGCCGCAGGTCAGGTTGACCATTGCACGGGTCACCATGACGGCGGTGAACATCGAGGTGAAAATCCCGAGGGACATGGTGACCGCGAAGCCCTTGACCGGCCCGGTACCCATCGCGAAGAGAATGCCGCCGACCAGCAGGCTGGTCAGGTTGGCGTCGATGATCGCGGTGTAGGCGCGGTTGAAGCCTTCATGAATGGCGCGCTGCACCGACATGCCGGCTTTGATCTCTTCACGGATCCGCGAGAAGATCAGCACGTTGGCGTCGACCGCCATGCCCATGGTCAGGACGATGCCGGCAATGCCAGGCAAGGTCAGGGTCGCGCCAAGCAGCGACATCAGGGCCATCAGCAAGACCATGTTGCCAGCCAGGGCGATCGTGGCGATCACGCCGAAGCCGCGATAGATGGCGATGATGAACAGCGATACGAACAGCATGCCCCACAGGGACGCATCGATACCCTTGGTGATGTTGTCGGCGCCCAGGCTCGGGCCGATGGTGCGTTCCTCGGCGAAGTACATGGGCGCGGCCAGGCCGCCGGCGCGCAGCAGCAGGGCAAGCTCGGACGACTCGCCCTGGCCGTTCAGGCCGGTGATACGGAACTGGCTGCCCAGCGGCGACTGGATGGTCGCCAGGCTGATGATCTTCTTCTCTTCCTGGAAAGTCTGCACCGCGACGTCCTTCTCGACGCCGTCGACCATCTTCTTTTCGTAGCGGGTGATCGGCTTCTGCTCGATGAAGATCACCGCCATGCTGCGACCCACGTTGGTGCGGGTGGCACGGTTCATCAGCTCGCCGCCATGGCCATCGAGGCGGATGTTGACCTGCGGACGGCCGTGCTCGTCGAAACCGGCCTGGGCATCGGTGACCTGGTCGCCGGTGATGATCAGGCCACGCTCGACCGCGGCGGAGCGCCCACCTTCGCGGAACTCGAAGACTTCGGTGGTGGCACGGGAAGCGCCCGGCTCGGCACCGAAGCGGAACTCGAGGTTGGCGGTCTTGCCGAGGATGCGCTTGGCCTCGGCAGTGTCCTGCACGCCTGGCAGCTCGACCACGATGCGATTGGCGCCCTGGCGCTGCACCAGCGGCTCGGCAACGCCCAGCTCGTTGACCCGGTTGCGCACGGTGGTCAGGTTCTGCTTGATCGAGTATTCGCGGATCTCGGCGACCTTGGCCTGGGTCAGCGCCAGGCGCAGCACGGCGAGGTCGTTGCGCTCGCTGGTGGTCAGGTCGAAATCGGTGAAATTCTTGCGAACCAGGTCGCGTGCCTGCTCGCGCGTGGCGTCGTCGGCAAAGCCCAGCATGATGCCGCCGTCCTGCTGCGGCAGGCTGCGGTAGCGGACACGCTCCTTGCGCAGCAAGGTCTTGACTTCGCCTTCATAGACCTTCATGCGTGCAGCCATGGCCTTGTCCATGTCGACTTCGAGCAGGAAGTGCACGCCACCGGACAGGTCCAGGCCAAGCTTCATCGGGCTGGCGCCGAGGTTGCGCAGCCATTGCGGGGTGGTCGGTGCCAGGTTCAGGGCCACGACATAGTCATCGCCCAGTGCCTTGCGCACCACGTCCTTGGCCGGAAGCTGGTCTTCCTGGTTCACCAGGCGCAACAGCGCGCCCTTGCCCTGCTCGCCCAGGTTGGTGCCCTTGACCGCGATGCCGGCATCGTTCAGCGCCTTGCTGGCGCGGTCCAGGTCTGCCTGGCCGACTTGCAGCGCGGTGCTGGCACCGCTGATCTGTACCGCCGGATCGTCAGGGTAGAGGTTGGGAGCGGAATAAATGAAACCGATCGCCAGCACCAGCAAGATCAGTGCGTATTTCCACAGAGGGTATTTGTTCAGCATCACGCCGCCCGTTCAAGACGCGGGGCGCGTTGCGCGCCCCGACTGGAAAAGAAAACCGGTAACTCAGATAGCCTTGAGCGTACCTTTCGGCAGGGTCGCGGCCACGGCGCCCTTCTGGAACTTCAGTTCGACGTTGTCGGAGACTTCCAGAACCACGAAGTCATCGGCGACCTTGACGATCTTGCCGGCGATGCCACCGGTGGTGACCACTTCGTCGCCTTTCTGCAGGGCACCGAGCAGGTTCTTCTGCTCCTTGGCGCGCTTGGCCTGGGGGCGCCAGATCATCAGGTAGAAGATGACCAGGAAGCCGACCAGGAAGATCCACTCGAAGCCGGTACCGGCGGGGCCTGCGGCGGCAGGGGCAGCGTCCGCGTAGGCGGCGGGAATCAGAAAGCTCATTTGACACTCCGGTTGCTAACTAGTTATTGCAAGTTCATCGCTTGCGAATAAGTGAAGGACAGTCAGGCCAAGGGCGGCACGGCAAGCCCGCGCTTGGCATAGAAGGCGTCGACGAAGGCGGCCAATTTACCCTGTTGAATAGCCTCGCGCAAACCAGCCATCAGACGCTGGTAATGGCGCAAGTTGTGGATGGTATTCAACATGCTGCTCAGCATTTCGCCGCACTTGTCCAGGTGGTGCAGATAGGCGCGGGAGAAGTTCTGGCAGGTATAGCAATCGCAGGTCGGATCCAGCGGCGAATCATCGTGGCGATGGAACGCGTTGCGGATCTTGATCACCCCGGTGTCGATGAACAGATGACCGTTGCGCGCGTTGCGCGTCGGCATCACGCAGTCGAACATGTCGACGCCGCGGCGCACACCCTCGACGAGATCTTCCGGTTTGCCTACCCCCATAAGGTAACGAGGTTTGTCAGCCGGCATCTGCCCCGGCAGGTAGTCGAGTACCTTGATCATTTCATGCTTGGGTTCGCCCACCGACAGCCCGCCGATGGCCAGGCCATCGAAGCCGATCTTGTCCAGGCCTTCCAGCGAGCGCATGCGCAAGTCTTCGTGCATGCCGCCCTGGACGATGCCAAACAGCGCCGCGGTGTTGTCGGCATGGGCGTTCTTCGAGCGCTGAGCCCAGCGCAGCGACAGCTCCATCGAGGCGCGTGCCACGTCGTGCTCGGCCGGGTACGGCGTGCATTCGTCGAAGATCATCACGATGTCCGAGTCCAGGTCGCGCTGGACCTGCATGGACTCTTCCGGTCCCATGAACACCTTGGAACCATCGACTGGCGAGGCGAAGGTCACGCCCTCTTCCTTGATCTTGCGCATGGCGCCCAGGCTGAACACCTGGAAGCCGCCGGAGTCGGTGAGGATCGGCCCCTTCCACTGCATGAAGCCGTGCAGTCCGCCGTGCTTGCTGATCACCTCGGTACCTGGACGCAGCCACAGGTGGAAGGTATTGCCGAGGATGATCTCGGCGCCAATGGCCTCGATGTCCCGAGGCAGCATGCCCTTGACCGTGCCGTAGGTGCCCACCGGCATGAACGCCGGCGTCTCCACCGTGCCACGGGGGAAGGTCAGGCGACCACGACGGGCCTTGCCGTCGGTGGCCAGCAGTTCGAAGGACATACGACAGGTGCGACTCATGCTTGATCCTCTGGGCCGCGTGGCGCCGGATTGCGGGTGATGAACATGGCATCACCGTAACTGAAGAATCGGTATTCCTGCTCCACCGCCGCCGCGTAGGCGGCCATGGTCTGCGGATAACCGGCGAAGGCCGAGACCAGCATCAGCAACGTGGACTCGGGCAGGTGGAAGTTGGTGACCAGGGCATCGACCACATGGAACGGCCGGCCCGGATACAGGAAGATGTCGGTGTCGCCACTGAAAGCCTTGAGCTGGCCATCGCGCGCCGCGCTTTCCAGCGAGCGCACGCTGGTGGTGCCTACCGCGATGACCCGGCCACCGCGCGCCCGGCAGGCTTGCACCGCATCGACCACTTGCTGGCTGACTTCCAGCCACTCCTTGTGCATGTGGTGATCCTCGATGCGATCGACCCGCACCGGCTGGAAGGTGCCGGCGCCCACGTGCAAGGTCACGAAGGCCTGCTCGACACCCTTGGCGGCGATCTGCTCGAGCAGGGCCTGGTCGAAGTGCAGCCCCGCGGTCGGCGCGGCGACCGCCCCGGCGCGTTCGGCGTATACCGTCTGGTAGCGCTCGCGGTCGGCGCCCTCGTCCGGGCGATCGATATAGGGCGGCAGCGGCATGTGTCCGACCCGCTCCAGCAGCGGCAGCACCTGCTCGGTGAAGCGCAGCTCGAACAAGGCCTCGTGGCGCGCGACCATCTCGGCCTCGCCGCCGCCATCGATCAGCAGCATGCTGCCCGCCTTGGGTGCTTTGCTAGCGCGCACATGGGCCAGCACCCGATAGCTGTCGAGCACCCGCTCGACGAGGATCTCCAGCCTGCCGCCGGATGCCTTCTGGCCGAACAGCCGCGCCGGGATCACCCGGGTGTTGTTGAACACCATCAGGTCACCGGGCCGCAGGTACTCCAGCAGGTCGGTGAACCGCCGGTGCGCCAGCACCCCGCTCGGTCCGTCGAGGACCAGCAGACGGCTGCCATGGCGCTCGGCCAGCGGATGGCGAGCGATCAGGGAATCAGGAAGTTCGAAGGAAAAATCGGCGACGCGCATGATGATGTTCGGTTCCACAGGGCCGCAAAGTTTAGCCCAACGCGGAAAAATTCACCATGAAAGCCGATTGACCGCCTTCCAGAGGCTCTCTATACTGCCGCCCCACAAGCCCTGATGGCGGAATTGGTAGACGCGGCGGATTCAAAATCCGTTTTCGAAAGGAGTGGGAGTTCGAGTCTCCCTCGGGGCACCAGATCCAGAAAAAACCGACCTCATGGTCGGTTTTTTCGTATCCGGACCGCGCCAGTCCGAGCCTTGATCAGTCCTGCACCCACCGACCGTGCTGGAAGCATGCAGGCTTCACACCACTACCCACTCATCCGGCCAAGGTCGCGACCCTCCCCTGCTCCCGCCGGCGCGCATACTCGAAAAACGCCTGCAGGTCGGGCACTGACAGCAGTGGCGCGATCTCGATGATTTCCTCATGCGGCCAGTTCCACCAAGCCAGCTTGAGCAACCGCTCCCGAACGTCCTGGGCAAAGCGGTAGCCAATGACTTTGGCGGGCACCCCACCGACGATGGCATAAGGCGGCACGTCCCGGGTGACCACCGCGCCAGTGGCTACCACGGCGCCATCGCCAATGGTCACGCCAGAGAGGATCGTCGCCGCCGTGCAGACCCAGACGTCATTGCCGATCACCACATCGCCGCTGGGGGGTGTCGGGTCTGGAATGTCCATGGGCAGGAAGGCATGGAACGGATACGAAGTGACCGAGTCGATCCGGTGATTGCCGCCGAGCAGAATGCGCGAGGTGCCTGCCAATGACGTGTAGGCGCCGATCTTCAAGGTCTGTCCGGCCTGATAGTCCTGCACGGTCGGCATGCCGTAGGAGCCGCGACCTATCTGGTAGCGTGGATAGCGGGCGAGGAACTCGGCGCGCCCTCGATCGACCTTGGACAGTTGCTTGATGGCTTTCTTCAGGACCTTCTGGAACTGCTGCTTCGCGGCCGATGGCCCGAGCAGGCGTCGCGCCAGGCGTACCTTCCAGCAGCGGCGCGCAGCGGCCAGGACCTTGTCGACCGGGTCCGTGGCAACCGGCATGGCGTTCTTCTCGTTCATGTATCGATCTCTTCGACTCTGCGTTCCTGCTCTGCGACAGGTCGTCGATACTAAACGGCTTGGCCAGGCCATCCCAGTCCCTGAAGCAGTGGCTGACGATCGCGCCAGCAAGGTCAGCCTTCGATCCCTGGACAGATCTGCCGGGCGATCGCATCGAATTCACGATCATGGCTGGCCCGCTGCGCCGCGCTGAGAAAGCCCTGCCGCTTGACGAAGACAAGCGTTTCCCCGCGCACGTGCTCCACGCGTTGCCACAACTGGTCGGCCTGGTCCTGGGTGATACGACGGGCCTTGCGGGCGCTACCGATGTCGGTTTGAAGAATGTTGGCGCGCATGAAGACATGCGCCTGTCGCGGGTCGGAAATCTCGCCGCCCGGCTGCCCCACCACCTCCTGCTGCTGGGGCAGGTTGCAGCTCGGCAGCGCCTCGGCATGCTCGCCAGCGACGGCTCCGAGCCCAAGCGTTGCAAGACCTATGACCAGCGGCAGCTTCATGTCGTGCTCCTGATTCTCACGTAGCCTGGGGTGATTGCGCCATGTCCCATAGGAGTCGACAGAGAACCTTTCGTTCCTGGCGATGCACGCTAGCGCCCGGCCATCCGCTTAGACCAGCAGCATCCTTTTCGTCTGCTCGCGCAAGGTATGGAACGGCGCCACCAAGCGGATCGGCGTTCCGTTGACATGCGTCAGCCGCCCGCTCCAGGCCTCGCTGTAAAGCGTCTTGAGATCGTTGCGATCCTGCTCGGTCAATTGGCTGTCGGGGCCATAGTTCATGATCGAGGTCCGGCTCTGCCTACCATAGGGCCTGGAGGGGAAGCTCGCCTCGCGCTGCGGCGCGAACCAGTGACGCAGGCCGAATACATGGCCAAGTTTATGGGCCAGGCTTTCGACCTGCTCGGCCGGGTCCTGCCTGAACAGGGTGGGATAGATGACCAGGTCATGCCGCCCCGGATCGGGGAAGAACGCACTGGCCAGCACGCAGCCGCCTGTTTCGTCGCAACGCTCCACCGCCTGGACCACGATCTGGAAGTCCCAGGCGTCGTCGTCGCGTGTGAAGGCCACCGGCACCGCATCGCCCCAGGCCCGTAGCGCCTGGCAGAAAAGCGCCTCGATGCGGGCCTTGACCTCGTCGGGCGCCTCGAACGGCAGCAACGACTGTTCGCGAAAGCGCCAGCGCAGAATCGAGCCCTCGCTCCAGAGCGGAATGAAGCCCTGGGTGGCATCGAGTTGCAACTCGGCGATATCGCGCACGCTGCCACGCGATTCGGTGTCACAGATGATGGTTTGCCCAGGACCATAGCGGTGGACGCTGGAGGCGCGCTCGTCAGTAACGGCGGGAGCGGGCTTGAGACGAAACGGGTCGGTGGAAGACAAGGGTTTGCCGGGCTGTTTCCTGGATTTGCTGATGGCCATGAGTCCGTCCTTGTGCGCGAGGTTGCCGCACAAAAGCTAGTCGACCGGAGCGCGTATGCAAGCGGCGGCTCGGCCTGCCCGGCGAACCATCCGTCGACGCTGCCCGCAGTCCCGGCACGCGCTCCGTTCGATTCACTGCCCTGCCTGCAGGAACCGGGCTCGCTGCTCGGCACTGGGCAGCGGACACTGCGCATATCTGCCGAAGATCCGGTAGCGGTTATGGGCAATACGGTCGTAGCACCAGTCGCGCAGCGCCTTGGGAAAGATGCGCAGCACGCTGAGCCAGCGCCACCCGCCAGAAAGTTTCGGGGCGATCTCGAAGAACGCGTCGGAGCGGATCCAGAAGCGCTTGCCGCGAATCACGGCGATGGTATCGAAACGGTCCTGGGGCAGGCCAGCCCAGGCCAGCAGCCGCTGGCCCTCGGGGGACTGCACGGTAGCCAGGCGCAACCGCCGATGCCGGTCATGGCGGACCAGGAACCTGATCACGCCATTGCACAGCTTGCAGACACCATCGAACAGCACCACCGTCTCGCCCGGCTCCAGGAACGGCGCGTGCGTTGGACGTTCGGCGGGCGTTGGCATGGGCGAACTCCTCATCGCGCGGATCGGTTCTCTGTTTGACCAGCGGTTCGCGGCATCGTGCCGCCGCTCGCAGGCAGGCCCTGCAAGCTTTCAGCCCCGCACCCATGCTGCGCTCCAGGCGCCAGCACGATCTGGTTCCGCCCCGCGCTCTTGGCCTGGTAGAGCGCCATGTCCGCCGCGTGCAGCCAGCTGTCGGGGGTCGCCAGGCACCTGTCGAACGGTGCGATGCCGATGCTCAGGCTGAGGGTCAGCTGTGGCAGGTCCGGGACACGGTAGGCATCGATCGCCTGGCGTAGCCGCTCGAGTACCTCCAGGGCCTGCTCCGGCGTGGTGTCAGGCAGCATCACGCAAAATTCGTCGCCGCCATAGCGGGCCACCGGATCGCTCTTGCGCAGATGACTCGACAGGTTGTCGCCCACCAGCCGCAGGATGCCGTCGCCGACCAAGTGACCGTAGCTATCGTTGATCTGCTTGAAGTGGTCGATGTCGATCAGGGCCAGGTTGTTGACCTGCCCGCTGGCATGGCAGCGCTGGAACGCCACCAGCAGCAAGTCCTTCCAGGCCCCATGGTTGATCAACCCGGTGAGACTGTCGGTCTTGCTCAGCCGTGCCAGTGCGCGCTTGTGCGCGGTGAGCTGGGCCGTGACCTGGTAGCAGATCAGCCCGATCGCCATGGGATAGACCAGCAGGATCGGCAGGCAGGCGAGCATCTGCGCCTGGGTCGTCTCGGGCAACAAGGGCGGCGCGTACAACCACAGGCCCAGGCCGATGCCGAGCGCCTGGGCCAGGACGGTCTTGACCAGCATGTGCACACCACCGGCCGCGATCTTGTCCATGGCGATCATCGACAGGATGATCACGCTCGGTAGCGGGTTGAGCCCCATCACGCCGGCCCAGCAACCGCCGAAGAAACCGTCGCAAACCAGGCTGCGCTGCTCGGTACGAAAGGGCTGCGACGACAGCCGGGCCCACTGGAAGGCCAGGTGAGGCCAGACGAATCCATGGGCCAGCAGCAGTGCCCAGGTCCACCAGGCCGGCTGCAACGGCCAGATGCCGATCATCACGCAGAAGAAGCCGAGCCCTGTGCCCACGGCACGCGGCAGGTACATGCGTTTGGCAAAGGACAGCCCTTTGCCTTGCGGTTCTTTCATCGAACTCACACCGATCTGATTGTTGTCCACGACTGCACCGGTCAGACGGCAAGCCTGAACCGCGGCTCGGTGATGGCATTATATTGCCACCATCAAAATGATCACTTCAAACGCCGTGGACCAAGCGCGCAAACATTTTGCGCCATGGTGCCCGCGACTCAGGTCTGCCTTGCCCCTCAGCTGCTGACATCTGGCAACACAAGGCGACGAACAGTGGCGAACCTTGCTCGCCCGACAACGTCGGAAACCTGCACCCACCCCCATTTTGAGGTTCTCCGCGTGAAGGAAATGCTCGCTCGCAAGTACCGCCTGGTGGTGAAGACCTTCGGCTACATAGGCTGGTCGCTGTTCTGGCTGCTTATCTGGGATGTCCTGGTCACGATCGACTTCATGCTGTTCTTCAATAGCAAGTTCTCGCTACCGCTGATTCCACTGACCCTGCTCGGCTCCTCCCTGGTGGTGCTGGTCAGCTTTCGCAACAGCAGCGCCTACAATCGCTGGTGGGAAGCGCGCACGCTGTGGGGCGCGCTGGTCAACAGCTCACGCAGCTTCGCCCGCCAGGCGCTGACCCTGATCGATGATCCGGCAGAAGGTCGCAACCCGATCAAGGCCACATTGCTGCGGCGCCATGTGGCCTACGTCAACTGCCTGGCTGCCCACCTCAAGGGCGAAACCTGCCCGAGCGAACTGATCGCATTCATCACGCCGGACGAATTCGAGCGGCGCAACGGCTCGAACAACTTCGCCAACGACATCCTCAGCGGCTCTGCGGCATTGCTGGCCAAGGAGTACCAGGCCGGGCGACTCGACAGCATTCGTCTGGCGCGCCTGGAATCGACCCTGGTGGACCTGTCCAACGCCCAAGGCGGCATGGAGCGCATCGCCAACACTCCGCTGCCCTACCCCTACGTCTACTTTCCGCGGCTGTTCATCAGCCTGTTCTGCCTGATCGTGCCAATCGGCCTGGTGGAGTCGCTGGGCTGGTTCACCCCGCTGGCCTCGACCGTGGTCGGTTTCATGCTGCTGGCCATCGAGCGCATCGGCACGGACCTGCAGAGCCCGTTCCGTTTCAGCGAGCACCAGATCCAGATGGACACCATCTGCGAGACCATCGAACGCAACCTGGAATCGATGCAGCGCGAAGCACAGTGCGGCGAGCTGGCACACCAGGTACCGATCGTTCAGGCGCGTACATAGCGTTGGCGCAACAGGTCGCTGGCGGCATCGACCAGCAGCACCAGTACCAGCATGGCGATGATCACCGTGCTGGCTTGTGCCTCCTGGAACAGGCTCAAGGTGGCGTAGAGCATCTGCCCCAGGCCGCCGGCGCCGACCAGGCCAAGGACGCTGGCCATGCGGATGTTGTTCTCCCAGCGGTACAGGCTGTAGGCCAGCAACTGCGGCCAGAGGTTGGGCAAGGTACCGAAGCAGAATGCCACGACCTGGCTGCCGCCTTGCAAGCGAATCGCCGTGGCGGGCGCGGCGGGGGCGTTTTCCAGCGCCTCGGCGAACAGCCGTCCCAGCACGCCCGTGGTGTGCAGGGCCAACGCCAGGGTCCCGGCATTGGGCCCGAGGCCTGCCGCCAGTACCGTCAGCGCGGCCCATACCAGCTCGGGTATGGCCCGCAGGGCATTGAGCAGCAAGCGCACGGCGCCTTGCAGCAGCCAGCCGAAGCGCCCGGCGGCCGGCAACGCCAGCAGCAGGCCGAGGAGCATCGCCAGCAAGGTGCCAAGGCCAGACATGGCCAACGTCTCCAGCGCGCCCCAGGCGACGGCGCGAAGATGTCCGGCGGACAGGTCCGGTTGCAGGAAACGCCCGGCATACTCGCCCATCTGCGCCAGACCACCCTCGGCCACCAGGGCACCCAGGTCCAGTTGCAGGTAGCCGAACGAAGCCACGACCGCAGCCAGCATGCACAGCAGCAGCGACAGGTTGATCCAGCGGCTCATGTCAGTCTCCCACGCAGGAAGCGGCTGAGCAGGTCGGCAACCATCACCAGCAGCAGAAAAGCCAGCAACATGCTGGCCACCTGGTCGCCAGCGAACATGCGCATCGACAGGTCGATCTGCTGTCCCAGCCCGCCCGCGCCGACGAACCCCATCACCACCGAGGCGCGAACGGCGCATTCCCAGCGATAGACCGTATAGGACACCAATTCCGCCCCGGCATTGGGCAGGATGCCGTAGCAGAAGCCGGCCAGCCTGTCGCTGCCACCCTGCAGCAAGGCATGCATCGGCCGCTGGTCGACCGATTCGAAGATCTCGGCATAGACCTTGCCGAGCATCCCGCTGTAGGTAATGGCGATCGCCAGGACCCCCGCGGTCGGCCCCAGGCCCACTGCGCGGACGAACAGCAGTGCCCAGACGATTTCCGGCACGCTGCGCAGGAACACCAGCACGCCGCGTACCGGCATGCGCAGCATGCGCGACCAGCCACCGACCCGGCCGCCCCGCGAGGCCGCGGTCAACGACAGGGCACGGCTGGCCAGCAGGCTTGCCGGAACCGCCAGCGACAGTGCCAGAAACATCCCGGCGGTGGCCACGGCCAGCGTCTGCAAGATGGCCTCGAGCAGCAGCGCCAGGAACTCCCGATCGTGTGCCGGTGGCCAGAAGGCGCCGAGGAAGCTGCCCATCTGCTGGCGGTTCTCGGCTTGCAGCAACACGCCTGGATCGAGTTCGCTCAAGCGCAGGCCGGGCCACAGCAGCACGATCGCCAATGCGCTCAGCAGCAAGCGGGGCAAGGCCGCGGGGTCGCGGCGGTCGACCTTCAGCATCGAGGAATCTGCAGGTTCAGGGTCGTGCTTGGCAAAACCGGCGAAACCAGCTGCTCGTTGGCGTACAGATCTCGCAGCACGCCGGGATCGACCTCTTGCGAGGGGCGATCGAAGGCGATCTGGCCATCTCGGATGCCAATGACCCGTGAAAAATGCGCCAGTGCCAGCTCCACCGCATGCAGGCTGGCGACCAGCGTGGCGCCAGAAGCCCGGGCGTGTCGGACGAGCAGCGCCAGGCTGTGCTCGGCCAGCACCGGGTCCATGGCCGAGACTGGCTCGTCGGCCAGCAGCAATCGTGGGCGCTGATAGAGCGCCCGGGCAATGCCGACCCGCTGCAATTGGCCTCCTGACAGCTGGCCACACTGGGCGAACAGCTTGTCGGCCAGGCCGAATTCGGCCAGCGCCTGCCGGGCCCCTGGTACATCGGTCGGGTGCACCAGGTTGAGCAGGCCACGCAATGTGCTCCATTGGCCCAGGCGCCCGGCCAGCACGGCGGTGACCACGCGCTGGCGCGGTGGCAGCGGTGGCGCCTGATGCACCAGCGCGATGCGCGTGCGCAGGCGCTGGCGGGCGCGCGCCGAGACCGCCCAGGGGCGCACGCCAAGCAGTTCGATCTCCCCTGCCCCAGGCTGCGCGGCGGTGGCCATCAGGTGCAGCAAGCTGGACTTGCCAGCGCCGGAGGGCCCGATGATGGCGACCTGCTCGCCGGTATCGATCCGCAGGTCCACGGCCTCCAGCGCCCGAACCTGCCCATGCCGCAAACCGACGCCCGACAGGTGGATGCTCACTTGAGCAGCCCGGCGGCGCGCGCAGCCTCCTCGGTGCCCTGGTAGTTTTCCGGGCTGGTCTCGATGAAGCGGCTGGCGGCCTGCAAGTCGAGAATCGCCTTGTGCTCGGGATTGGCCGGGTCGAGCGCGAGGAACGCCGCCTTGAGCTTGCTCTTCAGCACCGGGTCGAGGTTGCCACGCACGGTCCAGTTGTAGTCGAAGTAGGTCGGCGTGGTTGCGAACACCTTGACCTTGTCGGTATCGACCTTGCCGGAGGCGACCAGCTTGTCCCACACGCTGGCGTTGAGCACCCCGGCGTCGACCTTGCCAGCCTGCACCCAGGCCGCGGTGGCGTCATGCGCGCCTGAATAGGCGATTCGGCTGAAGTACCCCTCGGGGGTGATGCCGTCGTTCTTGAGCATGAAATAGCGTGGCATCAGGCTGCCCGAGGTCGAGGAAATCGAGCCGAAGGCGAAGGTCTTGCCCTTGAGATCGGCCAGGCTGTGCACTTGCGGGTTGGCCGTGATGAACTTGCTGGTGAACTGCGCATCCTGCTCGCGCTGCACCAGCGGGGTCGCGGTCGGGTCCTTCAGGTGCACCTGGACGAAGGTGAAGCCGCCCAGCCAGGCCATGTCGAGCCGATTGCTGGCCAGCGCCTCCACCACCGCCGGGTAGTCGGCCACCGGCACGAACCGCACCTTCATGCCGGTCTGCTGCTCGAGGTAGGCCCCAAGCGGCTTGAACTTGCGCAGCAATTCGGTCGGCGCCTCGTCGGGAATGGCACTGACCCGCAGGGTATCGGCGGCCTGGGCAAGGGCGGCGCAGCAGGACAGCACGAGGCCGGCGGCAAGCGCGAGCGGGCGTTTGAGCATGAGGTTCTCCGGTTCAATAGCGGGGAAGGATGGCAATGTGGTTGTCTGCCGGCGTGCGGCTGCGCTGGGACAGCGACGAGACGGCGTCGCGACATGCGGTCGAGCGGACAATTATAAGAGCCGCAGGCGCAAAGGCCAGCTTTGCTACAATCGCGCATCACGAAAATCAGAGGTGCGTATGAGCGAGCCCATTCGCCTGACCCAGTACAGCCACGGTGCTGGCTGCGGCTGCAAGATTTCCCCCAAGGTGCTGGACCTGATCCTCGCCGAAAGCGGCATCCAGGCGCCGGATCCCAGGCTCTGGGTCGGCAACGCCTCGCGCGACGATGCCGCGGTGTATGCGCTGGACGACGAGCGCGGGGTGGTCTCGACCACCGACTTCTTCATGCCGATCGTGGATGATCCCTACGATTTCGGCCGGATCGCCGCGACCAATGCGATCAGCGACATCTATGCCATGGGTGGCGACCCGCTGATGGCCATCGCCATCCTTGGCTGGCCGGTCAACCTGCTGGCCCCGGAAGTCGCTCGCGAAGTGATTCGCGGCGGACGGGCGGTGTGCGCCGAAGCCGGCATCCCGCTGGCCGGCGGCCATTCCATCGATGCGCCCGAGCCGATCTTCGGCCTGGCGGTCACTGGCGTGGTCAGCAAGCGTCATCTCAAGCGCAACGATACCGCCACCGCGGGCTGCCGCCTGTACCTGACCAAACCACTGGGCATCGGCATCCTGACCACGGCCGAAAAGAAGTCCAAACTGCGCGCCGAGGACCAGGGCCTGGCGCGCGACTGGATGTGCACCTTGAACACGCCTGGCAGCCGCTTCGGCAAGCTCCCTGGGGTCAAGGCCATGACCGATGTGACCGGCTTCGGCCTGCTCGGTCACCTCGTCGAGCTGGCCGAAGGCAGCGGCCTGACCGCCCAGCTGCGCGTCGCCGCCGTGCCGCGCCTGCCGGGCGTCGACCATTACCTGGCCGAAGGCTGCATTCCTGGCGGTACGCTGCGCAACCATGACAGCTACGGGCATAAGATCGGGCCGCTGAGCGACGACCAGAAGCACCTTTTGTGCGATCCACAGACCAGTGGCGGCCTGCTGGTGGCCGTCACCGTCGAAGGCGAGGCCGAGTTCCTCGCCGTCGCTTCGCAACTGGGGCTGGACCTGGCGCCGATCGGCGAGCTGGTCGAGCGACAGAGCCACGCGGTCGAGGTGCTTTGATGCGCGACGACTGCACCGATTTCCGCCGGCTGTTCCTCGAAGGCGCGCCGATGATGGACATGCGCGCGCCGATCGAATTCGCCAAGGGCGCCTTTCCCAACACGGTCAACCTGCCGCTGATGAACGACCAGGAGCGGCAGAAGGTCGGCACCTGCTACAAGCTGCACGGCCAGGCAGCGGCCATCGACCTGGGTCACCAGCTGGTCAGCGGCGCCAAGCGGGAGGAACGCATGCAAGCCTGGGCGGCATTCGCCAAGGCGCACCCGGACGGTTACCTGTATTGCCTGCGTGGTGGCTTGCGTTCGCAGATCGTTCAGCAGTGGCTCAAGCAAGCTGGCATCGACTATCCGCGGATCAAGGGTGGCTACAAGGCGCTGCGCAATTTCCTGCTCGACACGACCCTGCAGGCCGTGGAGCAGTGCGAGTTCGTGCTGATCGGCGGGCTGACCGGCACCGGCAAGACCGATGTGCTGCTGCAACTCGACAACGTGCTCGACCTCGAGGGGCATGCCAACCACCGCGGCTCGAGCTTCGGCAAGCGCGCCACCGCGCAGCCGGCGCAGATCGATTTCGAGAACAACCTTGCCATCGACATCCTCAGCAAGCGCGCTCGCGGCATCGAGCAGTTCGTGCTTGAGGACGAAGGCCGTATCGTCGGCAGCTGCTCGGTGCCGTTGGAACTGTATCAGGGCATGCAACGGTATCCGCTGGTATGGCTGGAGGACAGCTTCGCCAACCGGGTCGAGCGTATCTTGCGCGACTATGTGATCAACCTGTGCGCCGAGTTCGTCGAGCTGCATGGCGAGGACGAAGGCCGCCAGCTGTTCGCCGAGCGCCTGCGCCAGAGCATGGCGCGTATCCACAAGCGCCTGGGTGGCGAGCGCTTCCAGCGCTTGTCCGAGCTGTTGCACCAAGCACTCGAGCAACAGCTGCGCAGTGGATCGGTAGAGTTGCACCGGGGCTGGATCGAAGGCCTGCTCAACGAATACTACGACCCGATGTACGCCTACCAGCGCGAAGCAAAGGCCGAGCGCATCGAGTTCGCTGGCGACGGCGAGCAGGTGCGCGAGTATCTCCAGGCCAGGGCGCGAGGTGTTGACCCAAGGGGGTAACGGTCGGCGCCGTTTCCAGTACTCCTCATCCTACCGATGGCGCAGCCTGGCCTTTGCAGGAGCGGCCGTGCCAGCGAGGTGAGAACGGTGGTCGCCTGGCAGATCCTGGGCCGCATTGCGGCCCAGGCCCCTAGCACCACCCTGCCCCTCGATCTTCACCGCTCGGGATTCGCGATCCGCTCCAGCTCCACCGCGCGCGCACGGGTCATGTCCAGCACGCACATGCCTGCGTCGAGTTGCGCCATCGTTCCGCCGCTGGCCTGGGCATGGAATGCACAGTTGCCGTCACGGTAGGCGATCCACTGTCGCTGCACGTCGCGCAGTGTCTTCTGCTGCGACTTGTCGAGCTTGCCCATCAGCTGTTTGTAGACCCGGTTCAGTCTGCCATCCTGCTGCCTGGTCTCGGCCTGGATGCAACTGCCCATGGCCACGGTGCTGGAAGCCTTGTCCATGCACTGGGTGTAGCTCGGCGAGCTGTCGTCGGCCAGGGCTGGCGGCGCAGCCAGGATCAGCAGCAGGCTCAGACACGAGGTAAGGCGATGGTCCATGGAATCCTCCAAGTGATTGGTCATCGTGCATGACATTCAAGATCGCTACCTTTGCCGCTGCGCCGCAAAATGTCAAAGCACCTGGGACGGCTCCGCTGGCGCCAGGACCCGCTGCGGATCGAAGCGCAGCGAGGGCATCTGGGTCGCGGCATGGCAGGTGAAGGCCAGCACCAGCAGCAAGGCCATGTCCAGCCAGTGCCAACCTGGCATGTCGCTGGCCGCGCGCGCTTTCCAGCACCACCATCCCTGGCCCAGGCAGAAAACCAGGATGGCGGCCAGCCACAGCCAGAACCCGCCGCCGAGCCCGGTGACTGTCGCAAAGGCATAGCTCTGGTTATCGGGGAGGCGCTCGATGCCCAGACTGCTCGCTGCCAGGTACAAGGCCAGCAGGCCCGCCAGCAAGGCCAGCCGGCGCCAGCGTCGATGAACCAGGATAGCCACCGCCAGCAACGGATTGGCCAACCATTGGAACAGCCCGAATGGCATGCCCCATGGCCCGTAGATCAGCATCTGCAACGCCGGCATATGCGCGCCCCCACTCATCCGCGCGCCATCGAAGCAGAGTCCGAGCAGGTAGAGCGCCAGGCTGATGGCAAGGTAACGGGCAGGCAAGTGGCGCTCCATCGAGGTCATCGGGACGCCGACCATAGCGCACCTGTCGCCCGGATGACAGCATCGGCGCCAGGGCAGCCGACGCGCCAGCGACCGTCAGGCTACCTCGGCGCCTTCATCGGGCCAGTGTGGCTCGTTGGCCTCCAGCGGCGGCAGGCCATGGGCGGCACGCGCCGCATCGCAACTGGGGTTATGCATCCCGTCAACCCAGGAGGCCTCGAACTCCCGGCATGGGCTCGAGCGTTGCGCATAGATCGCGCAGGCGACCTGCTTGCCAATCTCGCCCTCAAGGCTGATGCAACGGCATGGCTTGCTGTCGGTACCGATCATGGCCACCCGGGTCGGGTTGATCTGCACCACCAGGTCATCGGGCACCAGCCCGCCGGCCGACTCGCACTCGCCCCAGAAGAAGGACACACGGAAATACCCGCAGCAGGCGCCGCAGTTCAAGCAAGGGTTGTATTCGGACATGATGGACAGACTAGGGAAGGTTGTGATTGTTCGGGTCTGCTTGCATGGCGATCAGGCAAGGACACCGCTGCTTGCCCTGCCCCAGCGCGACTCGAGCCGCGATGAGGTCGGACGGCAGACGGATCTTCTCATCCGAGCTGCAAAGCATCTGGCCCGCTGCTCTTTTTAATCCAACCTCGAGCGCCTGAGAAGAGGGGCTGGAAAAAATAGCTCACCGCTCGGCGCAAACACTCCGCAGGCTGCCCGACGCATGGCCTGCGCCGAACAGCCTGCTTGAACGATCATCCTTGACGACACGACTCAACCGGCGACTTCGGACTCGCTGCGCCCCACTGAGCGAGCGTCGGTGCGGAACATCTGGCGAATGCCGCGAACGGCCTGACGGATCCGGTCCTGGTTCTCGATCAGGGCGAAGCGCACATGATCGTCGCCATATTCACCGAAGCCGATCCCAGGCGATACGCAGACCTTGGCCTCGGCCAGCAACTTCTTGGCGAACTCCAGCGAGCCCAGGTGAGCGTACTGCGGCGGAATCTTCGCCCACACGTACATGGAGGCCTTGGGGTTCTCGACCATCCAGCCCAGCTCGTGCAGCCCTTTGACCAGCAGGTTGCGACGCTGGCGATACTGCTCGGCGATATCGCGCACGCACTGCTGGTCACCTTCCAGCGCGGCGATGGCCGCTACCTGCAACGGCGTGAAGGTACCGTAGTCGTGATAGCTCTTGATCCGTGCCAGGGCGTTGACCAGTTCGGGGTTGCCAACCATGAAGCCGATGCGCCAGCCGGCCATGTTATAGCTCTTGGACAGCGTGAAGAATTCCACCGCGATGTCCTTGGCGCCGGGCACCTGCATGATCGACGGCGCTTTCCAGCCGTCATAGACGATGTCGGCATAGGCCAGGTCATGCACCACCAGCACGTCGTACTGCTTGGCCAGGGCTACCACCCGCTCGAAGAAATCCAGCTCGACGCACTGCGCGGTGGGGTTGGATGGGAAACCGAGAATCATCATCTTCGGCTTGGGGATCGACTCGCGGATCGCTCGCTCCAGCTCGTTGAAGAAGTCCACCCCAGGCACTAGCGGCACCGAGCGCACTTGCGCGCCGGCGATCACCGCACCGTAGATGTGGATGGGGTAGCTCGGATTGGGCACCAGCACCGTATCGCCCTGGTCAAGGGTGGCGAGCATCAGATGGGCCAGGCCCTCCTTGGAGCCGATGGTGACGATGGCCTCGCTTTCTGGATCGATCTCGACCTGGTAGCGCTCCTGGTACCAGCGGGAAATGGCACGCCGCAGACGCGGGATACCGCGCGAGGTGGAATATCCGTGGGTGTCTTCGCGCTGGGCGACCTGCACGAGCTTGTCGACGATGTGCGGCGGGGTCGCGCCGTCCGGGTTGCCCATGCTCAGGTCGATGATGTCCTCGCCACGACGGCGGGCCGCCATCTTGAGCTCGGCAGTGATATTGAAGACATAGGGTGGGAGACGATCGATGCGCGCAAAACGGCGCGGCGAACCTTGTTCGGCCATGATTTCCTCGAGACGTAAGCGCCCGGAACCGTCCGAGCGACGCTGGCCGCTGCGGCGACCATGCCGAAAGATAATCTCGATCCAACAAGCATGTAAAGGCTTATTTCCCGTTTATCAATCCATTTTAGGGTTTATCTCTCGATTCGATCGAATGACAACTGATCGCTCGAAAGATGCTTGCGCACCGCTCAGCGCCCCGGCAATCAGGCACCCATAAAAAAACCCTGGCACATTGGCCAGGGTTCTGGATACGGCAGGTGCCTGTATCAGCGCGCGTAGGTCATCAGCACATCGGACGCTGTCTGGCTGTCCACCGACATCATCACGCTCAATGCAGTGACGGTGAGAATGGAGAAGCCAAAGACCTTGCGCGCCCATTTGCTGTCGTCCTCGGCCTTGTAGCCACCCCAGGCCATGTACAGCCAGTACAGGCCCATGGCCGCGGCGACGGCCAGGTAGCCCAGGCCGGCGTAGCCGCCAAGGGTGAGCATCAAGGTGGCGAGCAGGAAGGCCAGCACATAGAGGACGATCTGCCTCTTCGCGGCAAGGATGCCACGAGCCACCGGCAGCACTGGAATCTTCGCCGCGCGGTAGTCATTGAAGCGGAAGATCGCGATCGCGAAGCTGTGTGGCATCTGCCACAGGCTGAACATCACCAGCAGGGTCACCGCAGCCAGGTCGAAACTGTTGCTCACGGCGCAGTAGCCGATCACCGGAGGCATGGCACCCGACAGGCTGCCTACCAGGGTGCCGTGCACCGAGCGGCGCTTGAGCCAGAGGCTGTAGAACCCGACGTAGATGACGAAGCCGGCCAGGGCGCAATACGCCGCCAGCGGGTTGGCCTGGACGTACAGCAGGGTGAAACCCGCTATCCCGAGCAGCGTGGCATAAGCCAGCGCGACGGGCAGCGACATCGCCCCCTGGACCATGGCGCGGTTCTTGGTGCGCTCCATCTTCTGGTCGATGTCACGGTCGATGCAGTTGTTGAACGCACAACCGGAGCCGACCACCAGGGAGGTACCCACGACCACGGCCAGGAACAGCGCGAAGTCCACATGACCCTGCGCGGCGAGGAAGAAGCCCCCCGCCACGGAAAGCACGTTACCGAAAATGATCCCCGGTTTGGTGATTTGGATAAAGTGCTTCAGGGACATGCGGTCTTTCCTCACTTGGCCAACATTTCATAGTGGATGCTGAACATGATCCACAGCGACAGGCCAACCAGCAGTGCGATCACCATGGTGGTGAACAGGAACGTCGACAGGTTGTTGCGCTGCGTCTTCGAACGGTCCATGTGCAGGAAGTAGAACAGGTGCACCACCACCTGGATGGCGGCCAGGGCCACCACGATCAGGACGGTCAGGTTCTTCGGCAGGCTCGGGTACATCACCAGACCGAAGGGAATCGCAGTCAGGATCACCGACAGGACGAAGCCGATGACGTACGACTTCACGCTACCGTGATTGCCTTCGTGATGAGTGTCGTGTGCATTGGCCATTACAGAACCCCCAGCAGATAGACGACGGTGAAGACACAGATCCAGACCACGTCCAGGAAGTGCCAGAACAGGCTCAGGCAGCTCATGCGGGTCTTGACGGTCGGGGTGATGCCTTGGGTGTTGATCTGGTACATCAGTACCGCCATCCAGATCAGACCGGAGGTCACGTGCAGGCCGTGGGTACCTACCAGGGCGAAGAAGCCCGACAGGAAGCCGCTGCGGTTAGGGCCGAAGCCTTCGTTGATCAGGTGATGGAACTCGTAGACTTCCATCCCGATGAAGCCTGCGCCGAACAGGAAGGTGACGGCCAACCAGCCCAGCACGCCCGCCTTGTTGCCCTTGAACATCTGCAGCATGGCGAAGCCGAAGGTGATGCTCGACAGCAGCAGCAGACCGGTTTCGACGGCCACGAAGGGCAGTTCGAAGATGTCATGACCCGACGGGCCGCCGGCAAAACTGCCGGACAGCACCGCGTAGGTGGCGAAGAGCGACGCAAACAGGATGCAGTCGGTCATCAGGTACAGCCAGAAACCGAAGACGGTCATCTGGCCCGAGTCGTGGTGGTGATCGTCGTGCCCATGGTCGTGACCATGAGCACCAGCGTTGATTACATGACTGGACATTGATTAAACCCGTTCAAACGTTTCGACACGAGCGCCACCGGTAGGCACGCCGGCGAGCTGCAGGGCCCTGTGGCGTTCACCTTCGATGCGCGCCACTTCCTCGGCCGGAACCATGTAGCCCTGGTCGTCACGCGCGGCGTGGCGAACGAAGACCGCAATGGTCGCGACCAGGCTCACGCCGACCAGCCACCAGATGTGCCAGATGAACGCGAAGCCAAAGACCGCCAGCAGCAGGCCCATGAACACACCAGTCGACGTGTTGTTCGGCATGTGGATCGGCTGGTACTGGGTCGGGACCTTGTACGCGACACCCGCTTCCTTGGCTTCATGCCAGGCATCCAGGCCGACTTTCTCCGGCATGGTGGCGAAGTTGTAGAACGGGGGTGGCGAGGAAGTCGACCACTCCAGGGTACGGCCGCCCCATGGGTCGCCGGTCACGTCCGGGTTCTGCTTGCGGTCGCGGACCGAAACGAACAACTGGATCAGCTGGCTGGCGATACCGCAGGCGATCAGCACGACACCGACCATGGCGACGTACAGATAGGGTTCCCACAGCGGGTTGTCGGTGTGGTTCAGGCGACGAGTCATGCCCATGAAGCCCAGCGCGTACAGCGGCATGAAGGTCACGTAGAAGCCGGTGATCCAGAACCAGAAGGCCGTCTTGCCCCACTTCTCGTTGAGGGTGAAGCCGAACGCTTTCGGGAACCAGAAGGCGAAGCCCGCGATGTAGCCGAAGACGGCACCACCGATGATGACGTTATGGAAGTGCGCGATCACGAACAGGCTGTTGTGCAGCACGAAGTCGGCGCCTGGAACCGCCAGCAGTACGCCAGTCATGCCACCGATCGAGAAGGTGACCATGAAGCCCAGGGTCCACAGCATCGGCGCGGTGAAGCGCACACGGCCCTGGTACATGGTGAACAGCCAGTTGAACAGCTTCACGCCGGTCGGGATCGAGATGAGCATCGTCGCCAGACCGAAGAAGGTGTTGACGCTCGCGCCGGCACCCATGGTGAAGAAGTGGTGCAGCCAGACCGCGAAGCCCAGCACGGCGATCGCACCCGATGCGTAGATCATCGCGTGGTGGCCGAACAGGCGCTTGCTGGAGAAGGTCGAAGTCACTTCCGAGAACACGCCGAAGGCCGGCAGGATCAGGATGTAGACCTCAGGGTGACCCCAGGCCCAGAACAGGTTGACGTACATCATCGGGTTTCCACCAAGTTCGTTGGTGAAAATGTGGAAGTCCAGATAACGGTCAACGGTCAGCAGAGCCAGCGCGGCAGTCAGGATCGGGAACGAAGCGACGATCAGCACGTTGGCCCAGGTGCAGGTCCAGGTGAAGATCGGCATGTCCATCAGCTTCATGCCAGGCGCGCGCATCTTGAGCACGGTGACCAGGAAGTTCACGCCGGTAAGCGTCGTGCCAAGCCCTGATAACTGTAGCGCCCAGATGTAGTAGTCGACGCCGACCCCGGGGCTGTACTGGATCCCCGCAAGAGGCGGATACGCGACCCAGCCGGTCTTGGCGAACTCACCAACACCCAGGGAGACGTTGACCAGGATCACGCCAGCCACCAGCAGCCAGAAGCTCAGCGAGTTCAGGAACGGGAAGGCAACGTCGCGAGCACCGATCTGCAGGGGCAGCGCCAGGTTCATCAGGCCGGTGAAGAACGGCATCGCCATGAAGATGATCATGATCACACCGTGGGCGGTGAAGATCTGGTCATAGTGTTCAGGCGGCAGATAACCTTCGGACCCGGCGGTGGCGAGGGTCTGCTGGGAACGCATCATGATGGCGTCGGCGAAGCCGCGCAGCAGCATGATCATGGCGACGATGATGTACATCACGCCGATTTTCTTGTGGTCGACCGAAGTCAGCCATTCGCTCCACAAGTAGTTCCACTTGCGGAAGTAGGTGATGCCACCCACGACAGCGATACCGCCGAGCGCGATCACGGCGAGCGTCACCATGACTATCGGCTCGTGGAAAGGTATCGCCTCCAGACTTAATTTACCGAACATCTCTTACTCCTCTGCCCCAGCAGCTGGTTGCATACTCGACTCCACACCCTTGGTTGTGGCCAGATCCTTGCTGCCTTCTTCATGGCTGACCGGCTTGCCACGGTTCATCCCCTCGTACTTGTCGACGATGGTCTGGAACAGGTCCGCCGGCGCCTCGCTGTACAGCGTGACCGGGTTGTTTTCGCTAGGCTTGGCCAGGGCTTGGTACTCGGCCTCCTCCAGCTTCTTCGGCGACTGCTTGACTTCGTTCACCCAGGCTTCGAAATCGGCTTGGGTGGTGGCGGTCGCCTTGAACTTCATGCCGGTGAACCCGGCACCGCTGTAGTTCGCCGAGATACCGTCGAACTCGCCGTTCTCGTTGGCGATCAGGTGCAGCTTGGTGGTCATGCCCGCCATCGCGTAGATCTGGCCGCCCAGGCCCGGGATGAAGAAGGAGTTCATCACGGCATCCGAGGTGACGCGGAAGTTCACCGGCGTGTTGGCCGGGAAGACGATCTTGTTGACCGTGGCGATGCCCTGCTCCGGATAGATGAACAGCCACTTCCAATCCAGCGCCACCACGTCGATCTGTACCGGCTTGACGTCGGAGTCGAGCGGACGATATGGATCGAGCGAGTGGGTGGTCTTGTAGGTGACGGTACCCAGCGCGATGATGATCAGGATCGGGATGATCCATACCGCGGCCTCGATCTTGGTCGAGTGCGACCAGTCCGGGGTGTACGTGGCGGCCTTGTTGGAAGCACGGTACTTCCAGGCGAAGACCAAGGTCATGATGATGACCGGAACCACGACCAGCAGCATCAGGCCGAAGGCGATCAGGATGAGGTTCTTTTGCTCAATGCCCACCTGGCCCTTCGGATTGAGAAGGGTCCAGTTGCACCCACTGAGTAAAAGCATGCCTAAAAAGGGCAAAATGCCAAACAGTCTGGGGTAACGCTTTTTACTCATCTCACGACCTCTAGATCAGCTTGCTTCAATGCAATTGTGTTTTGGTCGCCAACACTTCGTCCTGCCAAGCGTCAGCATTTGGGGCGAATCCGCTGATGCCAGGCGTCCGACTGCTGGACCAGGCATCGAGCGAAATTACGGTGCTATATGACTTCGTAGGCTAACGGCCTGTACTTCAACCAAGTCCGTTTGGTGCGAGAAAACGCGGAGGGGGGTCCGCCCGGTATCGCCGTTTGGCGAAACTTGACGAAGTCAGCAAAAAGGAGCCGTGGCTTCCTTCAATCCTGCGACTTGCAAGCAGTGCCGAACGGAAATTGGGGGCGATTGTAGATAGGTCGCCAACCCTTGACTATGACTTATTGAGCAACAGTCTTTTACAGAATTCGTAACAATACTGATCAAAAAATCAGCTTCGCGACAGTTTGTCGCACCCCCTCGGGGAAGCCTGCAACCCTTGCCAGGCAAGGCTTTCAGCGATTTCGGGGTGGTCAGGGCGAATAATTTCAACAAGGTTCGCAAGGGCAATCGACTTGCGTATTCGGCAACTTTGAACTAGGACCGTCGCCGGTTGCGATAGATGCCCAGCGGCACCAGCACCACGGTCAGGATGAACGCCAGCAACGCCCACTGCGCGAGGGAAAGACCGAGCAACGGCGGGTACGGCGTGGTGCAGAAACCGTCCACCTGGAACATCAGCGGCCAGACCTTGGCTAGCGGCAGGTCATCGACGATGGGCTGCAAGGTGTCGATGCCGCAGCTTACCGCAGGGTTGGCGAGTATATACACATGGCGGCCAGCTGCAATGGCCCCGCCGATGGCGCTGAGCACCACCAGCCCTTCGAACAGGGTCACGCCGCCTGCGCGGGGCATGGCGGCGGCGACGAAGGCGAACACGGCGATCAGCAGCAATGCATAGCGCTGCAGGATGCATAGCGGGCAAGGCGCCTCGCCCAGTACCACCTGCATGTACAGCGCCCCGCCGATCAGCGACAGACAGATCACACCCAGCAGCACTAGGAAGCGCCGCTCACGGTTCAGGCGCGATGTTGGTTCGTTCATTGCCGTTTCCTTCGATGGACAGTAGCTGCGCTGGCCTGCGATCAGCGTGTGACCGGCACCAGCCGGCCGGGCATGAGTCTGCCTGTCGATCATGACCATTGGATGATTCGACGAAGCGGCGCCAGTTGCGCCGGACTATCCAGAGATGGCTCTGACCCGATGTCGGTCTGGCGGTTCAACTCGGCCGCGGAAAAAAGCAGCGCTCCGGAAGACGGGCAGGCGCAGGCCTCCTCGACACCGGAGTGAAGGATACAGGGATTGACGCAGGATTAAAGATGAAACCTGTTCTTGTTCAGCCTTCCCTCGCCTCTTTTCATCGACACAGCGTGTCATCTGCCAGCCAGCCCCTTCGCTGGCTTGCCTCTGGAAGACGCTCGGACGCCGGAACCTGCGACCGGCAGCGCATGCCCGAGCCAAGGCGCATGCGCTGGCAAGCCAGCTCCCCGCGCCCGGCAATCGCCCTGCTCGCTTCGTCTCGATTACCCACGACGAGCGACGACCTGACACGGGGAACGGGCTTGCCAGCGCATGCGCCAGCCGCCGCCCTGGAGCAGACAGCGCTGCCCCGGGGCACTTGCTCACATCATTCCAGCGCCGCGGCCGGGCCGAAGAACTCGTAGCGGCTTTGTTGCTCTGGTACGCCCAGGCCCTTGAGATGACGCTTGATCGCGGCCATGAACGGCTTCGGCCCGAGGAAGTAGGCGTCCACATCGCGGTCATGCGGCAGCCATTGTTCCAGCCTTTGCTGGTCGATCAGCCCCAGGGCATCACCCTGACCACTGCCGTCGTCCTCGGCGTAGCAGTAGAAGCGCTTGAGCTGCGGATGGCGCGCGGCCAGCTCGTCGATCCGGTCGCGGAAGGCATGTACCGCACGATTTCGCGCGCAATGGATGAAATAGACCGGTCGCTCGCCCTGCAGGGCCGCGTCGAGCATGGCCAGGGTTGGCGTGATGCCGACGCCGCCACTGATCAGCACCAGAGGCTTGTCGCTGTCGGTCAGGGTGAAATCCCCGGCCGGTGGGAACAGAGGCAGGGTATCGCCGACCTTGAGCTGGTCGTGCAGGAAATTCGATGCCTTGCCGCCAGGCTCGCGCTTGACGCTGATGCGGTACTGCTGGCCGTCGCCCAGCGCGGAGAGCGAGTAGTTGCGGCGCTGTTCACTACCCTCGATGAACAGTTGCACACCGATGTACTGGCCTGGTTCGGCCTTGAGCACAGGCTTGCCATCGACTGGCGCAAAGTAGAAGGACACGATCTCGCTGCTTTCCTGCTCGCGACGTACCAGGCGGAACTCACGGGTCCCGCGCCAGCCGCCCGGCGCCTCTTCCTTCTGCTTGTAGAGGGTCTCCTCGGCGCCGATGAGGATGTCGGCCAGCTGCTGGTAGGCCGCGCCCCAGGCTTCGATGACTGGCGGCGTGGCGATTTCCTCGCCTAGCACTTCCTTGATGGCGCGCAGCAGGCAACTGCCGACGATCGGGTAATGCTCCGGAAGGATCTGCAGGGCCACATGCTTGTTGATGATCTGCCCGACCAGGCCGCCGAGCTGCTCGAGCCGGTCGATATGCCTGGCATACATCAACACCGCATTGGCCAGCGCGCGTGGCTGGGCGCCACTTTGCTGGTGGGCCTGGTTGAACAGTGGTCGCACTTCGGGATACTCGGCGAGCATCATCTTGTAGAAATGCGTGGTCAAGGCTTCGCCACCGCTTTCCAGCAGCGGGACGGTTGCCTTGATGATGGCGCGTTGTTGGTCGTTGAGCATTGCGGTTACTCCCGAACGTGGAGATGTCGAAGGTTTGACCTGTGCAATACATCAACCGTGCCAACTTTCCGGCCCAATGAAACCGGGGTCTTGACCTTGAGCAAGTCAGAATGACCAGGACTACTCTATAGTCATAAGGACCACACGGAGTCCTTATGACATCGAAACCCTTGCTTACCACCCTGCTTCCCCTGGTCAGCGATCTGTCTCGCGACCTGCCGGACCAGGAACGCTATCGCCGGCTGCTGCAGGCCATGCGCGCCCTGCTGCCCTGCGATGCCGCCGCCCTGCTCAAGCTCGATGGCCAGTGGCTGGTGCCGTTGGCCGTCGACGGCCTGTCGCCGGATACCCTGGGGCGGCGCTTTCGCATCAGCGATCATCCTCGCTTCCAAATGCTGCTCAGCCGTCATGCTCCGACCCGTTTCGACAGTGACAGCGAGCTGCCGGACCCGTACGACGGTCTGGTCGATGCTCCCGAGGTAGACCTCCACGTACATGATTGCATGGGCTGCCCTTTGCTGGTCGACGAGCGTCCCTGGGGCCTGCTGACTCTGGATTCGCTCACTGCCGGTCAGTTCCAGGCCGTGGAACTGGATGCCTTGCAGGCGTTCGCCAGTCTCGCCGCGGCCACGGTCACGGTGGCCGAGCGGATCGAGCAGCTGGCCTTGCGCGCGGAGGACGAACACCAGCGCGCCGAGGTCTATCGCCAGGCCAGTGGGCAACAGCAACAGGAAATGATCGGGCAAAGCCCGGCGCACAAGCATCTGCTCGAGGAGATCCGCCTGGTGGGGCCAAGCGAGCTGACCGTGCTGATCACCGGCGAGACCGGGGTCGGCAAGGAGTTGGTCGCTCAGGCGCTGCACCAGGCCAGTGACCGGGCCGACAAGCCGTTGATCAGTCTCAACTGCGCGGCCCTGCCCGATACGCTGGTCGAAAGCGAATTGTTCGGCCACGTCCGCGGCGCCTTCACCGGCGCCCATGGCGAGCGACGAGGGAAGTTCGAGCTGGCCAATGGCGGCACCTTGTTCCTGGACGAAGTGGGCGAGCTTTCTCTGGTGGTGCAAGCCAAGCTGCTGCGCGTGCTGCAGAGCGGCCAGCTGCAGCGCCTGGGCTCGGACCGCGAGCACCGGGTGGACGTACGACTGATTGCGGCGACCAATCGCGACCTGGCCGAGGAAGTGCGAAACGGCCGTTATCGGGCGGACTTCTACCATCGCCTGAGCGTTTATCCGCTGCGGGTGCCAGCCTTGCGCGAACGTGGTCGCGACGTGTTGCTGCTGGCTGGCTACTTCCTCGAACAAAACCGCTCGCGCATGGGCCTCAACAGCCTGCGCCTGAGCCCGGATGCGCAGGCCGCGCTGCTGGACTACGACTGGCCAGGCAACGTTCGCGAACTGGAACACCTGATCGGCCGCTCGGCGCTCAAGGCGCTCGGGCACCATTCGCAGCGTCCGCGCATTCTCACCCTGCAAGCCTGCGACCTGGACCTGCGTCCAGTCCAGCCTGCCGTGGCGAGCCAGGCCGTCGAGCCGGTGGCCGCTTCGGCGCCACTGGGCGAAGGCGGCCTGCGCCAGGCGCTGGATGACTACCAGCGGCAGCTGATCGAGGGCTGCCTGCAACGGCACGACTACAATTGGGCCGCGGCGGCTCGCGAGCTGGACCTGGACCGCGCCAATCTCAGCCGTCTGGCCAAGCGGCTGCGGTTGCGCTGATGGCCGGGCTAAAGCCTGGGGGAGGCAGGTCGATAACCCGGCATCCTGTTCATCGACGGAAGCCGAACACGCCATGACCCGAAACGCTCGCGCGGACGCCTTGTCGCTGCTGTTGTTCACCCTGCGCAGCGGCAAGCTGATGGCCATCAACCTGCTCAAGGTCAGCGAGATCATCACCTGCCCGGCATTGACCCGCCTGCCTGAATCGCACCCCCACGTACGTGGCGTGGCGACCCTGCGTGGCCAGCCGCTTTCGGTGATCGACCTGTCGCGGGCAATCGGCGAGCGGCCACTGGCCGACCCCCAGGGCGGCTGCCTGATCGTCACCGATATCAGCCGTTCGCGCCAGGGGCTGCATGTCCAGGCCGTGAGCCGCATCGTCCACTGCCGCAGCACCGATATCAAGCCACCGCCCTACGCCTCCGGCAATCGCGCCTTCATCACCGGCGTCACACGGGTCGACGACCAGCTGGTGCAGGTTCTGGATATCGAAAAGGTACTCCAGGCCATCATGCCCCAGGACCTGGCGCTGCCCAGCGGCGAGCTGGACCGCGAGCAGGCCGCCCTGCTGGCAGCCGCCAACATCCTGGTGGTGGACGACAGTCAGGTCGCCTTGCAGCAATCCACCCACACCCTGCGCAGCCTGGGCATCGAATGCCACACGGCACGCAGCGCCAAGGAGGCGATCGATGTGCTGCTGGCGCTGCAAGGCACCGAGCGGGAAATCAACATCGTGGTCTCGGATATCGAGATGTCGGAGATGGACGGCTATGCCTTTACCCGCAGCCTGCGGGAGACCCCGGATTTTCAGCATCTCTACGTGTTGCTGCACACCTCCCTGGACAGCAGCATGGCCGGCGAGAAAGCCAGGTTGTCCGGGGCCAACGCCATCCTGACCAAGTTTTCCTCACCGGAGCTCACCGACTGCCTGGTGACGGCGGCGCGGGCGGTGGTCTTCGCCGAGCGGTGATATATTCAGCGACAAACTTGTCGAGCCAACCCGGGAAATGGTCCCGGCATAATCCGGGCTCATGAATGTACAACAGGTGCCTCGCATGAAACCGTCCTCTCTGTTGCTGCTCGTCTGCGTATTGTCGTCCCCCCTCGCCCACGCCTCCAGCGAACAGGCCTGGAACGAGCATCGCCAGCAGGTGCTCAAGGCCTGCCTGGCGGCGAGCCAGTTCAAGGATGCCCATGTACGTGGCAAGCCCGTCGAATTCGAAGATCAGGTCGGCTATAGCGCCCTGCTGCTTGAGGGCACCTATCCGCAGAAACACATGCAAAAGCGCACCGGCACCGAGCTGTGCCTGTTCGACAAGCAGCACAAGCGGGCCTACGTCAGTGAATGGGACAGTACGCTGCGGTAGCCATCCTGGCCTGCGGTCGAGCCAGGGAGTGGCTCAAGCACGCGGCTTGGCCGGCAGGCCTACTTTTCACGACGGGTATTTTTGCTTTTTTTGTAATAGTGCTTATTCAGCTCGACCCTGTTTCAAACTCGCTGCCGGGTTTAACTTAGCGCTGTCGAATCAATACTTGCAGTGCAAGAAGGTAGTTTCAAATGTCCAACAGTATGGGTGTTGCCAGCGTATTCGTTCTGTCTTCCCTGTTGTTGTCGCCCCTGGCCATGGCGGAAGAGTCGCCGGCCTTCGTCGCGCGTAACGCACAACTCTCCGCCGTTCGCGAACAGGTCCGCGAAGCCGTCGCCGGACAACCGGTCGATGCCGCCAAGGACGCGCGACAGACCGCTTCCAAGGGCGTCGTCGAGCAGGGCGTCGACAGCTGAGAGACGCCGCGCCAATGGCGCCATGTCAAGGCCAAGGTCGGACATGAGGCGTGACGATGTGTTAGTTTAAGAAAGGCCGCTGGGCAACCAGCGGCCTTTCTTTTATTTGCAGGTAGTGCCCGCCACATCAGTTCGCCCCTGACGGGAAAGTTGTCGGGCAGAGAACAAGAACTACCTCACCGTCAGACCAGAGGAGCTTGTACTGGTGTCCATCGCGTTTCGCTTCACCCCGCTTTTCGTTGCAATGGCTGCAACGATTCCTTGCACAGCCCAGGCCGATGACCAGCAGTCTGAGGGGTTCATCGAAGGTGCCTCGCTGAACGTCAACGCACGCAATGCGTACTTCAATCGCAACCAGCTCAACCCCGGTAATCGGGACAACCGCGAATGGGGCCAGGGTTTCATCGCACGCTTCGAGTCCGGCTACACGCCCGGCACGGTCGGCTTCGGTCTGGATGCCCATGCCATGCTCGGCATCAAGCTCGATGGCGGTGGCGGTCATGCCGGCAGCAGCATCCTGCCGCCGCACTACAAGGATGATGGCGAACTTGGCAAGGCACCGGGAACCTTCTCCACGGCGGGCGCAGCCGTCAAGTTCAAGGCCTTCGACACGGAGCTGAAGGCTGGTGACCTGTTCCTGACCAATCCGGTGATCGCAGGTGGCGAAACCCGCATGCTGCCGCAGACTTTCCGTGGCGTGAGCCTGACCAACCAGAGCATTGCTGGCCTGCAGCTCGAAGGCGGCCAGGTGAGCTTCACCAAGCCCTACAACCAGAGCGGCCAGCGTCGCATCGACACCTTCTATGGCACCCTGGCCGAGGGCAGCAAGAGTCATCATCTGAGCTGGCTGGGCGCCTCCTGGAGCGGCACGCCGAACATCACGAGCAACCTGTATGCCGCCGAACTGAAGGACATCTGGAACCAGTACTACTTCGATTTCGACTACACCCATGTGGTCAACGACCTGGTCAGCCTCAACCCCGGCCTGCACTTCTACCACACCCAGGACACCGGCCAGGCCCTGCTGGGCGATATCGACAACAATACCTACAGCCTGCATTTCACCGTCAATGCCGGCCATCATAGCCTCACCGCCGCCTACCAGCGGGTCAACGGCAATACGCCGTTCGACTACATCAACCAGGGCGACAGCGTGTTCCTGGACAACTCGCGGATGTACTCGGACTTCAACGGCCCCAACGAGCGCTCCTGGAAGCTGCAGTACGACTACGAGTTCTCCGGGCTCGGCTTGCCAGGCCTGAGCACTACCCTCTCCTACTCGCGCGGCAAATTGGATCTGACCAAGGCCGACCGTGACAGCAGCGGGTATGGCCACTGGTACAGCCCGGACGGCAAGGACGCTCGTCACTGGGAGCGTGACCTGGACGTGAAGTATGTGGTTCAGGAGGGCGATTTCAAGGACCTGGCCGTGCAGCTGCGCTACGCCAGTCACCGTGGCTCCCAAGGTTATTCCTGGGTCGACAATGACGTGGACGAGTATCGGGTGATCGTCGATTATCCGTTGAACATCTTCTAGACACACCGGCGGCCGGCGTCGCGGCACACTCGAGCGGCCGCGACCGAAGCTGTCTTCCATTCCGTCGGACAACCGTTTCCGCGGTTGTCCGGCCGTGCTTCGCTTCCTTAAAATACCGCCGCCGCGTATGAAGCCTTGCCCTCACGGACGACGGGCTTATGCAGTAGCGACCATGCCTACCCGAACCCCGCGTTGCGCCGTGTACAAGTCCGATCCCGTGCTGTTCCTCAACCTGGGCAGTGCCTCGCCGTGCTCGCCATCCTGGCCATCGTCGGTCTGTTGCTGGTGCGCGAGCGCGACAGCGTCGTGCAGTCGTCCATGCGATCGGCCGGCAACATCGTCCAGCTCATCGAAAGCGACATCGTGCGCAATGTCGAACTGTACGACCAATCGCTGCGCGAGCTGATCTGGGCCATACGTCAGCCAAGCGTGCTCGCCCTGCACGAAGCGGTACGCCATCGGATCCTGTTCGACCGCGCCTTCGCCAAACCGGTCCATGGCGACATCTTGTGGATCGATGCCCAAGGCAACGTGGCCGGCGACTCCACCAGCGTGGTGCCACGCACAGCCAACTTCGCCGACACTCCGGTCTTTCAGCGCCACCGGGACAACCGCGACCTGGGTTTGCTGGTCGGCCCGCCGTTCAAGGCACGCCTGGGCGATCTGGACTGGTGCATCAGCTTCAGCCGGCGCATATCCGGGCCAGACGGCGAATTTGCCGGCCTGGCTGCCGGCGCCGTGCGGCTGTCGTATTTCAGCCAGCTGTTCCAGCGCCTGGATATCGGCCAGCACAGCAACATCGACCTGCTCAACACCGACGGCCAGCTGCTCGCCCGCCAACCGGCACGGCCCGGCGATCCAGCGGTAGGTACCGACCTCAGCCAGCAAGCGGACTTCAAGCGCATCCTGAACGAGCCCAGCGCAAGCTTCACCACGCACCCGGGCGATGGCCAGGCCGAGCGCATCCATACCTTCGCCCGGGTCGCCGATCTACCTCTGATCGTGCTGGTGACGCAGTCTTCAGAGGATATTTTCCAGGTCTGGCAGCGTACCGCCTTGCTCGTCGGCATCGCGACCGGCGTGCTGTGCCTGGGCATTCTCTGGCTGACCCGCTTGCTGGGCCGGGAGCTGCGCAGACGTCATCGTGCCGAACAGGACCTGGCCAGGCTCGCCATCACCGACAGCCTCACTGGGTTGGCGAACCGCCGTCAACTGGACCAGGTACTCAGGCGCGAATGGGCGCGCGCGCAGCGCAATCGCAAGCCGCTGGCGGTATTGATGGTGGATGTCGATCATTTCAAGGCATTCAACCAGCGTCATGGCCATGCCGGTGGGGATCAAGCGCTGCGCGAAGTAGCCAGGACGATCGAGGGTTGCATACGCCGGCCGGGCGACCTGGCCGCCAGGTATGGAGGAGAAGAGTTTCAGGTGGTCCTGCCGGAAACCGAACTGGGCGGGGCCTTGCTGCTGGCTGAACGCATTCGCGCCAGTATCGAGGCCCTGCCCGTGTTCGGCGATGACTCATGGCCGGTTACCGTGAGCATCGGCGTCGGCCTTCATGTACCCGGACGCCAGCAGGACCTGACGTGGGTACTGGGCGCTGCGGACGCAGCCTTGTACAGGGCCAAGGCGGGCGGTCGCAATCGCGTCGAGGGGCCGTGACTCAGGAGCGGGCGCGAGCCTGGTCGCGCAGCGCCTTGACCTGGTCATGGTTGCGCTGCACACCTTGCAACTGGCGTTCGACCAGCGCGTAGGGGCCGCTTGCCGCGGCAGTGGTAGCGGTAGTACCGCTCAGCGTGGTGTCGCCCAACGAGGTGGTACCGACGCCAGAGGTGACGGTGGTATGACCGACCGCTACATCGCCATGGCCAAGCTTGGCCAGCTTCTCGCGTGCATCCTTGTATGCCTTGAGCGCAGCGTCTTCCCCACGCTCGAGCTCTTCGAGCACGGCCTTGTCGTCCTTGCCGGTCAACATCGACTTGAGGTTTACCCAGCCACGGTGCAGGTCACCAGTGATGCTGGTCGAGGTCTCCGGATCGCCACCAAGGCGACGCACTTCGGCCTGCAGTTCGCTCACGGCACTGGAGCAATCGCTTGCGCGCTGGACGCAGAACGCCTTCAGCTCCGGATTCTTGACATCATCGGCCGCTTCCTTGAAACCTTTTTCGCCGTCCTTGCTGTACTCGATCAGGTTGTTCAGTACGTCGATCACTTCTTTGCTTGAATTGCTCATTGCACGAACTCCGTGGCAGGTGATAGTCCCCATGAACGGAGCAGGCTTCGTGCCAGCTTTGACTGAAAACCAAAATCCTTAAAAATCAATAAGTTGTGTAACCGCCTGCGCCCCCCTGGCTTGGCTTTCTGCATGATGGCCGCTTTGGCTATCATGCACTTTGCAGTATCGTGACCGCTTTGCCTGCGAAGGTCGCCGCATGAATCCCCAAACGCTGGAACTGCTCGTCACCCGCAGCATGCCGTTCGGCAAGTATCAGGGACGGGCCATCGCCGACTTGCCTGGCGACTACCTGGCCTGGTTCGCTCGCAAGGGTTTCCCTGGCGGGGAGCTGGGCGGCCTGCTGGCCTTGATGCACGAGATCGATCATAACGGCCTGGGCGAGCTGTTGACGCCATTGCGGCGCAAGCACCCAGGCGGACGGTCCACGCCAGGCTGAAGTGGCCTGGCGCTCGGCCAGGCCGCTCGATTCAGGGCGCGACCGGGGCGACGGTCATCTCGACCTTTTCGCTGCGCTTGATCAGCGCGTAGATCACCCCGGTCAGCAGACTACCGGCCAGGATCGCCAGCAGGTAGAGCAGCGCATGGTTGATGGCGTTGGGGATCAACAGCACGAACAACCCGCCATGCGGTGCCATCAGCTTGCAGCCGAAGTACATGGTCAACGCCCCCGTCAAGGCGCCGCCGGCGATGCTGGCCGGAATCACCCGCAATGGATCCTTGGCCGCGAAGGGAATGGCGCCTTCGGAAATGAAACATAGCCCCAGGACCAGGGCCGCCTTGCCGGCCTCGCGCTCGCTCTGGGCGAACTTGCGCCGGGCCAGGAAGCTGGCGATGCCCAGGCCGATCGGCGGCACCATGCCAGCGGCCATGGTGGTGGCCATTGGCGCATAGCTGGCCGAGGCCAGCAGCCCGACCGAGAAGGCATAGGCCGCCTTGTTGATCGGCCCGCCCAGGTCCACGCACATCATCGCGCCCAGCACCACGCCCAGCAGCACCGCGTTGGTGGTGCCCATGCTGTCGAGGAAGTGAGTCAGCCCTTCGAGCATGGCCGCCACGGGATGGCCGACCACATAGATCATCACCAGCCCGGTGAACAGGCTGGCCAGCAGCGGAATGATCAGGATCGGCTTGAGCGCCTCCAGGCTGCTCGGTAGCCGGGCCCAATGGCTGATCGCCTTGGCGCTGTAGCCAGCCAGGAACCCCGCCACGATGCCGCCAAGGAAACCCGCCTCGAGATTGCTGGCCAGCAGCCCGCCGATCATGCCGGGCGCCAAGCCCGGACGGTCGGCGATGGACCAGGCGATGTACCCGGCCAGCAGCGGCACCATCAGCTTGAATGCGGCCTCGCCACCGATCTGCATGAGCGCGGCGGGGAGCGTGCCGGCCTGCTTGTAGGCCTCGATGCCGAACACGAACGACAGGGCGATCAGCAGCCCACCGGCGACCACCATGGGCAACATGAAGGACACGCCGGTCAGAAGATGCTTGTAGACGCCACTCTTCTCGCTGCTTTTGGCCGGGCCACTGGTCGCCTCACCAGGGCTTTCCAGTCGCCCCTCGGTCAAGGCCTTGTCCAGCGTCGCGCGGGACTGCTTGAGCGCGACACCGGTGCCACAGCGGTAGATGCGTTTGCCGGCGAAGCGCGCCGTGGGCACCTCGATATCGGCCGCCAGCAGCACCACGTCGGCTTCGGCAATGGCCTCGGCCGACAGTGGATTGCGCGCTCCGACCGAGCCTTGGGTTTCCACCGTCAGTTGGTAGCCGGCCTGGAGCGCGGCCTGTTGCAACGCCTCGGCGGCCATGAAGGTATGCGCGACACCGGTCGGGCAGGCCGTGATCGCGACGATCCTGGGTGCCTTCGGCTGGGTCTGCGCCGCGTCCGACACCGCCAGCACGCTGGCATTGGCAACCGCCTCGTCGAGAAAACGTTCGCGGTCGGCCAGCGCCTGCGCGGGCGTGCTCTGGTAGATCGGCTTGCCGGCGAAGCGACTAAGGTCGACCGGCCCGGTATGGACCACCAGCACCCAGTCGGCCGCTTCGATATCCGCAGCCTCCAGCCGCTGCCCAGCCTGTTGCGCATCCTGGATCTCGACCTTCGTGGCCCAGCCACGCGCCTGGGCGCTGGCCGCCAGCAGGCGGGCGCTGAGCAGACTCGATACCTGGCCGTTGGGGCAGGCAGTGACAATGACGATGTTCATCGGCAACCCTCTTGTTGCTCTGTCAATTGCACGCCGGCTTGCAGACGCTCCAGCTGTTGCTGGTCACGGATGCCGAAGCCGACCTGGGTCACCGCCTGGGCGGCGATCGCCGTGGCGCGACGCAAGGTCTGCCCGGCAGCCTCGCCAGCGAGCAGGCCGTGGACCATGCCGGCCACCAGCGAATCGCCAGCACCCACGGTGCTGGCCACATGGACCTTGGGTGGCCGAGCATGCCAGGCGGCCCCCGCGGTGAACCAGCTCACCCCCTCCTCGCCTCGCGACAGCACCACGTGCTCGATACCGCGTTCGAGCAACTGCCGGGCGGCCTTGTGCTGAGCGACGGGCCCATCCAGCGGCCCGCCATGTACCTCGGCCAGTTCCTCGACATTGGGCTTGACCAGCCAGGGCGCGGTGTCCAGGCCCACGCGCAGAGCCTGGCCACTGCTGTCCAGGATCACTTTCAAGCCCTGCCCGCGCAGCTGCAGCAGCAACTGGCGGAACCACTCCAGGTCGATGCCTCGCGGCAAGCTGCCGGCCACCACCACCGCGTCATGCCCGGGAGCCAGCTGCTCCAGGCGACGCGACAGTGCGATCTGCGCGGCCTGGTCGACCTCTGGTCCCTGGCCATTGATATCGGTGACCCGGCCAGTGGCCTCGACCAGCTTGATGTTGCTACGGGTTTCCCCAGGTACGCGGACAAAGCCATCGGCAAAGCCGCGCCAGTCGATCAGCGACTCGAAAGGCGCCAGGTTGTCGCGCCCGAGAAAACCCGCCACGGTTACGCTGTTGCCCAGGTCGGCCAGCACCTGGGCAACGTTCAGCCCCTTGCCGGCGGCATGGGTGAGCTGCCCCTGGCTGCGGTTGACATGCCCTGGACGCAGCACGTCGAGATCGACGGTCAGGTCCAGCGCCGGATTGAGGGTAAGCGTTAGAATCCTGGCCATTACTGTTTCTCCACCAGTGCCCGGACCGCTTGGGCGCTGTCTTGCTGCAAGGCTTCGCGCGCAAGGGCGCGGGCCGCCTGATAATCGGTTTCGCGCACCAGCGCCTTGACTTCGGGAATGCTCCTGGCAGCCACGCTCAGTTCATCGACGTCCAGGCCCAGCAACAGCGCGACCGCCTGCGGATCGGCGGCCAACTCGCCGCAGACACCGACCCACTTGCCCTCGGCATGCGCCGCCTGCACCGTCATGTCGATCAGCCGCAACACTGCCGGATGCAGGCCATCGGCCTGCGCGGACAAACTGGCATGGCCCCGGTCGATGGCCAGGGTGTATTGGGTCAGGTCATTGGTGCCAATGCTGAAGAAGTCCACCTCGCGTGCCAGCTGCGTAGCCAGCAACGCGGCCGAAGGCACTTCGACCATGATGCCCAGCTGCAGGTCGGCCACGGGTATGTCCTGACGCAGGCGCTCGACCAGGGCGCGTGCCTCGCGCCACTCGTGGACCTGCCCGACCATGGGGAACATGATCCGCAAGGGGCGCGAACCGGCCGCCTGCAGCAAGGCCCGCAGCTGGTCCTCCATGACCTGCGGACGCTGCAAGGTCAGGCGCACGCCACGCACCCCCAGGAACGGGTTTTCCTCGGCGGCGATCGGCCAGTAGGGCAACGGCTTGTCACCGCCGACATCCAGGGTGCGCACCACCAGCGGACGTCCGTCCAGGCCGTCGAGCACGCGACGGTATTCCGCCTCCTGGGTGGCCACGTCCGGCGCCTGGGCATGCGCCATGAAGATCAGCTCGGTGCGCAGCAGGCCGATGCCCTCGGCTCCTTGCTCGATGACCTTGTCCAGGCCGCTGCTTTCGCCGATGTTGGCAAAGACTTCGATGGCATGCCCGTCACGGCTGATGGCCGGCTCCAGGCGTTTGGACCAGGCTGCCTGCAGGCGGCGTTCGCGCCGCTCACGCTCGGCCAGCGCCCGCTCGAGCTCGCTGCTCGACGGCGCGACGACGACCCGGCCACGCTGGCCATCGAGCAACAGGGGCGTGCCAGGTTCGATCAGCAACACCGACTCGCCGGCGCCCACCACCGCCGCGATGCCCAGCGCGCGGGCGACGATGGCGCTGTGCGCGGTGGCCCCGCCGTGGGCGGTCAGGATACCGGCCACGCGGGCCGGATCCAGGCGGGCGACATCGGAAGGGCCGACTTCGGCCATGACCAGGATATACGGCTGCTGCGGTTCGGCCTGCTCGGCAACGCCACACAGCTGCTCGAGCACCCGCCGACCGACGTCGCGCAGGTCGGCGGCGCGCTCGGCCAGCAAGGCATCATGCAGTGCTTCCTGCTGTTGGGCTGCCGCCTCGATCACTGCCATCCAGGCGGCCGCGGCGCTTTCACCGCGCTCCAGGCGCTGGCCGACCTCATCGGTCAGGCCAGGATCGGCGAGCATTTCCTGGTGGGTGACGAAGATCTCGGCAATGGCCTTGTCGCTACGCTCGACCAGCACTTGCAGCTGCGCGGCGACCGCGGCCAGGGCCTGCTGCAGCTTCAGTCGCTCCTGGCCTGGCGACTCGCCACGCACCGGATAATCGATGGCGCGCTCGACCCGCAGGTGCGCCGGACCACTGGCGATGCCAGGCGCGGCAGCCACACCCTGGACCTGGCTGCCCAGGACCGGTGCAGTGACGACGCTGGTTGGGGGCGATACCTGCGACGCGGCCGCATCGACCCTTGGCTTTTGTTCGGCGAGCGGCTCCACCGCTTCGCCCAGGCCTTGTTCGATGGCCGCCAGCAGAGCGGGCAAGGCATCGTCGGCGATAGCCGGCTCGGCGCTCAGTTCCAAGGTCTGCCCACGCTGAGCGCCGAGGCTCAACAGCTTGCTCAAGCTTTTCGCCGAGACCGCCGACTGCCCGCTTTCGACCAGGCGCACCCGCACATCCCCATTGAAGCTCTTGGCCAGCTGGGCCAGCACCTTGGCCGGCCGGGCATGCAAGCCATGCGGGTTGGCCAGGACGATCCGTGCGCTCGGCCAGTCGGCGGGAACCTCCTCGCCAAGCACCTCGAGCACCGCGCGGCTGCTGGTGGCCTGGTAGAGCATCTGGCCGCGGCCCTCGATCAGCACCTGGCAGAGCCGCTCGAGCAGCGCCTGGTGCGCAGCGCCCAGGCTGGCCAGGCAGAACAGACCGTTGAGTGGCTGCCCGTGCAAGGACAGTGGACGCTGGGCGGTGACGAAGGCCAGGCCCGGCTGACGTACCTGGCGCTCGCTGTGCAGCCACCACAAGCCTTCGCCCAAAGGCAGCGGCTCGGCCTGTTGCAGCAGCCCGGGAAAGCTGTCCTCGACACAGCCGGCGCGCTGCAGCAAACGCGCGCCACGCCAGGCCAGCTCATGGAAATCCTCGGCGTTCTGCTGCAAGCCGATCAGTTGCGCATCGAGCGCCAGTTCCTGGGGCGCACCCTGCAACAGCTTGAGCAGCGCTTCGGCCGACTCGGCCTGGCGCAATGCCTCGGCCAGGTCCGTCTCGCCAAGGGCGCGGGTCAGCAGCTGCAACAGGCGCAGGTGTTCGTCGGAGCGGGCAGCGATGCCGATCGCCAGGTATACCCGCTGCCCGTCGCCCCAGTCCACGCCATCGGGGAACTGCAACAGGCGCACACCGGTGGCGAACACCAGATCACGGGTTTGTGGGGTGCCATGGGGAATGGCGATCCCTTGGCCAAGGAAGGTGGAGCCTTGTGCCTCGCGGGCCTGGAGGCCCTCCAGGTAGCCAGGTGCGACCAGGCCGTCGGCGACCAGCAGGTCGGCGAGCAGACGCAGCGCTGCGGGCTTGTCGGTGGCCACCTGGCCCATGGCTATCTGCTCTTTGGCGAGCTCGAGCATGACCTTCTCCTTTACAGTACCAACGTGCAGTACACCGGTATTGTTGTGAGTTTTGCGCAAAGGACCAGTTCGGGATCCTTGGCAGGCATTCGATGAAAAGGGCAGGAAACGCCTGCTGAATCGTTTAATCTGATTAACCGGCCACGTTACTCGATAATCTGCCAGCGAAAAAGCCCCAGCGTGTCGGACAATTGCGACAATGGTCGCCTGCGCAGGCGTGGGTCGATGGGCAAGACTGTCGCGTCAGGCAGGCCAGTTTCGGCAATGACAAGGAATATCCGGTGAAACTCAGCGATATCGCTCGTCTGGCAGGTGTGTCCGTGACCACCGCCAGTTATGTGATCAATGGCAAGGCCGAGCAGCAGCGCATCAGCAATGCCACGGTCGAACGCGTGCGCGCCGTTGTCCAGGCCCATGGGTTCACGCCGAACCCGCAGGCTGCCGGCCTGCGCAGCCGGCATACACGCACCCTCGGGTTCATCCTGCCAGACCTGGAAAACCCCAGCTATGCCCGCCTCGCCAAGCAACTGGAACAAGCCGCGCGGTCGCGCGGCTACCAGCTGCTGATCGCCAGCAGCGACGACCAGCCCGAGAGCGAAAGGCAGCTGCAGCAGCTGTTTCGCGCGCGGCGTTGCGATGCCCTGTTCGTCGCCAGCTGCCTGCCAGCAGACGATCTCAGCTATCAGGACCTGCAGGACAGCGGCCTGCCGATCGTCGCCATCGACCGTCCCCTGGATGCCCGACGTTTCTGCTCGGTCATCAGCGATGACCAACAGGCCAGCCGCCAATTGGCGCAGAGCCTGCTGGCAACCGGGCCACGGCGTATCGCACTGCTTGGCGCCAGGCCAGAGCTGAGCGTCAGCCAGGCGCGCGCCAAGGGCTTCGACCAGGCGCTGCAAGGCTTCGCCGGCCAGGCCAGGCACTACCAGGGCGAATCGTTCAGCCGCGCTTGCGGGCAGCGCCTGATGCAGCAGCTGGTGGACGACTTCGCCGGCCTGCCGGACGCCTTGGTGACAACCTCCTATGTCCTGCTGCAAGGCGTGTTCGACGTGCTGCGCACGTACCAGGAAGATTCCAGCAGCCTGCGCCTGGGCACCTTCGGCGACAACCAGCTGCTCGACTTCCTGCCTTTGCCGGTCAACGCCATGGCCCAGCAGCATGACCTGATCGCGACCACCGCGCTGGAACTGGCGCTGGCCGCCGTCGAACAGAAACGCTATGAACCCGGCACGCATGCAATCGCTCGAAACTTCAAGCAACGCATCGTCGGAGGCTGAGCAATGCGCCTGATCGATACCCATACCCACCTGGACTTTCCCGACTTCGACGAGGACCGCGCCACGCTCCTGGCCAACGCGGTGGCTCGTGGCGTGGAGCGTCTGGTCGTGCTAGGGGTATCCCAGGACAACTGGCAAAGGGTCTGGGACCTGGCCTGTGCCCACGACGGCGTCTACGCGGCGCTCGGCCTGCATCCGGTGTACCTCGACCAGCACCGCCCCGAGCACCTCGACGAGCTGCGCGACTGGCTCGAGCGTCTGCGAGGCCATGAGCGCCTATGCGCGATCGGCGAGTTCGGCCTGGACTACTACATCGAAGGTGCCGACAAGCAGCGCCAGCAAGCACTGTTCGAAGCCCAGCTGTGCCTGGCGATCGATTTCCAGCTGCCGGCGTTGCTGCACGTGCGCCGCAGCCATGCCCAGGTCATCGCCACCCTCAAGCGCCTGCGCCCACCCCGGGCCGGCATCATCCACGCCTTCGCCGGCAGTTACGAAGAGGCGCGCGAATACCTCAAGCTGGGTTTCAAGCTCGGCCTCGGCGGAGCCGCTACCTGGCCCCAGGCGCTGCGTCTGCAGCGGACCCTGCCGCGCCTGCCGCTGGACTGCTTCGTGCTGGAAACCGATGCGCCGGACATGGCTCCGGCGATGTACCCCGGCCAGCGCAACAGCCCAGAGCACTTGCCCGACATCGCCACGGCACTGGCCGAAGTGCTTGGCGTCAGCGCCCAGGCACTGGCCGAGGCCAGCAGCCGCACCGCCACCGAACTGTTCCGCTGGTAAGCGCTGCGCAACGGCCGGCGGCCGTGCTAGCCGAGCACCGCGCCCAAGGCCAGGCAGGCGTACCAGAGTATCGCGCTACGCACGATCAGCTCCCACAGGCTGTCCAGGCGCTGGGGGTAGCGCTGGCCTTGCGGCTCGCCCAAGCCTTCTTCTGCCGCACGGCCGGCACTGGCGATCAGTCGTTCGGCCGGGGTACGCCAGGCAAGCACCTCGTGGAGCATGGCGCGGGTCACAGCGACGAAGTTGCCGACCAAGGCGAGGCTCAGGGCCAGTATCCGCACTGGTAGCCAGTCCATGACATGGCGCAGGCATCCCGCGCGCGCGCCCAGCGCCTGCTGCCGGCTGTGCGCGGCACACAGCGCAAGCAGGCGGTAGGCCAGCGCAGCGGCCGGGCCGGCCAACGCATACCAGAAGATCACCGCAAAGAAGCCTTGGTACATCTGCCAGAGCAGATGATCCTGCACCTGCCTCTGCAGAGCCTGCGGGTCATCCGCCCCCAGGCCCAGGTCACGCTCGGCCGCATGCAGGGCCGCCTGGTCGTCGCCACGGCGCCAGGCGTCGCGCAACGGCCCGAGCGCACGCCGGGGATTGCCGCGTCCAAGGCTGTACAACAGGACCAGCAGGTGGATCGGCAAGACCAGCAGGCCGTAAGCCACCGGCGCCAACACGTGCAGTACCAGCGCTAGGAGGACCACAGGCGCCAGCACCAGGATCGCCAGGCTCCACCATGGCTGGACCTTGCCGCTGCGCTCCAGGCGCGCCAGTTCGCCAAGCAAGAACCCGTCACGCTGCACTTTTTGGCGCAAGGCGGAAAACTTCTCGATCCACGGCAGCAGTGCCAGTACCAGGAAGTTCATGCCTGGGCCTCGCTGGCGTGCAGCCCGGCACGATAGCGTGCCCAGTCGAAGGCGGGTCCCGGGTCGGTCTTGCGCTGCGGGGCGATATCGCTGTGTCCGCGGATGCGCCTGGCATCGATCTGCGGCCAGGCTTGCCGGATCTGCGCCGTGAGCCGCTGCAGCGACTCGTACTGCGCGTCGGTATAAGGCAGTTCGTCGGTACCTTCCAGCTCGATGCCGATCGAGAAATCGTTGCATCCCTCGCGCCCATCGAAGCAGGACACGCCTGCATGCCAGGCCCGGTCCAGCAAGGAAACGAACTGGGTGACCTTGCCGGTACGCTCGATGAACAGGTGCGCCGAGACCGTCAGCGCCTGGATGTCACGAAAGTAGGGATGCTCGTCAGGATCGAGACGGTTCTGGAAAAAAGCCTGCACCTTGCCCGTGCCGAAGCAGGCCGGTGGCAGGCTGATGTTGTGGATCACCAGCAGGGAGATCGTCTCGCCTGCCGGCCGAGCGTTGAAATTGGGCGAAGGACAACGTGTGACGCCGTCGAACCAGCCCGTTTCGCGGTCCAGTTGCATGGTCTTTCCTGAGCATCGGGATGACAGCGTCAGTATGCCGCCTGACAACGATGCTTGCATCAGCTGGCGTGCTGCATGCGCAGGCGCGCCAGCACCGCCTGTAGCGTTCGTTCGAACAATGGGCGTTCGTCCAGCACCGACGCCTCGCCACGCCGCAACGCCATGACCAGCCCGGCACGGCTCCACTCGCGTACCTTGCGCCCCTGATGGTTGGTGAACACCAGGCGATCGGCACTGTCGATGCGCACGACCAGCTTGCATCGCTGCAAGTGCCCGGCTTCTTCGGCGACCATCCAGCTGCCGACCCGCAAACGTTCGAGCGCAGCCATGGCCCAGTCATTGTCTGCCGGCGGCAGGAGCGCTTGGCAGACGTGCTCTTGCGGCAGCGCAAGCACGATCTCCTCGCTCACCTGCATCATGCCTTGCTCGTGTGCCACGTCCCCTTCCGTACAGGCCTGCAGGTGGAGCTGCTGCAATGCCTGGAAGAACCCACGCACGGTCGCCGAGTCGATCGAGACACCGGCGAGCCCTTCGCGCAAGCCCTTCAACAGCCCCGGCACCTGCTCGAGCAGCTCCTGGCGCGCCGTGGCATGGGGCTTGGGCGCAACGCTGGCCAGCAGCGCATCCATGGTGGTCACGGCACGCGTCCAGGGTACCGAGGGTTCGCCATGCTTGAGCCAGGCCATCAGCAACACCTGACTCCAGCCCTGGACCAGCATGTCGATCACCGCTGCCGGCAGGTAGCGTCCCTGCAAGCGCAGGTTCAGCTCGCGCTGGACCACCTGCTGCGCCTCGAGCCAGCGCACGCGCCCTTCCTCGGCATCGCGAACACGCTGCTCGAGCCTGTCGTTGCGCCGGCGCTCGTCGCCGCTGGCCGCGAGGAACTCATCCAGCAGCTCATCGAGCAGCGAGGCATCCTCGGCGAAATCATCGAGCAGGCGATGAATGAGACGCTCCATGCGCATCTGCAGGCCATCATGCCGCCCTTCGCCGGTGTCGGCCCAGCCAATGCCGGCCATGGCCAGCTCGTTGAGCAAGCGACGCGCTGGGTGGCCAGCGCGACTGAAGAATTCCACGTCGAGCAGGGCCACCTTGAGCACGGGAACGCGCAGCCGACCGAGCAGCGCCCTGAGCGCGCTGGGCAGGTTGGCATCGCTCAGGACATGGTCGAAACACAGGTCCACCAGGTTGATCACATCCTCGTCGGTCTCGCTGATCTTCTGCAAGACGCCACTGCGCGCACCGACACGCAACAGCAGACGCTGCAACTCGTTGCCCAGGTCGAAATCGTCGTCTTCGCCGGGCAGCGGCACGCGCCGCTGCAGATGGGTCAATAAGCGCACCAGGTCAGTCCTGCCGAGGCATGGCAGCCCCAGCGTGTCGTTCAGGCGTGGCGAAAAACGATCGCGCAGCGGAATGAGCAGAGCGCGTACCGAGTCCATGAACAACTGCCCGCTGCTGTCGGCCTGCCCTTCTTCATCGGACTGGTTCGCCGGCTCGCGCCGGGCATCCAGCCGCCGGTCCTCGGCTCGCCGCCGGGCAGTGGCCTTGAGTTCCGGCAGGATGCCCGCCAAGGCGAGCATCTGGTTGCCTTCGACGTACAGCAAGTCGATGTCGCGCAGCACATGACGTTCGAACAGCTTGAGCAGGACCAGCCGGGTCTTGAACGCGACCTTCAGCTTGCGCACGGTATTGAGGAAGCATTCGCAGAGACAGGCCGGCCCGAGCGGATGGCGTCGCTCATCGACGGGCGCGTCGAGCAGGTGGCGAAAGCGCAGCGTGAGGTGGCGCAGCAACTGGCCCTGGCGCGCGAGGACGCGCTCGATGATGGTTTCCAGTGTCACGGCACGTTCGATGTACTGCGGCTTGGCCCAGCCATGGGCCGCCGCTTGACCAGGACGCTCGCCACTGTCGCGCTGGCCGATGCGCAGGAACGCGGCATTGAACGCGTCGAGAAACTCGCGCTCGATGCTCCTGCGCTTGAGGCGCAGGTCGCGCATGGCCTCGAACAGCACCTGCTGCTCATGACCATCCGCTGCCTTGTCGGCCAGCTCGAACAGCGTGTCGTCGGCATTGTCGAACAAGGCCTGCAGCCCTCTGCGCAGTTGCAGGGCTGCCTTGTCGCGCACCTGCAGCAGCAACACCGGCAGGCAAGGCAAGGAGGCACGCGCAGTTCGGTCCAGGACACTCGCCAAGGTCACTACGTTGCCTTCTTTGTGCATCCCGGTCTCCTTGATGGGCGGCCGCTGAAAAGCGGCATGATGAACGATCACGACACCACGCCTGGGCGCCGACTGCATGGACTTGCCAGCGGTCGCTGGCAATATCGCTGGACTACGACCTTGCGCACGCCGGAAAGCTCCCATCGCCCTGACGAAAGGCCAGGCAACAGGCAACTGTACAGGGAAATTCCCTGCCCTATAATCGCCCGCACCCAGCCTGTGGAGCAGACCATGCCGAACCTACGCCTCGCCGACCTTACCGCCGAAATCGAAGCCAACGTGCGCCGCGCGTTGCTGGAAGACCTCGGCAGTGGCGATATCACCGCCCAGCTGATTCCCCTCGAACGCCTGGCCAAGGCGACCATCATCACCCGTGAAGACTGCGTGATCAGCGGCACGGCCTGGGTCGATGCAGTGTTTCGCCAGCTCGATCCGCGGGTCGCGGTGCATTGGCAGGTCATCGATGGCCAGCGCGCGCAAGCCAACCAGGCGCTGTTCCATGTCGAAGGCCCGGCGCGCTCGTTGCTCAGCGGCGAGCGCACTGCCTTGAACTTCCTGCAGATGCTCTCGGGCGTGGCCACCCGTGCGCGCTTTCTCGCCGACCTGGTGGCCGATACCTCGGTGCGCCTGCTCGATACCCGCAAGACGCTCCCTGGCCTGCGCCTGGCGCAGAAGTACGCCGTGACCTGTGGTGGGTGCGACAACCACCGCATCGGTCTGCATGACGCCTTCCTGATCAAGGAAAACCATATCGCCGCCAGTGGGGGTATCGCTGAAGCCGTGGCGGCCGCCCACCGCATCGCACCGGGCAAGCCGGTCGAAATCGAGGTGGAAAGTCTCGACGAACTGCGCCAGGCCCTGGAAGCCGGGGCAGACATCGTCATGCTCGACGAGCTGAGCCTGGAGGAAATGCGCGAGGCCGTGCGGATCACCAATGGCCGGGCGAAGCTGGAGGCCAGCGGGGGGGTGAGCGAAACGACCTTGCGCAGCATTGCCGAGACGGGCGTGGACTACATCTCGATCGGCGCGATGACCAAGGATGTCAAGGCGGTGGATCTGTCGATGCGTTTGAGTCTTTGAGGGTTTGTCCTCGGGGATGTCCAGGCCGCTGCGTGGCTTTCGCGGCTGCTTCGATGCTGACCATGAGCTGCGCCCCGGATGGCGGATGAGTGTTCGACATCCGGGGCGCGGCTCACTGTATTGGCAACGCTATCGCGTGGACATGCAGGGCCGGCGTGGAACATCCACTACACTGCCAAAGACCTAGCCGGCCTCGACCCGCCTGCTCAGAACGAAGCGTTCTGCAGCCCATCCAGGTAACGCTCGACGTCCAGCGCCGCCATGCAGCCGGCACCGGCCGAGGTGATCGCCTGGCGATACACATGGTCGGCCACGTCACCGGCGGCGAACACGCCTTCGATGTTGGTGGCGGTAGCGTTGCCCTCTCGGCCGCCATTGACCACCAGGTAACCGTCCTTGAGGGTCAACTGGCCTTCGAACAGCGAAGTGTTCGGGGTGTGGCCGATCGCGATGAACACACCGTCGACCTCGATCTCTTCGCTGCTGCCGTCGTTGTTCTTCAGGCGAGCACCGGTCACACCCATGTTGTCGCCCAGCACTTCGTTCAGAGTGGCGTTGAGCTTGAGCTCGATCTTGCCTTCGGCCACGCGGGCGTTGAGCTTGTCGACCAGGATCTTCTCGGCGCGGAAGGTATCGCGGCGGTGGACCAGGGTTACCTTGCTGGCGATGTTGGCCAGGTACAGCGCCTCTTCCACGGCGGTGTTGCCGCCACCGACCACTGCCACGGGCTTGTTGCGGTAGAAGAAACCATCACAGGTCGCGCAGGCCGACACGCCCTTGCCCATGAACGCTTCTTCCGAAGGCAGGCCCAGGTAGCGGGCGCTGGCACCAGTGGCGACGATCAGCGCGTCGCAGGTATAGGTGCCGCTGTCGCCGGTAAGAGTGAACGGCTTGTTAGCCAGGTCCACGGCATTGATATGGTCGAAGACGATTTCGGTTTCGAAACGCTCGGCATGCTCCTGCATGCGCTGCATCAGCGCCGGGCCGGTCAGGCCGTGGGGATCGCCAGGCCAGTTGTCGACTTCGGTGGTGGTGGTCAGCTGGCCGCCAGCCTGCATGCCGGTGATCAGCAGCGGCTTGAGATTGGCGCGGGCAGCGTAGACCGCCGCGCTATAGCCGGCAGGGCCGGACCCGAGGATGATGACGCGAGCGTGACGTGCTTCAGACATGATGGACTCCTGTCGATCCGGCCCGAGAGACCGGTATCGTGAGAATGTGAAAAGACCCGCGCGCCTCGTCGTGCGACGGCGCGCGAAGCGCGACCTACAGGCTGGCGGCGTTTTCCGCCAAGTAGTCGGCAACACCCTGGGCGTCGGCCTTCATGCCCTTCTGACCCTTGCGCCAGCCAGCCGGGCAGACTTCGCCGTACTGCTCGGTGAACTGCAATGCCTCGACCAGACGGATCATCTCGTCGACTTCGCGACCCAGTGGCAGGTTGTTGACTACCTGATGCTGCACCACGCCTTGCTGGTCGATGAGGAACGATGCGCGCAGCGCGACGCCTGCTTCATGTTCGATGCCATAGGCACGGGTGATCTCGTGCTTGACGTCGGCGACCATGGTGAATTCCACCGCGCCGATGCCGCCCTGCTCGACTGGCGTGCTGCGCCAGGCGTGGTGGGTGAACTGCGAATCGATGGACACGCCCACCACTTCGACGCCCAACTCGCGGAACTTGTCCATGCGATTGTTGTGGGCAATGATTTCCGACGGGCAGACGAAGGTGAAGTCCAGCGGCCAGAAGAACAGCACGACATACTTGCCGCGCAACGAGGACAGGGTGAAGCTGTCGACGATGCTGCCGTCGCCCAGCACCGCGGCCGCGTCGAAGTCCGGGGCTTGCTTGTTTACCAGAATGGTCATGGACACTCCTTTGAACGTCAGGATCCGATAGGGTTGGAAAGTCGAACGCACTGTAGCGAGGTGGCAGAGATTAAGGAAATATCCTTCCACAATCCACTTCATAGGTCAGCTCTATGCAATGCATGCGTGACCGACCAGTCTGCGCCGGCGTTTGTTACAGGTTTTTGCTCCAGCCGTTAGCGGCTTTCCCCTGGTAGGCAAACTGGGTAAGGTCAATGCCTTGTCAAACCTGGAGCTTGTCGATGCGCGCACCTGTTCTTTCCGGCCCCCGATACCTGAGCGAAGGCTTCAAGCTCATGCTCAGCCCGGGCCTGCGCCTGTTCGTGCTACTGCCGCTGGCGATCAACCTGCTGTTGTTCAGTGGCCTGATCTACCTGGCTTGGCACCAGTTCAGCGTGTGGGTCGACATGCTGATGCCGACCGTGCCCCACTGGCTGGGCTTCCTTGACTACATCCTCTGGCCGCTGTTCATGGCGCTGGCCTTGCTGATGATGTTCTTCACCTTCACCCTGACGGCCAACGTCATCGCCTCGCCATTCAATGGGTTCCTGGCCGAGAAGGTCGAGGTGATGGTGCGTGGCCATGACCCTTTCCCAGTCTTCAGCTGGGCCGAACTGGCAGCCATGGTACCCCGCACCCTGGGCCGCGAGGCGCGCAAGCTCGGGTATTTCCTGCCCAGGGCGATCGCGCTCTTCGTGCTCTCGCTGATTCCCGTGGTCAACGTGCTGGCCGCGCCGTTGTGGTTGTTGTTCGGGGTTTGGATGATGGCCATCCAGTACATCGACTATCCGGCCGACAACAACCAGATGAGCTGGCAGGACATGATCGCCTGGCTGCGGCAGAAGCGCTGGCAATGCCTGGGCTTCGGTGGCGTCACCTACCTGGCGCTGATGATCCCGTTCGTCAACCTGGTGATGATGCAGGCGGCCGTGGCGGGAGCCACCTTGTTCTGGGTGCGCGAGCGTAGCTGAGCGCACCCGCGAGCCAACAGTCTGGACCGGCCGCCCAGACCCACCACTTGCCGGACGCCGTTGCGGCTTGCGCGAGAACAGAACGAAACTTCGATCCGCTCAGCTCATGTACGGTCGATGACAGCGAACGGGACAGCCGTCATCGGGATGCAACTTCAAGGGCGTCCACGGATCAGTGCTTGAATGCCCCGCACGGAATCTCCAGCGGCAGGCATGCCTGAAACCGGACGTCACCGAGACGTCATACCCATGACATGCGACTGCAATACCGCTAGCGGAGACTTTCGTCATGAGCACACCTGTCCTGCGCATCACTCTCGTCAGCGAAACCTTCCCACCCGAGATCAATGGCGTGGCCAACACGCTTGGCCGGCTCAGTGACGGGCTGCGCCAGCGCGGGCATCAGATCGAGCTGATCCGCCCACGCCAGCCTTCGGACGAGCCTGACGCGCAGGGGCCCGAGCTGCTGTTGTCACGGGGTTGGCCGTTGCCCGGCTATCCCGGCTTGCAATGGGGCGAGATCTCCATGCACAAGCTGTTGCGACGCTGGCGCCGGCAGCGACCGGATGTGCTGTACATCGCTACCGAAGGCCCGCTGGGGCTCAGCGCCCTGCGCGCGGCACGTCGCCTGGGGATTGCCGTGGTCAGCGGTTTCCATACCAACTTCCCGCAGTATTCCGGGCAATACGGGTTCGGCCTGCTGACCCGGGCGCTGACTCACTACCTGCGCTGGTTCCACCGGCGCACCGCCATCACCCTGGTGCCTAGCACGACCCAGCGCATCGAACTGGAGCGTCGTGGCTTCGAGCGGCTGGGGCTGATGGCACGCGGCGTGGATGCCGACCTGTTCACGCCATGCCGACGCCACCAGGCCCTGCGCGAAAGCTGGGGGCTCGGCCCGGACGACATCGCCGTGCTGCATGTCGGGCGGCTGGCCCCAGAAAAGAACCTCGGGCTGCTCGGCCCCTGCATGCAAGCTCTGCAGGAGGCCTACCCGGAGCGTCGCCTGCGCCTGGTGATCGTCGGCGATGGGCCGCAGCGGGCGAGCCTCGAGCAGCGATTGCCGGAGGCGATCTTCTGCGGTGTCCAGCGCGGCGAACGACTGGCGGAGCACTATGCCAGCGGCGACCTGTTCCTGTTCCCGAGCCTGACCGAAACCTTCGGCAACGTGGTGCTCGAAGCACTGGCGTCAGGGCTTGGCGTGGTCGCCTATGACGAGGCCGCGGCAGCCCAGCACATCCGGCATGGCCATAGCGGTGCCCTGGCCATGCCAGGCGACCAGCGAGCGTTCATCGAAGCCGCCTGCTGGTTGCTGGAGGAAGACGAGAACCTGCGCCGGGTGCGTCTCAATGCCCGCTCGCATGCCTGTCGCCAGGGCTGGCCGCAGATCATCGAGCAATTCGAGGGGTACCTGCACGAGGCCTGTCGCCAGGCCGAAAGCCAGAGCCTGCCGGGCGCCGTCGCGGCGCTGACGATCAAGCCGGGCGCCTCCACGCCACCGGGCTGAAGCCCGCCCACGCCAGCGACACGCTGCCCGCCGGCGCGTCAACGCCGCCGGCGCGGTCAGGCCAGGGCCTTCTCGATCGCCTGGACCACCGTCGGATCGTCCGGCGCGGTGCGTGGTGCGAAGCGCGCCAGCACTCGACCGTCCTTGCCGACCAGGAATTTCTCGAAGTTCCAGGTGATGTCGCCGGGAAACTCCGCGCCCTCGCCGGCCAGCAGGCGATACAGGGCATGCCGCTGCGGCCCGTTGACCTCGAGCTTGGCGGCCATGGGGAAACTGACACCGTAGTTCAGGCTGCAGAACGACTGGATCTGCTGCTCGCTGCCAGGCTCCTGGCCGGCGAACTGGTTGCAAGGCAGGCCAAGCACGTTCAGACCCTTGTCGCGGAAGCGTTGATAGAGGTTTTCCAAGGCCTGGTACTGCGGAGTAAGCCCACACTTGGAAGCCACGTTTACCACCAGCACCACCTGGCCCTTGAAGGGAGCCAGAGGCAGTTCACTGCCATCCAGCGCACGTAATGTCAGGTCGTGGAATGCACTCATGATCAACTTCCCCTCTCAGGATCTGGTCATCGTGGTGAACGAACGGCGCCCACTAAAAAGGCGCGCGGACAAACCGACTACCCTTGCATGAAGAGCGAGGCCGGCTTGCCCGAGCGCCTGCTGCCTGTTTCTGAGCGTAGCGCAGAAATCAGTGCTGGTGACCACCTTCGCCGTGGATATGGCGATGGGCGATCTCTTCGTCGCTGGCGTCCCGCACGTTGACCACCTTGACCTGGAAGTTCAGGCGCTGGCCCGCCAGCGGGTGGTTGCCGTCGACGGTCACGTCGTCGCCATCGATGTCGCGAATGGTGACGATCTGCATCTGGCCATCCGGCGCCGAGGCATGGAACTGCATGCCGACTTCGAGCTGGTCGACGCCTTCGAACATGCTGCGATTGAGCGTGCTGACCAGCTCGGCCAGGTATTCGCCGTAGGCTTCTTCAGGCTCGATGGCCACCTTGAGTTCGTCGCCGGCCTGCTTGCCTTCCAGGGCCTTCTCCAGGCCTGGGATGATGTTGCCTGCACCGTGCAGGTAGACCAGCGGCGCACCACCGGCGGAGCTGTCGATGACCTCCCCGTCGTCGTTGGTCAGGGTATAGTCGATGGAGACAGCCTTGTTGGCGGCGATCAGCATGGGGCGAGACCTTTGCAAAAGAATGTAGAACGGACAAGTGTAACCAAGGCACCGCCTGATTGCGAACGCGCCGTGGCGGATGCACGGCCCACCAGTCGGGTGATCGGCTTCCACCAGGACCTCGAAGGCCATTGGGTGGCGCAGCTTTCCTGCGGCCATACCCAGCACCTGCGTCACCAGCCACCCTGGCAATCACGTCCCTGGGTACTCGACCCTGAACTGCGCGCCCGCCGCATCGGTGAACCTTTCGCCTGCGGCTGGTGCGCTGGCCAGGCCGATGGGGATACCCTAGGCAGCTGATTTCCTGCCCCGCCCACTTGCGAGAAGCCTGCATGCAGACATTCTTCATTGCGCCGACCGACTTTGGCGTCGGCCTGACCTCGATCAGCCTCGGCCTGGTCCGTACCCTGGAACGGGCAGGCCTGAAGGTCGGCTTCTTCAAGCCGATCGCCCAGCCACACCCCGGCGATACCGGGCCCGAGCGCTCCAGCGAACTGATTGCCCGCACCCACGGCATCAAGCCGCCGCCCCCCCTGAGCCTGGCCCATGTGGAACGGATGCTCGGCGACGGCCAGCTGGACGAGCTGCTCGAGGAAATCATCCGCCTCTACCAGCAAGCCTGCGTCGACAACGACGTGGTGGTGGTCGAGGGCATGGTGCCGACACGCCATGCCAGTTATGCCGCACGGGTCAACCTGCACCTGGCCAAGAGCCTGGACGCCGAGGTGATCTTGGTCTCGGCCCCGGAAAACGAGGTGCTGAGCGAGCTGTCGGGCCGAGTCGAGCTGCAGGCCCAGCTGTTCGGCGGGCCGCGAGACCCGAAGGTACTGGGCGTGATCCTCAACAAGGTGCGCGCCGAGGGCGGCATGCCTGAGTTCGCTTCCCGCCTGCGCGAGCATTCGCCCCTGCTGCGTGGCGAGGATTTCCGCCTGCTCGGCTGCATCCCCTACCAGGCCGAGCTCAACGCGCCGAGGACCCGCGACGTCGCCGAGCTGCTCGGTGCCCAGGTGCTCAACGCCGGCGACTACGAGCAGCGGCGCATGAACAACATCATCATCTGCGCACGGACCGTGGCCAATACCGTCCCGTTGCTCAAGCCGGGCACCTTGGTGGTCACGCCCGGAGATCGGGACGACATCATCCTGGCTGTGAGCCTGGCCGCGATCAACGGCGTGCCGCTGGCCGGCCTGCTGCTGACCAGCGACAGCAAGCCCGACCCACGCATCCTGGGCCTGTGCCAGGGCGCCCTGCAGGCCGGCCTGCCGTTGCTGTCGGTCGGTACCGGCTCCTTCGAGACCGCCAACCAGCTCAACCAGCTCAACCGCGAGATCCCGGTGGATGATCGCGAACGCGCCGAGTTCATCACCGACTTCGTCGCCAGCCACCTCGACGCTGCCTGGCTGCACCAGCGCTGCGGCACGCCACGGGAGATGCGCCTGTCACCGGCGGTGTTCCGCTATCAGCTGATCCAGCGCGCCCGGCAGGCCAACAAGCGCATCGTGCTGCCCGAAGGCGCCGAGCCGCTCACGGTCCAGGCCGCCGCCATTTGCCAGGAGCGCGGCATCGCCCGCTGCGTGCTGCTGGCCCGCCCCGAAGAAGTCGAGGCGGTGGCCCGTGCCCAAGGCATCAGCCTGCCCGAAGGGCTGGAAATCCTCGACCCCGACCAGATTCGCGAGCGGTATGTCGAGCCAATGGTGGCGCTGCGCAAGAGCAAGAGCCTGAACGCGCCGATGGCCGAGCAGCAGCTCGAGGACCCGGTGGTGATCGGCACCATGATGCTGGCGCTGGACGAAGTCGATGGCCTGGTATCGGGGCTGGTGCATTCCACCGCCAACACCATCCGCCCTGCCCTGCAGCTGATCAAGACGGCGCCAGGCAGCAGCCTGGTATCGTCGGTGTTCTTCATGCTGTTCCCCGAGCAGGTGCTGGTCTACGGCGACTGCGTGATGAATCCGCATCCCGACGCCGCGGAGCTGGCGGAGATCGCCCGGCAGAGCGCCGATTCGGCGCAGGCGTTCGGTATCAGCCCACGGGTGGCGATGATCAGTTACTCGAGCGACTCGGCCGCGACCGGCGAGGAAGTGGAAAAGGTCCGCGAGGCCACGCGCCTGGCCCAGCAGGCCCGGGATACCCTGCTGATCGACGGCCCCTTGCAGTACGACGCGGCGGCCAACCCGGACATCGCGCGCCAACTAGCGCCCGACAGCCCGGTCGCCGGGCGGGCCACGGTGTTCGTGTTCCCCGACCTGAACACTGGCAACACCACCCACAAGGCCGTCCAGCGCAGCGCTGACTGCGTGAGCCTGGGGCCGATGCTGCAAGGGCTGCGCAAGCCGGTCAACGACCTGCCGCGCGGAGCGCAGGTTGACGATATCGTGCATACCATCGCGCTGACCGCGATCCAGGCCAGCACCGGCGCCTGAAGACAAGGTGGCTTCAGCGCAGGTCTTCAGCCCGAGACAGGCTGGCGACCTGCGCAGTCGGCAGTCACTGCTGCTGGTATTGCTGGCCTGGAATCGGCAGCAGGTTGACCTCTACCCGACGGTTCTGGGCACGGCCGTTGGCATCGGCGTTGCTGGCGATCGGCTGGTCCGGCCCCAGGCCGCGTACCGAGACACGGGACGGGTCGACACCCTGGGAAGTCAGATAGCTGCTGACCGCCTGGGCACGACGCTGGGAGAGGTCCATGTTGTGCTGGCGGCTGCCGGTGCTATCGGTGAAGCCGACGATCTCGATGTTGTTCTGGTTGAACTGCTTGAACGAAGTGGCCAGGTTGTTCAGCGGCGAATAGAAACTGGGGGCGATATTTGCCGAGTCGGTGGCGAAGGTGATGTTGCCTGGCATGATCAGCTTGATCTGGTCGCCTTCGCGCTGCACCTCGACGCCGGTGTTGGCCATGCTTTCACGCAGGGCGGCTTCCTGGCGGTCGGCGTAGTAGCCATAGCCCGCGGCGGCGGCGCCGACCGCGGCGGCACCGATCAGCGCGCCCTTGCCCCGGTGGTTGTGGTCGATCGCGGCACCGGCGACGGCACCGGCCAACGCGCCAAGGCCCCCGTACTTGGCGGTCTTGCTCACGCCACTGGAGCCCTGCGCCTGGCCCTGGTTGTCATAGGGGTTCTGGCTGGCACAACCGGACATCACGGCGGCGGCGGTAGCCACGATAATCAGACGACGCATGTTGAACATGGACAAGCTCCTACTGAAATTCGAAAGTGCGTACGATCACTGGCGGACCTGTGCCAGGATTGGATTGCCGCAGCCTGGAAAAATTCCCTGGAAACTCAGGCAGGTAGGCCCTGGAGGGGTCGTGGCTGGCGAGGCAGCGAAGTGGTCGATGAAGGTTGGGGCCGCTGCGGCCCGAAAAGCCCGACGCCACCGCCTACACAAGTGAACCCCGCCCGACCACCGATCAGGGCAGGTACAGCCGGAACAACCCCCCGCCCAGCGCGCCACCGTTGGCGATCTCGATCCGCCCCTTGATCCCGTCGCGCTCGTGCAGGGCCGCGATGCGCGCCGCGAAGTACAGGCCCAGCCCCGTGCTGCCACTGCTCAGGTCGATGCCCTTGACGAACTCGGCCTGGCGCTCGAGCATCGCCTGCGGGTAGCCTGGGCCGTCGTCATTGATGCCGATCACCAGCTGCTCGTCTTCTTCATCGATGGTCAGCAGCAAGGCATGGCCGGCATGCCGAATGGCATTGTCGAGCATGTTGCCGACCACCGAGGCGACCAGCTCCCGATCGAAGAAGCCCAGCGGACTGAAGGCATCGACACGCCAGGTGGCCAGGATATCGCGCTGCACCAGCACGTCCTGGTGGATGGCCAGCTGCGCTTCGATGAAGTCGTCCAGCTCGTGATAGTCAGGGCATACAGGCAGCTGGTTGATCCCCAGCTTGTACAGGCCCAGCAACTGCACGAGCATGCTGTTGAGGTGGGCGAACTCGTGCTCGATCACGCCGTGCTCGGTGCCGGTGCGCAGGTCCTCGGGCATGCGCGCGACCCATTGACCATGGGCCTGGGTGAGCGCGGCCAGGGAGTTCTTCATGTCATGTACGGTGGAGGCGATCACCGTGGAGAAATCCAGCCCCTGGTTTTCCTGATTCATGCGCCAAAGACTCGCAGGTGCAGTTTACGGTAGCGATCGTAGCGACTATCGCTGGTAGGGATGCCGGCCACGCCCTGAAGGCTGCCACGGCACTCCTGCAGGATGTCTTCCGACAGCTTGTCGCCGGCAATGCGCAGCAGTGCCTGAGTCGTGTTGAGGGCGATACTGATGTTCCTGGGCTGCATGCCCAGGGCGCGCCGGAAGATGCCCAGCGCCTCGTCGACCTGGCCGGCCTGGTAGCTGCGCACGCCTTGTCGGTTGAGCTCGACCGCCTGGGTCACGGCATTGAGCACCAGTGGATCGCTGGTGAGCTGGGATACGCTGTCCATGACCTTGGGGTCGTCGCCATAGCTTTCGACGCAGCTCTTGAGGATGCTGGTCGCCGCTGCATCCTGGCCCAGCTGCTGCAATTGCCTGGCCACGGTCAGGGCGGCATCGACCGAGAAGAACTGCTCCATCTTCTCCAGCCGCTGCACCGCCTGCTCGGTGAGCTTGGCCGCGGTATCCGGATCGCCGACCTGCTGCAGGCTGGCTGCCTTCATCAACCGCGCGCGCACCTGCAAGCCGACGTCGTCGGCATTGTCCTTGGCCACTTCGCTGAGCACGGTATTGATCTCGACGCGGGTGCGCGCATCCAGGCCATGCCCCTCGTTGCGGCTCATCAGTGCCTGGACCAGGCCGAGGTTGCATTCCGGGTCCTTGTAACGTGAGCTCTTGCCTTGGTTGACGGCCTGGCGGAATGCCCTGGCGGCGCCATCGAAGTCGCCGTTCTGCATGGCCAGCCGGCCTAGCGTCGATTGCCGGCGCACGGCCAGGGGCGACAGTCGCACCGCTTCTTCGAGCATGTTCTGGGCGCGTTGTGTGTCGCCCTGGGCCACCAGCGCCTCGGCCATGCCGTCATACAGGTTAGGCATGATCGGAAAGGCCTTGAGAGCCTGCTCGAACACGCCCTGGGCCTGAGCGAACCGGCCACGCTTGTGCATCAGGTTGCCCAGCGCTGCATATGCCCAGGGTTGCGGGCGACTGGCCAGGATCGCCTTGAGGAACTTCTCCAGCTCGTCGAAGCGATTGAGGTCACGCATGGCGTCGGCCCGGTAGCGCAGGCACAACGGCGCGAAGCGCGGATCCTTCTTGCACAGCTCGGCACAGGCGGCCAGCACCTCGGCGGGCCGGCTGCGGTCCAGCGCCTGGAGGATCGGCCTGAGCAGGATCTTGCGCTGGGTCAGTTTTTCCAGCCGCTGGGCCAGGCCGACGCGATTGAACGGCTTGGTCAGGTAGGCATCGGGCTCATGCTCGATGGCACTGAGCACGATCGACTGGCTGCTTTCGGCGGTGACCATCAGGAACACGCATTCGTGACTGATCAGCTTGTCGATGATCAGGTCCTCGAGCACCTGCTGGCCGTTCTTCTTGCCGTCGCCGAGGTGGAAGTCCTGAAGCACGAAGTCATAGCGTTTCTGCGCACACATGCGCAGGGCCTGTTCGCCACTGTCGGCGGTGTCCACGTCGCGGGCGCCCAGCTCGCGCAACATGGAGCGCGTCGACGTCCGGAAGTCGGTGTAGTCGTCGACGATCAGAAAGGTTTTTTGCCCGTACTGCAGCATCTACACGACCTGTCCTGGAGGTAGAAGAAAGGTGGCGCACGCTTGCCGCGCGCCATTGAGCTTATCGACCAACAGGCGAAAAGGATGAGCCTTATTTTCGGCCGAGGTGAAGCCCGAACTGGCCGGCGCTCGCCTGGCGTGGGCCTGCCCCGATGGGCGAACGTTGGCTGAGCCGCTGGCCCGGGCCTTTGGCCGCCGCCCCTAGAAGTTCACGCCAAAGCTCAGCGTCACGAAGTCGCGGTCATCCACGGTGCTGTACTTGCCATCGAAGAAATTGGTGTACGACAGGCTGGCCGTGTAGGTGTCCTGGTATTCGGCATCCAGGCCCAGGCTGATCGCCTTGCGGCCCTCCTCGAAGTTGCCGCCCGGGCCGGGCGAATAGCCGGACACGTCATGGGACCAGGCCAGGTTCGGGCGCAGGTCGACTCCGGCGAACACGTCGTTGTAGTCCCAGATGGCGCGCGCGCGATAGCCCCAGGACGTGGTCGTGGCATATCCATCGTTCTCGCAGTTGCGGCTGAGGTTGGCCGTCTCGCCCAGACCCGAGCCAGCGATGATGCTGGCGTTGAGCTGCGAGCAGGTATCCGGCGGGCCGCTGGCTGGCAGTGGGCCAGGACCGAACACCGGGTCGCGGCCATAACGGGCCTGGCGATTGCTTTCCAGGCCGCCGATATGGGTAATGCCCAGCTCGCCCACCACCGTCAGCCGACTGGCACCCATGACCTGGTCGAAGACGTGGGTCAGGGTCGTCTGGAACTGGGTCACTTCCTTGCGTCGATAACCTTGCAGGTCCTGCCCTGGCGCACCGCTGAGCAGCGAAGCGTTGTCCAGCGCGCCACCGAGCGGACGCAGCCCAGCGAGCAGGACATCGGTGGTATTGAGCTGCACGGGCGCGTTGGGCCGGTAGCTCAGCTCGCCGCTCCAGACCGTGCCGGCAGGCAAGGTGGTGGAGAAGCTCAGGCCGTACAGGCGAATGTCTTCGGGGTACTCGACGAAATACTGCGAATTGCCCGCCACCACCAGCGGCGCCAGGGCTTGCAGCGCCGGCGGCAAGGCTCTGGCAGCGGCGAACGCCGCTGGTGAGGCGCCGGTGCTGCTCAAGATCGGCGCGCGGCTGTGGTAGTTCATGAAATAGGCCCCGAACTCGGTATCGAGCGGTTCGAACAGGTAGTGCAAGGCCACGCCGAACTGGCCGCCGTCACGTGCGTCGCGGTCCGCGCCGCGAGCGACCCGCACGCCCTCGGCATCGAGGTCGACCCCGGCATTGGCGAGAAGCGCCTGCGCGCTGGCCGGCACGCTGCGGCTGCTGTCGAGCAGGCGCAGGTTGCCAGCGCAGCCGTCGGCCATGACATCCGATTGCGAAAAGAACGTGCCACAGTTGTCTGCGACCGTCTGGTCCCATTCGAGCTGGTAGAAGGCTTCAGCGGACAGGTTGTCGGTCAGCCCTTGGGACACATGGAACAGGTTCAGCGGCACCAATCCCTCCCTGACCTCGACACCGGGCCGCCGGAATGCCGCCACGTCGACAGGGTTGATCGCGTTGACGCCGCCACCGATGAAGGTACCCTCCCCCCAGTTCACCACCTGCTTGCCCAGGCGTACCGAACCTGGCTGGTCGCCGATGGAATAGTTGTGGTAGACGAAGGCATCGAGCAGCTCGGCACCGGACGAGCGAGCCCTTCGCTCGCGGTTGGAGTCGCTGATGTCCTTGAATGGACGACTCTCGTCCTTGAGTTCGAAGTCGTACCAGTACCTGCCGCGGACGAACATCCCGCTGTCGCCGTACTTGAGCTCCAGACCGTGGGTGCCCTTGAAGACTTTCGAGAAGGTCTCGCCGCGCTTGAAGTTCAGACGGCCATCGTCGGAGATCTGCGCCAGCCCCTTGCCGCCATTGTTGACCCCGATCAGGTCGCGGTCGGGCTTGGCAGTCGACCAGCTGGTGCTGATCGACAGCGAGGTGTCGAACTGACCTTCGACTTCCCCGATATTGAAGCTGAGGCCGAACGCCGGGGCCGTCAGTGTGGAAGCGAAGCCCACGGCCAGGGGCAGCTTGGCTCGGCGCCAGGGCAGGTATGCAGGTTTCATCGACGCTACTCCACGTGTTCTTTGCCAGGGCAGTGAGTCCCTCCTGAAACGGTCGATGTCCATTGACCGCTCCCGCGAGCCGGGGTCCCGCCTCCGAAAATCCTCGATATGACCATCGCCCGCGCAATAGTGCGCCACGGCGATTGCACGTATCGGCGCTACAGGAAACACGGACTGGACTGGCGCGGCAAGCATGGCTCGTTTTTTCTTTGGACAACTGCGCGAGCTCAGCCCACGGCGCCTGAACCCCAGCTCGACCACCTATCCTACAAGCCATCACCAGCCGCAAGCAGGCCGCGCCCCTACCCCAAGCCCCGCCCTATCGCCCATACTGCCCTGAAACCCGGGAATCGATTCCCGCGAATCCAAGAACCGTGCCCTGTCCTTCGGAGCCTTCCATGCCCAGCCCGCGTCGTGCCGTGTTTCTCGATCACCAGTCCCTCGATCTCGGCGATCTCGACCTGTCGCCGTTGCAAGCGTCGTTCGAACACTTGCAGCTCTACCCCGCCACTTCGCCGGAGCAGGTCGCCGAACGGCTGGAAGGCGCCACGGCGGTAATCAGCAACAAGGTGATGCTCGATGCCAAGGTGCTGGCTGCCAACCCGCAGCTGGAACTGATCCTGGTCGCGGCCACCGGCACCAACAACGTCGACCTGCAGGCCGCCCGCGCCCAAGGCATCACGGTATGCAACTGCCAGGGCTACGGCACGCCGTCGGTCGCCCAACACACCTTGGCGCTGCTGCTGGCGCTGGCTACCCGGCTGTGCGACTACAACCAGGCCGTGGCGCAGGGGCGCTGGGCGAGCGCCAGCCAGTTCTGCCTGCTGGACTTCCCCATCGTCGAGCTCGAGGGCAAGACCCTTGGCCTGCTCGGCCATGGCGAGCTGGGCGGCGCCGTGGCGCGGCTGGCCGAAGCGTTCGGCATGCGTGTGCTGAGCGGGCAGATTCCAGGGCGGCCGGCACGGGATGACCGCCTGCCGCTGGACGAGCTGCTCGGGCAGGTCGATGCGCTCACCCTGCATTGCCCGCTCAACGAGCATACCCGCCACATGATCGGCGCGCGCGAGCTGGCCTTGCTCAAGCCCGGCGCCCTGGTGGTCAATACCGCGCGTGGCGGCCTGATCGATGAGCAGGCGCTGGCCGACGCCCTGCGCAGCGGCCACCTGGGCGGTGCCGCCACGGACGTGTTGAGCGTCGAGCCTCCGGCTGCTGGCAACCCGCTGCTGGCAGCGGACATCCCACGCCTGGTCATCACCCCGCACAGCGCCTGGGGCGCGGTGGAAGCACGCCAGCGCATCGTCGGCCAGCTCGCTGAAAATGCCCGCCTGTTCCATGCCGGCCAGCCGCGGCGAGTGGTGAGCTAGGCGCCGTGCAGCTCTGCTAGACTGCGCCATTTTTTCGGAGATCAAACCCATGGACCCGCGCAGTGAAGTGCTGCTTCGCCAGGACGAACTCTTCCAGGGCCAGATGTTGCTGGCGGGCCTGCCAGCCGATGACCTGCTCGGACAGTTGAGCGATGCCCACGGCTGGACCTGGCACGCGGGTGACCTGGCCGCCCTCGATCAGCGCTTCGCCGGGCGCATCCACCACGGCGTCGAGGCGCCCCTGACGGCATTCGACGCCGCGGTGCTGTTCTTGCCCAAGTCGCGGGACCTGGCCGCCTACCTGCTCGAGGCCCTGGCCTCGCGTCTGGGCGGGCGGCCGTTGTACCTGGTCGGTGAGAAGCGTGGCGGCATCGAGGGCGCGGCCAAGCAGCTGCAGGCCTTCGGCAGGCCGCGCAAGCTCGACAGTGCAAGGCATTGCCAGCTCTGGCAAGTCGTCGTGGATCAGGTCCCAGTAGCCAGGCCGTTGGAAAGCCTGGCCGAACGCTTCGAACTGGCCCTGGAGGACGGCCCGCTGCAAATCATCAGCCTGCCGGGGGTCTTCAGCCACGGCCGCCTGGACAAGGGCACCGCGCTGCTGCTCGAGCACCTGGACGGCCTGCCGAGCGGCAAGGTGCTCGACTTCGGTTGCGGTGCCGGCGTGCTGGGCGCCACGATCAAGCGACGCTACCCGCAAAGCCAGGTGACCCTGCTGGACGTGGACGCCTTCGCGGTGGCCAGCAGCCGCCTGACCCTGGCGGCCAACGGCCTCGACGGCGAGGTGCTCAGTGGGGATGGCATCGATGCGGCACCGCATGACCTGGACGTGATCCTGAGTAATCCGCCGTTCCATAGCGGCGTGCATACGCACTATGCGGCAGCCGAGCGGCTACTGGAGAAATCTGGCGAACATCTGCGAAAAGGCGGCGAAATTCGGCTTGTAGCCAACAGCTTCCTGCGTTACCAGCCGCTCATCGAGCAGGCTCTGGGGCAGTGCCAGGTACGTGCCGAGGCGAACGGGTTTCGGATATATCGTGCAACACGGAGCTGAAAACAACGCTTGCCGAAAGCGCCTGGCCTAGGCAGAATCCGCTCCGTCCTAGGGGAGTAGTCTCCCGCGAGCGCCACGCTCGCCCGGTACGCGTCAACACACTTGGCTGGCAAGCCATGGCGCGTACGACCCGCGGCCCGCACAGACGGGCCCAGGTTTGACAAGACCTATGACACGCACACCTTTACCCGGGGCGGGGAGGTCGTACGTGTCATAGCCGTGTCGACCCGCCCCCGTAGGAACCCTGATGCTGGAATCGCTACTCATTCCCACCGCGATCGTTGCCCTCGCCGAGATCGGCGACAAGACGCAACTGCTCGCGCTCATTCTTGCCGCCCGTTTTCGCAAGCCCTGGCCAATCATCGCCGGCATCGTCGCCGCCACGCTGGCCAACCATGCTGCCGCGGGTGCCGTGGGCGCATGGGTCAGCGACTTCTTCAGCGAAAGCGTACTGCACTGGATCCTTGCCGCCAGCTTCGCCGCCACTGCGCTGTGGACCCTGGTGCCGGACAAGATCGATGATGACGAAACCACCACGGCACGCCGCTTCGGCCCCTTCCTCACCACCTTGATCGCGTTCTTCCTGGCCGAGATCGGCGACAAGACTCAGGTGGCGACGGTCATGCTGGCCGCCCAGTATCCTCATTTGATCATGGTCATCATCGGCACGACCCTGGGCATGCTGATCGCCAACGTACCCGTGGTACTGGCCGGCAACTTCGCCGCCGAGAAGCTGCCCCTGACCCTGATCCGCCGCCTGGCCTCGGCCGCGTTCTTCGTGCTGGCCGCTGTCGCGGTCTATACGGCCATGAAAAGCAGCGGGTGGTTCTGAGTCGCAAGCTGCAAGCTGATCACGTTGCTGCACGCGGCAAGCAGGCCCGCAACGACACCGCAGATCAGCTTGCCGCTCGAAGCTGCGGCTACTTCCTGGCGGCCTGGTAGAGCGGCATGACCTTGGGGATCGCCGCCTGCAGCGAGGCGATGCGGCTGCTCGAGGCCGGGTGGGTGCTCATGAACTCGGGTGGCGAGCCGTTGGCAGCAGCGGTCATCTTGTTCCACAGGGTGATCGCGGCGTTCGGGTCGTAGCCGGCACGGGCCGACAGCTCCAGGCCGATCAGGTCGGCTTCGTTCTCGTTGGAACGGCTGTTGGGCAGGGTCAGCGAGTACTGCACCACGGTGTCGGCCAGGGCCAGGCTGCTTTCGCCCAGGCCAAACAGGGCACCGGCGCCCTGGCGGGCCATTTGCACGCCATAAGCCTTGGACATGGCTTCGCGGCCATGCTCGCGCAAGGCGTGGGCGATCTCGTGCCCCATCACCGCGGCGAGTTCATCGTCGGTCAGCTTGAGCTGGTCGATCAGGCCACTGTAGACGATGATCTTGCCGCCAGGTCCGCAGTTGGCGTTGAGTTCTTCACTGTCGATCAGGTTGACTTCCCACTTCCATTGCGCGGCATCTGGACGGAACTGGGGCGCCTGGGCAATCAGCCGATTGGCGATGGCCTGCACGCGCCTGGCGTTGGCGCTGTTCTTGTCCAGCACGCCCTTGCCCGACGCTTCACTGAGCGTCTGCTGGTAGGACTGGGCATACATCTGGTTGACTTCATCGGTCGACAGCATGCTGAACATGTACTGCTTACGCTCGACACCCACGGCTCCGCCGCTGGTAGTGTTCACCGCCTGGCAACCGGTCAGCAGGATGCTGGCGCTCAGGACGCTGACAACGAAAGATCTACGCATGGAACTCCTCCTTTACCTGGCGCGTATCCTAGGCCCAGAGCGGCGGTGGTGCCAGAGCCGAATGGCAGATTTTCCCAGCTTGGGGCTTGTGGCTATCCGGGTGTCAGGCATTCAGGCGCATCGAGGCGCGGATCGTTGATGAAGTTGGCGAGCAGGCGCTCGCGCAGCGCGGCCGGCGGGCTGGCCAGCAGCTCTTGCAGGCGCACGGTCGGGGTGGCGGGATCGAGCCAGGCGGCCTGGCCAGGCTCGTCGAGAATCAGGGGACGGCGCTGGTTCATCGCCGCCTGGGTCACCATCGCGCAGCTGAGCCAGACCTGGTCTTGCACCGGGTAGACTTCCCAGATGGCGGCGAAGAACAACATGGGGCTTTGCCCCGAGGTCAGCCAGTAGGGGCGCTTGCGGGCCGTGCCGCGCCACTCGTAGAAACCATTGGCCGGCATCAGGCAGCGTCGCTGGCGGAACGCTTCGCGGAACATCGGCTGCTCCAGCACGGTCTCGGCCCGGGCGTGCGCCGGAGTGCGCGACATGTCAGTCAGCCAGGCCGGGGTCAGGCCCCAGCGCGCCTGGGCAAGCTGCATCCGCTCGTCGGCGGCGTGCTGGATGAGCACCTGGGCACCCGGCGAGATGTTCCAGCGCGGCTGCTGGCCGGCGGGCAGGCCGGGCAGCGCGGCGAAGGCCGGCGTCCAGCGAAACAGGGCATAGCGTCCAGACATGGGCGGGCAGTCAACCTAGCAGATCAGGGTTCCGGGAAAACTCTCCGGTTCGTCGCCGGCAAGTGGCTGGGCGGCATTGTACGCATCGATCAGCCGGCGCGCGCGCTCGGCCTGCTGCTCGTGGGTCGCAAGCGCGAGCAAGCCATGCATCGGCAGCTCGCCCACCGCGCCCACCAGGTCACGCCCGACCAGGTGCGCGACGATACCCTCGCTGGCCAGCATCGACACCAGCAGCTCCGCTTCCATCAGACTGCCCGGCTCGTAGATCCTTCGCATCAAGTCTCGTCCTCGCGCTTCACATCGAGCATCCACTCCTGACCATGGACCTGCAGGACGAAGACGATGGGTTGGCAGCAGACCTGGCAGTCCTCCACGTAGGTCTGGTCGCCCGCGGACAGATCGAGCGTGGTTTCGACCTGCTCACCGCAGTAGGGGCAATCGTAGGTCACGTCTTCCAGCATCAGGGTGTCTCCGGTGAGTTGTGCGTATAATTGCCGGTCTGTCAGACAGTGCGCGTGTCCACGGCGACGCTTCAGACACCGACCTATTATTTACCCTAGCCGTTTCCAACAAGAGAGCATGATGGGCGAATTCGATGCCATCCGACCGTACGACGACGCTGAGGTTTCTGCCGTGCTGGCACGCCTGTTCAGCGACCCGGCCTTCCTCGACATCCTCACCCACTTCCGCTTCCCGCGCGCGGCGGGCCCGCTCGGCTGGCTGCTCAAACCGTTGATCGCCAGGCGCCTGCGCAAGGAGTTCGCCAAGGTCGACAGCGTCGCCACCTTGCAGGACAAGGTCGAGCACTATGTCGACCAGACCATCGAACGGGCTACCGACGGGGTTACCTACACCGGCGTCGAGCAGCTCAAGTCCGGCACCGCCTACCTGTTCCTGGCCAACCACCGTGACATCGTCATGGACCCGGCGTTCGTCAACTACGCCGTGTACCACGCAGGCCTGCCGACACCACGCATCGCCATCGGCGACAACCTGCTGCAAAAGCCCTTCGTCAGCGACATGATGCGCCTGAACAAGAGCTTCATCGTCCACCGATCGCTGAGCGGACGCCGGGAAAAGCTGGCCGCCTACCAGCTGCTGTCGGCGTACATCAACCACTCGATCCGCAACGACTGCGTGTCGATCTGGATCGCCCAGGCCGAAGGCCGGGCCAAGGATGGCGACGACCGCACCGATTCGGCGATCCTCAAGATGTTCCACATGAGCCGCAAGGACGAGCCGTTCGGCACGGTCATCCAGGGACTGCACCTGACCCCGGTGTCGATCAGCTACGAATACGATCCGTGCGACCAGGCCAAGGCCCGCGAGCTGTACATCCGCGCCACCACCGGCAGCTATACCAAAGCGCCAGGCGAGGATGACAACAGCATCGCCAAGGGCATCACCGGCTACAAGGGTCGGGTACACATCAATTTCGCCGCGCCGATCACCGAGCACTTCGAAGATACCAAGCAGCTGGCCCAGGAGATCGATCGCCAGGTGCTGGCCGGCTATCGGTTGTTCCCGGTGCATTACCTGGCCTATGCCATGTGGTCGCAGGCCGACCCGGCACTGGGCGTGCCAAGCGCGCAAAGCCAGTTCCCCGCCGATGAGCTGGCCCGTGCCCAGGCCGAATGGCAACGCCGGCTGGATGCTTGCCCGGCCGAACACCGTCCCTACCTGATCCAGCAATACGCCACTCCGGTGCGCAACCAGTATCAGGTCAAGGCAGGGCTGTAAGGTGTTCGCCAAGGCGCTCGCCTGGTCGGGGCGCGCCGCTCGCGGTTCGGCATGGACTCCGGACCGCGGCCCTGGAGCTCCGGGCTGCGTTCAAGCACGCTGTCATACGCTCGTCATGCAGAAAAGCCACCCTGCTGGCCTTTCCCGTACCGGAGCTCGTCATGCTGCATGCTGAAAACCAGGACCGCCTCTACCTGATCGCCCAGAGCGAAGAACAGCAAGCCCTGATCGATGGATTCGCCATCAATGTCCACGACCGCCGCTGGCTGGTCTATTGCGCGCTGGGCGGGCATGCCCACCAGGACCTGCCGGAAGTCGATGCGCAGACCGGTATCAGCCTGCTCGACCTGTCCTTCGCAGCCGCGTGACGCCCGCGAAAAAGCCCGCTCCTGCGGGCACGCGGCGGGCTTCGTCTAGGCTTTGTACGAAAAGTCCCTGCGCGACGATCAGGCTACGTTGGAAACAGGCTCGGAATGCTCATTTACAACCCGTAAAGTCGAGCGCGACCCCGGCCGTTGCTCGCCTGTTTTTGCCTTTCTTGATCGCCGCTCGGCGACTTTCGTACAAAGCCAGCGTGCAGGCGCTCACTGGGCCAGGACCTGGCCGATGCTCGGGTCCTTGAACAGCCGGGTCAAGGCATCGCTGAGTACATCGCTGACCAGCTTGGTGTTGGTTTCCTGGTTCGGCGCCATGCCGAAGCGCTGGTCCAGCGAAGCGCCGTAGCGACCATTGTAGCGGCGGCCGGCGTTGCTCACGTCGGCCCGGAAGGTGGCGCCGATGGTGGCTTCGGTCACGTACATCTTGTCCTTGGGCGACTGGTACTTGAGCTCGGCCAGGGTCACCGTCAGCTGCGGCGCGCCGGAGGCATTGGCGGTCGGGGTGAAGCCGAGCAGGCGCACCGCGGCCTCGGCCTGGGCCTGCAGCCGGGGCACCAGATCATTGCCGTTGACACTGATGGTGCTGGTTTCCGGGTAGAGCCCCCCGCGAGTCCCCAGCGACTGGCTAGGACGCCCGTCCACCACCCGCACCACCACCGGCTGGCCATGGCCGACGGCTGCCAGCTGGGCATTGAGAGTGGGTTGCGGGCTCAGTTGTTGCGGACTATGGGCACAACCGACCAGGCTCAGGCTGGCCACCGTGAGCACACCTAACAGCAGACGTTGCAACATGCGCGTTTCTCCGGAAAAAGCCGCAAAGGGCCACAGTATACCCAGCCCCGTGATGACCAGCCATCGGCCCACGCCGGTTGTCACAATGGTTTCACGAGGCCCGGCCTATGCTGGCGCCAACCTCACGGAAAGGGTCTGTACCATGACTTCGTTCTGGAACCTGCTGCGCCGCCCACGCCCGCTCACCTATGCGCTGGTGGATGCCAATGGCCTGTGCCAGGCGTTCCGGCAATCGACCCAGCCCCCGGCCGGTCCTAGCTGGGTCCAGGTCCGCGAGGCCTACCTTGGCTGGCTGGGGCACCCACTGCCTGTCAGCGCCAAGGTGTGCGACAGTGCAAACGGCCGCTGGCAGCAACGCAGCCTGCCAGCCTGAAGAAAGCGACAATAAAAAAGCGATTAACGACCTTTTCTGCCTGAGACATCGTTATAATCTGCCCCCGATTATAAGGACGTCTCCTGATCGGGCTCCGCAACACGCCGTCTGCGACAGCGGCACCTTCGACCTTGCCCACAGAGAGCCCTCCACGACAGGTCTTGCAATGGCCAGCGCGCCAGCCATGCCGGCGTCCGCAGCCGCTCGAGCCTGCGGGTCGCCATCGCGCGGTCCATTTTTGAGGATCACGTCTCCAAAAGAGCGTGAAAAAGGTTTTTTCACAACTTCACGAGAGTGTGGCGAGCGAAATGAAAGGTCTGGCAAGTGCAAAAGCTGCGAATGTGTTCCACACAGCCCTTGATAGCCGGCTGCCGGCAACGCCATCGAGGCGGGCCTGACGTCGAAGCATGACGCATGACGGACATCCTGACCATAAGTCGAATTGCCGCAGGGGCGGCAGGCAGCGTCCAATGGGTGCTTGCCGAGACTGACTGGTGGTGTCCGCGAAGGTTGCAGCAACTGCGAATATCCGGACATGGCGATCCCGGGGGCACACCAGGGATCCCGTGCTGTCAATTAGGCTGTAGATTGTGGAGACGCGTTAATGGCGCAGAACGAATCGGTTGATGTGGTACTGGTAGGCGCGGGCATCATGAGTGCCACCCTGGCCGTACTGCTCAAGGAACTCGACCCGGGCATCAAGCTGGAGGTCGTCGAGGCGATGGACTCCGGCGCCGCCGAGAGTTCCAACCCCTGGAACAACGCCGGCACCGGTCACGCCGGCCTTTGCGAGCTGAACTATACCCCGCAGGCCGCCGATGGCAGCATCGACATCAAGAAGGCCGTGCACATCAACACCCAGTTCGAGGTGTCCCGCCAGTTCTGGGCGTACCTGAGCAAGAAAGGTGGCTTCGGCTCGCCACGCGCCTTCATCAACCCGGTCCCCCACCTGAGCTACGTCGAGGGTGACAAGGGCGTCGCCTTCCTCAACAAGCGCTACGAACTGCTCAAGCAGCACCATGCCTTCTCGGAGATGGAATACACCGAGGACCAGGGCAAGCTGCGGCAGTGGATGCCGTTGATGATGCAGGGCCGCCCGGCCGACCAGCGCCTGGCCGCCACCCGCGTGGCCAAGGGCACCGACGTCAACTTCGGCGCGCTGACCAACAAGCTGCTCAAGCTGCTCGGCGACAGTCCGGATGCCCAGGTCAAGTACTCCAAGAAGGTCGTCGGCCTGCGCCGCAACGGCGCCGGCTGGACCGTCGACGTCAAGGATGTCAACAGCGGCAGCCATCGCCAGATCGATGCTCGCTTCGTCTTCCTCGGCGCCGGCGGCGCGGCCCTGCCGCTGCTGCAGATGTCCGGCATTCCGGAAAGCAAGGGCTTCGGCGGCTTCCCGGTAAGCGGCCAGTGGCTGCGCTGCGACAACCCCGAGATCGTCAATCGCCACCAGGCCAAGGTCTACAGCCAGGCCGCGGTCGGTGCGCCGCCCATGTCCGTGCCACACCTGGACACCCGCGTGGTCGATGGCAAGAAATCGCTGCTGTTCGGCCCCTACGCCGGCTTCACCACCAAGTTCCTCAAGCACGGCTCGCTGCTCGACCTGCCGCTGTCGGTGCGCATGGCCAACATCGGCCCGATGCTGGCGGTGGCCCGCGACAACATGGACCTGACCAAGTACCTGGTCAGCGAAGTGATGCAGTCGATGGAGCAGCGCCTCGAAGCCCTGCGGCGCTTCTACCCCGAGGCCAAGGCCGAAGACTGGCGCCTGGAAGTCGCTGGCCAGCGGGTGCAGATCATCAAGAAGGATCCGAAGAAAGGCGGCGTGCTGCAGTTCGGTACCGAACTGGTCTCGGCTGCCGATGGCAGTCTGGCGGCCCTGCTGGGTGCCTCGCCAGGCGCTTCGGTGACGGTATCGATCATGCTCGAACTGATCGAGCGCTGCTTCCCGGAACAGGCCAAGGGTGCCTGGGCGGCCAAGCTGCAGGAAATCTTCCCGGCCCGCGAGAAGACCCTGGCCACCGATGCCGAGCTGTATCGCCGGATCAGCGCGCAGAACGACGAAGCCCTGGAGCTGGTGGAAAGCAGCCCGGCCGAGCACTACGCCTGATCGGCGCGCCATTGAAAAAACGCCTCTCGGGGCGTTTTTTCATTTCTTTCGACTCGACCGGATGCCCGCTCAGGCGCGAGCCTTGTCGATGATCTCGATGTAGTCGGCGGCATTGCGCTGGTCGGCGACCAGCTGGACGAAGGTACGTCCGTGTTCGTCCTTGCCATCGAGGTCCAGCCCGGCTTCGACGAAGAAGCCGACGAAACGCTCGAAGTCATCGAGGCGCAGGCCGCGGTAGGCTTTGACCAGCTTGTGCAGCGAAGGCGACGTCGCGCCATCGGCCGGCTCGAAGACCAGGAACGATTTCACGTACTCGTCGCTGATCTCGTCACCAATCACCTGTTTCTTGTCTTTACGCATTGCCGGCTCCACTGACTATCACGGGCTGTTTCGAAGCCCGGCAGTTTACCCCTCGCGGCCCGGCAGGCTCAACGCGTACGTACGGTGCCGGTGTGCAGGTCGGCCCAGACATGGCCATTGGGATAGCTGAGAAACTGCACATAGAGGGTTTCCTGGCGCAGCAGGTCCATGATCACTTGGTAGTCGCTCAGCGGATAGTTCAGGCTCAGCGTTCGCGTCTTCTCGTCATAGACCGGCTTCTTCAGGCTCTTGCCGCCCTCCCCGTCGAAAGTCAGCAGCACCTGGGCAATGCTCGCGCCCTTGCTCAGCGGTTTGCCCTTGAGACGCAGCAACAACGAAGAAGTGATCGGGATCGGCTGCTGGTTGGAAGGGCGCTGGGCACCGACCACCACCGAATAGTCGGTGACCTGCAGCAGCTGCTGCGTCTCGACGGCCTCCTGGCGCAGAGACTGGTCATCGGGGGGCAGGAACTGGCTGTGCAGGGGCGCTGCGGACAGTGGCAGGGTCACGGCCAGCAGCAACAGAAGAGATACGCGCATGTGGGCTCCTTGGCGAGGAAGGCACTCTAGCATGCCGCCGCCTGAGTTGACGGCACCAACGCAGGCTTCGGCAGGCCACCCAGTGGGCTCATCTCAGGCGTGTGCATTCCCAAGCCGGCCACGGGCACAAGTACAGGGTGTCAGCTACTGGCCCGACCCGGCTCCGAGCAATTCACGACGCTGGTTCGAGTACGGCGAGGTGATGCCCGAATGGTCGGTTCGCGCTGGGGCGTGCCTTCTGGCTCCAGCAACCAGGCATGAGCTTGCTTCCCACTCAAGACAGGCTGTTACCGCAGCCGGAGCGGGGCGGTCCCAGGGCAGCACCAGCGGCCGGGCCATCGACGAAAACCTGCCGCCCCCTGCCTGGCCGGTGCTACCGGGATATCCCGAACGCATGGAATGGCTAACGCGATGCACTCGGCTCATCGGACCTGGGAACGCTGCTCAAGCGCTGTCGTCAGCCCCGGGTCGGGTGACCAAGGTTCGATGAGCATCGACGCTGCAGGTCAAAGCCCCTTGACCGCGAAAATCCCGTTGGCATTGCGCCAGTAGCCCTTGTAGTCCATGCCATAACCGAAGATGTAGCGATCCACGCACGGCAGCCCCACGTAGTCGGCCTTCAGGTCCGGGCTGGCCTTGCGGTCGTGGTCCTTGTCGATCAGCACCGCGGTACGCACCGTGCGGGCGCCGGCGTGCTTGCAGAAGTCGATGATGGCACTGAGGGTATGGCCTTCGTCGAGGATGTCGTCGACGATCAGCACGTCGCGGTCGATGAAGGAGATTTCCGGCTTGGCCTTCCAGAACAGCTCGCCGCCGCTGGTCTGGTTGCGATAGCGCGACGCATGCAGGTAGGACACTTCCAGCGGGAACTGCAGATGGGTCAGCAGCTTGCCGGCGAAGATCAGACCGCCGTTCATCACGCAGAAGACCACCGGGTTGCTGTCGGCCATGGTCTGGCAGATCTGCTCGCCGACCTTCGCGATGGCGGCCTCGACCTCGGCTTCAGGGTACAGGCAGTCTGCTTCGCGCATGACATGTTGGATGTGCTCGAGATCGACGGACATAACGTTCTCCGGAGGGCCGCGATGAGAAAAGCGGGCAAAGGTACGCACCCGTCGATTCCAGATCAAGCCTTTGTGGACTAACGTGCAGAATGTTGCACGACATGCGTGGCTGAATAGATTAATCTAGCGCGGTTTTTTTGCCCGCCTCCCGGAGCTTGCCTTTTTATGCCTACACGTGAGATCCGCCATCCGCTGATCCGCCACAAGCTCGGCCTGATGCGCCGTGCCGACATCAGCACCAAGAACTTTCGCGAACTCGCCCAGGAAGTCGGCGCGCTCCTGACCTACGAGGCCACCCAGGACCTGCCCCTGGAAGCCTATGAAATCGACGGCTGGTGCGGCAAGGTGCCGGTCGAGAAGATCGCCGGCAAGAAGATCACGGTCGTACCGATCCTGCGGGCCGGCATCGGCATGCTCGATGGGGTGCTCAGCCTGATCCCCGGTGCCAAGGTCAGCGCCGTGGGCGTCGCCCGCAACGAGCAGACCCTCGAGGCCCATACCTACCTGGAAAAGCTCGCCCCCGAGATCGACCAGCGCCTGGCCCTGATCATCGACCCGATGTTGGCCACCGGCGGTTCCATGGTCGCCACCATCGATCTTCTGAAGAAGGCCGGTTGCCGCGATATCCGCGCCATGGTCCTGGTCGCCGCGCCCGAGGGCATCGATGTGGTCGAGAAGGCCCACCCCGACGTGCGTATCTACACGGCCTCGATCGACCAGCGGCTCAACGAGGACGGCTACATCATCCCTGGCCTGGGCGATGCGGGCGACAAGATCTTCGGCACCAAGCAGAAGGACGCCTGATCATGCGGGACGGCTTCGACGACCCGCTCTGGCGCCAGGTCGTTTCGGGCGCGCAGATGCTCTTCGTGGCGTTCGGCGCGCTGGTGCTGATGCCGCTGATCACCGGCCTGGACCCCAACGTCGCGCTGTTCACCGCCGGCATCGGCACCTTGCTATTCCAGCTGGTGACCGGGCGCCAGGTCCCGGTGTTCCTGGCCTCGAGCTTCGCCTTCATCACCCCGATCATCCTCGCCAAGGGTCAGTTCGGCCTGGCCGAGACCATGGGCGGGGTGATGGCGGCCGGCTTCGTCTACACCTTCATGGGCCTGGCAGTGAAGATCAAGGGTACCGGCTTCATCGATCGCCTGCTGCCACCGGTGGTGATCGGCCCGGTGATCATCTCGATCGGCCTGGCCATGGCGCCGATCGCCGCCAACATGGCCATGGGCAAGGCTGGTGACGGCAGCGTGCTGCTGCCCTACCAGACCGCCATGCTGATCTCCATGCCCGCGTTGCTGACCACGTTGGTGGTCGCGGTATTCGGCAAGGGGATCTTCCGTCTGGTGCCGATCATCGCCGGCGTGCTGGTGGGCTTTGCCCTGTCGTTCGTCTTCGGCGTGGTCGATACCGGCAAGATCGCCGCCGCGCCCTGGCTGGAGCTGCCGAACTTCACCGCGCCGGCGTTCAACTGGCAGGCGATCCTGTTCATCGTGCCGGTGGCCCTGGCTCCGGCGATCGAGCACATCGGTGGCGTGATCGCGGTGGGCAGCGTGACGGGCCGCGACTACCTCAAGACCCCTGGCCTGCATCGCACCCTGCTGGGCGATGGCCTGGCGACCACGGCCGCCGGACTGTTCGGCGGCCCGCCGAACACCACCTATGCCGAAGTGACCGGCGCGGTGATGCTGACCAAGAACTACAACCCGAAGATCATGACCTGGGCGGCGTGCTTCGCCATCACCCTGGCCTTCATCGGCAAGTTCGGCGCCTTGCTGCAGAGCATTCCGGTGCCGGTCATGGGCGGTATCCTCTGCCTGCTGTTCGGCTCGATCGCGGCAGTCGGCCTCAATACCATGATCCGCCACCAGATCGACCTGTCCGAAGCGCGCAACCTGGTCATCGTCTCGGTGACGCTGGTATTCGGGATCGGTGGCGTATTGATCGGCAGTGGCGACGGCCCGGATGACTGGGGCCTCAAGGGCATCGCGCTGTGCGCGGTGGTGGCCATTGCGCTGAACCTGCTGCTGCCGGGCAACGACGGCTGGAAGCAGAAGCCCCCGGATGACCATCTGCCCTGAGGCAGGAAACTGCCGCGCCGCGGGTCGAGCCCGCCCCCACCGCAGCGTGGCGGCGGAATCGACCTGTGCAGGGCTCGAGCGGCCTGCGCTTCAAGCCTTGGCGCACATCTGCGCCAGCACCTTCACCCACTCGGGATGATCGTTCAGGCAAGGCACCAGAACCAGTTCCTCGCCACCCGCCTCGCTGAACTGTTCCTGCCCGCGCTGGCCGATCTCCTCCAGCGTCTCGATGCAATCGGCGACGAAGGCCGGGCACATCACCAGCAGCCGCTTCACGCCCGCCTTGCCCAGCTCGTCCAGTCGGTTCTCGGTGTACGGCTCTATCCACTTGTCGCGTCCCAGCCGTGACTGGAACGATACCGACCATTTGCCGTCGGGAATGCCCATGCGCTGGGCGAACGCCTTGGCGGTGGCCAGGCACTGGCCGCGATAGCACACGGCTCGGGTCTGGGCATCGGCACCGGCGCAGCAGTCGGCGGCGCGCAGGTCGTGCTTGCCGTTGGGGTACAGCTTCCTGAGGTGCCGCTCCGGCAGACCGTGGAAACTCAGCAGCAAGTGGTCGTAGGGTCGTTGCAGATAAGGCGCGGCGCTGGCGACCAGCGCATCGATGTAGGCAGGCTCGTCATAGAACGGGCGCAGGATCGCCATGTCCAGGGGCAGCTGGCGCTCGGCGATGGTCTTGCGTGCCAGTTCGATCACCGTGGTCACGGTACTGTCGGCGAACTGCGGGTACAGTGGCGCCAGCGTCACCTTGCGCACGCCGCTGGCAGCCAGCCGCGCCAGCACTTCGGGCAGAGCCGGTTCGCCATAGCGCATGGCGATTTCCACCGGTCCGTGCGGCCAGTGCTCGCGCATGGCGGCCTGCAGGCGCCGGGTCAGCACTATCAGCGGCGAGCCTTCGTCCCACCAGATCGAGGCGTAGGCATGCGCCGACTGTTCTGGCCGCTTGATCAGGATCAGCGATACCAGCAGGCGCCGCAGCGGCCAAGGCAGGTCGACCACATAGGGGTCCATGAGGAACTGGTTCAGGTAACGGCGCACGTCGGCCACCGAAGTGGAGGCCGGCGAGCCCAGGTTGACCAGCAGCAGGGCGTGATCGGTCATGCAGCGTCCTATGTCAGGGGCGCTCGGACAGGTCGTCCAGCGCCGATTGCAGATCGTTGAAGCGGAAAGTGAAACCGGCGGCCTGCAGTGCCGCGGGGCTGGCGCGCTGGCCGCCGAGCAGCAGGCCGGACATTTCTCCAAGCCCGAGCCGTAGCAGCACGCCCGGTAGCGGCAGGCAGGCTGGCCGGTGCAGCATGCGGCCCAGCGCCGTGGCGAACTCACGGTTGCGCACTGGCCGTGGCGCGCAGGCATTATAAGGACCGCGACAGGGCTCATGCCGCACAAGAAAATCTATGAGCGCCACCTGGTCGTCGATATGAATCCAGGGCATCCACTGCCGGCCATTGCCCAGCGGTCCGCCCAGCCCGAGCTTGAACGGCAGGCGCAGGCGCGCGAGAAAGCCGCCATCGGCCGCCAGCACCAGCCCGGTACGCACCAGCACAACCCGCACGCCCAAGGCCTCGGCGCGCTGCGCCGTTTCTTCCCAGGCGATGCACAACTGGCTGGCGAAGTCTTCCCTGACCGGGGGCGAGTCCTCGCTCAGCTCGCGCTCGCCACCGTCGCCGTACCAGCCCACCGCCGAGCCGGAAACCAGCACCTTGGGCAGCGTGCCGCCAGACTTGGCGCGACTGTCCAGCCAGCCCAGCAACTGTTCCGTGAGGCCGATCCGGCTGGCCCATAGCAGCTGGCGCCGCGCTGCTGTCCAGGGACGATCGGCGATCGGCGCGCCAGCCAGGTTGATCACCGCGTCCAGCGGTTCATCGAGGCCAAGCTGGTCGAGCCGGGCAATCGCTCGCACAGCCGGCCCGCACTTGTCCGCGACCTGCTGCGGGGCGCGGCTCCAGACCGTCAGGCGGTGACCCTGGCCAAGCCAGAACCGGCACAAGTGTCGGCCAATCAGTCCTGTACCACCTGTCAGCAATATGTGCATAGCGGTGTCCTCTGCGGATGCCTGCATGGTCTATTTTCTAGTTCAAGGCACTTTTTCGGCCGTACGCTCTCGGATAAACATAGGCCAACCTGTCGTGATGAGTGGAATAACCTTATACAAGTCCAAGGGATTGTACAGGTTTCCCCGGCAGCGTAGGCTGCACTCAGCAAGGTTCGAAGAGGCCACCATGACAATACCTATTGCCATCATCGGTGCCGGCATCGCCGGCCTGTCCGCCGCCCAGTCCCTGCAAAAGGCCGGACACACCGTTCATCTTTTCGACAAGGGGCATGGCAGCGGTGGTCGCATGGCCAGCAAGCGCAGCGAGGCCGGCGCGCTCGACCTTGGCGCGCAATATTTCACCGCAAGGGACCGGCGCTTCGTCGAGGAGGTCCAGCGCTGGGTCGGCGCTGGCTGGGCCGAGCAATGGAAGCCGCAGCTGTACAACTACCGCAACGGCCAACTCGCGCCCTCGCCCGACGAGCAGCTGCGCTGGGTCGGGGTGCCACGCATGAGCGCCATCACCCGCGGCCTGCTCGAGGATTTCACGGTCAACTTCGGGTGCCGCATCGCCGAAGTGTTTCGCGGCAAGCAGTACTGGCACTTGCAGGACACCGACGGCAACAGCCATGGGCCTTACGCCCGGGTGGTGATCGCCGTGCCCGCGCCGCAGGCCACGCCGCTGCTGGCGGCCACGCCGAAGCTGGCGGCCGTTGTCGCCGGGGTGCAGATGGAGCCGGTCTGGGCGATCGCACTGGCTTTCCAGGCCGCGCTGGACACACCCATGCAAGGCTGCTTCGTCCAGGACAGCGCACTGGACTGGGTCGCACGCAACCGCAGCAAGCCGGGCCGGGACCAGCAGCCCGACACCTGGGTGCTGCATGCGGCATCCGGCTGGAGCAAACAGCATATCGACCTGACCAGGGAAGCGGTCATCGAGCACCTGTATGGCGAGTTCGCCGAGCTGGTCGGGTGCGCGGTGCCTGAGCCCAGCTTTGCCGTGGCGCATCGCTGGCTGTATGCACGACCGGCCGGCAACCACGAATGGGGAGCGCTGGCCGACGGCGACCAGGGGTTGTACGCCTGCGGCGACTGGTGCCTGTCGGGGCGCGTCGAGGGTGCCTGGCTGAGCGGCCAGGAGGCGGCGCGACGCTTGCTCGAGCACATGGAGTAGCAGGCCAACCGGCGACATGGCATGACCACTTGCCACTTTCGATGGAATTGCCTTGTACATAGAATGTCATCTGTACAGGTTTTATCCGGAGACAGTGATGGACATGCCCTCGCCTTCCAGCAAGCCTCGCATCGGGATCAGCGCCTGCCTGGTCGGCAGCGAGGTTCGTTACAACGGTGGTCACAAATCATCCGCGCTCTGCCATGCCTTGTTCGAGGAGCATTTCGACTGGGTGCCCTTGTGCCCGGAAATGGCCATCGGTCTGGGCGTGCCGCGCGATCCGATCCGCCTGGTCGGCGACCCTGACGCGCCGCAGGTGGTGGCCACGCGCGATCCAGGCGAGGACTTCACCGCTCCGCTGCGTGCCTACGGGCAGCGCATGGCCGAGGAGCTGACCGATATCTGCGGCTACGTGTTCATGCAGAAGTCGCCTTCCTGCGGCCTGGAACGGGTCAAGGTGTACCAGCACAACGGCCATCCGGCGCTCAAGGGTGGCCGTGGCGCCTATGCCGACGCGTTCTGCGCCTGCCGTCCCGATCTGCCGGTCGAGGAAGAAGGCCGTCTGCACGACCCCGTGCTGCGGGAGAACTTCATCAGCCGCGTCTATGCCTATGCCGACTGGCAACAGCAACTGGCCGAAGGGTTGAGCCGTAGTGCGCTGATCAGCTTCCATTCGCGCTACAAGTACCTGCTGATGGCCCACAACCCCCAGGCCTATCGAACGCTGGGCCGTCTGCTGGGCAGCATGAGCCGCGACGATGATCCCGGGCAGGTCGGCTCGCGCTACTTCGGCCAGCTGATGGCCGCGCTGCGTCGCTGCGCCAGCCGTGGTACCCATGGCAACGTGTTGCAGCACTTGGCCGGCTACCTGCGCGGTGCCCTAGGTGCCGACGACCGGGCCGAGCTGCAAGGGCTGATCAGCCAGTACCAGGAAGGCATCGTGCCGCTCGTGGTGCCGCTGACCTTGCTCAAGCATCACTTGCACAATCATCCCGATCCCTACCTGCTGCAGCAGGCCTACCTCAACCCGCATCCTGCCAAGCTGGGCCTGCGCAATGCCATCTGAAGACCTGCTGCCGATCCGCGAGATCGCGCGCCTGACCGGGGTGAATCCGGTCACCTTGCGCGCCTGGGAGCGGCGCTATGGCCTGTTGACGCCCCAGCGCACCCCCAAGGGGCATCGGCTATACCCCCCGGAGCAACTGGAGCGGGTACGGGCGATTCTCGCCTGGCTCGACCGCGGCGCATCGGTAGGTCAGGTTCGCGCGCTGCTCGAGCAGCAAAGTGCCAGCCTGGCGCTGCCCGAAGGCGAATGGCAGGCCCGTTGCCAGCAGCTGATCGGTGCCATAGGCCAGCTTGCCCACCGCGCCCTGGACCAGCAGCTCAACCAGGCGATGGCCTTGTATCCGGCCAGTACCTTGTGCGAACACCTGTTGCTGCCGGTGCTCGCTCATCTGGCCGGTCGCTGGCAATCGCCCTTCGAGGCCGAACTGGAAGCGGTGTTCTTCCATTCATGGCTGCGCAGCAAGCTCGGTGCCCGGGTCTACCACGACAACCAGTCGCTCGAAGGGCCAGCCGTCTTGCTGGCCAATGACAACGATGCCGACTTCGATGCCCATTTCTGGCTGTGCGCCTGGCTGCTCAGTAGCAGCGGGCAAGCCGTGGAGATCCTCGAACGTCCGGTCACCGGTCGGCAGCTCCAGCAGGCGGTGGCTCAGCTCAAGCCACGCGCGCTGGCCTTGCACCTGGGCCGCTCGCTCGACCCGCAGGGCCTGCAGCGGACGCTGCAGGCCTTGGAGGTACCCGTGCTGCTTGGCGGCGCGATGCTCGACCTGCACCGCCAGGGCCTGGAAGCGCTGGACCTTGCCAAGGTGCGGCTGTTCGACAGTCCACAGGCCATGCTGCGCCTGCTCCAGCAACCACGGCAGGAGCAGGCACAAGCACCGCTGGCCGAGGATGACGCTTCATGCAGTTGATCTGGCTGCGCAGCGACCTGCGCGTGGAAGACAACATGGCCTTGAGCGCAGCTTGTGAACGCGGCCCGACCATTGCCTTGTGGATCGCCAGCCCTGGGCAATGGCTGCAGCATGACGATGCGCCCTGCAAGGTCGACTTCTGGCTGCGCAACCTGCAAGTGCTCGGCAGCCGGCTGGCATCGCTCAACATTCCCCTGCTGGTGCGGCAAGTCGACAGCTGGCAAGAGATCGCGCCGCGACTGGTGGCGCTCTGCCGTCAGTACGAGGTCCAGATGGTCCACTGGAACGACGAGTACGGAGCCAACGAAGCAGCGCGCGACCAAGCCGCCCAGGCGGCCTTGAACGCCGCGGGCATCCAGGCCTGCAGCCACCTCGATCAGCTGCTGTTCAAACCTGGCCCACTGCTGACCCGCAGCGGCAACTACTTCCAGGTCTTCGGGCAGTTTCGCAAGCTCTGCCTGGAACGCCTGTACGCCAGTCTGCCCGACCAGGCTCCCGTTGTACGTCGCCAGGCGCCACTGCCGATCCCCAGTGAACCGATTCCTGCCCAGGTCGCCGGCTTCACCCCGCCCAGTCAGGCTCTACGCGAGCACTGGCCGGCCGGGGAAGCCGAGGCCAACCGGCGCCTGCGGCGCTTTCTCGACGAAACCGCGCAAGACTACGAGCGCTTGCGCGACCTGCCGGCCAGGTCCGGTACCAGCCAGTTGTCGGCCTACCTGGCGGCGGGCCTGATCTCGCCACGCCAATGCCTGCATGCGGCACTGGCGAACAACCAGGGCGAACTGGACAGCGGCAGCAGAGGCATACGGACCTGGGTCAACGAACTGCTCTGGCGCGAATTCTACAAGCACATCCTGGTTGGCTTCCCGCATGTCTCGCGTCACCGGGCCTTTCGCCTGCGCACCGAGGCTTTGCCCTGGCGCAACGCCCCGCAAGAGTTCGAGGCCTGGCAACAGGGCCGTACCGGCTTCCCGCTGATCGACGCGGCCATGCGCCAGTTGCTCGCCACTGGCTGGATGCACAACCGCTTGCGCATGATCGTCGCGATGTTCCTGTGCAAGAACCTGCTGATCGACTGGCGCGAAGGCGAACGCCACTTCATGCGTCACCTGATCGACGGCGACCTGGCCGCGAACAACGGCGGCTGGCAATGGAGTGCCTCCACTGGGACCGACTCGGTGCCGTATTTCCGAGTCTTCAATCCGGTTACCCAGTCACGCCGCTTCGACCCTGAAGGCCGCTTCATTCGCCGCTGGCTCCCCGAGCTGGAAAAACTGGACGCACGAAATATTCACCTTCCCCCGAGCTCCTCTGGAATATTTGCTACTAATCTTTACCCAACTCCGATTGTCGACCTGGGTAGCAGCCGCCGGCGCGCGCTCGAGGCGTTCAAAGGGCTTGCTGGCAAATGATGAGGGGGCAGGTGCTTGGTCAGATCATCAACCTTCTGGGTAACTGGCGCGACCAGCGGGCTCGGGCTGGCGCTGGTGGAGCAGTTGCTCGAGCGAGGGCATCGCGTGGCCGCCAGCACGCGCGATGGGCATGCGCTCGATGATCAACGCCAGCGACATGCTCAGCGGCTGCTCGAGTTGCCTGGCCGCTTGACCAGCGGCGAACAGACCAGCGAGGCAGCCAGACGGCTGGGAGATCGCTGGGGTTCGCTCGACACCTTGATCATCAATGCAGGCACCTGCGATTACCTGGAGGGGGACCTGCAGGCCAGCGGGCTGTTCGAGCGCATCCTGCGCAGCAATCGGCAGGCGACCGAAGCGGCCTTGGGTAGCGCCCTGCCGCTGCTGGCCGCAAGCCAGACCCCCTGGGTGGTCGGCATCTTCAGCCATTGTTCGGCATTGCCGGCGACCAAGTGCGGGCTCTCCTGCCCGGCTGGCGATAATCCGCTACGCTGGCTCCGGGCACAGCGCGCTTGCCTGCAGGCACGCAGTATCGACCTGTCGCTGGTGGCGCCACGATCACCCACCGCCCCGCCCTCCTCGGTGCAGACGGCGCCGGAATACTGGACACCCGAGAGCGCTGCGAGCCAGATCCTGGCACAAGCATCGACCCGCCATTGCGAACTGATCCTCGACGCCCTGAACCAGAACAGCCTGTGGCCGCTGTCATGAGTCCATACAGGGAAGCGGCCGCAATGCCGCGATGGGCGCGTAGCAGCCTCAGGATCTGGCAGGTTTTGAAAGATCGGTGCTCATGCACAGATGGTGGTGGCAGGCAGAGCCGCGGAGGTTGGCGGATCCCGGAGCCGCTATGCGGCCTCGGGACCTTGGAATCGCCACTGACTGTCGAAGGTATCTACCGCAGGCGGCAATGGTCTCGCCTGCCAGGTCAGAGCGGCATGCGATAGTTCAGCGAGTAGCTTTCGACACCATCATTGGGCTCCTTGATGCTGGCGTTCGAATAATGGATCGCGCGCACGCTCAGCTCGTGGCCGCCGGCGAAGCGCAGACCGAAGCCGATGCGGTCCTCGAACTGGAAGGAGGAGCCCAACTGGTTGGTTTCCAGCTCGGTGCTGGAGAACGCGGCCACACCGATGCCAGCCTCGATGTAAGGCTTGACCGAACCGTTGCCGAACTCGTAGACGAACACCGGAGCGAAAGACAGACTGTGGTTGCTGGCAGTCTTGTCGCCATCCCAGTAGGTATAGGCACCATCCCAGTAGCCGGTCAGGCGACCGACGCTGGTCTGCCACCAGCTGGCGTCCCAGTTCGACTGCAGGCCAAGGCGATAGACCATGGTGGAGTCGCCAGTCTGGCCTACCGAAAACGACACGTCAGCGGCTTGCGCTGCGATCGACTGCCCCAGAGCTGCAACGGCAAGCGCCGCCAAGCAAAGTTTCTTCATGAGAAACGTCCTATCCAATGCTGTTATTGATGTGTTGCCTCGATCAAGCGATCAATAGAAATCTGTAGTGGCACGATAGTTCAGCTACTACATGAAAATTTCACGCTTTTTTTACAATTCGAAGCTTCGCACATCTTCAGATTTATTCCACAACAAAGGCAGGACGTGCCTGAACTTGTCCAGATCACCGCTGGACCAGAACCTCGAAGCTTGTGCCGGCCCCTCGGCCAGCAGCGAACGCTGGGCCAGCAGCCGTTGCAGCTGGCGCGCCACCGCCGCGCCAGTATCGATGATGGCTACCTGTGGAGGCACCATGCGCGCCAGCAGCGTCCGCAAAAAGGGATAATGCGTGCAGCCCAGGATCAACGTGTCGGCGCCAGCCGCCAGCAGCGGCTCCACGTAACCGAGCAGCAATCGATGCAGGGCCTGGCTGTGCAGGTCGCCCGCCTCGATCAGCTCGACCAGTCCTGGGCAGGGTTGGGTGACCACCCGCACGTCGCTGGCGAAGCGGTCGAGCAAGGCGGCGAACTTGGCGCTCTGCAGGGTACCGGTGGTTGCCAGCACGCCCACCACGCCCGTGCGGGTAGCCGCCGCGGCAGGCTTGACGGCCGGCTCCATGCCCACCAGTGGCCAGTCGGGATAGCGCTCGCGCAGGTCTGCCACCGCCGCGACCGTAGCCGTGTTGCAGGCCAGTACCATGGCCTTGGCGCCTTGTTCGCGAAAGAAGGTGGCGATGCGTCGACAGCGCTGGCGAATATAGTCGGGGGATTTTTCCCCATAGGGGACGTGGCCGGCGTCGGCCACGTAGAACAGGGTTTCGGCGGGCAGCAGGCGCTGGATTTCGGCCAGCACCGACAAGCCGCCCACGCCAGAGTCCATCACGCCGATCGGCGCGGCCCGTTCACTCATGGAGCGAACCGCAGACCGGGCAGGCAGGGTCGCGTTTGACGCGCAGCTCGCGCAGGCGGGTGCCCAGCGCATCGATCAACAGCAGCCGGCCCACCAGCGGTTCGCCGAACCCGGCCAGCAGTTTCAATGCTTCCAGCGCTTGCAGGCTACCGACCAGACCGACCAGCGGGCCAAGTACGCCGGCTTCGCTGCAGGTCAGCTCGGCTTCGCTGCCATGGCCGTACAGGCAGTGATAGCAGGGGCTGTAGTCACGTCGCGGATCGAAGACCGTGAGCTGGCCCTCCAGGCGGATCGCCGCGCCGCTGACCAACGGGCGCCCACCCGCCATGCAGGCTGCGTTGACCGCCTCGCGCGTGCCGAAGTTGTCGGAGCAGTCCAGCACCAGGTCCACCGCGGCCACCGTCGCCGCCAGGGAGTCCTGGTCCAGCGCATGGCGATGGGCGACCAGCTTGACCTCCGGGTTGATCGCGCGCAGGCGCTGGAGCGCCGAATCCACCTTGCTCATGCCGACGCTGGCATTGTCATGGATGACCTGGCGCTGCAGGTTGGTCAGGTCGACGGTGTCGAAGTCGGCCAGGTGCAGCTCGCCTACCCCGGCGGCTGCCAGGTACAACGCCACCGGCGAGCCCAGCCCGCCGAGCCCGACGATCAGGGCCTTGGCCTGCTTGAGCCGCAACTGGCCATCGATGTCGACCTGCGACAGCAGGATCTGCCGGCTGTAGCGCAACAGCTCCTGGTCGCTCAGCATGGCAGGCACCCGAAGCTGATACGTGCGTGGCCTGCCAGGTCCAAAGCGCTGTCGACCTCACAGAAGCCCTGGCGCAGCAACAACTCGCGCACTGCCTGGCCCTGGTCGTAGCCATGCTCGAGCATCAGCCAGCCTCCTGGCTCGAGGTGTTGCGGGGCTTGGGCGATGATCGCGCGCAGGTCATCGAGGCCGTCGCGGCCCGCCACCAGGGCGCTGCTAGGTTCGAAGCGCACGTCCCCGGCAGACAGATGGGGGTCGGCAGCGGCGATGTAGGGCGGATTGCTGACGATCAGTCCGAAACGCTGCCCGGCCAGTGCATCGAACCAATGGCTGGCGCGGACCTGGACGTTGTCCAGGCGCAGGCGCTGACGGTTGCGCTCGGCCAGGGCGACGGCCTGCTCGACACGATCCACCGCCAATACCTGCCAGGCAGGCCGCTCGCTGGCCAGGGCCAGGGCAATGGCTCCACTACCGGTACCAAGATCCAGCACCCGGGCGGGTACGGCCGGCACGCGCTGCAGCGCGATCTCCACCAGCAGCTCGGTTTCCGGCCGCGGGATCAGGGTGTCCCCGGCGACTTCCAGGTCAAGCTTCCAGAACCCCTGGTGGCCGAGGATATAGGCCACCGGTTCGCCGGCCCGGCGACGCGCCAGGTACTCGGCGAACGCTTCGGCCGCCTCGCTGCTGACGATGCGCTCCGGCCAGGTGTGCAGGTAGCTGCGCGACTTGCCCAGGGCATGGGCGAGCAGCAGCTCGGCATCCAGCCGTGCGGTCGGCGAGTCGGGCAGTTGGGCGCCGCGCAACAAGCTGGCGATGATGGTCATTCAATCCCCCAGTGCGGCCAGTTGATCGGCCTGGTATTCAGCCAGCAGTGGCTCGATGACGGCGTCGACGCCGCCGGCCAGGATATCATCCAGGGAGTACAGGGTCAGGTTGATACGGTGGTCGGTGACCCGACCCTGCGGATAGTTGTAGGTACGGATCCGCTCGGAGCGGTCGCCGGAACCGACCAGCAGCTTGCGCTCGCTGGCCATGGCATTCTGCGCGGCGCTGGTCTGGATGTCGTTGAGCTTGGCCGACAGCCAGGACATGGCACGCGCCCGGTTCTTGTGCTGGGAGCGCTCTTCCTGGCATTCCACCACGATACCGGTGGGCAAGTGGGTGATGCGGATGGCCGAGTCGGTCTTGTTGATGTGCTGCCCGCCGGCGCCCGAGGCGCGGTAGGTGTCGACCCGCAGGTCGGCCGGGTTGATCTCGACGGCCACCTGCTCATCCGGCTCGGCCAGCACCGCGACGGTACATGCCGAGGTATGGATGCGGCCCTGGGATTCGGTTTCCGGAACCCGCTGCACACGGTGCGCACCCGACTCAAACTTGAGCTTGGCATACACGTTGTCGCCCTCGACCCGGGCGATGATCTCCTTGTAGCCGCCGTGCTCGCCTTCGTTCTCCGAAAGAATCTCGACGCGCCAGCCGCGCTTCTCCGCATAGCGCGAGTACATGCGGAACAAGTCGCCAGAAAAGATGGCGGCTTCATCACCGCCTGTCCCGGCACGGATCTCGAGGAACACGTTGCGTCCGTCGTTGGGGTCCTTGGGCAGCAGCATGCGCTGAAGCCGACCTTCGAGCGCGAGCAGCTGCTCCTTGGCCTCGCGCACTTCCTCGGCGGCCATCTCGCGCAGGTCGGGGTCGCTGTCCTTGAGCAGCGCCTGGGCGCCTTCCAGATCATCCTGCACCTTGCGCCACTGCTGGTAGGCGCCGATCACCGGCTCGACCTCGGCGTACTCGCGCGAATGGGCACGGAATCGGGCCTGGTCGGCGATGACCTCGGCGTCGCCCAGCAGGGCGGTCAGTTCTTCGAAGCGGTCCTGGAGCGTGTCCAGTTTGTTCAGCAGCGACGCTTTCATTGCGGGGTCTTGTCCGTGGAGCCCTCGTCGAGGGCAAAGAGTTCCTGGGCCATGGCCAGCGCATCGAGGCGACCTTCGGCCGAAAGCTTCTTCAACTGCACGCTGGGGGCGTGCAGCAGTTTGTTCGTCAGCCCACGGGCGAGCTGGGCCAGCACGTCCTGCGGATTGCCACCGTTGGCCAGCAGGCGCTGGGCCTTTTGCAGTTCTTCGTCACGCAGGCGCTCGCTTTGCTGGCGGTAGGCCTTGAGCACATCCACCGCCGCCAGCTCGCGCAAGCGCGTCATGAATTCCTCGGAGCCGGCGCTGACCAGCTCCTCGGCGGCCTGCGCCGCGCCCTGGCGGCTCTTGAGGTTCTCCGCGACCACCTCATGCAGGTCGTCGACAGTGTAGAGGTAGACGTCGTCCAGTTCGCCGACCTGCGGTTCGATATCTCGCGGCACGGCGATGTCGACCATGAAGATCGGCTTGTGCCGGCGCTGCTTCAAGGCGCTTTCGACCGCGCCCTTGCCGAGGATCGGCAACTGGCTGGCGGTGGAGCTGATGACGATGTCGCTGTTGGCCAGCTCCTGGGGGATGTCGGCCAGCAGCACGGCATGCGCGCCGAACTGTTCGGCCAGGATGCTGGCCCGCTCCAGGGTCCGGTTGGCCACCACGATGCGTCGCACGCCCTGCTCGTGCAGGTGACGGGCCACCAGGGTGATGGTTTCCCCGGCGCCGATCAGCAGCGCCTGGCTGCGGCCCAGGTCGCTGAAGATCTGGCGCGCCAGGCTGACCGCGGCGAATGCCACGGAAACCGGGTTCTCGCCGATCGCCGTGTCGGTACGCACCTGCTTGGCGGCATTGAAGGTAGCCTGGAACAGTCGCCCCAGCAACGGGCCGATGGTACCGGCCTCGCGCGCCACGGCGTAGGCCGACTTCATCTGACCAAGAATCTGCGGCTCGCCCAGCACCAGCGAGTCCAGGCCGCACGCCACGCGCATCATGTGCCGCACGGCAGCGTGTTCCTCGTGGACATAGGCGCTGGCCTGCAGCTCCGCGAGGCTCAGCTGGTGGTAGTCGGCCAGCCAGCGCAGCACCTCGTCGGTGCCCAGGTGCTCCTGCTCCAGGTAGAGCTCGCTGCGGTTGCACGTCGACAGGATGGCCGCCTCGCGGCTGCCGGTGAGCCGGCACAGCTGCTGCAGGGCATCGACCAGCTGCTCGGGCGTGAAGGCCACGCGCTCGCGGACGTCTACCGAAGCCGTCTTGTGATTGATACCCAGTGCGAGAAAAGCCATGCAAGATCGCTGGTGATGACAGGAAGCCGTTAATTGTCCTACTTCGCAGGTTCCAGAACAACCACCGTTCGCTATTGTCTCAATAGACCTCGGACATCGCTGGTGGGTTTGCCCCAGCGCTTGTGTCATGATTGCCAGGACAGCCGGTGAGCCCCAAAGCCTTCCTCATATGAACAGATCCCACGCATTGCTGCTCGCACTCGCCCTGCTCCAGGGCTGCCAGAGCCTGGCCCCGGAAAAACCGCCGGCCGCCGCCACGCCCACCCTCGAGGCGGCGCCTGCCGAACCTGCCAAGCCGGTGGTCTACGGATCGTTCAGCCAGGACACCCTCTACAGCCTGCTGGTGGCCGAACTGGCCGGCCAGCGCAACCGTTTCGACATCGCCCTGGGCAACTATGTCGACCAGGCCGAGAAGACCCAGGACCCCGGTGTCTCCGAGCGAGCCTACCGCATCGCCGAATACCTCGGCGCCGACCAGCCGGCGCTGGACAGCGCCCTGATCTGGGCGCGCAACGATGCCGGCAACCTCGATGCGCAGCGCGCCGCGGCCATCCAGCTGGCTCGCGCCGGGCGCTATGACGATGCCATGGCCTACATGGAGAAGGTCCTGCAGGGCCAGGGCGACACGCACTTCGATTTCCTTGCCCTGTCGGCGGCGGAAACCGACCAGGGCACCCGCGACGGCCTGCTGCAGAGCTTCGATCGACTGCTGGCGAAGCATCCCGACAACAGCCAGCTGGTGTTCGGCAAGGCGCTGCTGCTCAACGAGGACGGCAAGGCCCAGGAAGCGCTCGACCTGCTCGAGGCCCAACCTGCGCAGGAGGGTGAAATCGCCCCACTGCTGTTGCGCGCCCGCCTGCTGCAAACGCTCGAGCGAGGCAGCGAAGCGCTGCCGCTGCTGCAGAAGGCCATCCGCGAGAACCCGGACGACAAGCGCCTGCGCCTGACCTACGCCCGGACCCTGGTGGAACAGGACCGCCTGCTGGAGGCCAAGGCCGAGTTCGCCAGCCTGGTCCAGCAGTACCCGGACGACGACGAGCTGCGCTATTCGCTGGCCTTGATCAGCCTGGAAACCAAGGACTGGGACGAAGCCGAGGGCTACTTGCGCGAGCTGATCGAGCGCGACAGCAACGTCGATGCCGCGCATCTGAACCTGGGGCGGGTCCGCGAGGAGCGCGACGACCCCGAAGGCGCCTTGCGCGAGTACGCGCAGGTCGGCCCCGGCGCCGAATACCTGCCCGCCATGCTGCGCCAGGCCGATATCCTGATCGGCAACGGCCGCGGCAAGCAGGCCTCGCATCTGCTCGCCGAGGCCCGCGAGGCGCAGCCCGACCTGGCCGTACAGCTCTACCTGATCGAGGCCGAGGCGCTGGGCAACAATGGCAAGGATGCCCAGGCCGAAGCCGTGCTGGCGCAAGCCATCGAGCACCATCCCGACGACCTGAGCCTGCTTTACACCCGCGCCATGCTTGCCGAAAAGCGCGATGACCTCGCGCAACTGGAGCGCGATCTGCGCACGATCATCGCCCGCGAGCCGGACAATGCCATGGCGCTCAATGCCCTGGGCTATACCCTCGCCGACCGGACCAGTCGGCACGCCGAAGCCAAGGCGCTGATCGAGAAGGCCCACCAGATCAACCCCGACGACCCGGCCGTGCTCGACAGCCTTGGCTGGGTGAACTACCGCCTGGGCCAGCTGGACGAGGCCGAGCGCCTGCTGCGCCAGGCCTACGAGCGCTTCCCCGACCATGAGGTAGCCGCCCACCTGGGCGAAGTCCTCTGGGTTGGCGGCAAGCGTCGCGAGGCCCGCCAGTTCTGGGCCAAGGGCCTCGAAGCCGAGCCCGACAGCCCCATCCTGCGCAAGACTCTTCTGCGCCTGACCGGATCCGAGAACCTTTGAACATGTCATTGCTGCGCCACTGCATCGTCTTCACCCTCGTCGCCGTGCTGGCCGGCTGCGCCGGCTTCGGCTCCCGCGAAGCCCTCCAGGGCCAGGGCAATCCGCAACAATGGAAGGCCCACAAGGCGCAGTTGTCGAGCCTCGACGGCTGGCAGATCGACGGCAAGGTCGGCATCCGCGCGCCGAAGGATTCCGGCAGCGGCACGCTGTTCTGGCTGCAGCGCCAGGACTACTACGACATTCGCCTGGCCGGGCCGCTGGGCCGTGGCGCCGCGCGCCTGACCGGCCGCCCCGGTGGCGTGGTGCTGGAAGTCGCCAACCAGGGCCGCTACGAGGCCCCCTCCCCGGAGACCTTGCTGGAGCAACAGCTCGGCTGGCGATTGCCGGTATCGCACCTGGTATGGTGGGTTCGCGGTTTGCCGGCACCCGACAGCAAGAGCCAGCTGACCCTCGATGGCGACAGCCGCTTGGCCAGCCTGGACCAGGACGGCTGGCAGGTACGCTACCTGAGCTACACCGAGCAGAACGGCTACTGGCTGCCCGAACGCATCAAGCTGCATGGCCAGGACCTCGACGTGACCGTGGTGGTCAAAGGCTGGCAGCCCCGCCAGCTGGGGCGCTGAGCGATGGCCAGGCTTACCCTGCCGGCGCCGGCCAAGCTCAACCTGTGGCTGCACATCATCGGCCGCCGCGCCGATGGCTATCATGAGCTGGAGACCGTGTTCCAGTTTCTCGAGCATGCCGACCAGCTCACCTTCGAGCTGCGCCAGGACGGCCAGATATGCCTGCACGACTCGCTCGCGACGGTTGCCCACGACAGTAACCTGATCGTTCGCGCCGCGCGCAGCCTGCAACAGGCTTCGGGCTGCCGGCTGGGCGCGGACATCTGGCTGCAGAAGGTTCTGCCAATGGGTGGTGGCATCGGCGGCGGCAGTTCCGACGCCGCCACTACCCTGCTGGCGCTCGATCGCCTCTGGCAACTGGGCTGGGATCACGATCGCCTGGCTGAGCTGGGCCTGGCCCTCGGCGCCGACGTGCCGGTCTTCGTGCGTGGTCATGCCGCGTTCGCCCAGGGCGTCGGCGAACAGCTGACACCGGTCGATCCGGACGAGCCTTGGTACGTCGTGCTGGTGCCGCAAGTGTCTGTCAGCACAGCGGAAATTTTTTCACATCCGCAGTTGACACGTGATTCCCTCCCCCTTAAGATGCGCCCCGTTCCCGAGGGAAACAGTCGAAATGACTGCCAACCGGTGGTAGAGCAAGGTTATCCGGAAGTTCGCGCTGCACTGAACGCACTGGGTCGATACACCGAAGCTCGACTTACCGGGACTGGAAGTTGCGTGTTTGGGGCCTTCCCAAGCAAAGCCGAAGCTGATAGAGTTCTGGCCCTTCTTTCAGAGACCCAAACAGGGTTTGTGGCAAAGGGAAGCAACATCTCGATGTTGCATCGCAAGCTGCAGAGCCTGCTCTAGGAATCGAGTATCGTACTCGAAAGCAACAGATACAGGGGCGTCGCCAAGCGGTAAGGCAGCAGGTTTTGATCCTGCCATGCGTTGGTTCGAATCCAGCCGCCCCTGCCATTTTCCTTATACTCATCCAGGTATACCCTCAGCCTTCAGGTACTGCGCGTGTCCAAGATGATGGTCTTTACGGGGAATGCCAACCCCGATCTGGCTCGGCGTGTCGTACGTCAGCTGCACATCCCTCTGGGTGATGTTTCTGTCGGCAAGTTCTCCGACGGCGAAATCAGTGCTGAAATCAATGAGAACGTTCGTGGTAAGGACGTCTTCATCATCCAGCCTACGTGCGCGCCAACCAATGATAACCTGATGGAACTGGTGGTGATGGCCGACGCCTTCCGCCGCTCCTCAGCCTCCCGAATCACCGCCGTGGTTCCCTACTTCGGATACGCCCGCCAGGACCGCCGTCCGCGTTCGGCTCGTGTAGCGATCAGCGCCAAGGTCGTGGCTGACATGCTCACCGTCGTCGGTATCGACCGTGTTCTCACCGTCGACCTGCACGCAGACCAGATCCAGGGCTTCTTCGATATCCCCGTCGACAACATCTACGGCTCGCCCGTACTGGTCGACGACATCGAGGACCAGCGCTTCGAAAACCTGATGATCGTCTCCCCGGACATCGGTGGCGTCGTGCGCGCACGTGCCGTCGCCAAGTCCCTGGGTGTCGACCTGGGCATCATCGACAAGCGCCGCGAAAAGGCCAATCACTCCGAAGTGATGCACATCATCGGCGACGTCGAAGGACGCACCTGCATCCTGGTAGACGACATGGTCGACACCGCCGGCACCCTGTGCCATGCGGCCAAGGCCCTGAAGGAACACGGCGCAGCCAAGGTCTATGCCTACTGCACCCACCCTGTCCTGTCGGGTCGTGCGATCGAGAACATCGAGAAGTCCGTGCTGGACGAGCTGGTGGTGACCAACACCATCCCGCTGTCCGCCGCGGCGCAGGCCTGTGACCGTATCCGTCAGCTGGATATCGCACCGGTCGTGGCTGAAGCGGTACGCCGCATCAGCAACGAAGAATCGATCAGCGCGATGTTCCGCTAAGCGGGCATCGACTGACGAAAAGCGCCCCGCCCCAGCATCGTCGCTGGGGCGGGGCTTTTTTGCCCTTTCCGGTCCGGCGCTGGTCGCAAGCGCCCTCCGGAAGGCTTACTTGGAGAAACAAAAATGACCGATTTCATCCTGAACGCCCAAGCGCGTACTGACCTGGGGAAAGGTGCGAGCCGCCGCCTGCGTCACTCCGCCAACATCCCGGCCGTCGTCTACGGTGGCAACAAGGACGCCGAATCCCTGACCATCCTGGCCAAGGAAATCACCAAGCTGTTCGACAACGAGGCGGCCTTCAGCCACGTCATCGAACTGAACGTCGACGGCGCCAAGCAGAACGTCATCGTCAAGGCTCTGCAGCGTCACCCGTCCAAGGGCTTCATCATGCACGCCGACTTCGTTCGCGTCGTCGCCGGCCAGAAGCTGACCGCCAAGGTCCCGGTTCACTTCATCAACGAAGAAGCGCCGGTCAAGAAAGGCGGCGAAGTCTCGCACACCGAGAACGAGATCGAAGTTTCCTGCGAAGCCAAGGACCTGCCTGAGTTCATCGAAGTCGACCTGGCCAACGCTGAAATCGGCACCATCATCCACCTGTCGGACCTCAAGGCTCCGAAAGGCGTCGAGTTCGTCGCCCTGGCCCACGGTGATGACAAGGCCGTTGCCAACGTTCACGCTCCGCGCATCTCCGCCGAAGCTGCTGAAGAAGGCGCTGCCGAGTAACCACTCGCGCGCCGGTGTTGATTGGATTACAGTGCTGCGCGCACTGTAATCCACCGACTCCAAGGAAGAGCCCCTGACGTGACCGCCATCCAGTTGATCGTCGGCCTGGGTAACCCGGGCCCCGAATACGAACAGACCCGGCATAACGCAGGGGCTCTTTTCGTTGAACGCATCGCCAGCGCCCAGCGTGTCTCCCTGGCCGCTGATCGCAAGTATTTCGGCCTGACGGCAAAATTCAGCCATCAGGGCCACGATGTTCGCCTGTTGATCCCCACCACCTACATGAACCGCAGCGGCCAGTCCGTGGCGGCGCTGGCCAATTTCTTCCGGATCCCGCCGGCGGCCATCCTGGTGGCGCATGACGAACTCGACCTGCCCCCGGGCGTCGCCAAGCTCAAGAAGGGCGGCGGGCACGGTGGGCACAACGGTCTGCGCGACATCATCGCGCAGCTCGGCAACCAGAACGACTTCCACCGCCTGCGGCTCGGCATCGGCCACCCAGGTGACGCCAAGCTGGTCTCCAACTTCGTCCTGGGTCGCGCGCCACGCGCCGAACAGGAGAAGCTCGACGCCAGCATCGATTTTGCCCTCGGCGTCTTGCCGGACGTGCTGGCCGGCGACTTCGCCAAGGCCATGCGCGAACTGCACGGCCAGAAGGCCTGAACTCACCAAGAGGGGAATACCCATGGGTTTCAACTGCGGCATCGTCGGCCTGCCCAACGTGGGCAAGTCCACCCTGTTCAACGCCTTGACCAAATCCGGCATCGCGGCGGAGAACTTCCCCTTCTGCACCATCGAGCCGAACAGCGGCATCGTGCCGATGCCCGATGCGCGTCTCGACGCCCTGGCGGCCATCGTCAAGCCCAACCGCGTCCTGCCGACCACCATGGAATTCGTCGACATCGCCGGCCTGGTCGCGGGCGCCTCCAAGGGTGAAGGCCTAGGCAACAAGTTCCTCGCCAACATTCGCGAGACCGACGCCATCGCTCACGTGGTGCGCTGCTTCGAAGACGAGAACGTGATCCACGTGTCCAACAGCGTCGACCCCAAGCGCGACATCGAGATCATCGACCTGGAGCTGATCTTCGCCGACCTCGACAGCTGCGAAAAGCAGCTGCAGAAGGTCGCCCGCAACGCCAAGGGTGGCGACAAGGACGCCCTGGCGCAGAAAGCCATCCTCGAGAAGCTGATCCCCCACTTCACCGAAGGCAAGCCCGCGCGCAGCCTGATGAAGGACATGGGTGCCGACGAAAAGGCCCTGATCCGTGGCTTCCACCTGCTGACCAGCAAGCCGGTGATGTACATCGCCAACGTCGCCGAGGACGGCTTCGAGAACAACCCGCACCTGGACGTGGTCAAGGCCATCGCCGAGGAAGAAGGCGCGGTGGTGGTGCCGGTATGCAACAAGATCGAAGCCGAGATCGCCGAGCTCGAGGAAGGCGAAGAGAAGGACATGTTCCTCGAGGCCCTGGGCCTGGAAGAGCCTGGCCTGAACCGCGTCATCCGTGCCGGCTACAGCCTGCTGAACCTGCAGACTTACTTCACCGCCGGGGTGCAGGAAGTCCGCGCCTGGACCGTTCGCGTCGGCGCCACCGCCCCGCAGGCCGCCGGGGTTATCCACACCGACTTCGAGAAAGGCTTCATCCGCGCCGAAGTGGTCGCCTATGACGACTTCATCCAGTACAAGGGCGAAAGCGGCGCCAAGGAAGCCGGCAAGTGGCGGCTGGAAGGTAAGGACTACATCGTCAAGGATGGCGATGTGATGCACTTCCGTTTCAACGTCTGAACAACGCTTCAGCGTTCAGGAGCGCTTGGATACGGTCTACCGAGCGCTCCCGAGGGTCACGCCTTGTTCCTTTCGCCGCGCCGTGATGTCGGCGCGGCGAACGTTACTTTTGTCTGCCCTGTACAAAAAATGGGCTAGTCAAACCTCTAAATGGGGTATCAAGGCGAAAATACCCCATTAAGCCGCCATGACTACCCTGTTCCTCCCCCTCTTCGACCGCAGACCCCTCTTTGCACTCAAGTATTCCCCAGCGCCGCCGATCCTCTGGGAAAGCGCTCCGGCGCAACCGTGATGGGCCATGGACGAGAAGCTGGCGATCCGCGTGACCCGGACGATCCCGCCCTCTCGCAAGGAGCTTCGCCATGCCTACCCCGCGAGCCCGCATCGCCTCTCAACTCGGTATCGCCCTGGCCATCGTGCTGACGCTGGTGATCACCGGCAGCACCCTGTTCGCCCTGCATTCGCTCGACAACGCCAACCTGGCCACCCGGCAGGAGCACTTGGCCAGCGAGGCACGGTTGCTGGCTGATCAGCTCGATACCTTCCATGGCTCGCTCAAGGACAATACCCAGCGCCTGAGCGGCCTGTTCGAGCGGCGCTTCGCCTCCGGCCTGTCGTTGCATGCGGGCGAGACGGTACAGGTCGCCGGCGAGGCCACGCCAGCCCTGTACCAGGGCGAGCGGCTGCTGAACAACGACTTCCAGCAGGTCGACGACTTCAAGCTGATGACCGCCGGCGTGGCGACCCTGTTCGTGCGCAGTGGCGAGGATTTCATCCGTATCAGCACGTCAGTGACCAAGCAGGACGGCAGTCGCGCCATCGGTACCCGCCTCGACCGTCAGCATCCGGCCTATGCGCGACTGCTCGCCGGTCAGACCTATGTCGGTCGGGCCCTGCTGTTCGAGCGCAACTACATGACTCGCTACGTCCCGGTGCGCGATGGCAATGGCCAGGTGTTCGCCGTGCTGTTCGTCGGGTTCGACTATACCGATGCGCAGAACGCCCAGATCGCCAACCTGCAGCGCTTTCGCATCGGCCAGACCGGCTCGCTGGCGATACTCGACGAGCAAGGCCAGTGGCTGGTCGCGCCAGCCGGGGTGACCGACCTGTCAGCGGCGGCCGCGGCGCTGAGCGGTCTCGTCGGCCAGGCTGGTCGCTTCTGGCAGAGCGACGATCAAGCGTTGTTCAGCGTGGCCGTGGCCTTTGCCGAAGGGCCGTGGAGCGTGGTGGCGAGCATGCCTGAAAAGGAGCTGCGCGAAGTGACCTGGAGCGTCGGCCTGCGCCTGGCCATCGGCAGCCTGCTGACGATGCTGCTGGCGGTGGCCGCCACGCTCTGGCTACTGCGCCGCAAGCTGCGCCCACTGGGCGACCTGGTACGCCAGGCCGAAGCCTTGGGCGCAGGCGACCTGGGCGCGCGCCTGGCGCTCACCAGCCATGACGAAATCGGCCAGCTGGCGCGCAGCTTCAACCAGATGGCCGATGCCCTGACCAGCATGGTCAGGCAGATCCGCGATGCTTCCGAGCAGGTCGGCGCACGTGCCCATTCGCTGGCTGGGCTGTCCTCGCAGGGTTGCGCAGGCATGGAGCAGCAGTCCGGGGAAATCACCAGCATGGCTGGCGCGGTCGAGGAGTTCAGCGCCACCTCGATGGACATCGCCGACAACATGCTCGGTACCGAACGCATGGCCAGGGACAATGCCCAGCAGACCCGCATCGGACGCAGCGCCATGGACGAGGCGTCGGCTTCGCTGCGGCAGATTGCCCAAGCCCTGACAGAGACGACTTCAGTGATGGATACCTTGGGCGCACGCTCCCAAGAGATCGGCGGTATCGTCGGGGTGATTACCGCGATTGCCGAACAGACCAACCTGCTGGCCTTGAACGCCGCCATCGAGGCCGCCCGGGCGGGCGAGCAGGGCCGTGGCTTCGCCGTGGTCGCCGACGAGGTACGCAGCCTGGCGGCGCGCACCCGGCAGGCCACCGAAGAGATTTCCGGGATGATCGCCAGCATCCAGCAACAAACCGGACAAGCCATCGGCACCTTGCAACAAGGCAACCAGATGATGCAGCAAGGGCTGGAACGCAACGGCAAGGTCGCCGAGGCCCTGACCCGCATCGACGAACAGAGTCGCGTCGCGGGCGAACAGTTCGCCGTGATCAGCACCGCTACCCAGGAACAGAGCAGCACGGCCACCGTGCTCAGCCGCAACCTGCAGAGCATCGCTCAGGCCAATAGCCAGCAACACGGCGTGGCCAACGAACTGGCCGCCACGGCCCAGGAGTTGGAAGGGTTGGCCGGGCAGCTGCGCCAGCAGGTCGGCCGCTTCCGCGTCGAGCGCTAGCCTGCGCGGCGCTCCAACGGCATCAGGAAGTCGCGGCGGTACAACGGTAAACGCTCGATGTGTACCTGGCCGCCAAGAAAAAGCCATCCGGACCGACAAGGGTCACGGATGGCTTGGGGCGGTGCGAACCCTGTTCCGGCATCGACCTTGCCGGGGCAGGCCGAAACCGGGACGAAGCTCATGCCGCAATGCCACTGGGCAGGCAGGGCCAGAGGGCGCGACTACCTGGCTGCGCCCCGCCCTCCTGGCCCGGGCTAGCGCTGCGCCACGGTATAGCCGGAGCCCGCGGGCGTCGCGCTCTGCCGGGCGCTTCTTTCGATCAGCACGGCACGGATGCCTGCGACACCGACCTTCAAGCGTAGCTTGGCCACTGCCAGGCCCTGGCTTGCCAGCTCTTCGTCGGAGGCCGCCGAAGCAGGCACGGGCGCATCGATTCGCAGGGTCCCGTTGCTGAAGACCATCACTTTGATGGTGACGGCCGTGCCGTTGCCATCGAGGATCTCGGCACGGGTCCATGCCGAATGGTTTCCGCTCAGGTCAGGCACTGCCTGCACCGCTTCGTGCGTCGACTCGAGCGTGATGCTGTTGCCCAGGTCCGCGGCGCGGTAGCGACCTTGCAGCTGCGCGCTCGCGCCCTGTTCCCGGTTGAACACGCCCAGCGTGCCATGCACGGTAGGCTCGGCTGGCTGGTCGGCCAGCGCCAGGCTCCAGCGACCATGGCCGCGCAGCGGGGTATCGAGCACCAGCGCCTGGCCGGCGAGGCCGTCCACGGCATCCGGAGCAGCGTCTCGGTAGATCGGCCCGTTGCTCACGAACAGATTGCCACCTTGGTGCTCCGTCACCAGCGTATCGCTGCGATCGACGAACAACGCCGTGCCATTGGCACCTTGCACCTCGGTGATCAAGCCTACCGGGGTATGCAGCACAGGCTCGATGACGCCTTCACCGATCAGCATGACCGGATCGATACGGTAGTTGCCTGCATCCGTACCGGCCAGCAACAGGTCCGAAACGCTGACAGCCTTGCCTGGTCCGGCCGCAGGCGTTGCATAGAAGCCGGTTCCCGATGCGCTCACCACGTCGCCATCGACCACGCCATCGAGAATGATCTGCTCGATCGGCGCCAGGGTGCTGCCGTCGTAGGTCTTGCTGCCAACCACGACAGTCCCGCTGAGCGCTTTTTGCTCGATGGACGCCCGCCCGATTTGCGCGGTGGTGTCGAAGCGGTAGTTGCCCGCTTCTTCGCCGGTCAGCGCGATGCCGGAACCGGTAACCGACTTGTCGGTGCCGGCGTTCTTGTCGGCGAACGAGCCGGTGGTGCCGCTGCCAGTCACCTTGCCCTGGTCGGCGTCGATCACGCCGACCAGGCCAACGTTGCCCAGCTGCGCGATGGTGTTGCCGTCGTAGACCTTGTCGGCCACGTCGGCGATACCGGTCAGCACCTTGCGTTCGATCGTCGCCTTGCCGATCTCGGCGCTGGTGTCGAAGCTATAGTTGCCTGCTTCCTCGCCAGTCAGCGCGACGCCGGAACCGGTGACCGACTTGTCGGCGCCCGCGTTCTTGTCGACGAACGAGCCGGTGGTGCCAGTACCGGTCACCTTGCCTTCGTCACCGTCGACCACACCCACCAAGCCAAGGTTGCCCAATTGCGCGATGGTGTTGCCGTCGTAGACCTTGTCGGCCACGTCGGCGATGCCAGTCAACACCTTGCGCTCGATTGTCGCCTTGCCGATCTCGGCCGTGGTATCGAAGCGGTAGTTGTTGGCTTCTTCGCCAGTCAGGTCGATGCCCGAACCGGTGACCGACTTGTCGACGCCAGCGTTCTTGTCGACGAACGAGCCGGTGGTACCGGTGCCAGTCACCTTGCCTTCGTCACCATCGACCACGCCGACCAGGTCCAGGTCGCTGAGCTGGGCGTTGGTGCCGCCGTCGTAGACCTTGTTGGCCACCTCGGCAATACCCGTCAACACCTTGCGCTCGATCGTCGCCTTGCCGATCTCGGCCGTGGTATCGAAGCGGTAGTTGTTGGCTTCTTCGCCAGTCAGGGCGATGCCCGAACCGGTGACCGACTTGCCGATGCCAGCGTTCTTGTCGAAGAACGAGCCGGTACCGCTACCCGTCACCTTGCCTTCGTCGCCGTCGACCACGCCAACCAGGTCCAGGTCACTCAGCTGGGCGTTGGTGCCGCCGTCGTAGACCTTGTCGGCCACCTCGGCAATACCGGTCAACACCTTGCGCGCGATACTGGCTACGCCACTGGCCGTGGCGTCGAGCAGGGTATAGTTGCCGGCCTCATCGCCGACCAGGCCCATGTCGCTGAGCACGACTGCCTTGTCGCTGCCCGCATTCTTGTCGGCGAACAGCGCCGTGCCCGCCTCGCCGACGACCTTGCCCTGGTCCGCGGCAATCACGCCTTGCAGCTCGATACCGGTTACCGAAGCGTTGCGGCCACCGTCGTAGGTCTTGTCGGCCACACCGACCTGACCGACCGTCAGCCCCTTGGGCGTGATGTCCGCCACGCCCGTCAGTGCGAGCCCGGACAGGTCGAGCTCATAGTTGCCGGCGTCCGCGCCCAGCAACTGCAGCCCGGTCACCTCGACCGTCTTGCTGATGCCTGCATTCTTGTCGCTGAAGCTACCGCTGCCGGTGGCGTGCAACTGGTCGCCGGAAACCAGGTTGTCGAAGACCACATCCGTCACTTCGGCGACGCGCGTGCCGTCGTAAACCTTGTCAGCCACCTGTGCCGCGCCGTTGCCGCCGTTGCCCAGCTCCAGCTTGCGCTTGTCGATCACGCCGATGTCGGCCGAGCCACTGTCGGACTCCAACTGGTAGCCGTAGACCTTCACTTGCCCATTGCTGGCATCGCCGATCGCGATGCCAGTGGCGCTCACCGACTTGCCGCCCCCGGCCTGCTTGTCGTCGTACTGGGCCTGCCCGCCCGCGCCGATGACGAAGCCCACCTGGTCACCGTCGATGGCGCCCGTGCTCGTATAGTTGCCAGCGTCGAGCGAAGCTTGGGCGTTGCCGTCGTAGGTCTTGCGCACTTCCCCGGTCAGGCTGACCTTGACCACCGGCGCGACCTTGTAGATGTGCCCGTTGCCGGTGGACTGGGCGATGGTGTCGCCGAACTGGGTGTTGTACTGCTTGAAGTCGACGGCCAGCCCACCGCGCGTATCCTGCTGTGGGGAAGTCGAGTAGGTCAGCCAGCGACCAGCGCTGTTGCTGCTGAGCAAGGCATTGGCGCCGGCATTGTTGACGAAGTTGCGTGCCGCGGCCAGGACCACCGCGTCGTCGCTGCCATGGGCCTGCACGCTGCCGCCGGTACCGATGAGCACATCGCCCACGCCGGCCTTGCCGATCACGTGTCCAGTGGCATTGCGGTTCTCCAGCGCCCCGTTCACCTGCAGCTCGCCGTTGAGCAAGGTCAGGTTGTTGTTGGCATTGAAGCTGAAGCCGCTGCTGTTGACCGTGGTGGTACCGGTCCCGTCGGCGCGGCCGATGGTCAAGTTGCGGATGTTGTCCAGCTTGCCCAGCGTATCGGCCGTGGCGATCCCGTCGGTACCGTCCAGGGCAATGTTGGTCGAAGCCTGCCAAGGCTCCAGGTTGATGCTCGCCGTCGAGACGTTCTGCAGGCGGGCCTGGGTGAAGTCGATGTTGCTGGCGCGCAGGGTCAGAGCGCGGTCGCCGGTATCGAGCTTGACGGTGCTGGTGAAGTTGATATCGCCATCGATATGGATCGAGGCGCCACCCAGCATGGTCAACGGCGTGTTGAAATTCACGTCGCCGCGTTTCACGCCGGCCAGCTTCGCCAATGCCAAGTTCGGCCTGCGCCCGGGGCTGCCAGGAAGGCGCGCGAGTGTGCAGGTGGATCGCCCCGGCCGTGCTGCCACGCCCCCCGGCGGTACCTTGCGGGCCGCGCTGCACCTCGATTCGCTCAAGGTCGGTGAAATCGCCCAAGGTCATCCCCGCACGCCCGAGGTAGACCTCGTCCAGGTACACCCCGACGCTGCCTTCCAGACCATCGTTGAAACCGCTTGCCCCCAGGCCGCGAATCCCATAGCTGGCATACCGCGGGTTGGGCTCGGAAAGCAGCAGCGACGGTACCCGGCGCGGCAGCTCCCGAGGGCTGTTCAGCCCGGAGGCTTCCAGCGCCCTGGCGTCCAGCGTGGTCTGGCTGCCCATCGCTGGCCGAGCAATCCCGGCTGGCCCCTCGGCCTCGACCATCAGGCTATCGAGCGCAACGCCCTCGGACGCCGCGCGGGCCTCGAACGCAGCGAACAACAGCAACCACGACCAAGAGCGACCCGTGTTCATCAGCCGTTCATCCTACGCTGACGAAGCAGCTCATCGAGCGTGGCGAGGATGTCCCGACTATCGGCCGGCTTGAGCAACACGGCATCGAACTGCTGCTCGGCGTCGGCCCCTTGCAATCGCGGCGGCGCGGCCGAATACAGCACGACCGGCAGGCGCGGCCAGGCCTGGCGGACCTCGGCCAGCAACTGCCAGCCGTCCATGTTCGGCATCATCTGGTCGCAGAGCACCAGGTCCACATCGCCTGCGCGCAATGCCTCGACGGCCTGCACGCCATCGGCCACCGCCGTGACCTCGAAGCCATAGCCGGCCAGCAGGTCGCTCAGTGAGGCCCGCCCCTGCGGCTGGTCATCCACCAGCAGCAGGTGACCGCCCTGCCCGGGCATGTCGGCATGCCCCTCGACGAACGCCAGGTCGAGCGCATGTTCGTCGCTGGTCGCCAACAGCAGTTCGAAGCTGAAGCAGCTGCCGCTGGCCTGCTGGCTCTGCAGCGACAGCGTGCTGCCCATGGCCTGCAGCAGCTGGGTGACGATGGACAGCCCCAGTCCGCTTCCAGTGGCCGGCTGCGCGTTGCTTCCGCGCCGGAACGGCAGCATGACCTGATCCAGTTCGCCGTCGTCGATGCCGATGCCGGTATCGCGCACTTCGAAGCGGATCCTTGCCTGCCCTTCGCACATCCCGAGGCCTTCGACCGTCAGGCTGATCAGTCCGTCCTGGGTGAATTTTCCGGCATTGCCCAGAAGATTCAGCACGACCTGGCGCAGCCGACGAAAATCCGCATCGACCACCACCGGCAAGTCTGGCGAAACGTGGCAATCGAACCGGTTGTTCTGGCGTTGCGCAAGGTAGGCGCCTTCGTTCGCCAGCTCCTTGATGAAGGCATGCAGGTAGCCCGGCACCGGTTCGATCTGGACCTGCCTGAAGCTGTCGCGGGAGAACTCGATGAGTTCGTCGATCAGCTCGAGCTGCTGGCGGGCTTGTCGTTCGATGCGCTGGGCGTGCGCGGACTCGGCTGTCCTGCAGTGCCCGGGCATGGTCGAGGATGCCGACCAGGGGCGAGCGCAGGTCGTGACTGATCCGCGCCAGCAGGCTGCTGCGATCGAGCAGGGCCGTGTGCAGTTCCTTGGTGCGCAGGGCGACCGTCCGCTCCAGGCGCTCATGCTCGGCCAGCTGCGCCTGCGCCAGCGCCTGTCGCGCGGCCCGCTCCCGCTGGCGGCTGCTCCTGACCACCATCACCAGCGAGCAGGTCAGCAAGAAGACCCCCCCGAGGGTGGAAGACAGACTGTAGTAGGTGCTGCGCTGCTGCCAGGGCAGGCTCTCCAGATGCAGGACATAACGCGCCAGGCACTGCGCGGCGAGCGAACCTACCACCAGCCACGCCAGCCAGCTGTAGTTCAGGCGCTTCCAGCAGCCCCAGCAGAACGCGCCGATCACCAGCGGATACACCAGCTTGAGCAACCAGTAGACCACCGTTCGCCCGCTGACCGCGTCGACCCAGAGGCCGTAGAGCCAGGCTGCGACGTAACCGAGCAACAGCAGGCTGAACATCGACCCGACCGGCCTGGCCAGTTCCCTGACTCGCAAAAGCTCGCGAAAGTAGGCCAGAAAGGCCGTGAAGGACAATGCCGCGGCCAGGCTGGTCAGCTCTTTCGACCAGGGCAGTGCCTGTGGCCAGTACACCAGATAGCCGTTGATCAGGCACGTCAGCGCTGCATAACTGCTCACCGCCACCGCATGCAGCAGCAACAGGCGAGAGCGGAAGATCCAGCTGATCAGCAGACTGAAAGGCACCACCAGCAAGACGATGCCCAGGGCGATGCCGTCGTGGAAGTAGTTGCGCTGGCGCGCCTTGTGCAAGGCGGCTTCGGACCACAGCCGCGGACTGAGCAGCAAGGCGTTGGTACTGGTCACCCTGGCCAGCAGTGTCGCGCTTTCACCGGGGCCCAGCGTGACGGGAAAGGCCGGCTGGCGTTCCTTGAGCGCCCAGCGTTCGAACGGATGGTCGCTGCCGCCCAGCAGCACCTGCCAGCCGGGCCCCGAAGGCAGGAACACCTGCAGGTTCTCCAGGCGAGGTTCGCCAAGCGTCAACCAGCACTGCACCGGTGTCGCCGACGGGTTGGCCACCGGCAAGCGCAGCCAGATGGCCGAGCGCGTCGGAACCTGGGGGACTGCCCGCTCCAGCGGCTCGAATCGAGCCTGCCCAAAGGCCGCGACCTGCTCGACCGTCAGTAGGCCTTGCGGATCCTCCAGCCCACGCGCGCTGGCGGCCAGTTGCTGTTGCGCAAGCTCGCATGGCCCGGCCATTGCCAAGGCACTGAGGAACCACAACACCAGCAGCTGCCAACGAACGCTACTCATTCGTTGGCAGTTCGAGCGACAGCCTGGTTACGGAACTCGCGCGGCGTCATGCCGCTGTATTCGCGAAACGCAGTGGTGAAGTTGCATGCATTGCGAAAGCCCACATGCGCCGCGATGTCCTGCACGCTCATGGCGCTGTTGGCCAGCAGCGCCTGCCCCTGGCGCAGGCGAGCGCCACGCGCGAAGGCGAAGACGGTCGTATCCAGGTGCTGGCGAAACAGCAAGGAAAGACGTTTGCTGTTGGTCCCGAGCGCCTCGGCGATAGCGTCGAGCGATGGCAGCTCGGCAAGGTGCTCGTCGATGAAGCGCATCGCAGCCTGCACCAGGACCTGCTCGCTGTCGACGACATCCGTGCGTTGCGCCGTATCGTTCATCGGCTGGCGCCATGTCAGTTGCAGATGGATACGTATCCTGGCGATGACTTCCGCCGGCAGGTAGGGCTTGAGCACGTAGTCGACGCCACCCAGGCTGAGCCCCTCCAGTCGATATTCGAGCTGGCTGGCCGAGGTCAGGAAAATGATCGGTACATCACGCGTCACCTGGGACTCGCGCAGCAGGCGACTGACCGAGAAGCCACTCATCCTGGGCATGTGCACGTCCAGCACGATCAGGTCCGGACGCAAGGCCAGGGCCCGCTGGAAACCCTGGTGCGGCTCGTGGCATACCGAGAGTTTCCAAGGCTGCAGGCTGAGCTGGGCCAGTAGCGGACGCAAGTCATCGGGAGAATCATCGATCAGCAATAGGTGTGGCTTGCGGGCAGTGTTCAGACCGTCGGACATTACCGCTTCTCTTGCCATCCATGATTGCGCCGTATGGACATGCCATCGGCTCGATTGTTAGAGCGCGTATTAGAAAGCCTGTAACGACACGTGACAAGTCCTGCAGGGAGGCACCCATCCGCTGGCCGCCTCGTCGGTCAAGGCGCCAGCGCCTCGCTTTTCCTTGCAATTCGTGCCTGCGGCTCACCCTTGCTGGAGCATCAGCTCCCGGACCTTGCCGGCCAGGGCATCGACGGCGAACGGCTTGGTCAGCACCTGCATGCCGGGCCCGAGCGACGTGTCGCCGATGACTGCGTTCTCGGCATAGCCAGTGATGAACAAGGTCCTCATGCCGGGCCTGAGCTCACGTCCGGCATCGGCCAGCTGTCGGCCGTTCATGCCGCCTGGCAGGCCAACATCGGTCACCAGCAGGTCGATGTGCAGCTCCGACCGTAGCAGTTGCAGCCCGGCCACGCTGTCGCCCGCCTCGACCACACGATACCCCAGCTCGCCAAGCGCATCGCTGAGCAGCATGCGCACGGTCGGCTCGTCGTCGACGACCAGGATGGTCTCGCCCGCCTCGGCCAGCACGGACAGGGACAGGTCGTCGTAATCCTCCTCGCCGACCGCCTGACCAAAATAGCGCGGCAACAGGATGCTCACCGTGGTGCCCATGCCGACTTCGGAATGGATGCGGACCTGGCCGCCGGACTGCTTGGCGAAGCCGTAGATCATCGACAGCCCAAGGCCGGTGCCCTGGCCGAGCGGCTTGGTGGTGAAGAACGGATCGAAGGCCTTGGCGATGATGTCCGGCGACATCCCGGTACCGCTGTCGGTGACCGACAGCGCCAGGTACTGCCCCTGCGGCAGCTCATAGACACGCGCCGTCTTCTCGTCGATCCAGCGGTTGGCGGTCTCGATGACGATGCGTCCGCCACCGGGCATCGCGTCCCGCGCGTTGAGCGCCAGGTTCAGCAAGGCGTTTTCCAGCTGGCTGGCATCCACGCATGCGGCCCACAGGTCCAGCGCGCCGATGCTCTCGACCTGGATGGCCGGGCCCACCGTGCGCTGGATCAGCTCGGCCATGCCCGCTATCAGCAGGTTGACGTCGGTCGGACGGGGATCGAGGGTCTGGCGGCGGGAAAACGCCAGCAGTCGATGGGTCAGCGCCGCCGCCCGCCTGACCGCGCCCTGGGCGGCGCCCATGTAGCGTTCGATATCCTGGTAACGGCCCTGGGCCAGGCGCGCCTGCATCAGTTCCAGAGAGCCGGAAATGCCCGCCAGCAGATTGTTGAAGTCATGCGCCAGGCCACCGGTCAGCTGACCGACGGCTTCCATCTTCTGCGACTGGCGAAGCTTCTCCTCGGCCTGCATGAGTTCGGCGGTCCGCTCGGCGACCCGTTGTTCGAGCGTGTCGTTGAGCCCACGCAAGGCCTGGATGGCCCTGTCGCGCTCGGCCTCGACAGTGCGCCGCTCCTGCACATTGATCAGTACGCCAGGGAAGCTGCGCGGCGTGCCATCCTCGCCGTGCTCCACGCGACCGTTGGCTTCTATCCAGTAGTACTTGGCGTCTGCCCGGCGCACCCGGTACTGGTGGGCATAGGCCCCGCCGCGCGCGACCACTTCCTCGATCGCGGCGATCAGCCCTTGCCGGTCGTCCGGGTGAACCGTGGCGATCACCTGCTCCAGACTCAGGCCGGTGCGCCCCAGGGCCGGATCGAGCCCGAACGCTTCGGCGAAGGCTTCATCGACGGTGAAGCAGTCGCTGGGCAAGTCCCAGTGCCAGGTACCGATGATGGCGCCAGCGGCCAGGGCCAACTGCACGCGCTCGACGTTCTCGCGGGCCAGCGCCTCGCTCTTGCGCAGACGATCCTGGGCGTTGCGCCGAGCAGTGACATCGTTGAAGAAGATGCCGATCTGTCGCTCGGCTGGATCGCCCACCCTAGCCGCGCGCACATCGAACCAGCGCTGGAAAGGCTTGGCGTAGCTCTCGAAGTTGGCGGTCTCGCCGGTCTTGGCGACATGGCCGTAGGTCTCGAACCAGAAGGGCTCGAGGTCCGGAGCGAACTCGCTGACCCACTTGCCGCGCAGATCGACGCCCGACTCACGCTCGAACGCAGGATTGACTTCGATGAACTTGTAGTCGATCGGCCGATCATCGGCGTCGAACTTGACCTGGACGATGGCGAACGCGGCATCGATGGTCTCGACCACCGTCCTGAACCGCTCTTCGCTCTTGCGCAAGGCGGTCTGGGCGCTGCGCATCCCAGTCAGGTCGAGCATCGCGCCGATCATGCGCACGGCCCGGCCGTCTTCGTCGCGGATCACGTGGCCGCGGTCGAGCACCTCGGCATACGAACCGTCCCGGCGAATGAACCGGTATTCCTCGCTCCAGGCGCTGCCGCAGCCATCGATCACGGCGTGGATCGAATCATGGACACGCTCGCGATCGTCCGGGTGGATCTGCGCGATCCACCAGTCGCCGGTCTTCTCGATCAGCGCCAGCGAGTGTCCGTAGGCATCCTCCAGGGCATCGTTCCAGAGCACCTGGTTGGTGGTCAGGTCCCAGTCCCAGATGGCATTGTTGGTAGCCTTCGCGGCCAGGCGATAACGCTCCTGCGCCTGCTCCATGGCGCGCCCGGCCAGGTGTTCACGGGTGCGATCGCGCAGGATCTTCATGAAGCCCAGATGCGCTCCGTCCCCGTCATGCAACGGCATCATCTCGCCCGAGGCCCAGAGCTGATGGCCATCCTGATGCAGATGCCAGCGGTCATCCGAGGCTCGCCCGGCTTGCAGTGCCAGCTGCATTTCCTTTTCGACCTGATCGTTGGCCCGGTCCTTGGGCGTGAAGATCCGCTCGGCATGCTGGCCGCGCATCTGCGTGGCGCTCCAGCCCATCACCTGTTCGGCGCCCCTGTTCCAGTCGGTGATGATGCCGTCCGGGTCCGTCAGGACGATGGCAAAATCGATGGCGCTGTCGAATACCGCCCGCTGCCGGGCGGCTTGCTTGACACAGGATGCACTACCGGCAGGGCAGCGTTGCGGTGTTTCTGGCGGGAGCTGGGGGTCGATTCCTGCATTTTCGAGCGCCGCGCGCAATCGCGTGACTTCGAGCTCGAGCTCTTCACGGGTAAGGTTTTTCAGGATTCGCCCTCTGGTTGCATCGGTCTTGCCGTCGGCCCGGAAGGTAGGAAGGGTGGGCCGTGGTGGATTATTGGAATGATCGGGGGGCAATCGTCAAGCGCTGGCCGGCGGATGGTGGCAAGAAGACATGAACGAGGCTTTCGAAACCGCTGGGCCTCGCCTCATGGCGCCATGAAAAGTCGCCGCGCTGGCACTTTTCGCACCAAGTCTGGTGCTGGCCAGCGGTCTTTGGCGCTTGACATCCAAGCCTGGCAAGCCTCCTCTCGAGTGCCATGTCGGTCTCGATCTTCGGCATGTACATCCCGAGATCGGGGCAAGGCAGTGACGGCCAGGTATCTCGCCGTCCACATCGCTCAGGCAGCAGGACCGCGACTTCGCTTCTCGCTGTCGGCCAGCCCTACCGGCACCGCTACCAGCAGGGCGACTGCCAGCAAAGCGCACAAGACATTGCTACCCACCCAGCCGACCCCTTCGAGCAGCATCGCTGGAGCGAACGCCCCGAGCATCGCGCAGATGGCGATCGCCAGGTCATTGCGCCCCTGCAGCTGGAACGCATCGGCGCGCCCTTGCGACGCCTGTGCCAGCAAGGCGCCGGCGCCGACGTAGGTCAGGTTCCAGCCCAGCCCAAGGACGATCAGCGAAGCGCTCAGCATGAGATAGCCTTGCGTGACGATGTTGAGCACCGCGCAGCTCGCCAGCAAGGCCAGCCCCGCACACAGGGTGCGCTTGATGCCCAGCCGCGCGATGATCGCACCGGTGAAGAACGAAGGCGCGAACATGGCGATGACATGCCACTGGATCGCCAGGCGGATGGCGCTGAAATCCTCGTGCAGGTGCCCCATGTGCATCGATGCCTGGATCATCAGCAGGTTCATGATGCCGTAGCCGGCCGCGGCGACGGCCATGGCCAGTAGGATGCTGGCTGGCAGGCGCTGGGTCGCCTGGCTCGCTCGCTGCGTGGCGACGGCGGCGGCTGGCGGGCTCGACGGCAGGCACAGGGCGATCAGCAGCGACAGCGACGCCAGGCCGATGAAGGCGGCATAGCACAGCGAAAACATCGAATGGCCCGCCACGTCCCGGCACAGTTCGGTGAGGGCCGGGCCGGCCACCGCGGCCAGCACGCCACCGGCGACCACCAGCGACAGCGCCCTGGGCTTGAGCGCCGGCTCGAGGTCGTCGGTGGCGGCGAAACGATTGAAGTTGGCGAAGGCGATGTACACCCCCAACGCGCCATGGCTGAGGATCAGCGCGCCGAAGTGCTGGTGCTCCACCGCCCAGAAGCCGCTGAGCCCCGATATGGCCAGCGGCACGGCACCGAGCATGAAGGCACGCTTGCGACCGATGCGCTGCATCAGCCGGGACACCGGGTAGGTCGCCAGCATCAACAGCAGGAACTGCACGCCATAGGGTACCGTGGCCAGGCTGCTCGTCGGCGCCAGCGCGGCGCCGACGATGGCCGCCATGGTCACCGACATCACCGCGGTGGTCAGGTTGATCGACTGGGCGCCGAAGTAGAGGTAGGTACGCGCAGGAAGGGTGCTGCTCATGGGCGGCTCTCGGTGTCAGGTCAGTCGCTGCAGGGTGCCATCGTCTGAGCAGCATCTGGCGCACAGTCGACACGCTTTCCCGAGAACTGTTAGGCTGTTTTTTCTAACACTTTCGTTTGGCTCGGTCATGACTTCGAACGCATTCGAGGACGCGCTCAGGCAGCGTTTGCGCGATGGCGAATGGGCAGTCGGGCAGCGCCTGCCCTCCATCCGCCGGCTGGTCGCTGCCGAACGGGTCAGCTACCACGGCGTGGTATCGGCCATGAACCGGCTGGTCGCCGAAGGCATCCTTACGGCCTACCCAGGCCGCGGCTACTTCGTCAGCGGCCTGCCGCGCCCGTCAAGTGGCCGCACAGATGCCCAGCAGCTGCCGGACGAGCCACTGTTCAAGCTCCTGCAAGGCGGCCCGCACTACGTCAAGCTCGGCTGCGGCTGGTTGCCGCCTGGCTGGCGCGATACCGACCTGCTGGCCAAGGCGATCCGCCGCACCGCGCGCCTGGAGCAAAGTTCGCTGGCCGACTATGGCGACATTTCCGGTTATTTGCCACTGCGCAACCAACTGGCCTTGCACATGCGACGCCAGACCCGCATCGACGTGCCGCCCGGCCAGTTCATCACCACCCTGGGCGCGACCCAAGCCCTGGACCTGGTCGCGCGCCTGCTGGTCCAGCCTGGCGACCATGTGTTCGTCGACGAACCGGGCAACGGCAACCTGATCAAGCTGATCCAGCTGCTCGGTGGCCAGGTGCTGGGCATCCGCAGGACCGCCGAAGGCCCGGACATCACCGAGATGCAACGGCACCTGGCCCGGCACCGGGTCAAGGCGTTCTTCTGCAACAGCACCTTGCACAACCCCACCGGCGGCAACATCAGCCCGCGCAATGCGTTCCAGGTACTGCGCCTGGCCGTCGAGCATGACTTGCGGGTGGTCGAGGACGACGTCTACGGCGACTTCTGTCCAGGCGTGCACCAGACGCTCGCCGAGCTGGACGGGCTGGACCGGGTGGTCTACATCGGTAGCTTCTCCAAGTGCCTTTCGGCCTCCTTGCGGGTGGGCTACATCGCCTGCTCGCCGGAGTTGATCGAACCGCTGGCACGTCTGAAGCTGCTGACTTGCGTGGCGGTTCCGGCGTTCTGCGAACGCTTCGTCAACACCATCCTGGCCGACGGTACCTACGCCGGGCACATGAAGCAGATCCAGCAGAAGCTCATCGCCCAGCAGACCTTGGCCCAGAAGACGCTCGGCCGGCACGGCTGGCGATTCGACGTGACGCCGGCAGGTGGCATGTTCCTCTGGGCCCATCACCCGGAACTTGCCGACCTGGGCGCTTTCAGGCACTACCTGGAGCAACGCGACATCCTGCTCATGCCAGGCTCCGCATTCGCCGTGACGCGCGACTATCGGCGCCATGCGCGGATCAACTGCACGCACTTCACCCCAGCGCTGGAAGCTTGCTTCGCGGCGGCAGGCTCCCGTTTCGCCAGTGAGCACAACCGCTTGTAGGCGCGGCCGGTCCGGCACCCCGGCGGCGGCGCTACGACACGTTGAGTCTCCAGCTTCATCTTGGAACGAATGCCCCGGCCTGCCTTACGCCAAGAAGGCTGATCCTTCCTGCCAGTGCGAGCCCGGCATGGGCTCGCATGCTTTCAGGCGGTCTCCCCTGCCCCTTCCTGGCGATCCTGCAGCAGCACCATGCTCTGCGGTGCGGACAGTGCGATGCCTTGCTCGCGCAGTCGCCCAAGAATGGTGAACAGCAGGTCGCTGCGGGTGCCGGAGACCACCCGCGGCCCGGCGACGTAGCCACTGGCGCTGAGCACCATGCCGGCGCTGGTCAGGTCCTTGAACGACACCGATGGCGCAGGCGTCTCGAGGATCGCCTCGTGCTCGCGGTAGGCGTCGAGCAGCAGCTGGCGCACGTGCTGGGCGTCCGTGTCCAGCGGCAGCGTCAGGGTGATGCCGACCACGCCCAGGGCGTTGCCCATGGTCACGTTGCGCACGTTCTGCGAGATGAACTGCGAGTTGGGCACGATCACCGTGGAGCGGTCGGCCATCTGGATCTCGGTGGCGCGTACGTTGATCCGGCGGATGTCGCCCTCCACGCCAGCCAAGCTGACCCAGTCGCCGACCTTCACCGGGCGCTCGGTAAGCAGGATCACCCCGGAGATGAAGTTCTGCACGATGGCCTGCAGGCCGAAACCGATGCCTACCGACAGTGCACTGACCACCCAGGTCAGACTGCTCAGGTTGATGTGCAGGGTCGACATCACCAGCATCGCCAGAACCAGGAAGCCCAGGTAGCCGACCAGCGTCACCAGCGAGGCGCGCATGCCCACATCCAGGTCGGTCTGCGGCAACAGGCGTTCGCTGAGCCAGCGCTTGACCACGCGGATGGCGAACAGCCCGACGAAGAACATCACCACGGCGACGAAGATGTCCTGCGGCATGATGCTCAGGTTGCCGAGCACGCGCCCACCGCTGCCATCCCACTCGGCGAGGCTGAGCAACAGCTCGCCTGGGCTGGTGCCCGATGGCAGGAACACCAGCAGCGCGGCGGTGAATAGCAGCAGGGTACGGCCGACCCCTGCCAGTACGGTGCTGGCCTGGGCCTGGTGACGCGGTGCCAGACCGATCGCCGCGGCCAGCGCTGGGCTTTCGGACTGTTGCGGCGACAACAGGGTTTCGCACAGGTCGCTGAACACGCAGGTCAGCAGATAGGTGCAGGTGACCACCACGCTGACCCATAGCAGCTTGGACGCCAGGAAATACGCCAGCGTCAGGTAGCCTGCCAGCAAAGCCAGCAGGATCGCCCCGACCCAGACCGCCAGCACGAACGGCAGCAGCCCGGCCAGGCCGGCCGGACGCCCCAGCTGGTACCGGCGACGCACGCGTCGGTAACGGACCAGGGCGGCGGCGAACAGCGACGACACCACCAGGGCGGTCAAGCCGTTGGTGGCCACGGTCAGGGCCAGGCTGGTGCCGATCACACTGTTGATCCGCTCCTGGGTCAACAGCACCATCAGCGCCAGGGCCAGCAGCTGCGGGAACCAGGCCAGGGCGCTGGCGACCTGGTCCGGAATCGACGGCAGGCGCCAGGTCGGCCGTTGCAGCATGAGCATGGCGCGGCCGAGGCCAGCGATGAAGGCACTGAACACCACCAGAGTCAGAACATGGTCGATCAGGGTCGCCATGTTGGTGCCAAGGGTCGCGCTGCTTTCCAGGCCCCAGCGCAGCAGCGACACCGAGCCGCCGATGGTGGTCAGGGTAGCCAGGGCCACGCTCAGGGCCAGGGCGCTGCGCCGCAGCCGGCCTTCCGGTAGCCAGCGGATCATGGCATCGGCCAGCAGCCGCTCGAGTACCCGCCGAACCAGCGTCCACACCAGGATCGCCGCCACCAGGCTGCCGAGGAACAGCGTGCGATGCTCCGCGCTCAAGGCGCTGGCCACGGCATCGGCCGCCTCGGCACGCAGGTCGCGCAGGCGCGCGAGATCTTCCTCGGTCGGGCGGATCAGGCTCGACCAGAATGCCGGGCTCAACGGGCTGGCCGCGCGACTGGTGATCTGCGAATTGAACTGGCTGCGGCGCAGATTGACGATCTGGGTCGAGAGGTCACGGGCCGACTGGGTCAGTTGCTCGGCCTGTTGCTGTTCGGCCAGCAGGTTCTTTTTCTGGCTGCTCAGGTCCCGCCGCTGGCGGGTCAGCGTATCGGCTTCATCCGGCTGCGCCGGGCCGAGCACCTTGAGCTGGTCGTCCAGGCGCGCGACATCCGCCGCGCGCTGGGTGCCCGATGCCTCGGCCTGGCGCTGCACTTGCAGCGCCGCCTGGCGAAGCTGGGCCAGCAGGTCATCGTTGGCATTGCTCGAGACGCCTTGGCGGATCAGGTCCAGGCGGTCGCTCAACTGAGCCAGGCTGGCGTCCTCGGCGAGCACTGGCAGCTCACTGATCGGCGTCCGGGGCGTGGCATCGGGGGCCGACCAGACCGGCAGCGCCACTGACAGCAGCAGGGCGAAAAGCCCTGCGCAAAAAAGGTCAAGGCGTATACGCCTCATCGAAATTTCCTCTTGCATTGCGATTTGGCGGGGGATTCTACGCGGCTTGCCAGATTCAGGAATGCCCGTCTTCCCGTTCGAGCAACAATTGCTTGCGTTCGACACCCCAGCGATAGCCGCTGATCTGGCCATCGCGACGTACGACCCGATGACAGGGAATGCCCACGGCTATGCGGTTGGCCGCGCAAGCGCCGACTACAGCACGGACCGCGCCAGGCATGCCGAGACGCTCGGCGAGCTCGCCGTAGCTGAGCCGACGACCGGCAGGGATCTGGCGCAGGAGTTGCCAGACGCGCTCCTGGAAAGCCGTACCGCGTATGTCCAATGGCAGATGCAGGCCCACGGCCGGTTGTTCGACGAACCCCACCACTTCGGCGACCTGCTTTTCGAACTCGCCATCGCCACCGACCAGCACGGCTTCGGCGAACAGGTCCTGCAACTGCTGCAGCAAGGGCTCCGGCTCGTCCCCCAGGAGGATCGCGCAGATGCCCCGCTCGCTCTGGGCGACCAGGATGGCCCCGAGCGAGCACTGGCCGACCGCGAAACGGATGGTCGCGCCAGCGCCGCGAGCCTGGTATTGCTTCGGGCGCATGCCCAGGCGCTGCGTGGCGCCTTCATAGAAACGGCTGCTGGAGACGTAGCCGGCAGCATAGATCGCCTCGGTTACCGAACCTTGCTCCACGGCCAGCCTGTGACGCAGGCGGCGGGCTCGCCAGGCCTCGGCATAGGCCTTGGGCGTCAGGCCGGTCTCGGCCTTGAACTGGCGTTGCAGATGCCAGGGGCTCAGCCCCAACTGCCTGCCGAGGGTCTGCAGCCCGACAGGCTCGACGCTGGTTTCGATCAGTCGGCAGGCCTGGACGACCCATTCGCTGCGTGGCAACCGGGGCCAGCAGCGCCGGCAGGCCCGATAACCTGCCTGCCGCGCCTGCTCGGCGGTATCGAAGAATGCCACGTTGTCGCGCCGAGGCAGGCGTGCGCTGCATCCAGGGCGGCAATAGATCCCGGTGCTGCGCACGGCATAGACGAAGTGACCCGCGCCAGCGCAGTCGCGGTGCTGCACGGCGATCCAGCGTTCGACATCGGTGGCATAGCGGGCGTGAAAGGTCATGGCGAGTACCGTTGGCGAGGTGAGCCCAGCATCGGCGCCTCGGCGGCGACGTTCATCCCGTTTCTTGTGGGGCATCTGACGACAAGTATAAGCGGGTGCCCAGCGGCCTTCTGGAAGGTCGCCTGGTGCGAAGCGTGCGCACCGCGATGCTGTCAACAGGCGCAAGCTGGCAGGTAGCACACGACCGGCCTGCTTGCCGGAATCGCCGGAAGCCATTCAGGCCCGCCACAGGTACCAGGCGGCCACGGTTCGGTACGGGCTCCAGGTGCTGCCCAGCAGGCGCATCTGCCCCGGCGTGGGGGCCTTGTCCAGCCGTTTGAGGCGTCGATAACCTTCGCGCACGCCATAGTCGTCGACCGGCAGGATGTCCGAGCGGCCCAGGCAGTAGATCAATACCATCTCGACGGTCCAGCGACCGACACCGGGCAGCATGACCAGGCGCTGGATCAGCGCGTCGTCCGACAACCCCAGCGCCTCGTCCCGTGCCGGTACCAGACCATCGAGCCGTGCCTGGGCGATGCCGCGGATGGTCGCCAGCTTGCGCGCCGAGAAGCCGCACGCGCGCAACGCCTGGGGATCGCTGGCCAGCAGCTGGCCTGGGGTCGGGAACTCGCCATCGGGAAACAGCGCCAGCAGCCTGCCGAGGATGGCTTCGGCGGCGCGGGCATGCAACTGCTGGTAGGCGATGGCTCGCACCAGCGCCTCGTAAGGCTCACGTCCAGGCGTGGCATGGTGCAGGCAGGGGCCGACCGCATCGACATGACGCGCCCAGTCCTGGTCGAGCGCGGCGAGGAACGCGGCCGCCTTCAGGTAACTTTGCGGGGAAAGGTCAGCGCACGGCGCACAGCTCATTCGGCTGCCGTCCTGGCGCTTTGCGCCCCGCGATACGACGGCAGGGCGAAGCACACGAACAGGCCAGCCATCAGTGCCAGTGCCAGGGGCAGTCCATGCGGGGCCATGTTCATCGCCGCGCCGCTGAGCAAGGGGCCGGCCAGGCTGCCGACGCCCCAGAGCAAGCCGACGCTGGCATTGGCGGTCACCAGGTCCTGGCCCTTGAAGCGCTGTCCGATCAACACCAGCGCCAAGGTGTAGATGCCGCCGGCCACCGCGCCGAGCAGCACCAGCAGCGGCCACAGCAGCCAGGTAGACTGCAGCAGCCATGGCAGGCCGACACCGATGAGCATGGCGATGATGCCGCACGCCAGGTGCAGCCCGGTGCGCCTGACCCGGTCGGCCAGCCAGCCCAGCGGCAGCTGGAACAGCATGTCGCCGGCGAACACCACGGTCACCATCAGCGCGGCCACGCCCACGGCGAAGCCGTGACCGGTGGCATACACCGGCAGCAGCGACAGCACCACGGCGTCGAAGAAAGAGAAGAACAGCACGGCCACGCACAGGGCCGGGGCCACCCGGAAGAAACCGCCAAGGGTGAAGCTCTTTTCACCTGTCTCGCCATGCTGGGCACGGTCGGCGGGTACCGTCAGCACGATGCACAGCAGTGCCAGGCCATAGCAGCCGGTGACCAGGCCGGTGAGCCACGGGCTGCTCGGGCCGAGCAAGGCCAGCAGCGCCGGTCCCAGGACCTGGAAACCGGTGAAGCTGGTGGCGTACAACGCCATGATCTTGCCGCGATTATGCTCAGGACATAGCTCGTTGACCCAGGACTCGCCCAAAATGATGGCGATGCCCATCCCCAGGCCCAGGGCCAGGCGCAGCAGCCCCAGCAGCCAGATCGAATCGAACGCCCACTCCAGCAAGGCGATGCTGAGCGTGCACAGGCTAAAGCACGCCAGGTAGATGTTGCGCCGGCTCAGATGACGACAGCAGGCATCGACCAGAAAGGCCGAGAGCATCATGCCAGCGGCTGGAATCGCCGACACGATACCGATCTGCAGAGTGCTCGCCCCCGCTTCGAGCAGGCGTAGCGATACCAGCGGCAAGCTGGCTCCCAAGCTGAAACCGACGACCGACACGGCGAACAACAGGCCCGCCAGCAAACGCATGTTCATTACCACTCCTCTTGGCCGATGCACCTGCAACCGGTGCCCGTTAGGCCGGAAATCTTCGAAAGATGCAGGACCTCGCCGCCCGGATGCGCCAGGCAGGCGATGGCACGAGCGTGCCGCTCAGATCAGGGAAGATGAGGCGAGAAGGTGAAGGCGAACAGCACGCTGCGTCGACGCTTGAGCACCGTGTCGCGCGGCCAGGCATGACAGGCCATGCGGGCGTCAGGCTGGCAATCCGGGCGGAGATGGCTCGAACGTGGCATTGCGGTCGGTTTCAGGGAATGAGGAGGCGGCACTCTAGGCCAGCGCCGGCCGCCTCGTCAATCACCCTCGGCGCTTGCCGGTCGACGGCAGGAACACCGCCAACAGGCCGAACAGCGGCAGGAACGAGCACAGGCCGTAGACGTACTCGATGCCGTGCAGGTCGGCCAGGTAGCCCAGCAAGGCCGCGCCGATGCCACCGAAACCGAACATCAGACCAAAGAAGATCCCCGCCACCATACCGACATTGCCAGGCACCAACTCCTGGGCGTAGACCACGATGGCCGAGAACGCCGAGGCCAGGATGAAGCCGATCACCAGGCTCAGCACGGTGGTCCAGAACAGGTCGGCATACGGCAGCGCCAGGGTGAATGGCGCAACGCCAAGGATCGAGAACCAGATCACCGCCTTGCGGCCGATCCGGTCACCGATGGGGCCACCGAAGAAGGTCCCGGCCGCCACTGCGCCGAGGAACAGGAACAGGTGCAACTGGGAGCTGGCCACCGACAGGTCGAACTTCTCGATCAGGTAGAAGGTGTAATAGCTGGTCAGGCTGGCCATGTAGAAATACTTGGAAAATACCAGCAGGCCGAGCACCACCAGCGCCAGCATCACCCGTTGGCGGGACAAGCCGTGGCTGGCCTGCTGGCCCTTGCGTGCCTTGAACTGGTTGAGGTGATCCTTGTACCAGCGACGCAGCAGCAAGGTCACGCCGAAGAAGAACAGCCCGGCCAGGCCGAACCAGGCCACATGGCTCTGGCCGAAGGGAATCACGATGGCCGCCGCCAGCAGCGGGCCGAACGCCGAGCCGGCGTTGCCACCGACCTGGAAACTCGACTGGGCCAGGCCAAAGCGCCCGCCCGAGGCCAGCCGCGCGATGCGCGAGGTCTCCGGGTGGAAGGTCGACGAGCCGATGCCCACCAGCGCCGAAGCCAGCAGGATCATCGGGAAGCTGCCGACGAAGGCCAGCATGAGGATGCCGACCAAGGTGCACAAGGTACCGATCGGCAGCAGGTTCGGCGTCGGCCTGCGGTCGGTATAGAAGCCGACCCAGGGCTGCAACAGCGACGCGGTGATCTGGAACGTCAAGGTGATCATGCCGATCTGCGCGAAGCTCAAGTCATAGTTGGCCTTGAGCATGGGATAGATCGCTGGCAATACCGCCTGGATCAGGTCGTTGATCAGATGCGCCAGGGCGCAGAAGGCGATGATGCGCATCACCAGCGAGCTGCCTTGGGCAGGCGTGGCGTTGGCGGCTGTCGTGGTCTGGGTACTGCTCATGGCCATTGGGAAACGTCCGTCCGCTTGATCGGGATCCAAGTATCGCGAAACAACTCGACACAAAACCACTCTTTTTACCCCTTGTCGAGCACAGGCATGGAAAGCGTGCTCGATATCAGCTCGACGCAAGCGTCCACATGTGCAGGCATTGGCAGTGGTTGCTGGCGCGCCAGGGATTTCCGGCTAACCGGTTGATCGGACGTATTTTTTTTACCAAGGGTGTTGACAGCTTCGCGTTTCAGGCGAATAATGCGCGCCACTTGGCTACATAGCTCAGTCGGTTAGAGCACGGCATTCATAATGCCGGTGTCCGGGGTTCAAGTCCCTGTGTAGCCACCATATTGAAAAGGGCTTACCGAAAGGTAGGCCCTTTTTCTTTGCCTTGGAAAAGGCCTGGAGCGTCATGGCTGGCATGCGCCCCAAGTACGGTAACCTGCCGTATCGACATGGATCCGCCCGGATGGATAGCGGCCCAGGCCCATGCTCCACGCCCTGCCTTGCTGCCGCCAGAACCGGCATAGCAGGCTGGGATCGGCCCCTTCGGGTAACAGCACGTCCACGGCGAAGGCGCGCATGTGCGCACTGTGCGGCGCGCCGCCCGCGCACGCATTCAGGCGCGGATCGCGATAGGCCGAGACCACTTCGAACTGTCGCAACAGCCCTTGGTCGGACAGCGTCCTGAGCAGTCGCAGCGTGTTCCGCACGGCCGGCCACTGGCTGGCCGGCGGCACCGCAAAAGGAGCTGCCCGGCATGTTCGCCAGTCCGAGGCCGAACGCAACAGCTGGTGAATCGGTACCACGCCATAGAGTCGGGCCTCTACCAGCATGTCCCGGAATGGGCGCGTCGGGTTGTCGCCGGCCCACCGGGCGAACATCCACAGGTCCCGCTCATCGGCCGAGGCGCACTGCGGGGCAAGCAGGAAAAGGCTGAGAAGCAAGGGTTTGATGCTGGCGTTCATGGCGACGGCCCTGTCTGTGTGTATAGCGACCACAGTGCCGCGACAGGACGCGCAGCGGCTTCGGGACCTGGCAGACCGAAGTGCCGTCAGATCCCGAGACCCGCTCTGCGGGCCATCGCGGCCGGTCCGGCGTTCCAGCGCCGACCTATCACACAAGCACCGACCCGCAGGCATGCGCAACACCAGGGGGCCGAGCCACCACCTAGACCGGTCGCAACCGATACTGCGGCGGCACCTGGGCGAACCCGCTGATGGTGGTATCCAGGCTCTTCCAGCGGCCATCCTTGATGCCATAGATGCAGCCGTGCACCGACAGTTCCTGACCGCGATGCCAGGCGTTCTGGACGATGCTGGTATGGGCGACGTTGGCCACCTGCTGGATCACGTTGAGCTCGCACAGGCGGTCGACCCGCGCCTCCTCGTCATCGAGCTTGGCCAGTTCGCCGCGCTTCTCGTAGTAGAGGTCGCGGATCGAACGCAGCCAGCCATCGATCAGGCCGAACTGGCGATCCTGCATCGCCGCGCGCACACCGCCGCACCCATAGTGGCCGGTGACCAGGATGTGCCTGACCTTGAGCACGTCCACCGCGTACTGGATCACCGACAGGCAGTTCAGGTCGGTATGCAGGACCACGTTGGCGACGTTGCGATGGACGAACAGGTCGCCCGGCAGCATGCCGACGATCTCGTTGGCCGGCACGCGCGCGTCGGAACAGCCGATCCAGAGAAACTCGGGGGTCTGCTGGCGCGCCAGCTTGGCGAAGAAGTCCGGGTCGCGCTGGTTGATCGCGTCGGCCCAGCGTGCATTGTTGTCGATCAGTTCCTGCAGGTCGTGCATGGTCGTGCCTCTTCAAGGGTACTGCGGTAAGACTGCACGGCCCTGGCGCAAGGTCACTCCTCGAGCAGGGTGCAGGCCATCACCAGGGCGTCTTCACGACCGCCGGCCACGGGATAGTAGTCCCGGCGCCGACCGACCTCGTTGAACCCGTAGCGTTCGTACAGCCGGTAGGCCGCCTGGTTGCTGGCACGAACTTCCAGGAAGCATTCGCGACCGTTGAGCTGCCAGGCCCGCGCCATCAGGTGCTGGAGCAAGCGCAAGCCAAGGCCGCGCCCCTGATTCTCGGGCTTGACGGTAATGTTGAGCAGGTGCGCCTCGTCGATGATCACGTTGATCACGCCATGGCCAACCTGCTGCTCGCCATCGAACATCAGCCACACTTCGTAGGACTTGAGCGCATCCTGAAAGATGCCACGGGTCCATGGATGGCTGAACGCGGCATATTCGATCTTCAACACCGCATCCAGGTCCGCCTCGGTCATCGGGCGGAAGCTGATCGATTCACTCATTCAACGCTCTTCCAGCGCGCCATCAGCCGGCGCATCGCTTGCCAGACGTCCGCCTTGCGCTGCGGCTCGTCCATCAACAGTTCAAGGCCGGGCAACGCCCAGGCAGCGCCCAGGCCATCGATCGACAGTTCGCGGTAATAGGCCTGCTCGTCGACCTGGCCGGCGAAGCGCACGGCCGGCAGGCCAACCAGCCACAGGCAGGCGCAAGGCGACTCTTCCAGGCGCGCCTGGATGAAGCTCTGGACGAAGTCGCGCGCCGCCTCCGGCCCCTGGTCCAGGTTGCCGCGCAGCAGCAATGGCCAGCGGACCGGCTCGCCAATGAGCTGCGGCGCGTCCGGCAAGCCGGCGGCGCGCAGCATGTCCTTGAGCAGCAGGTAGGATGGATCGCGGCTCTGGAAGGCCTGGCCGGTCGCCAGTTCGACCAGCAGCAGGCAACGGCCGGCGCGCAACAGCTGCAAGGCGAAGCGCGGCGGCGGCGCCTGGACAGGCCGTTCGGGCACAGGCGCCGACTCCTGCTCGGCGGGCGGCTTGGGCACGGCCTTGGCCAGCGGCCGCGCAATGTCGATCTTCGGCCGCTCGCTGCTACGTGCCTGGGGCATCGCCGGCGCCTGGCTCGCCGGCGGCAGGCCCTGCGGCTGCGGCATCGCGGCGGCCGCCACGGGCAACAGCAGCGCTGCTCGCGACGGCGCGGCGAACGGCAATTCGGCACGCGGCAGCCAGTGCACCACCTGCATGGCATTCAAGTAGGCGCGGCGGCGAGGCTCGGTCAGCACGGCACGGTCATCCGGAAAAAGGGAAACGGCCGGCCATTCTAGCGTATCGCGAAGACCATGGCAGCGACGCTCGGCGGACCTTGCAGGCCGCCTCGCCAGACGCCGCGACGGCTTGGCCGACCGGCAGTCGACCATGGCATGAACCCCCGTCCCATCGATGCAGTACAATCGACCTTTTTCACCCGGCAACGAGTCGACCGCCAATGATCGAACCCAAGCGCGTCCTGCGCGCCCTAGCCGAACACTGGGCCTTGCTCGAGCCACTGTGCGAACGCTTCGACCAGGGTACCCTGAGCCTGGTCGAGCTGCGCCAGCAACTGGCACGGCAACAGGTCGAAAGCACCGCGCAGGACATCACCCAGCTGCTCGATACCTGGATTCGCCTGGACATCCTCGTCCCGGTGGCCAAGAGTCCCAATCGCTTCGAGCTCAACGCCCAGATCCACGACTTCCTCGCCTACCTGCGCCGCGAGCATCGCCTGGGCCTGTGCCTGGAGATCGAGGCCTACCTGCGCCACCTGGAGCGCCTGGCCGGGCATATTCAGGACGCCTTCGACAACCGCGACAGCGACGACCTGGCGCGTCAGCTGCGGTTGCTGGACATGCGCGTGCGCGATGTGCTGAAGAAGCTCGACAACGACGAGCAGGCCCTGGTCGCCGTGGCCGAGCGGGCCAAGACCAGCAATCGCCAGATCCCGCTGCGCCAGCGCTATGCCGAGGTGCTGGCGACCTGGGACGAGTACGTCGAGCCGATGATCCAGCTGGTCAACGCCGATGGCGCTTTCGAGCAAGGTGTACGCAAGGTCGAGACGGTGTTGCTGAAGCTGCTGGGCGAGCAGGCCCGGCTCGGTCACCTGGTGGATGACGACATGCTGGTACGCACCCATGCGCGCATCCTCGAGATGCAGACCAGCGCCCAGCTGACCTTGCGCCATGCCCGCGAACTGCTGTTGCCGCTGCGCGAAGAGGCGCGCCGGCACAATGCCGTGACGCGTGGCGCGGCGCTGGCCTTGTCGGTGATCCGGCGCAAAGGCCTGGACGCCGTGCCCCAAGCGGCGCTGCCCCTGTTCACTCGGCCGCAGAGCACCTTCCTTGGCAGTGCCAGCCAGGTCGAGGCCTATGTCTATGCGCTGGCCCGCTTCGAGCCCAAGCCAGCGCGCTTTCCCAAGGCGCACAAGAGCGAAGGCGACCAGCAGACCCGCGCCCCGCGCACGGTCAGGGAAATGCTCCAGCGCTGCGAGGATGCCCTGCCCTTGCCGGACCTGATGCTCTGGCTGCTGGAGCAGGAACCGGACGGCGCCACCGACGAACTGCTGTACTGGTTCTCGCGCCTGTCGCGGGAAAGACGCTTCAGCCGCCAGCGCCTCGAACGGCGCGAATACACCACTTGCCACCACAAGGTCAGCCTGCGCTCGTTCGCCCTGGCCTCCAGTCGCACCTGCCCGCCAGAATCCAAGCCAGACACTGCCCATGCATCTTGATCTTTCCGAACTGTCCCAGCTCGCGCCGATCTTCCGCGAGCTGCTCAAGGGCTTTCACATCAGCCGCCGCGATCCGGAGTCGTACGCCCAGCTGTCGAACTTCCAGGACCAGTACCGCAGCCTGTTCAAGGCCCTGGGCTTCGAACTGGTCTGCGATACCCGCGGCTTCTACTACTTCGTGCCCGAGCAAGCCGCGGCCCAGGTCAACAAGACCGCCCAGCGGCTGTCGCTGTTCACTTTCATCCTGGTCGAACACCTGGCCGACCAGGGACGCGATCCGATCGCCGTGCTCGACGGCGGCAGCGTCGGGCGCGACGAGCTGCCTTCGCTGCTGGACAAGTACCGCGACCTGTTTCTGCAAGCCGAAGTGCAATCGGTCGAGGAGCTGGAGGAAAAGATCCTGCGACGCATGACCCAGCTGGGCTTCGCCCACGAAGAAGGTGGCATCTACCGCTTCCTGCCACCCATGCATCGTTTCCTCGACGTCTGCCTGTCGGTCCAGCAGGACCGCGACCTGGCGGCGACCTTGCACGGCGACCTGCCGTTGCCGACGCCGATGTTGAGCGAGGATGACGACAGTGTCCTGTCCGAGGACAGCGAGCAGGACGCGCTGGCCCGGGCCATCCGCGAACGACGGGAGATCGACGCATGAGCCAGGAACGCTACGGCATCCGCCGCTTCGCGCTGCTCAATACCGCCGGCTACAGCCTCGGCCTGTTCCCCCTGGAAGAGCCCTTGTCGATCTACGGCGCCAACAACCTGGGCAAGTCCGCCTCGATCAACGCCTTGCAGTTCCCGATCCTGGCGCGCATGTCGGACATGAGTTTCGGCAAGTACAGCCTCGAGCAGTCGCGGCGCTTCTATTTCGCCAGTGACACCAGCTACATCCTCTGCGAGCTGAACCTGCCGCATGGCCCGCATGTGGTCGGGGTCGTGGGCCGTGGTCCGGGCGGCGGCTTCGGCCATCAATTCTTCGCCTATGCCGGCGAACTGGACCTGACCCACTACCAGAAGGACGACACCTGCCTGCGGCAGAAGGAACTGTTCGCCAGCCTCGAGCGCAACGGCCTGAAGGCCCACGAAGTCAAGCCCGACGAGCTGCGCCGCCTGCTGGTCGGTGGCCATACCTCGGTACCGCTGGACCTGACGCTGATCCCGCTGCGCTCGACCAGCGAGCAGAGCCTCAAGACCTTCCGCGCGCTGTTCATCAACCTGCTGCACATGCGCGAGATCACCGCCGCCAAGCTCAAGCAGCTGTTCCTCGACGCCTTCGAGCACAGCCTGCGCTCTGGCAGCGTCGACTACATCGCAGCCTGCGAGGAAGCCTTCCGCGACGTGCGGCGCATGGAGCAGGACTATAGTGCCCTGGTCGCCGCCGGCCCGCTGATCGAGGCACTGGCCGGCGGCGTCGCCCAGCGCGACGTCCTGCGCGGCAAGCTGCATCGCATCTCTCCCTTGCTCGACAACCTGCTGGGCACCTGGCAGGACTACGCCATGGCGCGCAAGGAAGAACTGCTCATCCAGAGCGAGCACTATCGCAACGAACAGGACCGCCTGCAGAACGACCAGCGCAACAGCACCCAGGAGCTGATGCGCCTGGAGCGCGAGATTGCCGGCCTCCAGCGCTGGCTTGGCGAACTGGCGGGGCTCAGGCATCGCTTCGCCCTGGTCGAGGATGCCAAAGTGCTGGAGCGGCAGCTGCTGGCAGCCAAGGACGCCCATGACGAACTGGCCGGCGCCCTGGCCCAGTCTCGGCAGTTCAGCGCCGAAGACCTTGGCGAGCGGGTCCGCGACCTGGAGAGCCGCCTCAAGTCGGTCAGGCAACAGCTCGAGCATGCCGACAACAACAGCTATGCCCGGCTGCGCGAGGAGTTTTCCCAGCAGGATGTCGAGCGCCTGATGCGGCTGTTCAACGGTGCGCTGTTCAGCCTGCCGCTGGGCGCGAACGGCATCGAGCTCGAAGACGGCGAACAATGGGTGAAGTCGCTCCAGGCGCTACTCGCAGGTTTCAAGGGCGAGCGTTTCGTCGCGCCGGGCCTGGCCATCGACCTGTCGCACATCGACCCACCGGCCTTGCAGGCCCTGGCTGATCGCGCCGCCTTGCGCGAGCAGAAGGACCGTCTGGAAAAGGAACTCAGGCAGCTCAGGACCCAGCAGAGCGTGACCGCCGACCGCTCGGCGAGCAAGGCCCAGGCCGAAACGCTCTACCAGGCGGTGCTCGACGCGCAAAAGGCACTCGAGGACTATCGGCGCGCGCAGACGCTGGCGGTCGAAGAGGCGCAGAAGATCGAACAGCTGGCCCAGCTGGAGGCCGCGCAGGACGAACTCAAGCGCTCCAGCGATGCCTTCACCGAGCGCGTCCAGCAGTTTTCGGCCAAGCTGCAGCTGGTCGCGCGCCAGCTCGCCGACCTCGAAGCCCGACAGCGCACCCTCGACGATGCGCTGCGTCGTCGCCAGCTGCTGCCGGCCGACCTACCGCCCGGCACGCCGTTCATGGAAGCGCTGGACGACTCCATGGACAACCTGCTGCCACTGCTCAACGATTACCAGGACAGCTGGCAGAGCCTGCAACGCGTGGACAACCAGATCGAGGCGCTGTACGCCCAGGTGCGTCTCAAGGGCGTGGCCAAGTTCGACAGCGAGGACGACCTGGAGCGTCGTCTCGAGCTGCTGATCAACGCCTATGCCCACCGCAGCGACGAAGCCCTGACCCTGGCCAAGGCGCGTCGCGCGGCAGTGACCGACATCGCCCGGACCTTGCGCAACATCCGCAGCGACTACGACAGCCTGGAACACCAGCTGGCGTTGTTCAACCGCGAAATCAACAAGCGCCAGGTCTCCAACCTGGAAAGCTTCCGCGTGGTACTGGCACCGAACAAGGAAGCCCTGCGGCACATCGACCAGATCATCCACAGCGCCGGGCAGTACGAGGAAGGCGAGACGCTGTCGGTCTTCGACCTGACCCAGAGCGCGGATCAGGACCAGAAGAACGAGCAGGCCAAGGAATACCTGGCACGGCTGGTGGCGGCCAACCATAACCAGCTTGGGCTCAAGGACCTGTTCGAGCTGGCGTTCGAGATCACCAAGGTCAACAGCCAGCCGGTGATCCACGCCGACATCGATGGGGCCGCGTCCAACGGCACCACCATGACCATCAAGGCGCTAACCAACATGTACCTGTTGCTGCACCTGATGGACCGCGACCTGGCCAGCCGTATTCGCCTGCCCTACTACCTCGACGAGGCCGCCGACATCGACGAGCGCAACCAGGCGGCCCTGCTCGAAACCAGCCAGCAACTGGGCTTCGTACCGATCCTGGCCAGCGTCAAGCCGCAGGTTTCGGCGCGGGTGGCCATCGACCTGGAAGGCGGCAGCGGACCGAACGGGATCTATATCGACGAGGCGGACTGGAAGTACATCAGCCGCCTGGAAGAAGCGCCAGGGGTTGGCCAGGAGCAGGTCGAGGCCGGCGAGATGACCTGAAGGGTTCGGCGCATCGGTGATCGTGCGGGAGCGGTAGCCCGGCCTCGAGAGCTGGCAGGCTTGCAAGCCAGCTCGCTAATGCGCAGGTCGTGCCAGCAGGATGGAGAAACCTGAGGCCGCTTCGCGGCCTCGGGAGCTGGGGGACAACACCGGTATCCGCCTCTGCGTACCACGCAGTCCGGGACCTTGTGCCTCCACCGAGGCTATTTCGTCCAAGGCAGGATCGGGATCGCCGTCACCGCATTCTGCGGGCTGCCCTCGATCACCCGGTCGCTGTAGACCAGATACACCAGGGTATTGCGCTTCTGGTCGAAAAAGCGCACCACCTGCATGGTCTTGAACACCAGCGAGGTGCGCTCCTTGAATACCGACTCGCCCTCCTTGAGCTCGCCCTTGAAGCGGATCGGCCCGACCTGGCGACAGGCGATCGACGCTTCGGCGCGATCCTCGGCCAGACCCAGCCCGCCCTTGATCCCGCCAGTCTTGGCACGCGACAGGTAGCAGGTCACCCCTTCGACCTTCGGATCGTCGAACGCCTCCACCACGATACGATCGTTCGGCCCGACGAACTTGAATACCGTCGACACCTGGCCGATCTGCTCGGCATTCGCAAGCGCCGGCAACGCCAGCGCGGCCACGGCTAACAGCTTCTTCAACATGCACATCCCCTCAGACCAGGACCAGGTTGTCGCGATGCACCAGCTCGGGTTCGGCGCTGTACCCCAGGATGCCGTGGATGGCATCGGAGGGCTGGCCGATGATCTTCTGCGCTTCCTGGGCACTGTAGTTGGCCAGGCCACGGGCGATTTCCTGGCCGTCGGGGCCGACGCAGATCACCATCTCGCCCCGGCGGAAGCTGCCTTGCACGGCCTTGACTCCAACCGGCAACAGGCTCTTGTTGGCCTCGCGCAGGGCCTGCACGGCGCCGGCATCCAGGGCCAGGATGCCACGGGTCTGCAAGTGACCGGCCAGCCATTGCTTGCGTGCCGCGAGCATGCCGCGTTCGGGTGAAAGCAAGGTACCAAGGCGCTCGCCGGCCTTCAGGCGGTCCAGCACCCGCTCGATGCGCCCGCCGACGATGATGGTATGGGCACCGGAGCGCGCCGCCAGGCGCGCGGCACGCAGCTTGGTCTGCATGCCGCCACGGCCCAGCGCGCCACCGGTGCCGCCCGCCACGGCGTCGAGCGATGGATCGTCGGCGCGGGCTTCGAAGATCAGCGAAGCGTCGGGATTGCTGCGCGGGTCAGCATCGAACATGCCGTCACGATCAGTGAGGATGACCAGCAGGTCGGCTTCCACCAGGTTGGCCACCAGGGCGGCCAGGGTATCGTTGTCGCCGAAGCGGATCTCGTCGGTGACCACCGTGTCGTTCTCGTTGATCACCGGTACCACGCCCAGCTCGACCAGGGTACGCAAGGTACTGCGGGCATTGAGGTAACGCTTGCGGTCGGACAGGTCGTCATGGGTCAGAAGGATCTGCGCGGTATGCTTGCCATGCTCGCCAAAGCTCGACTCCCAGGCTTGCACCAGGCGCATCTGACCGAGCGAAGCCGCGGCCTGCAGCTCGTTCATCGCGCTCGGTCGAGTGCTCCAGCCCAGTTGGCTCATGCCAGCGGCAACGGCCCCGGAGGATACCAGCACCAACTCCACGCCCGCTTCGCGCAGTGCCACCATCTGTTCGACCCAGACAGCCATGGCGCCACGGTCGAGCCCCTTGCCATCGGCCGTCAGCAGGGCGCTGCCGATCTTCACGACCCAGCGCCGCGCGCCTGTCACCTTGTCTCGCATCTTCTTCCAACCTATGTCGATCTTTAGATACCAAAACGCCGCTCGAAGGAGCGGCGTTCAGTGTACTGCAACCGATCAGTCGCGCACGTAAATGATTTCCGGACCGTCTTCGTCGTCCTCGTAATCATCCCAATCGTCATCGTCACCGATGTCATGCACGCTCTTGACACCGCTGCGGCGCAGGGCGCGGGCATCGTCGAGCGCCTGCAGCTGGGCGCGCGCCTCGTCCTCGATACGCTGGTCGAGCTCGGCCAGCTCCTGGGCGTAGGCCGGATCGTTGGCCAGGCGATCGGCACGGTCTTCCAGGTAGCGCATGATGTCGTGGCTGAGCTTCTCGGTGCCCTGCTTGGAGATCGCCGAGATCACATGGACCGGCCCTTCCCACTGCAGCCGCTCGACCACTTCCTTGACGCGCTCGTCGCGCTCGTCGTCCATCAGCATGTCCGACTTGTTCAGCACCAGCCAACGCTCGCGTTCAGCCAGCGAAGGGCTGAAGCGGGTCAGCTCGTTGATGATGACCTCGGCGGCATCGGCCGGGCTGCTGCCATCGAGTGGGGCCAGGTCGACCAGGTGGAGCAGCACGCGGGTACGTGCCAGGTGCTTGAGGAAGCGGATCCCCAGCCCGGCACCGTCGGAAGCGCCCTCGATCAGGCCGGGAATGTCGGCGATGACGAAGCTCTTCCAGCGGTCGACACTGACCACGCCGAGGTTGGGCACCAAGGTGGTGAACGGGTAGTCGGCGACTTTCGGCTTGGCAGCCGACACCGAGCGGATGAAGGTGCTCTTGCCGGCATTCGGCAGGCCGAGCAGGCCCACATCGGCCAGCACCTTCAACTCCATCTTCAGGTCGCGCTGCTCGCCCGGCTTGCCCGGCGTGGTCTGGCGCGGCGCACGGTTGGTGCTGGACTTGAAGCGGGTATTGCCCAGGCCGTGCCAGCCGCCCTGGGCGACCATCAGTTTCTGCCCGGGGGTGACCAGGTCACCGATGACTTCCTGGGTCGAGGCGTCGATCACCGTGGTGCCGACCGGCACGCGCAGGAACAGGTCCTCGCCCTTCTTGCCGGTGCAGTCGGTGCTGCCGCCATTGGAGCCGCGCTGGGCCTCGTGGTGGCGCGTATAGCGGTAGTCGACCAGGGTATTGAGGTTCTCGTCGGCCACCACGAACACCGAGCCGCCGTCGCCCCCGTCACCGCCGTTGGGGCCGCCATTCTCGATGAACTTCTCGCGGCGGAAGCTCATGCAACCGTTACCGCCGTCACCGGCCTTGACCCTGATCGATACTTCGTCAACAAACTTCATAAAAACCGCCTCTCGTCGACAGACGAGCTGATTGACTCAAAACATGAGGCTCTTGCAAAAATGAGCGCGGCTGCCCCGTAGACCGAAGATACCAGCGCCGGCAGCCCATGCGAACAGCTTTGCAAGAGGCTCAGCACAAACGAAAAAGCCCCGTCGCATGACGGGGCTTTTCCAGCGACAGCTCGATCAGGCCGCGACGACGCTTACATAGCGACGGCCGAACTCGCCCTTCTTCTCGAACTTGATCACGCCTTCGATCTTGGCGAACAGGGTGTGATCCTTGCCCATGCCGACGCCGAAACCGGCGTGGAACTGGGTGCCGCGCTGGCGGACGATGATGTTGCCGGCCTTGATGACCTGGCCGCCATACATCTTCACGCCAAGGCGTTTCGATTCTGAATCGCGACCGTTACGAGTACTACCACCAGCCTTTTTGTGTGCCATGGTTCAATTCTCCAATAAATTCAAGGGATCTTGGCGATTAAGCCTGGATACCGGTGATCTTGATCTCGGTGAACCACTGGCGGTGGCCCATACGCTTCATGTGGTGCTTGCGACGACGGAACTTGATGATGCGAACCTTGTCGTGGCGGCCTTGCGAAACGACTTCGGCAACGACCTTGGCACCAGCGACCACTGGCGCGCCGATGGTGACGTCGTCACCGTTGGCAACCAGCAGGACGCGATCGAAAGTGACGGACTCGCCAGTGGCGACTTCCAGCTTCTCGACCTTCAGGTATTCACCTTCGGCTACTTTGTACTGCTTGCCGCCGGTAACGATTACTGCGTAAGACATGGTATTTCTCCGATAATCCTGCTCACCCAGCTCTTTATAAGATGAGTATTGGCTGGCATGGCTGCACAGGGCTGGAAAGGCCCCGATGCAATTGCGTAAGGCAGGTGCTGCCCAGGAAAGTTAGGGTGCGCGATTGTACGCAACCGGCAATCTCCTTGCAAGTGCCGCCCCCGCCAGCCGGCCGCCGCGCCTTGACACACCGGGACCCGCGACCTAGCATGCCGCGCAACCTCAATGGAGCAGCCGATGCAACCCCAAACCTTCTACCGCGCGGTCGCTGAAGATTTCAGCGCCGTCGACGAGATCATCAAGGAGCAGCTGACCTCGCGCGTGCCGCTGGTATCGAAGATCGGCGACTATATCACGTCGGCCGGGGGCAAGCGCCTGCGTCCGCTGCTGGTGCTGCTCTGCGGCAAGGCCCTGGGCCACCGCAACGACGACTTGCGCCTGCTGGCGGCGACGATCGAGTTCCTGCATACCGCCACCCTGCTGCACGACGACGTGGTCGACATGTCGGGCATGCGCCGCGGCCGCTCCACCGCTAACGCCCTGTGGGGCAACGCACCGAGCGTGCTGGTGGGCGATTTCCTGTATTCGCGCTCGTTCGAGATGATGGTCGAGCTCGGCTCGATGCCGGTGATGCAGATCCTCTCCCACGCCACCCGGGTGATCGCCGAGGGCGAAGTGCTGCAGCTGTCGCGCGTGCGTGACGCCAGCACCACCGAACAGGTGTACATGGAGGTCATCCGCGGCAAGACCGCGATGCTGTTCGAGGCGTCCACCCACAGCGCCGCGGCCCTGGCCGGCGCCAGCGACGAACAGCGCGAGGCGCTGCGCACCTTTGGCGATCACCTGGGGGTGGCCTTCCAACTGGTCGACGACCTGCTCGACTACAAGGGCGACTCGCACACCCTGGGCAAGAACGTCGGTGACGATCTCGCCGAGGGCAAGCCCACCCTGCCGCTGATCCACACCATGCGCGAAGGTACGGCCGAGCAGGCCGCGCTGGTGCGCCAGGCCATCCAGAAAGGCGGCATCGAAGACCTGGAAAGCATTCGCAGCGCCGTCGAGGCTTCCGGCTCCCTCGACTACACCGCGCGCATGGCCCGCGACTATGTCGCCCGCGCCATCGCCTGCCTCGAAGTGCTGCCAGCCAGCCAGTATCGGGATGCCCTGGTCGAACTGAGCGAATTCGCCGTCGCCCGCACCCACTGACCCCTCCTTGCCTCGCGGGCACGCCCGCGCCTGGCGGAGCCCCTGCGCTCTCGGACATGCCCGCCCGGCCGCCACGAACGCTGGCAGCGCCGGCGCCTGGCTGGCCTGGCGATGCATTCATGACGCCTTTTGCAAAACCCTATACAATGTGCGCCTTTGTTCGCCTACCGAGGAAGTCCCGTGAGCACCTTGCCGCCCTGCCCCCAATGCCACTCCGAATACACCTACGAGGACGGCACCCAGCTGGTCTGCCCGGAGTGCGCCCATGAATGGTCAGCCCACGACACCGAGCAAAGCGCCGACGATGAAGCGGTGAAGAAGGACTCCGTGGGCAATGTCCTGCAAGACGGCGATACCGTCACCGTGATCAAGGACCTCAAGGTCAAGGGATCCTCGCTGGTGGTCAAGGTCGGCACCAAGGTGAAGAACATTCGCCTGTGCGACGGTGACCACGACATCGACTGCAAGATCGACGGCATCGGCGCCATGAAGCTGAAGTCGGAGTTCGTGCGCAAGGTCTGACCGGCACTGCCAGGATCGCGCAATGCGATCCTGGCGCATCACGACATCCGCCGAGAGGCCGCTCGGAAGAAATCGCCAATAGGCTCTTGCTATTCTGATAATAAGAATTATTCTCATTGGAACGAACATCCAAGGAGAACAGCCATGACCTATCTGATCGACGCCTGGCTTGATCGACCTCATCCCTACCTGCGCATCCTGCACCGCGAAACCGGCGAAGTCTGCGCCGTGCTCGAAGAAGACGCCCTCGATGAACTGCGTGACCAGGGCGACCTGGACCTTTCAGGGCTGAGTTCGAGCGAGCCGATGGTGCTCAAGGAACTGGTGCGCAACCTGTTTCTGTTCTGTTATGCCAGGGCGTTACGGCCGGTTGGGCCTGAGTGGAGCTAGCTTGCGAGCCACAAGCCACAAGCCACAAGCCACAAGCCACAAGCCAAGCAGATCGCGGCGAGTCGGCGATTGGCAATCGCATCGACACCGCCGATCCGCTTCAGCTTGCAGCTCGAAGCTCAGTTACAGAACGTCGAGCAGCTCGACGTCGAACACCAGTACGCTATGTGGCGGAATGCTGCCAGCACCCTGGGCACCGTAGGCCAGCTCGCTCGGTACGTGCAGGCGCCATTTGCTGCCGGCGTTCATCAGCTGCAGGGCCTCGGTCCAGCCGGCGATCACGCCGCTGACTGGAAACTCGATCGGCTGGCCACGATCGTAGGAGCTGTCGAACACGGTGCCATCGATCAGGGTGCCATGGTAATGGGTGCGCACGCTGTCTTCGCGGCCGGGCTTAGTGCCTTCGCCGCTGGCCAGCACTTCGTACTGCAGACCCGAAGGCAGGGTCACGATGCCTTCGCGCTTGGCGTTCTCGGCCAGGTACTGCTTGCCTGCGGCGGCGGCGGCTTCAGCCTTGGCCGCGGCCTCAGCCTGCATGATTTCCCGGATGGCCTTGAAGCTGGCCGACAGGTCAGACTCGCTGACGCGGCTGTCCTGACCCTGGAAGGCATCGGTCAGGCCGGCCAGGATGGCGTCCAGGCTGACGCCTGGTGGCGGGTTGTCGCGCAGCTGGCCACCCAGCTGACGGCCGATGCCGTAGCTGACGCGGGATTCGTCGGTGGACAGGTTGAGTTCGGACATTGGCGTGCTCCGCTGCAGGGCGCAACCAGGCCGCGCCCTTGATGAAATGGGCGAGCAGCCTAGCACGATCGCGACGGCTCGTCAGGGACCGGACACGACGAGGGGCAAGCCAGCGTGCCGGCCTGCCCCTCGAACGATCCGCGGCTCAGGTCAATGCTTGGTCAGCTTGTCCAGGTAGCCCATGACGAACGCCGAGACGACGAAGGTCATGTGGATGATCACGTACCACATCAGGTAGTCGGTGGAGATGTTCTGGGCGTCCATGAACACACGCAGCAGGTGGATCGAGGAAATGGCCACGATCGACGCGGCCACCTTCATCTTCAGCGAGGAAGAGTCCATCTTGCCCAGCCAGTTGAGCTTTTCCTTGCTTTCGTCGATATCCAGCTGGGAGACGAAGTTCTCGTAGCCCGAGATCATCACCATCACCAGCAGGCCGCCAACCAGCGACATGTCGATCAGCGACAGGATCACCAGGATCAGGTCCGCCTCGCTCAACGCAAAGACGTTGGGCAAGACATGGACCACCTCCTGGAAGAATTTCAGCGCAAGGGCCAGCAGGCCAAGGGACAGGCCGAAGTAGATCGGTGCGAGCAGCCAGCGCGAGGCATACATCGCGTTTTCGAGGATACGTTCCATGCGGGATAAGACTCGTCAGATGGCGAAAAAGCGTGGCCGAGTATAGCCATGCCACCTGTGACAGAGAAGCCCGTGGCCTTGTGTCGCCGCTGGGTCCAGGCGCATCGCACGCCCCGGCAGCTGCGGCATCAGTGTTCGGGATGGAACTGGTAGTCGCCAAGGTTGCGACAGCGCTCGCCATTGATCCGGCGCAACTGTGCCTGCAGATGGGTACACCAGATCTGTGGCCCCTCGGCGACCTGGTAGCCATGCAAGGTCAGGCTGTCGACGATGGCATTGAGCACCGATTCGGCCACCTGCGGACCGTGGAACGGGCCTTGGGCCTTGACCGCCGACGGCTGTTCGCCAGCCATGCCGGCGGCGAACAGCAGGGTCCACATGCCATTGTCGCCGGCCAGCGGGCGAATGCTGCATTCGATGCGGGTCACCAGGCCGAGGCACTGGCGTGTAAGGCTGAGGTTGCGCATGACCGCGTCTCCCTCCGAGATCCCCTGGGTGCAGCCCGCGACGCAGGCTGCTGCCTCCTGGACTTCGCGACCGTCCTGCCTCTGAGCATAGTCGAGCGGACATGCCGCAGGACGATCGGCGCTGGACGGTCATGCGCCGCGCCACCGACTCACGCCGGCCTGGCTTGCGCCAGCGCCTCTTCCAGTCGCTCTTTTTCCGCCTCCTTGATGTCTTCCTCGCTGACCATCTCGGCGATGATGCGCAAGCGCTCGACCACCCGGGCATTGACGCTTCCCTCGGGGAACTGGCCCTGTTGGTCCGGCGCCCCGGCAGGCTCGCCGACCAGCAGGCTCAGGGCCTCGTCGGCCTGGCTCACCGCGTACACATGGAAACGCCCCGCTTCCACCGCCTCCAGCACACGCTCGTCGAGCATCAGCGTGGCAACGTTGGCGCGCGGGATGATCACCCCCTGCTCGCCGGTCAGGCCGCGGGCCTCGCAGAGCCGGAAGAAGCCCTCGATCTTCTCGTTGACGCCACCGACTGCCTGCACCTCGCCGAACTGGTTGATCGAGCCGGTGATGGCGAAGCACTGCTTGAGCGGGGTCCTGGACAAGGCCGAGATCAGCGTGCACACCTCGCCCAGCGAGGCACTGTCGCCATCGACGTAGCCATAGGATTGCTCCAGGGCGATGCTGGCCGAGATCGCCAGGGGGAACTCCTGGGCATAGCGGCTGCCCATGTAGCCGGTCAGGATCATCACCCCCTTGGAGTGGATCGGCTGGCCGAGGTTGACTTCACGCTCGATGTCGACAATGCCGCTGCCGCCGGGATAGACGGTCGCGGAAATCCGCGCCGGGACGCCGAACGCCGAATCGCCCACCTCGAGCACCGTCAGGCCGTTGCACTTGCCGATCGCCGCGCCGTCGGTGTCGATCAGGATGATCCCGGCCAGCATGTCGTCGAGAATGCGCGCCGAGACCCGCCCGGTACGGGTGGCCTTGGCCCGCAAGGCCCGTTCGATGTGCCCGGCGTCGGTCTTGTCATCGCCGGCCAGCTGGCGAATGAAGTCGGCCTCGCTGACCAGCTGGAACAGGTCGCCGATACGTGCCGAAAGCCGCTTCTGGTGCTCGGCCAGCCGGGCGCTGTAGGTGGCCAGGCGCGCCACCGCGTCGGCGCTCAGCGGCGCCATGCCCTCTTCGTTGGTGCGAGTGCGCAGCAACTGGGCGAACTGCTCGAGGTTCTCGTCGAGCATGGGCATGTCTTCGTCGAAGTCGACCAGCACCCGGAACATCTCCTGGAATTCCGGATCGTGGTCCTGCAAGGCGTAGTACAGCTGGCGCGAGCCGATGACCACCACCTTCAGATCGAGCGGGATGACCTGCGGCGTGAGGGTCACGGTGGCCACGCGCCCGAGCTCGCCAAGCGGCGACTCCATCTTCAGCTTGCGCGACTGCAGGGCGCGCTTGAGTGCATCCCAGACGAACGGCTCGCCAAGCATCTTCTCCGCCTCGAGCACCAGGAAGCCGCCATTGGCGCGGTGCAGGGCGCCTGGCCGCAGCTGGCGATACGAGGTGTACAGGGCGCCCTGGTCGGTGCTGTACTCGATGCGGCCGAACAGGTTGTCATAGGTCGGATGCGGCTCGAACACCACCGGCGCGCCGCCGTCGGCCGCGTGGCCGACCACCAGGCTGGGCGCGTACTGGTCCTCGAGCAGCTTGCGCGCCACGGCATCGGCCTTGCTGTCGTCGACCAGCTGCTCGACCACGGTGCGCAGCAGGTTCAGCTGCATGGCCTGCAGGTAGGCACAGACCGCGGCGTTTTCCGCGTATTTCTCGCAAAGCGGTGCCAGCAATGGCTGCAAGGCCAGGGTGATGGTCTCTTCGTTGAGCTGGCGCAACTGGTTGTTGGACTCGCGCTTCCACTGCGGCAGGCTGGCCAGTTCTTCGTTGAGGCGTTCCTCCAGGGCCGCGATGTCCTGATGGAAACGTTCGCGGACCTGCTCCGGCAACTGGGCGAACTCGGCCTCGTCGAGCGCCTTGCCATCGCTCATCGGGGTGAAGGCGACGTTGCTGGCGTCGCGGTACAGGGCCACGTCCTTCTCCAGCGAGGCCCGCTCGATCACATCCAGGGCCTGGTCGTAGCGCTGGTTGAAGGCACGATCGATGGCGCCCTTCTTCTGCTGGTACGAGGGGTGCTCGAAGACTGCCGGGAAGGTGGCCACCAGGTTGCCGATCAAGGCGTTGATGTCGGCGATGAACTCGCTGGCACTACCGGCCGGCAGCTCCAGGGCGCGGGGTTCGCGCAGCTCGTCGAAGTGGTTCACGTAGACCCAGTCGGCGGGGGTGCGCTGACGCTTGCCTTCGGCATTGAGGTAACGCTTGACGAACGAAAAGCGCCCGGTACCGGGCTCGCCCATGACGTACACGTTGTAGCCCGGACGCGGCATCGCCACGCCGAACTGCAGGGCCTCGACCGCTCGCTCCTGGCCCAGGACACCGCGAAAAGGCTCCAGATCGTCGGTGCTGGAGAAAGCGAACTGTTCAGCGGAAAAACGCCGTGTCAGGGCTTCTGGCGCAAGACGCAGACTTGCAGCGACAGGGTCGGACATTGGGCTTCCTTACTTCGGCGGGCAGATGAAAGCATTCTGGCGCCGCATGCGCGCGGCTTGCAAGGCTGCCGAGGACTTTATCTGGCAAGCTCGAAAACGGCCGTTTCGCTGCAAATTTTCACATCGGGTGACGCAACCTTTGGATCGCGCCTAAACTCCAAGCTGCGCGGCAAGCTACATTGCTTGCCGATCCAGCGATCGCCATCGCTGGAACCAGACCTTTGGCATGTCTACTGAAAAAGAGAACAAAGCTATGAAACGGATTCTTCTGGGTACGCTGTTCACCGCAGTCTCGCTCAACGCCATGGCGCAAGCGCCCGGCGGCCCGGACTGCGGCTGGGGCAACATGCTGTTCGAAGGCCAGCGCGGCACCCCCGCCCACTTCCTGGCTTCCACCACCAACGGCACTTCGGGCAACGCCACCTTCGGCATGACGTCCGGTACCAACGGCTGCTCGACCAACGCTGCCCTGACCTACGGTGGCCGCTCCTGGTTCGCCATGAACGGCATGATGAACGAACTTTCCGAAGACATGGCCAAGGGCCAGGGCGAAGCCCTGACCACCTACGCCGTGGTGCTCGGCGTCGCGCCGGAAGATCGCGCGCACTTCGCTTCGGTGACCCACGAACACTTCCAGCAGATCTTCAGCAGCGCCGACGTGACTGCCGATGACGTCCATAGCAACACCCTCGCCGTCCTCAAGACCGATGCGCGCCTGGCCAAGTACGCCAGCGAAGCCTGATCCGGCCTTCCCGCCCCTGCCGGGGCGGGAAACCGCCTGCCTTGCGACATCCTCCAGACCTAGTTGCCTGACATGTTCAAACGCCTCGCCTACCTGGCGCTCTGCGCCTGTGCCTCGCTTCAAGCCGCACCCCAGCTGGACCCATCGCGCCTCCAGCGACTGGCCGCCACGCCCTACTGGATTGCCCTGGGACACTACGAGACCGGCAAGCTGGGCGGTTGGCGCAGCTATGTGGACGACGAACGCTTCTTTCTCGCCCATGACGGCGCGCACCATCCCGAGCGCGAGCTGCAGGCCACCGTCGAGGCGTTGTACGCGCCGGCCACGCTTGGCGACAAGCACGCCCAGTGCGTGTTTCCGGCACGCACGCGCTGGCTGCGCGAGCAACTGCAACTGGCTGACCTGCCACAGCCTCGATGCCAGGAGTTCACCCGCTGGTACCAGGACATCGACCCGCACGGCGCGGTGCTGATCTTCCCAGCGGCCTACCTGAACAGCCCTTCGTCGATGTTCGGCCATACCCTGCTGCGCATCGACCAGAGCGACACGCAAAGCAACGACACCGCGCTGCTCAGCTACGCGATCAACTTCGGGGCCTACATCGAGGGCAGCGACAACAGTATTCTGTATGCCTGGAAGGGCTTGATGGGCGGCTATCCAGGCCTGTTCGCCTTCATGCCCTACCAGGACAAACTCTCCGAGTACCGCAGCCTGGAGAACCGCGACCTGTGGGAGTACCAGCTGAACCTGACGCCCGAAGAAACCGGGCGCATGGTCGAACATGTCTGGGAGCTCAAGCAGGTACGCTTCGACTACTTCTTCTTCGACGAGAACTGCTCGTATCGACTGCTGGAACTGCTGCAGGTGGCCAGGCCCGGTCTGGACCTCACCTCGCAGTTCCCGCTCACGGCGATCCCGACCGACACGGTCAAGGCGGTCAAGCAGTCGGGGCTGGTGTCGCAGGTGCACTACCGTCCTTCGCGTGAACGCGAGCTGCTGGCTCGCGCCGAACCACTGGAGCTTGCCGAAAAGCACCAGGTGCTGGCCCTGAGCGCCGATACCGAATACCTGCGCAGCCCTGACTTCACCGCCCTGCCACGCGATCGCCAAGCACTGGTGCAGGATGCCGCCTATCGCCTGGAGCGCTACCGGGCGACCGGTCAAGCGCGCGACCCGGCGCGTGCCAGACGCAGCTTCGAGTTGCTGCGGGCGATCAATCGCAACCCGCCGCCGCCGCTTGAGGTAGAGCGCCCGGGCCTGCCGGAACATGGCCACCAGTCGCGTACCTGGCAGCTCGGCATCGGTAGTCGTGACGAGCGTGCCTACGCCGAATACGGCCTGCGCATGGCCTATCATGACCTGAACGACAACGCCTATGGTTTCCCGCTGGGCGCGCAGATCGAGATTCTCCAGCTCAAGCTGCGCCAGTACGAAGGCAACGACTGGCAGGTACAGCGCCTGGACCTGGCCACCATCCGCTCGCTGACGCCTCGCAACGCCTTGCTCAAGCCGTGGTCCTGGCAGGTCGCCGGCGGCCTGGAGCGAGTACCGGGCAAGCATGATGACGAAGTGTTGGTCAGCCATGTCAATGGCGGGGCCGGCGGCACCTGGCAACTGGGCGACGAGCTGCTCGGCTTTGCCCTTGGCACCGTGCGGGTGGAGCATCACAACGACTTCGCCCAGTTCATCGCTCCGGCGGCCGGTTTCAACGGCGGGCTGCTGTGGCGCAACGGGCTCGGCAACATGACCCTGGAAGCCAAGGGCGACTACTTCACCAATGGCGAAGTGCGTCGCAGCCTGAGCCTGAACCAGCAATGGGAGCTCGGCCCGGACCTTGGCCTGCGCCTGAGCGCCAGGCGCGAGTTCAGCCACTTGGCCAGCGCGCGGAACGAGATGATGCTGGAGCTCAAGTGGTATCACTACTGAAGTGTGCAACCTGACCGAAGGAGGCAGCAATGAGTCGGGCATTCGTCAACGAAGACCAGGCCGCCGCTCAGGCCGACCAGCCGGTGGAGCGACGCATCAGCGACCAGCCCAACCTCGTCACCGCAAGCGGCTATGCGCAACTGCAGCAACGTGTCGCGCAGCTCAATACGCTGCGCAGCGAACTGCTGGCCTTGGGCGATAATGCCGACAAGCAGCGGCTGGCCGATAGCGAACGCGACTTGCGGTATTTCCGTGCACGGCTCAAGAGCGCCCAGGTGGTGCCGCCGGCCGGTACCAACGAAAAGGTGCGGATAGGCAGCATCGTCAGGTTCGTCGATGAGCAGGACCAGCAGCACACCGTGCAGTTGGTCGGAGAAGACCAGGCCGATGCAGCCCAGGGCCTGATCAACTGGGGCTCGCCTCTGGGCCGAGCGCTGCTGGGTGCCGAAGCGGGGGACGAAGTGACGTGGCGACGACCGGCGGGTGAACAAGCGATCGAGATCGTCGCCATCGAGGCTGGAGAATGAGCCCAGCTGTCACCGTAGGGCCCTGCAGGCCCCACCGATAATGGCCGTGCTTGCAACATCAGCGGTAGGTGTGGCAAGGCGGAGCGGCACGGCGGACGAGCCTCCACCGGGCCCCGCAAAACCGCCGATGATGCTGGGCATGACGCCGTCGCCGCGACGCCGAACCGGAGGTACTCCGCTCCGCTCAGACCACGCCTTGGGCCAGCATGGCATCGGCGACCTTGACGAAGCCGGCGATGTTGGCGCCCTTGACGTAGTTGATCGTGCCGTCGGCCTGCTCGCCATGATGCACGCAGGCATGATGGATCGACTGCATGATGTTGTGCAGCTTGCTGTCCACTTCCCCGGCAGTCCATAGCAGGCGCATGGCATTCTGCGACATTTCCAGCCCGCTCACCGCCACGCCGCCGGCATTGGAGGCCTTGCCCGGGGCGAACAGGATGCCGGCTTCGATGAACATATCGACCGCCTCCAGCGTGGTCGGCATGTTGGCACCTTCGGCAACGCAGATGCAGCCATTGGCCAGCAAGGTACGCGCATCCTCGATGCCGAGCTCGTTCTGGGTGGCGCATGGCAGAGCGATGTCGCAGGCCAGGCTCCAGGGCGTCTGGCCCTTGCGGAACTCCAGACCGAACTGCCCGGCCAGCTCGCTGATACGGCCGCGCCTGACGTTCTTCAGCGCCATCAGGGCCTCCCATTGCTCGTCGTTCAGGCCGGACTCGCAATACAGGGTACCTTCCGAGTCGGAAAGCGAGATGACCTTGCCACCCAGGTCCATGACCTTGCGCGCGGCGTATTGGGCCACGTTGCCCGATCCGGAAATGGCCACACGGCGCCCATCGATGCGCTGGCCCTGGCGCTTGAGCATCTCTTCGGCGAAATAGACGCAGCCATAGCCGGTCGCCTCGGGACGAATCAGGCTGCCACCGTAAGTCATGCCCTTGCCGGTCAGCACCGAGGTGAACTGGTTGGCCAGGCGCTTGTACTGGCCGAACATGAAGCCGATCTCGCGCGCACCAACACCGATGTCGCCGGCCGGAACGTCCAGGTCGGCACCGATGTGCCGGTACAGCTCGCTCATGAAGGCTTGGCAGAAACGCATCACCTCGCCATCGCTCTTGCCCTTGGGATCGAAGTCCGAGCCGCCCTTGCCGCCGCCCATGGGCAACGAGGTCAGCGAGTTCTTGAACACCTGCTCGAAGGCCAGGAACTTGAGCACGCTCAGGTTCACCGACGGATGGAAGCGCAGGCCGCCCTTGTAGGGGCCGATGGCGCTGCTCATCTGGATCCGGTAGCCGCGGTTGACCTGGACCTTGCCCTGGTCATCGACCCACGAGACGCGGAACAGCACCGCGCGCTCGGGCTCGACCATGCGCTCGAGGATACCGGCTTCGAGGTAGTGGGGATTGGCTTCGAGGAATGGCCACATGCTGCGCAGTACCTCTTCCACCGCCTGGTGGAATTCGGGCTGGGCAGGGTCACGCTGCTTGAGGCGGGCCAGGAAAGCGTCGACAGATTCAGTCATGGGTACATCTCACCAAGAGGATTGGACTTATTGGTTTTTTCCCGACTGTATCAAGAACGGTTTGCACCGCAACAGAGCAAAATGTCGTTTTTATGAAAATTTTTGGTGCATTTCTATAAATGTATACAAGTATTGCAAACATGCTGGAGCGTCCGCAGACAGAGCCAACAGCCAGGACAAGCTAAACCAGACACACCGAGCGGGCACAAAAATGGGGCCATCAAGGCCCCATCGTCGTGCATGTCGACTGGCTTACTGGGCCAGCTTCTTGTGTCGCACGCGGTGCGGCTGAGCGGCCGCGTCGCCGAGGCGCTTCTTGCGATCGGCCTCGTACTCGGTGTAGTTGCCCTCGAAGAACACCACGCTCGAATCATCCTCGTAGGCCAGGATATGGGTGGCCACACGGTCCAGGAACCAGCGGTCGTGGGAAATCACGATGGCGGCGCCCGGGAAGTCCAGCAGGGCTTCTTCCAGCGAGCGCAGAGTTTCCACGTCCAGGTCGTTCGACGGTTCATCGAGCAGCAGGACGTTGCCGCCTTCCTTCAAGGTCAGGGCCAGGTGCAGGCGGCCACGCTCACCTCCGGACAGGTCCCTGACGAACTTCTGCTGGTCGCCGCCCTTGAAGTTGAAACGGCCGACATAGGTACGCGACGGGATCTCGTAGCTACCGATGCGGATCTGGTCAGAACCGTCGGAAATCTGCTGGAACACCGTCTTGCTGCCGTCCAGGTCCTCGCGGCTCTGGTCGACGCAGGCCAGCTGCACGGTTTCGCCGATCTCGATGCTGCCCGAGTCCGGCTGCTCCTTGCCCATGATCATGCGGAACAGGGTGGACTTGCCCGCGCCGTTGCCGCCGATGACACCAACGATGGCGCCCTTGGGCATGGCGAACGACAGATTGTCGATCAGCAGGCGATCGCCGTAGCCCTTGCTGACGTTCTTGAATTCGATGACCTTGTCGCCCAGGCGTGGACCTGCCGGAATGTAGATCTCGTTGGTCTCGCTGCGCTTCTGGAATTCCTGCGACTGCATTTCCTCGAAGCGCGCCAGACGCGCCTTGGACTTGGACTGGCGAGCCTTGGCGCCTTTACGCACCCACTCCAGTTCTTCCTTCATGGCCTTTTCATGGGCGCTCTGCTGCTTGGACTCCTGCGCCAGGCGCTCGGACTTGGCTTCCAGCCAGCCCGAATAATTGCCCTCGTATGGGATGCCGGCCCCACGGTCGAGTTCGAGAATCCAGCCGGCGACGTTGTCGAGGAAGTAGCGGTCGTGGGTGATCGCCACCACGGTGCCCGGGAAATCGTGCAGGAACCGCTCCAGCCAGGCCACCGAGTCGGCATCGAGGTGGTTGGTCGGTTCGTCGAGCAACAGCATGTCGGGCGCCGACAGCAGCAGGCGGCACAGCGCCACGCGACGTTTCTCGCCACCGGACAGGTGTTCGATGCGTGCATCCCACGGGGGCAGGCGCAGGGCATCGGCGGCCACTTCGAGCTGACGCTCGAGGTTGTGGCCATCGGCTGCCTGCAGGATCGCTTCCAGCTTGGCCTGTTCGGCGGCCAGCTTGTCGAAATCGGCGTCGGGTTCGGCATAGGCCGCATAGACCTCGTCCAGGCGCGCCTGGGCGTCCTTGATGGTGCTGACCGCCTCCTCGACCACTTCGCGGACGCTCTTGTTCGGGTCGAGCTCGGGCTCTTGCGGCAGGTAGCCGACGTTCAGGTCGGGCATCGGGCGCGCTTCGCCATCGAACTCCTTGTCGACCCCGGCCATGATGCGCAGCAGGGTGGACTTGCCCGCGCCATTGAGACCGAGCACGCCGATCTTCGCGCCGGGGAAGAACGACAGAGAGATGTTCTTCAGGATTTCCCGCTTCGGCGGCACGACCTTGCTCAGCCGATGCATGGTGTAGACGTATTGAGCCAAAACCAAGCCCTCTATCAGATAGGTGCAGATGGACAAAGTCGTCCATTCTACGCCAAGACGTTGGCTTGCACAGGTGGGGGCTCCAAGCTTCAAGCTGCGGCGCTGCACTTGAGGCGTGAAGCTTACGCTTCTGCAACGCGGAACCGCTTTTGCTTGCAGCTCAACGCTCACCGCCACTGGCACTGGCACTGGCACTGGCACTTCGCCACATTTGAAGGCATGCTAGTCGCCTTGCCTGTCCGGCCTTATAGTGCGCCACGCATGGCCCTGTCCCTGCCGTCGCCAGCCCAATCGCAGGATCAACGCTTGACCAACCTCACCCAACCGCCGTTCCTGCGTCCTGGCCAGCCTGCCCCGACCCTCGGTCTGCACGGTTCGCTCAAAGGCGCGCTCGCCTTGCTCGCGCTGGTACTGACGGCCCTGCTGCTATGGCAACTGTTCGCCCAGTTCCAGCGCACCCAGGCAGAGCTGCGGGAAAAAAGCGTGGCCGAGACTTCGGAACTGGCCGATCACCTGGGCCTGCATCTGGCGCTCAAGGCCCAGCAGGCCATGAACCTGATGCAACCGCATACCGAAGTGCCCGCGCCAGCGGCGATACGCTCGCTGCTGGTCGAGCTGCGCGCCCGCATGCCGTTGCTGCGGCAGTTGGCCTGGCTCGACAGCGCAGGTCGCTTCCAGGCCGACAGCCTCGAGGCGACCAGCGACCATGGCCTGGTCGGTGAATACCTGGGGTTGATCCAGGACCGCCCGTATCTCTATGGCAACTCGTCCGACGGCCAGTCGATCTACCTGTTGCTTCGTCAGCCGGCCGGGCACGGCTACTGGCTGCTGCGGCTGGAAAAGGACTACCTGCACGCGCTGACGCGCCCTCTCGGCGCCCCGCTGCAGCCTTCCTGGTTGCTCGAGAACAGCCGCAGCGGCCAGGTGCTCGATCGCCATGTGGCCGAGCCGAACAGTGGCCAGGCGCCCGGCAGCGTGGTGCTGGCCTTCCTCGACAACAGCGCCTGGCAACTGCGTGGCCTGTTCGATGCGAGCCTGGTTCGCCAGCAACTGTTGCCTGGTCTGCTCGGCAAGTGCCTGCTGGTGCTGTGCTGTGCCCTGCTGCCGGTCCTGACCCTGGCGCGCATGCGCCGTCGACAGCGTGCCCTGCAGGAGGACCGGCGTCGCTACCAGGAAATCTTCGAAGGCACCGGGGTGGCACTGTGCGTGCTCGACCTGTCCAGCCTGCCCGGCCAGCTCGACCGCTACCACGTCCGCAATCCGGCCGCGCTCAAGCAGAGCCTGGCGCTGGATCCGCAACTGCGCCGGGCGCTGCTGCGGGAGCTGAAGATCACCGAGATCAACCAGGTGGCCCGCCAGCTGCTCACTGTCGAGTGCCACCAGGGCGCCTGGCAGCGCCTGATCATCGGCACTGGCGACGGCCTCGAGGGGGTCGGCATGCAGTTGATCGGCGCATTGATCGAACAGCGCGCGCAGCTGGAGCTCGAGGTACGCCTGCCCGCCCCGCGCGGCGGCGAGCTGCACTTGTGGCTCATGGCTCGCCTGCCGCAGCAACGCTGCGACTACCAGGCAGTGATCCTGAGCATCAGCGACATCACCAGCCGCAAGCAGGTCGAGCTGTCGCTGCTCGAGCGCGAAAGCTTCTGGTCGAACGTGGTACGCACCGTGCCCGACCAGTTGTACGTCCAGGACGTGCAAAGCCAGAACATGATCTTCAGCAACCGCCATCTGGGCCATACGCTGGGCTATGAGCGTGCCGAGCTGACCGCCATGGGCGAGCGCTTCTGGGAAATGCTCATGCACCCAGAGGATGCCCGGCACTACCAGTCGCTGCGCTGGGCGCAACAGGCAAACGCCGAGGGCGGCTCGCTGCACTGCCAGCTGCGCTTGCGTCACCGCGATGGCAGCTGGCGCTGCTATGACATCCGCGAACAAGTGTTGACCCGCGACAGTACAGGCGCGGTCACTCGGATCATCGGCATAGGCAAGGACGTCACGGTACAGATCGAGGCCAGCGAATCGCTGCGTGACAGCGAACGGCGCTACCGGATGCTCGCCGAAAGCATCAGCGACGTGATCTTCTCCACCGACAGCCAGCTCAAGCTCAACTATGTCAGCCCCTCGGTGCAGAATGTGCTGGGCTACCAGGCAGAATGGATATTCGAGCACGGCTGGCAGACCGCCGTCGCCAATCCGGCCCAACTGGATGGCGTGTTGGCCTTCATCGAGCAGGTCAATGCCGCGCTGGGCGACCCGGCCGCGCTGGCCTGCCTGCACATGCAACTGCCTACCCAGCTGTTTTTGTTCGACTGCCTGCGTGCCGATGGGCGCAAGATCCCGATCGAGCTGCGCCTGGTGCTGGTGTGGGACGACCAGGAGCGCTTCGAAGGCATCCTCGGCGTTGGCCGCGACATCAGCCAGCAGCGCCGTGCCGAGAAGGACCTGCGCATGGCCGCCACGGTCTTCGAGCATTCGACCTCGGCGATCCTGATCACCGACCCGGCTGGCTACATCGTCCAGGCCAACGAGGCGTTCAGCCGGGTCAGCGGCTACTCGGTGGATGAAGTGCTGGACCAGATGCCAAGCATGCTGACCGTCGATGACCAGCAGCAAGCGCACTTGCGCTATGTGCTCAAGCAACTGCACCAGCGTGGCAGCTGGGAGGGCGAGGTGTGGCTCAAGCGGCGCAGCGGCGAGCACTATCCGGCTTGGGTCGGCATCACCGCGGTGTTCGACGAGGAAGGCGACCTGGTCAGCTACGTGTGCTTTTTCACCGACATCAGCGAGCGCAAGGCCAGCGAGCAACGCATTCACCGCCTGGCCTACTACGATGCGCTGACCCACCTGCCCAACCGCACGCTGTTCCAGGATCGCCTGTACACGGCGCTGCAACAGGCCGAGCGACAGAAATCCTGGGTGGTGCTGATGTTCCTCGACCTGGACCGTTTCAAGCCGATCAACGATTCGCTCGGCCATGCCGCCGGTGACCGCATGCTCAAGGACATGGCCGAGCGCCTGCTCGACTGTGTGCATGACGACGACACCGTGGCGCGCATGGGCGGCGACGAGTTCACCTTGCTGCTGCAACCGCGCGCCACCCGGGAGGTGGCGCTGAACCGGGCAATCCATGTGGCCGAGCGCATTCTCGGCAGCCTGGTGCGCCCCTTCGTGCTGGAGAACCGCGAGTTCTTCGTCACCGCCAGCATCGGCATCGCCTTGAGCCCGCAGGATGGCAACGAGCTGAGCCAGCTGATGAAGAACGCCGACACCGCCATGTACCATGCCAAGGAGCGTGGCAAGAACAACTTCCAGTTCTACCAGACGGACATGAACGCCAGCGCGCTCGAGCGCCTGGAGCTGGAAAGCGACCTGCGCCATGCGCTGGAGCAGGACGAGTTCGTGCTCTACTACCAGCCGCAGTTCAGCGGCGACGGCAAGCGCCTGACCGGCGCCGAGGCCCTGTTGCGCTGGCGCCACCCGCGTCGCGGGCTGGTACCGCCAGGCGACTTCATCCCGGTGATCGAGGAGCTGGGCCTGGTGGTCGATGTGGGCGACTGGGTCCTGCGCGAGGCGACCCGCCAGCTCAAGGCGTGGAGCCAGGCCAAGGTCAAGGTGCCCAAGGTCTCGGTGAACATTTCCGCCCGACAGTTCTCCGACGGCCAGCTCGGCACCCGCATCGCCACGATCCTCGAAGAGACTGGCGTGCCGCCGGCCTGCCTGGAGCTGGAACTGACCGAAAGCATCCTGATGCGCGAGGTCGACGAGGCCATGCTGATCCTCGACAGCCTGAAGAACCTCGGCCTGAGCATTGCCGTGGACGACTTCGGCACGGGCTACTCGTCGCTCAACTACCTCAAGCAGTTTCCCATCGATGTGCTCAAGATCGACCGCACCTTCGTCGACGGCCTGCCCGAAGGCGAACAGGACGCCCAGATCGCCCGCGCCATCATCGCCATGGCCCACAGCCTGAACCTGGCGGTGATCGCCGAAGGCGTGGAAACCCATGAGCAGCTGGAATTCCTTCGCGAGCATGGCTGCGACGAGGTGCAGGGCTACCTGTTCGGCCGCCCCATGCCTGCCCGCCAGTTCGAATCCCAGTTCAGCAACGAGACGTTGTTCGTCTTCGACTAGCTCCGGAGCTGCAAGCTAGAGCCGTGTCGCTTTGCCTGGACGTAGCGTCTGCCACACTGGCGCCGCGGTCGGCCTGTTCCCGGAGCTTGCGGCTTGCGCCGCGCCGTTGATCCACATGAAACCCATTCATATGCCAGCCCAAGGGCAATGGGTTAGAATGCCCGCCCAATCCAGCCCGATCCTTGAGGACCGCCATGTTCAGCCGTGATTTGACCATTGCCAAGTACGACGCCGAGCTCTTCGAAGCCATGCAGCAAGAAGCCCTGCGCCAGGAAGAGCACATCGAGCTGATCGCTTCGGAAAACTACACCAGCCCGGCCGTCATGGAAGCCCAGGGTTCGGTCCTGACCAACAAGTATGCCGAGGGTTATCCGGGCAAGCGCTACTACGGTGGCTGCGAGTACGTCGACGTCGTCGAGCAACTGGCCATCGAGCGCGCCAAGCAGCTGTTCGGCGCCGACTACGCCAACGTCCAGCCGCATGCCGGCTCCCAGGCCAACGCGGCGGTCTACCTGGCCCTGCTGTCGGCCGGCGACACCATCCTGGGCATGAGCCTGGCCCACGGCGGCCACCTGACCCACGGCGCCAGCGTCAGCTCTTCGGGCAAGCTGTACAACGCCATCCAGTACGGCATCGACGGCAACGGCCTGATCGACTACGACGAAGTCGAGCGCCTGGCCGTCGAGCACAAGCCGAAGATGATCGTCGCCGGCTTCTCCGCCTATTCCCAGGTGCTGGACTTCGCCCGCTTCCGTGCCATCGCCGACAAGGTCGGTGCCTACCTGTTCGTCGACATGGCCCACGTGGCTGGCCTGGTCGCCGCGGGCGTCTACCCGAACCCGGTGCCGTTCGCAGACGTGGTCACCACCACTACCCACAAGACCCTGCGCGGCCCGCGTGGCGGCCTGATCCTGGCGCGCAAGAACGAAGAGATCGAGAAGAAGCTCAACTCGGCCGTCTTCCCTGGCGCTCAGGGTGGCCCGCTGGAGCATGTCATCGCGGCCAAGGCGATCTGCTTCAAGGAAGCGCTGCAGCCTGAGTTCAAGACCTACCAGCAGCAGGTCGTGAAGAACGCCCAGGCCATGGCCGAGGTGTTCATCGAGCGTGGTTTCGACGTGGTATCCGGCGGCACCCAGAACCACCTGTTCCTGCTGTCGCTGATCAAGCAGGACATCTCCGGCAAGGACGCCGACGCCGCCCTGGGTCGCGCCTACATCACCGTGAACAAGAACTCGGTGCCGAACGACCCCCGTTCGCCGTTCGTCACCTCCGGCCTGCGCTTCGGTACTCCGGCGGTCACCACCCGTGGCTTCAAGGAAGCCGAATGCCGCGAGCTGGCTGGCTGGATCTGCGACATCCTGGCCGACCTGAACAACGAAGCGGTGATCGACGCGGTCCGCGAGAAGGTCAAGGCGATCTGCAAGAAGCTGCCGGTCTACGGCAACTGATCGACGATCAGCCGATGTCGAGAAGCCTGGCCTTGCGCCAGGCTTCTTCGTTTCTGGCCACCTGCCAGCGCCTGGTCACGATGCGACCGCAGCGGCTGTCTCCCGCTGCAAGCAATGAGGCCGGAGTCTGCTGGGGCAGAGGGTCGATGACGCGGACCGGGACCGCCAGGCGGCCCGCCCCCCTGCCGATGCCAGACTCGAGTCCGGGCGCCTGGAAAGCGAACGGACTCAGCCCTGGCCCAGCGCCTCGAACCCCGCCTTGATCGCCTGCTCCGGCAGATCATCGGCGATGAACACCAGCACGCTTTCGCGTGCTTCCCCTTCCCGCCATGGGGCATCCCAATCGAAGCCATACAGCTTGAGCACGCCTTGGAAGACCAGGCGGCGATCTTCTCCAGCGATGTTCAGCACACCCTTGTAGCGCAGCAACTGCTTGCCGTGGTTTTCCAGCAGCTGGTTCATGAAGTCGCTGAGCCGATCGATGTCCAGCGGCGCTTCGCTGCGCAACACCAAGGTCGAGATGCGATCCGCCGTGGCCGGCTTGAGCACCGGGCGCAGCCTTGGCTTGAGGTTTTCACCCAGCTCCGGATTGAGGTTGAAGCCGCGCACATCGAGCAGCTCGGCCAGGTCGATGCGGCCATGTTCGACCACCCGGATCGCCGCGCGGCCGTTGATGCGTGCCAGGCGTTCGCGCAGCGCCTGGACCACCTGCGGCTCGACCAGGTCGGTCTTGCTCAACAGCAGGCGATCGGCGAACCCTACCTGGGCCTGGGCGATGGTCTGTTGCAGATGCAGCTCGGCATGCGCCACGTCGACCAGGGTGATGATTCCGTCGAGGATGTAGCGCTCGCGCAGCTCCTCGTCGATGAAGAAGGTCTGCGCCACCGGCGCCGGGTCGGCCAGGCCGGTGCACTCGATCACCAGCCGGTCGAAGGCGATTTCGCCGGCATCCAGGCGCTCGAGCAACAGGTACAAGGCACGGGTCAGGTCACCGTGGATGCTGCAACATACGCAGCCATTGGCCAGGGTCATGACCTGCACCGGCTCGTCGCCGAGCAGCTGGCCGTCGATGCCGGCCTCGCTGAACTCGTTCTCGATCACCGCGATCTTCAGGCCGTGCTCGGCCTTGAGCATGTGCTTGAGCAGCGTCGTCTTGCCGGCGCCAAGAAAGCCGGTGAGGACGGTAACGGGGATAGGGCTGGAAACGGACATCTGGACTCCCGAAATGAAACGCGCCACGGCAAGGCGTGGCGCGTGGTACTACAACGGACTCAGCAGCAGCGGGGGTTGCCCTTGCCGCCACCGTAACGGGCCTCCTGGCGCTCGCGGAAGAACGCCTCGTAGCTCATCACCGGCTTGTCCGGGTGCTTGGTCTGCATGTGCTCGACGTAGGTGTCATAGTCGGGCATGCCGACCATCAGGCGGGCTGCCTGCCCCAGGTACTTACCCAGTCGACCGAGATCGTTGAACATCACTGCATTCCTCTATGGTCACGCATCAGGCAGGGCCTGGAACGGGGTTTCCTTGTCGCTGCGCTCCTTGCGGCCCAGGGCGGCGTAGCCGACCTTGAGCGCGAAGAACAGGATGCTGAACACCACCACCAGGAACAGGATGGTCAGGCCAGCATTGGTATAGGCATTGAAGATCACGTGCTGCATCTGGCCGATGTCCTTGGCTGGCGCGAGCACCTGGCCGGCCTCCAGGGCGGTGCCGTACTTGTTGGCCAGGGCCAGGAAGCCCACGGCCGGGTTCGGGTCGAACAGTTTGATCAGCCCCGCGGCGGTGGTGCAGATCAGCAGCCAGACGGCCGGCAGCAAGGTGACCCAGACATAGCGCTGGCGCTTCATCTTGATCAGCACCACGGTGCCCAGCATCAGCGCGATACCGGCCAGCATCTGGTTGGAGATGCCGAACAGCGGCCACAGGGTATTGATGCCGCCGAGCGGGTCGACCACCCCTTGGTACAGCAGGTAGCCCCACAGCGCCACGCAGCCGGCGGTGGCGATCAGGTTGGCGGCCCACGAGTCGGTACGCTTGAGCGCAGGCACGAAGCTGCCCAGCAGGTCCTGGAGCATGAAGCGACCGGCGCGGGTACCGGCGTCCACCGCGGTCAGGATGAACAGCGCCTCGAAGAGGATGGCGAAGTGGTACCAGAACGCCATGGTGTTCTCGCCAGGCAGCACCTGGTGCAGGATCTGCGCGATGCCCACCGCCAAGGTCGGCGCGCCACCGGCACGGGCCAGGATGGTGTGCTCGCCGATGTCACGGGCCGTCGCCTCCAGCTGCTCGGGCGTGATGGCAAAGCCCCAGCTACTAACGGCCTGGGCCACCGAGACGGCATCGCTACCGACCACCGCGGCCGGGCTGTTCATGGCGAAATACACGCCCGGCTCGATGACCGAGGCGGCGACCATGGCCATGATCGCCACGAACGACTCCATGAGCATGCCGCCGTAGCCGATGTAGCGGGCGTTGACTTCGTTGTCCAGCAGCTTGGGCGTGGTACCCGAGGAAATCAGCGCATGGAAGCCGGACACCGCGCCACAGGCGATGGTGATGAACAGGAACGGGAACAGCGTGCCCTTCCAGACCGGGCCGGTGCCATCGGTGAACTGGGTCAGGGCCGGCATCTTGAGTTCGGGAGCGATGATCAGGATGCCGATCGCCAGCGCGACGATGGTGCCGATCTTGAGGAAGGTCGACAGGTAGTCGCGCGGCGCCAGCACCAGCCAGACGGGCAGTACCGCGGCGACGAAACCGTAGCCGACCAGCATCCAGGTGATCTGCACGCCGGTGAAGGTGAACGCCGGGCCCCAGTTCGGATCGGCCGCCACGACGCCGCCGAGCCAGATCGACAGCAGCAGCAGGACCACGCCGATCAGCGAGATCTCGCCGATCCGGCCGGGCCGGATATAGCGCATGTAGATGCCCATGAACATCGCGATCGGAATGGTCGCCATGACCGTGAACATGCCCCACGGGCTTTCGGCCAGGGCCTTGACCACGATCAGCGCGAGCACCGCGAGGATGATGATCATGATCAGGAAACAGCCGAACAGCGCGATGGTGCCAGGGATCCGGCCCATCTCCTCGCGGACCATGTCGCCCAGCGAGCGACCGTTGCGCCGCGTGGACAGGAAAAGCACCATGAAGTCCTGCACCGCGCCAGCCAGGACCACCCCGGCGATCAGCCACAGGGTGCCCGGCAGATAGCCCATCTGCGCTGCCAGCACCGGGCCGACCAGCGGCCCGGCCCCGGCGATCGCCGCGAAATGGTGACCGAACAGGATGTGCTTGTTGGTCGGCACGTAGTCCAGACCATCGTTGTTGAGCACCGCCGGCGTGGCGCGACGGGGATCGAGTTGCATCACCTTGGTGGCGATGAACAGGCTGTAGTATCGATAGGCAACCAGATAGATGGCCACCGCCGCGACCACGATCCACAAGGCATTGATCGCCTCGCCACGACGCAGGGCGACCACACCTAGCGCACAGGCTCCGAGGACGGCCAGCACCAGCCATGGCACATGGCGTAGCAGGCTATTATTGTTGTTCATGGTTTACTTCCAGTGGTGGATTGGAAAAGACCGCTCATCGAGTCTAGGGCCTGTCATCGCCCAATGCCACACTTGCTTTGGTCTAGCGCGCGCGCCGCCTGATCGACGGGGCGCCGCGCCTCGGTCCTGCCCATGGAAACATCTGGAGAATCTGTCACATGAACCAGCATGACGAACGTCGCCGATTCCGCCGCATCGCCTTCGACGCGCCCATGGAACTGCGCCAGGGCGAGCGCGCCTGGCCGGTGAAGCTGCTGGACCTGTCGCTCAAGGGGCTGCTGGTGGAACGTCCGGCTGGCTGGGATGCCGAGCCGGGCAAGCCGTTCGACGCCATCATCCATCTCGACCTGCACCGGCAGGTGGCGATGCAGGTGGAGCTGCGCCACCAGGAAGCCACCCGGCTGGGCTTCGTCTGCAAGCACATCGACATCGACTCGCTGACCCACCTGCATCGCCTGATGGAACTGAACCTGGCGGACGAACAGGAGCTGAGGCGGGAGCTGGGGGTGTTGATGGAGGTTTGAGAGTTTGGACTGGCACAGCAACGACCCTTCGAACCCGCTCGAGGCTTTGCCGACTGTCGGATCCTGAGGCCGCTTTGCGGCCTATCGCGGCCGGGATGCCGGACCGGCCGCGATAGGTCACTCGAACAAAGCATCCAGCGCCTGTTCCAGGCGCGTGACGGCAATGATCTGCAAGCCTGACGGGGCTTCCTTGGGCGCGTTGGCCTTGGGCACGATCGCCCGCTTGAAGCCGTGCTTGGCCGCTTCCCTGAGACGCTCCTGGCCGCTGGGCACCGGCCGTACCTCGCCGGACAGGCCGATTTCACCAAACACCAGCAGCCCATGGGCCAATGGCCGGTTGCGCAGGCTCGACATCACTGCCGCCAGCAGCGCCAGGTCGGACGCGGTCTCCAGGACCTTGACGCCACCGACCACGTTGAGGAACACGTCCTGGTCGTGGGTCGGAATCCCGCCATGCCGATGCAGCACCGCCAGCAGCATGGCCAGCCGGTTCGGGTCCAGGCCCAAGGTCACGCGCCGCGGGTTGGCCAGGTGGCTGTCGTCGACCAGTGCCTGCACCTCGACCAGCATAGGCCGGGTGCCTTCCCAGGTGGCCATCACCACGCTGCCAGGCACCTCCTCCTGGGTACGGTTGAGAAATATCGCCGATGGGTTGGACACCTCCTTCAAGCCACGATCGGTCATGCCGAACACGCCCAGCTCGTTGACCGCGCCGAAGCGGTTCTTGACCGCGCGCAGCAGGCGCAAGCGGCCATCGGACTCGCCTTCGAAGTACAAGACGGTATCGACCATGTGTTCCAGTACCCGAGGGCCGGCTAGCGATCCCTCCTTGGTCACGTGGCCGACCAGGAAGATCGCCGTACCGCTCTGCTTGGCATAGCGCACCAGCAAGGCGGTACTTTCGCGCACCTGGGCCACGCCGCCAGGCGCCGACTGCAACTGCTCGGTGAAGATCGTCTGGATCGAGTCGATCACCATCACCCGGGGCTTTTCCTGACGCGCGGTGGCGATGATCGTTTCGATGCAGGTCTCGGTCATGACCTTGAGCTGGTCCTGCGGCAGGCCCAGGCGCCGGGAGCGCATCGCCACCTGTTGCTGCGACTCTTCGCCGGTGACATACAACGCCGGCATCCGGGTCGCGATGTTGCAGAGGGTCTGCAGCAGGATGGTCGACTTGCCGATCCCCGGGTCACCGCCGATCAGCACCACCGAACCGTCCACCAGGCCACCGCCGAGCACCCGGTCGAGTTCGGTGCTGCTGGTGGTGAAACGCGGGATTTCCTCTACGCTGACTTCAGCCAGGGTCTTGATCTGGGCCTGTTGTCCGGTCCACCCGGCACGCCCGCTAGGCGCTGCCGCGGCGCCACTTTCGAGCATGGTCTCCACCAGCGTGTTCCAGGCGCCGCATTCGCCGCACTGACCGGCCCACTTGGGAAAGGTAGCGCCGCACTCGGTGCAGCCATACAAGCGCTTGGCCTTGGCCATGGATGGTCCTCCCCGGAAAAACCGCCATGATAGCCGACCCTGATGTGTCTCGAACCTGCAGGAGGTCGACAAAACTATTGAGTCTGGCCGCAGTCATTAACTGCTCGGTGCCACATCATGCATGCGGCCTGGCGCGAATCGCCATACCTTCAAACTGTTACAGGGAATACACCATGAGCATGCTCAAGGAATTCAAGGCCTTCGCGGTCAAGGGAAACGTCGTCGACATGGCCGTCGGCATCATCATCGGCGCGGCCTTCGGCAAGATCGTCTCATCCTTCGTCGGCGACGTGATCATGCCGCCGCTCGGCCTGTTGATCGGCGGGGTGGACTTCAGCGACCTGGCCATCACCCTCAAGGCCGCGCAGGGTGACGTGCCGGCCGTGGTGCTGGCCTACGGCAAGTTCATCCAGACGGTGATCGACTTCATCATCATCGCGTTCGCCATCTTCATGGGCGTGAAGGTGATCAATCGCCTCAAGCGTGAAGAAGCCGTGGCACCAAGCGCGCCACCGGCACCCTCGCCCCAGGAGACCTTGCTGACGGAAATCCGCGATCTGCTCAAGGCTCAGAGCCAGAATCGGCAATCGTGAACGCGGCCAGCGCTGGCCTGCCCGGCTCGCTGGCCGATGGGCCACGCCGGGCCTACCAGTAGTTTTCCACCGCCACCTGCCCCGGCCTACGGCTCAGTGCCAGCTGCAGGTCACGCTGCTTGAGCGCCGCGCGGGTGTCTTCGATCATCTGCGGGTTGCCGCAGAGCATGATGCGCGAATGCTCCGGGCTCAGCTGCACGCCCGCGGCCCGCTCCAGCTCGCCGTTCTCGATCAGGGTGGTGATGCGCGCGTTCAGTGCGCCTGGATGGGCCTCTCGGGTCACCACCGGAATGAACTGCAGCTTGCCGGCATGCTCGGCCAGGTAGTCGCGGCTTTCCAGGCCGGCGATCAGGTCCAGGTAGGCAAGCTCCTTGGCCTCGCGTACCGAGTAGACCAGCTTGATCGACTCGAACCGCTCCCAGGCCTCGAAATCCTGCAGGATCGACATGAACGGGGCGATCCCGGTGCCGGTAGCCAACAGCCACAGGTCACGCCCGCCGATGAAGCGGTCCAGGGTCAGGTAACCGAAGGCTTGCCGGTCGATCAGCAGGCGGTCGCCTTCACCCAGCCGGCTGAGTTCGCTGGTGAACTCCCCGCCAGGCACGACGATGGAGAAGAAGTCCAGGTATTCGTCATGCGGCGCCGACACCATCGAATAGGCCCGCCAGGCCACGCTGCCATCGGCCTTGGTCACGCCAAGACGGGCGAACTGCCCGGCCCGGAAGCGAAAGCCTGGATCACGGGTCACCCGCAAGGTGAACAGGTTCGCGGTCAACGACTGCACGTCGAGCAAAGTCTGCTGGGTGAATTTGTCGGCACTGGCGGTCATGTTGCGCTCCCTCTATCGAATGATGTCAGTTTCGCGCAAAGCGCCGGGAATGAACACCGATACGCTGTAGGGTCTCCACGGCGTGTCGTCGATGGAATAGAAAGGCATCAGGCAATAGCGAAATGTTTACACTCACCTATTAATGCTTTCCTACACTTCCCAAGGCCCGCGAATTGGATCCCTTCATGCGTACGGGGAGTTCGGAATGCAAAACTGGAAAATGGAGCAGATACAACGCCTGGCCAGCGAACAAGACCCGCAACGAATGTTCGACCAGGCCGTCGAGCTGGTGCAAGCGCTCGACATGTCCTATGTCGGCTGGACCTTCTTCTTCAATGCACCGGGAAGTCGACCGGCCAGCACCCAATACAACAATTACCCCAGCGCCTGGAACCAGCTCTATCAGGAGCGATTGTCAGGCCTGGACCCGATCCCACGGGCATGCCGTCACTGCACCCTGCCGCTGCTGTGGGAAGAGGCGCTGTTCGCCCAGGCTCCCTCGTTCTGGCAGCAGGCTCATGCGCATGGCTTGCGCCATGGCTGGACCCAGTCGCAGTACGACTTGCACCATCATGAAAGCCAGTTGAGCGTTGCCAGGCCCGAGGGTGCGATCTCGGCAGCGGAGTTCTACGAGAAGAGCGTCCAGGTCAGCTGGTTGTGCAAAGCCTTGCATACGAGTCTGGCCACTCGCCATCTGGCACGCCGCCAGCCATTGCCCAAGCTCAGTGAGCGTGAGCTGGAAGTGCTCAAGTGGTCGGCCGCCGGGAAGACCGCCGCGGACATCGCCTGCATCCTGAGCCTGTCGCTGAGCACGGTCAATTTCCACATCCGCAGCGTGATCGGCAAGACCAACGCCGCCAACAAGCCGGCCGCCATCGCCATCGCCATGAGCGAAGGCCTGATCTGACCGGCTTGGCGACTTCGAGTCTCAAACCTCTGTAGAATCGCGGACTCCAATCGCCCGGCCAGGGCGGATGAACACGTCCAGAGTCCCGACATGCCCCTGCTCAACAGCCCCTTCGCCGAACTCGACCTGATCCGCCAGCCGGAACAAGCCAACGATCCGCTGCAAGCCTTCGATGCCGCCGACCAGTACCTGCTCGATCATCTGGCACAGCATCGCCCCGACGGCCAATGCAGGGTCCTGGTACTCAATGACAGTTTTGGCGCGCTGGCCGTCAGCTTGGCGGGACACCTGCCGGTGACCAGCAGCGGCGACTCGCATCTGGCGCGGCTGGCCCTGGAAAAGAACCTGGCGCGCAACGGCAAGCCTTTCGACTGCGTACCTTTCGTGCCGGCCAGCGAGCCCTGGCAAGGACAGTTCGAGCGGGTACTGCTGCGTGTGCCCAAGACCCTGGCGTTGCTGGAAGAACAGCTGATCCGCCTGCGCGGGCATCTGGCGCCGGACGCGCAGGTGATCGCCGGCGCGATGATCAAGCACCTGCCACGCGCCGCCGGCGACCTGCTTGAGCGTCACGTGGGCGCGGTCAGTGCCTCGCTGGCGCAGAAGAAGGCCCGCCTGTTGATAGCCAGCGCCAGCCCACGGCCGGCGACCACTTCACCCTATCCGACCCGTTACCAGCTGGAGGCGCCGGCCCTGGAACTGGTCAATCATGCCAATGTGTTCTGCCGCGAAGGGCTGGATATCGGTACCCGGGCGTTCCTGCCACACTTGCCGCGCGACCTGGGCCAGGCCCGGGTCGCCGACCTGGGCTGCGGCAATGGCGTGCTGGCCATCGTCAGCGCCTTGGCCAACCCGGAGGCCGACTACACGCTGGTGGACGAATCCTACATGGCCGTGCAATCGGCCAGGCAGAACTGGCAGGCAGCCTTCGGCGCACGGCCGGTGACCATACACGCCGCCGACGGCCTGGCCTGCATGGAAAAGCAGTCTTTGGACGTGGTCTTGTGCAATCCGCCGTTCCACCAGCAACAAGTGGTCGGCGACCTGCTCGCCTGGCGCATGTTCCAGCAGGCCCGCGAAACCCTGGTCACCGGCGGCTCGCTGTACATGGTCGGCAATCGTCACTTGGGTTATCACAGCAAGCTGGCCCGATTGTTCCGCAGCGTCGAACAGGTCGCCGCCACGCCGAAGTTCGTGGTGCTCAAGGCGCGCAAGTAATCCCTGGCGCCTCGCCCGGCCTTGCTTGCGGGGCCGGGCAGCATGACGGCTGCCTGGCCCTCCCGGACCTCAGTGGGTGGTCAAGCCTGCCGCGCTCATGAACAGCCGCATCGCCCAGGCCGCCACGCCCAAGGTCGCGACGCTGGCCGTCCAGATCAGCGCCAGCCAGCCCAGGCGCTTCCAGAGCGGTCGTTTCCCTGCTTCGCTGGCATGCTTGTCCATGGGTCGGCCTTTTTAGTGGTGGTAGCCATCTTCGTGGGTCACCTTGCCGCGGAACACGTAGTAGCTCCAAAAGGTGTACCCGAGGATCAGCGGGATGATCAGCAAGGTGCCGACCAGCATGAAGCCCTGGCTCTGCGGTGGTGCCGAGGCCTCCCAGATCGAGATCGAGGGCGGGATGATGTTCGGCCATAGACTGATGCCAAGGCCGCTGTAGCCCAGGAAGATCAGCACCAGGGTGAGCAGGAACGGTGTGTAGTGGGCATTGCGTGCCACTGCCCGGATCAGGCCGTAGAGCGTCAGCAGGACCAGGATCGGCACCGGCATGAACCAGAGCAGGTTGGGCATGCTGAACCAGCGCTCGGAAATCTGCGGGTAGGCTAGCGGTGTCCACAGGCTGACCACCGCCATGACCGCCAGCAGCACCAGGGCCAGCGGCCGAGCCATGTCGTGCATCTGCCGTTGCAGTGGGCCTTCGGTCTTCATGATCAGCCAGGTGCAGCCCAGCAGCGCATAGGCCACGATCAGGCCCAGCCCGCAGAACAGGCTGAACGGCGTGATCCAGTCGAGCGAGCCGCCGGCATAGCTGCGGTCGACGACCTTGAAGCCTTCGATGAACGCACCGAGCGCCACGCCCTGGAAGAAGGTCGCGACCAGCGAGCCGCCGATGAACGCCTTATCCCATAGATGACGTTTTTCCTCGGTGGCCTTGAAGCGGAACTCAAAGGCCACGCCACGGAAGATCAGCCCCACCAGCATCAATACCAGCGGCAGGTACAAGGCCGGCAGCACCACCGAATAGGCCAGCGGGAAAGCGCCATACAGCCCCGCCCCGCCCAGTACCAGCCAGGTCTCGTTGCCATCCCAGACGGGAGCGACGGTGTTCATCATGACATCGCGGTCACGCTCGGCCTTGACGAAGGGAAAGAGCATGCCGATGCCCAGGTCGAAACCGTCCATGACCACATACATCATGATGCCGAAGATGATGATCACGGCCCAGATCAGCGGAAGATCGATACCCATGACTCAGTTCCTCTCGTTCAGGCTGGCCGATTCGCTGCCCTTGCCTTCATAGGCGGCGGACAATGGTCGTGCAGGCGTGCGTTTCCGGCCCGGGCCGCCAGGCTTGCGCTCGTCGCCTTCGCCGGTGTGTGGGCCCTTGCGCACCAGCCGCATCATGTAGGCGAAGCCGATGCCGAACACGGCGAAGTACACCACCACGAACATCACCAGGGTCAGCCCGAGCTGCGCGTAGCTGTGGTTGGACACGCCATCGGCCGTGCGCATCAAGCCATACACGACCCACGGTTGCCGGCCGATCTCGGTGGTGAACCAGCCGGCCAGGATGGCGATCAGTCCGGACGGCCCCATCCACAGGGCCAGGTGCAGGAAAGGACGCGAGTGGTAGAGGGTGCCGCGCTTGCGCAGCCACAGGCTCCAAAGGCCGGTGAAGATCATCAGCAGGCCGAGCCCGACCATGATCCGGAACGACCAGAAGATGATCGTCGAGTTGGGCCGGTCCTCAGGGGCGAATTCCTTGAGCGCGGGCACCTGCTTGTCCAGACTGTGGGTCAGAATCAGGCTGCCCAGCGCGGGGATCTCGACCTTGAAGCGGGTGGTCTCGGCTTGCATGTCGGGCAACCCGAAGAGAATCAGTGGCGTCGCTTCGCCGGGTGGGTTCTCCCAGTGTCCCTCGATCGCGGCGATCTTCGCCGGCTGGTGCTCGAGGGTATTGAGACCATGGAAATCGCCGACCACCGCCTGGATCGGCGCCACCACCAGAGCCATCCACATGGCCATCGACAGCATCTTGCGCACGGCCGGGTTGTCACGCCCGCGCAGCAGGTGCCAGGCGGCCGACGAACCGACGAAGAACGCGGTGGCGACGAACGCGGCGATGGCCATGTGCATGAGACGGAACGGGAACGAAGGGTTGAAGATCACCGCCAGCCAGTCGACCGGGATCACTCGCCCATCGATGATCTCGTGCCCCTGCGGCGTGTGCATCCAGCTGTTGGACGCCAGGATCCAGAAGGTCGAGACCAGCGTGCCGAGGGCGACCATCACCGTGGAAAAGAAGTGCAGCCCGCGGCCGACCCGGTTCCAGCCGAACAGCATCACGCCTAGGAAGCCAGCCTCGAGGAAGAATGCGGTCAGCACCTCGTAGGTCAGCAGGGGTCCGGTGATGGCCCCGGCGAAGTCAGCGAAGCGGCTCCAGTTGGTACCGAACTGGTAGGCCATGACCAGGCCGGAAACCACGCCCATGCCGAAGTTCACCGCGAAGATCTTCGACCAGAAGTTGTACAGGTCGCGATACACCTGCTGGTCGGTCTTGAGCCACAAGCCTTCGAGCACCGCCAGGTAGCTCGCCAGGCCAATGGTGATGGCCGGGAACAGGATGTGGAAGGAAACGGTGAAGGCGAACTGGATTCGCGCAAGATCGAGTGCTTCTAAGCCGAACATGCTGCTTCCTCAGTCTGGTTGTCCGATGCCCGGGCGCCACGACATGACTTCCTGGTCACGGTTATCGAGTACGCCACCTGCGGATTGTTCGATCTGATTCCGACAATCCGGCCCAGGGGTCGTATCGTTGCGATCTGGCGCATTGATCCAGATCAACGGTTCGAGGCAAGAATAGCCCCGTATGGTCCGACAGACCGTGTGGTTGAATGCCGCAGGATAAACGGTGCGTCGATGTGCCAAGGGGCCTGGCAGGGTTGCCGTTTCGCCTGCAAATTGCGTAACCCTTTGTTACAAAGCGGTGCTACGCTGCAACGCCCATTCCCGAAGTCGCGAATCCGATGCCTGAATCCGCTTCCTTACCGCTACGCCATCACCGCCCGTTCGTCGCTTTCTGGCTGGCCAGGGTGTTTACCGCCAGCGGCTTCCAGATGCTGACCGTGGCCATCGGCTGGCACCTCTATCAGCTGACTGGCAACGTGCTGGACCTGGGTCTGGTGGGGTTGGTGGAATTCGCTCCGCGCGTACTGTTCATGCTGCATACCGGTCATGTGGCCGATCGCTACGACCGGCGCAAGGTCGCCGCGCTGTGCCAGGCCATGCAAGGGCTGATCGCGCTGGCCCTGGCTCTGGGCAGCGCATCGGACAACGTCAGCCGCGAGATGATCTTCATCCTGGCCTTCCTGCTCGGCTCTACCCGCGCCTTCGAAATGCCAGCCACCCAGGCACTGCTGCCCAACGTGGTGCCGCCAGGCCTGTTTCCCCGCGCCGTGGCCGCCTCGGCATCGGCGACCCAGTCGGCCACCATCGTCGCGCCGGCGGTGGGTGGCTTTCTCTACGCGTTCGGCAGCCTGTGGGTCTATGGCCCGACCGTGGCCCTGTACGCCATCGCCTGCCTGCTGACCCTCAGCCTCGAGGCACGCCAGCAAGTGCCCCAGCGTGGCCGTGCCAGCCTGGAATCGCTGCTGGCAGGGATTCGCTTCATTCGCAGCCGCCGGGACATCTTCGGCGCCATTTCCCTGGACCTGTTCGCCGTGCTGCTTGGCGGTGCGACGGCCCTGCTGCCGGTGTTCGCCAAGGACATCCTGCTGACCGGTGCCTGGGGCCTGGGACTGTTGCGTTCGGCCCCGGCGGTTGGCGCCCTGCTGATGTCGCTATGGCTGGCGCGCTTCCCGGTCGAGCGCAATGTCGGCAGGGTGATGTTCACCGCCGTGGGCGTGTTCGGCGTGGCGACCATCGGTTTCGGCCTGTCGACGTCCTTCTGGTTCTCGCTCGCGGTACTGGTGGTGCTGGGCGCCGCCGACATGATCAGCATGGTCATCCGTGGCGCCTTCGTGCAGCTGGAAACACCGGACGAGATGCGCGGTCGGGTGAGCGCGGTGAACGGGCTGTTCATCGGCGCGTCGAACCAGCTCGGGGAATTCGAATCGGGGGTGACGGCCCACTGGTTCGGCACGGTCCCGGCGGTGCTGCTCGGTGGCGCCGGGACCTTGGTGGTCACGGGGGTGTGGGTCCGCTTGTTCCCGACGCTGGCCAGGCGCGATCGGCTGCATGAAGGCTGATCCGCGATGCGTGCGCAGGCCGCTCCGGCAGCCGGCCTGACGGCCATAGGCCGGTGCCTAGCTTGCTGGTATGATGCGCGGCTTTTTCCGCCCCTCGCAATGCCGGCCCCCTGGCAGGGTCTGTGCTTGTGTCGATGGGACGATCATTTCACGGCGCCATCGCGCCTTGGAGAGCAGGCATGCTGGAAAGGCTGTTTCAACTAAGAGCACACAATACCAACGTGCGCACCGAGATCCTCGCGGGCGTCACCACCTTCCTGGCCATGGCCTACATCCTGTTCGTCAACCCGAGCATCCTGGGCGAGACCGGCATGGACAAGGGCGCGATCTTCGTCGCCACCTGCCTGGCAGCGGCCATCGGCTCGGTGATCATGGGCGTGATCGCCAACTACCCGATCGCCCTGGCACCGGGCATGGGCCTGAACGCCTTCTTCACCTATACGGTGGTGCTGCACATGGGCCACACCTGGCAGGTGGCGCTGGGCGCGGTATTCCTGTCGGCGGTGCTGTTCTTCCTGCTGTCGATCTTTCGCATCCGCGAATGGATCGTCAACAGCATCCCGCTGCCCCTGCGCTCGGCCATCGCCGCCGGCATCGGCCTGTTCCTGGCGCTGATCGCCCTGCACAATGCCGGCATCGTGGTGGACAACGAGGCGACCCTGGTCGGCATGGGCGACCTCGCCCAGCCGGCGCCGATCCTGGCGACCCTGGGCTTCTTCCTGATCGTCGGCCTAGAGTCGCTGAAGGTCCGTGGCGCGGTGCTGATCGGCATCCTGGCGGTGACCCTGGCCTCGATCCTGCTGGGCGTCACGCCATTTGCCGGGGTGGTTTCCATGCCCCCCTCGCTGGCACCGACCTTCCTGCAGCTGGACATCAAGGGCGCGCTCGACGTGGGCCTGGTCAGCGTGATCTTCGCCTTCCTGTTCGTCGACCTGTTCGACAACTCCGGCACCCTGATCGGCGTGGCCAAGCGAGCTGGCCTGATGGGCAAGGACGGTCACATGCCGAAGATGGGACGCGCGCTGATCGCCGACAGCACGGCGGCCATGGCCGGCTCGCTGCTCGGTACCTCGACCACCACCAGCTACATCGAGTCGGCCGCGGGCGTGAGCGCCGGCGGGCGTACCGGTCTGACCGCCATCGTGGTCGCCGTGCTGTTCCTGCTGGCGCTGTTCTTCGCGCCCCTGGCTGGCAGCGTGCCGGCCTTCGCCACCGCGCCGGCATTGCTGTTCGTCGCCGTGCTGATGGCTTCGGGCCTGGCCGAGATCGACTGGGATGACGTCACCGAGGCGGCGCCCGTGGTAGTCACCGCCCTGGCCATGCCGCTGACCTATTCGATCGCCAACGGCATCGCCTTCGGCTTCATCGCCTGGACCGCCATCAAGCTGATCTCGGGGCGCTACCGTGACCTGAACCCGGCGCTGGTGATCCTTTCCATCCTGTTCGTGATCAAGCTGGGCTGGTTCAACGCATGAATGCTCTGGATACCTCCTCCTACGCCTCGCAACTGCAAGCCAAGGTCGAACGCCTGCGCGAGCTGCTGGCACCGTTCCAGGCACCGCAGCCGCAGGTCTTCGACTCGCCTCGCGAGCATTACCGCCTGCGCGCCGAGTTCCGCCTGTGGCGCCAAGACGGCCAGCGTCACTATGCGATGTTCGCCCCGGGCGAGAAGCATACGCCGATCCTGATCGACGACTTCCCGATCGCCAGCGCCCGGATCAACCAGCTGATGCCCAGGCTCAAGGCCGCCTGGCAGGCCAGCGAAGCGCTTAGCCACAAGCTGTTCCAGGTCGAGTTCCTCACCACCCTGGCCGGCGACGGCATGATCACCCTGTGCTACCACCGTCCGCTGGATCAGGCGTGGGAAGCCGCTGCGCAGCAATTGAGCGCCGACCTGGGCGTGAGCATCATCGGTCGCTCCAAGGGCAAGCGCCTGGTGATCGGCCGTGATCATGCAGTGGAGCGGCTCGAGATCGCTGGCCGTACGTTCAGTTACCGCCAGCCCGAAGGCGCCTTCACTCAGCCCAACGGCATGGTCAACCAGAAGATGCTGGCCTGGGCGTACGATGCGTTGGGCCAGCGCGACGACGACCTGCTGGAACTGTATTGCGGCAACGGCAACTTCACCTTGCCGCTGGCCACGCGCGTGCGCCAGGTGCTGGCCACCGAGATCAGCAAGACCTCGGTCAATGCCGCGCTGCACAACCTCGAGGAAAACGGCGTGGACAACGTGCGCCTGGTGCGCCTGTCGGCCGAAGAGCTGACCCAGGCACTCAACGAGGTGCGCCCGTTCCGTCGCCTGGAAGGCATCGAGCTCAAGCGCTACGACTTCGGCACGGTGTTCGTCGACCCGCCACGCGCCGGCATGGACCCGGACACCTGCGAGCTGACCCGGCGTTTCGAGCGCATCCTGTACATTTCCTGCAACCCCGAAACCCTGGCGGCCAATATCGCCCAGCTGCAAGACAGCCATCGGATCGAGCGCTGTGCGCTGTTCGACCAGTTCCCCTATACCCAGCACATGGAAAGCGGCGTCCTGCTGGTCCGTCGTTGATCCCCAGACGCCTGGACGGGCCAGGCCAAGCCCTCGTCCAGGCCCTCGCGACCGTCGATGTCACCGCGCAGCGCTTCTCGCGCAGGCCGAGGGATATCGCGAGCGCTTCGGCTGTCCATACTCGCATGATCGTGCTGCAGGCAGGCTGCGACCTGGTCTTGCCTGTCCCATTTCCTTCATCGATATGCTTGAACGCCCTGGAGAACACTGATGGATTGGCGAAAAGGCCGGCGCAGCGACAATGTGGTGGATGCCCGAGGCAGCGGTGGCGGCGGCATGCGCTTTGGTGGTGGCAAGGGCCTGGGGCTCGGTGCCGTACTGCTGATTCTCGGCATCGGCTGGATCACCGGCCAGGACCCGTTGCAGCTGCTTGGCCAGTTGTCCGGGCAGATGGAACAACGCCAGGCATCGACCAGCCCCCAGGGCGAAGCGCCACCGGCCAACGATCAGCAGGCCCAGTTCGTCGCCTCGATCCTTGGCGATACCGAGGATACCTGGAAGGCGCTGTTCGCCCAGAACGGCGCCCAGTATCGCGAGCCCAAGCTGGTGCTGTTCAGCGGCCAGGTCAATTCCGCCTGCGGCTTCGCCTCGTCCGCGGTCGGCCCCTTCTATTGCCCGGCCGACCAGCGTGTCTACCTGGACATGAGCTTCTTCCGCGAAATGGAGACCCGCTTCGCCGCGGCCGGCGACTTCGCCCAGGCCTACGTCATCGCCCACGAGATCGGTCACCATGTGCAGACCCTGCTGGGCGTCTCGCGCCAGGTCGAGCAGGCGCGTCAGCGTGGCCAGCGCATGGAAGGCGCCAACGGCCTGCTGGTGCGCCAGGAGCTGCAGGCCGACTGCTTCGCCGGCGTCTGGGCCTACCAGGCGCAGAAACGCCTGAACTGGCTCGAGCCAGGCGACGTCGAGGAAGCCCTCGATGCCGCCAATGCCATCGGTGACGACCGCCTGCAGCAGCAGGGCCAGGGCCGCGTGGTGCCCGACTCGTTCACCCATGGCACCTCGGCGCAGCGGGTACGCTGGTTCAAGGCCGGTTTCGAGAACGGCGAGGCAGAGCGCTGCGACACGTTCAATGCCAGGACCCTCTGAGCATCGCGCCGCGGCGCGACGGCGACCGTTCGGCCAGTGACCAGCCACACCAGGTGAAAAAGCGTTTCAGCTCCAGCCCTTGATGCCGATACAGCCTCCACGAAGCGCGGGCCTCAAGGAAAAGAACAATGCCCGGCGATTCCGAACAAGACGAATCACTCGGGAGAGCGTGCATGAATACCTGGTTTGCCAACCTCGGCATCAACCTCAAACTCGGGCTGGGCTTCGGCCTGGTCCTGCTTCTGACCGGCCTGCTGGCGCTGACCGGCTGGACCAGCGTGTCCGGGCTGATCGATCGCAGCAACTGGATGAGCGACATCACCAAGCTCAACAGCGACCTGACCAACCTGCGGGTAGCGCGCCTGCAATACATGTTGACCAGCGGCGACGATACGGCGGCGCAGGGCGTGCTGGCCAAGCTGGATACCTTCAGCGCCCAGCAACAGCACCTGCTCAATACCTTCAAGAGCCCGGAAAACCTCGCCCTGCTGCGCGAACAGGCGCAGTCGATCAGCGACTATCGGGTATCGCTGGACAAGATGCGCAGCGGCTACAAGACCGCCGCGAGCGCGCGTGCCGCCATGCTGCGTGCCATGGACCAGGCCGGCGAGACGATCGAGGCGGTCATGGCTCAGGTGATGGCACGCTCGTTCGACGACGCCACTCGGCTCGACCAGTACCGGGCCGCCAGCCAGGTCTACCAGCAACTGCTGAAGGCGCGCCTGGATGCCCGCAGCTACCTGGCCGAGCCGACCAGCGCCAGCGAAGAGGTCGCGGTGCGGGGGATCGAGGCGGTGTTGGCGCAAGTCGCCCGACTGTCCACCCAGCTGCCCCAGGAAGGCGCTAGAGTCCAGGCCCTGGAAACCGCCGTGCTCGGTTTCCGCGATGCCCTGCGCCACTGGCGAGACGCGACCGCCCAGGTGGCCGTGGCACGGCAGGAGATGACCGTGCAAGGCGCCGACATCGTCAAGCGCAGCGAAGCGCTGTACCAGATCCAGCTGGAGCGCCGCGACATCGAAAGTGCCCAGGCGCGTACCTGGCAGGTCGGTGCCACCTTGCTGGCAATGTTGTTCGGCATCCTGGCGGCAGTGCTCATCACCCGGCAGATCACCCGCCCCTTGCAGGAAACCCTGGCCGCCGTGGAGCGGATCGCCGGCGGCGACCTCAGCCAGCAGATGCAGGTCACCCGACGCGACGAACTGGGCGTGCTGCAACAGGGCATCGCACGCATGGGCACGACCCTGCGCGAACTGATCCGCGGGATCCGCGATGGCGTCACCCAGCTCAGCGGTGCGGCGCAGGAGCTCTCGGCAGTGACCGAGCAGACCAGCAGCGGCGCCAACGCGCAGAAGGTCGAGACCGACCAGGTAGCCACCGCCATGCACGAAATGGCGGCCACCGTCCAGGAAGTCGCGCGCAATGCCGAGCACGCCTCACGCGCGGCGACTCAGGCCGATGACGAAGCCAAGGCAGGCGATCAGGTGGTCAACGAGGCGATCGCGCAGATCGAACGCCTGGCGCAGGAAGTGCACCGTTCCAGCGCCGCGATGGGCGAGCTGCAACAGGAAAGCCAGCGCATCGGCAGCGTGATGGATGTGATCAAGTCGGTTGCCGAGCAGACCAACCTGCTGGCTCTCAATGCCGCCATCGAAGCGGCACGTGCCGGCGAAGCCGGACGCGGATTCGCCGTGGTGGCCGACGAGGTTCGCGGCCTGGCCCAGCGGACCCAGCAGTCGACCGAGGAGATCGAGGCGCTGATCGCCAGCTTGCAGAGCGGTACCCAGCAAGTGGCCACGGTGATGCTCGACAGCACCACACTGACCGACAGCAGCGTCGAACTGGCGCGCAAGGCCGGGGCCTCGTTGGGCAACATCACCAACACGGTGGCCAGCATCCAGGCGATGAACCAGCAGATCGCCGCGGCTGCCGAACAGCAGGGCGTCGTCGCCGAGGAAATCAGCCGCAGCGTGCTCAATGTCCGCGACGTGTCCGAACAGACCGCCGCCGCGAGCAACGAGACAGCCGCCTCGAGCGTCGAACTGGCGCGCCTGGGCGCGCGCCTGCAGACGCTGGTGAGCGAGTTTCGGGTCTGAGGCAGGCGCCTGATTCGGTGGGCTCGGCGGCCGTGCTCCTGGCACCATCGGTGGGGTCTGCAGGCCCGTGCAGAAGCGGCCGCAGTGTCGCGATGGCCGGCAAGCGGGCCCTCTATCCACCAAGCCACCGCCGCTCTACCGCGCAGGCACGACCCGCGCGCCAGCGGCTGCTTTGCAAACCTGCCAGACCCTGGGGCCGCTGCGCGCCCTAGCGCGGCCGGTCCGGCGCCCCGGCGGCGGCCGGTCCCATAGGCACCTTGGGTGGGGGTTTGCAGTCACTTCACCACCTGGCCGACCCCCCGTCCACGGGGGTCCGAGGCGGTTTCCAGCTTGTCGCCGGTGACCCGGATCGCCTGGATGTCGCCCATTTCCCAACCTTGATCCTCGAGCACATAGCCCATCTTCTTCAGCTGTTCGGCCACCGGCCCGGTCAACGGCGCATAGCTGTCGAAGTAGATGGTGTCCTTGGGCAGCAGTTGGTGATGGACACGCTGGGCGGCTACGGCTTTTTCCAGTGGCATGCCGTAGTCGTACAGGTTGTTGATCACCTGGAAGATCGAGGTGAAGATCCGCGAGCCGCCCGGTGTGCCGATCACCAGGGTGACCCTGCCATCACGGGTGACCAGGCTCGGGCTCATCGACGAGAGCATGCGCTTGCCGGGAGCAATGGCATTGGCGTCCCCGCCGACCACGCCGAAGGCATTGGCCGCGCCCGGCTTGGCACTGAAATCATCCATCTCGTTGTTGAGCAGGAAGCCGGCGCCCTTGACCACCACGCCGTTGCCGTAGTCGAGGTTCAAGGTATAGGTGTTGCTGACGGCGTTGCCCTGCTTGTCGACGATGGAGAAATGGGTGGTCTGGTGCGATTCCAGGCCCGGGCGTACCTGCTCGGTCGCGGATATGGCCTTTGCATCGACCTGCGCGGCGCGGCTGGCCAGGTAGGCCTTGTCGATGAGCTTGTCCACCGGCACCTGGGCGAAGTCCGGGTCGCCCAGGTAGTCGGCGCGGTCGGCGAACACCCGCTTCTCGATCTCGGCCAGCAGGTGGATGTACTGCGCCGAGTTGTGCGCCACCCCCTTGAAGTCCGCCGCGCGCTCTTCCTTGATGCCCAGCAGCTGGGCCAGGGCGACACCGCCGGAGCTCGGCGGCGGGGCGGTGTACACCGTGTTGCCGCGCCACTGGATGGCGATCGGGTCGCGCCAGACCGCCTTGTAGTCGGCCAGGTCCTGCTTGCTGATCAGGCCCTTGTCGGCCTGCATCTGCGCGACCAGCAGGTCGGCCGTCTTGCCCTGGTAGAACTCGCTCACGCCCTTGTCGGCGATACGCTCCAGGGTCTGCGCCAGCTCCGGCTGGCGGAACAGCTCGCCGACCTTCATGTTGCCGAAGTAGTCATTGAAGTTGGTGGCGCCCTTGAACAGGCCCTGCACATCGTCGCGGTACTGGTACTGCTTCTGCGCGACCTTGAAACCCTCCCGGGCATAGCCGATGGCTGGCGTCAGCAGCTCGCTCCAGGGCAGCTTGCCGAACTTCTGGTGCGCTTCCCACAGGCCCATGACGGTTCCCGGCACACCGGCCGCCCGTGCGCCCACCAGGCTCATGTTCTCGACAATCTCGCCCTTGTCGTCCAGGTACATGTTGCGGCTGGCGGCCTTGGGCGCGACCTCCCGGTAGTCGAGGAAGTACGGCTTGCCATCGACATACAAGGTCATGAAACCACCGCCGCCGATATTGCCCGCCTCCGGGTAGGTGACCGCCAGCGTGAACGCCGTGGCGACGGCGGCATCCACGGCGCTGCCACCTTTTTTCAGGATATCGGCGGCCACCTTGGCCGCATACTCGTCGGGCGCGGCCACCGCGCCACCCTCCAGGCTCGCGGCGAACGCTCCGGAGCTGGCCAGCAGTGCAACGCCGAGCGTCAGAGGCTTGAACATGACGATTCGCATGGGACTTCCTTGGTTGTTGTTCTAGTCGAACCTTCATTAAAGGCCGAGGGCGGCCGAATCGGCAAATTTCGTACAGCGGCTGGTCGGCTAAGCGGCAGGCGTGTCGCCCGCCGGCAAGCAGGCATAGACCGCAAGCTTGTGCTGGATGAAGTCCAGGAAGCAGCGGATGCGCAAGGCCAGCTGGGTATTGCGGTAGTACACCGCGTGAATCGGCTGACGATAGCCACTGTTGGCATGGGCGAGGATGACCTGCAGGCGCCCGGCGCGGATGTCTTCGTGAGTCATGAAGTGCGACAGGCAGGCGATGCCCTCCCCGGCCAGCGCCAGCTGGCGCAAGGTTTCGCCGCTGGAGGCCAGCAGGCTCGGCCTGATCGTCCAGCGGTCGCCATCGGCATGCCGCAGCGGCCACTGGTTGAGCAGTTCCGGACGACTGAAGCCGAGCAGGCAATGCGCCTGCAATTGCTCGACCCGCTCCGGCACGCCATGGCGCGCCAGGTACGCCGGGCTGGCGAGCACCTGCAGCGGGCTGCAACCCAGCGAGCGCGCGTGCAGGCTCGAGTCGGCCAGCTCGCCGATACGGATGGCGACGTCGGTACGCTGTTCCAGCAGGTCGATGATCAGGTCGTCGGTGTCCAGCTCCAGGTCGATGGCCGGGTAGCGCTGGCGGAACTCGCCGATCCACGGCAGGATCGCATGCAGCATGAAAGGCGCGGCGGCATTGATGCGCAGGCGCCCCGCCGGGGTCTGGCGATGAAGCGACAGGTGCTCTTCCATGTCGTCCATCTGCGCCAGGATCGACCTAGCCCGCTCGACGAAGAAGCGGCCCTCCTCGGTCAGCTCCATGCGTCGGGTAGTGCGATTGACCAAGGTGGTACCGAGCTTGGTTTCCAGGCGCGACAAGCTGCGACTGACCGCCGACGGCGTCTGCCCCAGGTGTTCGGCGGCCGCGGAAATCGAACCGCTGTCGATGACCGAGACGAACACCTGCAATTCATCGGAACGGGTTTTCACATATCAGGCCTGTGGCGAAAGTCCGTGACAGTGTCGGCCGGTTGCGCCAGGCGATGCAAGCGTCGGCCGGACATACCCGCGATTGCGCCGCAAGTTCGGCTTTCAGGCCGGCCGTTCGACGATCGGCCTGCGTCATATGCAACAGGAAATTTAACTTGCCCCAGGGGTTGAATTCGCCCTGCGTTTGCCTGACCTTAGAGTCAAGAGGCAATCGGATCCCATGGCCTCCACGGCCTGGGCAAGCCTCTTGCGAGCCAGCTGAATAAGGATTGAATCATGCAGATCCAGGTAAACAGCAGCAACCAGATCGAAGGCAACATCCGACTCAACGAATGGGTGACCAGTACCCTGGAAAGCGCGCTCGATCGCTATGACGAAGACCTTACCCGCATCGAAGTCCACTTGAGCGACGAGAACGGCTCAAAGTCCGGCCCGGATGACAAGCGCTGCCAGCTGGAAGCTCGCCCCAAGGGGCACCAGCCGATTTCCGTGACCCATACCGCGCCATCGCTCGACCAGGCCGTCGAAGGCGCCGCGGACAAACTGCACAATGCGCTCGAGCACTTGTACGGCAAGCTGCGCAGCAAGCGCGCGGTACCCGAGCAGGTCGTCGATCCAGAAGCATGACCGACAAAACGCCCGGCGCATCGCGCCGGGCGTTTGCGTTCGAGCCGCCGGCCACGGATCGCCTGTACGGTGGTACCGACTGAACCAACCGCCGCACGTCCCGGTCCACCCTTGCAAGCCCCTTTGCGCAGAACCGGCATCATGAACAATCCCTTCGACCTGATCAGCGACGCCTTCGCCCCGCGTTACCGAGTCAACCTGAGCATCGAGCGCCTGGACGGCAGCATCATGCTGACCCTGTCCGACGACAGCGGTATCGCCGCCAAGCGCCTGATCACCCGCGAACAACGCAACGACCCCAGGCACCTGCGTCGGCTGATCGACAGCATCCGCCTGGGTCTGGCCATCGAACAGGGCCAGAACACGCTGGAGGTCCTGGCCAGCCTGGGCCACGACCGGCGCCAGGCCAGCCAGGCGTCACAGGCCGGCGTGCCCGGCTGAGCTATTTGCCGTCGTCCATATCCTTGCCATTGGCATCGAGCACCCGGGTCGAGGGATAGCGATACGACGCGTAGCGCACCACCAGGATGGAAAACGCCAGCAGCAGGATACCGCCACACAGGTACAACAGGCCCACGTCCGGTGCCTTGTGGTGCGAGACGTCGCCGATCAGCAGGCGGGTCAGCGCCGTTATCGCCACATAGAGCAGGAAGCGAATGGGCATGTGGTTGGTCTTGAAGTAGATCCCTACCATGGCTCCCAACTCCAGGTAGATGAACAGCAGCAGGATGTCGTCCACGCTCACCCCGCCCTTGCCGAGCATGTCCAGGAAGCTCATCAAGGCGGCCCAGGCCGTCACCCCGCCGATGCCGAACAACGCCAGGTAGTGGAAGGACTCGACGCAGAGATTGCCCAGCGAGTCGGCGGAGCCGTGCAGGCTCGCGCGCAGTTTTTCAGCCCATTTGATGTTCACGATGTGCGTTCCCGATACGACAGCAAGAATGGTGCGTCACCGATGTGACATTTTGGCCATGCAGTAAAAGGGCCAGGCCCCTGCATGAGAAGGCGACCGATTGCCGCAAGGCACTTGCCCGGTAGGCGCATGAAGCTGTCACGACCGTCGGGTGACGCTGCGGTTGCAGACCGGGCGCGAATCGGGAATACTGTATATAGATACAGCAATCTACACACAGCAAGAAAAGGCACAGAGGTGATGAATGGCCGTCGAAGTGGTATACCGCAGCAGTCGCGATCCGGAGCGCTTGTTCATGGATAAGGCCGAGGCAGACCGTCACGACAAGATGCTCGAACTGGCCGAGCGCCTGGCCGAGGTGCTGCAAAAGGCAGTACCGTCGCTGAGCGAACAGCAGGTCGAAGAAGCAGGGATCTACATGGCGAAGAACCGCGACGTGTTCGCCCGGGCGTTCAAGAGCCAGCCCGATGCACTGGCCGAGCTGCTCGAAAACGGCAAGCTGGAGTGACCTTCGCCGGGGCCGCGGCTTGCCCTTAACGCGGCCGCTGCGGCGCCCCGGTTGTGTCCGCCGCGTACAACAGCCGCTCGGCCAGTGACTGGGCCACTCGGGCTGGCGAGCGTTTTTCGGCCTGCGCATGGGCGAACACTTCGGTCAGGCGCGACGGGATACGCGCCAGGTGCGCAGTGATGGTTGCGAGGCTTTCGCCACGGTGGCTGAGCGCCACGTGGATCAGCCCTCCGGCATTGATCACAAGGTCCGGGGCATAGAGGATGCCGCGCTTTTCCAGCTGGTCGGCGACCTGCAAGGTCGTCAGCTGGTTGTTGGCGCCCCCGGCCACGGCGGCACAGCGCAGCTGCATGGCGCTCTGGCCGGTGAGCACGGGGCCGACACCGCAGGGTGCGAAGATGTCGCACGGCGTACTGACCAGCGCCTCGTTGGCCACGGGGTGCGCATCGAGCTGCTCCATGGCCAGCTGCACCCGACCCTGGTCATGATCACTGACCAGCAACTCGGCGCCGGCCGCGTGCAGCTGCTCGGCCAGTGCGTAGCCGATATTGCCCAACCCCTGCACCGCGACACGCAATCCCTCCAGGTTGTCGCTGCCCAGGCGCGCCATGGAAGTGGCACGAATTCCGGCGAATACACCCATGGCCGCATGCGGCGAGGGGTCGCCGCACGCCGTGGTGCTGCTGACATAGGCCGTGCTCCGGGCGACGCAGTCCATGTCCAGCATCGAGGTGCCGCTGTCCACGGCGCAGATGAATCGCCCCTGCAAACATTCGACGAAACGTCCGAATGCCTCGAACAAGGCGGCCCGGCTTTCGACGTGTGGATTGCGCTTGATCACAGCCTCGCCGCCCCCCACGGGCAGGCCCGCCAGCGCGGCCTTGTAGCTCATGCCCTGGGCCAGACGGAGGGCATCGATCATCGCGCTTTCGTCGTCGGCGTAGGCCAGGTAGCGGCACCCGCCCAAGGCCGGGCCCAGCTGTTCGCTGTGGATGGCAATCACGGCCTTGAGCCCGGTGACGGGGTCGACACACAGGTGCAGCGACTGCGTGCGAGTGCTTTGCATGGGCGCGAACATCGACGGCTCCTCGGCGAGGCGCTCACCACAGTATAGGCAGCTCGATGCAGCTCGCCTGCGCGGCGGATCACTGGACGAACACCGTGGGCGCGGCTACAAGTTAAACATTAGGATGGGTACGAACAGTCGTCGAGCCTCGATCGGACGAGGCGAAAGCGGTTGAGCGAGCGTGGTTGATGGGTTGTGGATACGCATTCCGGGCCTGTTCCAACGCTACACGTTCGACGTTCAGCGCTGTTCGTACAAGGCCTGGGAGACAAGCCATGGACCCACGCAAAGCCTGCCTGGCCTGCCTGGAGCGCGAGCCTGCCGATCTGCTGGAAGCGGCCCTGTGGATCGCCGCCGAACATGATCGCGGCGTCGATCCTGCCGCCTGCCTGGTCCAGATGCAGGCATTGCAACGCGAAATCAGCGTCCAGTTGCCGCTGCTGCCGCTTGGCGAGCTGGCCCAACCCTTGCTGCGCCAGCTCACCGCCCTGGGGTTCCAGCAGGATGAATACCATCCGTTGCGTCCTCAGGCGGCCATGCTCGACAAAGTGCTGGTACGTCGTCGCGGCCAGCCGCTGACGCTGGCGATTCTGGCCCTGGAGCTGGCGCGACGGCTGTCGATTCCGCTCGAGGGCGTGAACTTTCCCGGCCATTTCCTGCTGCGCACACCCGGCGCCGATCATCTGCTCGACCCTTGCGCAGGACGGCGCCTGTACCCTGCCGACTGTCGCGAGCTGCTGGGCCGCCAGTTCGGCCCGCAAATGGCACTCGATGCCGAACACCTGTGCAGCGCCAGCCCACGACAGATGATGCAACGTCTGTCACGCAACCTGCGCCAACTGCACACCAGTAATGACAACGACCTGGCAGCCCTGGTGGATGCCGAGCGGGTCATGCAGCTCGGCCCGGTGACGGTCGGCGACTACCTGGCCCGCGCCGCGCTCTACCGGCGCCTGGACTGCCCGCAGGCCGAGCGATTCGATATCGAGCATGCGCTGCTGCTGAGCGAGGATCCGCTGCAACGCCTGCGCTTGGGCGAGCGGCTCGGCCAATTGCCCACGGCCAGGCGCTCGATTCACTGAGCCGATGCTCACTGGACCGGTGTGTCGACCTGCCGGACGGGATGGGCGCCGATGAAGGCCGGATGCTGGGCAGCCAGCGCGGCCACGCGTCTGATTCGGGGCCAGGCATCGAGCCCGACGGCGAAGCGTTCGGCGGCATATAGCTGGGGGATGAGAAAGATGTCGGCCAGGCCCGGCTCGTCCCCCAGGCAGTAGCCGCTGTCGCCGATCAGTCGTTCGATCGCTGCCAGGCCCTGTTCTATCCAGTGGGCATTCCAGGCCTGGACCTGCTGTTCGTCATGCCCCAGGAGACGCAGGCGATGGGCCACGCTGACGTTGTGCAGAGGGTGGATATCACAACCGATCAGGGCGGCGATGCTCCGGGCCCGGGCTCGCGCCTCGGGCGTGGTGGGCAGTAGTGCAGGCTGCGGCCAGGCCTCCTCCAGGTACTCGATGATGGCTGGCGACTGCAACAATACCGTGCCGTCATCCAGGCGCAGGGCCGGCACGCGGCCTTGCGGGTCGATGGCCAGGTAACGGGGCTCGTGCTGCTCGCCCTTGAGCAGGTTGACCGGCACCGCCTGGTAGTCCAGCCCCTTGAGCGCCAGGGCGATACGCACCCGATAGGCCGAAGTGGAGCGGTAGTAGGTATGGAGCTGCATGCCTTGCCCCTTCAGTCGGCGGGGATGATCTTGCCACGGCATTCGCCGAACCCGATGCTGGGCACGCCATCGCGCTTGCAGCGGGCGCGCAGGATGATCTCGTCGCCGTCCTGGAGAAACCAGCGCTCCTCGCCGCTGTCGAGCTCGACCGGCAACTTGCCGCCCTGGGTGATCTCGAGCAGGCTGCCGAACGAGCCAACCTCGCGACCAGAGAGCGTCCCGGAGCCGAACAGATCGCCCGGCTGCAACTGGCAGCCATTGCCGGTGTGATGGGCGATCATCTGCGCCACGGTCCAGTACATGCTCGAAGCGGCATGGCTCACGGTCAGGCAATGCGCCGGCAGGCCCAGCTGGCGCGTGCGCTCGGTGAGCAGCAGTACCTCCAGTTCGATGTCGAAGGCTCCCTGGGCCTGGTCGGCGCTGTCGAACAGGTAGGGTAGCGGCCGCGGATCGCCTTCGGGGCGCGCCGGCTGGGCGCAGCGGAACGGCGCCAGGGCCTCGGCGGTGATGACCCACGGCGACAGACTGGTCAGGAAGCTCTTGGACAGGAACGGTCCCAGCGGCTGGTACTCCCAGGCCTGGATGTCCCGTGCCGACCAGTCGTTGAGCAGGCACAGCCCGGCCACATGCTGCCCGGCATCAGCGATGGCGATAGGCTCGCCAAGCGCGTTGCCCGGCCCGATCCAGATGCCCAGCTCCAGCTCGAAGTCGAGCCTGGCGCAAGGCCCGAAACTCGGCCCATCCTGCCCAGGCGCAAGCGTCTGCCCCTTGGGCCGGCGCACCGGAGTGCCGGACGGCCGCAAGGTCGAGGCACGGCCGTGATAGCCGATGGGCACATGCTTGTAGTTGGGCAGCAACGGATTGTCCGGACGGAACAGCTTGCCGACATTGGTGGCATGTTCGATGCCCACGTAGAAATCGGTGTAGTCGCCGACCCGCGCCGGCAAGTGCATCTGGCATTCGGCCGCCGGATACAGCGCCATCTGCAGGCAAGCCTGGTGCTCGCTATGCTCGCCGAGCAGTTCCAGCAAGCGTTCGCGCAAGGCTCGCCGGCTGCCAGCGTCCAAGGCGAAGAAGTCATTGAGCGCCCCGCCGCGGGTCGCTTCGGCGGCGACCTTGGCCGGCCCGGCCAGCAGGCCGCTGGCCAGCACGGCTTCCAGGTCAAGAATGGCCTCGCCGATGGCCACGCCACAGCGGGCCACCTCGCCCGGCCGGCTGAAGATGCCCAAGGGCAGGTTCTGCAGCGGGAAGTCGCCATGCCCGTTGGCGTGCGCGACCCAGCTGCGAGGGAAATCGGTCTGGCTCATGCTCATCTCCGCTGTGGGTTGAAGGTGCTCGGCAAGGTCGCCCAGCAAGCGTCGTAGTCCGGTTGCAATTGCACGCTGCCGTAGGCCGCATGGCTCGGCCGCAGTACCTGGCTGGTCTCGAACATGAAGGCCATGCTGGCCTCGATCCGCTGCGGCTGCAGGCGCGCCTCGATGGCCCTGGCGCAGGTCTCGGCGTCGGGGCCATGGGCGCTCATGCACGGATGCAGCGAGGCCCCGCCCGGCAGGAACCCTTCGGCCTTGGCGTCGTAGGCGCCCTGAATGAGCCCCATGAACTCGTTCATCAGGTTGCGGTGGAACCAGGGTGGACGGAAGGTATCCTCGGCGACCATCCAGCGCGGCGGGAAGATCACGAAATCCATGTTGGCCATGCCAGACCTGCTGCCCGGGGAGGTCAACACGGTGAAGATGGACGGGTCGGGATGATCGTAGCTCACGGTGCCGAGGGTGTTGAAACGCTGCAGGTCGTACTTGCAGGGCACGTTGCTGCCATGCCAGGCCACCACGTCCAGCGGCGAATGGGGCAGCTCGCAGGCCCACAGCTCGCCGAGGAACTTTTGCACCAGTTGCACTGGCTCGTCGCGCTCTTCGTAGCAGGCCACTGGCGCCAGGAAGTCGCGCGGATTGGCCAGGCCATTGCTGCCGATCGGCCCCAGGTCCGGCAGGCGCAACGGCGCGCCGTGGTTTTCCGCGATATAGCCACGCGCCTGTGCGTCGAGCAACTCGACGCGGAACTTCATGCCGCGTGGCAACACGGCGATTTCCAGCGGTTGCACCTCGAGCACCCCCAGTTCGGTGACGATGCGCAGGCGGCCCAGCTCCGGCACCAGCAACAGCTCGCCGTCGGCATCGTAGAACACCCGGTCCATGGAGCGGTTGGCGCGGTAGACGTACACGCTCACGCCATCGGACTGCTCCGGCAGCGCCGTGGCGGCCATCGGTAGCCAGCCCTCGATGAAATCGGTAGGCACCTCGGGGATGGGCTGCGGATCCCAACGCAGCCGGTTCGGTGAAATCGCGCCCAATGGACCGGCCATGGGCTGCTGCTCGAGCCGCTCGAACCGCGGGTGCAAGGCGGACGGGCGAATGCGATAGAGCCAGGTACGCCGCAGTTCGCTGCGCGGCACGGTGAAAGCCGTGCCGGACAGCTGCTCGGCATACAGGCCATAAGGGGCTTTCTGGGGCGAGTTGCGCCCTACCGGCAAGGCGCCCGGCAGGGCCTCGCTGGCAAACTCGTTGCCGAATCCACTCTGGTAGCGGGTTTCGGCGCACGATGCGTGGTTCATCCCTGCCTCCCGGCTTTGGCAGCCTCGATGGCCATGCGGCGAAGGCCAAGCAGCTGCGCTGGGCCTGCGACGACAGTGCCTGTTGTTTTTATCGTAACCAAATTACGAATAACGTAATTTGCCGACTGCCAACCGTCAAGCTATAAAGACGCCCTTTCCCGCTTCACAGGATGTCCAAGGTCATGGCCAAAGCCAGTCCCGCCGTAGAAAACGCCAGGCAAAAGGTCCGTTCGGCGGAGGTCGGCACCGATATTCTCAAGGCCCTGGCCCAGCTGGCGCCGTCCACCTCGCTCTCGCGCCTGGCCGAGCATGTCGGCATGCCGGCCAGCAAGGTCCACCGTTACCTGCAAGCGCTGATCGCCAGTGGTTTCGCCGAGCAGGATGTCGCCACCAACCACTATGGACTGGGGCGCGAGGCCTTGCGGGTGGGGTTGGCCGCGCTGGGCAGCATCGATGTGCTCAAGGTCGCCGCGCTGCCGCTTTCGCAATTGCGTGACGCGCTCAACGAGAGCTGCTTCCTCGCGGTCTGGGGCAACCAGGGCGCGACGGTGGTGAACATCGAGCCGGCCGTTCGCGCGGTGACCGTGGTCACGCAGATCGGCTCGGTGCTACCGCTGTTGTCCTCGTCCACCGGGCTGGTGTTCGCCGCCTACCTGCCCGAACGCGAGACGGTCGAGCTGCGCGATCGTGAACTGGCGGTTCTCGGCCAGGCGCCGGAGCATTACCAGAGCCTGCTGGCCGGGATCCGACAGCGCGGCTTGCATCATGTCCATGGCCTGCTGTTGCCAGGCGTCGATGCATTGTCCGCGCCGATCTTCAACGCGCTTGGCCAGGTCGCCGCGGTCATGACCGTGGTCGGCCCGACCTCGATGTTCCACGCCGACGAGGACGGCCCCGCTGCGCGCCGGCTGCTGGCCGCGACGCAGGCCGCCAGCTGGCGCATGGGCCATCAGCCGCTTCCCTGATTGGCACGCTGTTGCCTGTAGGGCCGAAAGGTCTGCGCGGTCGACTGTTACCCGCTGTGCAAAAGTGAATGTCAGTGGGGACGGTTTTTCCTTGCTGCTCAGACGCTTATGCTGGCCCTATTGCTGACGCGCAAGGCATTTTCCCCCAGCTTGCGCATCGGCAGTGCTCCGACGCGGATTTTGAAGCTCCTTGATCTGACGTCTTGATTGGCCGCTGCCTGGGCAGCGGCTTTTTTATGCCCGCGCTTCGGACCAGGCGAGCGGTGACGCCACGCTCGGCAACAGCTGTTCACGGAACGCCAGGTAGTGCCTGAGCACCTGCACCGGAGCTTCGGTATGCGGATAGTGGCCGATGCCCTGGAGTACCACCACATCCGGCTCGGCCACCAGCTGCTGGTAACGTTCGACCATGTGCGCGCCCGAGATCGGGTCGACCACGCCATTGATCAGCCGCAACGGCACCTCGCTGTTGCGCAATGCGCCAACCCAGCGCGCCCGCTGGCTACGGCGCTCGAGCAGATAGCCAGCCAGCTTGTGCAGCACTCGGGTGCCACGATTGGACAGCATCAGGCTCCAGTAGTCGTCCAGCGCGCTCTCGCTGGGTTTGGTGCGTGGACCATGGATGCGGATCACACTGCGGACCAGGTCGTCACGACCGAACGAACGGGCAACCAGCCAGCCCAGCGGGCTGAGCAGCAGCTTCTGGACCAGCAGCAGGCGGGACACTTCGGGGAACAAGCCACTGTTGAGGAACACGCAGCTGGCGAGGCTGGCGCGCTGCTCGGCGTGTCGCGCCAACAGTTCCTGGGCGACGCTGCCACCGTAGTCATGGGCCAGCACGTGGACCGGCTGGGTGATGCGCAGGTGGTCGAGCAACGCCTGCTGCAGGTCGGCCTGCTCCAGCAGGCTGTAGTGATGATCCAGCGGCTTGGCCGAGTCGCCGAAGCCGAGCATGTCGCAGGCGACCAGGCGAAAACGCTGGGCAAGCGGCGCCCACAAGTAGTGCCAGTCCCAGCTGGCGGTGGGGAAGCCGTGCAGCAACAGCAGGGGCTCGCCCTGCCCCGCTGTCCAGTAACGTACGTTCTGGCCTCGGAAGGTGAAGTTCGCGCCCCGGGTACGCCAGACGCTCAATGGGATTTCGGCCAATGGCATCAGACGAGTCTCGCGAGGGTGGGACTGGAGGTGGGGGTGGGGTAAATGCTCACGGTTGCGGTCATTGCAGGCTCCTTCGGCACATTCGTGTGCTCTGTGTAGCGACTCAGTCTAGACACAGCCAGGCACGACGGAAGTTGCGTTGGCAGCCAGCTTGATGACTTGCTGGGTCAGTGGCCCGAACGGTCGTCTGCCTTCATGCGGCCAGGTGCCAGCGATACGGCTCGCCGAGCGCATGAATCGGCCGCACGCGCCGTTTCCCCGACGGCGGGCTAGTGCCCAAGCGCCGCCATGAACTGCTGTAGCCAAGGTTCGGCATCGGTCTCCTGGTCGACCGTCTCGCTGGCATCCAGGCGCAGCATGGGCACGATTTCGCGCACGCCCAGCTCGGCATAAAGCTCGCGAACCTGCTCGCCGCCACCGCAATAGGTATCGCCGTAGCTGGAGTCGCCCAGGCCGATGACCGCGCCAGGCAGCCCGCGCCACTGGCCTGGCAGAGCGTCACGAATGCTGTCGAACAGCGACGCGAAGTCATCCGGCAACTCGCCCATGCCGGTGGTGGCGGTCACCACTAGCAACGCATCGGGGGCAAAGTCGAGGATTTCCTGCAGGGTGCTCCGGGGCGAGTGCCAGGCTTCGAAGCCGGCCGCTTCGAGCAGTGTCCTGGCGTGACGGGCGACGTCTTCGGCGGTGCCGTAGACCGTGCCGGAAATAATGGCGACTTTCATCGGGAAGGATTCCGAAACAGACTGAAAAAGTAGGATACTAGCATCCGACAGTAGCAATAGGCCGCTTTTGCGCGGCGATGTTCCCAACAAGGCACGCTCCCATCGAACATGATCGACGCTCAATTGCTGCACGCCATGGTCGATGCCTCCAACGACGGCATCGTGATCGCCGAACAGGAAGGTGACGACACCATCCTGATCTATGTGAACGCGGCGTTCGAGCGCCTGACCGGCTTCGCCGCCAGCGAGATCCTCTATCAGGACTGCCGTTTCCTGCAGGGCAACGATCGCGATCAACTGGCGCGCCTGCGGATCCGCAAGGCCATGGCCGAGGGCCAGCCCTGCCGGGAGATCATGCGCAACTACCGCAAGGACGGCAGCGCCTTCTGGAACGAACTGTCGATCACCCCCGTGCGTGACGAGACAGATCAGCGTCTCTACTACATTGGCGTGCAAAAGGATGTGAGTCGCCAGGTGGAACTGGAGCGCGAGCTTGCCCAGCTGAGGAACCGGCTGGACGAGCTGGAAAACCTCCACCGCCTTTGAACCAAGCACCGTCGCCACGGTCCATCCGTGGAGTCGCACGATTGCAACCTTCGAGTTCGGACATGCAAGCAGACGCTCTTCTTACCAAGGATGAACTGGATTTCATCCTGGACATGCAGCAGGTTTCGCCGCTCGACCAGGCACCCACGTCAGGTTTGCAGGTCAACGGCGATCGCCGGCTCAAGGACTTGCTCACCCGCCTGGTGGCCAACGAGCAAGTCACCCTGCAGGCGCATTTCAACAACCAGCAGATCAGCTTTCCGCTGCAGCTGGTCGAGGATGAATCCCACTCCCTGCACCTGCAACTGGGCGCGCCGGACATCTACGAAGATGGGCCAAGGCTGCGTCCGTGGCGTCTGGCCCTGGCCACGCCGCTGCCCCTGCTCGACGCACAAGGCAAGCGCAGCGGGCTGTTCGTGCGGGACATCTCGCTCAAGGGCGCGCTGCTGGAAGTGCGTGACCTGCCACAGGCGCCTGCCCGCTTCGACCTGCGCTTCGCCCCCGGCACGGGCCTGCCGATCGACCTGAGCGGCGTGCTACGTCGGCGTATCCATGCCAGGCTGGCCGCCTACGACCTGAGCAGCAGCTCCGAGGAGGCCATCGAGCGCTTGCGCGACTATATCCTCCAGGCCCATCGCCAGGCCCACCCCGACCTGCACACTCAGGTCTCGCTGTAACTTTTCAGGAATTGCCGCAGGCGGCGGCGCATGGTCCTGCCATCGCCGCCGAGCAGCCCCACCGCGCCGCCTGCCAGGCCGTCCCCGATCTGCTCGGCGACCTCGCCGGCCAGCAGCAGCGGGCATGCCACCGCGCCGGCCAAGCGCTGCAGACGCCGCTCCAGCCGAGGCAAGGCGGGTTGGTTGCAGAACAGCACCAGCGCTGCCGGCGCCATGCGCTCGACCACCAGGGGCAATTCTTCCAGCGGCTGCCCGATCGGCAGCACCGTGACATTGAGCCCTTGCCCACCTAGCAGCAGGCCAGCCAGCAACAGCTCGAGCTCGGGACAATGTGCCAGGAGCCCAGCCAGCACGACCTGGCGCCCCTGCGGCTCATGGTCCGCGCTCAGTTGCTGGTGTGCCCAGGCCCGCAATTGCTGATCGAGAAAAAGCCACTCGCTGGTCTGGCCAAATGCCTGCTGCCCACCGCGCAGCGCCTGCCACAGCGGCACCAGCAGCTGGCCGAAAACCTGCTCGCGAGCCTGGCGGGCCGTCAGTTGCGTACACAATCGCTGCAGCGCTGGCGCATCGAAGGCGTGCGCTGCCTGACGCAACTGCGCGCGCCACCAGGCATGCTCGCCAGGCGCTGCCGTGCCGCCGGCATCTTCCCGGGCCAGGCGTTCGCGCGCAAGGATGCAACCGACTCGGCTCACCGCCACGCCACGCTCGAGCCAGCCCAGGATCCGCCGGATGTCCTCCACATCCGCGAGGGTATACAGGCGATGACCGCTTGCGGTGCGCGTCGGCTCGATCAGCCCATGACGACGCTCCCAGGCGCGCAAGGTCACCGGGTTGACGCCGGTCAGACGGGCCACTTCGCGAATCGGCAGAAGCCCCTCGGCGGTGACGTCGATGTACAGGTCAGGGGTGCTGGGCTGGGATTCCATGGGTCGATCGTCTGGCATCGGAAGGCCTACAGTCTACGCGACGAATTCTGTCGCGCGGCGCCCTTGCGTCGGCCAACGTTCCTGGCTCCCCGCAGGCGAAGGGGCGCACGCGGTACGGCAGTTCGGGTATGCTGGGCCCATCCATGCCGAAGACCGATGAATTGACCGCGCAGAACATGAACAGCCCAATCCTCGTAACCGGAGCCAGCCAGCGGGTCGGGCTGGCGCTGGCGCTCGAACTGGCCAAGGCCGGCCACACGGTGGTCAGCGCCAGCCGCAGCATCCGCCCCGAGGCGGCGCACCCGAACATCATCCAGTTCCAGGCCGATCTTTGCCGCGAGGCCGACCGGCTAGCGCTGGTCGAGCACCTGCAAACCGGGTATCCAGGCTTGCGGGCAATCATCCACAACGCTTCGCTGTGGCTCGAAGACGGCCTGGCCAACCTGGATACCATGTTCCGCCTGCACGTCGAGGCGCCCTATCATCTCAACCTGGCCCTGGCCGACCAGCTGGCCAAGGTGGACAAGGCCGACATCATCCATATCTGCGACGAAACCTCCTCGCGTGGCAGCAAGAGCCACATCGGCTATGCCGCCACCAAGGCGGCGCTGCAGAACATGGTGCTGTCATTCGCCGAAAAGTACGCGCCGAGGGTGCGCGTCAACGGTATCCTGCCTGGCCTGCTGATCTTCAAGGAAGACGGCGACCAGGCCTATCGCGAACATGCGTTGAAAAAAGCCCTGCTGGAATTCGAGCCCGGAGCCGAGCCCTTGATCGAAGCGGTCATGTTCCTGCTCGAAAGCCGCTACAGCACGGGCAGCCAGGTGGTCATCAATGGTGGCCGCCATCTGAAGAACCGAATCGCCTGAGAGACGCCCATGACTCCTCAAGAACAGCTCGAACTCGAAGCCGCCGCCTTCCGCCGCCTGGTCGCCCACCTGCGTGAGCGCACCGACGTGCAGAACATCGACCTGATGAACCTGTCCGGGTTCTGCCGCAATTGCCTGTCCAAGTGGTACAAGGCCGCCGCTGACGAACGTCAGCTCGACCTGAGCCTGGACGATGCCCGCGAAGCGGTGTACGGCATGCCTTACGCCGAGTGGAAAAGCCAATACCAGAAAGAAGCCAGCGCCGAGCAGCAGGCGGCGTTCGAAAAAGGAAAACCCCGTGACTGATCTTGCCACCTTGCGCGCCAGCCTGACCAGCGGCGAACACACGTTCGCCGACACGCTGGCCTTCATCGCCGACAACTACCGCTACACGCCGCAAGCCTTCGAGAATGGCCAAGTGCATAACGCCGCCGGGCAGAACGAAGGCTCCTGCAAGACCCTGGGCCTGGCCCTGCTCGAAGGTCTGAGCGACCAGGAAGCCCTGCTGGCGTTCGGTGAACACTACCGCAGCGTGCAGGCCACCCCGGATGGCAGCGACCATGCCAACATCCGCTCCCTGATTGCCCACGGCCTGGCCGGCGTCAGGTTCGCCGCCCAACCGTTGCAGCGCCTGGCCTGAGCGAAGCCTTGCCGTGGCCAGGGTCCGACCGGGCCACGGCCGCTTCAGGTGGCCGGCACGGCCCGAGGCACGGGCCTGCACAGCTGCTCGAGGCGTGAGCCCTCGTAGGTGGTTTCGCGGAACAGCCGCCAGCGCCCGAACAGCCCGTACACATGAGTGATGCGCCCCATCTCGGTGTAGCCCATGCGCAGGTGCAGGCGCATGGCCGGTACGTTGTGGCTTTCGACGACGTCGATGGTCGACGTGCAGCCTTTGTCGAGCATGGCCTTCCACATCGTCACCTGTGCCGTGTGCGACAGTCGCGTGCCGTAGTAGCGCCGGATCAGCTCCCCGCTGTGGGCGAAGTATTGCCCTGGCTGCACCTTGAACGTGCATCCATAGTAGTGCTTGTCGTGGTAATCGCTGGTCGTGGACCACATCACGCCCACCACATCGCCCGCCTCGTCCACCCACATGTGACCGATGTGGCCCTGCTCGGCAAACTCTCGCATCACCTCGACACGGTCGCCGAAGTGGCGCTCGAAACGATGGATTTCGGCCGGGGTGATGTCCAGGCGAGTGAGCGGCGGATGATCGCGCAGCCTGACCTGCTCTACCGGCAGCTTCAGGTCCCGCTCCGTCCAGATCAGTTCCCAGTGAAAGAACACATACCGTTCAAAAGCTGTTTTCAGTGAACGTTTCAGGCCCTTGCGCCTGAGTCGCTGCAGCAGCGCAATCGTACCCACATCCCGTCCCCCTAGCTGGTTTAACGTACTCCCCAGATAGCGGTATAGGTCAGGTATGGGCAGAATGCGCGGCGATTGCAGGAAATACTTTGTTTCAAATAGTTTCAGATCGAAAGAAATCCCGCGCACTTCGAAAGCGCGCGGGACTGGAATGAAACCTTATAGCTGAATGCAGTCGAATTGCACGTCGGTCGCAACGTCCTCGTCGTAGTCGACATCGCTGCGCTCGAAGCCGAACAGGTTCAGGAACTCACGCTTGTAGCCCGCGTAATCGGTCAGCTCAAACAGGTTTTCGGTGGTGACCCGCGGCCATAGGGCCTTGCAGGCGTCCTGCACGTCGTCACGCAGCTCCCAGTCGTCCAGGCGCAGGCGGCCCTTCTCGTCGACCTCGCCCGGCTGGCCGTCGGCGCGGTACATGCGCTCGCGGAACATGCGGTTGAGCTGCTCGCCGGTGCCTTCGTGAAGGCCCTGTTCCTTCATGACCTTGAAGACCATCGACAGGTACAGCGGCATCACCGGGATGGCCGAGCTGGCCTGGGTCACCACCGACTTGAGCACCGCCACGTTGGCGCCACCGCCGACTTCGCCGGACAGCTTGGCGTCCAGACGCATGGCGGTATCGTCCAGGTCCTGCTTGGCCTTGCCCAGCGCGCCATGCCAGTAGATCGGCCAGGTGATCTCGGTGCCGATGTAGCTGAAGGCGACGGTACGCGCGCCCTGGGCCAGAACACCGGCCTCGGCCAGCGCATCGATCCACAGCTGCCAGTCCTGGCCCCCCATGACGGTGACGGTGTCGGCGATTTCCTGCTCGCTGGCCGGCTCGATGGACGCCTCGATGATGGTGTCCTTGTTGGTGTCGATGGCAGTCGACTTGTACGGCTGGCCGATCGGCTTGAGCGCCGAGCGAACCACCTGGCCGGTCTGCGGCAGCTTGCGCACCGGCGATGCCAGGGAGTAGACCACCAGGTCGACCTGGCCACCCATTTCGTTCTTGATCAGCTCGATGACCTTGGCACGGGCCTCGTCGGAGAAGGCATCGCCATTGATCGACTTGCTGTACAAGCCCTCGGCCTTGGCGAACTTGTCGAACGCGGCGGCGTTGTACCAGCCGGCCGTCCCGGCCTTGCTCTCGGTGCCCGGCTTCTCGAAGAACACGCCCAGGGTATCGGCCTTGAAGCCGAACGCCGCGGTGATGCGCGCAGCCAGGCCGTAACCGCTGGAAGCACCGATCACCAGGACCTTCTTCGGCCCGTCTTCGCGCACGCCTTGCTGGCGGGTCGCTTCGATCTGGTCACGCACGTTGAGCTCGCAGCCCTTGGGATGGGTCGTGGTGCAGATGAAACCGCGGACTTTAGGGTGAATGATGGCCAATGTCTGTACCTCGTCAGGTGTTGGGCTCAGGAACCGTCCGGCACACGGCGGTTCCGCTTGATCAGAGGGTGAGACTACACCCACAAGTCATCCGACACATATTAAGGGCTGCCCCTGCGCTTTCCAAACGACCTGCCGTTGGCCAGGCAACCGCCTTCCGCCGACAACATGAGGAAAATTTGTTTTAAACATAAATTCAATGAGTTTGTTTCAAAAAGGCCCACTCTCCAGAATGAACGCATCAATTCATGGAGACTGGCTACATGGCTTTCGCACACAACCTGGGCTTTCCTCGCATCGGGCGCGATCGAAAATTGAAGAAGGCTCTGGAAGCCTACTGGAAGGGCGAGCTGGACGAAGCCGGCCTGCGTGCCACCGGGCGCGAACTGCGCGCCGCGCACTGGCAGGCGCAGAAGCAGGCGGGCATCGAGCTGCTGCCGGCCGGTGACTTCGCCTGGTACGACCAGGTGCTGACCCACTCGCTGACCTTTGGCGTGATTCCCGAGCGCTTTCGCCCGCACGGCGATGCCAGCCCGACGCTGGACACCTTGTTCGCCATGGCTCGCGGTACCAGTCAGGGCAGCGCGCGAGGCTGCTGCGGCAATGCTCACGCCCAGGAAATGACCAAGTGGTTCGACACCAACTATCACTACCTGGTCCCGGAGTTCACTGCCCAGCAGCGGTTTGCCCTGAGCTGGGAGCAACTGTTCGAGGAAGTCGACGAAGCCCATCAGCTCGGCCACGCGGTGAAACCCGTGCTGCTCGGCCCGCTGACTTACCTGTGGCTGGGCAAGACCAAGGGCGGCGGCTTCGACAAGCTCGACCTGGTCGACCGCCTGCTACCGATATATGACCAGATCTTCCAGCGCCTGGCTGGCCAAGGCGTGGAGTGGGTGCAGATCGACGAACCGATCCTGGTGCTCGACCTGCCCCAGGACTGGAAGAACGCCTACGAGCGGGTCTACAACATTCTCCAGCGCGCGCCGTTGAAGAAGCTGGTCGCCACCTACTTCGGCGGCCTTGAGGACAACCTGGGCCTGGCCGCCAACCTGCCGGTGGACGGTCTGCACATCGACCTGGTACGCGCACCGGAGCAGTACCCGACCATCCTCGATCGGCTGCCGGCCTACAAGGTCCTCTCCCTCGGCCTGGTCAATGGCCGCAATGTCTGGCGTTGCGACCTGGACAAGGCGCTCGAGGTACTACGTCATGCCGCCGAACGCCTGGGCGAACGCCTGTGGGTGGCGCCGTCCTGTTCGCTGCTGCACAGCCCGGTGGACCTGGCTCGCGAAGACCAGCTCGATGAGCAGGTGAAGGACTGGCTGGCGTTCGCCGTGCAGAAATGCCGGGAAGTGGCCGTGCTGACCCTGGCGCTCGACCAGCCCGAGGCCCAGGAAGTAACTGCCGCGCTGGCCCGCAGCCGGGCCGCACAGGCCAGCCGCGCTGCCTCGCCACGCATCCACAAGCCGGCCGTGCAGGCCCGGGTCGCGGCGATCAGGCCTGCCGACAGCCAGCGCCAGTCGCCATTCGAGCAACGCATCGAGCGCCAGCGCGCCCGTCTCGAGCTGCCCGCGTTGCCCACCACGACCATCGGTTCGTTTCCACAGACCTCCCCCATCCGCCTGGCACGCCAGTCGTACAAGCAAGGCCGGTTGACCGAGGCCGACTATGTCGAGGCCATGCAGAGCGAGATCCGGCATGCCGTGCAGATCCAGGAGAACCTGGGGCTGGATGTGCTGGTGCACGGCGAGGCCGAGCGTAACGACATGGTCGAGTATTTCGCCGAGCAGTTGGACGGCTATGCGTTCACCCGCTTCGGCTGGGTACAGAGCTATGGTTCGCGCTGCGTCAAGCCGGCGATCATCCTTGGCGACCTGAGCCGTCCGAAGGCCATGACCGTGGAATGGATCCGCTACGCCCAGGGCCTGACCGAGAAGGTCATGAAAGGCATGCTGACCGGCCCGGTGACCATGCTGATGTGGTCGTTCCCGCGCGAGGACATCTGCGGCCAGGCCCAGGCCCGGCAACTGGCCCTGGCCATTCGCGACGAAGTGCTCGATCTGGAGGCCGCCGGCATTCGCATCGTGCAGATCGACGAAGCCGCCTTCCGTGAAGGCCTGCCGCTGCGCAAGAGCGCCTGGGCCGGCTACCTGGAATGGGCCAGCGAAGCCTTCCGGCTGTGCGCATCCGGGGTGCGGGACGATACCCAGATCCATACCCACATGTGCTACAGCGAATTCAACGATGTGATCGAATCGATCGCGGCGATGGACGCCGACGTGATCACCATCGAGACCTCGCGCTCGGACATGGAGCTGCTCGAAGCCTTCGAGCGCTTCGCCTACCCGAACGAGATCGGACCAGGCGTGTACGACATCCATTCGCCACGGGTGCCGGCCAAGGAGGAAATGGTCGAGTTGCTGCGCAAGGCCGCACGCCGTATCCCGGCGCGGCGCCTGTGGGTCAACCCCGATTGCGGGCTGAAGACCCGTGGCTGGCCGGAGACCGAGGCGGCGTTGGTGAACATGGTGGCGGCGGCGCGGCAGTTGCGGAGTGAATTGGAGGGGTGAGTCGCGGCGGTAGCTCTTTGAGGCAGGTTCGGGGGCTGCGTTGCGGCCTCAGGACCTGGCAGGTTCAAAAGGGGAGTTCCTGCACGAGCCGTGCCAGCGAGGGAGACAGCGGTAGTGGCCTGGTGCTCGGATCCGCTTTTGCGGGCCATCGTGGCACTGCGGCCGCGCCTGCGGTGTTGGCCGTGCTTGCAGTCCCATCGATCAGTCCGAGCCGTGGATTCCGGGGCAATGGGACGGGCCCCGGAACGCTCGGCAATCATCCCCTACCAGGCAAGCACGACGACCGCTCCCGCCCGCCTCCGGCACCCAGGCTCGCCGACAGCGCGCCTGGCGCCAGGTCGGGCTCGTGATACCGCTGCTGGCGCTGTACCTGCACGGCGGTAATCGACGCCAGTTCCCAGCGGTTCACCCCCAGCACATAGTTGCGAGCCTGCTCGACGCTGACCTGCTCGTCGTCGCTGTGCAGCTCGCAGGTGCCGGCCTGGTTGTCATGGGTGTAGCTGACAAGGTAAAGGTACTTGGACATGATCCCTTGCTCCATCAAGTGACAACCGGCGCACGTCTCGCCGTTCAGCGTCGACCGTGCGCCACCGCTCAGGCGGCGTTCTGCGCGCCTTTGTACTGCTTCTTGAACGCCTCCATGCGCTGTCCCATCGCTTCGAGCGCCTGCTGGTCGAACAGCTCCCTGACCTTGGGGAACATCTCCGACTCTTCCTCGTCGATGTGATGTTCGAGCAGCTCTTTCATCACCTTGACACGCCCGGAGAACTCCACGGTGCCGGTCTCGGTGTTGAGCAGGTCCGGCAGCACCAGCGAGTCGACAGCGCGGTGTTCTTCCTTGGCCTCGTAGTACATCTTGGCTTCTTCCTTCTTGCCGGCTTCCTTGAACGCCGGGTAAAGGATCTGCTCTTCGATCTGCGTATGCAGCTGCAGCTCGTATTCGAGCTTGTGCAGCAACTCGGCGCGCTTCTTGACCGCGCGCTCGGTAGTCGATTCCAGCTCTTCCAGCAGTTTCTTGACTGTCTTGTGGTCGTTGACCAGCAGTTCGATAGCGTTCATGAGCACCTCATCAGTACCAGGACAAACACGGGGGTCGCATGAGATGGAGTGGTGCAAGCGCAGCGGGGTTCCCTACCTTTCGACGGCTGGCACATCCATGAAAAAAGGCCCGCAAGGCGGGCCACAAGAGCACACGCAACCGTGTTTCAGCGCGGGTTGGGCTGGTCGTCGAACTCGGCGTTGTCGGTTTCCTGGTCTGTCGGGCGCGGGTCGAGCTGGGTGTCGTCGCCCTCGACCGGGCGCTGGTCGTGATCGTCCGGCAGCTCCTCCACCCCGGCCTCGCGCGACGGATGAACATCCGTGCGCCCGGGGCTCAGCGGGTTGCCGGAAGTCGGCAGCGGATCGACCGGCGGAATGTCGTGGTTGTCTGGCGCAGGCATGCGATTGTCCTCTGGCGCGAGCGAAGGCTTGTGATAATTTGAGGAACAGCCGAATCACTCGGTTCGATCTGCCTGCGTACCGCTCATCAGCTGCCCTCAGGCGCAAAGCTGGCCAGCCGATATCATGGGTACTCGAGCCCTTATTCCCTGGACCTACGATGTACATCGAGACATGCGGCCCGCAGCCGGAAAACGAAGATGCCCGACTGCACAAGCTCAGGGACCTGGAGGTCGAAGAGCGCAGCAGGCAGGACCCGGTACTGGCCAAGCTGGTGCAGATGACTGCCTCGATGCTCGAAGCGCCCATCGCCTTCATCACCATCGTCGAGAGCGATCGCCAGCTGTTCCGCGCACAGATCGGCGTTGACCTGGAGATCGTCCCGCGCGGCACGGCTTTCTGCGCATTCACCATTCTCGAGCCACGCCTGCTGGAAGTGCCGGACACCACGCTGGACCCGCGCTTCGCCCGCAATCCCCTGGTGTTGAACGCCCCTGGGCTGCGCTACTACGCGGGTTATCCGATTCTTTCCGACGAGGGGCTCGGGTTGGGCAGCCTCTGCATCGCCGATACTTCTCCACGTGCGGCGATGACGGAGAAACATGGCGCGTTCCTCAAGCAGATGGCCGAACTGGTGATGATTCGCCTGGACAACCTGCGCAATGCCACCTATGTCGACCAGCCTACCGGGCTGTACAACCGCACCAAGCTCGAGCAGGACATCAAGGTACTGGTGAGGGAAGCACGCCCCGCGGACCTGGTGGCCGTCGACGTGATCGCTCCCAAGGCGCTCAACGATGTGGTCAAGGCGTTCGGCTACACCTTCGCCAACCAACTGATCCTGGGGATCAAGGACCAGCTGCTGTCGCTGCTGCCGCCCGGGCATAGCCTGTACAAGATCAGCCCTACCCGCTTCGGCTTCCTGCTCGAGCAGGCTGAAACCGGCCCCGCGCTGTATCGTTCGATCCTCGACAATTTCGCCCGGCCATTGGTCAACGATGGTATCCCCCTGCACATGAACATCGGCATCGGTGTGCTGCCGCTGGATCATCGCACCCCGGCCGACCAGGATCACGTGCGCCTGGTGGTCGGCGCCTCGGACAACGCCCGGCTCAAGCGCCTCGGCTGGACGTCCTACCAGCCGGAAATCGATGCGGCCCAGCAGCGTGCCCTGAACCTGGTCAGCGCCCTGTCGGTGGCGATCCAGTCGGGCGAACAGTTCCGCCTCGACTACCAGCCCAAGGTTTCGCTGGTCACCGGCCGCTGCACGGGCGTGGAAGCCCTGCTGCGCTGGACCCACCCGCTGCTGGGCATGATCTCGCCAGCCGAGTTCGTTCCGCTGGCGGAAAAGACCGCCCTGATCGAGGGGTTGAGCTGCATCGTGGTGCGGACCGCGATCGAGCAGGCCGCCGCCTGGCAGCGCCAGGGCATCGTTATCCCGGTCGCCATCAACCTGAGCGTGTCCGACCTGGAAAGCCCCCAGCTGGCCAACCTGATCCTCGAACAGCTCGAGGCCCATCGGCTGGCCAAGCACCTGCTGTCCATCGAGCTGACCGAAAGCTCGCTGATCCGCTCGCCCGACATCGTCTGCAACCAGTTGCACAGGCTGCGCCAGGCGGGCGTGCGAATCGCCATCGACGACTTCGGTTCCGGCTACAGCAACTGGGTGTACCTGCGCGACCTGCCGGCCGAATACGTGAAGGTCGACCGCACCCTGGTGCACAACCTCGCCACCGAGGAAAAGGACCAACGGCTGGTGAGCACCATCATCAACCTGGCTCGCAAGATCGGCTACAAGGTGATCGCCGAAGGGATCGAGACCGAGACGCAGCAGGCCTTGCTGGCCCAGTGGGGGTGCGACGAGGGCCAGGGCTACCTGTTCGCGCGACCCATGGCGGCGGAGGCGTTTGCGGCCTGGTGGGCGGCGCATGGGCAAGGATTGCCGCCGGTGGCTTGCGCGACCGACGGCTAGGCCTGTCGAAAGGCCTCCGTGGCGGCCTTGCTTGTGCGGTTAATGGTAAAAATTGAAGAATCTTCTGAGGATGTCTTCAGTTTCCTTTTTTCGACCGCAAATTCCATCGGATCACTCACCTGGTAGCGGGACCTTTGGCGAAGGTGCAGACAGCAGCGTGTTCCATCGCCTGTTTCGAGTGGTACCTGGCCATCGTCCTGACTACCTGCTGGAACAGTCCAATCTATGATCGACTGCGTGTACAAGCTAACCCGCGAAGCCAGCCTCGAGCGAAAAGATACGCTGGTGACAGCTGCCTATTACCTGAGCGGCATGGCCAAGGCACTGACCGAGGACATGGCCATGGGGCGGCTGCTGGATACGGGTGACAGCGCAAGGTAGGTGGGGCAGGCCAAGGTTGCCGGGGTGGAGTGATGAAATGGCTTTCGAGATGGCGTCGCCTGGTTCTGGGGCCGCAAGGCGACCCCTGGCGGCACGGCGGCCGCTTACGCACGGGCCGTGCAACACCCACCGATGGTGCTGGAAGCACGACCACAAACTGGGAGCGGCTAGCGTCGGGGCGCCGGATCTGTCAGCTCGCTTGCACGATGATCTGGCTCTGCAGATCCTTGACCATCGCCTCGATCGCCGGCTTCATCACTTTGAACTGCTCCGGCGTGCAGACGGCGCTGGGGTGGTCGAAGTGGAAGCGGCGTTCGATCACCACCGCGTTACCGTCTCTGGCGTAGCTGGCACTGTAGCGGATGTCGTCCTGCTCGATGCTCACCGCCTTGGGCACGGCCAGCACGTTCACGGCGCTGGGGAACTCGTAGCGCGAGCGTTCGTGGGTCTCGCCCGAGATGCAGACGAAGCCCTGGGTCCGCCCCTTCTCCGCGGCAAAGCCGTAGACATTCTGCGCAATGCCACCGGCCAGGCTGCTCAACGCCACCACGCCGACGGGGCCTGGCAGGTTGACGAGGTTTTCCGTGTGCCCCTCGATCACGGTCTCGAAGGCACCGCTGTCGAGCATCCGCGTCCTGAACCTGCCAGCGCCACGCTGCCCGTAGGCGGCGAGCACCTTTTGCACCAGTACCTGGCGATCGGGTGTCTTCATCGACTTGACGGCATGCTCGTTGAACGCGCTGGCCCAGCCTTCCACCGTCGAGACGTTGCGCAAATCCGCCGCGCCGTTGTCCGCGACCTTGAACACCAGTTCGCCGACTGCCTTGCCAGGCTGATTGACGGGCGTGTGTCCGAACGTGCCGGTGACGGTCAGCAGTACCTGCTTGTCCAGAGCGGCCGGCGGCAGGTAGCCCGACGCGATCGAAGGGTCGGTGGAATCCAGGTACAGGTCCAGGCTCGGCACGTAGGTGATCACATGGTTCAGCACACCCAGGGTCGGCACCTTTGGGAAGGCGTAGGCATTGCCCAGGTTCATCAGCGCCGGCGTGCTTTCGATGCCTGCTGCCTGCAACAGCGCGCCGAGCAAGGCCACATGGTCCTTGCAGTCACCGTAGCGGTTGTCCAGCACCGTCTGCGGCGAATGCGGCACTACCCCGCCGGCACCGACATAGACCGCCACATAGCGAACGTTCTTGCGCACCCAGTCGCTGAGCGCGAGGGCCTTTCCCCGTGGGCTGGCAGCGTGCTCGGTCAGCTGTCGCGCCAGCGCGCCGATGGCTGGGCTCACCTGCGCTTCGGCCCGGGCCTGGTAGGCCTGGGCGAACTGCCCGAAATCAGCGAAGGTCGAGACCGCCAGGTACTGGCCATAGTCCATGTAGGACACCGCGCTGGTCTCGATACGCGGCCTGGGCGCCGGGACGTAGTCCCAGCGATAGCGGACACGCCCGTCCGCGCCCCGTTCCTGGCTCGCCTTGAAACCTTGCGCCTGGGCATGCAGCGACATGCCGACGGGCATGTCGTAGGTCAGGGCGAAATGCTCGATCGGGTAGAAGCCTGGTACGGTCAGGTCTTCGAAATTGTCGGGAAACAGCGCGGCGAAGCGCTTGCGCTGGTAGTGCAGCACCAACCGGTCGCCCACCGCGACCTCGGGGAAGATGACCACCTTGTTCACCGAGTCCTGGAACATCGGTGCTCGCGAGGAGGCAGGCTCCTGCTGTTCCTTGATGTGCGCGGCGTCGACCTTGATCTTGCGGCCATCGGGCTTCTGGGTGAACGCCTCGATCACCTCCAGCGTCTCGAGCGAACGGTTGTAGCTCAGCGGGCGCTGGGCGACGGCCTGGATGCCGCGCTCTTCGTCGATTCGCGAAACGGTTTCGACGTCCTGACGGAAACTGCCGTCGGGCTGCACGACGAAGCGCTGGATGGCCTTTTCCAGGGTGACCGAGCGGTCGGTACCATCGGCCCTGGCCTGCGCGAGCGCAGACCAGGCCAGCACCATCATCGATACGCCAGCGACACGAAGCGCAGCGCGATAAAACGACTTGAACATGAAGATTCTTTTCTACAAGACAAACAAGACTGCAGCCGGTAATGATACGCACTTGCGACCATCGCCTGTAGGGCAAGATGACAGGCCTCGCCGGTTCAGCTTGTGTCCGATGCCCAATGCGACGTGCTATCGTTGCGCGCGGCTCAAGCCCTACCAGGCTGTCGGCGTTTCGCCACTGGCAGAACAAGGCGCGGCAGGTGGCGGCTGGAGACGATTGCGGATCGACCGACCCGGGCCGGCCTCATGATCAGGAAAACTTCGTGACTCATACACTGCGCGATGATCGCCATCCCTGGCCGGTCTTTCTGGTCTTTCTGCGTCTCGGGTTGACCGCCTTTGGTGGCCCGGTCGCCCACCTGGGGTACTTTCGCGAAGAATTCGTGGTGCGCCGGCGCTGGCTGAGCGAGCTCGACTATGCCGACCTCGTCGCCCTGTGCCAGTTTCTGCCAGGGCCGGCCAGCAGTCAGGTCGGCATGGCGCTTGGCCTGTTTCGCTGTGGTCATGCCGGCATGCTGGCCGCGTGGATAGGGTTCACCCTGCCTTCGGCGATCGCCCTGGTACTCTTCGCCCTAAGCATCGGCGCATACGAGGCCGCAGTGCCTCGTGGCGTATTGCACGGCTTGAAAGTGGTAGCCGTGGCAGTCGTCTCGCAAGCGGTCTGGGGCATGGCTCGCAACCTGTGTCCCGATGTACCGCGCATCACCTTGATGGCAGCTGCCACATGCATGGTCATCCTGCTCCCGTCGGCATGGGCTCAGGCAGGCGTGATCGGCCTGGCCGCAGCCATCGGTCTCTTGGCGTTCAGGCCTGGGCCAGTGGCGGCCCACGAGCACCTGCCGATCCCTGTCGGACGTCGTGCAGGCCTGGCCTGGCTGACGCTTTTCCTGGTCCTGCTGCTGGGCTTGCCGCTGCTGGCGGTGTGGCTGCCGAGCCAGACGCTGTCACTGATCGATACTTTCTACCGTGCCGGTTCCCTGGTGTTCGGTGGTGGGCATGTGGTGTTACCGCTGCTACAGGCGCAAGTCGTGCTTGCGGGCTGGGTCGACAACGATACCTTCCTGGCAGGCTACGGTGCCGCCCAGGCCGTGCCAGGCCCTCTGTTCACCTTCGCCTCGTTCGTCGGTGCCTCGATGAATCAGCCGCCCGCCGGCTGGCTGGGCGGCCTGGTCTGCTTGCTGGCCATCTTCGCGCCCTCCTTCCTGCTGGTCTTGGGGGTCTTGCCGTTCTGGACCCAGCTGCGGAAAAACGTCCACATGCGCGCGGCCATGCTCGGCATCAACGCGGCCGTGGTCGGCCTGCTTCTGGCCGCCTTGCATGATCCGGTCTGGACCAGCGCGATCCTCTCGCCACGGGACTTCGGCCTGGCGCTGGTAGCACTGGTGGCCTTGATGTTCTGGAAGTGCCCGCCTTGGCTGGTGGTGCTCGCAGGTGCTGGCGTGGGCGGGTTGCTAGGCAGCGTTGGGTAAGGCGGCCGGCGCCGCGCCGAGACGCACGTGGTAGAGGGTATCGGCGTGCGAGGCCTTGCGGCCAGGCACGCTGGTGCTGCCTGTCAGTGCGAATGCCGTGGCATCCCACCCTCCCTTGCAATCACACGCATATGCAAGGTCGCCGGCTCCAGGCAACCGCCGGTGGAGAGCTGGCCCACCAGTTGCCGGTACAGCTCTTGCCAAGGCGTCTGCGAGGCTGGGATGGACGGTTTCCAGGCGGCGCGGCGGCGCGCCATTTCGGCTTCATCCACAAGCAAGTCGACGCGCCTCTGGTTGAGGTCGATGCGCAGCACATCGTTGGTTTGCAACAAGGCCAGGCCGCCGCCTACCGCTGCCTCTGGCGACATGTTGAGAATCGATGGGCTGGCCGAGGTACCACTTTGCCGACCGTCGCCCAGACAAGGCAGCGAGTCGATGCCACGCTTGATCAGTGCAGCTGGCGGCGCCATGTTGACCACTTCGGCACTGCCTGGATAACCCACGGTGCCAGCGCCACGGATCACCAGGATGCAACGCTCGTCGATATCCAGCGAAGGGTCGTCGATGCGGGCGTGATAATCCTCCGGACCTTCGAACACGATCGCCCGAGCGTCGAAACTGTTCTCCTTGCCCGGCTCGGCCAGATAGGTCTTGCGGAAGGCCTCGCCAACCACCGACATCTTCATGATCGCACTGTCGAAGAAATTGCCGCTGAGCACGATGAACCCGGCACGGTGCTTGAGAGGTTCGTCGAAGGGCAGGATCACATCGCGGTTGCTGGTGACGGTGTCGCTGACCACCTCCCCGATGCGCTTGCCGCTTACCGTCGCGCACGCCTCGTGCAGGCGGCCTGCCCTGCGCAGCTCGTGCATCACCGCAGGGACGCCGCCAGCGCGGTGGAAACCTTCGCCCAGGTACTTGCCCGCCGGCATGCAGTTGACCAGCAGCGGCACGTCCTCACCGATACGCTGCCAGTCGTCCAGTGACAGATCGATGCCCATGTGTCGGGCGATGGCGATCAGGTGCGGCGGGCAGTTGCTCGAGGCGCCCAGGGCCGAAGCGACGGCGATGGCGTTCTCGAACGCCTCGCGGGTCATGATCGAAGAAGGTCGTACATCCTCTCGCACCAGCTCGCAGATGCGCTTGCCGGTAGCGTAGGCCATCTGGCCACGTTCGCGGTAGGGGGCGGGGATGCTGGCGCACCCTGGCAGCGACATGCCCAGGGCCTCGGCCAGTGCGTTCATCGACAACGCCGTGCCCATGGTGTTGCAATGACCCACCGAGGGCGAGGCGGCGGTGGTCATTTCCATGAAGCCTTCGTAGTCGATGTCGCCAGCGGCCAGCAGGTTGCGCGCGTGCCACAGCACGGTGCCGGAGCCTATCAGTTGCCCCTTGTGGTGGCCGTCGAGCATGGGCCCGCCCGACAGCACGATGGCCGGCAGGTCGGTGGTGGCCGCAGCCATCAGGCAAGCCGGAGTGGTCTTGTCGCAGCCGGTGGTCAGTACCACGCCATCGAGTGGAAAGCCGTGGAGGATTTCCACCAGGCCAAGGTAGGCCAGGTTGCGGTCCAGCGCGGCGGTTGGCCGGCGGCTCTGCTCGGCGATCGGGTGAATCGGGAACTCCATGGGGATGCCACCGGCATCGCGGATCCCGGCCTTGACGCGCTGGGCCAGTTCAAGGTGGTGGCGATTGCAGGGCGTCAGATCGCTGCCAGTCTGGGCGATGCCGATGATCGGACGCCCGGATTGCAGTTCGTCACGGGTCAGGCCGTAGTTCATGTAGCGCTCGACATACAGCGCGGTCATGTCGGCGTGGCTCGGGTCGTCGAACCATTGCTGGCTGCGGAGCGGGCGTTTCGGCGTATCGGTCATGTCTTTCTCTCTTTGATTCAGGGATGCCGGTCAGCGTTGCAGCACGCCAGAGCTTGCGGGGCAGCTCGCGAATGAAGTGCCACCCCCCACCGCATCGTCCAGGGCGGTCAGATCGCGGCCACGGGTTTCGGTCGACAGCCAAGTGCCGATGAGGGTGAGCATGGTCAGCACCAGGGTATAGAGCGCCAGTACCCAGTAGGCACCGCCTGCCAGGCCGACCAGGGCGATGCCAAGGATCGGAGCCAGGCCGCCCGATAGCATGGCGCCTATTTCACGGGCCAAGGCTACGCCTGAGTAGCGGTAGCGGTTGCCGAACAGCTCGGTGAAGTGCGCACATTGGGCGCCGAGCATGCAGTTGGCGGCCAGGGCGAAGCCGCCCACCACGGCAATGCACACCAAGGTCGAATCACCGCTGTCGATCATCCACCACGAAGGGAAGGCCCAGAACGCGCCGAACAAGGCGCCACCACGGTAAACCGCCAGGCGTCCGAAACGATCGGACAGCGCCCCGAACAGCGGCGTGGTGAACACGCTGAGGATACTGGCGGCAAGCACTGCGTTGGTGCCGATGCCTGCCAGGTCGGCGCTGTCCTGCCCCAGATGACGACTGGCGAAGCCCGTCAGGAAGGCGATGGACACCGTGGCGTAGAGCGTCGAGCAGCCGGTCTCGGCCATGCGCATCAGGGTCGTCGCCAGCAAGGGCCGCCGGGCGTTGCGCAACACGCTGCGCATGGGCGAGTCGATCACCTGATGGCTCTGGCTCAGCTGCTGGAAAACAGGGCTTTCCTTGAGTTTCAGGCGTATCCATACGGCCATGAAGATCAGCACCACGCTGGCCAGAAATGGCAGGCGCCAGCCCCAATCGAGCAGTTCTTGCTCGGTGAGCGAGGCTTGCATCACCCGGAAGGTAATGGTGGCCAGGGCCAGTCCACTGAAAACCCCGATGAATGGCAGCGCAGCGTAGAAGCCTCGCCGCTCGCGGGGTGCCAGCTCGGCCATCAGTGTCGCCGCGCCGGTCTGCTCGGCACCGGCACCGAACCCTTGGAGCAAGCGCAGCAAGACCAGCAGCACGGCTCCGGTGGCACCGGTCGGCAGCAATCCGATCAGCGTGGTGGCAGTGCCCATCAGCGCAATGGTCAGCAACAGTACCAGCTTGCGTCCCTTGCGATCGCCCAGGGAGCCGAAGAACAGGCCGCCGAATGGTCGTGCCAGGAATCCTGCCCCATAAGTGGCGAAACTGGCCAGCAACGCACCGGTCGTGCCCAACGAAGGGAAAAAGATATGGCCGAAGACCAGGGCCGACGCGAGCCCATAGATGGCAAAATCGTAGTACTCGAGGGCACTGCCAATGGCACCGGTATAGATGGCCCGGCGCAATTGGCGAGGGTCGGGCGTAGCGTTGTCCCTGGCGTGGGTATGCATGTTCTGCCTCGCTTGTTGTTGTTATGGATACGGCGCTTGCCTACGTCTTCAGTGCTGCAGCAGCCCTCGGGCGGCCAGGTTGCGCATCATGGCAGCAAGGCCGAAGGTCCAGGGTCTGGCCTGGTCGCTGGTGGTGACTTCGTTGCGCAGCTGACCGAGCAGCGCGCTGGAAATGCGCACCTGGTCGCCTGGCTTATGGGTGAACCCTGCACCTGGCTGGTCGCGGTCCTCGGTTGGCGCGAACAGCGTGCCGAGGAACAGCAGGAAGCCGTCCGGGTACTGGTGGTTCGCATTGAGGGTCTGACGTACCAGGTCTTCGGGGTCGCGGCTGATCTGGTCCATCGAACTGGTGCCCAGCAGGCGGTAGCCGTCGGTGCCACGCACTTCCAGATCGACCACGCAGCGGCGCACCGCATCGAGGTCGAAGGTTTCGTCGAACAGGCGAATGAACGGCCCGATGGAGCAGGAGGCGTTGTTGTCCTTGGCCTTGCTCAGCAACAGGGCGCTGCGCCCTTCGAAGTCGCGCAGGTTAACGTCGTTGCCCAGGGTTGCGCCATGGATACGTCCACGGCTGTCGACCGCCAGTACTACCTCGGGCTCAGGGTTGTTCCACGCCGAGCCTGGGTGCACGCCGATCGCGCTGCCGCTGCCAACCGCTGCCAGCACCGGTGCCTTGGTGAACACCTCGGCATCAGGACCGATGCCCACTTCCAGGTATTGGGACCACATGCCCTGCTCGATCAGCAGTGCCTTGAGCGCCATGGCCTGCTCGGAGCCGGGCCGGACCGCGCGCAGGTTGTCGCCGATCACCGAGCGAACCCTGGCGCGCACGACCTCCGCCTTGCTCGCATCGCCACCGGCCTGCTCTTCGATCACCCGCTCGATCATGCTCGCGGCGAAGGTGACACCCGCCGCCTTGATCACTTGCAAGTCCGCCGGGGCGAGCAGGTAGGGCTGGCTTGCATCGAATGCCTCGCCACTGTTGCCCAGCAATGCCTCGATACTGCCCAGGAAGCGGCCGGGGGTACTGCGTACCGCCTGCAAGGGGTCTTCGCTCTCGAGCAGCTGGCTGAGCGTGGCGAAGCGCTCGGACAAGTCGAATACACCGTCGGCACGTAGGGTGATGAGCGAAGGGCCGCCCGGTTCTCCCGGCGTCCAGGCGCGGCCGATCAGAGTTCCGGTCAGGCCATCTTCGGGCAGGGTATTGGCAGGAGTGAGCGTCAGCGGCATGGCAATAAGGTCTCTGAAATCGGTAAAGCTGCACGCTAGGCAAGCCACGCGATAAACTCCAATGGCATCTTTTCACTATTCGATAACATCAGGTTATTGCACCAAAGGTGGATTCCATGTCGGACCTTTCTTTCTCCCACGTCTGCAACTGGCTCAGGTTTCGCCACCTGCTGCTCATCGATACGCTGGGGCGCACGCACAACATGCACCTGGCGGCGCAACAGATGAACCTCAGCCAGCCAGCGGTCAGCAAGATGCTCAAGGAGATCGAGAGCCTGCTGGGCTTCGCCTTGTTCGAACGCCTGCCACGCAGCATGCCGCCCACCGCGCTAGGCGAGCAGGTAGTGCGCTACGCGCACGTCGCGCTCAACGATGCGCGCACCTTCGTCGACCAGATCGACAGCTTGCGCCAAGGAGGGCATGGCCATCTGAAAGTCGGTGGTATCTTCGCGGCCACTGCCGTGGCGCTTCCCGATGCCATCGTCGAGATCAAGAAGCGCAAGCCGCTGCTGTCGATCGAAGTGGTGGAGCAGACCAGCGATCATCTGATGGGCATGCTCGAGGACAAGGACCTGCACTTGGCTGTCGCCCGCTTCACCGATGTAGCCCAGCGCCAGCGTTTCGATTTCCAGCCGTTGGCGCCAGAGCCGTTCTGCTTCGTGGTGAACGATCGGCACCCGCTGAGCGAGGCGGGGCCGGTGACCTTGCCGCAGCTGTTGGAGTGGCCGTGGATTCTCTACCCCAAGGGCACCCCGATCCGTGGGCGCATGGAACGGGCTTTTGCCGAGGCGGGTGTGGGCGTGCCGCGCAATACCATCGATACCATTTCCATGCAGACCTTCCTCAGGGTACTGCTGGGCGGCCCGATGATCGGCATGCTGCCGCAGGCCATGGTCGAGCCGCACTTGGCCAGTGGCGTGCTGCGCAGCCTCGATACCCCGCTGCACCTGACGCCTCAGGACTACGGCATCCTGACGCGCAAAGGCGAGCCGTTGAGCGGCGCGGCGTTGGAGTTTGCGCACATCCTTATCGACAACGCGGGTAGCCCATCGTAAACAGATAACACCTGGTTATCGGATGATCCCTAAAAGCCATTGGGAAAGAATCGCAGGGCCGCCTAGATTAGCCTGCATTGTTTTCTGCATCGCCAAGGAATCTCCCATGACTTCATACGCAGGCCAACAATTCATCGGTGGCGCCCGCCGTGCTACTGGCCAACCATCGCTGCACAGTGTCGATGCCCACACGGGCCAGGCACTGCCAGGCGCGTTCCATCAAGCCACGCAAGAAGACGTGGATGCGGCCGCACAGGCGGCAGCGGCTGCCTATCCTGCGTACCGGGCGTTACCTGCCGCGCGTCGGGCCGAATTTCTCGAAGCCATCGCCGAAGCGCTCGATGCCCTGGGCGAAGACTTCATCGACACCGTGTGCCGCGAAACGGCCTTGCCGCCGGCGCGCATCCAGGGTGAGCGGACACGTACCAGCGATCAGCTACGTCTGTTCGCCAAGGTGCTGCGCCGTGGCGACTTCCATGGTGCGCGCATCGACCGTGCGCAGCCGCAGCGGACTCCCCTGCCGCGCCTGGATATCCGCCAGTGTCGCATGGGCGTGGGGCCGGTAGCGGTGTTCGGCGCCAGCAACTTCCCCCTGGCGTTTTCCACCGCCGGTGGCGACACCGCGGCAGCCCTGGCCGCCGGATGCCCCGTGGTATTCAAGGCCCACAGCGGCCACATGGCTACGGCACAGTGGGTGGCCGAGGCCATCGTCACCGCCGCCGAGCGCTGTGGCATGCCAGCAGGCGTGTTCAACATGATCTTCGGCGGTGCGGTCGGCGCGGCGCTGGTCAAGCACCCTGCCATCCAGGCAGTTGGCTTCACCGGTTCGCTCAAGGGCGGTCGGGCCTTATGCGACATGGCCGCGGCGCGGCCGCAGCCGATTCCGGTATTCGCCGAAATGAGCAGCATCAACCCAGTGATCATCCTGCCGCAAGCCCTGGCCGTCCGTGGCGAAGCGATCGCCCGCGAGCTGACCGCTTCGGTCGTGCTTGGATGCGGACAATTCTGCACCAACCCTGGCCTGGTGCTGGGCGTGCGCTCTGCGGGCTTCAGTGCCTTGATCGAACACCTGCGTACGCAGATGGCCGACCAAGCGCCCCAGACCATGCTCAACGCCGGCACCATGGCGAGCTATGCCCAAGGCGTAGCGGCCCTCAAGGCGCATGCCGGCATTCGCCACCTGGCCGGTAGCGAACAGCAGGGCAACCAAGCCTACCCCCAGTTGTTCCAGGCTGACGCGCAGGTGCTGCTGGAAGCTGAGCCACTGTTGCAGGAAGAAGTGTTCGGCCCGACCACCGTCGTGGTCGAACTGGCGGACCAGGCAGAGCTAGTGGCAGCGCTGCATGCTTTGGCCGGGCAGTTGACCGCCACCCTGATCGGCGAGCCCGCCGACCTGGCCGAAGCCGCGCCGCTGGTGGCCATCCTCGAGCAGAAAGCCGGCCGGGTATTGATCAACGGTTATCCGACCGGTGTGGAAGTCTGCGATGCGATGGTTCATGGCGGCCCCTACCCGGCCACCTCCGACAGCCGTGGCACATCGGTTGGCACGCTGTCGATCGATCGCTTCCTGCGCCCGGTGTGCTACCAGAATTTCCCCGACGAGCTGCTGCCAGAAGCACTGCGCGATGCCAACCCCCTGCAACTGCTGCGACTGGTCGACGGCCAGCCCAGTCGTGAACCGATTCGCTGACCGCGTGACCCGCGGGCGCCGTCGCGCCCGCGCCCTTCCATAACAACAATCAGGCATGCATGACATGCCAAGAGGCTTGGCCATGGCTTATCAACCTGTCGACCCCACCGGCGATAGCGCTTTCGAAGATCGCACCTATCGCAAGGTCACCCTGCGCATCCTGCCGATCCTGCTGCTGTGCTACATGGCGGCCTATCTGGATCGAGTCAATATCGGCTTCGCCAAACTGAGCATGCTGGCCGACCTGGAGTTCAGCAATACCGTTTATGCACTGGGCGCCAGCGTGTTCTTCTGGGGCTACTTCCTGTTCGAGGTGCCGAGCAACCTGCTGTTGCATCGCTACGGTGCCCGGTTCTGGATTGCGCGGATCATGCTGAGCTGGGCAATCATTTCGATGGCCGTGGCCTTCACCCTGCCACTTGCCAGCCTGCTCCATGTCGAAGCCAGCACGATGTTCTATGTGCTGCGCTTTCTGCTGGGCATCTGTGAGGCCGGCTTTTTCCCCGGGGTGATCCTGTACCTCAACTACTGGTTCCCGCCCCAGCGGCAAAGCCGGGTGATGTCGGGCTTCCTGATGGCGATGCCGGTCAGCCTGACCCTGGGCGGCATGCTCTCGGGCTGGCTGATGACCAGCCTGGATGGCTGGCATGGCATGGCCGGCTGGCAATGGATGCTGCTGGTCGAGGGCGTGCCATCGGTGATCATGGCCGTGCTGGTCTTCACTTGCCTGTGCGACAGCATCGACAAGGCCAGCTGGCTGTCGGACAAGGAAAAGCTGCTGCTCAAGGCCAACCTGCGTCAGGACGAGCATGGCAAGGCTTCGCGTCTGGGCGAGGTGTTCTTCAATCCGCGGGTATGGTTGCTGGTGTTGATCCTGCTGACCTTCAACACCGGATTCTACGGCCTGGCCTTCTGGATGCCGTCGATCATCAAGAGCGCAGGCGTTGGCAGCAGCCTGGAGATCGGCTTGCTGAGCGCCATTCCCTATGGGGTGGCGGTAGTTGCCATGTACCTCAATGCACGCCACTGCGCCCGTACCGGTGAACGCCGCCTGCACGCTGCGGTGCCTGCGTTCATCGGCGGTTGCGGGCTGATCCTCAGCGCGGCGTTTTCCGACAACGTGGTGCTGTCGATCCTGTTCCTCACGGTGGCTGCTTCCGGGGTGCTGAGCCTGATGCCCATTTTCTGGACCCTACCGGGGACCGTGCTGTCAGGCATCGCGGCAGCGGCAGGTATCGGCATGATCAACGCCGTCGGCAACCTATCGGGCTTCACCGGCTCGATGATCACCGCAGTGGCGGAAAACCTGACCGGTGACATCAACAACGGCACCTATGTGCTGGGCCTGTGCCTGTTCGTCAGCGGCCTGCTGATCTTGGCCATCCCAGCGACGATGTTGGCCCAACCCAAGACCCAAGCCAATCCAAGGCTGACGCTGGAGGCAGCATGAACAACACGAACGGATCCACTGGACAGGCCCAGGTGAAAGCGCCCCTGCTGATGCTGGCACCCCTGCTGGCCGAGCATGAAACACGACTGGCGGAGCATTTCGAGCTGGTGCGGGCTTATGACCAAGCCGCTCGTCAGGCGCTGCTGGCTGACCGGCCAGCGCGCTTCGGCGCGCTGGTGACCAATGGCGTGGAAGGCGTGCCGCAGGCGTTGATGGCGGCTTTGGTGAATCTTTCACTGATCGCGGTCAATGGCGTCGGGGTCGATGCCATCGACCTGCAGCAGGCCAGTGCTCGGGGCATCCGCATCAGCACCACCGACGACCTCCTTACCGATGCCGTGGCCGATCACGCCGTGGCGCTGCTGCTGGCACTGCTGCGCCAGGTATGCGTGGCCGACCGCTTCGTGCGCGCGGGGAACTGGCGCGAAGGCCCCTTTCCATTGCTGGGGACCAGCTTGCGCGGACAGCGGGTCGGCATCATCGGCCTTGGCCGCATCGGCAAGGCCATCGCCGGGCGCCTGCGCCCCTTCGGCGTCGAACTGGCGTACCACAACCGTCGCGCGTTGCCCGACTGCGAGCATGCCTACCATGCCGATCCGCGCAGCCTGGCCGCGGCCAGCGACATCCTGGTGATCGCCGCGGCCGGTGGCACGGCGTCACGGCACCTGATCGACGCCCAGGTGCTGGACGCGCTCGGCAACCAAGGTGTACTGGTCAACGTCGCGCGCGGCAGCGTGGTCGATGAAGCGGAACTGCTGGCACGGTTATGCGACGGCCGGCTTGCGGGCGCTGCGCTCGATGTGTTCGCCGAGGAGCCACAGGTACCTGAGGCCCTGCTTGGCCTGGACAACGTGGTACTGCAACCGCACCTGGGCAGCGCGACACTACAGACGCGACGGGCGATGGCAGATCATGTGGTGCGGGCTGTGCTTGACGGAGAGTGGACGCGCTTGGAGGTTGGAGCCAGGAGTCAAGCAATCACAGCCTTTAAAAACAAGAATTTATCGGTTCACAACAATCAATAGGCACTCAAAAAGGCACTCGACCTCCGCCACGAAAATGATGCCCAGTACCGAGCCGAGCACGCCACACGTCGTTAGCTATCCGGCCTCTCCACCGCTTACCAAGCAACCGCTAGTCAGGCCGTATAGCCTCTGCTTGATCAAGTTTGAGCAAGGCTGCCGTACTTAAAACCACTGACGTGCGCTGTCGTATCGAGGAGGATGCCGCAGCACCTTCTGCTCGACGTCCGCCATCAGGGTTGTTTTAGCCAAGCCTTCAACAGCACCTTACCCGAGAGACCGAAGCTTCGCGATATCTCGGCTCGGTGGGGCCCCAAACATCCGGCTGTATTCACGGCTAAACTGTGAGGGACTTTCATAGCCCACCTTGAATCCGGCTGTAGAAACATCCAGACCCTCTGAGATCATCAACCTGCGTGCATGCTGCAGGCGAAGTTGTTTTTGATACTGCAAAGGACTCATTGCGGTGACAGCCTTGAATCGATGGTGAAGCGTCGAGTTACTCAGATTGACATAGCTCGCTAGCTCATCAATGTGCAACGGCTGTGCATAATTGTTGTTCAGCCACTCAATGGCCCGAGTGACGCGATGGGTCTGGCTATCGGTTATGGCTATCTCATGTAAACGCTGACCCTGCTGGCCTTTGAGCAGTCGGTAGAAAATTTCTTTTAGTGCTAGCGGCGCCAACGCTGGGATATCCGATGGCACATCCAACAGACGTACCAATCGCAGCATTGCATCGAGCAAGGAGCTATCGATCTTATCCAGATATAGCCCTCGGTGGGGCTGTTGGCTCGGCACGCCGATAGGACTGACGTCTGCGATCAGCTGAGCGATTTCTGCCGGATCGATATCCAGACGGATGCAGAAATAGGGCTTTTCTGAGGATGCCTCTGTCACTTGACCCGCTAGAGGCAGGGTTACCGAGACGACCAGATAGTTCAAAGGGTCGTAGACATAGCTTTCTTCCCACAACTGCACCTGTTTACGGCCCTGCACAATGATGCATAGCCCCGGCTTATGTACAGTGTGGATCACATCGGTTGGAGTATCACTGCGTATGAAATGCAGCGGAGCAATTCCCGTCTGAAACATGCCGTAGGTGGGAGCATAACGATGCATGGTTGATGCTAGCTCGGCCCTCAGACGCGTCAGCTCTTCGTCCCTATCATCCACTGCCATTACCTCCCGTTAGGCTGGTTCTATTGCAGAGAATAAATTGGTTCGCAGCCTTTTGGGTAGATGCTAATGGACACCCCTTCAATGCAAGAGCCCGGCGGGCCGGCCTCTCGGTAGGGTGGGCTATGTGCGTCAGGCATAGTTGGCACGATCCGCATCGACTTTAGCCACTATACGGGCATTAAGACGTTCCGCACCATCTTCAACCACACGGCGATCATTCAGGCGATCGGCACCACCCTCAGCCACATGGCGGTCATTCAGGCGATCGGCACCACCCTCAGCCATGCGGCGGTCATTCAGGCGATCGGCACCACCCTCAGCCATGCGGCGGTCATTCAGGCGATCCGAACCGCCCTAGGCCATGCGCCGGTCATTGAGGCGATCCGCACCACCCTCCACCACAAAGGGGAGCCATCACTTCTTTGCAGGTCTGATTGGTCCAAAGGCCAATTTCTTTGGCCGGCAGTGCCATCGAACTCGCACTGAGAGCAGATAAGGCAATTCCAATCATCATTGTATGTACAGTTTTCATGACAGCGACTCCGTAATTTGCGATGGATTCGTTGCCGGTTGTCAGTGCAAAGCGTAACGTGGATTCCTGTTTGTTGCAGGCTCGGTCGCTCTGATGGCCGGCGGCAGAAGCGGGCTCGCTTTCTGCTTGGGCTCAGATTACGGCGGCGGTAAGCAGGCCGTTATTTGGTCCCTGCGAG
>NZ_JADNYP010000049.1 GCF_015680705.1 Pseudomonas fulva | reverse complement strand
AGCACCGACGGTAATGGTCTGGCCGTTGGACAGGGTCACGGTGACCGGGGTCTGTGCCGGGTTGCCCAGAGTCACGGTATAGGTAATGACGCCACCTTCAGTCACGCTCGGGGTAGCCGTCAGTGTGGCGGTGGTGATGTCGATCGAGTCACCAATAGCGGTGTTAACCGGTGCCGGGTTCGGCACCAGGTTCTCGAAGTTGCCGCCCGTCGCACCCGTGATCGACGTGGTCACCGTGCTGCCGTTCACATAGACGTCGTTGGCCGGGGTCTGGAAGTCCACGCTGCCAGTGGTCTGGCCGGCAGCGACGGTGATGGTCTGGCCGTTGGACAGGGTGACGGTGACCGGGGTCTGCGCCGGGTTGCCCAAGGTCACGGTATAGGTAATGACGCCGCCTTCAGTAACCGAAGGCGTGGCGGTCAGGGTCGCCGTGGTGGTGTCGATCGAGTCGCCGATGGCGGTGCTGACTGGTGCCGGGTTCGGTACCAGGTTCTCGAAGTTGCCGCCAGTCGCACCCGTGATCGATGTGGTCACGGTACTGCCGTTGATG
>NZ_JADNYP010000048.1 GCF_015680705.1 Pseudomonas fulva | reverse complement strand
TAGACGTCGTTGGCTGGGGTCTGGAAGTCCACGCTGCCAGTGGTCTGGCCAGCACCGACGGTAATGGTCTGGCCGTTGGACAGGGTGACGGTGACCGGGGTCTGCGCCGGGTTGCCCAAGGTCACGGTATAGGTAATGACGCCACCTTCGGTCACGCTCGGGGTAGCCGTCAACGTGGCCGTGGTGGTGTCGATCGAGTCACCAATAGCGGTGTTAACCGGTGCCGGGTTCGGTACCAGGTTCTCGAAGTTGCCACCGGTCGCACCCGTGATCGAAGTGGTCACCGTGCTGCCGTTGACGTAGACGTCATTGGCCGACGTCTGGAAATCGACGCTGCCGGTGGTCTGGCCAGCATTAACCGTAATGGTCTGGCCATTGGACAGGGTGACGGTGACCGGGGTCTGCGCCGGATTGCCCAAGGTGACGGTATAGGTAATGACGCCACCTTCGGTCACGCTCGGGGTAGCCGTCAGTGTGGCGGTGGTGGTGTCGATCGAGTCACCGATGGCGGTGCTGACCGGTGCCGGGTTCGGTACCAGGTTCTCGAAGTTGCCGCC
>NZ_JADNYP010000047.1 GCF_015680705.1 Pseudomonas fulva | reverse complement strand
AATAGCGGTGTTAACCGGTGCCGGGTTCGGTACCAGGTTCTCGAAGTTGCCGCCGGTGGCGCCGGTGATACTGGTCGTGACGGTGCTGCCGTTGACATAGACGTCGTTGGCTGGCGTCTGGAAGTCCACGCTGCCAGTGGTCTGGCCGGCATCGACGGTGATGGTCTGTCCGTTGGACAGGGTGACGGTGACCGGCGTCTGCGCCGGATTGTCCAGGGTGACGGTGTAGGTAATGACGCCGCCTTCGGTGACGCTCGGGGTAGCTGTCAGCGTGGCGGTGGTGGTGTCGATCGAGTCGCCAATGGCAGTGCTGACCGGCGCCGGGTTCGGTACCAGGTTCTCGAAGTTGCCGCCAGTCGCACCCGTAATCGATGTGGTCACGGTGCTGCCATTGACGTAGAAGTCGTTGGCTGGCGTCTGGAAGTCCACGCTGCCGGTGGTCTGGCCAGCATTAACCGTAATGGTCTGGCCGTTGGACAAGGTGACGGTGACCGGGGTCTGCGCTGGGTTGCCCAGGGTCACGGTATAGGTGATCACGCCGCCTTCGGTGACCGAAGGTGTGGCCGTCAGCGTGGCCGTGGTGGTGTCGATCGAGTCGCCAATGGCAGTGCTGACCGGCGCC
>NZ_JADNYP010000046.1 GCF_015680705.1 Pseudomonas fulva | reverse complement strand
GTCACCGAAGCCCAGCAGCCCGCCTTCACCGTGCGCGTGAACCAGGCCCTGGACCGCGACCTCACCGTTACCCTGACCAATGGCGCCAAGGTGGTGATCGCGGCCGGCCAGACTGAAGCGGTCTACCGCGCCGACGCCCAGGGCGACGATGTGTTCAAGGACGCCGGCTCGCTCACCCTCGGCGTGCGCGAAGCCACTGTCGAGGGTGCGAGCTTCGAGAACCTGCAATTCGGTGGTTCGGCCACCGTACAGATCGCCGATACCATCAGCGATGTCATGGCGACCTTGACCGCTGACAAGACCACCGTTACCGAAGGCGGTCAGATCACCTACACCGTCACCCTGAGCAATGCGGACGGCTTGCCGGTGACCGGTCACGATGGCCTGCGCTTCACCCTGACCGATGGCACCGTCGTGGAAATTGCCAAAGGCAGCGCCACCGGCACCGCCACCATCACCGTGGCTGACGACGTGTTCGTAGGCGGGCAACCGGCCATCGCCCAGAGCATCACCGGCGTGACCGGAACCGAGCGGTTCGAGAACCTGGTCACCACCGGCAGCACCAGCACCACCATCACCGACGAGACCGGCACCCCGAGCAATCCGGGCACCCCTGGCACTCCGAACGGCGG
>NZ_JADNYP010000045.1 GCF_015680705.1 Pseudomonas fulva | reverse complement strand
CCTCTAGCCAAGCGATTCGGTGGGGCAAAAGTGGGGCAAAATTCCAAGGTACGCCGGCATCCGACCTGTGAATTCACGCGTGCAATGCGCAGTCTGGATCTGCCTCAGCACGCTCTGTCGTATTGGCGAACTCTTGAAATCCCAATGGCGACATGTCGATCTAGAGAAAGGCATCTGGTTCATCCCGGCAGAAGCTACCAAGGGGCATAAAGGTAAACGGCAGGATCACTATGTATTCCTGTCAACATTCGTGCTGAACCAGTTCAAACTTCTTAGAGAACATACCGGTCACACCGCCTTCTGCTTTTCCAGCAAGGATGAAATCAGCCATGTCGACACCAAGACGATCAGCAAGCTGATCGGGGACCGACAATGCTGTTTCAAAAATCGTAGCAAGCCTTTATCTGGTCGTCATCACGACGACTCACTGGTGCTAGCCCAAGGGAAAAAGGGCGAATGGACGCCGCATGACTTGCGTCGAACGGGAGCTACCATGATGCAGGAAATAGGTGTGACGCTGGAGATCATCGATCGCTGCCAGAACCATTTGCTGGGAGGTTCAAAGGTGCGTCGGCATTACCTACATTATGACTATGCCAAGGAGAAAACGGAGGCATGGAGGAGATTGGGAGAGCGGCTTGAAGATATAATTTCAAAGCCCGCCGAATGACGATATTTCAACAACTAGTAGTAGC
>NZ_JADNYP010000044.1 GCF_015680705.1 Pseudomonas fulva | reverse complement strand
GGTGGCGCCGGTGATGCTGGTCGTGACGGTGCTGCCGTTGACGTAGACGTCGTTGGCTGGCGTCTGGAAATCGACGCTGCCAGTGGTCTGGCCGGCACCGACGGTGATGGTCTGGCCATTGGACAGGGTGACGGTGACTGGCGTCTGCGCCGGGTTGCCCAAGGTCACGGTATAGGTAATGACGCCACCTTCGGTGACCGAAGGTGTGGCGGTCAGGGTCGCCGTGGTGGTGTCGATCGAGTCGCCAATGGCGGTGCTGACTGGTGCCGGGTTCGGTACCAGGTTCTCGAAGTTGCCGCCAGTCGCACCCGTGATCGATGTGGTCACGGTACTGCCGTTGATGTAGACGTCGTTGGCCGGCGTCTGGAAGTCCACGCTGCCGGTAGTCTGACCGGCACCGACGGTAATGGTCTGGCCGTTGGACAAGGTGACGGTCACCGGGGTCTGCGCTGGGTTGTCCAGGGTCACGGTGTAAGTGATCACGCCACCTTCGGTGACCGAAGGTGTGGCGGTCAGGGTCGCCGTGGTGGTGTCGATCGAGTCGCCAATGGCGGTGCTGACTGGTGCCGGGTTCGGTACCAGGTTCTCGAAGTTGCCGCCGGTGGCGCCGGTGATACTGGTCGTGACGGTGCTGCCGTTGACGTAGACGTCGTTGGCCGGAGTCTGGAAGTCCACGCTGCCGGTAGTCTGGCCAGCAGCGACGGTGATGGTTTGGCCATTGGACAGGGTGACGGTGACCGGG
>NZ_JADNYP010000043.1 GCF_015680705.1 Pseudomonas fulva | reverse complement strand
CAAAACGTTGATCGACGGCGTTCCCAGTAACGTCAATAGCGGGAACCAGCGTTTCATCGACATGGTCTTCCCCCTTGATCTTGACTACATCGAGGTGGTTCGAGGCACAAACGACCCGCGCTATGGTCTGCACAACATTGCCGGCAACGTCAACATGGTTACTCGACAGGGGGGCAATTATGTCGACAGCCGCCTCACCTATGGCAGCTTCAATACTCAAGAGCTGCAACTGGCGACCGGGCTGGAGTCCGGCAATTTTGCGCAAAACTATTTCCTGGCCAGCCAAACCTCCGATGGCTATCGAGATCACGACACATCTGAAAAATACTCGCTGAGCGGCAAATGGTTCTACACCGACGATGAAGCAAAGATGAAGCTTGGGTTGGTAGCGCGTCTCTACCACCATGAGGCAGACGAGGCGGGCTTCATGACCAAGGCTGAGCTCGACGCGGATCGCCGCAGTTCCGACCCGCGCAACGCCAATGACGGCGATGACCGTGACATGAAGCAGCTGGCTGTGCATTTCGACTGGCAGATGCGCGACGACCTGGGCCTGAGCAACAAGGTCTACTACAACAGTTACAAGGATGACCGGAAAGTCACATTCAGTAGCAATCCCGTTGGTGATGCGCCACGGCAACGCCGTCAGTGGGACGAGCAACAAACAGGCCTGTTGAGTAACCTCACCTGGGTTGCTTCTGATGTTCTGACTCTCGATGGCGGACTGAACCTCGAGCACCAGGATA
>NZ_JADNYP010000042.1 GCF_015680705.1 Pseudomonas fulva | reverse complement strand
ACCCGGTGACCGTCACCTTGTCCAACGGCCAGACCATCACCGTCGCTGCCGGCCAGACCACTGGCAGCGTCGATTTCCAGACGCCAGCCAACGACGTCTACGTCAACGGCAGCACGGTCACGACCAGTATCACCGGCGCCACCGGCGGCAACTTCGAGAACCTGGTACCGAACCCGGCACCGGTCAGCACCGCCATTGGCGATTCGATCGACACCACCACCGCCACGCTGACGGCTACCCCGAGCGTGACTGAAGGTGGCGTCATTACCTATACCGTGACCCTGGGCAACCCGGCACAGACCCCGGTGACCGTCACCCTGTCCAATGGCCAAACCATTACGGTCGGTGCCGGCCAGACTACCGGCAGCGTGGACTTCCAGACCCCGGCCAATGACGTCTACGTCAATGGCAGTACCGTGACCACGTCGATCACGGGTGCGACGGGTGGCAACTTCGAGAACCTGGTACCGAACCCGGCACCGGTCAGCACTGCCATCGGTGACTCGATCGACACCACCACCGCCACGCTGACGGCTACCCCGAGCGTGACCGAAGGTGGCGTCATTACCTACACCGTCACCCTGGGCAATCCGGCGCAGACCCCGGTGACCGTCACCTTGTCCAACGGCCAGACCATTACCGTCGGTGCTGGCCAGACCACTGGCAGCGTGGACTTCCAGACGCCAGCCAACGACGTCTATGTCAACGGCAGCACGGTCACGACCAGTATCACCGGCGCCACCGGCGGCAACTTCGAGAACCTGGTGCCGAACCCGGCACCGGTCAGCACTGCCATTGGCGAT
>NZ_JADNYP010000041.1 GCF_015680705.1 Pseudomonas fulva | reverse complement strand
GTAGGTGATGACGCCGCCTTCGGTCACGCTCGGGGTAGCCGTTAGCGTGGCGGTGGTGGTGTCGATCGAGTCGCCGATGGCGGTGCTGACCGGTGCCGGATTCGGCACCAGGTTCTCGAAGTTGCCACCCGTCGCCCCCGTGATCGACGTGGTCACGGTACTGCCATTGACGTAGACGTCATTGGTCGGGGTCTGGAAGTCCACGCTGCCAGTGGTCTGACCGGCAGCGACGGTGATGGTCTGGCCGTTGGACAGGGTGACAGTGACCGGGGCCTGCGCTGGGTTGTCCAGGGTCACGGTGTAAGTGATCACGCCGCCTTCGGTCACGCTCGGGGTAGCCGTCAGCGTGGCGGTGGTGGTGTCGATCGAGTCACCGATGGCGGTGCTGACCGGCGCCGGGTTCGGCACCAGGTTCTCGAAGTTGCCACCGGTCGCACCGGTGATGCTGGTCGTGACGGTACTGCCGTTGACGTAGACGTCATTGGCCGGGGTCTGGAAGTCCACGCTGCCAGTGGTCTGGCCGGCACCGATGGTAATGGTCTGGCCATTGGACAGGGTCACGGTGACCGGAGTCTGTCCCGGGTTGCCCAGGGTCACGGTGTAGGTGATCACGCCGCCTTCGGTCACGCTCGGGGTAGCCGTCAGCGTGGCGGTAGTGGTGTCGATCGAGTCACCGATGGCGGTGCTGACCGGCGCCGGATTCGGTACCAGGTTCTCGAAGTTGCCGCCGGTGGCGCCGGTGATGCTGGTCGTGACCGTGCTGCCGTTGACGTAGACGTCGTTGGCCGGGGTCTGGAAGTCCACGCTGCCGGTAGTCTGGCCGGCACCGACCGTA
>NZ_JADNYP010000040.1 GCF_015680705.1 Pseudomonas fulva | reverse complement strand
TAGGTATAGGTGTAGGTGGTCTTGAGCGGTGGTTGGCCTGACCCGGGATCGATCAGGTGGGTGGTGACCCGGGGCAGCGCCACGCGTGAACCACCACCCGGCAGCAGGTGGCCGTCATCCTCGTAGGCGATGTGCTCCACCGCGCCGACCGGGGTCCAGATCTTCTTCAGGCACGTCAGCTCGCGCACGCGGGCATACTCGAAACGCCAGCTCGCCTTGTCCTCGGTCGGCAAGATGACCTTGCGCAACTGACGGTTGCTCAGCTCCAGCGTGTAGCGCGCGAACGGCGCGCCATTGGCACCGGCGCCGGGATGCAGGTCGAGGGTCACCTGGCCGAGGGCGTAGTCGAGCTGCAGCAGCTGCAGGCCATTGCCATCGACGATGCGTTCCAGGCAGTGCTGGCTCTGGAACAGGGTGTAGGTCAGTTCCAGGTGGTGGCCAGAGGGCGCCTGCACGCGGGTCGGCAAGGCGACGGGCTGCTGGTCGCCGAATGGGGTGAGCATTTCCACCAGCCCGGATTTGTGCACGATCCGGTAGCGCTGGTCGCTGGAGGTGCTGTCGTCATGGAAGTGGAAGCTGTCGATCTTCTTCTCGCGGATCGCCGGCTGCGGGCCGCTACCGGTGACTTTGTAGCTTTCCCCGGTGTGCAGCGAGAGCATGTGGGTACCGGGCACGTACTGGCTCAGAGCAAGGTTCCAGCCCTGGCCAAAGCCTGAATCCTGGTCGTTGAACGGGTTGAACGACAGGCGCAGGGGCAGTTGCGGGCCGATCAGGTCGTTGCCGACCAGGGCCGGCAGCTCGATGGCCAGGGTGTACTGGCCGGTGCGCGGGTCGACGCTGTTCTGCACGAAGCTGAGGAAGTT
>NZ_JADNYP010000004.1 GCF_015680705.1 Pseudomonas fulva | reverse complement strand
CCGTTCCAGTAAGTGATTGTAATCCCGAAAAAATTTTTCGACTTTTTTGAAAAATATGTTTGACAGCCCGGTAATCCGATCTTAATATGCGCCCCGTCCACAGCGATGAACGAAAACGAAACGCCAAGCACCCAGCAAGGTGATTCAAGTTCAGAGCGACATCGTGGGGCTATAGCTCAGCTGGGAGAGCGCCTGCATGGCATGCAGGAGGTCAGCGGTTCGATCCCGCTTAGCTCCACCAAATTCCGCTTCAGGGTCAACGAGTTGGCCAGGAAGCAAGACCGGGTCCAGCAACCGGGTCTTGAAGGTAAGAAGGTTCGTCCCCTTCGTCTAGTGGCCTAGGACACCGCCCTTTCACGGCGGTAACAGGGGTTCGAGTCCCCTAGGGGACGCCAGTTTCGCACAAGCGGCATCGTTGATGACGCTGGGCCGAGAGGCTAGAAATCCGGGGCTATAGCTCAGCTGGGAGAGCGCCTGCATGGCATGCAGGAGGTCAGCGGTTCGATCCCGCTTAGCTCCACCAATTCCGCCAGGATTCGTGAAAACGGATCTGCACGAAGGTTGTATGTCCCCTTCGTCTAGTGGCCTAGGACACCGCCCTTTCACGGCGGTAACAGGGGTTCGAGTCCCCTAGGGGACGCCAATTTTTTACCCGCGTTTTGCGGGACTTTGAAGGCTCATTCGCATATTGAATGGGCCTTTTGTTTTTCAGGGCCCCAGCCCCAAGCCACACGCTGACCGTGCCGCCGATGTCCGCGGCGAAAGCCTCGAGGCCAGCGGCGCATGCAGAGCCATCTCGAGCAGCTTGCAGCCAGCCCATCCGGTACACTCTTCGGATTCATCGCGATCAGGAGAAGGCATGAGCTGGGATCTGCAAACGCCATTCATCATCGACCTGCGTGTCGCCGCCGACGACATCGACGGTCTGGGTCATGCCAACAATGCCGTCTATGTCACCTGGCTCGAACGCTGCGCCTGGCGGCATTCCCAGCGGCTGGGGCTGGATCTTGCCGAATACCGTCGGCTGGACCGGGCCATGGCGGTGGTTCGCCATGAAATCGACTACCTGGCTGCCGCCTACGAGGGTGATGAACTGCAACTGGCCACCTGGATCATCGATTCCGACCAGCGCCTGCGCATGACGCGACGTTTCCAGCTCAAGCGCCCAAGCGATGGCGTCACCTTATTGCGCGCCCAGACCACCTTCGCCTGCATCGAGCTGTCCAGCGGCAAGCCCAAGCGCATGCCTGCCGAATTCGTCGAGCGCTACGGGATGGGGGCAGCGGCAAGCTGATCGTGCTGGTCCCGCATGCGCCGTCGAGGTCAAGGTCGCCGTCGCGGCACTGGCGACACGATTGGCTTGCAGCTTGCAGCGCCCACCCCTAGACTCGCGCCTTTTCATCCGAGACGCTGCCATGCAAATAGCCCTGGCCCCCATGGAGGGGCTGGTCGACAACATTCTGCGCGATGTCCTGACCCGAACCGGTGGCATCGATTGGTGCGTGACCGAGTTCATTCGGGTCTGCGATCGTCTGTTGCCGCCTGCGCAATTCGACAAGCTGGCGCCGGAGCTGCGAAAGGGGGCCCGGACCGCGGCAGGTGTGCCGATGCGGGTGCAGTTGCTGGGCTCGGATCCGGCTTGCCTTGCTGACAATGCGGTACTGGCATGCGAACTGGGCGCGCCGGTGATCGACCTGAACTTCGGTTGCCCGGCCAAGACCGTGAACAAGTCGCGAGGCGGGGCCGTGCTGTTGAAGGAGCCGGAGCTGCTGCATGCCATCGTCGCCGAGGTGCGCCGTGCCGTGCCTTGTCATGTGCCGGTGACCGCCAAGATGCGCCTGGGCTTCGACAGCCCGGACGGCGCACTGGAATGCGCCACGGCGCTGGTCGAGGGCGGGGCGGCGCATCTGGTGGTGCATGCGCGGACCAAGGTCGAGGGCTACAAGCCGCCGGCGCACTGGGAGTGGGTGGCTCGCGTGCAGGATCAGGTCAGCGTGCCGGTGTTCGCCAATGGCGAGATCTGGACCGTCGACGACTGGCGGCGTTGTCGCGAAGTCAGCGGAGCCGAGCACATCATGCTCGGACGCGGGCTGGTCTCACGGCCGGACCTGGCCCTGCAGATCGCCGCCGCCCGCGATGGGCGCGACTACCAGCCCATGGACTGGGACGCGCTGCTGCCGTTGATCCATGCTTTCTGGCGACAGGCCCAGGCCAAGCTGTCGGCGCGCTACGCGCCGGGACGGCTGAAGCAATGGGTGGCCATGCTCACGCGCGGTTATCCGCAGGCCGTGGTCCTGTTCGCCGAGCTGCGACGTGAGGATGATTGCGAGAAGATCAGCCGGTTGCTGGGGCTCCCCGCGGTTCCGCCAGGCCAGCTCGTCGAGCAACATGTGGCTTGATCGCAGGATACGAAAATTTTTTTTCGACGGTCCTTGAAATGTGGTTGACGGTCCCTATCTCTGTTGTACGCGATGCCGAAGTCGGGTCGCGTGATCAACAACTCGCTGAATCTCAGGAGATTACACCATGACTACCGCATTTTCCCTTGCTCCACTGTTCCGCCATTCCGTGGGCTTCGATCGCTTCAACGACCTGTTCGAGTCCGCGGCACGTAACGAGGCGGGTAGCAGCTACCCTCCCTACAACGTGGAAAAGCATGGCGACGACCAGTATCGCATCGTGGTGGCCGCAGCCGGCTTCCAGGAAAGCGATCTGGATCTGCAGGTAGAAAAGGGCGTGCTGACCGTGACCGGCGGCAAGCGTGACAACGGCGCAAGCGAAGTCACCTATCTGCACCAGGGGATCGCACAGCGTGCATTCAAGCTGTCCTTCCGCCTGGCCGATCACATCGAGGTCCAGTCGGCCGGCCTGGCCAACGGCCTGCTCAGCATCGATCTGCTGCGCATCGTGCCGGAAGAAGCCAAGGCCAAGCGCATCCCGATCAATGGTGAAACACCTGCGCTGAACTGAGTTCGACCCAGGTCGAACCAGCAGCAACCCGGAAGGGCGCCCTAGGGCGCCCTTTCCGTTCGTGCGCTTCAGTCATCGAACGAAGGCTGTGTCAGCAACTGGCGGAATTGCGCCAATGGCAGCGGCCGGCTGTACAGGTAGCCTTGGTACAGGTGGCAGCCGAGTCGTTCGAGAAACTCCAGCTGTTCGGTCAGCTCGACGCCTTCGGCGATCACCATCAGCTCCAGGCTGCGCGCCATGGCGACGATGGCTCGGACGATCTCGGCATCGTTGGGGTCCTCGGGAGCGTCGCGCACGAAGGACTGGTCGATCTTCAGGGCATTGACCGGCAGGCGCTTGAGGTAGGTCAGCGAGGAATAGCCGGTACCGAAGTCGTCCATGGCGAAGCTCACGCCATGCCGCCTGAGCTCGTGCATCTTGGCAATGGTGTCGTCGAGGTTCTGGATGACGATGCCTTCGGTGATTTCCAGCTTGAGCATGCCGCGGGGCAGGCGGAACTCGTCGAGGCTGCGCAATACCCGCTCGACGAAATCGTTCTGGCGGAACTGCCGCGGGCTGATGTTGACGCACAGGCTGAACGAGCGGACATCGATCAGGCCGTCGGCCAGCATGCCTGCGCAGGCTTGGCAGGCCTGGTCGAGGATCCAGCTGCCGACCTCGAGGATCAGGCCGCTTTCTTCCAGGACCTGGATGAATTGCGCCGGAGACTGCTGGCCAAGCTGCGGATGGTACCAGCGCAGCAGCACCTCGGCGCCAACGATACGGTTGTCGCGTGCATCGACCTGGGGTTGAAAGTGCAGCGCCAGTTCGCCACGTGCCAGGGCCAGGCGCAAGTCGTTTTCCAGGCGCAGGCGTTCGCTGGCCGCCTTCTGCATGGTGGCATGGAACAACTCGGTGGTGTTGCGTCCGGAGTCCTTGGCCCGGTACAGGGCGATGTCCGCTCGCTTGAGCAGGTCGGCGGGCGTGTTGCCATGGTCGGGAATCAGCGCCACGCCGATGCTGGGCGTCACCTGCAGGCGCTGGCCGTCGATGAACATGGGCTGGGCCAGCAGGTTGCGCAGTGTGTCGGCCAGTTCGTACACCTGGCCCTCGACCGTTTCGCGGCTGCCTGGCAGGTCGCTGAGCAGCACCACGAACTCATCGCCACCCAGGCGCGCGACGGTGTCCTCGAAACGGACACTGGCTTCCAGGCGCGCAGTGATGATCTTGAGTACCGTATCGCCGACCGGGTGGCCAAGCGAGTCGTTGATGTGCTTGAAGTGATCCAGGTCGAGAAACAGCAACGCACCGCGCAGATGATGCTGCTTGAGCAGGGCGATCTGCTGGCTCAGGCGCTCCATCAGCAAGGCGCGGTTGGGCAGGTTGGTCAGCGGGTCGTGGTAGGCCAGGTGACGGATCTGGGCCTGGGCGTTCTTCAGCAGGCTGACATCGCGGGCCGTCATCAGCAGGCAATCGGTCTCGTTGAGCTTGATCGGTTCGACGGAGACCTCGACGGCCAACAGTTCGCCTTCCTTGTTGCGACCGAGCATTTCCCGGTGATGGACTCGACCCCGTTGGGCCAGTTCGTCGAGCAAGGCAGCCCGCTGCTTGTCATCGGCCCAGATGCCCACTTCGTGGACGCTGCGTCCGAGCACTTGCTCGGTGGTATAGCCGGTCAGCCGGCAGAAGCCGTCGTTGACCTCGAGGTAGCGCCCGCTGTCGCGCTCGCTGATGGTGATCGCATCGGGGCTGGAGTGGAACGCCTTGGCGAACTTTTCCTCGCTGGCCTTGAGCGCGGCTTCGGCGCGTTGCTGCTGGGTGATGTCGCGCAGCGTGGTGACGCTGCAGGACTGGCCGTCGACACTGATCAGCCGGCTGGAAATTACGCAGGTCAATGGCGTGCCGGTGCGGGTGTTGACCCCTACGGCGACATTGCTCAGGGCCTGGTCGCGAATCACCTGCTCGATGCGTCGAGCACGCTCGGCCGGTTCGGCCCATAGCCCTAGCTGCTGCGCGGTGCGGCCGATGACCTGTTCCACGCTCCAGCCGAAGGTCTGGGTGAAAGCCGGATTGACCTCGATGAACTGCCCGGTGTTCTGGCGAGTGACGCAGATCGGATCGGGGCTGACCTGGAACAGGCTGGCGAATTTTTCTTCCGAGGCGCTCAGGCGCTGTTCGCGCTGCACCTGCTCGGTGATGTCGAGCAAGGTCCCGGCCATGCGCAAGGGCTGGCCGTGTTCGTCACGGTAGAGGCGGGCGCGGCTCTCGATGTAGCGCGAATTGCCGTTCTCCAGCTGTACGCGGTAAGTGATCTGGCCGTTGCCGGCAGGGCCTTCGCGCAGGTTGCGGTAGGCTTGGCGGATGGCCTCGCGGTCGTGCGCCGGCACTTCCTCGAAGAACGCGTCGAAGGACTCGTGGAACGCAAGCGGCTGCAGGCCGTGCAACTGGGCCGCGCGCGCCGAGCCGTAGAACATGCCGCTAGGTATGTGCCAGTCCCAGGTCCCGAGCTGGGCTGAATCCAGGGCCAGGTCCAGGCGTTCCTGGCTGTCCTTGAGTGCCTGCTCGGCGCGCTTGCGCTCGCTGGTATCGACGAAGGTGCTCAGCAGGTAGGTGACGCCCTCCATTTCGATGCCCTGCGTGCAGAGGATACCGTCATGGACCTTGCCACCGCGGGCGCGAAAGCGAACTTCAAGGGTCAGCGGCCCGCTGTTCTGTCGGGTCGCTTCGACGATATGGCTGCGTTGCGCCGGATCGACCCACAGGCCCAGCGCCACGGTGGTCCTGCCGATGGCCTCGGTGGCCGACCAGCCCAGGCTTTGTTCGAAATAGCGATTGACTTCGAAGATCATGCCGTCGTGCCGGCGGGTCAGCAGGATGACGTTGGGGCTGAGATGGAACAGCGTGGCCAGGCGCTTTTCCGAATTGGCCAAGGCCGCTTCGCGTTCGCGCTGGCGGGTGATCTCGCGGACCACGCCGATCATCTGCGCGCGGCCCTGCGCGTCGTGGGTCAGGCTGCCGCGCACTTCCAGCCAGTGCAGGCTGCCGTCCGGCCAGCGAATGCGATGACGCATGGCATGCTTGACCGGTTCGCCAGCGACTACCGCCTGGAAGGCCAGGCGGGTGCGGGCGCGATCCTCTTCCGGCAACAGGTCCAGGTACTCGAGGTCGCGCCGCAGCGGCTGTTGCGGATCGAAGCCGAACAGTGCCTGGGTGCCGCGCGACCAGCTGATCAGGCCGCTCTCGATGTCCCACAGCCAGGCCCCCAGCTGCGCCCCGTTGAGCGCGGCCAGCAGTTGCGGCGCGTTCTGCCAGGCCTGTTCCGATGCCTGGGGGTCGGACGCGGGAATCCGCGGCATGCGCGGGGGGCGGTTTGCGGGTTTGGGCATCGGTTACCAGACCTTTGGCGGATGAAGCGTCCTTGTAGAATAGGGAATGTCAGGCTGTCGGTGGCTCAGCCAGCCGGCGCCTGGCTGTCGAGCAGCGCCATGAAGGCCTTGGCCGCGTTCGAAAGTGTTCGCTCCGTATGCAGAATGTAGCCTAGCTGGCGCGACAGCTGTATGTCCGGCAAGGCGATGGACGCCACCTGTTCGTCGAGCATGGTGCGGGGCAGCACGCTCCAGGCCAGGCCGATCGACACCATCATCTTGATCGTCTCCAGGTAGTTGGTGCTCATGGCGATGTTGGGCGTGAGCCCCTGGCTTTCGAAAAGACGCTGGACGATATGGTGAGTGAACGTATTGCCGCCTGGAAATACCGCCGGATGTTGGGCCACGTCTGCCAGGCTGACCTGTTGGTTGCTGGCCAGGGGATGTTCCGGCGCGGCGACGAAGTCCAGCGGGTCGTTCCAGACCGGCGTGGCCTTGACCAGAGCATGTGGTTCCGGCGCCAGGGTGATCACCGCGATCTCCGCGCGACCGTGGAGGACCTCGTCATAGGCGGCCTCCGAATCGAGAAACTGAATGTCCAGGGCCACGGCTGGATACTGCCGAGTGAAGGCGCGCAGCACTGGCGGCAGGCGATGCAGGCCGATGTGATGGCTGGTGGCCAGGGTCAGGCGGCCGCTGACTTCGCCGTTCAGGTTGGTCAGGGCCCGACGTGTGTCGTCCAGCACGTTGAGGATCTGGTAGGCACGCGGGAGCAGGGCGCGTCCGGCCTCGGTCAAGGTCACCTCGCGCCCGAGGCGGTCGAACAGACGTACTGCCAACTGTTGCTCCAGGCTGGCGATGCGCTTGCTGATCGCCGGCTGGGTCAGGTACAGACGTTCGCCAGCGCCCGAGAAGCTGCCGGTTTCGGCGATGGCGATGAAAGCGCTGAGGTTGGCCAGGTCCACTGTTCAGATTCCTGATTGTTATCCAAAGCATGAAAATTATGAATTTGAGTTATTCAATCTAACCCCATAGCATCCGCCGTACAAGCCAAGTGGTCTTTGGCATAGAAAGACGCTGATGAGGAACAGTCCGATGGCCGGCAGAACGCTTTACGACAAACTCTGGGACGCGCATGTAGTCAAGCAGCGGGACGACGGTTCCTCGCTGATCTACATCGATCGTCACATCATCCACGAAGTGACCTCGCCCCAGGCGTTCGAAGGCCTGCGTCTGGCCAACCGCAAGCCATGGCGCATCGATGCGAACATCGCCACGCCCGACCACAACGTGCCCACCACCCCCGAGCGCAAGGGCGGCATCGAGGCGATCGCCGACCAGGTGTCGCGCCTGCAGGTCCAGACCCTCGACGAGAACTGCGACGAGTACGGCATCGTCGAGTTCAAGATGAACGACGTGCGTCAGGGCATCGTGCATGTGATCAGTCCGGAGCAGGGCGCCACCCTGCCGGGCATGACCGTGGTCTGTGGCGACTCGCACACCTCCACCCATGGCGCCTTCGGTGCTCTTGCCCATGGTATCGGCACTTCCGAGGTCGAGCATGTCCTGGCGACCCAGTGCCTGGTGGCCAAGAAGATGAAGAACATGCTGGTCAAGGTCGAGGGCGAGCTGGCGCAAGGCGTGACGGCCAAGGACATCGTCCTGGCGGTGATCGGCAAGATCGGCACCGCCGGTGGCAACGGCCATGCCATGGAATTCGCCGGCAGCGCCATTCGCGCCCTGTCGATGGAAGGCCGCATGACCATCTGCAACATGTCCATCGAAGCCGGTGCGCGCGTCGGCCTGGTGGCGACCGACCAAGTGACCGTCGACTACGTCAAGGGCCGCCCGTACGCGCCCAACGGCGAGCAGTGGGAGCAGGCAGTCGAAGCCTGGAAAGAGCTGGTTTCCGACGACGACGCGGTGTTCGACACCGTGGTCGAGCTGCGCGCCGAACAGATCAAGCCGCAGGTCAGCTGGGGAACCTCGCCGGAGATGGTCTTGGCCGTCGACCAGCGCGTCCCCGACCCGGCCGCCGAGCCAGATCTGGTCAAGCGTGGCTCGATCGAGCGCGCCCTGAAGTACATGGGCCTGTCGGCCAACCAGGCGATCACCGATATCCGTCTCGATCGCGTGTTCATCGGTTCATGCACCAACTCGCGGATCGAAGACCTGCGCGCGGCCGCCGAGATCGCCAAGGGCCGCAAGGTCGCTGCCAGTGTCAAGCAGGCGATCGTGGTACCGGGCTCGGGCCTGGTCAAGGAGCAGGCCGAGCGCGAAGGGCTGGACAAGATCTTCCTCGAGGCCGGTTTCGAATGGCGCGAGCCCGGTTGCTCGATGTGCCTGGCGATGAACCCGGACCGTCTGGAAAGCGGCGAGCATTGCGCCTCCACCTCCAACCGCAACTTCGAAGGTCGCCAGGGCGCCGGTGGGCGTACCCATCTGGTCAGTCCAGCCATGGCCGCCGCCGCCGCGGTGGCCGGCCACTTCATCGATGTCCGCGAGTTGATTCAAGGGAGCGCAGCATGAAAGCCTTTACCCAGCACACCGGCCTGGTCGCGCCACTCGATCGCGCCAACGTCGACACCGACCAGATCATCCCCAAGCAGTTCCTCAAGTCGATCAAGCGCACCGGCTTCGGCCCGAACCTGTTCGATGAGTGGCGCTACCTGGACGTGGGCCAGCCCTACCAGGACAACAGCAAGCGCCCGCTCAACCAGGATTTCGTGCTCAACCATGCGCGTTACCAGGGTGCCAGCGTGTTGCTGGCCCGGGAAAACTTCGGTTGCGGCTCGAGCCGCGAGCATGCGCCCTGGGCGCTGGACGAGTACGGCTTCCGCAGCATCATCGCGCCGAGCTTCGCCGACATCTTCTTCAACAACAGCTTCAAGAACGGCCTGCTGCCCATCATCCTGCCGGATGAGGAAATCGACGAACTGTTCGAACAGGTCGAAGCCAATCCGGGCTACCAGCTGACCATCGACCTGCAGGCCCAGGCAGTGACCCGTCCGGACGGCAAGGTACTGCGCTTCGAGATCGATGCCTTCCGCAAGCACTGCCTGCTCAACGGACTGGACGATATCGGCCTGACCTTGCAGGACAGCGATGCGATCCGGGCCTTCGAACAGAAACACCGCGCCAGCCAGCCCTGGCTGTTCCGCTCCTAGCCCGCGAGCGGCAAGCCGCAAGCCGCAAGCTGACGGTGTCGCCTGTGCCTGCTGCCAAGATTTTCGAATCAGCCGCTGCATGCAGGACCACCGCCATCAGCTTGCCGCTTGCTACTCACCACCCATTGGAGGCCCTATGAAGAGTTCCAGCCATAGCGACGTCGTTCAGCGCCAGTTCGGCGAGCAGGCCAGTGCCTACCTGGCCAGCGCCGTGCATGCCCAGGGCAGCGAATTCGCTCTACTGCAGGCTGAACTGACGGGGCGGGAGTCGGCTCGTGTGCTGGACTTGGGCTGTGGCGCCGGTCATGTCAGTTTCCAGGTCGCGCCGCTGGTTCGCGAAGTGGTGGCCTATGACCTGTCGCGTTCGATGCTCGAAGTGGTCGCCGCGGCTGCGGTACAGCGTGGGCTTGGCAACATAGTCACCGAATGCGGCGCGGCCGAGCGCTTGCCGTTCGACGATGCGAGCTTCGATTTCGTCTTCAGCCGCTATTCGGCGCACCACTGGAGCGACCTGGGCCTGGCCTTGCGCGAAGTGCGCCGGGTCCTCAAGCCAGGTGGCGTGGCGGCGTTCATCGATGTCATGTCGCCGGGCAGCCCGCTGCTCGACACCTACCTGCAAGCCGTCGAGGTGCTGCGCGATACCAGCCATGTGCGCGATTATTCCGCTGCCCAGTGGCTGCGTCAGGTCAGCGAGGCGGGCCTGTTCGTGCGCAGCCATGGTCGTCAGCGCCTGCGACTCGAATTCGAGTCTTGGGTCGAGCGCATGCGCACCCCCGAGCCCCTGCGTGTGGCCGTTCGCCAATTGCAGGAGGCCATGGGCGAAGAAGTGCGGCAGTATTACCAGATCGAAGCCGACGGCTCGTTCAGCACCGATGTGCTGGTGCTGTGGGCCGAGCGCTAGACCACACGCTTCAAGTGGCGAGCTGCAAGCGACGGCGCAGGGGTGGCGAGGGCTGTTTCGCCACGTTCAGCTTGCCGCTTGGGCTCGCCGCTCGGAAATTATCGGCACGCCTGCCTGGCGCGCCGCTTGAATGGATATGAGGAAAGCATGAGCAAGCAGATTCTGATTCTTCCAGGTGACGGCATCGGCCCGGAAATCATGGCCGAGGCCGTCAAGGTTCTGGAACTGGCCAACGACAAGTTCCAGCTGGGCTTCAGTCTGACCCACGATGTGATCGGTGGCGCTGCCATCGACAAGCATGGGGTGCCGCTGGCCGACGAGACCTTGGCGCGCGCGCGCCAGGCCGACGCCGTGCTGCTGGGCGCCGTCGGTGGTCCCAAGTGGGACACCATCGAGCGCGATATCCGTCCCGAGCGCGGCCTGCTGAAGATCCGCTCGCAACTGGGTCTGTTCGCCAACCTGCGCCCGGCAATCCTCTACCCGCAGCTGGCCGATGCCTCCTCGCTCAAGCCTGAGATCGTCGCTGGCCTGGACATCCTCATCGTCCGCGAGCTGACCGGCGGCATCTATTTCGGCGCACCTCGCGGGACTCGCGAGCTGGCCGGCGGCGAGCGCCAGGCGTACGATACCTTGCCCTACAGCGAGAGCGAGATCCGCCGCATCGCCCGGGTTGGCTTCGACATGGCCCGTGTGCGCGGCAAGAAGCTCTGCTCGGTGGACAAGGCCAACGTCCTGGCGTCCAGCCAGCTGTGGCGCGAAGTGGTGCAGGAGGTGGCCAAGGACTACCCGGACGTCGAGCTCAGCCACATGTACGTCGACAACGCCGCCATGCAGCTGGTGCGCGCGCCCAAGCAGTTCGACGTGGTGGTCACCGACAACATGTTCGGCGACATCCTGTCCGACGAGGCTTCCATGCTGACCGGTTCGATCGGCATGCTGCCTTCGGCGTCGCTGGATGCCGACAACAAGGGCATGTACGAACCGTGCCACGGCTCGGCGCCGGACATCGCCGGGCAGGGGATCGCCAACCCGCTGGCGACCATTCTCTCGGTGTCGATGATGCTGCGCTACAGCTTCAACCGGCAGGCTGCCGCCGACGCCATCGAGCAGGCCGTGAGCCTGGTGCTCGACCAGGGCCTGCGCACCGGCGACATCTGGTCGGCCGGCTGCCGCAAGGTCGGCACGCAGGAAATGGGCGACGCAGTAGTCGCGGCCCTGCGGAATCTGTAATCTCTCTGGCCCGCTGCCGTACATTCACCTGGCAGCGGCCCACTTTTAGCGAAGGTGTAGTTGCGATGAAACGTGTAGGTCTGATCGGTTGGCGCGGCATGGTCGGTTCCGTGCTCATGCAGCGGATGCTGGAAGAGCAGGACTTCGACCTGATCGAGCCGGTGTTCTTCACCACTTCCAACGTCGGTGGCCAAGGCCCTGCCGTGGGCAAGGACATTGCCCCGCTGAAGGATGCCTACAGCATCGAAGAGCTCAAGACCCTCGATGTGATCCTGACCTGCCAGGGTGGCGACTACACCAGCGAAGTCTTCCCCAAGCTGCGCGAGGCCGGCTGGCAGGGCTACTGGATCGACGCCGCTTCAAGCCTGCGCATGCAGGACGACGCGGTCATCGTGCTCGATCCGGTCAACCGCAAGGTGATCGACCAGCAGCTCGACGCCGGTACCCGTAACTACATCGGCGGCAACTGCACCGTCAGCCTGATGCTGATGGGGCTGGGGGGGCTGTTCGAAGCCGGTCTGGTCGAATGGATGAGCGCCATGACCTACCAGGCGGCCTCCGGCGCCGGCGCGCAGAACATGCGCGAGCTGATCCGGCAGATGGGCGCTACTCACGCGGCGGTGGCCGATGACCTGGCCAACCCGGCCAGCGCTATCCTCGACATCGATCGCAAGGTCGCCGAAAGCATGCGTGGCGAGGCATTCCCGGTGGAGAACTTCGGTGTGCCGCTGGCCGGCAGTCTGATCCCCTGGATCGACAAGGAACTGCCCAACGGCCAGAGCCGCGAAGAATGGAAGGCCCAGGCCGAGACCAACAAGATCCTCGGCCGCTTCAAGAACCCGATCCCGGTCGATGGCATCTGCGTGCGCATCGGCGCCATGCGCTGCCACAGTCAGGCGCTGACCATCAAGCTGAACAAGGATGTGCCGATGGCCGACATCGAGGGCCTGATCAGCCAGCACAACCCGTGGGTGAAACTGGTGCCCAACCAGCGCGAGCTCAGCATGCAAGAGCTGAGTCCGACCAAGGTCACCGGCACGCTGAACATCCCGGTGGGCCGTCTGCGCAAGCTGAACATGGGCTCGCAGTACCTGGGGGCCTTCACCGTTGGCGACCAGTTGCTATGGGGCGCGGCCGAGCCGCTGCGGCGCATGCTGCGCATCCTGCTGGAGCGTTGAGCAGCAACAGGCGCGGTGCCTGAGCCATTGGAAGCCCGCGCCTGCTCGCAGTCGCGGGCTTTTCATTGGCTGGCCATGTGATCTGGGGGGCACCGTCGGATCCGCAGGCCGTTAGTCCCCTATCGGGGCACTGCGGCCGATCCTGCACCGTTCATCGGTGGGTTTGCAGGGCGCGCAGCGCCCTCCGGACCCGACAGGCGACAACACCTGGAGCAGGCTCAAGACCCGTCCACCACCGATGAATTGCGCAGGTGTCCGACAACCGAGCAGCCCTTTCCATCCCCCGTTGGCCTCGCGCGGGCAATCCGAGTAAAGTGCCGCTCCCGTTTCCCGCCCGAGGCTTCATCATGCAAGCACCTATCGATATCGCCGTGATCGGCGCCACCGGCACCGTGGGAGAAACCCTGGTGCAGATTCTCGAGGAAGTGGACTTTCCGGTCGGCGACCTGCACCTGCTGGCCAGCAGCGAATCGGCTGGCAGCTCGGTCGCGTTCCGTGGGCGCAACCTGCGGGTACGGGATGCCGATGGTTTCGACTTCGCCAAGGCCGCACTGGCCTTCTTCGCCGCAAGCCCCGCAGTGAGCCGCAGTCTGGCCGACAAGGCCCAGGCCGCCGGTTGTTCGGTGATCGACCTCTCGGGCGGTCTCGACCAGGCGCGGGCGATCGTGCCAGAGGCCAACGGCCAGCAAGCCGAGGGCCTGGCCATGCCCGCGCAACTCGCCAGCCCCAGCGCCGCGGCCGTGAGCCTGGCCGTGGCGCTGGGGCCGTTGCGCGAGCTGCTGGACATCGAGCGAGTGCAGGTGACCGCCTGCCTGGCGGTTTCGGCACATGGACGCGAGGGCGTCAGCGAGCTGGCACGCCAGACCGCGGAACTGCTCAATGTCCGCCCGCTGGAGCCGCGTCTATTCGATCGCCAGGTGGCGTTCAACCTGCTGGCCCAGGTCGGTCCGGACGACGAGCGCGGCCACGGTCGTCTTGAGCGGCGTCTGGTCGACGAGTTGCGAGCCGTGCTGCAAATGCCTGCGTTGAAGGTTTCCGCCACTTGCATCCAGGTCCCGGTGTTCTTCGGGGATAGCTACAGCGTCACCGTGCAGAGCCGTCGCCCTGTCGACCTCGCGGCTGTCAATGCGGCTCTGGAGACGGCCGAGGGCGTCGAATTGGTAGCGGCAGGCGACTACCCGACCCCGGTTGGCGACGCAGTCGGGCAGGACGTGGTCTATGTTGGTCGTGTACGCCACGGGATCGACGAGGTCGAGCAGCTCAATTTCTGGCTGACTGTCGACAACGTGCGCAAGGGCGCGGCGCTCAACGCCGTCCAGGTGGCGCAATTGTTGATAAAAGACCGGGCGTAAAAGATACTCGCCAGCACTGTTGTCCTGTTTTCGCAAGGGCTTGCCGGGACGCACCACTGATAGGGAAGGGGACATGCTTCGAATTCGCACACTGGTTCTGGCCATCGCTGCCGCCACGGCTCTTTCGTCCGGTATGGCGAATGCACTCGGGTTGGGCGAGCTGACGCTCAGGTCGGCACAGGGCGAACCGCTCGACGCAGAGATCGAACTGCTCGACGTGCGTGACCTGAGCGCGGCCGAGCTGGCCCCCAGCCTCGCGCCCCCAGAGGAGTACCTGCGTGCCGGCCTGCCCATGCCGACCTACCTGGAAGACCTGTCCTTCACCCCGGTGATCGTGCCGGATGGCCGCAGCGTGCTGCGGGTGACCTCCAGCGCACCGCTGCCCGAGACGCAAGTCAAGTTCCTGGTCCAGGTCATGTGGCCTCAGGGGCGGCTGTTGCGTGACTACAGCCTGTCGCTCGACCGGACGCAGGCCGGCGCTCGCCAGTCCCAGGCAGGCATCGAGCCGGCGGTGAGCGGTGCTGCCACCTACACCAGCCAGCGACGCGACACGCTCTGGCAGATCGCCGCACGCAACAGTCAGGGCGGATCGGTGCAACAGACCATGCTGGCCATCCAGGCGCTCAACCCGGATGCCTTCATTGGCAACAACATCAATCGGCTCAAGGTCGGGCAAGTCTTGCGTCTGCCCGATGCGCAGCAGATTCGCAGCATTCCCCAGGGCGAAGCGGTGCGGGAAGTGGCCGAGCAGTATGCGGCCTGGCGCGAGGGGCGACGACTCGGCCCGCGCGCGCGCCAGCTCGACGCCACCCGGCGAGTCGCCGCCGATGCGGCGCCAGCGCAGGTGGCTCGGCCGGACAACCTGCGCCTGGTGTCCCCCAGCTCGCAACCCGCCGCGGGCGATGCCAAGGCACTTGCCGATCAGCTGGCGGTCGCTCAGGAAAGTCTCGATACCAGTCGTCGTGACAACGAGGAGCTCAGGAGCCGCCTGGCCGACCTGCAAAGCCAGCTGGACAAGCTGCAGCGGCTGATCGAGCTCAAGAACGACCAGTTGGCGCGTCTCCAGACGCAAGGCACAGCGGGGCAGCCGGCGACCGCCGTACCCGCCGATCCAGCGACCGGGCCAGTGGCCGGCACCCAGCCCGCCAGCAGCGCGCTGGGCGATGACCCAGTGGCCGAGACGCCACCCGGCAGCGGCCCGGCGATTCACGCGCCGCTGGCTGGCGAGCCGGTGCTCGATCCGTCCCCGGCGGCCACCGACACGCGCCCCGAAGCGGCGCAGGATACCTCGGCCGCACCGGTCGGTGCGCAAAAGAGCGCGCTCGACCAGCTGTTCGGCAACCCGCTGCTGCTGGCCTTGATCGCCGGTTCGCTGTTGCTCGTGCTGCTCATCCTGCTACTGATCCTGTTGCGCAAGCGCAAGGCCGAGCAGGAAGCCGAGAAGCACCGGCAGATGGCCCGCGCGCTGGCCGAACAGGACGAAGATCCCGATTTCGACATGCCACCAGGCAGTTTCGACGAACTGGACACCACCACCCTGTCGCCTGCCGCGGTTGCCGCTTCGGCAGCCGCCGCCGTGGCGGCGGAAAGACTCCAGGCGCAGCCTGTGGCCGAGGCCCCGGCGGCAGGCCGGGAAGGTCCTGAGCGGGTGCTGGCCGAGGCCGAGCTGAAACTGGCCGCGGGCCGGCTGAACGACGCCGCCGAGTTGCTGGAGTCAGGTGTCGCGACCTATCCCGAGCGCAGCGACCTGCGGCTGAAGCTCATGGAGGTCTACGCCCGCCAGGGGGACCAGTACGGTTTCGTCTCCCAGGAACGCCAACTGCCAGGTACCGAGCAGAACCGGGCGCAGGTCGATGGCCTGCGCCAACGCTATCCGGCCATGCTCGCAGCCGCTGCCGCAGGACTGGGGGCCGCCGCCCTGGCTGCCGAAATGGACCAGCACTATGTGCAGGAGCTGCTCGAAGATCCTGCGGTGCGCACTGCCTCGTCCGAGCCTGCGTCCGCGTTCGACCAGGCCGCGGACGATATCGAAACGATTCCGGATGACGCACTGGGCGCGGTCGCCGACTTGCGCCTGGACGCGGAACTGCCCCTGGTCGAGCAGGCCGAGCCGCCATTGCTCGACCCCTTGGCGGCGCCGTCAGCGGCTGAGCAGAACGATGCCGATGCCGATTTCGAGGCGATGCTGGCCCAGGCTCAGGCCCAGGCGGGCGGGGACGAATTCGATCTGGACGTCGGCGCCGCGCAGGAGCAGGGCGAACCCGTCGCCACGCAGGCGGCGCAGACGCCGGCCAGCCCGCAGCCCGCGACGCCACCTGCCGATGCGAGCGACCAGCCGGACCTGTCCGAGGACTTCGACCTGTCGCTGGCGTTGGAGGACGACTCACCGGCCGGGCGTGACTTCGCCTCGGAGCTCGATGACGTCAACGCCGAACTGGACAAGCTGTCGCAGGACCTGGAGTCACCTTCGCTGGAGCCGCAGATGGCCGACGCCTCGACGCCGCAGGCAGCGGAGCCGGAGCCCGAGCCGGTCGATGACCTGGACTTCGACTTCTTCTCCGACGCCGACGAAGTCACCACCAAGCTCGACCTGGCCCGCGCCTATATCGACATGGGCGACCAGCAGGGCGCCCGCGACATCCTCGACGAAGTGGTCAAGGACGGCGACGCCGGGCAGCGCCAGGAAGCCGAGGACATGCTTTCGCGCCTGGCCTGAGGCCGCCTGGCGGCGGCCGGGTATTGGCCCGGCCCTGTCTCGATATCGCTATAATGCCCGCCTTTCGTACAACCGACAGGGCTGGCTTTCTTGGACATCATCGACAACGACGCGGCCGAAGCGGCGGCCGAAGGTCATTTTCGCATCGCGCTGGGCGTGGAATACAAGGGGGCCCGCTATCGTGGCTGGCAACGCCAGGCCAGTGGCGTGCCCAGCGTCCAGCAGGCCCTGGAGCAGGCGCTGTCGCGGGTGGCCGACGCCCCGGTGAGCGTGGTCTGTGCCGGGCGTACCGACGCTGGCGTGCATGCCTGCGGTCAGGTCGTGCACTTCGATACGCGCGCGGTTCGTGACGAGCGCGCCTGGACGATGGGCACCAACTTCAACCTGCCCCATGACATCAGCGTCACCTGGGCGCGGGCCATGCCCGGGCATTTCCACGCCCGCTTCAAGGCTGTCGCCAGGCGCTACCGCTATGTGATCTACAACGACCCGATCCGCCCCGCGCACCTGGGCGAAGAGGTGACCTGGAACCATCGGCCGCTGGACATCGCACCGATGGCCGAGGCCGCCGGCTTGCTGCTCGGCACCCACGACTTCAGCGCTTTCCGCGCCAGCCAGTGCCAGGCCAAGTCGCCGGTCAAGCATATCCATCATCTGCGGGTGACTCGCCATGGGCGGATGATCGTGCTGGACGTGCGCGCCACGGCGTTCCTGCACCATATGGTGCGCAACATTGCTGGCGTGCTGATGACCATCGGCGCCGGCGAGCGTCCGCCTGGCTGGGCCCGCCAAGTGCTGGAAGGGCGCAATCGTCGTGAAGGCGGCGTGACGGCGCATCCCTACGGCCTGTATCTGGTCGAGGTCGAATACCCCGAGGAATTCTCGCTTCCGCAGCGTTACATCGGCCCACACTTTCTCACCGGCTACGAAAGCCTTGTCGGCTGACGCTGACCGAGGCTTTTGCTAAGATCCGAGGCTTCGTTCGCCTGTCGAGGATCAGTCCCCGTGAGTTCCGTTCGCAGCAAGATCTGCGGGATCACCCGCATCGAGGATGCCATGGCGGCGGCCGAGGCCGGTGCCGACGCCATCGGCCTGGTCTTCTACGCCAGGAGTCCGCGCGCGGTCGACGTGCGCCAGGCGCGGGCGATCATCGCCGAGTTGCCGCCATTCGTCACCACGGTCGGGTTGTTCGTCAACGCCTCGCGCTGCGAGCTCAACGAGATCCTCGAGGCGGTACCGCTGGACCTCCTGCAATTCCACGGCGACGAGACCCCGGCCGACTGCGAGGGCTATCACAGGCCCTGGATCAAGGCCCTGCGGGTTCGCCCCGGCGATGATCTCGAGGCGGCCTGCCAGCTTTACGCCGGGGCCCGTGGCATTCTGCTCGACACCTACGTGCCTGGCGTCCCCGGTGGTACGGGCGAAGCCTTCGACTGGTCGCTGGTGCCGCCGCGACTGAGCAAGCCGGTGATCCTGGCCGGTGGCCTGGCGGCGCACAATGTGGCCCGGGCCATCGACCAGGTGCGGCCCCATGCGGTCGATGTCAGCGGTGGCGTGGAGCAAGGCAAGGGCATCAAGGACCCGGAGAAGATCGAAGCCTTCCTGCGCGCCGTCCGCCAGGCATGACGGCGGATGTGACGACAGGCCAGGGGCCATCGTCCATAGCTATCGCGGCCGTGAACGCGGCCGGGCAGTGATGGCGCCACGGGGCGCCGCCAAGACAGATTGGGACGGAGCGGTTGCCGTGCCGGCCACGCCAGCAGCGGGCCATCGGGCCGATCCGTCATCGTTTCGAAGAAGATTGTGAGCTCAAGGGCAGGGCAGGGCCGTCGACGACGGCCCGCCAGCTGCCAAGACTGGAGATGAAAGCATGAGCAACTGGTTAGTAGACAAACTGATTCCATCGATCATGCGTTCCGAGGTGAAGAAGAGCTCGGTGCCCGAGGGCCTGTGGCACAAGTGTCCGGCCTGCGAGGCCGTGCTGTATCGTCCGGAGCTGGAAAAGACCCTGGATGTCTGCCCCAAGTGCAACCACCACATGCGTATCGGCGCGCGGGCGCGCATCGATATCTTCCTCGATGCCGAAGGTCGCGTCGAGCTGGGCGCCGACCTGGAGCCGGTCGATCGTCTGAAGTTCCGCGACGGCAAGAAGTACAAGGACCGCTTGGCGGCGGCCCAGAAGCAGACCGGCGAGAAGGACGCGCTGATCTCCATGAGCGGCACCCTGCTGGGTATGCCGGTGGTGGTCAGTGCCTTCGAGTTCTCGTTCATGGGCGGTTCCATGGGCGCGGTTGTCGGCGAGCGCTTCGTGCGCGCCGCCAATCATGCCCTGGAGCACCGCTGCCCGATGATCTGCTTCGCCGCCTCCGGTGGCGCGCGGATGCAGGAAGCGCTGATTTCCCTGATGCAGATGGCCAAGACTTCCGCCGTGCTGGCCCGCCTGCGCGAAGAGGGCATCCCGTTCATTTCGGTGCTGACCGACCCGGTCTACGGCGGCGTGTCGGCCAGCCTGGCGATGCTCGGCGACGTCATCGTCGGCGAACCCAAGGCGCTGATCGGCTTCGCCGGCCCACGGGTGATCGAGCAGACCGTGCGCGAAAAGCTTCCCGAAGGCTTCCAGCGCAGCGAATTCCTGCTCGATCATGGCGCGATCGACCTGATCATCTCGCGCAACGAACTGCGTCCGCGCCTGGCTCGCCTGCTCGCGCAGATGACCGGCCAGCCGACCCCGGTTCTCGTCTCGGAGGCGCCCGTCGTCGCCTGATGAAAGCACGTACCCTTGGCGAGTGGCTCGCCTATCTCGAGCAGTTGCATCCCAGCGCCATCGACATGGGCCTGGAACGGGCGCGCCAGGTGGCGGATCGGCTCGGGCTGGGTCGGCTGGCGCCACGGGTGCTGACGGTGACCGGTACCAATGGCAAGGGTTCGACCTGCGCCTTCGCCGCCGCGCTGATGCAGGCCCAGGGCCTGCGGGTGGGCGTGTACAGTTCCCCGCACCTGCTGCGCTACAACGAGCGCGTGCTGATCGACGGCCGGCAGGCCAGCGACGAGTCGCTGTGCGAGGCGTTCGCCGCGGTCGAGGCCGCGCGCGGCGAGGTTTCCCTGACCTATTTCGAAATGGGCACCCTGGCGGCCTTCTGGCTGTTCCGTCAGGCGTCGCTGGATGCGGTGGTGCTCGAGGTCGGTCTTGGCGGCCGCCTGGACGCGGTCAACCTGGTTGACGCCGACCTGGCCCTGGTCACCAGCATCGGTGTCGATCATGCCGACTACCTGGGCGATACCCGCGAGTCGGTGGCGTTCGAGAAGGCCGGGATCTTCCGGCACGGCAAGCCAGCCTTGTGTGGCGATCTCGAGCCGCCCCAGCCCCTGCTCGACAAGGCCAAGGAGCTGGGCTGCCCGCTGTATCTGCGTGGTCGCGACTTCGACCTGGCCGTGAGTGCGCGGCAGTGGCAGTGGCAAGGACGCGAGGCCGACGGCGCTGTGGTGACGCTGGAGCAGCTGCCCGTGCTCGACCTGCCGATGGAAAACGCCGCAGCGGCGTTGCAGGCCTATCTGCTGCTGGGCCTGCCCTGGCAACCGGAGCAGCTGCGCCAGGCCCTGCTCGATACCCGCATCACCGGTCGCCTCGACCGGCGCTCGCTGCTTTGGCAGGGCAGGCCCGTGGAGCTGCTGCTGGACGTCGGTCACAATCCGCACGCCGCCGACTACCTGGCCAAACGGCTGGCGAGCCGGCCGCTGAAAGGGCGGCGCCTGGCGGTATTCGGCCTGCTCGCCGACAAGGACCTCGAGGGTGTGATCGCGCCGTTGCACGCCCTGGTCGACGAGTGGGCGGTCGCTGCCCTGGACACCCCCCGCAGCCGTCCTGTCAACGAGCTGCGGGCAGCGCTGACGAACCTTGGCGCCCAGGTGAAGTCTCATGCCAGCGTGGCCGCTGCGCTTGAGGCGCAGTGCGCGCGGGCGACGGCAGATGACCAGATTCTGCTGTTCGGTTCGTTTTTTTGTGTCGCCGAAGCCTTGCAATGGCTCGAGCGGCAGGCTGCGAGGGACACGACGGATGGCAGTGCTGGATAAGGGCGTGAAGCAGCGGATGGTCGGTGCGCTGGTGCTGGTGGCGCTGGCGGTGATCTTCCTGCCCATGTTGTTCACCCGTCAGGACGAAATGCGCGAGGTTCGGGTCGAGGCGCCGCAGGCGCCAGCGATGCCGAGCCCTGCGCAGGTCGAGGTCGAGCCGGTGCAAGTGCCCGAGCCCAAGCCGCTGCCGGAGGATCCGCTGGTCAGCGAACAGGCTCCGGTGATCGTGAACGAATCCAGCGCGCCGGTGGCCCCGCCCAGCCAGCCGATCAAGCCGGTACCCGGCACGCCCACGGCTCCCGCCAAAGCACCGGCGACCCGGGCCGAAGCGCCCGCCAGCCAGCCGGACCCGGCGCCGTCGGCCGCAGTTGCCAAGCCCGCCTCGCCGGCCAAGATCGATGGCAATGGCCTGCCGGTGAGCTGGTCGATCCAGGTCGCCAGCCTGTCCAATCGTGCCGGTGCCGACAAGCTCCAGCAGACCTTGCGCAACCAGGGCTACAACGCCTACGTCCGCTCGGCCGGTGGGCTGAACCGGGTATTCGTCGGCCCGCTGATCGAACGCGGCGAGGCCGAGCGTGTCCGCGACGTGATCAATCGCCAGCACAAGATCAAGGGTATCGTGGTGCGCTTCCAGCCCGAGCGGGAGTGAGGTCGAGGCGCCGCCGCCAGGCCGCTGGCGCCTGCATGGCCGATGCGGCAGCTCCGGTCATGGCAAATGCCGGCTCGCTGCCGCCTCGACGGCCGGGAAAGCTGACATTCCGCTTACCCCAACCCTGTCGCTCTGCTAAAATGCGCGACCTGACAAGTCTGCAGGCGACACCGTGGCATTTACCTGGGTTGATTGGGCGATCATCGCGATCATTGCCGTTTCCTCTTTGATCAGTCTCAAGCGCGGCTTCGTCAAGGAAGCGCTGTCGCTGGTCATCTGGATCGTGGCTGGCGCGGTTGCGTGGATGTTCGGGGGTTCACTGTCGCAATACCTCGAGCCGTATATCCAGACGCCTTCGGCGCGGGTCATCGCAGGCTGCACCATTCTTTTCGTCGCCACGCTGGTCGTGGGGGCCATGCTCAATTTCATCGTCGGCGAGCTGATACGCGCGACCGGGCTGTCCGGTACCGATCGCTTCCTGGGCATGGCCTTCGGGGCCGCGCGCGGGGGCTTGCTGGTAGTGGTGGCCGTGGGCTTGCTGAGCCTGGGGCCCGTGCAACAGGATCCGTGGTGGCAGGAATCAAGCCTGCTGCCTCGATTTCTTCTGGTAGCTGACTGGTCGAAGAACCTGGTCCTGGGTCTTGCCAGTCAGTGGATGTCCAGTGGGGTCAGCGTGCCAGCTGATCTGCCATTCAAGGAGCAGCTGCTCGGGCCGGCAAGGCCGTGAGGGCTGCTCAGTCTAGTTTCATCAAAGTAGGGGTTGCGTCGCATGTGTGGCATCGTCGGTATCGTCGGTAAGTCGAACGTCAATCAGGCGCTGTATGACGCGCTAACCGTCCTCCAGCACCGCGGCCAGGATGCTGCCGGTATCGTGACCAGCCATGATGGTCGGTTGTTCCTGCGCAAGGACAATGGCCTGGTGCGCGACGTCTTCCAGCAGCGCCACATGCAGCGCCTGGTTGGGCAGATGGGCATCGGTCATGTGCGTTACCCGACCGCGGGCAGCTCGACTTCGGCCGAGGCCCAGCCGTTCTACGTCAACTCGCCCTACGGCATCACCCTGGCGCACAACGGCAATCTGACCAACGTCGAGCAACTGGCCAAGGAGATCTACGAGTCCGACCTGCGGCACGTCAACACCAACTCCGACTCGGAAGTGCTGCTCAACGTGTTCGCCCATGAGCTGGCGGTACGCGGCAAGCTGCAGCCGACCGAGGAAGACGTGTTCGCCGCGGTGTCCCACGTGCACAGCCGCTGTGTCGGCGGCTATGCCGTGGTGGCGATGATCACCGGCTACGGCATCGTCGGTTTCCGTGACCCCAATGCGATCCGTCCGATCGTGTTCGGCCAGCGCCACACCGACGAAGGCGTCGAGTACATGATTGCCTCCGAAAGCGTGGCCCTGGACGTGCTGGGCTTCACCCTGATCCGCGACCTGGCGCCGGGCGAGGCGGTCTACATCACCGAGGACGGGCAGCTGCACACCCGTCAGTGCGCGACCGCGCCGAAACTCTCGCCATGCATCTTCGAGCATGTCTACCTGGCGCGTCCCGACTCGATCATCGACGGCGTGTCGGTGTACAAGGCACGCCTGCGCATGGGCGAGAAACTGGCCGAGAAGATCCAGCGCGAGCGCCCCGACCACGGCATCGACGTGGTTATCCCGATCCCCGATACCAGCCGGACCGCCGCGCTGCAGTTGGCCAATCACCTGGGCGTCAAGTTCCGCGAAGGCTTCGTCAAGAACCGCTACATCGGTCGTACCTTCATCATGCCTGGCCAGGCGGCGCGCAAGAAATCGGTACGCCAGAAGCTCAACGCCATCGAGCTGGAATTCCGTGGCAAGAACGTGATGCTGGTGGACGACTCCATCGTCCGTGGCACCACCTGCAAGCAGATCATCCAGATGGCCCGCGAGGCCGGTGCGAAGAACGTGTATTTCTGTTCCGCCGCGCCCGCGGTGCGTTACCCCAACGTCTACGGCATCGACATGCCGAGCGCTCACGAACTGATCGCCCACAACCGTACCACCGAACAGGTGGCCGAGTTGATCGGCGCCGACTGGCTGGTCTACCAGGACCTGCCTGACCTGATCGAATCGGTCGGGGGTGGCAAGATCAAGATCGAGCATTTCGATTGCGCGGTATTCGATGGCCAGTACGTCACCGGCGATGTCGACGAGGCCTACCTGGACCGCATCGAGCAGTCGCGAAACGATGCGGCGAAGGTCAAGAACCAGGCCGTCAGCGCGATCATCGACCTCTACAACAACTGACTTGGGAGCGACGGCATGACTGAGCAATGGGATGCCGGGCGACTGGACAGCGACCTGGAGGGTGTCGGTTTCGACACCCTGGCGGTGCGTGCCGGTCAACAACGCACGCCGGAGGGCGAACACAGCGAGGCGCTGTTCCTGTCCTCCAGCTATGTCTTCCGCACGGCGGCCGATGCCGCTGCGCGCTTTGCCGGGGAAGTGCCCGGCAATGTCTATTCGCGTTACACCAACCCGACCGTGCGCGCCTTCGAGGAGCGCCTGGCAGCCCTGGAGGGGGCCGAACAGGCCGTTGGCACCGCCACCGGCATGGCGGCCATCCTGGCGATGGTGATGTCGCTGTGCAGCAGTGGCGACCATGTGGTGGTCTCGCAGAGCGTATTCGGTTCGACCATCAGCCTGTTCGAGAAGTATTTCAAGCGCTTCGGCGTGCAGGTCGACTATGTGCCGCTGGCCGACCTGGCAGGCTGGGAACGGGCCATCAAGCCCAATACCCGGTTACTGTTCGTCGAGTCGCCTTCCAACCCGCTGGCCGAACTGGTCGACATCGCCGCGCTGGCCGAGATCGCCCATGCACGGGGTGCGCTGCTGGCGGTGGACAACTGCTTCAGTACCCCAGCCTTGCAGCAACCGCTCAAGCTCGGCGCCGACATCGTCATTCATTCGGCGACCAAGTTCATCGATGGCCAGGGTCGCTGCATGGGCGGCGCGGTCGCCGGCCGCAGCGAGCTGATGAAAGACATCGTCGGCTTCCTGCGTACGGCCGGGCCAACCTTGAGTCCCTTCAACGCCTGGGTGTTCCTCAAGGGCCTGGAGACTCTCAAGCTGCGCATGCGTGCCCATTGCGAAGGCGCCCAGGCACTGGCCGAGTGGCTGGCCAGCCAGCAGGGCGTGGAGCGCGTCCACTATGCCGGCTTGACCAGCCACCCGCAGCATGAGCTGGCCAGGCGTCAGATGAGCGGCTTCGGCGCCGTGGTGAGTTTCGAGGTCAAGGGTGGCAGGGAAGGCGCCTGGCGTTTCATCGATGCCACGCGCCTGATCTCGATCACCACCAACCTTGGCGACAGCAAGACCACTATCGCCCATCCCGCGACCACCTCGCATGGCCGCTTGACGCCACAGGAACGCGAAGCGGCGGGTATTCACGACAGTCTGATCCGCATTGCCGTGGGCCTGGAAGACGTCGCCGATCTGCAAGTCGACCTGGCTCGTGGGCTGGCTGCGCTGTGATCGACTGGAAAGGCGGTGAGACCAGCCATAACGGCCGCGTCGCCCTGGTGACCGGTGCCGCTCGCGGCATCGGCCTGGGCATTGCCGCCTGGTTGATCTGCGAAGGCTGGCAGGTCGTGTTGAGCGACCTGGACCGCCAGCGCGGCGCCAAGGTGGCCAAGGCGCTGGGCGACAACGCCTGGTTCGTGGCCATGGACGTCGCCGACGAAAAGCAGGTGACCACCGCAGTGGCCGAAGTGCTCGGCCAGTTCGGGCGTCTCGACGGGCTGGTGTGCAACGCGGCGATCGCCAATCCGCACAACGACACGCTCGAGAGCTTGAGCCTGGCCCAGTGGAACCGGGTCCTGGCGGTCAACCTCAGCGGCCCCATGCTGCTGGCCAAGCACTGCGCGCCGTACCTGCGCGCCCATGGTGGGGCCATCGTCAACCTGACCTCGACCCGTGCCCGCCAGTCCGAGCCTGATACGGAGGCCTACGCGGCGAGCAAGGGCGGCCTGGTGGCACTGACCCATGCATTGGCCATGAGCCTTGGCCCGGAGATTCGCGTCAACGCCGTCAGCCCCGGCTGGATCGACGCCCGCGACCCGTCGCACAAGCGTGCCGAGCCTCTCGATAGTGCCGACCATGCGCAACACCCCACCGGTCGCGTCGGAACCGTCGAAGACGTGGCAGCGCTGGTGGCATGGCTGCTGTCCAGCCAGGCCGCCTTCGTCACTGGCCAGGAATATGTGGTCGATGGTGGCATGACCCGCAAGATGATCTACGCCTAGGGCTGCAGACTGCAAGCCGACCGCATCAACTGTCCGTCCCGAGTCCGTTCAGTCCATGCGCACTGCTTTTGCTTGTAGCTTGTGGCTGCCCGACCAACCTTTTTCAAAAAAAATTCAACGGGGGTATTGACTTAGCTTCGGTGCCTGCGTAAATTTCTCGGCCTCAGCGAAGCAAACGCAACAAGCGGGTGATTAGCTCAGCCGGGAGAGCATCTGCCTTACAAGCAGAGGGTCGGCGGTTCGATCCCGTCATCACCCACCACTTCCTGAGAATGTTCCTGACCCAGGTCGATTCGAAAGATGAGGCCCATTGAGAGGAACCGGACGCAAGTCCACATGCGCAGCGGTAGTTCAGTCGGTTAGAATACCGGCCTGTCACGCCGGGGGTCGCGGGTTCGAGTCCCGTCCGCTGCGCCACTTTTCATCCAGATGGGTGCTCGTCGCCGATCTGAGGTCCGAGGCCGAGGTAGCGATACCAGGCATCGAGACCAGATCCCAGTTTCAATCGGGCGCAAGCCTGATCGATACGCAGCGGTAGTTCAGTCGGTTAGAATACCGGCCTGTCACGCCGGGGGTCGCGGGTTCGAGTCCCGTCCGCTGCGCCATATTCGCCGAGAGGTCACTGAACGCCTCGACGCACGACAGAAGCGACCTTCGGGTCGCTTTTTTCGTTACTGGCCCGCGCCGGCCAGATCCTCCGGCCTGTTCAAGGCCTTGCAGGACCCTGTCGCAATCTTCACCGATCAACGGTTTCGGCCTGCGCAGGATGTGATGCACAATAGGCGCCGTTCGTTCTTCCTGGAATTCGCAATGTCTGGACACACCGTCATCGGCGCGCTCGGGCTGGCCCTGGTGCTGGCCAGTGCTACTGGCTGCTCCTCGAAAAAGACTGCCATCTACGAGCATGAGAACTTCGACGATTCCGGCACCTTTTCCCGTGCCTTTGCCGTGAGCGAGGCCGGATCCTGCGAGGCGGCGCGGCGTGCCTTGCTCAGCCAGGGCTACATCATCACCAGCAGCGGCGCCAACCAAGTAGCCGGTAACAAGAGCTTCCAGCAGAACAGCGAAAACCACCTGCAGATTAGTTTCAACGTCACCTGTGTTCCCGACAGCGGGGACGGGCAGCGTTCCACCATGTTCGCCAACGCGCTGCAGGACCGCTATACGCTGAAGAAATCCAACACCTCGGCCAGCCTCGGTGTCGGGGTGCTGGGCTCGGTCTCCATGCCCATCGGCTCGAGCGATGATTCCATGGTCAAGGTCGCCAGCGAAACCGTCACCGCGCCCCAGTTCTACGAGCGCTATTTCGCCCTGGTGGAAAGCTACTTGCCCAAACAAGCCCAGGCCAAGGCCGTCGACACTTCGCCGACTGACCAGCCTGCCGCACCAGCAGCCGACCTCGGGCTGCCAGGTGCGCCAGGTGCTTCGTTGATGCCAGCGGCTCCCGCGCCTGCCGCGGCCGTCGATACGCCGCCCACGACGGGGCCGGCCTCTGGGGCTGCGCCTGGACAAGACACAGCCGTGACCGCTTCGGATGACGAGCCTGGCAATCCGGCTTCCGCACAGCCGGTAGCCAAGCCCGCGGGCGAGCCGGGTAGGATCCAGGCCGCCCCGGCAGCGGCTGCGCAGACCGAGACGCAACCCTCGGTTGCCGACGACCAGGGCTCGCAACCGGTAGCGCCGCCAGCCGAGGTGGCACCTATCCAGGTGAATCGGCAGGACGCTTCGCCTGCCGAACAGGCTCCGGTTTTCTGAGCGGTGGCGTCTTGGTCGCGGAAAAGCATTGAAACAAGCGCTGAAGACAATTCCGCCAAGGCCTGCTACGTTTATTTCCAGGAGTCATGTTTCCTTCACAGGGCTGCTTTAGCTTGAGGGCATGGATCAGGCAATCACGAGATCAAGAGGAAGCAGGCCATGGACGATTACCAGGAAGAATTGCTCGAGTTCCACGCCTCGGAGCTGGATACCCCGGAGCCCGCCGAGGACGCCACGGAGCTCTAGGCCCGGTACGAAGCTCGCGCAGGCACTTTGGAACAACCCTAGGAGAGCTGCCTGCGCGTGCGGCGATACTCACCCGGCGTCAGGCTGGTCCAGCGCTTGAAGGCGCGCTGGAAGGCCTCGGCCGACGCGAAACCAAGCAGATAGGCGATTTCGCTGAAGCTCAGCTCCGTATCCCGGATGTACGCCTCGGCAAGATCGCGTCGTGCGTCGTTGAGCAGGTTGCGAAATCGCGTGCCTTCGTCAGCCAGCCTGCGGCGTAGCGTCCATGGCGGAAGTTGCAGGCGTCGCGCCACTTCCTCCAGCGTGGGCTCCTGGCCACCACTGAGCAGGGGGCCGAGCAGATGGAGAATGCTTTCACTCAGACTGCGCACTCGGGTGCGTTGCTGCAGTTGCGCCTCGCACAATTGCAGCAGGTGCCGCCAGGTGCCGGGGCAGTGTTGTGCGTTGCGCAGGCCTAGCGTCTCGCGTGGCAAGTGCAGCCGATTGGTTCGAGCGCCGAACAGCACCTGGCTGGCGCAGAGCGCCTCATAGCAGTGTGCGTAGTCGGGTGCCTCGAACTCGATTTCCAGGCGATCAGCCAGCACTGGCTCAGCCGCGATGCTCGAGAGCTGGGCCAGCCAGCCGCCCATTAGCGAGTCGACCACGAAACGGTTGTAGGCGTTATAGGGACTGATCGAATAGAAGCACAGCCAGGCGCCATGTTCGTCTTCCTGGTAACGGCAGCGGCCACGGTAGTTGGCGGCGTATAGCGGCTCGAAACGCAGCAGGGTGCGCGCAGCCTCGCCCAGGTTCGGGGCCTGGGCCGCGGCTACCCCGGCCAGCCCGGCATGGGGCAGGCGGCTCAGGCGGCCCATGCGCAGCCCGAGGGCGGGATCGCCACTGAGCTCGATGGCCGCATGCCCCAGGTGCATGTAGCGAGGAATCGACAGCCGTGCCTGTGGCTCGCCAAGGCACTGCTCATCCAGGCCATAGCGCAGCAGCAGCGCTTGTGGATCATGCCCGAGTTCGAGCAGGGCCTCGACCAATGGCTGCACGAACCCTACCGACAGGTCGCCGAGGCGCACGCGTGGGGGCGCCATCGCGTCACAACCACAGGTTCAGCAGGCGCGCGCCAGCATGCGAATCGCCAGCCAGGTGCCTGCCGTCGTGGTTGACGAAGCCTTGCCCATCGCTGCCCAGGTCCCAGAACTGGCCGCGCAGGAATACGCTGATGCTGGTGACATCGCCATTGGCGGCCTGGGTCAGCTGTCGCCAGGCTTGCTCTTCGTTGACCTGGCCCTGACGCAGGGGCAGGCGCGCGCTCAGGGGCTGGTGCCGATTGCCCCGCCAAGGGCTGCCCCAGCTGTCACGTCCACTGAGAAATACCGGATTGGCGATCAGCTCCACCGCTTGCGAAGCCAGTTGCCGGTAGTTGGCCGGATACCAGCTGTCGCTGCCGACCAGCACGCCCAGGCGTCCGGCCGGCGTCTGCAGTACCTGCAATGGCTGGTCCTGGCCGGCCTGGATATAGCGCCGGACTTCGCTGTCCGGGTAGTGCTGGCGTTGCGGTTGCCCCATGGCCGAGCCGTCGCTGGCGAACACTACGCTGCTGTTGAACAGCGGCCCGTTGCCGGCTTGCAATACGCCGTGCTCGACCCGAGGGGAGGGCAGCACGATCGAGCCAGCCACCAGGGTGACGCCGAACTCCCTGGCCAGGCCGCCGAACAGTGCCTGGTAGTCCGCGGCCATCTGGCCCGCCTTCATGCGCAGGTGTGCGTCGCTGCGCCGATCGTCACCGGTGGCGGCAAGCAGGGCCAGGCCATAGCGCAGCGGGTTGCTGATTTCCAGCCACTGCCAGGCTTCGCGACGGCGCGTGACCTGGTACAGCTCGTTCTTTTCGCCTCGCGCCCACAACCAGGTGCCAATGTGTTCGGGTAGCACGACCACGGTGCGCGCGTTCACCAGGCCCAGGGCCTTGGCCTTGTCCAGGTAGGCGGCGAGCTTGCGATGCAGGCGCTGCAGGTTCTGGTAGTCGACCGGATGCAGGACTGGCTCGATGCCCAGCAGGTTGCCACGTTCGCCAGGCACGCCCTGGTCCAGCGCAAGCTCGATGCGCAGGTCGGAAAGGTAATGCCCCGGCGGCCGTTGCTGGGTCCAGAAACCGTAGCCGCACAGGGCCGCGATGAACACCAGCGCCACGGCGCCGAGCAGCAGTCTACGTATCCTAGGCATCACTGAAACAATCGCTACCTGTGTCGTGGATCTTGAGCGGCCTGCCGCCGATGAGGCTGCCGACAAAAATGGGGCGCTTACCATAACACTGGGCCTTGGCCGAAGATAAGCCGATTTGGCCTCGCCTGAATCCGGAACGCCAGCTTGCCGCCTGTCAGCCGTCTTCGACGCGCGCGGCAAGGCTCTGCGGGCTGAGCTATCCAAGACTTGTCGCGGAAAAACCCGGATAATGACGCCCCGTCGTTCCGCTCGTCATTCTGGTACCCGCATGGAAATCAAGGTCAACTTTCTCGACAACCTTCGACTTGAAGCCAAGTTCGATGACTTCACGGTGATCGCCGACCAGCCGATCCGCTACAAGGGTGATGGCTCGGCACCGGGGCCTTTCGACTATTTCCTGGCTTCCTCGGCGTTGTGCGCGGCCTATTTCGTCAAGCTGTACTGCCAGACGCGCGGTATCCCTACCGACAATATTCGCCTGGCGCAGAACAACATCGTCGACCCGGAGAACCGCTACAAGCAGATCTTCAAGATCCAGGTCGAACTGCCGGCGGACATCAGCGAAAAGGATCGTCAGGGCATCCTGCGCTCGATCGACCGCTGCACCGTGAAGAAGGTGGTGCAGACCGGGCCGGACTTCGTCATCGAACAGGTGAGCAACCTCGATGCCGATGCCCAGGGCCTGCTGATGCTCGATCCGGCCGCGCAGGCCAGTACCTCGATCGTCGGCAAGGACCTGCCGCTGGAGCAGACCATCGCCAACATGTCGAGCCTTCTCGCCGAGCTGGGCATGAAGATCGAGATCGCCTCGTGGCGCAACATCGTGCCCAATGTCTGGTCGCTGCACCTGCGCGATGCGCATTCGCCGATGTGCTTCACCAATGGCAAGGGCGCGACCAAGGAAGCGGCGCTGGCCTCGGCGCTGGGTGAGTTCATCGAGCGTCTCAACTGCAACTTCTTCTACAACGATCAGTTCTGGGGCGAGGAGATCGCCAATGCGCCCTTCGTGCATCATCCCGACGAGCGCTGGTTCAAGCCCGGGCGCAAGGATGCGCTGCCGGCCGGCATCCTCGACGAGCATTGCCGAGCGATCTACGACCCGGAGGGCGAGCTGCGTGGCTCGCACCTTTACGACACCAACTCCGGCAATGTCGAGCGCGGGATTTGCGCGCTGCCCTATGTGCGCCAGTGCGACGGCGAAGTGGTGTATTTCCCGTCCAATCTGGTGGAGAACCTGTTCCTGAGCAATGGCATGAGTGCTGGCAACACCTTGGCCGAAGCCCAGGTGCAGTGCCTGTCGGAGATCTTCGAGCGCGCCGTCAAGCGGGAGATCCTCGAAGGCGAACTCGCCTTGCCCGATGTGCCGGCGCACGTGCTGGCCAAGTACCCGGCGATCATGGCCGGCATCCAGGGCCTGGAGGAGCAGGGCTTCCCGGTACTGGTCAAGGATGCCTCGCTCGGTGGCCAGTTCCCGGTGATGTGCGTCACCTTGATGAACCCGCGTACCGGTGGCGTGTTCGCCTCGTTCGGCGCGCACCCGAGCCTCGAGGTGGCGTTGGAGCGCAGCCTTACCGAGCTGCTCCAGGGACGTAGTTTCGAAGGGCTGAACGACCTGCCGCAGCCCACCTTCGAAAGCAACGCCGTGACCGAACCGAACAACTTCGTGGAGCACTTCATCGACTCCAGCGGCGTGGTGTCGTGGCGCTTCTTCAGCGCCAAGGCCGATTTCGAGTTCGTCGAATGGGACTTTTCCGGGCAGGGCCAGCACTCCAACGTCGAAGAAGCGGCGACCTTGTTCGGTATTCTCGAGGACATGGGCAAGCAAGCCTACATGGCGGTGTACCAGGACCTCGGCGCCACGGCCTGCCGTATCCTGGTGCCGGGCTATTCGGAAATCTATCCGGTCGACGACCTGATCTGGGACAACACCAACAAGGCGCTGGCGTTTCGCGCCGATATCCTCAACCTGCACCAGCTGGACGATGCCGGCCTGCAGGCCTTGGTCGAACGCCTGGAAGACAGTGACCTGGACGAATACACCGACATCACCACGCTTATCGGCATCGAATTCGACGACAACACCGCCTGGGGCCAGCTGACCATTCTTGAGCTCAAGCTGCTGATCCATCTGGCCCTGCAGCGCTTCGAGGAGGCCAAGGAACTGCTGGAAATGTTCCTTCAGTACAACGACAACACGCTCGAGCGCGGCTTGTTCTACCAGGCGTTGAACGTGGTGCTGGAAGTGCTGCTGGACGATGAGCTGAAATTGCAGGACTACGAGGCGAACCTGCGCCGCATGTTCGGCAACCCGCGCATGGATGCGGTGCTCGGCTCGATCGAGGGCAGTGTACGCTTCCATGGCCTGGCCCCGACCAGCCTGAGGCTCGAAGGGCTCGACCGGCACCAGAGGCTGATCGACAGCTACCGCAAGCTGCACGCGGCCCGGGCGAGGGCGGCTGGGGTATCGCTCGGATAACCGGTCTCAGGTCGGTTGAATGGGGGGCGCAGCGCGCCCCCCGCAGCGCCCGATGTCAGGTGCGGCCACTGCGCCTGTCGGTACCGCCATTGCTATGCTGCCCACCTATGCGGGCCTTCTCGGCCCTGGTGTTCTTGATGTCCTGGTTCGAGCCACCCTTGCTGCCCGCATCATGGATTTTTTGCGGATCGTCGGAAAAACCGCCTGATTGATGTCGCTTGCTCATGGGTAAACCTCCGTCTCAAACGATGAACGAGCACCTGTCTCGTCTGGTTGGAGTCTCATGCGCGCAACAGGGGTCCGCTTGCCCGACCAACGGACCGCGCAAGGGTCAAGCCAGATGGAAGTCGCCGGATTGGCGCGCGTGGAACTGCGCGCTTACCAGGGCATTGAAGTCCTTGAGCGACCATGGCTTGGCCAGAAACTCGACATCCGGTGGCAATGGCGCGCTCAGATTGTTGTGGTAACCACTCATGACCACGATGTTCAGGCAAGGCTTCTGCCGCCGGGCCAGGCAGGCCAGCTCGAGCCCGTCGAGCACGCCAGGCGTCCTGACATCGGTCAGCAGCAAGGTCCAGGTCTGCTGGGCGAGGATGGCGGCGCCTTCGTCAGCGGTCGCGACGGCGGTGACGTTCGCACCGAGTTCTTCCAGCGCCATGGTGACCAGCTCGCGCAGGCTCGGTTCGTCTTCGACCAGCAGGACGCGGGGAGAAGCGGTGGTTTCGGTAGTCAGGTTCATGTTGCAGCAAGCGCGGCGCGCCTCTCCCACGGATAACGACGATGCGATCCATCGCTTGGCAGTGGGCCCTTCAGGCAGGCCCCCAGATCTAGGCTCTGTACGAAAAGTGCCTGCGCGACGATCAGGCTACGTTGAAAACAGGCTCGAAATGTTCATTACAACCAGTGAAGTCGAGCGCGACCCCGGCCGTTGCTCGCCTGTTTTCGCCTTGCCTGATCGCCGCTCGGCAACTTTTCGTACAAAGCCTAGTGACGCCACGATAGACACCGTGCGACAGCGTTAGATTCACTTGGCTGCGATACGGACGCCAGAAAACTTTCCCAATCGTTTCGATAGGCTGCGCTTGCGCGACCGGCTCAGCTGCGGCCGGCCTTGCTCAACGGCTGGTCAGGGTCGCTTCGGCGATCGAACGCTGGCCATTGCCCTTGCGCTCGCAGCTGGCCACAGGCCACGCACAGATAGCCATCGCTGGGGAGGCCCAGGTAGTACGCCTTGCGGATATAGAAGTGGCTACAGGATCGACTGCACTGCCTGACCAGCCGTTCGAGGCGCCCCGTCACGCTGCCCAGGCGCTGGGCAGCGTGACGGGTCAGGACATTAGCCTCTTCCAGTTCAAGGAAAAGGTGCGCCAGGCGTTGTTCGCTGTCGGGCCTGGCGCTACACAGGTCGACGATCAGGGCCAGGACCTGGTCGCGGGCTTGCGCCGGCAGGCGGGATTGGCCTTCGTGCACGGCATCGATCAGGGTAGAGGCCAGCCGCCAGAATACCTGGCCATTTTGCTCGAAGGCATCCGTGGGGCTTGCATTCATCCGGTCAGTGGTCTGCATGACGGCTCCTGGTCGACAGGATGATCGCCTTGTCGACCAGGTGGCCATGGGCCAGCTGAGTATCCGCTGTGATGAATGGTCGCTAGCGCTATACAAAGTGTTCTGGAACGTACAACCGATCGTCGAGGATCGGCGTCGGGTGCGATGCCGATCAGCTCCGGCCGGCCTGGCCGTCAGGCGCCGGGCAGTTTCAGGGTCGCGGTGTTGAGGCGGTCGCGCTGCTGCCGCTCGAGGGACGCGCGGGTATAGTCCAGCGCGGTGTCGGCGGCGTCCTTGAGCAGCTGCCAGTCCTCCAGCGAGATCAGCTGGCTCAGCACCAGCTCGTCGGCGCGGGTCATCAGCGTCCTGTAGTAGTCGTCCGGCCAGTCGAGACGATAGCTGTCGTCCTCGAGCAGGAGTCGCCAGGCTGTGAGTGCGGTGTTGCGATCCTGTTCCTGCATGGTGTCCCCCATTGCGCGGTCGTGCGCAGGTAATTGCCTATTCCATGCAGACAGGCAGAAGCGCCGAGGGTTGGAAAAAAAGCCAGGCAACCGACAAGCGCTGCCCACCGTTGGTCGATCCCGTTGTGTCATGCCCGAACGCTCCGAGTCGACGGGGAACAGAGGTCCCACTCCCGAGCCGTGACCACAGATGACGGAGATCGCGTGATGAGCAAGATCGACAACCTGCTGGACAACAAGGGCACGCCCTTGGACAAACAGACGTTCACCTGGCGCGAGTTGGCTGGCAAGCCTATCAGCAAGCTCGATGACGATGCCTTTACCCGGGTGAGGGTGATCCTGATGAACGGCGTCGAATCCGATGCCCTGCGCCTGAAGCATTTTGGCGCGCGATTCAACAAGGCCCTGCAATTGCCTCTGGCACAGATCCGGCGCGTCGAGCAGCACCAGATGACCGCGATCAACTGGCTCTTGTCGGCCGACCATTCGCCCCTGGAAACCACGGTGGCCTACGAGCAGGTGGCCATCGAAGTCACCGCCGCGGTCGCCCAGAACGAACCGGACCCCTACCAGGCGCAGACCTACCGCTTCGGCCTGCTGGAAGACTTCGATCACTTGTACCGCTACGCGGCGATGCTCGACCGGCTCGAGGGCAAGGATGCCAATACCATTCTGCAGGGCTATACCGACATCATTCCCGGACGCCCGACCAGCGAACACCACCGGGTCCCGGCGGACGACCTGCGCGACCACTACCACAAGGACCAGGCGGCGCTGATCACCAAGATCCATGCCGCGCTGATCACCGGTGCCGAGTACCAGACCCACGACTACTACATGAATATCGGGCCCCTGTTCGCCGATCCCGTGGCACGGGCATTGTACGCCGAGATCGCCTCGGTGGAGGAGCAGCACGTCACCCAGTACGGGTCGCTGCAGGACCCTGGCGAGAGCTTCATGGAAAAGTGGCTGATCCATGAAGCGATGGAGGTCTACACCTACGCCAGTTGCGTCGAGCAGGAGGAAAATCCACGGCTGAAGCTGTTGTGGGAGCGTTTCCTCGACTATGAGCTGGGGCACCTTAACCTGGCTTGCGAGTTGTTCAAGAAACACGAGCGCCGCGATCCCGCCGAAGTGCTTGCCGGCCCACTGCCGCCGATGATCCGCTTCAAGAGCCAGCGCGAGTTCGTGCGCGAGGTGCTGTCCAAGGAAGTCGACCTGCGTGCCCACGGCATCGACTATGTGGACAAGAGCCGCGAGAGTCGCGCCTCGCTCGACTATCGCCAGCAGCTCAACAGCCAGGGAGTACCTACCAACGTGGCATCGGCCGGCTACACCTGGCACGCCGGTGGGGAACTCAACAGCATCGAGGGAGAGCAGCCATGAGCGATCAAGTGAAGTTGGGCCACAACCGCACGGGCGCGCAGCTGTCGCCCGACGATACCGCGCGCCTGGTCGAAGCGACCCGCCTGTTCCCGGCGGACCTGCCGGGGGACGTCAGCGACATCACCGATGAGCGCGAGCGGGCCATTCGCGAGGCCGACCTGGTGGGCAGCGTGCCGGTACCCGGCTCGATCAAGGGGATGCTCAAGAGCAAGTTCGACGAAGCCCGCGGCAAGCAGCCCGAGGTGCTGCTGGACAAGCTGGGCGAGCGGCTGGCCTTCGAGCGCACCGGGGTTCGCCTGTACGAAGCGATGGTCGCCAAGGCAAGCAGCGCGGCCGGTGCCGACTCGGCGCTGATCCAGGTCCTGCGCCGCATCCAGGCCCAGGAGCTGGAGCACATGCACCTGGTGCGCGAGGCCATCGAGACCCTCGGCGGCGATCCTACCAGCGTCACGCCCTGCGCCGACGTGGCGGCGGTCAAGGCGCTCGGGGTCATGCAGGTGCTCACCGATCCGCGCACCACGGTCTCGCAGTGCATGGGCGCGATCCTCACCATCGAACTGGAGGACAACGCGGCCTGGGAACTGTTGATCGAGATGGCCAGGCAAGGTGGTCATCCGCTGATCGCCAAGCGCTTCGAGCATGCCTTCGCTCAGGAGCAGGAGCATGAAGCCACGGTTCGCCGACTGATCCGCGAGGACTTGCTCGAGCAGTTGAGTTGAACCGGGGGCCGCTTGGCTGAGTCACGCGGGTGCAGCATGCAGGTACAGCCGGGGCGGGCGTCGAGGCGGCTGTACCGGCTGCCTCAGCCGGCCCTGGACGAGGCGGCGAGCTTGAGGCCGAAGGCCAGGAACACGCCCCCGGTCAGCCGATCGAGGGTCTTCATCGCGGCAGGACGCTGCAACCAGCCACTGAGCGGCACGGTGGCCGCCACCAGGATGGCGAACCAGGCCAGCGTCAGCAACACATGCAGCGCGGCGAGAAGGAACGAGTGCCCAGCCACGCTGGCACCTGCCGGGACGAATTGTGGCAGGAAGGTCACATAGAAGACTCCGACCTTGGGGTTGAGCAGGTTGGTGAGCAGGCCCCGCACGAAGGCATCGAGCCCTTGCTTCGCGTCCTGCGCAGTCTGGCCTTCGGCCAGCGCTGTCCTAGGTTTGAGCAGGAGCCTGGTGCCCAGCCAGAACAGGTAGGCCGCGCCCACCAGCTTGAGCAGCGTGTAGGCAGTTTCACAGGCGTGCAGCAACGCGCCCAGCCCCAACGACACCGCGCCACCCCAGGCCAGGCAGCCCAGCGCGATACCGAGCGAGGCCATCAGCGCGGGCGTGCGTCCACCGAGCGCGGCGGCCCTGAGCACCATGGCCGTATCGACCCCCGGGGTGATGGTCAACACCGTGGCGGCCGTGATGAAGGCGAGCAGCAGCGCCAGTTCGTTCATGCGCGATACCTTGAGTCAATGACAGTGAGAGCCGCCTATTCTAGGCAGCCATCGAGGCCGCGACCAGACGCGCCACGCGCTAACTCGCCAGTCGCCAAGCGGGCCCATGAAACAGGCGCGACCCCGGATGGGGCCGCGCCTGGGATCGCCGCGGTCACTGGTCGCCGGTGGTCAGCGGTACGCCGGACTGAGTCGCGCCGGATACCGAGTCCACGCGGTTCGCCCCCGGTGGCTGCTGCTCGGCCTTGAGTTGCTCGACCGCCTGGCGCCAGTGCTCTTGCTCCGCGCCGTCCGGTTTCCCGGCCAGCTCCCACAGCTCGTACGCACGCTCACGAATCTTCTGGTCATCGATCATGGTGAAGCCTCCTGTCAGGGTTGCGTTGCCTGTTCCTGCCGTTTCATCCGCTCGCGGATCCCACCAGACACGTCCTGGCCGGCCTCGACGGGGTGGTGCAGGTTGCCGGACGTGGCCGGGGCGGGCGGGTTCCTCTGCACCTCGACCTGGCGAAGCGCACGCGCCGTGAAGTATTCGTTCAGGTCGGGCGCGAGCCGGTGGTTCCAATAGGCCAGCTTGGCCTTGTAGCCCACGGTGATTTCTTCCTTGGGTGCGAGCAGCGCCCGGACGATGGCGTTGACCGCCTTCTCCGGTCCGTCCATGGTGGGCAGCTGTGGCTGATGGCCGGTATAGCTCGCGGCGTGGTCCCACAGCGGGGTGTCCAGCGCCCAGGGCAACACCGTGACCACGTGGACGTCGTCGGGCCCATGCAATCGCAGTTCCTGGTTGAGTACGCGCCCCAGGCTCAGCACGCCGGCCTTGGACGCCGAATAGGACGCTTGGTAGGTGTGAGGCACTTCGCTGTCGATGGAGGCCACGTTGACTAGAACGCCGAAACGCTGCTGGCGAAACTGTTTCATGGCCAGATGGCTGCCGATGACGGTGCCTTTGAGGTTGATGTCCAAAAGACGCTGGTGGTCTTCCAGGGGAATGTCCTCGAAGCGCCCGATGGCCACCACGCCGGCATTGTTGATCCAGCCATGAATCTGTCCGAAGTGCTGCATGGCCTGTTGCGCCAGGCGCTGCATCTGCGCGCTGTCGGCGACATCGGTGGTGACCACCAGCGGCGTGCCGCCTGCTGTCCTGATCTGCCGCGCCAGCGATTCGAGCGCTGCCGTGCGGCGCGCGGCCACCACTACATTGGCGCCGCTGCGCGCCAGTTCCAGGGCGACGCCACGGCCGATGCCGCTGGAGGCACCGGTGACCACGAAAGTCTTTGCGGCGAGCCGGGCACGTTCTTCCGGTTTCAGCGGTCCGCTCGCGCAGCCGGCGAGCTTCATGGCGACGAGGGTGACCACGCCTAGCAGGAGGAGTCGACGAATCATGGCTTTTCACCTGGGGTGTGTTTCCTGGCTGACCTTGGGGGGAACGTCGAAGTTGTGTTGCGCGCCAGGTTGCGCGACGACTGGTCGTGGCAGCGTTCGCCACAGCTCGCCAAAAGACGAGCCGGGCCGTCGGGGCGGCCAGTTCCGGTGCCGCGGCGTTACCTTCGCAGGCGCCGGCCGCGTCGCGCAAAGGACGCGCGAAGACGGTCCTGAGACAGGGTCGCGGCTTTTCGACGCAGGATAATCGCGCAGCCTGCTGCCCGCGCCGAGTCCGACTCCTGCGGACACCCAAGGAAAGAACAACAACAAGATCCGGCATTCGCCGCAGAGGGGTTCATCCATGGCAACCGAACAACAGGTCGAAACGCTGGGGCTTGGCGTGACGGATCCGTCCAAGACCGAAGAGGCCAGGCAGGATCGGCATCTGGAGGGCAAGCTCGACTGGCTGGTGTTCGGCATCACCAGTCTCATCGCGGTCGCCTTCATCATCTGGGGGTTCGCCAGCCAGGCGAGCCTGGCGGCCAGCGCTTCGACGGCGCAGTCCTGGGTCATCGTGCATTTCGGCTGGTTCTTCGTCCTCACCTCGACGGTGTTCGTGGTCTTCGTGCTCTGGCTGGCGGCGAGCAGGTACGGCCGGATCCCGTTGGGCTGCGATGGCGAGGCGCCCGAGTTCCGCACGGTTTCCTGGGTTGCGATGATGTTCAGCGCCGGCATGGGCATTGGCCTGATGTTCTTCGGCGTCGCCGAACCGCTTTCGCACTACGTGAACCCGCCACCCGGCTCGGCTGCCGGGCAGACCAACGAAGCGATGCAGGTGGCGATGGCCACCACCTTGTTCCACTGGACACTGCATCCTTGGGCCATGTACGCCATCGTCGGCCTGGTCATCGCCTACGGCACCTTCCGCCGTGGGCGCTCGCAACTGATCTCGACCGCGTTCCGACCCTTGATCGGTCGGCATGCCAATGGCCCGGTGGGCCGCGTCATCGACATGATGGCGATCTTCGCCACCTTGTTCGGCTCGGCCGCCTCGCTCGGCCTCGGCGCGTTGCAGATCGCCGGGGGGCTGGCGTACAACGGCTGGATCGGGAGCCCAGGCAAGCTGTTCCTGATCGCCATCATCACCTTGCTGACGATCGCCTTCATCGCCTCGGCGGTTTCCGGCATCGGCAAGGGCATCCAGTGGCTAGCCAACACCAACATGGTCCTGGCGCTGGTCCTGGCCCTGTTCGTCTTCATGGTCGGCCCGACCTTGCTCATGCTCAACCTACTGCCGACTTCGATCGGCAACTACATCAAGCTGATGCCGGAAATGATGGCGCGTACCACCGCCAGCGGCGGTGAGCAGATGGGCAGCTGGCTGGCCGGCTGGACCGTGTTCTACTGGGCCTGGTGGATCTCCTGGACACCCTTCGTCGGCATGTTCATCGCCCGTATCAGCCGAGGACGCAGCATTCGCCAGTTCGTCAGCGGCGTGCTGCTGGTGCCGAGCCTGGTCAGCCTGATCTGGTTCACCATCTTTGGCGGCGCGGGTATCGAGGCGGTGCGCGATGGCAGCTTCGTGCTGCTCGATGGCGTCGTCAACAGCAACGACGCCCTTTACCGGTTGCTCGACAGTTACCCGCTGGCCTCGATCACCTCGGTGCTGGTGATGATCCTGGTAGCCATCTTCTTCGTTTCTGGCGCCGACGCAGCCTCGCTGGTGATGGGCACGTTGTCCGAGCACGGCACCACCGAGCCGTCGCGGCCGACGGTGATCTTCTGGGGCGCGCTGACCGGTACGGTCGCGGCGATCATGCTGGCAATCGGCGACCCGCGTGACCCTGGCGCGGCCCTGACCGGGTTGCAGAACCTGACCATCGTCGTGGCGCTGCCGTTCGTCGTGGTCATGGTACTGCTGTGCCTGGCGCTCTATCGCGACCTGCGCAAGGATCCGATGATGCTGCGCCATCTGCGCGGCAGCGAGCTGATCGAGAAGGCCGTGCTGTATGGCGCGGTCAAGCATGGGGAAGAGTTCTACATCGTGGTCAAGGAGAAGAAATCCGCGGCCCGGCAGGCATGCAAGGAACAGGCTGTGTCCGAGACCTGAGCGTTCGGCCACGCGTTTGCGCATGATCTTGCCACTGCTGGTCACCTGCCAAGACCTGGGTCTTGCAGGCCAGCAACTTGACGCTGTTCAACGAAGCTTGGGCGCGTCCAGCGCCAGCTCCCTGAACAACAATTCTTGAAGCGGGTGACGTTTTCGTGTTGGCGATGCCGTCGGGGATGGACCAGGTAGTGTCCGACGTAGCGGACCGAATTGCTGGTCATTCGCAGCGGGCTGACGAGTTTCCCGCTGGCCAGCTCGCGCTCGGCCAGCAAAGTCGATTCCAGTACGACTCCAAGCCCATCGACTGGTGCCGAGATGGCCATGAAGCTGCGGTCGAACGCCAGTCCGAAAGTGGCTGGCGTCGACAGGTCGTTGGCAGTGAACCAGCCTTTCCACTGAACCGACTGGCCATCGCTCTGGATCAAGGTCTGTGCGCACAGGCTCTGCGTGAGTTCAGGCGCGAGTCCAGCGCCGGGCTACACAGTGGAGTCAGCTCCTCGATCCGCAATGGCAGCCTTTCATGCTCCGTGCGCTGCGGCTCGCCGTAGACGATATCCAGGTCGAAGTCGTCGTTCTCGAAGGTGGCATAATGGGTGCTTGTCGATATTCGCAGGTCGATGCCTGGGTGCTCACCTAGAAATCCGGCCAGCTGTGGCACTAGCCACTGCCGCTGCGCGCCACGGTCAGCGATTTGTCAGTTTCGATCATTGAGCGCCTTCACTGGGCTGTTTAATGTCGAGGCCAGACCAATGACGGGCCCCGTCGCGACGAGGCGCTCGCTTTTCCGTGAATTCGCTTCTCTGTGGAGATCCCATGGCCGCCGAACATTACCCGCATCTGTTGGCCCCGCTCGACCTGGGCTTCACCGTCCTGCGCAACCGGACCTTGATGGGGTCGATGCACACTGGGCTGGAGGAGCGCCCCGGCGGCTTCGAGCGCATGGCGGCCTACTTCGCCGAGCGCGCCCGTGGTGGTGTCGGCCTGATCGTCACCGGCGGCATCGCGCCCAACGAGGAGGGCGGGGTGTACGCTGGCGCGGCCAAGCTCACCAGCGAGCAGGAGGCCGAGCGGCACCGGCTGGTCACCCAGGCGGTGCATGCCGCAGGTGGCAAGATCTGCATGCAGATCCTGCATGCCGGGCGCTATGCCTACAGCCCCAAGCTGGTGGCGCCGAGCGCCATCCAGGCGCCGATCAATCCGTTCAAGCCGCATGAGCTGGACGAGGCCGGCATTGAGCGGCAAATCGCCGACTTCGTTCGCTGCGCCGTGCTGGCGCGCAGCGCCGGTTACGACGGGGTGGAGATCATGGGCTCGGAGGGATATCTGATCAACCAGTTCCTCGCGGCCCAGACCAACCAGCGCAGCGATCGCTGGGGCGGCAGCTACCAGAACCGCATGCGCCTGGCGCTGGAGATCGTCCGCCGGGTACGCGAGGCGGTGGGGCTGGACTTCATCATCATCTTCCGCCTGTCCATGCTCGACCTGGTCGAAGGTGGCAGCGACTGGGAGGAAATCGTGGAGTTGGCCAAGGCCGTCGAGCAGGCTGGCGCGACGCTGATCAACACCGGTATCGGCTGGCACGAAGCGCGGATCCCGACCATCGCCACCAAGGTGCCACGAGCCGCATTCAGCAAGGTGACCGCCAAGCTGCGTGGCCAAGTGCAGATTCCGCTGATCACCACCAACCGCATCAATACCCCCGAGGTAGCCGAGGCGGTGCTGGCCGCGGGCGAGGCGGACATGGTGTCCATGGCCCGGCCGTTTCTCGCCGACCCGGCGTTCGTCAACAAGGCGGCCGAGGGGCGAGCCGAACGGATCAACACCTGCATCGGCTGCAACCAGGCATGCCTGGACCATACCTTCGCCGGCAAGCTGACCAGTTGCCTGGTCAATCCCCGCGCCTGCCACGAGACCGAGCTGAACTACCTGCCCACGCCTGTGTCCCGGCGCATCGCCGTGGTCGGCGCCGGACCGGCCGGGCTGGCCAGCGCCAGCGTGGCGGCCGAGCGTGGGCACCAGGTGACGCTGTTCGAGGCCGCTGCCCAGATTGGCGGGCAGTTCAACGTGGCCAAGCGAATACCGGGCAAGGAAGAATTCCACGAGACCCTGCGCTATTTCCGGCACAAGCTGCAGGACGTCGGGGTCGACCTGCGCCTGGAAACGCGGGTGGACGCCGAGACGCTGCTGGCCGGCGACTATGACGAGGTGATCCTGGCCACCGGCGTTTCCCCGCGAGTCCCGGCGATTCCCGGTATCGAGCATGACAAGGTGCTCGGCTATCTGGATGTGCTGCTCGAACGCCGCCCGGTCGGCCAGCGGGTGGCGGTGATCGGCGCCGGTGGCATCGGTTTCGATGTCTGCGAATACCTGGTGCACGCAGGTCCCGTCACCAGCCAGGACCGCCAGGCGTTCTGGCAGGAATGGGGCATCGACTGGCAATTGCAGGCCCGGGGTGGCGTCGCCGGGATTGTGCCTTGCCCGCAGCCACCGGCGCGCCAGGTCTACCTGCTGCAACGCAGCCGCAGGAAAGTCGGCGAGGGCCTGGGCAAGACCACCGGGTGGATCCATCGCGCCGGCTTGAAACACCGCGGGGTGCGCATGCTCAACGCCGTCGAGTACCTGAAGATCGACGATGCCGGGTTGCACGTGCGCATCGAGGGTGGCGAGCCGCAGCTACTGGAAGTCGACAACGTGGTCATCTGCGCCGGGCAGGAGCCACTGCGCGAGTTGCACGAAGCCTTGGTGGCGGCTGGGCAGTCGGTGCACCTGGTCGGCGGCGCCGACGTTGCCGCCGAGCTGGACGCCAAGCGTGCCATCGATCAGGGCACGCGCCTGGCCGCGGGGCTCTGAAGCGGTCCGAGCGGCTGCTAGAATGGCCGTCCTATCCAGGATGGCTGACCGATGTCCACCGATTTTCTCCAATTGCCGCAAGCACCGCTGCACCCTTTGCAGCTGCCCTGGTTGCAGGATGCCGAAGTCGAGGTGGCAGTGCTGCGCCTGGACCTGCTGGATCCGCTGATCAGCGGCAACAAGTGGTTCAAGCTGCGCGGTCACCTGGCCCAGGCCCGCGAAGCCGGCGCGCCGGGGCTACTGAGCCTGGGTGGCGCCCATTCCAACCACCTGCATGCCTTGGCCGCGGCCGGCAAGCGCTTCGCTTTCGCCACCGCCGGGCTGCTGCGCGGTCAGCCACGGGACACCCCGACGGTACGCGATCTCCAGGCCTGGGGCATGCAACTGCACTGGCTCGGTCACGCCGGCTACCGTGCCCGCCACCAGCCGGGCTTCTGGCGTCCCTGGCAAACGCGCTACCCCGGCTGGCACTGCGTACCGGAAGGTGGCGGCGGGCTGGCGGGCGTCGAGGGTTGTGCCGAGATCGTGCGACAGGCGCGGGGGCAACTGGCAGCGCTGGGCTGGGAAGACCATCATGCCTGGTGGCTGGCAGTGGGCACTGGAACGACCCTGGCCGGGCTGGTGCGCGCCGAAGCGGGACAGCGCGAGGTGCATGGCGCCTTGACCGTACCGGCTCGCTACGGCGTGGGCGAGACTGTCCAGGCGCTGGTCGGTGAACGGGGCTATCGCCTGCATGAAGCCTGCCGGGACGGCTTTGGCCGGGTCGATGAGCAACTGCGGACGTTCATCGTCGAGTGCGAGCGCCACAGTGGCGTGCCGCTGGAAGGCATCTACACCGGCAAGGCGTTGCTGGCGCTGCGCCGGGAAGTGCAGGCGGGTACCTTCGCACCGGGCAGCCGTCTGGTATTTCTCCACACCGGTGGGTTGCAGGGTCGGCGCGGTTACGGCGCGCCCTGATCCGCTTGGCCGGCTGGCGATTCGCTGGGTGCGCGCGGCCAGTGGTCGGCGACCAGGAACAGCCGTTCGGCTTCCTCGAACGCGCCATCCGCGCCAGGCCGCAGGCGGACCAGCAACTGGGCCGGGGCGCTGGGGGCGAGGGCTTGCAGCCAGGCATCGAAGGGCTCGACAGTGGCCAGTGCGCGTGGCTCGAAGCGCGCCGGGGCCAACCAGCGATGGCGTGGCAGCGGCTGCCAGAGACCCTCGCCGCAGGCAGCGCGATAGCTGTTCCAATCGGCGCGGCGCAGCCAGCGGCCGCTCAGGTGGGCAGGTTCGGCACCGGCTGGCGCTTCGGCTTGGCCCGGCCAGGGGTAGAAGAGGTAGCCACCCAGCCACAGGTGCGCCTGCGCAGCCTCGATGCCCAGCTCGGCGAGTGCCGCGCGGCTCTGCGGTCGCGACGAGATCGGCAACTGGTGCCCGGCCAGGTGCGCCAGCTTGCTGCCCAGGCGATCCTGGCAGCCGGGCCCGAGCCAGTGTCGCGGGTCGCTGCCCGGCTCGCGGGTGGGTCCCAGGTAGAGTTTGATCGCCAGCTCCAGGTGATGCACGCCATCGCGGTCGCGCAGCAGGATGTCCAGCTCGCCCAGGGTGTGGCCTGCCTCGCGGATCGCCAGGTTGGCGGCCAGCAGCTGTACGCCTGGAGCCTGGTGCAGGGCGAACTGCCAGAGCCCCTCGTAATAGAGCCCCAGGCGACGGCTGGTGATACGCGCCAGCCACTGCTGCAACGCTCGGCTATCCTCATCCAGGGCTTGCAGCCAGCGTACCAGCGTTTCGGGGTCGTCGGCCCAGCCACTGGCCGCCAGCGGGTGGCGCTGTGGTGCGGGCGTCTGGCACAGCAACGGCGGCGAGACGATGACCCAGGCCAGGTCGCGCACGGCAGGCTGGCGCAACTGGCAGGGCAGGGTGGCGTAGCGGGCGAAGGGCGTCATGCTGCGAGCATAGCCGGTTTGCCGCTGGACGGCGCTTTCGCCCATAATCCCGAAGACCCGGCGCCGTGCGCCTTTTCACCCGCCGCAGAGCCTTGCAGGAGTCCCATGGAGCAGTTTCGCAATATCGGTATCATCGGACGCCTCGGCAGCTCCCAGGTGCTCGATACCATCCGCCGGCTGAAAACCTTCCTGGTCGATCGCCACCTGCATGTGATCCTCGAGGATACCATTGCCGAAGTGCTGCCCGGGCATGGCCTGCAGACCTCTTCGCGCAAGCTGCTGGGCGAGGTCTGCGACCTGGTCATCGTGGTCGGTGGCGACGGCAGCCTGCTGGGCGCCGCCCGCGCCCTGGCCCGGCACAACGTCCCGGTACTGGGGATCAACCGTGGCAGCCTGGGGTTCCTCACCGATATCCGCCCGGACGAGCTGGAGGTCAAGGTCGCCGAGGTGCTCGATGGCCACTACCTGGTGGAAAACCGCTTTCTGCTCCAGGCCGAGGTTCGTCGTCACGCCGAGGCGATCGGTCAGGGCGATGCGCTCAACGACGTGGTGCTGCATCCAGGCAAGTCGACGCGAATGATCGAATTCGAGATCTACATCGACGGCCAGTTCGTCTGCAGCCAGAAGGCCGACGGCCTGATCGTCGCCACGCCGACCGGCTCGACCGCCTACGCCTTGTCCGCTGGCGGTCCGATCATGCATCCCAAGCTCGATGCCATCGTCATCGTGCCGATGTACCCCCATACCTTGTCCGGCAGGCCGATCGTGGTGGACGGCAACAGCGAGCTGAAGATCGTCGTGTCCAAGGACCTGCAGATCTATCCGCAAGTCTCCTGCGATGGCCAGAACCACTTCACCTGCGCGCCCGGCGACACCATCACGGTCAACAAGAAGCCGCAGAAGCTGCGCCTGATCCATCCGCTGGACCACAACTACTATGAAGTCTGCCGCACCAAGCTCGGGTGGGGCAGCCGTCTGGGCGGCAGGGGTGACTGATGCTCGATCCGGCACGAAGTTTCGACATCATCGGCGATGTGCATGGCTGCGCACTGACACTCCAGCGTCTGCTCGACACGCTCGGCTACAGCAAGCGCGACGGCATCTGGCGCCATCCACGGCGACAGGCGCTGTTCCTCGGCGATATCGTCGACCGCGGGCCTCGCATCCGCGAGGCGTTGCACCTGGTCCACGACATGGTCGAGGCCGGCCAGGCGCACTGCATCATGGGCAACCATGAATACAATGCCCTTGGCTGGGTGACCCCGGCGCTGCCTGGCAGCGGCAAGACCTTCGTGCGCGAGCACACTGCCCGCCATGCCAGACTGATCGACGAAACCCTCAGCCAGTTCGCCGCCCATCCCGAGGACTGGCACGACTTCGTGCAATGGTTTCGGCAGTTGCCGCTGTTCATCGATGCCGGGCGCTTTCGCCTGGTGCATGCCTGCTGGGACGCACAGTTGATCGCCCAACTGCGTCAGCAGTATCCGGACGGTCGGGTGGATGCCCATTTCATCCAGGCTTGCTCGGTGCCGGGCAGCTTTGCCGCCAATGTCTGCGACCGGTTGCTGCGTGGCACCGACATGCGCCTGCCCGATGGCCTCACGCTGACCGGCGGCGACGGCTTGACGCGTGCCTTCTTCCGCACCAAGTTCTGGGAAGAGGACCCGCAGACCTATGGCGACATCGTCTTCCAGCCCGATGCCCTGCCCGAGGAGGTAGCGCGCACGCCGCTCAGCCACAGCGAGAAGAACGCCCTGTTGCGCTACGCCGAGAACGAACCCCTGCTGTTCGTAGGGCACTACTGGCGCAGTGGCCGGCCCGCCCCGATTCGCCCCAACTTGGCCTGTCTGGACTACAGCGCCGTGCTGTACGGCAAGCTGGTCGCCTACCGGCTGGATGACGAAACCCGCATCGATCCACACAAGTTCGTGTGGGTCGAGGTGGAGCGCACGCAGGCCGGCCGATGAGCGCCGCACGGGCCTTGCGCCTGCCACTGGAGGCGGATCTTTCGGGCTTCGTGGGCTTGCTCGAGCGTCTGCAGGTCCCGCACCGGGTGAGCCTGGAAGGCGAAGAGCAGGTGCTCTGGGTCGCCGAAACCGACGTGCCGGCCGTACAGGCCTGGTACCAGCGCTTTCCCGATGGCAACGCCGGCATCGACCTGGCCGCCCCCGAGCGCCCCGCGCCCGACCGCTCGCCAGGGCTCGGGGAGCAGCTGCGAGGCGCCTGGATGTGCGCGACGGTGCTGCTGGCCAGCATCCTGGTGGCGGTGGTCACCGGGCTCGGGGACAACCTGGCGGCGCTTGGCTGGCTGACCTTCCTGGAATTTCGCGTGCAGGGCGACTACCTGTATTTCACTCCGCTGGCCCAGGAACTGGCCGAAGGGCAGTGGTGGCGGCTGTTTTCGCCAATGCTCGTCCATTTTGGCGTGCTGCACCTGGCGATGAACGGGCTGTGGTACTGGGAACTGGGGCGACGAATAGAAAGACGTCACGGCCCTTGGGTGCTGCTTGGCTTCACCTTGCTGTTCGGGTTGGTGTCCAACCTTGCCCAGCACCTGGCCAGCGGACCGGGGCTGTTCGGCGGTCTTTCCGGCGTGTTGTACGGTCTGCTGGGCTACGTCTGGCTGTATCACCGGCTGGCTCCCGACGCGGCGTTCAGCCTGCCGCGCGGTACGCTGGCGAGCATGCTGGTCTGGCTGCTGGTATGCCTGTCGGGCGTGGTCAGCTTGCTGGGCTTTGGTGCCATCGCCAACGCCGCCCACGTGTCGGGGCTGCTGGTCGGTTGTCTGAGCGGCCTCTTGGGTGGGGCGCTGGCTCGGCGTAAACTGTCGCACTGACTTAGGAGATGCCATGTCCACGTTCGCGCAAATGATCGAAAACATCACCCCGCAGATCTACGAAAGCCTCAAGACCGCGATCGAGCTCGGCAAGTGGGCCGACGGTCGCAAGCTGACCCAGGAGCAGAAGGAGCTTTCGCTGCAGGCGCTCATCGCCTGGGAGCTCAAGCACCTGCCCGAGGAACAGCGCACTGGCTACATGGGCGTGCAAGCGTGCGCGTCGAAGCCCGCGCCGATTCCCAACATCCTGTTCAAGTCGGACTCGGTCCATTGATGGAGCTGGCCCGTGGCGCCCTGAGCAAGATGGCGGTGCGCCTGGAAGCGCCGGTGGTGCAATACAGCTTCCGCCTAGGCGAGCAGCAGGTTCCGGTCAATCCATTGATCGGCCAGAAGCTGCGCCTGGAATATCTCGGGGCGATCCATTGCAGCCACTGCGGGCGCCGCACCAAGACCAGCTTCAGCCAGGGCTACTGCTACCCCTGCATGACCAAGCTGGCGCAATGCGACGTCTGCATCATGGCCCCGGAGCGCTGCCATTACGAGGCCGGCACCTGCCGTGATCCAGCGTGGGGCGAAGCGTTCTGCATGACCGACCATGTCGTCTACCTGGCCAATTCCTCCGGGATCAAGGTCGGCATCACCCGCGCCAACCAGCTGCCCACGCGCTGGCTCGACCAGGGCGCCAGCCAGGCCTTGCCGATCCTGCGGGTATCGACCCGGCAGCAATCGGGGCTGGTCGAGGACCTGCTGCGCAGCCAGGTGCCGGACCGGACCAACTGGCGCACCCTGCTCAAGGGCGATGCCGAGGCGCTGGATCTGGCGGCGGTCCGCGACCAGCTGTTCGACAGCTGTGCCGACGGGCTGCGTGCGTTGCAGGGGCGCTTCGGCCTGCACGCCATCCAGATGGTCACGGACGCCGAGGTGGTGCGGATGCGCTACCCGGTGCAGGCGTATCCGACCAAGATCGTCAGTTTCAACCTGGACAAGAACCCGGTCGTCGAGGGCACGCTGCTGGGGATCAAGGGCCAGTACCTGATCTTCGATACCGGCGTGATCAACATTCGCAAGTACACGGCCTACCAGCTCGCCGTGCTCCAGTAAAAGGACCGACCCATGCGCACCGAACAACCGCAAGCGATCTACCTCAAGGACTACCAGGCGCCGGAGTACCTGATCGACGAGACCCACCTGACCTTCGAGCTGTTCGAGGATCACAGCCTGGTGCATGCGCAGCTGGTCATGCGTCGCAACCCCGCGCGCGGCGCCGGCTTGCCGCCACTGGTGCTCGATGGCCAGCAGCTCGAGCTGCTGTCGGTGCAGCTCGATGACCGGACGCTGGAGAGCGATGAATACCGCCTGGACAGCGACAGCCTGACCCTGCAGCCGAGCACCGAGCGCTTCACCCTCGATACCAGCGTGCGGATCCATCCGCAGGCCAACACTGCCCTCGAAGGCCTGTACAAGTCCGGCAAGATGTTCTGCACCCAGTGCGAGGCCGAGGGTTTCCGCAAGATCACCTACTACCTCGATCGACCGGACGTGATGAGCCGCTTCACCACCACGGTGATCGCCGAACAGCATCGCTATCCGGTACTGCTGTCCAACGGCAACCCGATCGGCAGCGGCCCGGCCGAGGATGGACGGCACTGGGCGACCTGGGAAGACCCGTTCGTCAAGCCCGCCTACCTGTTCGCCCTGGTGGCTGGCGACCTCTGGTGCGTCGAGGACAGCTTCACCCGACAGTCCGGCCGCGACGTGACCTTGCGTATCTATGTCGAGCCCGAGAACATCGACAAGTGCGACCACGCCATGGTCAGCCTGAAGAAGTCGATGCGCTGGGACGAGCAGGCATATGGTCGCGAGTACGACCTGGACATCTTCATGATCGTCGCGGTCAATGACTTCAACATGGGCGCCATGGAAAACAAGGGCCTGAACATCTTCAACTCGAGTTGCGTGCTGGCACGCGCCGAAACCGCCACCGATGCCGCGCACCAGCGCGTCGAAGGCGTGGTGGCCCATGAGTACTTCCACAACTGGTCGGGCAACCGGGTGACCTGTCGCGACTGGTTCCAGCTGTCGCTCAAGGAAGGCTTCACGGTGTTCCGCGATGCCGAGTTCAGCGCCGACATGAATTCGCGCACGGTCAAGCGCATCGAGGACGTGGCCTACCTGCGTACCCACCAGTTCGCCGAGGATGCCGGCCCCATGGCCCATCCGGTTCGCCCGGACAGCTTCATCGAGATCTCCAACTTCTACACCCTGACGGTGTACGAGAAAGGTGCCGAGGTGGTGCGCATGGTTCGCACCCTGCTGGGCGCCGAGGGCTTTCGCAAGGGCAGCGACCTGTACTTCGAGCGCCACGACGGCCAGGCGGTGACCTGCGACGACTTCATCAGGGCGATGGAGGATGCCAACGGCGTCGACCTTGCCCAGTTCAAGCGCTGGTATACCCAGGCCGGTACTCCGCGCCTGGAGGTGAGCGAGGCCCATGACGCCGCCGCCGGCACCTACAGCTTGACCTTCCGCCAGAGCTGTCCGCCGACCCCGGACAAGGCCGAGAAGCTGCCGTTCGTGATTCCGGTGGAATTGGGACTGCTCGATGCCCAGGGCAGTGACCTGCCGCTGCGCCTGGCTGGCGAGGCCGCCGCGAGCGGGACCAGCCGTGTGCTTTCGCTGACCGAGGCCGAGCAGACCTTCACCTTCCAGGGTATCGCCAGCAAGCCACTGCCGTCGCTGCTGCGTGGTTTCAGCGCGCCGGTCAAGCTGAGCTTCCCCTACGATCGCGACCAGCTGATGTTCCTCATGCAGCATGACAGCGATGGCTTCAACCGCTGGGAGGCGGGGCAGCAGTTGGCGGTTCAGGTGTTGCAGGAACTGATCGGCCAGTATCAGCGTGGCGAAGCGTTCCAGCTCGATCAGCGGCTGGTCGGCGCCTTGGGTGCCGTGCTCGGCAACGAGTCGCTCGACGCCGCCATGGTTGCCGAAATGCTGTCGCTGCCGGGCGAGGCGTACCTGACCGAAATCAGCCAGGTTGCCGACGTGGACGCTATCCACGCAGCCCGCGAATTCGCCCGTCGGCAGATCGCCGAACAGCTGTTCGACCTCCTGTGGGCGCGCTACCAGGCCAACCGCGAGGTGTCTCGCAACACCGCCTATGTGGCCGCCGCCGAGCATTTTGCCCGCCGCAGCCTGCAGAACATCGCGCTCTCGTACCTGATGCTCAGCGGCAAGCCGCAGGTGCTGGAGGCGACCCTGGAACAGTTCGAACACTGCGACAACATGACCGAGCGCCTGACGGCCCTGGCCGTGCTGGTCAACTCACCGTTCCAGGCAGAGCGCGCCAAGGCCCTGGAAGCCTTCGCCGAGCACTTCAAGGACAATCCGCTGGTCATGGACCAATGGTTCAGCGTCCAGGCGGCCAGCCCGCTGCCTGGCGGCCTGGCGCGCGTCAAGACACTGATGCAGCACCCGGCCTTCACCTTGAAGAACCCGAACAAGGTGCGCGCGCTGATCGGCGCCTTCGCCGGCCAGAACCTGGTCAACTTCCACGCCGCCGATGGTTCGGGCTACCGCTTCCTGGCCGACCTGGTGATCGAGCTCAACGCCCTCAACCCGCAGATCGCCTCGCGCCAACTGGCGCCGCTGACCCGCTGGCGCAAGTACGACGCAGCCCGCCAGGCGCTGATGAAGGGCGAGCTCGAGCGGATCCTGGCTTGCGGGCCGCTATCGAGCGATGTGTACGAAGTGGTGAGCAAGAGCCTGGCCTGAGGCTGGCTGAGGGCGGGCCGATAGAGGCCTGTCGCGGTTGGTTCGGTGCCGGGACTGCCGGAGTCGGTCCGGCGCCCCGGCGGCGAACGCTCCTACGCGGGCGTGCGGCACCAACACCTAACCTGGCGCAAGCCAAGGCAACACCGTGCGCATCGGCCTGCCTTCCTCCACGCTGCACAGCTTGCAGCTTTCCCCGCGCGTTTGTGACAATGTTTGTCGCATTGTCGAAAGCCGTGCCCAGGCACGGTTGGGCGCTGTAACAAGTTGTCGCTTGATAGCAAGGGCAGCCGCCGACCAGTCCTTACAATCCCCTTCATCGCTCGCCGATCCAGGCCAGCGTGCCTCTCCAGGAGACTCAGATGTCCGTTGAGCAAGCCCCGGTGCAACGTGCCGATTTCGACCAGGTCATGGTCCCCAACTACTCACCGGCGGCTTTCATTCCCGTGCGTGGCGAAGGCTCCCGCGTCTGGGACCAGTCCGGTCGAGAGCTGGTCGACTTCGCCGGGGGCATCGCGGTCAATGCGCTCGGCCATGCGCATCCGGCGCTGGTCAAGGCCCTGACCGAGCAGGCCAATACCCTCTGGCATGTCTCGAACGTCTTCACCAATGAACCGGCCCTGCGTCTGGCCCGCAAGCTGGTCGAGGCGACCTTCGCCGAGCGCGCGTTCTTCTGCAACTCAGGCGCCGAAGCCAACGAGGCCGCTTTCAAGCTGGCTCGTCGTGTCGGTTACGACCGCTTCGGTCCGGACAAGCATGAAATCATCGCCACGGTGAACAGCTTCCATGGACGTACCCTGTTCACCGTCAGTGTCGGCGGCCAGCCGAAGTACTCCGATGGCTTCGGGCCGAAGATCACCGGCATCAGCCATGTGCCCTACAATGACCTGGAGGCGCTCAAGGCGCAGATTTCCGATCGTACCTGCGCGGTGGTCATCGAGCCGATCCAGGGCGAAAGCGGCGTGGTCCCGGCTGACCAGGCCTATCTGGAAGGCGCTCGCAAGCTGTGCGACGAGCATGATGCACTGCTGATCTTCGATGAGGTACAGACCGGGGTGGGGCGTACCGGCTCGCTGTACGCCTACCAGCACTATGGGGTCGTCCCGGACATCCTGACCAGCGCCAAGAGCCTGGGCGGAGGCTTCCCCATCGGCGCCATGCTGACCACCACGACATTGGCCAGTCACCTGGCCGTGGGCACCCATGGCACGACCTACGGCGGCAACCCGCTGGGCTGCGCGGTAGCCTGTGCCGTGCTCGACGTGGTGAACACGCCCCGGACCCTGGCTGGCATCAAGGCCAGGCATGAGCGCTTCAAGGCTCGCCTGGAGCGTATTGGCCAGCAGTACGGCGTGTTCAGCCAGGTGCGTGGCCTGGGCCTGTTGATCGGCTGCGTGCTCGCCGATGCCTGGAAGGGCAAGGCCAGGGATGTGCTCGATGCCGCCGAGAAGGAAGGCGTGATGGTGTTGCAGGCCGGTCCCGACGTGGTGCGCTTCGCCCCGAGCCTGGTGATCGAGGATGCCGACATCGATGAGGGACTGGATCGCTTCGAGCGCGCGGTGGCCAGGTTGACCCAGGCCTGACCGAGCGGCGAGCGGACGTCGATGCCGCCAGGCATCGGTGTCTGGTCGATCCAGTGCGCTAGCCCAGGCGAGCGACGTTTTTCCGTGCCGACAGCGTTGGCCGGCTTTTCCATAGGAGTGACACCATGCTGGTGATGCGCCCCGCGCAAATGGCTGATCTGAACGAAGTGCAGCGCATGGCTGCCGACAGCCCGGTAGGTGTCACCTCGCTGCCTGACGACGCGGCTCGGCTGGGCGACAAGATCGCCGCCTCGGAAGCGTCGTTCGCCGCCGAGGTCAGCTTCAACGGCGAGGAAAGCTATTTCTTCGTGCTCGAGGACAGCCAGACCGGCAGGTTGGTCGGCTGCTCCGCGATCGTGGCCTCGGCTGGGTATTCCGAGCCGTTCTACAGCTTTCGCAACGAAACCTTCGTGCATGCCTCGCGCGAGCTGAAGATCCACAACAAGATCCACGTTCTGTCGCTGTGCCATGACCTGACTGGCAACAGCCTGCTGACCAGTTTCTACCTGGTGCCGGAGCTGGTGGACAGCGGCTGGGCCGAACTCAATTCGCGCGGTCGCCTGCTGTTCATGGCAGCGCATCCCGAACGCTTCGCCGACTCGGTGGTGACCGAGATCGTCGGCCAGAGCGACGAACAGGGCGAATCGCCATTCTGGGATGCCATCGGCCGCAACTTCTTCGACCTCAACTATGCCGAGGCCGAGCGGCTCTGCGGACTCAAGAGCCGGACGTTCCTGGCCGAGCTGATGCCCCACTATCCGATCTACGTGCCACTTCTGCCAGACCTGGCCCAAGAGGCCATGGGGCAGGTGCATCCGCGTGCGCAGATCACGTTCGACATCCTCATGCGCGAGGGTTTCGAGACCGAACACTACATCGACATCTTCGATGGCGGGCCGACCTTGCACGCGCGGGTCTCCAGCATTCGCTCCATTGCCCAGAGTCGCGCGGTACCGGTGAAGATCCAGGACCTGGCGTGCGCGGACGGTCGCCCCTACCTGGTCTGCAATGGCCAGCTGCAGGACTTTCGTGCCGTGCTACTGATGCTCGACTGGACACCAGGCAAGCCACTGGTGCTCGAGCGCGGGGCGGCCGAGGCCCTGCTGGTGGGCGAAGGCGCGAGCGTACGCCTGGTTGCCGTCTGATACCTGCGGCTGGACAGTCCAGGCCAACTCATGCGACAGGCCTGCTGGCCCGCCGCCCAAGGAGAGAGCATGATCGTTCGTCCCGTACGCAGCAGTGACTTACCCGCGCTGATCGAAATGGCGCGCAGCACCGGCCTGACCGGGCTGACCACGCTGCCGGCCAACGAAGCGCGCCTGGAACACCGGGTCGCCTGTGCCGAGAAGAGCTTCGCCGGCCAGGCCGAGCGCGGCGATGCCGACTATCTGTTCGTGCTCGAGGACGACGACGGCCTGGTGCTGGGCATTTCCGCCATCGCCGGGGCCGTCGGGCTACGCCAGCCCTGGTACAACTACCGGGTGGGGTTGACCGTCAGCGCCTCGCACGAGTTGAACATCTATCGGGAAATTCCGACCCTGTTCCTGGCCAACGACCTGACCGGCAACTCCGAGCTATGCTCGCTGTTCCTGCGCAGCGAACAGCGTGGCTCCTTCAATGGCAAATTGCTGTCCAAGGCCCGCCTGCTGTTCATCGCCGAGTTTCCCGAGTTGTTCGGCAAACGGGTGATGGCCGAGATGCGCGGTATCTGCGACGAGGCAGGGCGTTCGCCGTTCTGGGAGAGCCTGGGCCGGCACTTCTTCAAGATGGAATTCAGCCAGGCCGACTACCTCACCGGGGTCGGCAACCGCTCGTTCATCGCCGAGCTGATGCCCAAGTTCCCGTTGTACACCTGCTTTCTCTCCGAGGCGGCGCGCGAGGTCATCGGTCGCGTGCATGCCGACACCGAGCCGGCCCTGCGCATGCTCGAAGGCGAAGGCTTCCGCTACCAGGGTTACGTCGACATCTTCGATGCCGGGCCGGCATTGGAATGCGAAACCAAAGGCATCCGTGCGGTGCGCGACAGCCAGGCCCTGGTGCTGGCCATCGGCACGCCAGGCGACGATGCACCGCCTTACCTGATCCACAACCGCAAGCGCGAAGATTGCCGCATCGCTACCGCACCGGCGCGGCTGGCGGCTGGCACCCTGGTGGTCGATCCGCAGACGGCCCGGCGCCTGCGCCTGGGCGCAGGCGACCATGTGCGTGCCGTGCCGCTGTCGCCTGGCCGGGAGGGCAGGCCATGACCACGCATTACATCGCCGGCCAATGGCAGTCGGGGCAGGGCCAGCGCCTGCAATCGCTCGATCCGGTCAGCCAGGCCGTGCTCTGGCAAGGCCGGAACGCCAGCGCAGGCCAGGTCCAGGCGGCCGTGCGCTCGGCGCGCCAGGCCTTCCCTGGCTGGGCCCAGACCAGCCTGGACAGGCGCATCCAGTTGCTCGAGGCGTTCGCCGCGCGACTCAAGGCCAGGGAGATCAGCCTGGCACGCTGCATTGGCCAGGAAACAGGCAAGCCGCTGTGGGAAGCGACCGGCGAAGTGACCAGCATGGTCAACAAGGTGGCGATTTCGTTGCAGGCCTACCGTCAGCGGACCGGAGAAAGCCACGCCGCGCTGGCCGACGCGACCGCCGTGCTGCGGCACAAGCCACATGGCGTGGTGGCCGTGTTCGGACCTTACAATTTCCCTGGGCACCTGCCCAACGGGCATATCGTGCCGGCGCTGCTGGCGGGCAACTGCATCGTGTTCAAGCCCAGCGAGCAGACGCCCTGCGTTGCCCAGGCGACCGTCGAATGCTGGATCGAAGCCGGCTTGCCGCCTGGCGTGCTGAACCTGGTCCAGGGCGGTCGCGAAACCGGCATGGCGCTCGCTGCCGACCCTGGGATCGACGGTCTGTTCTTCACCGGCTCGAGTCAGACGGGCCATCTGCTGCACCAGCATTTCGCCGGGCATCCGGAAAAGCTCTTGGCGCTGGAGATGGGCGGCAACAATCCGCTGCTGGTCGATCAGGTCAAGGATCTGGACGCCGCGGTCTACACCATCATCCAGTCGGCATTCGTCTCCGCTGGCCAGCGCTGCACGTGTGCGCGTCGGTTGCTGGTGCCGCGTGGCGAATGGGGCGAGCGCCTGCTGGCGCGTCTGGTCCAGGTCTGCCGCGGCCTGCGTGTCGGTGCCTTCGACCAGCAGCCGGCACCGTTCATGGGGGCGGTGATCTCGCTACAGGCCGCCGATGCGCTGCTCGCCGCGCAGCAGCAGTTGCTGGAAAGGGGCGCGCAGGCGCTGTTGCCGATGGCCCGTGTCCAACCCGGCACGGCCTTGCTGACGCCAGGGCTTCTCGATGTCAGCCAGGTTGCCGAACGACCGGACCAGGAATTCTTCGGCCCGTTGCTGCAGGTGTTCCGCTACGCCGACTTCGATCAGGCCATCGACGAGGCCAATGCGACGCGATATGGCCTGGCCGCAGGGCTGCTGTCCGACTCCCGGGCGCGTTACCAGCATTTCTGGCTGCGCAGCCGCGCCGGTATCGTCAACTGGAACCGGCAACTCACCGGCGCCGCCAGCAGCGCGCCCTTCGGCGGGGTTGGCGCCAGTGGCAACCATCGACCCAGCGCCTACTACGCGGCCGACTACTGCGCCTATCCAGTCGCTTCGCTGGAGACCCCGGACCTCGTCGTGCCAGCGACCCTGGCGCCGGGCATCACCCTATGAGCGCAGGAGTCGGAGCCAGCCCATGAAAGCCCATGAAGTCAACTTCGACGGCCTGGTAGGGCCCACCCACAATTATGGCGGCCTGTCCCATGGCAATGTCGCTTCGCAGGACAACAGCCAGCTGGTGTCCAATCCGCGCGAGGCGGCACGCCAGGGGCTGGCCAAGATGAAGACGCTGATGGACCTGGGCTACCGGCAGGGCGTGCTCGCACCGCAGGAGCGGCCGGATGTCGCCGCCTTGCGCCGCCTGGGCTTTTCCGGCAGCGATGCCGAAGTGATCCGCCGCGCGGCGCGCCAGGCCATGCCCTTGCTGATCGCCAGTTGTTCGGCATCGAGCATGTGGGTGGCCAATGCCGCGACGGTCAGCCCCAGCGCCGATACCGCCGACGGTCGCGTGCATTTCACCGCGGCCAACCTCAATTGCAAGTACCACCGCAGTCTCGAGCATCCCACCACCAGCCGCGTGCTGGCCGCCATGTTCGCCGACCCGCGCCATTTCGCCCATCACCCGGCCCTGCCAGCCGTGGCGCAATTCGGTGACGAGGGCGCGGCCAACCATACGCGGCTGTGCCGCGAGCATGGCAAGCCCGGCGTGGAATTCTTCGTGTTCGGCCGCAGTGCCTTCGATCATCGCTATCCTTCGCCAACACGCTACCCGGCGCGCCAGACCCTGGAGGCCTCCCAGGCCGTGGCGCGCCTGCACGGGCTGGACGAGTCCGCTGTCGTCTATGCCCAACAGAATCCGGCGGTGATCGACCAGGGGGTGTTTCACAACGATGTGATCGCCGTGGGCAGTGGCCAGGTGCTGTTCCATCATCAGGACGCCTTCCTCGATGGCGAGCGCGTGCTGGCCCAGCTGCAGGCCCGGCTGGCCGAGCGTGGCGGCCAGCTGCAGGCCGTGCAGGTACCACGTTCGGCCGTGACGGTCGAGGACGCGGTGCGCTCCTATCTGTTCAACAGCCAGCTGCTGAGCCGGGCCGATGGCTCCATGCTGCTGATCGTGCCCCAGGAGTGCCGCGAGCATCCGCCAGTGCGCGCCTATCTCGACCAGCTGGTGGATGGCAGGGGGCCGATCCGTCAGTTCATGGCCCTGGATCTCAAGCAGAGCATGCGCAACGGCGGCGGACCCGCGTGCCTGCGCCTGCGTGTCGCGCTGAAGGAAACCGAGCTGGCAGCGGTCAATCCCGGCGTCATGATGACGCCGACGCTGTACGATACGCTGGTGCAATGGGTCGATCGGCACTACCGTGATCGCATGAGCGAAGCGGATCTGGCCGACCCTCTGCTGCTCGATGAATGCCGTACGGCCCTGGATGAGCTGACGCGCATACTGCGCCTGGGCTCCGTCTATCCGTTCCAATGCCAACCCTGAAGAGAGAATTCGATAATGTCCGATGCCCTGCGGCTGATCCTTGAAGATGACGACGGCACCCAGCTGGAAACCTCCTGTACGCGCCTGGCCGTGGTCTGGCAAGGCAAGGAGGTCTGGATCCAGCACGATGGCCGCGGCCAGTTGTTGATCGGCGTGGACGTCGAAGAGGACGCCAGCGAGTATGCCAATCTGCTGCTGCGGCCGATGGCCACCAACCTGGTGAGCCTGGAGCTGGAGATGGAGCCTGCCGAAGTCGAGGACGACGATCACGTCCATGGTCCTGACTGCGGCCACCATCACTGAGGACCGTGCCATGCTCGCTCTCGGCAGACTGCTTGACCTGACCCTGGCCGACCACGAGCCAGCGGAGAAGACGCAAGTGACGGTCGAGGGCGTGCGCCTGCGCTGGCTGGGGACCGGCGCCTTGGAGGTCCGTCCGCCGCAAGGGCGCGATGATGCCCTCGACCTGCTGTTGTCGGCAGGCATCCACGGCAACGAGACCGCGCCGATCGAGCTGCTCGACCGGCTTTTGCGGGACATCGCCGGTGGCACGCTCAGGCCAAGGGCGCGCGTGCTGTTCCTGTTCGGCAACCCCGAAGCGATGCGGCGCGGCGAACGTTACGTCGAGCAGGACATCAATCGCCTGTTCAACGGACGGCATCACCTGTCCAGTGGCGCCGAGGCCCTGCGCGCGGCGGAGCTGGAACAGCTGGCCAGGGTGTTTTTCAGCCAGCCGGGACGCACCCGCCTCCATTACGACTTGCACACCGCAATGCGCGGATCGCGGATCGAGCAGTTCGCGCTCTATCCGTTCAAGGAAGGCAGGCGCCATTCGCGACGCGAACTGGCCCGCCTGGGCGCGGCCGGCCTGCAGGCGGTGCTGTTGCAGAACAAGCCTTCCATCACCTTCAGTGCCTTCAGCTACGAGCAGCTGGACGCCGAAGCCTTCACCCTCGAGCTGGGCAAGGCGCGACCGTTCGGGCAGAACGGCGAGATCGATCTGGACCGTTTGTACCTAAGGCTGCGGCAGATGATCGAAGGCAACGAGCCGGATGCCGGCGAAAGCCTCGACGGCCTGCAGCTGTTCCGTGTCGCTCGCGAGATCATCAAGCACAGCGACCAGTTTCGCCTGCACCTGCCGGTCGACGTCGAGAACTTCAGCGAACTGAGTCCCGGCTACCTGCTGGCCGAAGACCTGGCCGAAGTGCGCTGGCTGGTCGAAGAGCCGGATGCGCGAATCATCTTCCCGAATCCGAAGGTCGCCAATGGTCTACGAGCGGGGATCCTGGTCGTGCCTGATGCGGGGCAGGGGCTGGGCTGAGGGCGTGGAGCGCCGGGTGGCCAGGCGTTGCGAAGTCGTCGACGGGCTGGAGGTGTCGCAGCATCCCTCTTGCCACCGACAAAAGCCTGGCTTTAGCATCACGGCCTGATCTTTTGCCCGCCGTGCTCCGACAAACTGTCCGAACGACGGCCTGCATCGCACAAAACACACTGCATAGAGCGTGCAGGACCGATATAATGCGGCCCTTTGCCTTGGTTCAAGGCCGCCGTCTCCGTGGAAGAAACTATGAAAAGCGCAGAAATCCGTGAAGCCTTCCTTCGCTTCTTCGAGGAGCAGGGACACACCCGAGTCGCCTCCAGTTCCCTGATCCCGAACAACGATCCGACCCTGCTGTTCACCAATGCCGGCATGAACCAGTTCAAGGACTGCTTCCTGGGCCAGGAAAAGCGTGCCTACACCCGCGCGGTGAGCAGCCAGAAATGCGTTCGCGCCGGCGGCAAGCACAACGATCTGGAGAACGTCGGCTATACCGCGCGCCACCATACTTTCTTCGAGATGCTGGGCAACTTCAGCTTCGGCGACTATTTCAAGCGTGATGCGATCACCTTCGCCTGGACCTTCCTGACCTCCGAGCAGTGGCTTGGCCTGCCCAAGGACAAGCTGTGGGTGACCGTCTACGAGACCGACGACGAAGCCTACGACATCTGGACCAAGGAAATCGGCGTACCGGCCGAGCGCATGGTCCGCATCGGCGACAACAAGGGCGCGCCATACGCCTCGGACAACTTCTGGACCATGGGTGACACCGGCCCCTGCGGGCCATGCACCGAGATCTTCTACGACCACGGCGCGGACATCTGGGGCGGCCCGCCCGGTTCGCCGGAAGAAGACGGCGATCGCTACATCGAGATCTGGAACAACGTCTTCATGCAGTTCAATCGCACCGCCGATGGCGTGCTGCACCCGCTGCCGGCACCGTCGGTGGACACCGGCATGGGGCTCGAGCGCATCAGCGCCGTCCTGCAGCATGTCCATTCGAACTACGAGATCGACCTGTTCCAGAACCTGCTTGCCGCTGCCGCCGAGGCCATTGGCTGCAGCAACGATGGCCAGCCGTCGCTGAAGGTCGTTGCCGACCATATCCGTTCCTGCGGCTTCCTGATCGCCGACGGCGTGCTGCCGTCCAACGAGGGTCGCGGCTATGTCCTGCGTCGGATCATTCGTCGCGCTTGCCGCCATGGCAACAAGCTGGGCGCCAAGGGCAGCTTCTTCCACCGCATCGTCGCGGCCTTGGTCGCCGAGATGGGCGAGGCTTTCCCAGAGCTCAAGAGCCAGCAGGCACACATCGAGCGCGTGCTCAAGACCGAGGAAGAACAGTTCGCCAAGACCCTCGAGCAAGGCTTGCGTATCCTCGAGCAGGACCTGGCCCAGCTGCAGGGCGAAGTGGTGCCGGGCGACGTGGTGTTCAAGCTCTACGATACCTACGGTTTCCCGATGGACCTGACCGCCGACATCGCTCGCGAGCGCAGTCTGACCATCGACGAGGCAGGCTTCGAGCGCGAAATGGAGGCCCAGCGCGAGCGCGCTCGCTCCGCCAGTGCCTTCGGCATGGACTACAACAGCCTGGTCAAGGTCGACGTCGCCACCGAGTTCCTCGGTTATGCCGCCACCGAAGGCGAGGCTCGGGTGGTCGGCTTGTACAAGGCCGGCCAGGCGGTCGAGCGACTGGGCGAGGGCGAGGAGGGCGTCGTGGTGCTCGACCGAACCCCATTTTATGCCGAGTCCGGTGGCCAGATCGGCGACATGGGTTTCATCGAAGCCGGTGACGTGCGTTTCGACGTGCGTGATACCACCAAGACCGGCGGTGCCTTCCTGCACCATGGCGTGGTCGCCAGCGGCAACCTGTGCGTGGGTGCGCAGGTCAGCGCGCGTGTCGATGCCGACGTGCAGAAGGCTACCTCGCTGAACCACTCGGCGACCCACCTGCTGCACGCGGCGCTGCGCCAGGTGCTGGGCGACCACGTCCAGCAGAAGGGCTCGCTGGTCGACAGCCAGCGCCTGCGCTTCGACTTCAGCCATTTCGAGGCGATCAAGCCTGAGCAGATCAAGGCCCTGGAAGACATCGTCAACCGTGAAGTACGTCGCAACACCCCGGTGCTGACCGAGGAAACCGATATCGAGACCGCCAAGCGCAAGGGCGCGATGGCGCTGTTCGGCGAGAAGTATGGCGATACCGTGCGCGTGCTGAGCATGGGCGGCGACTTCTCGGTCGAGCTGTGTGGTGGCATCCATGCCAAGCGCACCGGCGACATCAGTGTGTTCAAGATCATCAGCGAAGGTGGCGTCGCGTCTGGCGTGCGCCGGATCGAGGCGGTCACCGGCGCTGCGGCGCTGGCCTACCTGAACGCAGCTGAAGAGCAGGTCAAGGAAGCCGCGCAGCTGGTCAAGGGCAATCGTGACAACCTGATCGACAAGCTGTCGGCTGTGCTCGAGCGCAACCGCCAGCTGGAGAAGCAGCTGGAACAGCTGCAGGCCAAGGCCGCCAGCGCCGCCGGGGACGATCTCTCCAGCGCCGCGGTGGAGGTCAAGGGTGCCAAGGTTCTCGCCGCGCGTGTCGACGGTCAGGACGGCAAGGCCCTGTTGGCTCTCGTCGACCAGCTCAAGAACAAGCTCGGCCACGCAGTGATCCTGCTCGGCAGCGAGCATGAGGGCAAGGTCGTGCTGGTCGCCGGCGTGACCAAGGAGCTCTCCGGTCGACTCAAGGCCGGTGACCTGATGAAGCAGGCCGCTGCGGCGGTGGGAGGCAAGGGCGGCGGACGTCCGGACATGGCCCAGGGCGGTGGCGTCGATGTCGCCGCCCTCGACCAGGCCCTGGCCCTGGCCGTGCCTTTCGCCGAACAGGGGCTTTGACATGTGGCGGCCCGATGCTGCGGGCCGCCACATCATGGAACGTTTAGGTGCCCATCGTGGGCTGAGGCAGCTTTCAAATGGCGTTGATCGTACAGAAATTCGGCGGCACCTCTGTCGGCTCCATCGAGCGGATCGAGCAGGTTGCCGACAAGGTCAAGAAATTCCGCGACGCAGGCGATGACCTGGTGGTCGTGCTGTCGGCCATGAGCGGAGAAACCAACCGGCTGATCGACCTGGCCAAGCAGGTCAGCGAAAAGCCGGACCCCCGTGAGCTGGACGTCATCGTCTCGACCGGCGAGCAGGTGACCATCGCCCTGCTGGCCATGGCGCTGAACAAGCGTGGCGTGCCGGCAGTGTCGTACACCGGCAACCAGGTACGGATCCTGACGGACAGCTCGCACAACAAGGCGCGCATCCTGCAAATCGACGACCACCGGATTCGTGCCGACATCCAGGCCGGGCGTGTGGTGGTGGTGGCGGGGTTCCAGGGGGTCGACGAACACGGCAACATCACCACGCTCGGACGTGGCGGCTCCGATACCACCGGCGTGGCCCTGGCTGCCGCGCTGAAGGCCGACGAGTGCCAGATCTACACCGATGTCGATGGCGTCTACACCACCGACCCGCGGGTCGTGGCCCAGGCTCGCCGGCTGGAGAAGATCACCTTCGAGGAAATGCTGGAAATGGCCAGCCTCGGCTCCAAGGTGCTGCAGATCCGTTCGGTGGAGTTCGCTGGCAAATACAATGTCCCGCTGCGCGTGCTGCACAGCTTCAAGGAGGGTCCGGGCACCCTCATTACCATTGATGAAGAGGAATCCATGGAACAGCCGATCATTTCCGGTATCGCCTTCAACCGTGATGAAGCCAAGCTGACCATTCGCGGCGTGCCGGACACTCCGGGCGTCGCCTTCAAGATCCTCGGTCCAATCAGCGCCTCGAACATCGAGGTCGACATGATCGTGCAGAATGTATCGCACGATAACACCACAGACTTCACCTTCACCGTGCATCGCAACGAGTACGAGAAGGCACTGTCGGTACTCGAGAACACCGCTCGCGAGATCGGTGCCCGCGAGGCCACCGGCGATACCAAGATCGCCAAGGTCTCCATCGTCGGCGTCGGCATGCGCTCGCATGCTGGCGTGGCCAGCCGCATGTTCGAAGCCCTGGCCAAGGAAAGCATCAACATCCAGATGATTTCCACCTCGGAAATCAAGGTGTCGGTGGTCATCGAAGAGAAGTACCTCGAACTGGCGGTTCGTGCACTGCACACGGCCTTCGAGCTGGACGCCCCGGCCCGACAGAGCGAGTGAGGCAGTGCCCGGTGGGGCGCGGCTTGCCGCGCCCTTCGCGTTTCTGGCGATCGCAGGCCTGGCCAGTCGCCGTCTGCGATCGCCAACCAAGGCCGGTGCTGCCGCCGTGATGGCGGTTCCGGCCTAGCTGTAAAGACTGTTATCCCTGAATGAATTGCGTGAGGAAAAACTATGTTGATTCTGACTCGTCGGTGCGCCGAGAGCCTGATCATTGGCGACGGTGAGATCACCGTCACCGTGCTGGGTGTAAAAGGAAACCAGGTACGCATCGGAGTGAGCGCGCCGAAGGAAGTGGCCGTACACCGCGAGGAAATCTACCTGCGGATCAAGAAAGAGAAGGACGAAGAACCAACCCTTTAATTTTTCTCGATTTTTTTTAGAAAAAGGGTTTGCAAACGGGGAAGGGTCTGGTTATTATACGCCCCGTGTTGCGGTGAGGTGGCCGAGTGGCCGAAGGCGCTCCCCTGCTAAGGGAGTATACCTCAAAAGGGTATCGGGGGTTCGAATCCCCCCCTCACCGCCATTATTCGTGTAGGGCGCAGAACATTGAATGGCTTCTTAAGTCGTTGATTTTAAACGAAAATAAGTTGCCAAATCAGATTTGCGAACTATAATGCGCGGCAAGACACGGACCCATAGCTCAGCTGGATAGAGTACTCGGCTACGAACCGAGCGGTCAGAGGTTCGAATCCTCTTGGGTCCGCCATTTATGAAGTTGGCCTTGCAAGTCGGGGCAACATCATTCAACCAGTGGTAATCTGGTCTAAAACTACCACCCTGGACCCATAGCTCAGCTGGATAGAGTACTCGGCTACGAACCGAGCGGTCAGAGGTTCGAATCCTCTTGGGTCCGCCATTCATGAAGTTGGCCTTGCAAGTCGGGGCAGACATCATCAACCAGTGGTAATCTGGTCTAAAACTACCACCCTGGACCCATAGCTCAGCTGGATAGAGTACTCGGCTACGAACCGAGCGGTCAGAGGTTCGAATCCTCTTGGGTCCGCCATATCATTGAAGCCCGCTCTCGTAGCGGGTTTTTCTTTTTCCGCGATTTTCTCATCCCAATTCGAAGCTTCGACTTCGTCGAGCGCCTGCCTTCGATGCGCTCTGTCTCGAGTATTTCGTCGGTTGGCACTGATCAGCTCGTGTGCGGTCATAGCTTTACCGCGCAAACAATTGTTCGACCAAAAATTTAAGCGATCCGACTGTCCAGTCAGTGTATGATTGCGCCCGTCAGCCCCGCCGGGGCTTGTGGAATACCACCATGGACTTACCCAGTAGTTACTCAATAACCCTCGTTACCAAGCTGAATCTGTCAGATTGATTCTCCCGGCGTGCTCCGCGGCTGGGAGTGGAGTTCGCCTATGACCGAAGTCGAAGCCAAGAAAGCTCAAGAAAGCTTGCAAGACCGTCTTGCCCAAGTGGTCGACCTGCTGCAACGCCAGCGGATCGTCGAAGACCTGACCCATCGGCAGGAAGGCCAGCACCAGGACCTGGTGGAGAATCTGGTCCATCGGCAGAACCTGGTCGAGCTGCAGCGCAAGCTCGACGACCTGCACCCTGCCGACATCGCCTATATCCTCGAAGCACTCCCGCTGGAAGATCGTCTGACGGTCTGGCAGCTGGTGCGCTCCGATCGGGACGGTGACATCCTGCTCGAGGTGTCCGACGCGGTCCGGGAAACCTTGATCGCGGACATGGACAACCACGAGCTGCTCGCGGCGGCCAAGGAAATGGACGCTGACGAGCTGGCGGACCTGGCTCCGGAACTGCCGCGTGACGTCGTCCATGAACTCATGGAGAGCCTCGATGCCCAGCAGCGTGAGCGGGTACGCTCGGCGCTGAGCTACGACGAAGAACAGATCGGCGCGCTGATGGACTTCGAGATGGTGACCATCCGCGAAGATGTCAGCCTGGAGGTCGTGTTGCGCTACCTGCGTCGACTCAAGGAACTGCCGGGCCATACCGACAAACTGTTCGTGGTCGACCATGAAGGCATCCTCAAGGGTGTGCTACCGATCAAGCGCCTGCTGGTCAACGATCCGGAACGCAAGGTCGCCGAGGTCATGGCCAGTGATCCGGTCACCTTCCATCCCGACGAGGATGCCTACGATGCAGCGCAGGCGTTCGAGCGCTACGACCTGGTCTCCGCGCCGGTGGTGGACAAGAACGGTCGCTTGATCGGGCGTCTGACCATTGACGAAATGGTCGACCTGATCCGCGAGGAGAGCGAGAGCGAAGTGCTGAACATGGCCGGTCTGCGTGAAGAGGAAGACATCTTCGCTTCGGTCTGGCGCTCGCTGCGAAACCGCTGGGCCTGGCTGGCCATCAACCTCATCACCGCTTTCCTGGCTTCACGGGTGATCGGCCTGTTCGAAGGCTCCATCGAAAAACTCGTGGCGCTAGCGGCCCTGATGCCGATCGTGGCTGGCATCGGCGGCAACTCTGGCAACCAGACCATTACCATGATCGTTCGGGCAATGGCCCTGGATCAGGTGGCGCCTGGCAATACTCGGCGCCTGATGCGCAAGGAGCTGGCCGTGTCCCTGCTCAACGGCCTGATCTGGGGTGGGGTGATCGGCGTGGTGGCCTTCGTGCTTTATGGCAGCTGGTCACTCGGAGTCGTGATGACCGCGGCCATGACCCTCAACCTGTTGCTGGCAGCCCTGATGGGGGTGCTGATCCCCATGACCCTGGTGCGCCTGGGGCGGGACCCGGCGATGGGATCGAGCGTGATGATCACGGCCGTGACCGACAGCGGCGGCTTCTTCATCTTCCTTGGCCTGGCTACGCTGTTCCTGCTCTGAGCATTTGCCTGCCCTAACGTAAAAAGCCAGCTTTCGCTGGCTTTTTACGTTAGGGCTGTGCGGCGGCGGTAGGTCGATCAGGAGGCGTCGGCGGCCATTTCCACGTCGTGGGCAATCAAGGCGACCAGCGCGTTCTGTTGGCGGTGCGACAGCTGGCGGAAACGTTGCAACAGCTCGCGTTCATGCAGCGAAAGCTCGGGGCTGTCCAGACGCATGCTCAGATCGTCGCCCAAGGCGCCTTCCTGAATAAGGCTTTGCTCCAGGCGGGCGATGATCTCGGAATTCATGCTGCGATGGTGGTTGCGAGCTACTTCGGCAATGCGCTCACGCATCCCATCAGGCAGGCGGACGACAAACTTGTCAGCAGTGCGGCTCGAATAGATAGCCTGTTTCATTGGGCGCATATAAATTGACCGGATTTCTGGTTCAGAGGGGGAAGCGGTTCTCGAAATTGGCCGCACGGTGGAACTACGACCGTGACGACGACAAAATGTTCAACCGAGTCGTGATTTAGCTGCTCATCTTGCCTCAAGGTCGCCGTTTCCTTGGCGTCAAATCTGTGACAAATAGTGAGCCCGGTAGCAGCGTGGTGCCAGTACCAATTATCAGAAATGCGGACTGGTTTGAAAAGTTTCTGGATTTCCAGCCAGTCCTACTGTCAATCAACTGTCGTCAAAATCTGGAAACGAGCGACCATGATGGTGGAAAATCCTGACAATCAGGTTCCCAAGGCAGAGCATAGTGGCTATGCAGCATGAAGCAAGTGAGAAACCTTTGCCAACCGTTCCCGGACGTCTCATTTATCTGGTCGGTCCATCGGGTGTCGGCAAGGACTCGCTGATCGAGGCCGCCGCGCCTTGGTTGGCGCAACGCGGTATCCAACGGGTCCGGCGGGTGATCACCAGGTCCGCCGAGTCCAAGGGCGAGCAGGCGATCGGGGTGACCCTTGAGGCGTTCGAGCAGATGGTGCGGCAGGGGACGTTCGCCATGCACTGGCGGGCCAACGGTCTGGGATATGGCATCGCCAAGGAAGTGGATGATTGGCTGGCAAGCGGCAGCTCGGTGCTGGTCAACGGCTCGCGCGAGTACCAGGCGCAAGCGCTACGGCGCTATCCGGACATGTTGCTCGTCTGGCTTTACGTGCAGCCGCAGGTGCTGCGTCAGCGTTTGCGCGAGCGGGGCCGGGAGAGCGATCTGCAGATCGAGGCGCGGCTGGCGCGCAATGAAAGTCTTGAACCTGCAAGGGATGCTGCTGTCCATCTACTCGACAACTCGGGATCGCTGCAGGACACCGTCAATGCTTTCATCGCATTGCTCGAGCGCAATGGCATCACCGGCGCGCGAGACTGATCAGAAGGCCAGGCGCGCATGGCGGACGAGCGTTGGGCTGGGCGCGTCCTCACCCATCACCGCCTGACGAGCGATCAGCCCCGGACGCTGGTCGATCAGTGAAGTCTGGGTCGGAGTGACCTCGACGACGCCAAGGGTGACGACACATGTCAGGGCCAGCGTGTTGAGCAGAAGCAGCAGGCGAGTCATGAGGGTTCTCCGCGTGGGTCGGTTCGGCAGCGTGCCGGGGCTCGATAGCGTTGCAGGCAGCATGCCAACCTTGAGGGCGCGATTTTCCCTAGCAAAAACAGGCGTTTGGAAGCGTACGGAGCTTACGGTCGATTGCACTTTGCATTCTGCATGGTAGAGCGTCATGCAAAATGCCCGGATAGTTGGGCTTCATCTTCATGCGTATGCTGGCGGCCCGGCCGAGGCATCCTCGGCATTCACTGCCGATGCCAGGCAACTGTCTACAGCTACGCTTTGGACTTGCGTATAGAACCAAAAACGAGCATTATCCTTGGCCGTCATGTCGAGCTGGCTTAACGCAGACACTGATGGCATTGCGCTGATGGCCTGTTGAGTCTAGCGTGATGAGCAAGCTGGTCATGCATGTCCCTGTAGTTTAATGGATAGAACGGCCCCCTCCTAAGGGGTCGGTGCAGGTTCGATTCCTGCCGGGGACGCCATGCCTGCATCGAGCGTTCATCGCTCTTCGCCCGCCTGATTGCGCCCCGCCGGTATCATCCTCGGTATATTCGACCGCACCTCCTCGTACCTGGCTGGTCCAGAAGAACATGTTTGTCATGCTCATCTGGAGAAGCGATGGCCATCATCGTCACCAAACTGACCGGCGAGCGAATCCCGGTGGAGCTTCGCCGTCCGGGTCTGTCCGAATTGTTCGTCATCACCGATGCTGCTGGCGCGGTCCATTACCGTGAAGATGATGTCGAGGCAGCACGCCTGGCCGTGGCATTGAGCGAACGGAGCGGCGACAACGAATGAGCCGTTACCCGCAGACGCCAGACGGCCGCTATTTCGTCGTGAACGGAGTGCTGTGGCGCTGCAGCGACCCGTCCTTGTCTGAGGCGCAACGCCAGCACCTGGTCAATGAACTGATGAGTGCCCGACGCCAGGTCAGGCAGGCCAAGGCCGCTGGCGCTATCGACCTGCTGCGCGCCGCCAGGGCGCAGGTCCAGGCCGCCAAGGTAGCGCTTGGCGAACGCGGTCCGGTCTGGTGGAGCGATGGCAGCCCCGACTTCAACCGCCACAAGGCCATCAACACCCCCTACGCGGACTGGTTCACCCAAGCGCAAGCAACAAGCGCCAAGCTAAAGCGCAACGGCGAACCTGACCCAGCACCGTCCTGCCTGTAGCTTGTAGTTCAGAAAACGTGCAAAGCCTGGCCCAAAGCCCGCAACGCCGCTTCCTGCACCGCCTCGCCCAGGGTCGGATGGGCATGGATGGTTCCGGCGATGTCTTCCAGGCGCGCGCCCATTTCCAGTGACTGGGCGAAGGCGCTGGACAGTTCCGACACACCTGCGCCGACGGCCTGCCAGCCAAGGATCAGGTGATTGTCACGTCGTGCCACCACTCGGACGAAGCCGCTCCCGGACTCGAGTGTCAGGGCCCGGCCGTTGGCTGCGAAGGGGAACTGCGCCACCAGCGTGTCCAGCGCCTGTTCACGAGCCGCATCGGGCGTCAGGCCGACCACCACCAGCTCCGGATCGGTAAAGCAGACGGCCGCGATGACGGTGGGCTCGAAGCGCCTGGCGTGCCCGGCGATCACTTCGGCGACCATTTCGCCCTGGGCCATGGCGCGGTGGGCCAGCATCGGTTCACCGGTCAGGTCGCCAATCGCCCAGACGTTCCGCATGCTGGTCTGGCAGCGTTGATCCACCGCGATCGCCTGGCCTTGCCTGTTCAAGTCCAGCGACTCCAGGCCGTAACCCTCGGTGTTGGGGCGGCGACCCACCGCAACCAGCACGCGATCGGTTTCCAGGCGTACCTGCTGGCCGTTGGCATCGCGCGCGAGCAGGCATTGGCCCTGGTGATCATGGCCCTCCACCGTGTGTCCCAGGTAGAGATCGATGCCGAGCTTGCCCAGTTTCTCGACGACCGGCGCGGTGAGTTCGGCGTCGTAAGTGGGCAGGATTCGCTCGCGGGCCTCGACCACGCTGACCTGGGCGCCAAGCTTGCGATAGGCGATGCCCAGTTCCAGCCCGATGTAGCCAGCCCCGACGACGACCAGGTGCCGAGGCAGGGTCTGCGGGGCCAGAGCCTGGGTGGAGGCGATCACCGCCCCACCGAAGGGCAGCATCGGCAGTTCCACGCTGCGGGAACCTGTGGCCAGCAGCAAGTGTTCGCAGCGAATCCGCTGGCCGTCGACTTCTACCTGCTTGCCATCGATGACCCGGGCCTCGCCGTGGATGACCTGTACACCGTTCTTCTTGAGCAGCGCGGCGACGCCCGAGGTCAGGCGATCGACCAGGGTGTCCTTCCAGGCGACGCTGCGCCCGATGTCCAGGCGCGGTGCGCTGACGCTGATGCCGAGTTCGGCATGCTCGGCCTGGCCGCAGGCCCGGTGAAACTGATCGGCGACGTGGATCAATGCCTTGGAAGGAATGCAGCCGATGTTCAGGCAAGTGCCGCCCAGTGCCTGCCGCTCGACCAGGATCGTGGCGATGCCGAGTTGCCCTGCACGAATGGCGGCGACATAGCCGCCGGGTCCGCCGCCGATGACCAGCAACTTGGTTTCAAGGATCTGCTTCATCGTTCACTCCACGAACAGACAGGCGGGTTGTTCCAGCAGGCCGCGGATCGCCTGGATGAACAGCGCCGCATCCATGCCATCGATGACCCGGTGGTCGAAGGAACTCGACAGGTTCATCATCTTGCGCACGACGATCTGCCCATCGATCACCACCGCACGCTCGACCATGCGGTTGACGCCGATGATGGCCACTTCCGGCGTGTTCACCACCGGCGTGCTGACGATGCCGCCAAGTGCCCCCAGGCTGGTCAAGGTGATGGTCGAGCCGGACAGCTCCTCGCGGGATGCCTTGCCGCTGCGCGCCGCCTGGGCCAGCCGAGCGATCTCGCTGGCGTTGTGCCAGAGGCTGCCGGCCTCGGCATGGCGCAGCACGGGCACCATCAAGCCGTTCTCGCTCTGCGTGGCAATGCCTACATGCACGGCACCGTGGCGGGTGACGACCTGGGCCTGATCATCGTAGGTGGCGTTGATCTGCGGGAACTCACGCAGCGCGACGACCATGGCGCGGATCAGCAGTGGCAGCAGGGTCAGCTTGCCACGGCTGTCGCCCCACGTGTGGTTGAGCTGTTGGCGCAGCGCTTCCAGAGCCGTGACGTCGATTTCTTCGACATAGCTGAAATGCGCGACCCGCCGCTTGGCATCCTGCATGCGCTCGGCGATCTTGCGGCGCAGGCCGATGACGGGTACCTGCTGGCTGTCGGTGCGCCTGGCCTGGCTGCCCGCGGTCGATGCGCCGGCCCAAGGCCGCCTGATGAAGGCGTCCAGGTCTTCGTGCAGGATCCGGCCGGCCGGCCCGCTGCCTTGCACGTAGCGCAGTTCGATACCGGCATCCAGCGCACGCTTGCGCACGGCGGGGGAGGCCAATGGCTTCTCGCCTGGCTGGCGTGGCATGAAGGGCACCGGCTCGCTGCTGGCCAGGCCCGGGGCTGGCGCAGGCGTGGCGGCCTCGGTCGCTGTCCGGGGCGGGGCCGCCTCGGCGAGCGGCCTCGTCTCGACCCGCTCGGATACAGCCTCGGGCGGATGGGTAGCGGCCTGGTTGCCGCTGCCTTCGACCTCGATGCGGATCAGTTCGCTGCCCACGGCCATGACTTCACCCGGCTGGCCGCCAAGTGACAGGACCTTGCCCGCGACCGGCGAGGGAATCTCGACCGTGGCCTTGTCGGTCATGACATCGGCCAGCACCTGGTCTTCGCCAATCTGGTCGCCCACCTTGACATACCATTCCACCAGTTCGACCTGAGCGATGCCTTCGCCGATATCCGGCATCTTGATGACGTGCGTGCCCATTTAGACCTCCATGACCCGTTGCAATGCCGCGCCTACCCGTGTCGGGCCTGGAAAATAGGCCCATTCCTGCGCGTGCGGGTAAGGCGTATCCCAGCCGGTGACCCGCTCCACTGGCGCTTCCAGGTGATGGAAGCAGTGCTCCTGGACCAGCGCCACCAGTTCGGCGCCGAAGCCGCAGGTGCGGGTGGCTTCATGTACCACCACGCAGCGGCCGGTCTTCTTCACCGACTCGACGATGGTTTCCAGGTCCAGTGGCCACAGGCTACGCAGGTCGATCACTTCGGCATCGACGGCAGTTTCCTCGGCAGCCGCCTGGGCGACATGAACCGTTGTGCCGTAGGTGAGTACGGTGACGTCGTTGCCGGGCCGGACGATGGCGGCCTTGTCCAGTTCCACCCGGTAGTAGCCGTCTGGGACGGCACTCTGGGGATGCTTCGCCCAAGGCGTCACCGGACGATCGTGATGGCCGTCGAAAGGTCCGTTGTACAAGCGCTTGGGCTCGAGGAAGATCACCGGGTCGTCGCATTCGATCGAGGCGATCAGCAGGCCCTTGGCATCGTAGGGGTTCGACGGCATCACCGTGCGCAGGCCGCAGACCTGGGTGAACATCGCCTCCGGGCTCTGGCTATGGGTCTGCCCGCCATAGATCCCACCGCCGCAAGGCATGCGCAGGGTCAAGGGGGCGATGAACTCCCCGGCAGAGCGATAGCGCAGGCGCGCCATTTCCGAGACGATCTGGTCGGAAGCCGGGTAGAAATAGTCGGCGAACTGGATTTCCACCACCGGGCGCAGGCCGTAGGCGCCCATGCCCACGGCCGTGCCGACGATGCCGCTTTCGGAAATCGGCGCATCGAACACCCGCGACTTGCCATGCTTGGCCTGCAGGCCTTCGGTGCAGCGGAACACGCCGCCGAAGTAACCGACGTCCTGGCCGTAGATGACCACGTTGTCATCGCGCTCGAGCATCAGGTCCATGGCCGAGCGCAGGGCCTGGATCATGGTCATGGCGCTGGTGGACATGGCATTTTCCACTTCTAGATCACTGTGAAGGTCGTTCATCTCACACCCCCAGTTGTTGGCGCTGGCGGCGCAGGTGGTCGGGCATTTCCTTGTAGACGTCCTCGAACATCGAGGCCGCGCTGGGTATGTGGCCGTTGCTCAGGGTGCCGTACTGCTCGGCTTCCTTCTGCGCCGCGATGATCTGGGCCTCAAGCTCGGCGCAGACGTGCTCGTGCTGCTGTTGCGACCACAGCCCGCGGGCGATCAGATGTTGCTTGAGCCGGGCGATCGGATCGCCAAGCGGGAAGTGGTTCCAGTCGTCGGCGGGGCGGTACTTGGAGGGGTCGTCGGAAGTGGAATGGGGGCCAGCGCGATAGGTGACCCATTCGATCAGGGTCGGTCCGTGGCCGCGTCGAGCACGCTCGGCGGCCCAGCGCGAGGCGGCGTGCACGGCGAGGAAATCATTGCCGTCGACCCGCAGCGAGGCGATGCCGCAGCCTACGCCGCGTCCGGCGAAGGTGGTGGCCTCGCCGCCAGCGATGGCCTGGAAGGTGGAGATCGCCCACTGGTTGTTGACCACGTTGAGGATCACCGGGGCACGATAGACGTGGGCGAAGGTCAGGGCGGTGTGGAAGTCCGACTCGGCGGTGGCGCCGTCGCCGATCCACGCCGAGGCGATACGCGTATCACCCTTGATCGCCGAAGCCATCGCCCAGCCGACCGCCTGGACGAACTGCGTGGCCAGGTTGCCGCTGATGGTGAAGAAGCCGGCTTCTCGGACCGAATACATGATTGGCAACTGGCGTCCCTTGAGCGGGTCGCGCTCGTTGGACAGCAGCTGGCAGATCATGTCCACCAGGGACACCTCGCGGCTGATCAGGATGCTCTGCTGTCGGTAGGTCGGGAAGCACATGTCGCTGCGCTCGAGGGCCAGCGCCTGGGCCGTGCCGATCGCTTCCTCGCCGAGACTCTGCATGTAGAACGACATTTTCTTCTGCCGCTGGGCGACCACCATGCGGTTGTCGAACAGGCGCGTCTTGAGCATGGCACGCATGCCTGTTTGCAGCAGTCGTGGCTCGATGCCCTCGGCCCAGGGACCCAGGGCGTTGCCCTGGTCGTCGAGCACGCGGATCAGGCCGTGGGCGAGATCCATCGTGTCGGCAGGGTCGACATCGATGGGAGGCTTGCGGATTCGGCCTGCGTCATCGAGGCGCAGGTAGGAAAAATCGGTCTGGCAGCCGGGCCGGCCGGTGGGCTCGGGCACGTGCAGACGCAGGGGCGCATATTCGTTCATGCTGTCCACGCTCGCTCGGATTGTTGTTGTGAGCTTCGAAGCGGTTGCTGTCCCGGTGAGCCTCGTGGGCGACGGGCCAGCCTCCCTCACATGATAGGAGCTGCGCGCAAGAATATTTCTCTTATGTTCATTGCCTTTGGCCCGGCAGCCAGATAAATATTCTGCAAAACCACAAGAATCAGGTCAGTCGTTCCGATGCGCAAACTCGATCGTACCGATATCGGCATTCTCAATCAGCTGCAGGAGAACGCCCGAATCACCAATGCCGAGCTGGCTCGGGCAGTCAATCTTTCGCCCACGCCTTGCTTCAACCGGGTCAAGGCGCTCGAGCAGGCGGGTGTGATCCGCCAGCAGGTCGTCTTGCTGGCGCCCGAATCGCTGGGCCTGGATGTCAACGTGTTCATCCACGTCAGCCTGGAGAAACAGGTAGAACCCTCCCTGCATGGCTTCGAGGAAGAAATCGCCAAGCGCCCGGAAGTCATGGAGTGCTACCTGATGACCGGCGACCCCGATTACTTGCTGCGTGTCCTGCTGCCCAGCATCCAGGCGCTGGAGCGCTTTCTCGACTACCTTACTCGTCTGCCGGGCGTGGCCAACATCCGCTCGAGCTTCGCCCTCAAGCAGGTGCGCTACAAGACCGCGCTGCCGCTTCCAGCCAATGGGTTGAGCCTGCCGGGATAGCGTGCGCCGGTGCTTGCCCCGCGGCCATGCTGCGTGGCGCAGCCTCCTGCAAACCCGCATGACGACGACAAGGACAGTGCCATGAAGAGCAACGAACAGGATTCTCTCGCCGAGCGCCTGGTGGGTGTCGACGAGATCGAGTGTGTCACGCCCGACCTCAACGGCGTGCCGCGTGGCAAGGTGATGACCACCGAAGGGTTCCTCGAGGGGCGCCGGCTGCAGCTGGCTCGAGGGGTCCTGCTGCAGTGCATCATGGGCGGCTATCCGCCGACCAGCGTCTACGGCGGCGATGACGGTGATCTGGTCCTGGTCGCTGATCGCTCCCAGCTGCACGTGCTGCCCTGGAGCGAACGACCGCGAGCGCTGGCGATCTGCGATGCGGTAGAGCTGGACGGCCAGCCGAGCGGTTTGTCCAGCCGGGCGCTGCTGCGCGCGGTACTCGACCGCTATGCCGCACGGGGCTTGGCAGCAGTGGTGGCGACCGAGCTGGAGTTCTTCGTGTTTGCCGGCAACCCGGATCCACGCCAGCCGTTTCGGCCGCCGGTGGGCCTGGACGGACGTCGCGAGATGGGTCACTCAGCGTTCAGCGTCAGCTCCGCGAACGGCCTGCGGCCGTTCTTCCGGGAAGTGGTCGAATGCATGGCGGCGCTTGGCCTGCCACGCGATACCTTCATGCACGAGATGGGGGTCAGCCAGTTCGAGATCAACCTGCTGCATGGCGATCCATTGCTGCTCGCCGACCAGACGTTCCTGTTCAAGCACCTGCTCAAGGAAGTAGGGCTCAAGCATGGGCTGAGCGTGGTGTGCATGGCCAAGCCGCTGGCGCGCACCGCCGGGAGCTCCATGCACATTCACCAGAGCCTACTGGAACTCGATGGCGGCCGTGCCGTGTTCAACGATGAGCGGGGGCAGCCGACCGAGACCTTCGAGCACTTCATCGGTGGTCTGCAGGCCTGCCTGGCGCAGTTCACGGCCCTGTTCGCGCCGCACGTCAATTCCTACCAGCGGCTGTGCCACCCCTATGCCTCGCCGAACAACGCCTGCTGGTCGCAGGACAACCGTGCCGCCGGCCTGCGCATCCCGCCCAGCGCACCGGCGGCGCGACGGGTCGAGAACCGCCTGCCAGGCGCCGATGCCAACCCGTACCTGGCCATCGCCGCCAGTCTCGCGGCCGGGCTGCATGGCATCGAGCAGCGCCTGCTACCCACACCTGCCGCCTGCGGTCAGTTCCAGGTTCCGCCTGACCTGTGCCTGCCGTGCACCTTGCATGCGAGCCTGGCACGGCTGCGCGAGAGCAGCCTGGCGCGGGAACTGTTCGGGGATGAGTTCATCGAAGGCTATGTCGCCACCAAGACACTGGAGCTGGCCGATTTCCTCGACGAGATCACGCCCTGGGAGCGCCGTGTACTGGCGGCCCAGGCCTGAGCGCGACAACGGCGGCACTGACTGCGTCCTGCCCAGGATTTTTCGCCTGGCAGACCTGCACGAGAGGGAATTTGACCTTATGCTTGGTCGTGCCGGCTTGTTTCCCACCTGTATCAAGGAGCCTTCGGGACGCTGATGCGACAGATCTGGAAGTCATTTCGTTCGCTATATTTCGCTGCCCTGATGATGTTGATCGGCTCCGGCCTGCTCAGTACCTACCTGGCCCTGCGCCTGGCTGCCGAGCACGTCGACAGTCTGTGGGTCGGTGCGCTGATGGCAGCCAACTATTTCGGCCTGGCCGTCGGCGGCAAGGTCGGGCACCGGCTGATCGCCCGGGTCGGACATATCCGGGCCTATGCCACCTGTGCCGGCATCGTCGGCGCCGCGGTGCTGGGGCATGGCATGACCAGCTGGTTGCCGGCCTGGGTCGGGCTGCGGATGATCGTCGGCCTGGGCATGATGTGCCAGTACATGGTCCTGGAAAGCTGGCTGAACGAACAGGCCGATGCCAAGCAGCGCGGCGCGGTGTTCAGCGGCTACATGATCTTTTCCTACCTGGGACTGGTGCTCGGCCAGCTGATCCTGGTCGTGCATCCGGCGCTCGGTCCCGAGCTGCTCATGCTGGTGGCCATGTGCTTCGCCCTGTGCCTGGTGCCGGTCGCCATGACCCGGCGCATCCACCCGGCGCCGCTGCGCCCGGCGCCGATGGAGCCAAGGTTCTTCATCAAACGGGTGCCACAATCGTTGAGCACCGTGCTTGGCTCGGGCCTGATCGTCGGTTCCTTCTATGGCCTGGCGCCGGTGTATGCGGCCGGGCAAGGCTTGTCGACCGAACAGATCGGCCTGTTCATGGGCTTCTGCATCTTCGCCGGGCTGGTGGTGCAATGGCCGCTGGGCTGGTTATCGGACCGTTACGACCGCGCCGTGCTGATTCGTGGGGTGGCCATTGGCCTGGCGCTCGCTTCCTTGCCGTTCGCCGTGTTGCCGGGGGTGCCGTTGGAGCTGCTGTTCGGCATAGGGTTCGTGATTTCGCTGTTGCAGTTCTGCCTGTATCCGCTGGCCGTGGCCTTTTCCAATGACCACGTGGAGAGTGAGCGTCGGGTCTCGCTGACGGCCATGCTGCTGGTCACCTATGGCGTGGGCGCCAGTATCGGGCCGCTGGTCGCGGGTGTGCTGATGAAGCTGCTGGGCGCACAGATGCTCTATGCCTTCTTCGTGTTCTTCGCCCTGGTCCTGGTCTGGCGCATCCGGCCCAAGGCCGTCACTGGTCTGCACCAGGTCCAGGACGCACCGTTGCATCACGTGGCCATGCCGGCCGCCGGCTCGCCACTGTCCGCCGCGCTCGATCCGCGAGTCGACGAACAGGTGGTGCAGGATGTCATGCAGGCACCGGTCGCGGCGGAAGATACCGAGGGCGAGGTCGAGGTCGAGCAAGCGACCAGTCCCGGCGAGCCAGGGCGGCCCCTGTAGCCGAAGGGCGGCTGGCCATTCAGGCAGGCACGCTCCATGGTTGTAGCGGCCGCTACCGGCCGGCAAACACCCATCGATCGCCCCAGGGCATGGAACGGCACCGCAGCGTCTGCAAGCGCGCGCGGCCGCCCTCGCGCTTAGTAATCGTCCTTGTCGAAGCGTCGCGCCTCGCGCTGCAGCTGGTAGACGAAGCTTTCCACTCGGCGCTGCTGCTGGCCGTTGATGTTGTGGAAGCGCACCCCAGCGAAGGTGGTGTTGAAGCCTTGCTCGAAATGCAGGTGGCGCAGCTCGACCATCACCTGGGTTAGGCCCAGCGGTGCGCCAGCGCTGAACTTTTCGTAGACCTGGCCCAGTTGCAGCTGGTGCTCGACATCGCCGTCGAAACGCAGCTTGCAACCTGTCGCCGAGATGTCCAGCAGCTTGCCACGCAGCAAGCCGGTACCCTTGAGACGCTCGCCGTCCAGGACGATGTCCACCAGCTGCGACAGCTTCAAGGCTGCGCGGAATGCGTTGCGCCGTTGATGATAGACGATCTGCTCGGGAAGGCTGCCACGGTAGCAGCGGTGCCCGCCAACCTGGCCGATGCTCAGCGGCGTGGTGCATTCCCAGGCGATGCGCACGCCATCATGGAAACCCTCGACACGGAACGGTTCGCCGTTCTCGATGTATTTCTCGCCATCGCGCGGGATCATCTCGTCCAGTGCCAACGTATTGCTATCGCGGTCCACCTCGACCACATAGCTCTGGAAGCGCTGTTCGCGCTCGGGAAAGGTGATGATCAGCGGATCGTGACTCTCTTGCAGTGATCGCAGGTTGGCTGCGACCTCCAGTGGTGTGTTCAGCACCTGAGGGGGTTGTGGAGCATCGGCTTCATTGAACACGGGTAATCAATCTCCAGGCAAAAGCGACACGCGCGCGAAGCGGCATTTTGCCAGCATGTTGGCAGCCTTGATAGCGCTATTCACACCTGGCTGAGGGTGCGTGGCCTGGCCAGTGGCGCGGTGCTGCCGCGGCTGTCATAGAGCGATGGCGCGTCCCCGCCCATGAGAATGCGGATTTGCGTGGCGGTAGCCTGTTGCTGGACCTGAATGATCCGCCCGTTGGTCTGGTTGGCTTTTTGACAGGCATCCATCAGTTGGGTCAGTTCATCGAGCCGGAGCATCAGGGTTTCGCCTGCAGACGATTGCCCGGCAAGCGCCTGGACGCCGGCGCGGTCGGCGGACAGACCGAGGCTGGCGAGCAGATGGCTGCGCCGCCGTCCCTGCTGTTCAAGCAGCACGATCAGCGATTGCTTGCGCGCCAGAAGGGCTTCGAGCAGCGGCATGTCGCGACCGTGCAGGGCAACGGCTTCCTTTTGCAGGAGCTCCAGCAGCTCCTGGGCCGGTGCGATGTCGTGTTCGATCAATTGCAGCAGGGTAGTGTCGTGCATGGCTGGCTCTTGATGGATGGAGTCAGCGCGACGTCAGTCAGCGCGCGCCTTCGAAGCCAAGCAATTTGCTTGCCACCCGAGCGGCATCGACCTGATAGCTGCCATCGGCGATGGCCTGCTTGAGTTGCGCCACGCGGGCATTGTCGACCACAGGTTGGTCACGCAGCTTGTCGGTGATCTTTTGCAACTGCTGTGCCTCCGGGCTCAGGTGCACGGCTTCGCCGCTGACGCCGGCCGGCTTGGCCGTCTCGCTGGCCTGGGCGGATTTGTCGGTGCTGCCGGCCGCCGTGTTGCCGCGCACCCCGGCAACGGACGGTGAGTTATTCATGCGACTGAAGTCGATGACCATGATCAGAAACCTCTGGGTTCAGGACGCTTGCCTTGTTTTCGGCCATTTGCGAAGAAACTTTAGCAAGGAATGCGCGGCCACTTGACGGCACGCCCACATTGCCCGTTTCGACACAGTTTAGGAAAAGCAGCCCCGGACTGCCAGCCTGGTCTACATGGCGACCTCGACCTGGCCAGGCCCGGTTACCCTGGCCTTGACCACGCGCCTGGAATTGAGGTTCCGTACCCTGATCTGCTCGCTCAAGCCGCCCTTGGCCAGTGCCTCGCCTGGCATGCGCACGCTGAGGCTGCCGCTGCGCGCGGTGATCACCACATGATCGCCCTGGCGAATCACCTCGGCCTGTTCCAGATGTTGGGGGGTGAGCACCTGGTCGAGCACCGTCGGGCGCAGCAGCTTCATGCCCACGGCCTGATCGAGCTGGGCCAGGAACCCCTGGCCCAGCGTGCCGACATCGCGCTCGCGCAGGACCACGTCGCCTTCGCCGATCACGCTTTCGCGCTTGAGCGGTCGGGTGGTCACCACCACGTCGCGGAACAGGCGCACCTGCGCCGGGACGAATACCGTCCACGGGGCCGCGCCATCGCAACGCAGGCGGACCGTCACCCGGCCCAGCGGCTGCGCCGGACTTTCCAGCGAGGCGTCGAGCTGACGGTCGCACAAGGGCATGCGCAAGCGCGGGTCCAGCGGCTTGACCTCGATCTCGTAGCGACCTTCGGTCTGGCTGCTGGCCAGATAATCTTCGACGGCGAACTCAAGAAACCCCTGGGTGGAACCGATAAGCTGTTCAGGCAGGGTGAACCCATCAGCCAGCACGCGAGTGGCGGGCAGTGACAGGCACAGCACGGCCAGCAGGCCGGGCAGCGGGCGCGTCAGTCGTCGGAATAATGTCGTTTTCGTAGGCATACCGCTCAAAAAAGCAAAGCTCGTGCCGATTTGGATACGGGTTGAATGATGAAGGAGTGTGGCATGGCTGGTGTTATGGATTCGGTCAACCAGCGCACGCAACTGGTAGGGCAGAATCGTCTCGAGCTGCTGCTGTTCCGCCTCAATGGCGCGCAGCTGTACGGGATCAACGTGTTCAAGGTCCGGGAGGTGTTGCAATGCCCGGAGCTGACCATGCTGCCCCGGTCCCACCAGGTGGTGCGCGGCGTTGCCAATATACGCGGGGCGACCATCCCGATCATCGATCTGTCGCGGGCCACGGGCCTGCCGGGGCTGCGCGAGGAGACGCGCAACAGCTTCGTGATCATCACCGAGTACAACACCAAGACTCAGGGTTTCCTGGTGCATTCGGTCGAGCGCATCGTCAACATGAACTGGGAGGAGATCCATCCGCCACCCAAGGGGACCGGCCGCGATCACTACCTGACGGCCGTCACCCGGGTGGACAACCGCATGGTCGAGATCATCGACGTGGAAAAGGTGCTCGCCGAAGTGGCGCCGACCTCCGAGTCGGTGTCGGCCGGCGTGGTGGATGCCGAGGTGCAGGACAAGGCCGTGACGTTGCGCGTGCTGACCGTCGACGATTCGTCGGTGGCGCGCAAGCAGGTCAGCCGCTGCCTGCAGACCGTGGGCGTGGAGGTGGTGGCGCTCAACGACGGTCGTCAGGCCCTGGACTACCTGCGCAAGCTGGTGGACGAGGGCAAGCGGCCAGAAGACGAGTTCCTGATGATGATCTCGGACATCGAGATGCCGGAAATGGACGGCTATACCCTGACCGCCGAGATTCGAGGCGATCAGCGCATGCAGGGGCTGCACATCCTGCTGCATACTTCGCTATCGGGCGTGTTCAACCATGCCATGGTGAAGAAGGTCGGTGCCGATGACTTCCTGGCCAAGTTCCGGCCGGACGACCTGGCGCAGCGCGTGGTCGATCGTATCAAGGCCATGCATTAAACCCGCCTGGGGCCGCCGGCCCTGGCGCTACATGAGATTCGAGAGGCGGCAGCTTTGTCTACGGGTAATTTGGATTTTGAGCAGTTCCGGGTGTTCCTGGAGAAAGCCTGTGGGATTCTGTTGGGGGAGAACAAGCAATACCTGGTCTCCAGCCGTCTCAACAAGCTGATGGAGCAACAGGGCATCAAGTCGCTCGGCGAACTGGTCCAGCGCCTGCAGACCCAGCCGCGAGGCGGGCTGCGCGAGCAGGTGGTGGATGCCATGACCACCAACGAAACCCTGTGGTTTCGCGATACCTATCCGTTCGAGGTGCTCAAGAACCGGGTCATTCCCGAGTTCGTGCGCAACAGTCCTGGCCAGCGCCTGCGCATCTGGTCGGCTGCCTGCTCCTCCGGGCAGGAACCCTATTCGCTGTCCATGGCCATCGACGAGTTCGAGCGCGGCAACCTTGGCCAGCTCAAGGCCGGCGCGCAGATCGTCGCCACTGACCTGTCCGGCGCCATGCTGGCCAACTGCAAGACTGGCGAATACGACAGCCTGGCGATCGCCCGCGGCCTCTCGCAGGAGCGCCTGCAGCGCTATTTCGACGGTCGCGGGGCAGGGCGCTGGGCGGTCAAGCCGGCAATCCGCAGTCGTGTCGAGTTTCGCGCCTTCAACCTGCTCGACAACTATGCAAGCCTGGGCAAGTTCGACGTGGTCTTCTGCCGCAACGTGCTGATCTACTTTTCGGCCCAGGTCAAGAAGGACATCCTGCTGCGCATCCACAGCGTGCTCAAGCCTGGCGGCTACCTGTTCCTAGGCGCTTCCGAGGCGCTGAACGGCCTGCCCGATCACTACCAGATGGTCCAGTGCAGCCCGGGGATCATCTATAAGGCCAAGTGAGCCCCCAAGTCGCTACCAGCAAGCCGCAAAGCCGCTAGCGGCCAGCGAAGAGGAGCCGTACGGCGGCGGGCTCACGGGTGGCTAGCTCCAGCAGATGGTGGCGCATGCGAACTCCACGCGTCCTGCTTGCAGCCTGCGGCTCGAAACCACCTGCCCGCGCGGCTTTTTCTTGCCGCTGGCCGCCTGCCGCTTGCCGCTTCTCCCCCCAACGCTTGCCGCTTTTCTGACAGTGGCGCTTCGCGAAATTGTCCTGCGTCCCGTATTCATTGGGTTTGGCCAGGTTGGCACAAGCCTTGCTGTGGGTTGGCATCGAGCAATTCCGGCCAACCTCCGAAGGTTTTCCCGACATGAGCATCAGTTTCGACAAGGCGCTAGGCATTCACGAGAAGGCGCTGGGTTTCCGTGCCCAGCGTGCCGAAGTGCTGGCCAACAACATCGCCAACGCCGATACCCCCAACTACAAGGCGCGCGACCTGGACTTCGCCTCGCTGCTGGCGGCCGAGGCGCAGAAGAGTCAGAACGGCCGTATCGCCCTGGAACGGACCAGCGCCCGGCATATCGAGGCCGAGGGCCTGGCATCGGCCGACGACGTGCTCAAGTACCGCACGCCCATGCAGCCCTCGCTCGACCAGAACACCGTGGATGCCCAGATGGAGCAGTCGAGCTACGCGCAGAACGCCATCGACTTCCAGGCCAGCTTCACCTTGCTCAATAGCAAATTCAAAGGGCTGATCTCGGCCCTGCGCGGAGAATGACCATGTCCCTGGCCAACGTCTTCAACATCGCCGGTAGCGGCATGAGTGCCCAGAACACCCGGCTCAACACCGTGGCTTCCAACATCGCCAACGCCGAGACCGTCTCCTCGAGCATCGACCAGACCTATCGCGCGCGTCACCCGGTGTTCGCCACCACCTTCCAGCAGGCCCAGGCCGGCAGCGGCCAGTCGCTGTTCGAGGACCAGGGCGAGGCGGGGCAGGGCGTGCAGGTGATGGGTATCGTCGAGGACCAGAGCAACCTCGAGGCGCGCTACGAGCCCAACCATCCGGCGGCGAACAAGGACGGCTACGTCTATTACCCGAACGTCAACGTGGTGGAGGAGATGGCCGACATGATCTCGGCCAGCCGTTCGTTCCAGACCAATGCCGAGTTGATGAACACGGCCAAGACCATGATGCAGAAAGTGCTGACCCTGGGTCAGTGAACGGGATGACCCTATGAGCACCATCGATTCCACCAGCGGAGTCGCCAACTCCGTCCTGAGTTCGCTACAGAAGGCCGACAGCCCTACCAACGGCAATACCGGCACGGCGGGCAGCGCCTTGGGCAAGGATGCCTTCCTGCAGTTGCTGGTCACCCAGATGCAGAACCAGAACCCGCTCGACCCGCAGGACAACGGCGAGTTCGTCGCCCAGCTGGCGCAGTTCAGCAGCCTGGAGAGCATGCAGACGCTCAACGGTTCGGTGTCCTCGATCCTCAGTGGCTTCCAGTCGTCCCAGGCGCTGCAGGCTTCGTCCCTGGTCGGGCGCAGCGTCATCGTGCAGAGCGACACGGCGCAGGTGGACACCAGCAAGCAGCTCGACGGCCTGGTCAGCCTGACCGCCTCCAGTGGCGCGCTGAAGGTCGGCATCTATGACGCCGAGGGTACCCTGGTGCGCAGCCTCGACCTGGGCAGCCAGGCAGCCGGCAATGTCGGCTTCGCCTGGGATGGCAAGGACAGTGCCGGCCAGACCCTGGCCTCGGGCGTCTACACCTTCAAGGCCAGCGCCGACGTGGATGGCACCGAGACGGCGATGACCACCAGCCTGCCGGCAACCGTGACCAGCGTGTCGCTGGGCGGCAGCGGGTCGGAAATGATGTTGAACCTGGCAGGCCTGGGTAGCGTGGCCCTGTCGAAAGTACAAACCATTGGAATCTGAGGCCGGTTCGAACGGCAGGAGTGAGCAGCATGTCTTTCAATATCGGCCTTAGCGGATTGTACGCGGCCAACAAGGCCCTGAACGTCACCGGCAACAACATCGCCAACGTCGCCACCACCGGCTTCAAGGCTTCGCGCGCGGAGTTCGCCGACCAGTACGCGGCCTCGATCCGCGGCACCAGCGGCAAGACCACGGTCGGCAGCGGCGTCACCACCGCGGCGGTGTCGCAGATGTTCACCTCCGGCAACATCGTCAGCACCGGCCAGAGCCTCGACCTGGCGATCCAGGGCAGCGGCTTCTTCGCCCTGGACGACAACGGCTCGAAGCTGTACACCCGCGCCGGCGCGTTCCAGAGCGACAAGGACGGCTACATCGTCAACGCCGCCGGTTCCAACCTGCAAGGCTACTCGGTGAACGAAGATGGCGAAGTGGTGCAGGGCATTCTCACCAACCTCAAGATCGACACGTCCAACCTGTCGCCCAAGCCGACCTCGCGGGTCAACGAGACCGTGAACCTCAACTCCAGCGCCAGTGCGCCGACGGTCACGCCATTCGACCCCGCCAACGTCAGCACCTACAACTACACCTTCAACACCGATGTGTTCGACAGCCAGGGCAATGCCCACCAGCTGAACCAGTATTTCGTCAAGGACAGCGCCAGCAACTCCTGGACCATGTACAGCACCATCGACGGGCGCAACCCGAGCGATCCGACCCAGAGCACACCGCTGGTCAACCAGCTGCCGTTCAAGTCCGACGGCACGCTCGACACCGCCGCGCTGACCCCTGGCGCGGTCCCGGGCGGCCTGTCGATCGGCGAGGACAAGACCTTCCGGCTCGATGGCTGGGTACCTGCCGAGAAGACCGCGGCAGGCACCTGGGCCAGCAATGGCGCGGTGGCGCGGGCAGGCGGGGTGACCGTCGACATGCTCGCCACGACCCAGTACAACTCCGCCTCGGCCACCACCGCGAAGAACCAGGACGGCTATGCCACTGGTGAACTGACCGGGCTGGCGGTGGACGAGGGCGGCAACCTGTTCGCCAACTTCACCAATGGCCAGAACAAGGTGATCGGCCAGGTCGCGGTCGCCAACTTCGCCAACGTCCAGGGCCTGTCGCCGGTTGGCGGCACCAACTGGAAGGAGTCGTATGCTTCGGGCGTGCCGATCGTCGGCCAGCCTGACACTGGCACGCTCGGCAAGATCGCCGGCGGTGCGCTGGAAGATTCCAACGTCGACCTGACCGGCGAGCTGGTCAACCTGATCAAGGCGCAGAGCAACTACCAGGCCAACGCCAAGACCATTTCCACGGAAAGCACGGTGATGCAGACCATCATCCAGATGACCTGATGGTCATGCCGGCTGGCTGCTCCGCCGCCCGCCGGCAGGCCGTGCCGATGCAGGGGCGGCCGCCGTGTCGCGATAGGCCGCACAGTAGCCTCCAACGCAGCGCTGCAATCGCCTCTGACGCAGCTGCTCCTGCCCAGTCCCGCCCAGGCGCCGTCACCCTCGCCCCTCACGAGGCCCCCAGTTGAAGACAGCCAAGACGCTATTGCCCCTGCTGACCTTGCTACTCCTGACCGGCCCCGCGCAAGCCGCCCCGGCGCCGTGGTTCAAATGGCAGAGCAGCGCCACCGGTCGCTACCTGTGCGCGCAGTTCAGCCCGGGCAGCGGTTGGGTGTTGCACGCCGGCCCCTACCGCAACGCCGGATGCCGGGATCGCTGAACGCGTGCTGCTACCGGCGACAAGTTGCCGGCAAACTGACGCTCGATCCTTTCCGTTCCTCTCGCAACCCTCTAACTACGGGGCTTTGCGGTGTTGGTTCGATAATTGCTTAGGCAAGCGCAATGAGCACGCGACCGCCGTCGCGCAGAGGAGAATCCATGGACAAGATGCTTTACGTGGCCATGACCGGTGCCAGCCAGAACGCACTGGCGCAGCGGGCCCACGCCAACAACCTGGCCAACCTGTCGACCAACGGCTTCCAGCGCGACCTGGAGCAGGCGCGTTCGATGCCAGTGTTCGGCGACAGCTTTCCGGCGCGGGCTTACGCTCTGACCGAGCGTCCGGCCACCGACTTCACGCCCGGCGCGCTGCAGGAAACCGGCCGCGAACTCGACGTGGCGGTCAGCGGCAACGGTTTCATCGCCGTACAGGCGCCTGACGGCAGCGAAGCCTACGTGCGCACCGGCAGTCTGAACATCGACGCCCTCGGCGTACTGCGGGCCGGCAACGGCATGCCGGTGCTGGGCAATGGCGGCCCGATTGCCGTGCCGCCCGAGCAGAAGGTCGAGATCGGCGACGATGGCACGCTCAGCATCCGGGCGATGGGCGAAGACCCCCGGGTAATGGCGGAAGTCGACCGCATCAAGCTGGTCAACCCGGACATCGCCAGTCTGACCAAGGGTGCCGACGGCATGCTGCACACCAAGGACGGCCAGCCTGTCCAGGCCGACGCCGGCGTGAGGGTGGTGTCGGGCTTTCTCGAGGCGAGCAACGTCAACGCCGTCGAGGAGATGACTTCGGTCCTGGCGCTGTCCCGCCAGTTCGAGCTGCACGTCAAGATGATGAACACGGCCAAGGAAGGCGACGAAGCCATGGCCCGGGTTTTGCAAATCGGCTAATCACATTTGAACGGGCGCCGTAATCCAGGCGTACGAGGAGAACAGCATGCTTCCGGCTCTTTGGGTCGCTAAAACCGGCCTTTCCGCCCAGGACACCAACCTGGCGGTGATTTCCAACAACCTGGCCAACGTCTCGACCACCGGCTTCAAGCGTGACCGGGCCGAGTTCCAGGACCTGCTGTACCAGGTCAAGCGCCAGCCAGGCGCCCAGTCGACCCAGGACAGCGAGCTACCGTCGGGCCTGCAGGTCGGTACCGGCGTGCGCATCGTCGGCACCCAGAAGAACTTCACCGCCGGCAGCCTCCAGACCACCGAGAACCCGCTGGACATGGCTATCAACGGCCGCGGTTTCTTCCAGGTCATGCAGCCTGATGGCACCGTTTCCTATACCCGTGACGGCACCTTCCACCTCAACTCCGATGGCCAGATCGTCACGGCCAATGGCTACGCCCTGGAGCCGGCGATCGTCGTGCCGCCAGAGGCGCAGACCTTCACCGTCGGCCAGGACGGCACCGTCTCGATCACCACCGCCGGCAACCCGGCCGCGCAGATCATCGGCAACCTGCAGACCGCCGACTTCATCAACCCGGCCGGCCTGCAGGCCATCGGTGGCAACCTGTTCATGGAGACCGCCGCCAGCGGTGCGCCGCAGATCGGCACGCCAGGCCTCAACGGCTTCGGCACCACCTTGCAGCAGACCCTGGAAAACTCCAACGTCAGCACCGTGGAAGAGCTGGTCAACATGATCACCACCCAGCGCGCCTACGAGATGAACTCCAAGGTCATCTCCACCGCCGATCAGATGCTCTCGTTCGTGACCCAGCAGCTGTAAACCTTCAAAGCGACCCGGCTGCGCCCGCAGCGCCCGTTACACCGTGAGGTAAGCGTCATGCATCGTCTGTTTTCCGTCTTCGTCCTCGGTGGGGCGTTGTCGCTGGCCGGTTGTGTCGCGCCAGTGGCCAAGCCCAACGATCCGTACTACGCGCCGGTGCTGCCGCGTACTCCCTTGCCGGCGGCGGCCAACAACGGCTCGATCTACCAGGCCGGGTTCGAACAGAACCTGTATGGCGACCGCAAGGCGTTCCGGGTCGGCGACATCATCACCATCACCCTCAACGAGCGCACTTCGGCGAGCAAGAGCGCCAATTCGCAGATCGCCAAGAACAGCAACGCCAAGCTCGGCCTGACCTCGCTGTTCGGCGCCTCGCCCAACACCAACAACCCGTTCGGTGGCGGCGACCTGTCGCTCGATGCCGGCTACAGCGGCGATCGCTCGACCAAGGGCGACAGCAAGGCAGCCCAGGGCAATACCCTGACCGGTTCGATCACCGTGACCGTGGCCGACGTGCTGCCAAACGGTATCATCGCCGTGCGTGGCGAAAAATGGCTGACGCTCAACACTGGCGACGAGCTGGTGCGCATCGCCGGGCTGATCCGCGCCGATGACATCGCCACCGACAACACCGTGCCCTCGACCCGCGTGGCCGATGCGCGGATCACCTATTCGGGCACCGGTTCGTTCGCCGATGCCAGCCAGCCGGGATGGCTGGACCGCTTCTTCCTCAGCCCGCTTTGGCCTTTCTGAGTCACGATGCCCATGTTCAAGATCAGGCAGTTGCTTGCCGCTGCGTTCGTCCTGAGCTTCGCCCTCGGCGCCCATGCCGAGCGCCTGAAGGACATCGCCAGCATTTCCGGGGTGCGTACCAACCAGCTGATCGGCTACGGCCTGGTGGTCGGGCTCAACGGTACCGGTGACCAGACCACCCAGACGCCGTTCACCTTGCAGACCTTCAACAACATGCTTTCGCAATTCGGCATCAAGGTGCCGGCTGGCTCTGGCAACGTGCAGCTCAAGAACGTCGCGGCGGTCTCGGTGCATGCCGACCTGCCGGCCTTCGCCAAGCCCGGCCAGGTGATCGACATCACCGTGTCGTCGATCGGCAACTCCAAGAGCCTGCGCGGCGGCAGCCTGCTGATGACCCCGCTCAAGGGCATCGACGGCAATGTCTATGCGATCGCCCAGGGCAACCTGGTGGTTGGCGGTTTCGATGCCGAAGGCCGCGACGGCTCGCGCATCACCGTCAACGTCCCGTCGGCCGGGCGCATTCCTGGCGGCGCCACCGTCGAGCGCGCGGTGCCGAGCGGCTTCAACCAGGGCAACAGCCTGACCCTGAACCTCAACCGGCCGGACTTCACCACCGCCAAGCACATCGTCGACAAGGTCAACGAGCTGCTCGGCCCTGGCGTGGCCCAGGCCCTGGACGGCGGTTCGGTGCAAGTCACCGCGCCGATGGACCCCAGCCAGCGTGTCGACTACCTCTCGGTGCTCGAGAACCTGGAGATCGACCCCGGCCAGGCAGTGGCCAAGGTGATCATCAATTCGCGCACCGGGACCATCGTCATCGGCCAGAACGTCAAGGTTTCGCCGGCCGCGGTGACCCATGGCAGCCTGACCGTGACCATCACCGAGGATCCGATCGTCAGCCAGCCGGGGCCGCTGTCCGGTGGCCAGACCGCCGTGGTGCCGCGCTCGCGCGTGAGCGCCGAACAGGAGGCCAAGCCAATGTTCAAGTTCGGCCCTGGCACCACCCTGGACGAGATCGTCCGTGCGGTGAACCAGGTCGGCGCCGCCCCCGGGGACCTGATGGCGATCCTCGAAGCCTTGAAGCAGGCCGGCGCCTTGCAGGCCGACCTGATCGTCATCTGAGGACACTGGCCATGACGCCCAAGAGCCTGGTTTCCGGAAACGCCGACAGCGGCGCCTACACCGACCTCAATCGTCTGAGCTCGCTCAAGCATGGCGACCGCGACAGCGAAGGCAACCTGCGCAAGGTGGCGCAGGAGTTCGAGTCGCTGTTCGTCAGCGAAATGCTCAAGGCCTCGCGCAAGGCCAGCGATGTGCTGGCCGCCGACAATCCGCTGAACACCGAGACCGTCAAGCAGTACCAGGACATGTACGACCAGCAGCTGGCGGTCAGCATGTCCCGCGAAGGTGGCGGCATCGGCTTGCAGGATGTGCTGATGCGCCAGTTGTCCAAGCAGAAGGCCGCCAGCGTCGCCAGCGCCAGCCCGTTCCCGCGTGCCGATGCCAATCAGCCCACGCTGTGGGGCAAGCATGTGGCCGACCCGGTGCGGGCCGATGCCGGCAGCGCGCCGCGCAACGACGTCGCCGCGCTCAATTCGCGGCGTTTGGCCCTGCCGGGCAAACTCACCGACCGCTTGCTGGCTGGCATCGTGCCGTCGGCTGGCAGCGCCCCGACGCCCAGCGACGGCGCCAGCCTGCCGGCCCGCCAGGGTGACGGCGTGGCCAAGGCCGACTGGCAGCCGGCGCGTGCCTTCGCCGCGCCAGCCGGCTTGCAGATCCAGGGTCGCGCAGTGGCTCAGCCGCCGTTGGCGCCGGTCAAGAGCAGCTTCGCCGACAGCGACGAGTTCATCGCCACCATGCTGCCGATGGCCGAGCAGGCCGCCAGGCGTATCGGCATCGACCCACGCTACCTGGTGGCCCAGGCGGCCCTGGAAACCGGCTGGGGCAAGTCGGTGATGCGCGCGGCCGATGGCAGCAGCAGCCATAACCTGTTCGGCATCAAGGCTTCCGGCAACTGGCAGGGCGACCAGGCGCGGGCGATCACCAGCGAGTTTCGCGAGGGCCGCTTCGTCAAGGAAACGGCGGCGTTCCGCTCGTACGACTCCTACCAGGACAGCTTCCATGACCTGGTCAGCCTGCTGCAGAACAATGCGCGCTATCAAGATGCGGTGAAGTCGGCCGATAACCCCGAGCAGTTCGCCAGGGAACTCCAGAAAGCCGGTTATGCCACCGATCCCGGATACGCCAGCAAGATCATCAGCATCGCCCGGCAGATACAGCCCACCCAGCAATACGCCATGGCTGGCAGTTCCACGAATCTATAAGGATTGACGCATGTCCAACCTGATCTCGATCGGCCTCAGCGGCCTGAATGCCAGCCAGGCGGCGCTCTCGGTCACCAGTAACAACATCGCCAACGCGGCCACTTCGGGCTATTCGCGCCAGCAGGCGGTGCAGTCCGCCAGCACGCCGCAGAACATCGGGGTGGGTTTCCTCGGGACCGGCACCACGCTGTCGGACGTGCGCAGGATCTACAGCGCCTACCTCGACAACCAGCTGCAGACCGCCACTTCGCTGCAGGCCGACGCGGTCGCCTATCAGGACCAGGTGACCAGCATGGACAAGCTGCTGGCCGATCGCGACACCGGCATCAGCTCGGTGCTCACCTCGTTCTTCTCGGCCTTGCAGACCGCCTCGGCCAAGCCCGGCGATGTCGCCTCGCGCCAGCTGCTGCTGACCCAGGCGCAGACCCTGAGCAATCGCTTCAACTCGGTCTACAGCCAGATGAGCCAGCAGAACGAGGTGATCAATTCCCAGCTCGATACCCTGGCCGGACAGGTCAACAAGCTGACCGCCAGCATCGCCGACTACAACAAGCAGATCGTCCAGCTGTCGGCCGCCGGCACCAGCCCCAACAGCCTGCTCGACGCACGCAACGAGGCCGTGCGCTCGCTCAACGAGCTGGTGGGGGTGAGCGTGCAGGAGCGCGACGGCAACCTGGATGTCTACCTGGGTACTGGCCAGTCCCTGGTGACCGGCAACCGCGCCAATGAGTTGTCGGTGGCGCCAGGCACCACCGACAAGAGCCAGTACGGCCTGCAGGTCAATTACCAGAACTTCAGCTCGGATGTCACTTCGGTGGCTAGCGGTGGCACCATCGGTGGCCTGCTGCGCTACCGCAGCGACGTGCTGACGCCGGCGATGAACGAGCTGGGCCGCACGGCCCTGGTGGTCTCCGATACCATCAACAGCCAGCTGGGGCAGGGCCTCGATGCCAATGCCCAGTTCGGCAGCAACCTGTTCTCCAGCATCAACAGCGCCACCGCCGTGGCCCAGCGTAGCCTGGCCTCGTCGAACAACAGCGCCGGCTCCGGCAACCTGGCCGTGAGCATCGAAGACAGCGGGGCGCTGACGGCCTATGACTACGACGTCAAGTTCAGCAGTGCCAGCCAGTACAGCGTGCGCCGTTCCGACGGCACCGAGCTGGGCAGCTTCGACCTGTCCGCCGATCCTGCCCCGGTGATCGACGGCTTTTCGCTCAAGCTCGACGGCGCGGCCCTGGCTGCCGGCGACAGCTTCAAAGTGATCCCGACCCGCGCCGCCGCGGGCAGCATCGGCATGGTGCTGAGCGATGCCAACAAGCTGGCCTTCGCCGCGCCGATCAGCGCCGCGGCCAGTGGCGGCAACAGTGGCACCGGGACCATCACCCAGCCCAGCCTCGGCCAGACGCTGGACGTTTACGGCGGCAGCGACACTGTCCTGGCTCAGGATGCCATCCGCGATGCCATGCCCGTGCGCCTGGTGTTCCAGGCGGCCAGCGCTGGCGCCCAAGGCTACAGCCTGTTCGATGCCAAGGGTAACCCGCTCGGCAGCGGCAGCATCGTGCCGGGCCAGGACAATGCGCTGTCGCTGGCCGTGCCGATGCTCGATGCCTCCGGCGCGCCACTGCTCAACAGCGCGGGCAAGGCCCGTACCTTCACGGTCGAGACCACCATTGGCGGCAGCCCGACGGCCAACGACAGCTTCACCTTGTCGTTCAATGCCGACGGCAAGGCCGACAACCGCAACGCAACCGCGCTGCTCGAGCTGCAGACGCGCTCGACCGTGGCTACCGGCTCCGGTGGCGGGATCAGCTTCACCTCCGCCTATGCCTCGCTGGTCGAGCAGGTCGGCGCCAAGTCCAGTCAGGCGCAGATCGACACCACCGCCACCGAGGCGGTGTTCAAGTCGGCCCAGGAAAGCCGCAGCGCCATGTCCGGGGTCAACCTGGACGACGAGGCAGCCAGCCTGGTGAAGTTCCAGCACTACTACACCGCGTCGTCGCAGATCATCAAGACGGCGCAGCAGATTTTCTCGACCTTGATCAACGCTCTTTGAGGAGTAGCTGAACGTGCGTATATCCACCGCTCAGTTCTATGAGACCAGCGCCACCAACTACTCGAAGAACTTTTCCAGCACGGCCAAGACCACCGAGCAGATTTCTTCCAACTCGCGCATCCAGAGCGCTGGCGACGACCCGGTCGGCGCCTCGCGCCTGTTGCTGCTGCAGCAGCAGAGCGCCTTGCTTGGCCAGTACAGCGCCAACATGACCACGGTCAACAACGCCCTGTTGCAGGAAGAGAGCGTGCTCTCGACCATCAACGATGCCCTGCAACGCGCCAGCGAACTGGCGATCCAGGCCGGCAACGGCGGCCTGAGCGACGCCGACCGGACCTCGATCAGCAGCGAAGTGAAGGAGATCGAGGCCAACGTCTTCGGCCTGCTCAACTCGCGCGATGCCAATGGCGACTACATGTTCGGCGGCTCGAAGAGCGATTCGCCACCTTACGTGCGCAACAGCGACGGCACCTACAGCTACCGCGGCGATCAGACCCAGCTCAGCCTGCAGGTCTCCGATACCCTGCGCCTGGCCACCAACGACACCGGCTACAGCGTCTTCGAGCAGGCCACCAACAACAGCCGTACCCAGTCCAGCCAGACGGCGCCCAACCCGGACGACGGCCGGGTGCGCCTGTCCCAGGGCTTGCTGTCCTCGGCCAGCACCTACAGCGATCGCTTCGCCGCCGGCCAGCCCTATACCATCACCTTCACCAGTGCCACCGAGTACAGCGTCACCGACGCTTCCGGCAAGGACATCACCAGCGAGACGCCAACCAACGGCAAGTTCGATCACAAGGCCGAAGGCGGCGACATCATTTCCCTGCGCGGAGTGGAGTTCGAGATCGATATCGAGCTCAAGGACGGCGACGACGCCGACGCCAGCGTGGCCGGCCACGTGTTTTCCGTGCAGGCCAAGCCCGACAGCCTGACTGCCACGCGCAGTGCTGGCAACCCGTCCACGGCGCAGATCACGTCCAGCCAGGTCAGCGATGCCGCCAGGTACCGCAGCGCGTTTCCCGATGGCGGGGCGGTGATCCGGTTCAGCAGCGCCACCGAGTACCAGCTCTACGCCCAGCCCTATACCGCCGAAAGCAAGCCGCTGGCCAGCGGTACCCTGGGCAGCGACAACGCGCTGAGCGTGGCGGGCGTCACCTATCAGCTCGACGGGACCCCAGGCGAAGGCGACCAGTTCGCGGTCACCGCCAACACGCACAAGACCCAGAACGTGCTCGACACCCTCAGCCAGTTGCGCACCGCGCTGCAGAACCCAGTCAGCGACACGGCCTCCCAGGCGGCGCTCAAGCAGGCCACCGACTCGGCGATTTCCAACCTGGCCAGCGCCCGCGAGCGTATCGACATCACCCGTGGCGCGATTGGTGCGCGTGGCAATTCCCTGCAGATCCAGCAGCAGGAGAACACCAGCCTGGACCTGGCCAACAAGAGCACCCAGAGCGCGATCGGCGACACCGACATGGCGTCGGCGACCATTACCCTGACCTTGCAGCAGGCGATGCTCGAGGCGTCCCAACTGGCCTTCGCCCGGCTTTCCCAGCTCAGCCTGTTCGACAAGCTCTAAGGGAAGCCGCACGCCACAGGCTGCAAGCAGAAGCGGATCGGCGCCGCGGTTCGCTTTTGCTTGCAGCTTGCGGCTTCCACTCCCGTCTCGGCGTGGCTTTTTCGCCACCTGGGTGTGACCAATGCGCCCGATCGTGCATCTTCCCTATATTCTATGCGGCAGTTTTTGCAGCATTTTGTTACCGGATTGCAGGCAGTGCCCCCGGTAGTTGGCGCCCTCAATTCAGCGAGTGGCGATTTTTGGCTGTTTTCATTGGGAAGCCAGGAATGATTGGCATCAAAAGTATCGCGAGTTTCGTGCCGTCCGCGGGCGTGGACAACTATGCCCAGGGCGCGAAGTTCGGCAAGGACGAAGAGTTCATCTTCGGCAAGATCGGCTCGACCTTCCTGCCACGCAAGGCCGGCGAGCAGGAAACCTCGGACCTGTGCGTCGAGGCCGCCAAGGCCTTGTTCGCCAGCAATCCGTCGCTCGATCCGCAGGCGATCGATGCGCTGATCGTGGTGACCCAGAACGGCGACGAGGAAGGCCTGCCGCACACCGCGGCGATCGTCCAGGACAAGCTCGGGCTGTCCACCGCCGTCGCCGCCTTCGATGTGTCGCTCGGCTGCTCGGGCTATGTCTACGGGCTCTACGCCATGAAGGGGTTCATGGAAGCGGCGGGGCTGAAGAACGGCCTGCTGATCACCGCCGACCCATACTCCAAGATCGTCGATCCCGAGGATCGCAACACCACCATGCTGTTCGGTGACGCTGCCACCGCCACCTGGATGGGCGAGGGCGCCGACTGGCAGCTGGGTCGCTCGCTTTTCGGTACCGACGGTTCCGGCGCGGCGCACCTGAAGGTGACCGACGGCCAGTTCTTCATGAACGGGCGCCAGGTGTTCAACTTCGCCTTGCTCAAGGTGCCGGCGCACTTGCACGAGCTGCTCGAGGCCGCCCAGCTGACTTCGGCGGACATCGACGCCTTCTGCATCCATCAGGGCAGCGCGGCGATCGTCGACGCCGTGGCGCGGCGCTTCGAGGACCAACCGGAGAAGTTCGTCAAGGACATGCTCGAAACCGGCAACACGGTGTCGTCCAGCATTCCGCTGCTGCTCGAGAAGCACATGCTCGGCGGGCCATGGAAGCGCGTGGCGATCAGCGGTTTCGGCGTGGGCCTGTCGTGGGGCTCGGCGATTCTGCAGCGCGACTGACGTACCGCATGGCGAACGAGGCGCCTGGCTTGCATGCCTGGCGCCTTTTTTCGTCATGGGGCTTCATGGGCATGGGATAAGTGGTTGATTTTTCGAGCTGTCGACGTGATGGCATTTTTTTTCAAAAAAGCCCTCAAGCAACCGCCGCCAACGACGATAACAATCATGTAGGTTCTCTAGGCCACTCCCGGCGGTATGCCAGGGCCGGAAGCCGCAGTACCCATACCACGAGGATTTCGTCATGGCTTTATCCGTCAATACCAACATCACCTCTCTGGGCGTTCAGAAGAACCTGACCCGTGCCTCCGACGCGCTGGGTACTTCGATGTCTCGCCTGTCTTCCGGCCTGAAGATCAACAGTGCCAAGGACGATGCCGCCGGCCTGCAGATCGCCAACCGTCTGACCAGCCAGGTCAAGGGCCTGACCGTCGCGGTCAAGAACGCCAACGACGGCATCTCCATCGCCCAGACCGCCGAAGGCGCCATGCAGGAATCGACCAGCATCCTGCAGCGCATGCGCGAACTGGCCCTGCAGTCGGCCAACGGCTCGAACAGCGATGACGACCGCACCTCCCTGCAGCAGGAATTCACCGCGCTGTCGGGCGAGCTGACCCGTATCGCCAACACCACCACCTTCGGTGGCCGCAACATCCTCGACGGTTCGTTCCAGAACGTCGGCTTCCAGATCGGTGCCAACGCCAACGAGACCATCTCGTTCGGCATGACCGACATCAGCGCCACCGGCCTGAAAGGCTCCTACAGCGAAGCGACCGTCGATGGCGCCGCCATGGGTGGCCTGACCGCTACCGCTTTGGGCACCAAGCTGACTTCGCCGGCAGCGGTAACTAGCAATGCGGTTGTCACTAGTACGACTGTGCCGGACGCGCTTAAAGCGAGTGGAGCAGGAGCTGCAGCTGGTGGCTTCGCAATTGGTGGCCAGGCGGTAGCAATTGATGCTGGCGATATGGGCACCGATATTGCTGCAAAGATTCAAACAGCGCTGCGTGCCGCAACAGGTGATGCTGCCGCCACTGCTTCGTTTGATGATGACAAAGGGTTCACGCTGTCCGCTAATAACGATATTAATATCTCTGGTAGCGGTGCTACGGCCATTGGTATCTCTACCGGCACTACTGCTGCGGTTCGTGCAGGTACAACAACACCTGCTACCGGCACCACTACGCTTAGTGATGCAGGTACCATCAGTGTTAACGGCACTGACGTAGGCTGGGCTGCCAATGATACTATTGATTCGGTTCTGACAAAAATTGCCGCTGCGGACAATATTGCTTCCGCTTCCATTGATGCTGATGGTCGTATCAAAATCACTTCGGAAAACGGTGAAGACGTCAAGTTGACCAATAAGGATAAAGGTTCGCTTGCTCAGCTGGGTTTGACTGCTGGTACAACCGAAGCGAAAACCTCCAAAGACACCTCCATTACACTGAATGGTGTTGAGGTTAAATTTGCTAGTGGTTCTACTTCTCAAAATATTGTATCTGCAATTAACAGTGCAAGTACCGGTGTGACTGCAAGTTTGTCTGACGACGGTAAGCTGTCGTTGTTCTCTAACAAAGATATCACCATCGCAGATGGAAGCGCAGGTACCGGTTTGGAAGCTCTGGGTCTGACCGGTAAAACTGGAGCCACTGCTACCGAGATCGAGACCACTGTTTCGAATCTGAGTATCACTACCGCTGCTGACTCTCAGAAATCGATCCAGGCCCTGGACGCCGCCATCGCCCAGGTCGACAGCCAGCGTGCCCAGCTCGGTGCGGTGCAGAACCGTTTCGACACCACCGTGGCCAACCTCAACAGCATTTCGGAAAACTCCACCGCTGCCCGCAGCCGGATCGAGGACGCCGACTTCGCTTCCGAGACCGCCGAGCTGACCAAGCAGCAGACCCTGCAACAGGCTTCCACCGCGATCCTGTCCCAGGCCAACCAGCTGCCGTCGTCGGTACTGAAGCTGCTGGGTTGATCCCTTCGGCTGAGCAATGAGCAAAGGGCGCGGAAACGTGCCCTTTCTCGTTTTTCTCGCACAGGTGAACGACATGGACATGAGCGTCAAGCTGAACCAGGTCTACCCCGCGCCTGCCGTCGCCGAAACCGCGCCAGGCAAGCGACCGGACGCCCGGCACACGGACGAGACCGTCAAGCCGGCAGATTCACCCGCCACGGACCGCGGCACCCTGGAACAGGCCGTCAGCGCCCTCCAGCATTCGTTGCAGGCATCCGAGCGGCAACTCGATTTCTCGATCGATGACGCCACTGGCCAAGTGGTGGTCAAGGTCATCGCCCGGCAGAGCGGCGAAGTCATCCGCCAACTGCCATCCGAAGAAGCCCTCAAGCTGGCCCAGCGCCTCGAAGAAGACAACAGCCTGTTGTTCACCACTCAGGCTTGAGTTGGCACGGCTTTTGTTGCATGACGGCACTGGACGCGTTTTCCGTCGAAAAAACGGCGGCCCCGTCAAAGGAGAGTAGAAGTGGCAGGTACAACCGTCAGTGGTATCGGTTCGGGTGTCGACACCCAGGCCATCGTCAAGGCACTGGTCGCTGCGGAGAAGACGCCCAAGCAGACCCAGATCGACAACCAGTCCAAGACCGCGACCACCTCGCTGTCGGCCATCGGCACCATCAAGAGTGCTCTGGACACCTATCGCACGGCGATCGCCAAGCTCAACACCGCGTCGAGTTTCAACGGCCTGAGCGCCACCAGCTCCGATGACAAGGTGGCCAAGATCACCCTGGGCGATGGGGCCTCGTCCGGCACCTATGCGCTGGAAGTGACCCAACTGGCCACGGCCTCGAAGATCTCCAGCAAGGTCTTTACCGGCGCCTCGGCGCTGGCCAACAATTCCGGCGAAACCCAGACCCTGACCATCAGCCAGTCGGATGTCACCTACAGCGTCAACATCGCTGGCGACGCGACCTTGCAGCAGGCGCGCGACACCATCAACGACCAGCTGCAATCCAAGGGTATCAGCGCCAACATCGTCACCGATGCCAGCGGCGCGCGGCTGGTGTTCTCCTCGACCAAGATGGGCGATGGCACCGACCTGACCCTTGGTGGCGACTCGGAGCTGGCCAGCGACGTCAAGGTCATCTCGACGCCACAGAACGCCAAGTACACGCTCGACGGGCTGGCGCTGGAGTCCACTTCCAACACCGTTACCGGCGCGATCAGCGGGGTCAACGTCGAGCTGGTCAAGGACGGCAAGTCGACCCTTTCGGTGGCGACCAACAACGATACGCTCAAGGGCTCGGTGCAGTCCTTCGTCACCGCCTACAACGCCCTGATGACCGCCATCAACACGCAGACCAAGGTCACTACCGGCTCCGACGACAGCAGTGCCAGCGGCGCGACCTTGACCGGCGATGCCACCATGCGCGCGCTGGTCAACTCGATCCGCAGCGAGATCAGCAGCAGCATTGGTACCGGCGGCCTGCGCACCCTGTCGCAGCTGGGCATCAACACCGTGCAGAAGACCGGCCTGCTGGAGCTCAACGACACCAAGTGGAACGCCGCGGTGAAGACCTATGGCGCGGACATCAGCGGCCTGTTCACCGGCAAGGACGGCCTGCTCAGCCGCATGACCAGCGCCACCGACGAATATGCCAAGACCGGCGGCATCCTCGCCTCGCGCCAGGCCAGCCTGACCACCCAGATCAAGGAACTGGAAGAGTCGCAGAAGTCGCTGGACCGACGCATCGAGTCGCTGACCGAGACCCTGACCAAGAAGTACAACGCCATGGACACCATGGTGGCCAAGCTCAAGAGCACCAGCGACAGCATCATGACCACGCTCAATGCCTTGAACAATTCCGACGACTCTTGAACCCGCTAAAGAAATCCGCCGCCGGGCCGATAGCCAAGGTATCCGCCCCCGCAACCCCGCGGCTTTGACGAGGAACCCCGCATGCACCCGATGAGAGCCCTTCGCCAGTACCAGAAGGTCAATTCCCACGCTCAGGTCTCCGAGGCCACGCCGCATCGCCTGGTGCAGCTGCTGATGGAGGGTGGCCTGGATCGCATGGCACAGGCCAAGGGCGCGATCAGCCGGGGCGACGTGGCGCAGAAGGGCCTGTTGCTGGGCAAGGCGGTCGACATCATCGGCGGTCTGCGCGAAGGGCTGGACAAGTCCAAGGCGCCCGATCCGGAGGATATCGAGCGCCTGGACAGCCTGTACGCCTACATGGCCACGCGCCTGACCGAGGCCAACCGGCACAGCGATCCGGCGATCATCGACGAGGTCGCGCAGTTGCTGATCACCGTCAAGAGTGGCTGGGATGCGATTGCTGCGGCACAGTGAATGCCGTCGGAGGAATGCGCCATGACTGCATTGCAACGAATCGATGCGCTGCGTGATGCCCTTGGGGCCGCCATGGAAGCCTGCGACTGGGAGGCCATCGGCGAGCTCGACCTGGCCTGCCGCAGCGAGCTCGATGGGCTGCTGGAGCAACCGCAGGAAGATCGGGGGGCGGTGATGGGGAGCCTGGAAGGGTTGCTCGGACTCTATCGACAGGTCATCGAAAAAGCCAGTAACGAACGTCAGGCTTTATTCGCGCAGGTTTCCCACATCTCCCAAGCGAAAAGCGCCGCAAAGGTATACCATCTGTTCAGGTGACGCGCAGCGATTGCCGCTCGGCGCCATAAATTTGACTACTTCCAAGTTTTTTACTTAACTAGTAGCTGTTTTCGTATTTTTGACGTCGTGAACGCTGAGCATTCAGTCGAATTGATGTCGAGCCCGCCCTCGGGCGCCGATATGACTAGGGAAGTTGCTATTGCATGTGGCGTGAATCAAAAATTCTCCTGATCGATGACGATAGCGAGCGCCGCCGCGACCTGGCGGTGGTGCTGAATTTCCTCGGCGAAGAAAACCTGCCCTGCTCCAGTCGGGATTGGCAGCAGGTCGTCGAGGCGTTGCCATCAAGTCGAGAAGTGTTGTGCGTGCTGGTCGGGTCCGTCGATGCGACTGCGGGGGTGGTCGGGCTGCTTAAGACAGTGGCTGGGTGGGATGAGTTCCTTCCAGTCTTGCTGATCGGCGAAATTTCTCCGCTGGACCTGCCCGAGGAGGTCCGCAGGCGCGTGCTGTCCAGCCTGGAGATGCCACCCAGCTACAGCCAGCTGCTCGATTCGCTGCATCGTGCCCAGGTCTATCGCGAGATGTACGATCAGGCCCGCGAGCGCGGCCGCCAGCGCGAGCCCAACCTGTTCCGCAGCCTGGTCGGCACCAGCCGGGCGATCCAGCACGTGCGGCAGATGATGCAGCAGGTCGCCGACACCGACGCCAGCGTGCTGATCCTCGGCGAGTCGGGGACCGGCAAGGAAGTGGTGGCGCGCAACCTGCACTATCACTCCAAGCGTCGCGAGGCGCCGTTCGTGCCGGTCAATTGCGGGGCGATCCCGGCTGAGCTGCTCGAAAGCGAACTGTTCGGCCACGAGAAGGGGGCCTTCACCGGGGCCATCACCAGCCGCGCCGGCCGTTTCGAGCTGGCCAACGGCGGCACGCTGTTCCTCGACGAGATCGGCGACATGCCGCTGCCGATGCAGGTCAAGCTGCTGCGCGTGCTGCAGGAACGCACCTTCGAGCGGGTCGGCAGCAACAAGACCCAGAGCATCGACGTGCGCATCATCGCCGCGACCCACAAGAACCTCGAGAACATGATCGAGACCGGCTCCTTCCGCGAGGACCTGTACTATCGGCTCAACGTCTTCCCGATCGAGATGGCGCCGCTGCGCGAACGGGTCGAGGACATTCCGTTGCTGATGAACGAGCTGATCTCGCGCATGGAGCACGAGAAGCGAGGCTCGATCCGCTTCAACTCCGCCGCGATCATGTCGCTGTGCCGGCACGGCTGGCCGGGCAACGTGCGCGAGCTGGCCAACCTGGTCGAGCGCATGGCGATCATGCATCCCTACGGGGTGATTGGCGTGTCCGAGCTGCCGAAGAAATTCCGCTACGTCGACGACGAGGACGAGCAGCTGGTCGACAGCCTGCGCTCGGACCTGGAAGAGCGGGTAGCGATCAACGGTCATGCGCCAAGCTTCTCCGGGCACGCCCTGCTGCCGCCCGAAGGGCTGGACCTGAAGGACTACCTGGGCAGTCTCGAGCAGGGCCTCATCCAGCAGGCGCTGGACGATGCCAACGGCATCGTCGCGCGCGCCGCCGAACGCCTGCGCATTCGCCGTACCACGCTGGTCGAGAAGATGCGCAAGTACGGCATGAGCCGGCGTGAAGGCGAGGGCGACCAGGCGGAGGATTGAAGCCTGATGGGCCGCAAGGCGGCCCCAGGCTGCAGAACGGCACGCCTATTGCTTCCGCCCCTCGCATCGCACCGTTTTTGACGGTCAGCCACGCGAGAACGCACGATGCCTCAGGCCGCCTCTTCTTCCCGAGCCTCTCTCGACCTGTTCCTGCCAGAGCCGCACGCCGGTGCGCCGCTGGAACGGTCACTGGCTCGGTTCACTCAGGTATCCGACCAGCTCAGCGACTCCTACGAGCGGCTCGAAGCCCGTGTCAGCGAGCTCAAGGGCGAGCTGGCGGTGGTCAGCGCCCAGCGCATGGTCGAGCTGGACGACAAGGTCCGGCTGGCCAATCGGCTGCAAAACCTGCTCGACCTGCTGCCGGGCGGGGTGATCGTGATCGATGCCCAGGGACAGGTGTGCGAGGCCAATCCGGCGGCGCGCGCGCTGCTCGGTGAGCCGCTGCTGGGCGAGGTCTGGCGCCAGGTCATCGCTCGCAGCTTCGCGCCGCGCCAGGATGATGGGCATGAAGTCTCACTGCGTGACGGCCGTCGCCTGTCCATTGCCACCTGTTCGCTGGACGCCGAGCCGGGGCAGCTGGTGCTGCTCACCGACCTGACTGAAACCCGTCGCCTGCAGGATCAGCTGGCACGCCACGAGCGGCTGTCGTCGCTGGGACGCATGGTCGCCTCGCTGGCTCACCAGATCCGTACCCCGCTGTCGGCGGCCATGCTCTACGCCGGTCATCTGGCCGACGCTTCGGCCGACCTGGCGCCAGCCCTTCGGCAACGGTTTGCCGAAAACCTCAAGGAACGCCTCGTCGAACTGGACAACCAGGTCCGTGACATGCTGGTGTTCGCCCGCGGCGAATTGCCGCTGACCGACAGGCTGACCCCCAAGGCCTTGTTCCAGGCCGTGCAGCAGGCGGCCCAGGTTCATGTCCAGGGCCATCAGGTGCGCTGGCAGTGCGACCTGCGCCTGGGCGAGCTGCTGTGCAATCGCGATACCTTGGTCGGCGCCGTGCTCAACCTGATCGACAATGCCTTGCAGGCCGCCGCCGGCCCGGCGCGCCTGAAGGTGCACCTGTACCGGCGCGGCCAGCTGCTGCGCCTGTGCGTCAGCGATGCCGGGCGCGGTATCGAGGCGGCGTTGCTGGCACGGCTGGGCGAGCCTTTCCTGACCACCAGGGCCGGCGGCACCGGGCTTGGCCTGCCCGTGGTCGAAGCCGTGGCGCGTGCGCACCGCGGTCGGCTGCTGATCCGTTCCCGGCCTGGGCGTGGCACCTGCGCCACGCTGCTGCTGCCATTGATCGACACCTCGGGGCGGGAGGTGCCATGAAAGCGCCGAGCGTCCTGCTGGTCGAAGACGACCGCGCCTTGCGCGAGGCGCTCTGCGCGACCCTGGAAGTGGGCGGGATCGCCTACCGCGCCGTCGAATCGGCCGAGGCGGCCCTGGCCACCGTGGCCCGTGAAACGTTCAGCCTGGTGATCAGCGACGTGAACATGCCAGGCATGGACGGGCACCAGTTGCTGGCTCGGCTGCGGCGCGAGCGGCCACAGCTGCCGGTATTGCTGATGACCGCCCATGCCGCCGTCGAGCGGGCGGTCGAGGCAATACGCCAGGGGGCGGTGGACTACCTGGTCAAGCCGTTCGAGCCCAAGGCCCTGCTGGCGCTGGTCGAGCGCCATGCCGGTGGCCGGCTGGACGGCGATGACGATGGCCCGGTGGCCGTCGATCCGTCCAGTCGACAGTTGCTCGAGCTGGCGGCGCGCATCGCGCGCAGCGACTCGACCGTGCTGCTGTCCGGCGAGTCGGGCACGGGCAAGGAAGTGCTGGCGCGCTACATCCATCGGCGCTCGGCGCGTTCGGCCGAGCCTTTCGTGGCCATCAACTGCGCGGCGATTCCCGACAACATGCTCGAGGCCACGCTGTTCGGCCACGAGAAAGGCGCCTTCACTGGCGCCATCGCAGCCCAGCCCGGCAAGTTCGAGCAAGCCGAAGGCGGCACGCTGCTGCTCGACGAAATCTCCGAGATGCCCCTGGGTTTGCAGGCCAAGCTGTTGCGGGTGTTGCAGGAGCGAGAAGTGGAGCGGGTCGGCGGACGCAAGCCGATCGCGCTGGACATCCGCGTGCTGGCCACCACCAACCGTGATTTGGCAAGCGAAGTGGCCGCGGGGCGCTTTCGCGAAGACCTGTATTATCGCCTGTGCGTGTTCCCGCTGCGCCTGCAGCCATTGCGCGAGCGCCGTGCCGACATCCTGCCGCTGGCCGAGCGCCTGCTGGCCCGGCATGCGGCGAAGATGAAGCATGCCCCGGCGCGCTTGTCGGAAGCTGCCCGGGCCAGCCTGCTGGCCCATCCATGGCCGGGCAACGTTCGTGAGCTCGACAATGCCATGCAGCGGGCGCTGATCCTGCAGCACGGTGGGGTGATCGAGGCAGCGGACTTCTGCCTGGCGGGCAGCGTGCCGTCGATGGTCCCGGCGTCCTGCGCGGCTGCGCCGCTTCTGCCCGACGCGCCGGCGTCGGCCGGGCTCGAGGAGGATGTGCGGCGCCATGAGTTCCAGAGGATCCTCGATACCTTGAAAGCCGAGCGTGGGCGTCGCAAGGAGACTGCCGAGCGCCTGGGCATCAGCCCACGGACCTTGCGTCACAAGCTCGCGCAGATGCGCGACGCGGGGTTCGATGTCGAGGTCGCGCTCTACGGCTGAAGGCCACCGCCGAAGGCCGCTTCGCGGCTTCGTCGGCATCGGTTTCCACGGCTTTCGAGCAGTCTGGCGAACATTCGCTCAGAGGCCTGGCATCCTTGTTGCTAGGTCCTGCCTATCCGCTGCATGAGTGTCAAAAAAATGCGGCCGTCGCAGAGAGTAGTCCATGAGCCAAGGTGTTGAATTCAATCGTTTGATGTTGGACATGCGGGCCATGCAGGCCGAAGCCATGTCCATGCCCAGGGCAGCGGTTTCGGCTGCGTCCGAGGTCGGTTCGAGCAACTTCGCCGATATGCTCGGCCAGGCGATCGGCAAGGTCCACGAGACCCAGCAGGCGTCTTCGGCGCTGGCCAATGCCTTCGAGATCGGCAAGGGCGGGGTCGACCTGACGGATGTGATGATCGCCTCGCAGAAGGCCACCGTGTCGTTCCAGGCGTTGACCCAGGTACGCAACAAGCTGGTCCAGGCGTACCAGGACATCATGCAGATGCCGGTTTGAGGGCAAGTTAAGTCATGGCCGATGCAGTCGTCGACAATCCACCCGCCAAGAGCGGCCCGGCAGCTGGCAAGCCCGCGCTGCCTGGCATGGCGTTCCTGGAAAACATCTCGCGCATGCCCATGCTGCGTCAGGTCGGCCTGCTGGTCGGCCTGGCCGCCAGCGTAGCCATCGGTTTCGCCGTGGTGCTCTGGTCGCAGCAGCCGGACTATCGGCCGCTGTACGGCAGTCTGGCAGGCATGGACACCAAACAGGTCATGGACACCCTGGCGGCTGCCGACATCCCCTACAATGTCGAGCCCAACTCCGGCGCCTTGCTGGTCAAGGCCGACGACCTGTCTCGCGCCCGCCTGAAGCTGGCGGCCGCCGGCGTGGCGCCGAGCGACGGCACGGTCGGCTTCGAGCTGCTGGACAAGGAACAGGGGCTGGGCACCAGCCAGTTCATGGAGGCCACGCGCTATCGCCGCAGCCTGGAGGGTGAACTGGCCCGCACCATCGCCAGCCTGAACAACGTCAAGGCCGCGCGGGTGCACCTGGCGATTCCCAAGAGTTCGGTGTTCGTGCGTGACGAGCGCAAGCCCAGCGCCTCGGTGCTGATCGAGATGTATGCCGGCCGCAGCCTGGAAGCCGGGCAGGTGATGGCCATCGTCAACCTGGTGGCGACCAGCGTGCCGGAACTCGACAAGTCGCAAGTCACGGTCGTGGACCAGAAAGGCAACCTGCTGTCGGAGCAGCTGCAGGACACGGCCCTGACCATGGCCGGCAAGCAGTTCGACTACAGCCGCCGCATGGAAGGCCTGCTGACCCAGCGGGTGCACAACATCCTGCAGCCGGTGCTGGGCAACGACCGCTACAAGGCCGAGGTCTCCGCCGACGTCGACTTCACCGCGGTGGAGTCGACCTCGGAACAGTTCAACCCTGACCAGCCGGCGCTGCGCAGCGAGCAGGCGGTCAACGAGCAGCGTTCCAGCAGCCAGGGCCCGCAAGGTGTTCCCGGGGCCTTGAGCAACCAGCCGCCGGGCGCCGCGAGCGCGCCGCAGGTCGCCGGTGGCGGTGCCGCGGCGGCCGGGGCGATCCAGCCTGGCCAGCCGCTGGTCGATGCCAATGGGCAGCAGATCATGGATCCGGCGACCGGCCAGCCGATGCTGGCGCCATACCCCAACGACAAGCGCGAGCAGACCACGCGCAACTTCGAGCTGGACCGCTCGATCAGCCACACCCGCCAGCAGCAGGGGCGCTTGACTCGCCTGTCGGTCGCGGTGGTGGTGGACGACCAGGTCAAGCTCGACGCGGCCACCGGCGAGACCAGCCGCGTGCCGTGGAGTGCCGAGGACCTGGCGCGCTTCACCCGCCTGGTGCAGGACGCGGTGGGCTTCGATGCCAGCCGTGGCGACAGCGTGAGCGTGATCAACGTGCCGTTCGCCGCCGACCGTGGCGAGGTGATCGCGGAGATTCCGTTCTACTCGCAACCGTGGTTCTGGGACATCGTCAAGCAGGTGCTGGGTGTGCTGTTCATCCTGGTCCTGGTGTTCGGCGTGCTGCGTCCGGTGCTCAAGAACATTTCCGGTGGCGGCAAGCAGACGGCGGCCGAGACCGAGGCCGAGCTGGGCGGCATGATCGGCATGGACGACGAGCTGGCCAACGACCGAGTCAGCCTGGGCGGTCCACAGAGCATCCTGCTGCCGAGCCCGAACGAGGGCTACGAGGCGCAGCTCAACGCAATCAAGGGCCTGGTGGCCGAAGACCCGGGCCGGGTGGCCCAGGTCGTCAAAGAGTGGATCAACGACGATGAGTGACAACCGAGCCGTTACCGCCAAGCTGAGCCGCGTCGACAAGGCGGCGATTCTCCTGCTCTCGCTGGGCGAGAGCGACGCCGCGCAGGTGCTGCGGCACATGGGGCCCAAGGAGGTGCAGAAGGTCGGCGTGGCCATGGCCCAGCTGGGCAACGTCCACCGCGAGCAGGTGCAGCAGGTGATGAGCGAATTCGTCGAGATCGTCGGCGAGCAGACCAGCCTGGGCGTCGGCTCCGACGGCTACATTCGCAAGATGCTCAACCAGGCGCTCGGCGAGGACAAGGCCAATGGCCTGATCGACCGTATCCTGCTCGGTGGCAACACCAGCGGCCTGGACAGCCTCAAATGGATGGAGCCGCGCGCCGTGGCCGACGTGATCCGCTACGAGCATCCGCAGATCCAGGCCATCGTGGTCGCCTACCTCGACCCCGACCAGGCCGGCGAGGTGCTGAGCAACTTCGACCACAAGGTGCGCCTGGACATCATCCTGCGCGTGTCGTCGCTCAACACCGTGCAACCGGCGGCGCTCAAGGAGCTCAACCAGATCCTCGAGAAACAGTTCTCCGGCAACTCCAATGCCGCGCGCACTACCCTCGGCGGGATCAAGCGCGCCGCGGACATCATGAACTTCCTCGACAGCTCCGTGGAAGGCCAGCTGATGGATTCGATCCGCGAGATCGACAACGACCTGTCCGAGCAGATCGAAGACCTGATGTTCGTCTTCAACAACCTGGCCGACGTGGACGACCGTGGCATCCAGGCACTGATGCGCGAAGTCTCCTCCGACGTGCTGGTGGTGGCGCTCAAGGGGGCCGACGAACGGGTCAAGGACAAGGTCTTCAAGAACATGTCCAAGCGTGCCTCGGAACTCCTGCGTGACGACCTCGAGGCCAAGGGCCCGGTGCGGGTCAGCGACGTCGAGACGGCGCAGAAGGAGATCCTCACCATCGCCCGGCGCATGGCCGAGGCCGGCGAGATCGTGCTCGGCGGCAAGGGCGGCGAGGAAATGATCTGAGGCAATTCCCACGGGGCGCGCCGCTGGCTTGCAGTCGACGGCGCCGATCCAGTCCGCCACCAAGGTATCGAGCAGCATGTCCAGCACCGAGCATCCCAGCGACCTGATACGCGCCAGCGACCTGCGAGGGGTCGACGTCTGGGCGCTGCCGAGCTTCGATCCGGAGCCGGAACCTGTGCCCGAGCCGGAACCCGAGCCGCAAGCCGTCGAGGAGGAGGTCGAGGAAGTTCCCCTCGAAGAGGTCCAGCCGCTGACCCTCGAAGAACTCGAAAGCATTCGCCAGGAGGCCTACAACGAAGGCTTCGCCACGGGCGAGCGCGAAGGTTTCCATAGCACCCAACTGAAGGTCCGCCAGGAAGCCGAGGCGGCGTTGGCGGCCAAGCTGTCGAGCCTGGAGCGGGTCATGGCGCATCTGCTCGAGCCGATCGCCGAGCAGGATGCGCTGATCGAGCGTTCCCTGGTGCATCTGGCCGGCCATCTCGCCCGCCAGGTGATCGGTCGCGAGCTGCGCGCCGACTCGGCACAGGTGCTGACCCAGGTGCTGCGCGAGTCGCTCAAGCTGCTGCCAATGGGCGCGGACAACATCCGCATCTACCTCAACCCCCAGGATTTCGATGCCGCCAAGGCGCTGCGCGAACGCCACGAAGAGCAGTGGCGGCTACTCGAAGACGACAGCCTGCTGCCCGGCGGGTGCCGGATCGAGACCATGCACAGCCGGATCGACGCGACCATGGAAACCCGTATCGAGAAGGCGGTCGGCCAGTTGTTCGAGCAGATGCACGACCAGCTCCTGCACCCGGCGACGGCAGACATCCTGGTCGATTCGGAGCGCGGCGATGCGTCTTGAGCGCACCAGCTTCGCCAAGCGCCTGGCGACCTACGCCGATGCGGTCGAGCTGCCTGCCCAGCCGGTGATCGAAGGACGCCTGCTGCGCATGGTCGGCCTGACGCTCGAGGCCGAAGGCCTGCGCGCGGCGGTCGGCAGTCGCTGCCTGGTGATCAACGACGACAGCTATCAGGCGGTGCAGGTGGAAGCCGAGGTGATGGGCTTTTCCGGCAGCAAGGTGTTCCTCATGCCGGTCGGCAGCGTGGCCGGCATCGCGCCCGGCGCTCGGGTCGTGCCGCTGGCCGACAGCGGGCGCCTGCCGATGGGCATGAGCATGCTCGGGCGCGTGCTCGACGGAGTCGGCCGTCCGCTCGACGGCAAGGGTGGCATGAAGGCCGAGGACTGGGTACCCATCGATGGGCCGGTGATCAACCCGCTCAACCGCGATCCGATCAGCCAGCCGCTGGATGTCGGCATTCGCAGCATCAATGGCCTGTTGACCGTCGGGCGCGGCCAGCGCCTGGGCTTGTTCGCCGGTACCGGCGTGGGCAAGTCGGTGCTGCTGGGCATGATGACGCGCTTCACCGAAGCCGAGATCATCGTGGTCGGGCTGATCGGCGAACGCGGTCGCGAGGTCAAGGAGTTCATCGAGCACATCCTTGGCAGCGAGGGGCTCAAGCGCTCGGTGGTGGTCGCCTCGCCAGCCGACGATGCACCGCTGCTGCGCCTGCGCGCGGCCATGTACTGCACGCGCATCGCCGAGTACTTCCGTGACAAGGGCAAGAACGTGCTGTTGCTGATGGATTCGCTGACGCGTTTCGCCCAGGCCCAGCGGGAAATCGCCCTGGCCATCGGCGAACCACCGGCCACCCGCGGCTATCCGCCCTCGGTGTTCGCCAAACTGCCCAAGCTGGTGGAGCGCGCCGGCAACGGCGAGCGTGGCGGTGGTTCGATCACCGCGTTCTATACCGTGCTCTCCGAGGGTGACGACCAGCAGGACCCGATCGCCGACTCGGCGCGCGGCGTGCTGGATGGGCACTTCGTGCTGTCGCGGCGGCTGGCCGAGGAAGGCCATTACCCGGCCATCGATATCGAAGCCTCGATCAGCCGGGTCATGCCCCAGGTGGTCAGCCAGGAACAGTTGCGCCAGGCCCAGAAGTTCAAGCAGCTCTGGTCGCGACTGTCCCAGGCGCGCGATTTGATCAGCGTGGGCGCCTATGTGGCCGGTGGCGATGCGGAAACCGACCTGGCCATTGCCTTGCAGCCCAGGCTGGTCGGGTTTCTGCGTCAGGCGCTGGATGAGAACGTCAGTCTCGAAGCGAGCCGGGACCAGCTGGCCAGCCTGTTCGCCACGCCGGCGGGCGGCTGATCGGCATGGCCCAGCCCAGTCGAGCGGCGCGCCTGGCGCCGGTGGTGGAAATGGCCGAGGAGGCCGAGCGCAAGGCTGCCCAGCGGCTTGGACACTTCCAGCAGCAGCTTGGCCAGGCCCAGGCCAAGCTGGCCGAACTGGAACGCTTTCGCGAAGACTACCAGGCGCAATGGCTCGAGCGAGGCGGGCAGGGGGTCAACGGCAGCTGGCTGCTCAACTACCAGCGTTTCCTCGGCCAGCTCGAGACGGCCATGAACCAGCAGCGCCAGAGCCTGGCCTGGCACCAGAACAACCTGAACAACGCCCGTGGCACCTGGCAGCAGGCCTATGCTCGGGTCGAGGGGCTGCGCAAGCTGGTCCAGCGCTACCTGGACGAAGCGCGCCGCGCCGAGGACAAGCGCGAACAGAAGCTGCTCGACGAGCTGTCGCAGCGCCTGCCCAGGAGCGAGCAGTCCTGACTACCTTGCTGCCTCCAGGCTGGCCTGCTACACCTTTGTAGTCCGTAACCGCCATCATCGAAGGAATCGCTCGCATGGCAGTCGAAGCAGATTTTTCACTGGATGAAAAACGGCTGACGATCAAGATCAGGGGCCGCTTCGATTTCGGCAAGCACCAGGATTTTCGTAACGCCTACGAACACCTGCCGGCGCGCGCCGAGTCGGTCGTCGTCGACCTGGGCGCGGCCACCTACCTCGACAGTTCGGCGCTGGGCATGCTGTTGTTGCTGCGTGATCACCAGGGCGAGCAGGACGCTGGCCGGATCCAGGTGATCAACACCAGTTCGGATGTCTACCAGATCCTGGCCATCTCCAACTTCACCCAGCTGTTCGAGATCAGCCAGAGGCCGGATGTCTGCCGATGAGCCGCTCCAGGTCCTGCTGGTCGAACCGAAGGCCGATGGCGGGCGTCTGATGACAGAGGGGCTCGATGGCTTCGAGGGCGACGTCGATCAGGTGCTTTCGCTTTTGGCCGTGGAGCAGGGGCTCAGTGGGCGTGGCTTGCACCTGGTCAGGCAGCTGAGCCGCAGGGCGCGCTGGCTCGATGGCGGTCGACGCGCATACGTGGAATTGGCCTGGCAAAGCCAGGCATGAATGGCTTGGATCAAAGGAGTGAACAAGTGACACCGACCCATATCGATCACAAGGTACTCAGTGATCTGCGGGAAGTCATGGAAGATGGCTACCCGCAGTTGCTCGAGACCTTCCTGGAAGATTCCGAGCGACGCCTGAGCCAGTTGCACCGGGCGCGCAGCGCAGGCGAGCTGGGCCTGGCCGCGCACAGCTTCAAGGGCAGCAGCAGCAACATGGGCGCCATTGGCCTGGCCGAACTGTGTCGCCAGCTCGAGGAGCGGGTTCGCCATTCGCCGCTGCAAGGGGTGGATGAACTGATCAGTCGCATCGACCGTGAATATAGCGAGGTCGAGCAGTTCTATCGTAGCGAGCGGGAGCGAATCGGCACCCAGTAGGTCAGGCTGGCGCGAGTTTTGCCTGTCTTTTCGCCAGCACACCTTCAGCTTTCTGGCGCGGAGACTTTTCAATGCCTGCTGCATCCAATCCCCTGTTGCAACTCGGCCCGCTGGGCAATGCGGCGCGCGCCAGTGCCTCGGCAGCGGACAAAAGCCCGCAGGCCGGGGCTTCCAAGGCTAACGGTTTCGACCAGGTGCTGGCCGGGCAAGCGCGTGAAAACGGCGCCGCGCGGGCTGCCACGGCGCGTGCGAAAGACCGCGGCGAGGCGGCCGCTCCCGGCAAGCCTGGGCCGTCGGGCATTGCCGCCGACGGCAAGACGGCGCCGGGGGCGGCCAAGGGCGACGGCGTCAAGGCTGCCGATCCCGCGTCGGCCGATGCCAGGCTGGTGGCCGGGCAGGTGACCGACGGCCAGCCGGGCGGGCAGATGCTCCAGGCCCAGGCCGAAAGCGTCGCGCCGCTGCTCCAGGCGGCGCTGCAGCAGCCGGGCCAGGCCGTCGAGGGCGAGGCCTTCGATCCCGAGGCCGACCCCTTGGCGGACATGCCCGCCTTGCGCCTGGCCTTGCAGCAAAGCGCCCAGGCCCAAGGCCTTGGCAGCGCCCAGGCGACCGATGACCAGGGCGGCGAGTCGCAGCCGGGCACCCCAGGCGCCGTCAATCCATTGGCGAATTTGGCCGAAGCCTTGCTCGAAGAGCAGCCTGGCCAGTCCGAGCCGGGCGACCAGGCATTCGGCGCCTTGCTCGAAGAGGGCCTCAAGGATGTCCAGGGCAGTGCCAGCGATAGTCGCGTCGATGATTTCGCCAACCGCCTGGCGTCGCTGACCCAGGCCGTCACGCCGAAGGCCGCCGAAGCGACGGCGGCGGGCAACCCCTTGCAGCAGCCGCTGGCGATGAATCAGGATGCCTGGAGCGAGGGGCTGGTCAACCGGGTGATGTACCTGTCCAGCCAGAACCTCAAGTCGGCCGATATCCAGCTCGAGCCAGCCGAACTCGGGCGGCTGGACATCCGTGTCAACATGGCAGCGGATCAATCGACCCAGGTCACCTTCATCAGTGGTCACGCCGGGGTGCGCGACACTCTCGATAGCCAGGTGCACCGCTTGCGGGAACTGTTCGCCCAGCAGGGCCTGGCGCAGCCGGACGTCAATGTCGCCGATCAGTCTCGTGGCCAGCAGCAGCAACAAGCTGGACAGGACCCATCGCGGCTGTCGGGCGTGGCGGCCCGCCGAGCCGAGGCCGGGGAGGCAGTGGAGCAAGGAGCGGACCAGACGCGGACGCTCGCCGAGCGCCAGGTGGTGATCGGCAGCAGCGCCGTGGATTACTACGCCTGAGCCGATCGTGACCGGTCGCTGGCGCGTACCTGGCCAGGGCGACTGGTCCGGACACGCCGCGGCAAGACCCGTTTCGACCAGCCGGCAGTTCGCCGCTAACCTGGCATAACACTTGCTCAAGCCCCGTCATTCACCCTTGACCCTCGATGGATGACGGATTATTGGCATGGCAAAGAGCGACGAAGCGAAAGACCCCGCCGCCAAAGGCAAACTCAAGCTGATCCTGCTACTGGTAGGCGGGCTGCTGCTGGCGGTCGGCCTGTCGGTCGGCGCCACCTGGTTCTTCATGCACAAGAGCGAGCCGGCGCCCGATGCCGAGGCAGCCCAGGCCAATGCGCGGCCCGCTGCCATCTACGAGGCACTTACCCCGGCCTTCGTGGTCAACTTCAACCAGAACGGCCGGCAACGCTACATGCAGGTGAGCATCACTTTGCAGGCGCGCAACCAGGCTGATCTGGACGCGCTCAAGGTGCATATGCCGGTCATCCGCAACAACCTGGTGATGATGTTTTCCGGGCAAGGCTTCGATACCTTGGCCGGCAGTCCGGTCGGCCAGGAGATGCTGCGCCAGAAGGCCACCGCCGTGGTCCAGGAAGTGGCGCAGAAGGAAGTCGGCAAGCCGGTCGTCGACCAGCTGCTGTTCACCAACTTCGTACTGCAGTAGGAGCTCCAGATGGCCGTGCAGGACCTGCTGTCCCAGGATGAGATCGACGCCCTGCTGCATGGAGTGGACGATGGCCTGGTGCAGACCGAGGCGGTTGCCGAACCCGGCAGCGTCAAGAGCTACGACCTGACCAGCCAGGATCGCATCGTCCGTGGACGCATGCCGACCCTGGAAATGATCAACGAGCGCTTCGCCCGCTATACCCGCATCAGCATGTTCAACCTGCTGCGCCGCTCCGCCGACGTGGCGGTCGGCGGCGTGCAGGTGATGAAGTTCGGCGAGTACGTGCATTCGCTGTACGTGCCGACCAGCCTGAACCTGGTCAAGATCAAGCCGCTGCGTGGCACCTCGTTGTTCATCCTTGACGCCAAGCTGGTGTTCAAGCTGGTCGACAACTTCTTTGGTGGCGATGGCCGCCACGCCAAGATCGAGGGCCGGGAATTTACCCCGACCGAACTGCGCGTGGTGCGCATGGTGCTGGACCAGGCCTTCGTCGACCTGCGCGAGGCCTGGCAGGCGATCATGCCGGTCAACTTCGAGTACATCAATTCCGAGGTCAACCCGGCCATGGCCAACATCGTCGGGCCCAGCGAGGCGGTGGTGGTCTCGACCTTCCACATCGAGCTGGACGGCGGCGGCGGCGATCTGCACGTCACCATGCCGTATTCGATGATCGAACCGGTGCGCGAGATGCTCGACGCAGGCTTCCAGTCCGACCTGGACGATCAGGACGAGCGCTGGGTCAAGGCCCTGCGCGAGGACGTGCTGGATGTGAGCGTGCCGCTCAGTGCCACGGTGGCCCGGCGCCAGCTCAAGCTGCGCGACATCCTGCACATGCAGCCGGGCGACGTGATTCCGGTCGAGCTGCCGGAGCACCTGCTGGTGCGCGCCAACGGCGTGCCAGCGTTCAAGGCCCGCCTGGGCTCGCACAAGGGCAACCTGGCCCTGCAGATCATCGACCCGGTCGAACGCCGCTGACGGCGCGACACCCACCCCGAATCGAATGCCTGTCGAGGACATCATGGCCAACGAAAACGAGATCACCTCCCCTGAAGACCAGGCCCTTGCCGACGAATGGGCCGCGGCCCTGGAAGAGTCCGGCAGCACCGGGCAGGCGGACATCGACGCCTTGCTCGCCGCCGATGCCGGCCAGTCTCCGGGCGCCGGGCGCCTGCCGATGGAGGAGTTCGCCAGCTCGCCGCGGCCCAAGGAGCACGTCAACCTCGAGGGGCCGAACCTGGACGTGATCCTGGATATCCCGGTGAGCATCTCCATGGAAGTCGGCAGCACCGAGATCAACATCCGCAACCTGCTGCAGCTCAACCAGGGCTCGGTCATCGAACTCGACCGGCTGGCCGGCGAGCCGCTGGACGTGCTGGTCAACGGTACCCTGATCGCCCATGGCGAGGTGGTGGTGGTCAACGAGAAGTTCGGCATTCGCCTGACCGACGTGATCAGCCCCAGCGAGCGCATTCGGAAGCTGCGCTGAATGGTCGGCGCGATGCGTGGCGCAGGCGTGCTCGCACTGCTGCTGGCCAGCCCGCTGGCGCTTGCGGCGAGCGTCGCGCCGGCCGGCGCGGCAACGCCACCGGGCAGCCTGGGCGGGCAGCTGGCGCAGATGCTGTTCGGCCTGCTGCTGGTGGTCGGCCTGATCTTCCTGCTGGCCTGGCTGCTGCGCCGGGTGCAGGGCGCCGCGCCCCGGGGCGGGCAGGTGATCGAGATCCTCGGCAGCCGGACCATCGGGCCGCGCGATCGGCTGCTGCTGGTGCAGGTCGGCAAGGAGCAGGTACTGCTTGGCCATAGCCCGGGCCGCATCGAAGCCCTGCATGTGCTGGCCGAACCGGTCGAGGTGCCGGACAGCGCCCGCCAGGCCACCCCGGAATTCGCCCAGCGCCTGATGGAGCTGATGGGCAAGGACCACAAGGACAAGACGTGATGGGCGCATGGCGCATGTTGTTGACCCTGGCGCTGCTGTCGGCCGCGCCGCTGGCGCTGGCCGCCGACCCGCTGTCGATCCCGGCGATCACTCTGTCCAACGGTCCGGACGGGCAGCAGGAATATTCGGTCAGCCTGCAGATCCTGCTGATCATGACGGCGCTGAGCTTCATCCCGGCGATCGTCATCCTGATGACCAGCTTCACCCGCATCATCATCGTCTTCTCCATCCTGCGCCAGGCGCTGGGCCTGCAGCAGACGCCCTCGAACCAGGTGCTCACCGGCCTTGCCCTGTTCCTCACCCTGTTCATCATGGCACCGGTGTTCGACCGGGTGAACCGCGATGCCTTGCAACCCTACCTGAACGAGCAGATGACCGCCCAGCAGGCGCTCGAGCGCGCGCAGGTGCCGCTCAAGGACTTCATGCTGGCGCAGACCCGGCAGAGCGACCTGGACCTGTTCGTGCGCCTGTCCAAGCGCACCGACATCGCCGGACCGGACCAGGCGCCGCTGACCATCCTGGTGCCGGCCTTCGTCACCTCGGAACTCAAGACCGCCTTCCAGATCGGCTTCATGATCTTCATCCCGTTCCTGATCATCGACATGGTGGTCGCCAGCGTGCTGATGGCCATGGGCATGATGATGCTTTCGCCGCTGATCATCTCGCTGCCGTTCAAGATCATGCTGTTCGTGCTGGTGGATGGCTGGGCGCTGATCATGGGTACGCTGGCCAGCAGTTTCGGCGGCGTCTGATGCCTCGAGGAGAATTGCCATGACCCCGGAAGTCGCCGTCGACCTGTTTCGCGACGCATTGTGGCTGACCACGCTGATGGTCGCCGTGCTAGTGGTGCCAAGCCTGCTGGTGGGCCTGGTGGTGGCCATGTTCCAGGCCGCCACGCAGATCAACGAGCAGACCCTGAGCTTCCTGCCTCGTCTGCTGGTGATGCTGGTGACGCTGATCGTCACCGGGCCCTGGCTGGTGCAGAAGTTCATGGAGTACATCACCGGCCTGTACACCGGCATTCCGCAGCTGATCGGTTGAGGCAGCCATGCTCGAGCTGACCGACGCGCAGATCGGCACCTGGGTCGCGACCTTCATCCTGCCGCTGTTTCGTATCACGGCGGTGTTGATGACCATGCCGATCTTCGGCACGCGGATGCTGCCGGCCCGCATCCGCCTGTACCTGGCCGTGGCCATCACGGTGGTCATCGTGCCTGGCCTGCCGCCGCTGCCGCAGGTCAATCCGCTTGGCCTGGACGGGTTGCTGCTGTGCGCCGAGCAGATCATCGTCGGGGTGATGTTCGGACTCTCGCTGCAGCTGCTGTTCCAGGCCTTCGTGATAGCCGGGCAGATCGTCGCGATCCAGATGGGCATGGCCTTCGCCTCGATGGTCGATCCGGCCAACGGGGTCAACGTGGCGGTGGTCAGCCAGTTCATGAGCATGCTGGTGAGCATGCTGTTCCTGGTCATGAACGGGCACCTGGTGCTGTTCGAGGTGATGACTGAGAGCTTCACCACCTTGCCGGTCGGCCAGGCCCTGGTGGTCGGGCAGTTCTGGGAGCTGGCCGGGCGCATGGGCTGGGTGCTCGGTGCCGGGCTGCTGTTGATCCTGCCGGCGATCACCGCGCTGCTGGTGGTGAACATCGCCTTCGGCGTGATGACCCGCGCCGCGCCGCAGCTCAATATCTTCTCGATCGGCTTTCCGCTGACCATGGTGCTTGGCCTGGTCATCTTCTGGATCGGGCTGGCCGACATCTTCTCCCACTACCAGGCCCTGGCCAGCGAAGCGCTGCAGTGGCTCGGTGAACTGGCACGGGCGCGTTGAGCATGGCCGATAGCGAAGGCGGACAGGACAAGACGGAAGAACCCACGGAAAAGCGCCGTAAGGACGCCCGCGAGAAGGGCGAGATCGCTCGCTCGAAGGAACTCAATACCGTGGCCGTGACCCTGGCCGGTGCCGGCGGACTACTGGCTTTCGGCGGGCACCTGGCGCAAACCCTCATGGCGATGATGCGCAGCAACTTCAGCGTGCCGCGCGAAGCGCTGATGGACGAGCGCAGCATGGGCCTGTTCCTGCTTGCCTCCGGCAAGATGGCCATCTGGGCCACCCAGCCGGTGCTGATCCTGCTGTTCGTGATCGCCTTCGTCAGCCCGATCGTGCTGGGCGGGTTCCTGTTCTCGGCGAACCTGCTGGCGCCCAAGTTCAGCCGCATGAACCCGCTGTCGGGCCTCAAGCGCATGTTCTCGCTGCATGCGCTGACCGAGCTGCTCAAGGCGATCGCCAAGTTCCTGGTGATCCTGCTGGTCGCCCTGGTGGTGCTGTCCGGCGACCGCCAGGCGCTGCTGGCCATCGCCAACGAGCCGCTCGAGCAGGCCATCGTCCACAGTGTCCAGGTGGTTGGCTGGAGCGCCTTGTGGATGGCTGCGGGCCTGCTGCTGATCGCGGCCGCCGACGTGCCGTTCCAGCTCTGGCAGACGCACAACAAGATGAAGATGACCAAGCAGGAAGTGCGCGACGAGTACAAGAACTCCGAAGGCAAGCCGGAGGTCAAGCAGCGCATCCGGCAACTGCAGCGCGAGGTCTCGCAGCGACGGATGATGGCCGCCGTGCCGGATGCCGATGTCATCATCACCAACCCGACCCACTATGCCGTAGCGCTCAAGTACGATCCGGAAAAGGGCGGCGCGGCGCCGTTGCTGCTGGCCAAGGGCGCCGACTTCCTGGCCCTGAAGATCCGCGAGATCGGTGCCGGGCACAACGTGCAGATCCTCGAGTCCCCGGCATTGGCCCGAGCGATCTACTACAGCACGGAGCTGGAGCAGGAGATTCCCGGCGGATTGTACCTGGCGGTGGCGCAGGTGCTGGCCTACGTGTACCAGATCCGCCAGTACCGCGCCGGCAAGGGCAAGGCGCCGGAGCCGCTGAAGAAGGATTTGCCCATACCAGATGACCTGCGTCGGGACGAATGAAACAGGGTCGGCATAAGAGAGGCGTCGTGCCGCGATGAGCCGCAAGGCGGTCCCGTGGCCTTCTGCGACACCTGGCGCTCATCGTTGTCCACTGGACAGCCGGATTGCGACCCATCGCGGCACCCCGGCTGCGACCGGTCATGGCCATGAGACTGCGGCCGCGTGAGGAAGAAGGCATCGATCTACAAAGTTGGAAAGCTTCTTGCAAAGGCAGCGCCGAACGCCTTCCTGGCGTCAAAGTTCTGCTCGAAGAGGATTCCCGGTGGATCGCAGTCAGTTGATCAGCAACGCCCGTAGCAACCTGGCCGGCCTCGGCCGTGGCAGTCTGGGCGTGCCCTTGTTGTTGCTGGTGATGCTGGCGATGATGATGTTGCCGATCCCGCCGTTCCTGCTCGATGTCTTCTTCACCTTCAATATCGCGCTGTCGATCGTGGTCCTGCTGGTCTGCGTCTATGCCTTGCGTCCACTGGACTTCGCCGCGTTCCCGACCATCCTGCTGGTGGCCACGCTGCTGCGCCTGGCGCTGAACGTCGCTTCCACCCGGGTAGTGATGCTCCACGGCCAGGAAGGGCACGGCGCCGCGGGCAAGGTGATCCAGGCCTTCGGCGAGGTGGTCATCGGCGGCAACTACGTGGTCGGCGCGGTGGTCTTCGCCATCCTCATGATCATCAACTTCGTGGTGGTGACCAAGGGCGCCGGGCGCATCTCCGAGGTCAGCGCGCGCTTTACCCTCGATGCCATGCCGGGCAAGCAGATGGCCATCGATGCCGACCTCAACGCTGGCCTGATCGATCAGGCCCAGGCCAAGGCCCGGCGGGCCGAGGTGGCCCAGGAAGCCGAGTTCTACGGCTCGATGGATGGCGCCAGCAAGTTCGTCCGCGGTGATGCCATTGCCGGGCTGCTGATCCTGTTCATCAACCTGATCGGCGGCATGCTGATCGGCATGCTCCAGCACGGCATGCCGTTCAGCGAGGCGGGCAAGGTCTATGCGTTGCTGACCATCGGTGACGGCCTGGTGGCGCAGCTGCCTTCGCTGCTGCTTTCGACCGCGGCGGCGATCATGGTGACCCGTGCCTCCGGCTCCGAGGACATGGGCAAGCTGATCAACCGGCAGATGTTCGACTCGCCCAAGGCGCTGGGGGTGTCGGCGGCGCTGATGATCGTCATGGGTCTGGTACCTGGCATGCCGCATATCGCCTTCATTGGCCTTGGCCTGCTGGCAGCCGGCGGCGCCTATCTGGTGTGGCGCAAGCAGCAGCAGGTCAAGGCCAAGGCCGAGGCCGAGCTGCAGCGCCAGCAGGACCTGCTGCCTTCGCCACAGCGCGCCCTGGAAACCAAGGAGCTGGGCTGGGACGACGTCACCCCCATCGACATGATCGGCCTGGAGGTCGGCTATCGGCTGATCCCGCTGGTCGACCGCAACCAGGATGGACAACTGCTGGCGCGGATCAAGGGCGTGCGCAAGAAACTCTCGCAGGACCTGGGCTTCCTGATGCCCACGGTGCATATCCGCGACAACCTGGACCTGGCGCCCAGCGCCTATCGGTTGACCCTGATGGGGGTGATCCTGGCCGAGGCGGAAATCTATCCGGACCGCGAACTGGCGATCAACCCCGGCCAGGTGTTCGGTACGCTCAATGGCATCGCCGCGCGCGATCCGGCCTTTGGCCTGGAGGCGGTATGGATCGATGTGGGCCAGCGCGCCCAGGCGCAATCCCTTGGCTACACTGTGGTGGATGCCAGCACCGTGGTCGCGACGCACCTGAACCAGATCCTGCAGAAGCACTGCCATGAACTGATCGGGCATGAAGAGGTCCAGCAGTTGTTGCAGGTGCTGGCCAAGGCATCGCCGAAGCTTGCGGAAGAACTGGTGCCGGGTGTCATTTCCTTGTCGGGGTTGCTCAAGGTATTGCAGGCACTGTTGTCCGAGCAGGTACCGGTGCGCGATATTCGTAGCATTGCCGAAGCGATCGCCAACAATCCGAACAAGAGTCAAGATACCGCCGCGCTGGTTGCGGCAGTGCGCGTCGGATTGTGTCGCGCCATCGTGCAAAGCATTGTAGGCGTTGAGTCGGAGTTGCCGGTCATCACGCTCGAGCCAAGGTTGGAACAGATCTTGCTCAATAGTCTCCAGCGAGCCGGGCAGGGTCAGGAAGACGGTGTCCTGCTGGAGCCGAGCATGGCCGAGAAGCTGCAGCGCTCGTTGATCGAGGCAGCGCAGCGGCAGGAAATGCAGGGCCATCCGGCGATCCTGCTGGTCGCCGGTCCGATCCGCGCCATGCTTTCGCGGTTCGGGCGCTTGGCGGTACCCAACCTGCATGTGCTGGCGTACCAGGAAATACCGGATAACAAGCAAGTCACCATCGTTGCCACCGTGGGCCCGAACGGCTGAGGTAGTGGGTTATGCAAGTGAAGCGTTTTTTCGCCGCTGACATGCGTCAGGCCATGAAGCTGGTCCGTGACGAGCTTGGCTCCGATGCCGCCATCATCGGCAACCGACGCATCGCTGGCGGCGTCGAGCTGACCGCTGCGCTGGATTACAAGCAGTCGGCGCTTGCGCCACGGGTGCCGAACATCGAGCTCGAGCAGGAGCTGCGCAAGACCCAGTCGCGCATCGTCACCGCCCAGGCCGAGCTCAATGGTCGCGGCGAGGACGACGAGGCCGGCGGCAACCGCCAGTTGTTCGCCGGGCTGCCGCTGACCGCCTCGGAGCCGCTGCAGCAGCCGCATGTCGAGCCCAAGCCGTCCGCCACGGCGCCCGCGCCGGCGCCGGTCGACCCACGGCTGTTCGATGTCATGCGCTCGGAGCTTTCCGGCCTGCGCGAGTTGCTCGAAGTGCAGCTCGGCTCGCTGGCCTGGAGCCAGTTGCAGGGCAGCAAGCCGCAGCAGGCCAATATCTGGCGGCGCCTGCAGCGCATCGGCCTGTCCGGTGCACTGAGCCGCGAGCTGCTCGAACTCACCGCCGAGATCGCCGAGCCGCGACAGGCCTGGCGCATGATCCTGGCGCACCTGGCGCGCATGATCGAAGTACCGCAGGTCGAGCCGATGGAAGAGGGCGGCGTGATCGCCCTGGTCGGCCCGGCCGGCATGGGCAAGACCACCACCCTGGCCAAGCTGGCCGCGCGCTATGTGCTCAAGTACGGCGCGCACAATCTAGCGCTGGTCAGCATGGACAGTTTTCGCATCGGCGCACAGGAACAGCTCAAGACCCTCGGCCGGATTCTCAACGTGCCGGTGACCTACGTCGATCCGGGCGAATCGCTGGTCCAGGCGCTCGAGCCGCTGATGCGCAAGCGCGTGGTGCTGATCGATACCGCCGGCCTGCAGGCCAGCGATCCGGCGCTGCGCATGCAGCTGGAGTCCCTGGCCGGACGTGGTATCGCCTCGAAGAATTACCTGGTGCTGGCCACCACCAGCCAGAAGCAGGTGCTCACCGCCGCCTACCACAGCTACAGCCGCTGCGGCCTGGCCGGTTGCATCCTGACCAAGCTCGACGAAACGGCGAGTCTCGGCGAAGTGCTGAGCCTGGCCATCAGCCATCGGCTACCGGTGGCCTATCTGACCGATGGACCACGCATCCCCGACGACCTGCACCTGCCGCGCAAGCACCAGCTGGTCAGCCGCGCGGTCAGCGTGCAGTTACAGGACGAGCCCAGCGACGAGGCCATGGCCGACATGTTCGCTGATCTCTATCACAGCCCGGGCAAGCGTGCAGGTTGAATTCAATGCATATCACCTCCATCCAGGGGGCTTCCAGCCCACGATGGGCCAGGCAGGCGCGGTACCGCGCCTGGTCCGGGTCCCAGCGAGACAAGGTAAATAACAGACATGGGTAGCATGCATCCCGTACAGGTGATCGCCGTGACCGGCGGCAAAGGTGGCGTGGGCAAGACCAACGTTTCAGTGAACCTGTCGCTGGCACTGGCGGAGCTTGGCCGCCGGGTCATGTTGCTGGACGCCGACCTTGGCCTGGCCAACGTCGACGTGCTGCTGGGCCTTACGCCCAAGCGCACCCTGGCCGACGTGATCGAAGGCCGTTGCGAGCTGCGCGACGTGCTGCTGCAGGGGCCGGGCGGGGTACGCATCGTGCCGGCCGCCTCCGGCACCCAGAGCATGGTGCACCTGGCACCGGCCCAGCACGCCGGCCTGATCCAGGCCTTCAGCGAGATCGGCGACAACCTCGACGTGCTGGTGATCGATACCGCCGCCGGCATCGGCGATTCGGTGGTCAGTTTCGTCCGCGCGGCCCAGGAGGTCCTGCTGGTGGTGTGCGACGAGCCGACCTCGATCACCGACGCCTATGCGCTGATCAAGCTGCTCAACCGCGACTACGGCATGAACCGCTTCCGCGTGCTGGCCAACATGGCGCAGAGTCCCCAGGAAGGGCGCAACCTGTTCGCCAAGCTGACCAAGGTGACCGACCGTTTCCTCGACGTCGCCCTGCAGTATGTCGGTGCCGTGCCGTACGACGAGTGCGTGCGCAAGGCGGTGCAGAAGCAGCGCGCGGTCTACGAGGCGTTTCCTCGCTCCAAGTGCGCGCTGGCCTTCAAGGCCATCGCGCAGAAAGTCGATAGCTGGCCGTTGCCCGCCAATCCACGCGGGCATCTGGAATTCTTCGTCGAGCGTCTGGTGCAGCCCACCAGCGTGGGTCCGGTACTATGAGCGCGAGCGGATTGAAGATGTACGGCAAGGCGTCGCGCGACGCCCAATACGAGCTGGTCGAGCGCTACGCGCCCTTGGTCAAGCGGATCGCCTACCACCTGCTGGCGCGCCTGCCGGCGAACGTCCAGGTCGAGGACCTGATCCAGGCGGGCATGATCGGCCTGCTCGAAGTGGCCAACAAGTACGATGCGAGCAAGGGTGCCAGCTTCGAGACCTATGCCGGTATCCGCATCCGCGGCGCCATGCTCGACGAAGTGCGCAAGGGCGACTGGGCCCCGCGTTCGGTGCATCGCAACACCCGCATGGTTAGCGACGCGATACGCGCGGTGGAGTCGCGCAGCGGCCGTGACGCTAAAGATCATGAGGTCGCTGCCGAACTCCAATTGAGCCTCGACGATTACTACGCGATCCTCAACGATACCTTGGGTAGCCGCCTGTTCAGCTTCGACGACCTGTTGCAGGACGGCGAGCACGAAGGCCTGCACGAGGACGGCGCCAGTGCCCAGGCCGAACCCTCGCGCGACCTGGAAGACGAACGCTTCCAGGCGGCGCTGACGGATGCGATCGCCAACCTGCCCGAGCGTGAACGGCTGGTGCTGGCGCTGTACTACGACGAGGAGCTCAACCTCAAGGAGATCGGCGAGGTGCTGGGAGTCAGCGAATCGCGGGTCAGCCAGTTGCACAGCCAGTGCGCGGCGCGCTTGCGAAGCCGCCTGGGCGAATGGCGGGCGCGCTGAGAAGTCGCGGGCTGCAAGAAAAAGCGAATTGTGTTGATGGGGAGAGCGACGCTCGCACAAACGACGCTCGCCAGCTTGCAGCTCCCCAAGAATGAAGTGCGCGCTCGGCGCCGAGCGTGTTTGAGACTGCCTGGAGGCCTAATTGAACAAAGACATGAAAATCCTCATCGTGGACGATTTTTCGACGATGCGGCGGATCATCAAGAACCTCTTGCGTGATCTGGGTTTCACCAATACCGAAGAGGCCGATGATGGCACCACGGCGCTGCCGATGTTGCAGAACGGCCACTACGACTTCCTGGTGACCGACTGGAACATGCCCGGCATGTCCGGCATCGACCTGCTGCGCAAGGTGCGCGCCGACGAGCGGCTCAAGGCCATGCCGGTGCTGATGGTCACCGCCGAAGCCAAGCGTGACCAGATCATCGAGGCGGCCCAGGCCGGGGTCAACGGCTATGTGGTCAAGCCTTTCACGGCACAGGTGCTCAAGGAAAAAATCGAAAAGATCTTCGAGCGCGTCAACGCTTGAGCAGTGCAGAGGGCGCCATGGAGTCAAAGCAAACGTCTCTCGGGGAGTTCGAAACGACCCTCAAGAAGCATGCCCAGGAATTGGTCGAGAGCCTCGAGCGAGGCCGTTTCGGCGAAGCGGTGCAACTGATCCACCAGCTGAACCAGACCCGCGATCGTGGCTTGTATCAGGAAGTCGGCAAGCTCACGCGCGAGCTGCACAGCGCGATCGTCAACTTCCAGATCGACCCGCGCACGCCGCAGGCCGAGGAAGTGTCGCAGATCACCGACGCCACCGAGCGCCTGGCCTATGTGGTCAAGCTGACCGAGGGAGCGGCCAATCGCACCATGGATCTGGTGGAAGCCAGCACCCCGGTGGTCAACGAGCTGGCCGCCCAGGCGCAGGCGCTGGGGGCCGACTGGCAGCGGTTCATGCGGCGGGAGCTGGATGCCGCGGAGTTCCGCGAACTGGCCCGGCGCGTCGACGCTTTCCTGGCGCGCAGCGCCGAGGGTAACCGCAAGGTCAGCGGGCATCTCAACGACATCCTGCTGGCGCAGGATTACCAGGACCTCACCGGGCAGGTCATCAAGCGGGTCACCGCGCTGGTCACCGATGTCGAAAGCAACCTGCTCAAGCTGGTGCTGATGGCCAGCCAGGTCGATCGCTTCGCCGGCATCGAACATGACCATCAGCAGCTGCGCGCGGAAAAAGATCAAGAAAAACATCCGACTCGGGGTGAAGGTCCGCAGATTCATGCCGATAAGCGTGAAGACGTCATGTCCGGCCAGGACGATGTCGATGATCTGCTGTCCAGCCTTGGTTTTTAAGGAGCACCTTTGATGAGCTTCGGCGCCGATGAAGAAATCCTTCAGGATTTCCTGGTAGAAGCCGGCGAAATTCTCGAGCAACTGTCCGAGCAACTGGTCGAGCTGGAAAGCCGACCGGATGATGCCGACCTGCTCAATGCCATCTTTCGCGGTTTTCACACGGTAAAGGGAGGCGCCGGCTTTCTCCAGCTCAATGAGCTGGTGGAGTGCTGCCACATTGCCGAGAACGTCTTCGACATCCTGCGCAAGGGCGAGCGGCGCGTCGACGCCGAGCTGATGGACGTGGTCCTGGAGGCGCTCGACACGGTCAATGGCATGTTCGGGCAGGTCCGCGAGCGCAGCGAAGTGACCCCGGCCACGCCCGAGCTGCTGGCGGCCCTGGCGCGCCTGGCCGAGCCGGCCAGTGCCGAGCCTGCGCCCGCCCAGCCGGCGGCGGCGCCTGTCGAGCCGGTAGCGGCGCCAGCGGACGATATCACCGACACCGAGTTCGAGCAGTTGCTAGATTCGCTGGATGCGGTCAAGGCCGAGGCCGAGGCGGCCCAGCGGCCACTGGATGAGCCGGCGGCGACGGCAGATGACGAGATCAGCGATGCCGAGTTCGAGTCGTTGCTCGATCAGTTGCATGGCAAGGGCCAGTTTTCCCCGGCGGTCGTTTCGCCGCCTGCCCAGCAACCGGCAACCGCTTCGGCCAGCGACGAGATCACCGACGACGAGTTCGAGGCCCTGCTCGACCAGTTGCATGGCAAGGGTACCTTCGATGCCGATGCGCTCGCGCCTGCCGCCGTCGCGGCGCCACCGACGGGCTCGCCCGTCACGGCCACGAACGAGCACATCACCGAACAGGAATTCGAAGCCCTGCTCGACGAGCTGCATGGCAAGGGCAAGTTCACCAACGAGGCGGTCGCCAGCGCGCCTGCCGCGACGAAGCCCCAGCAGACGCCCGCCACGGCGCATCCCGCGCCAGTATCGGCGCCTGCGGCCTCGGCTGCGACGGCCAGGCCCGTGGCGCCTGCGCGCTCGCCTGCGCCAGTGGCCGAGAAGCATCCGGCCAGCGAAGCCGAGACCACGGTACGGGTGGACACCGCGCGTCTCGACGAGATCATGAACATGGTCGGCGAGCTGGTGCTGGTACGCAACCGGCTGGTGCGCCTGGGGCTCAACAGCGGCGACGAGGCCATGTCCAAGGCCGTGTCCAACTTGGACGTGGTGACCGCCGACCTGCAGACCGCCGTCATGAAGACGCGCATGCAGCCGATCAAGAAGGTCTTCGGGCGTTTTCCGCGCCTGGTCCGCGACCTGGCTCGCCAGTTGCGCAAGGAAATCAACCTGGAGCTGGTCGGCGAAGAGACCGACCTGGACAAGAACCTGGTGGAAGCGCTGGCCGACCCGCTGGTGCACCTGGTGCGCAACGCCGTCGACCATGGCATCGAGACCCCGGAGGAGCGCGAGGCCGCCGGCAAGGCGCGCACCGGCCGTGTCGTGCTGTCGGCCGAGCAGGAGGGCGACCATATCCTGTTGTCGATCTCTGACGACGGCAAGGGCATGGATCCGAACGTGCTGCGCGCCAAGGCGGTCGAGAAGGGGCTGATGGACCGCGACGCCGCCGAACGGCTGAGCGAGTCCGACTGCTACAACCTGATCTTCGCCCCGGGCTTTTCGACCAAGACCGAGATTTCCGATGTGTCCGGCCGTGGGGTCGGCATGGACGTGGTCAAGACCAAGATTTCCCAGCTCAACGGCTCGATCAACATCTTCTCGGCCAAGGGCCAGGGTTCGAAGATCGTCATCAAGGTGCCGCTGACCCTGGCGATCATGCCGACCCTGATGGTCATGCTCGGCAACCAGGCCTTCGCCTTCCCGCTGGTCAACGTCAACGAGATCTTCCACCTGGACCTGTCGCGAACCAACGTGGTCGATGGCCAGGAAGTGGTGATCGTGCGCGACAAGGCCCTGCCGCTGTTCTACCTCAAGCGCTGGCTGGTGCGCGACCAGGTCCACGAAGAGCAGCGCGAAGGGCATGTGGTGATCCTTTCCGTCGGCACCCAGCGCATCGGCTTCGTGGTCGACCAGCTGGTCGGCCAGGAAGAGGTGGTGATCAAGCCGCTGGGCAAGATGCTTCAGGGCACCCCGGGCATGTCCGGCGCCACCATCACCGGCGACGGTCGCATCGCGTTGATCCTCGACGTACCCAGCATGCTCAAGCGCTACGCCGCGCGGCGCATTTGATCACGGCGGCGCCTCCTGGCGCAGGCGCCGCCTAACGGAGTGTATATGGCAGTCAAGGTCCTGGTGGTGGATGATTCGGGTTTCTTCCGCCGCCGTGTCACGGAAATCCTCTCATCGGACCCGACGATCCAGGTGGTCGGTACCGCGACCAATGGCAAGGAAGCGATCGACCAGGCGCTGGCGCTCAAGCCCGACGTCATCACCATGGATTACGAAATGCCCATGATGGACGGCATCACCGCCGTGCGGCACATCATGCAGCGCCAGCCGACACCGGTGCTGATGTTTTCCTCGCTGACCCACGAAGGCGCCCGGGTCACCCTCGATGCGCTGGATGCCGGCGCGGTGGACTACCTGCCGAAGAACTTCGAGGACATCTCGCGCAATCCGGAGAAGGTCAAGCAGCTGCTGTGCGAAAAGGTCCACACCCTGTCGCGCAGCAACCGCCGTCCAGCGGCGCACCTGGCAGGGCCTGCCCCGGCCAGCTCCGCCAGCGCGCCCGCGATGCCCGCGGCCGCCGCGCCGGCGCGTGCGAGCATGTCCGCGCGCAGCACCGCGCCAGCCAGCGCGCCGGCGCCTCGGCGCAAGTCCTACAAGCTGGTCGCCATCGGCACCTCGACCGGCGGGCCCGTGGCCCTGCAGCGGGTCCTGACCCAGCTGCCAGCCAGCTTCCCGGCGCCGATCGTGCTGGTCCAGCACATGCCGGCAGCCTTTACCAAGGCGTTCGCCGAACGCCTCGACAAGCTGTGCCGGATCCGCGTCAAGGAAGCCGAGGACGGCGATGTGCTGCGTCCCGGCCTGGCCCTGCTGGCGCCGGGCGGCAAGCAGATGATGGTCGATGGGCGCGGCACGGTGAAGATCCTGCCTGGTGACGAGCGGCTGAACTACAAGCCATGCGTGGACATCACCTTCGGCTCGGCAGCCAAAAGCTATGGCGACAAGGTACTGTCGGTGGTGCTCACTGGCATGGGCGCTGACGGGCGCGAGGGTGCGCGACTGCTCAAGCAGGCTGGCAGCACCGTGTGGGCCCAGGACGAAGCCAGCTGCGTCATCTATGGCATGCCCATGGCCATCGTCAAGGCCAACCTGGCCGATGCGGTGTATGGCCTGGACGATATCGGCAGGCATCTGATGGAGGCCTGCGTCTGATGGACGTGCTGAGCCTGATCGGTCTGCTATTGGCATTCGTCGCCATCGTCGGTGGGAATTTCCTCGAGGGCGGGCATGTCTCGGCCTTGGTCAATGGCCCAGCGGCACTGATCGTGCTCGGCGGCACCCTGGCCGCCTCGCTGCTGCAGTCGCCTTTGTCGGCGTTCAAGCGGGCCTTGCAGATTCTGCGCTGGATCGTCTTTCCCCCGCCGGTGGACCTGGCTGGCGGTATCGAGCGAGTGGTCAACTGGAGCCTGACCGCGCGCAAGGAGGGCCTGCTGGGCCTGGAGGGGATGGCCGAGGCCGAACCCGACCCCTACGCCCGCAAGGGCTTGCAGTTGCTGGTCGACGGCGCCGAGCCCGAGGCCATTCGCAGCATCCTCGAAGTCGACTTCCTGACCCAGGAGGGGCGTGACATCCAGGCTGCCAAGGTGTTCGAGAGCATGGGCGGCTATGCCCCGACCATCGGTATCATCGGCGCGGTCATGGGCCTGATCCATGTCATGGGCAACCTGGCCGACCCGGCGCAGTTGGGCAACGGTATCGCCGTGGCGTTCGTCGCCACCATTTATGGCGTGGCCAGCGCCAACCTGGTGCTGCTGCCGATCGCCAACAAGCTGAAGGCCGTCGTCTTGCGCCAGTCCCGCTACCGCGAAATGCTCCTCGAAGGCCTGCTGTCGATCGCCGAAGGCGAGAACCCACGCTCGATCGAGCTCAAGCTGCAAGGCTTCATGGAATGACCCTGCGCCGTCGTCGCCACGCCGAGGAACCCGGCAATCACGAGCGCTGGCTGGTGTCGTATGCCGACTTCATCACCCTGCTGTTCGCGTTCTTCGTGGTGATGTACTCGATTTCCTCGGTCAACGAAGGCAAGTACAAGGTCATTTCCCAAGCCCTGCTGGGCGTGTTCAACGACCCCGAGCGCAGCGTGAAGCCGATCCCGATCGGCGAAGAGCAGCCACTGAGCGTCAGGCCCGCCGAACCACTAGTCAACGATAGCGAACAGACCGACGCCGCGCTGGGGCAGGCGAGCGACCCGCTCAAGAGCATCGCCGAAGACATGCGCGCGGCCTTCGGCGAGCTGATTCGCTCGGACCAGATGACCGTGCGCGGCAACGAGCTGTGGATCGAGATCGAGCTCAACTCGGCGCTGCTGTTCGGTAGCGGCGATGCGATGCCCAGCGATGTCGCGTTCGGCATCATCGAGAAGGTCGCCAGGATCCTCGGGCCGTTCGCCAACCCGGTGCATGTCGAAGGCTTCACCGATGACCAGCCGATCCGCACCGCGCAGTATCCGACCAACTGGGAGTTGTCGGCGGCGCGGGCGGCCAGCATCGTCCGCCTGCTGGCCATGGAAGGAGTCGATCCGGCGCGCCTGGCGGCGGTGGGCTATGGCGAATACCAGCCGGTGGCAGCCAACGATAGCCCCGAAGGGCGTGCGCGCAATCGGCGAGTGGTGCTGGTGATCTCCCGCAACCTCGAGGTGCGCCGCAGCCTGACCGGTTCTGGCAGCGCGCATGCCGCGCCGGATGCCGCGCTGCGCCGGGCTGGCACACAAAGTGCACCGGCAAGGCCAGCGACGGCGGAACCGGCTGGTTCCGTCAAATCTCCGTCTTTTTGAATCATTCCCGGCAAGGCAGGCTGCCGCCGGGTGGAAGCAGCGCACGATGAGAGTCTGGGCAGTAGCCAATCAGAAAGGTGGCGTCGGCAAGACCACCACCACCATAGCCCTGGCCGGTCTGCTGGCCGAGGCGGGCAAGCGCGTGCTCGTCGTCGATCTCGATCCGCACGGGTCCATGACCAGTTATTTCGGGCATGATCCCGATGCGCTGGAACACAGTTGCTACGATCTGTTCCTGCACAAGGGCCAGGTCCCCGATGGTCTGCCAGGGCAGTTGCTGCTCTCGACCAGTGACGAGCGGATTGCGTTGCTGCCGTCGAGCACAGCGCTGGCGGTGCTGGAGCGACAGTCGCCCGGACAGAGCGGGCTGGGCCTGGTGATCGCCAAGAGTCTGGCGCAATTGTGGCAGGATTTCGACTTTGCCTTGATCGACAGTCCGCCGCTGCTCGGCGTGCTGATGGTCAACGCGCTGGCAGCCAGCCAGCAGCTGGTGGTGCCGGTGCAGACCGAGTTCCTCGCGGTCAAGGGGCTCGAGCGCATGATCACCACCCTGGCGATGATCAACCGATCGCGCAAGCAGGCGCTGCCCTACCAGATCGTGCCGACCTTGTTCGATCGACGCACCCAGGCTTCCCTGGGCACCTTGAAGGTGCTGCGCGACGCCTATCCCGAACACGTCTGGCAGGGCTACATCCCGGTCGATACACGTTTGCGCGACGCCAGCCGCGCCGGAGTGACGCCTTGTCAGTACGACGCCAAGAGCCGGGGCGTCACCGCCTACCGAGCGCTGCTCAAGCATTTGCTGACCCCCCGCCCAAGCCTGCAGGTAGCCTGATGAGCCAAGCCACGCCTACCACCACGCGTCCGCAACTGGCCTTGCAGTCCTACCTGGATGGCCTGCTGCAGGAAGCCACCGAAGCGCTCGAGGTTCCGGTCGAGTCGACTCCGGCCGTCGCGCCTGCTGGCGACAGCGAATTCGAGGCGGCGGTGATCGAGGAACAGGTACGCGATGCCCGGCGTGAGCGCCCGGCGCCGCAAGCGCGGTCGATCTTCGCCGAACCGCCGCCACATGGTCTGCTGCGTGCGCTGCCGGGCCTGGCCGAAGCGGCCATCGTTGCGCCCGAGCGCGACAGCCTGGACGACGCCTGCCCGCCTCAGACGCCGGCCGGTGATGAGGCACGGCCCACCGAGCCGGTGGCCGCGCTGGCCGAGGTGCACCTGCCGAGCCCGAGCCCGGGGCCGCGCCTGCCGAGCACGCCGCACGGACGTCCAGGCTGGGCGTCCGAGCCGTTCGAGTGCCTGCTGTTCGATGTGGCCGGGTTGACGCTGGCCGTGCCGCTGGTGTGCCTGGGCTCGATCTATCCGTTGGCCGGGCAGGAGCTCACGCCGCTGTTCGGCCAGCCGGACTGGTTTCTCGGGATCCTGCCCTGCCAGGCTGGCAACCTCAAGGTCCTGGACACGGCGCGTTGGGTCATGCCCGACCGCTATCGGGAAGATTTCCGCCAAGGCCTGCAGTACGTGATTTCGGTCCAGGGCTATGAATGGGGGCTGGCGGTACACCAGGTCAGCCGTTCGCTGCGCCTGGACCCCAGCGAGATCAAGTGGCGCGGCCAGCGCGGCCAGCGGCCCTGGCTGGCGGGCACGGTGATCGAGCACATGTGTGCATTGCTCGATGTCGCCGAGCTGGCCGAACTCATCGCCAGCGGCGCCGTCAAGCAGATGCAGCTGGCCAGACAATGAGCGATCGCGTCCGTCGCGATCACGATGAACATACCGCCATAGGCGAATTTCGAGGGTAGGGGAATGAAGAAGTCGTCAGCACAAGGTTCCGAGGATCCGATCCTGCAGTGGGTCACTTTCCGCCTGGACAACGAGTCCTATGGCATCAACGTCATGCAGGTACAGGAAGTGCTGCGCTACACCGAGATCGCGCCGGTCCCGGGGGCGCCGAGCTATGTACTGGGCATCATCAACCTGCGCGGCAACGTGGTCACGGTGATCGATACGCGCCAGCGCTTCGGCCTGATGCCGACCGAAGTCACCGACAACACCCGTATCGTGATCATCGAGGCGGACAAGCAAGTGGTCGGGATCCTGGTCGACAGCGTGGCCGAGGTGGTCTACCTGCGCCAGTCGGAGATCGAGACCGCGCCCAACGTCGGCAACGACGAATCGGCGAAGTTCATCCAGGGCGTGTGCAACAAGAATGGCGAGCTGTTGATCCTGGTCGAGCTGGACAAGATGATGACCGAGGAAGAATGGTCCGAGCTGGAGAACATCTGAGTTGATCTTCGAAGCTGGCCTGCTTTTCCTCGCGCTGCTCTGGGCTGGCAGCGTCTGGGCGTTCCTCAACCATGCCAAGCGCCAGCGTGAACTGGCCGTGCAGCAGGCATTGGGCGATGCCCTGCGCGACCAGCGCATCAAGGACCTGGCCAAGCGTCTGGACGACTACCAGAGCGTGACCGTGCGCATGGGCGAGCGCCTGCATGAGCTGCGCCTGCTGGTCGAGCCGTTGCCGGAGAAGCTGCAGCAGCTGGAGCAGCGCGATCCCGGCAGCGTGACCTACCAGCAGGCAGCCAAATTGGTCGGCATGGGCGCCAGCGTCGAGGAACTGACCCAGGCCTGCGGGCTGAGCCGGGCGGAGGCACAGTTGATCAGCAAGCTTTACCAAGGCGAGGCCTAGCCTGGCCAGACGCTGTCGCCTGTCGGATCCCGAGGCCGCTGCGCGCCTATTGCGGTCGGTCCGGTGCCCCGGCGGCGGCCGCTCCACATCCCTGCAAGCAGCCCCGCTGGCGCCACAAGCACGGCCCTCGTGGAGCGGGCCCAGGATCCGTCCGGCCACGCCTGCGCTGCTCCTGCCGGCCGATCGGCGTGCACCCTCACACTTCCCGCCAACTATGCGCGCTCCCGACCTGTGCCGCCCGGTCCAGCGGCAGGTGCGCCGCCAGCATGTCGTTGAACCAGCGCAGGTTCACTACCGTATGCGCATCCTTCACCGGCGCTACCATCAGCACGCAGATCTCCCGGAGTTGTCGCAGCCAGGGCAGGCGACGGTCGATCACGTCGTTGAGCAGCCCGGGCCCGGTCAGATGGCTGAGCCGCCGGGCATAGTCGGCGAAGGCGAGCGGATCCTGCTCGGCATCCGGCCTGCTGCGATAGAACGTCGCATCGCCTTGGTAACGCAGCTGCATCTCTTCGAGGATGGCATCGAGTGTCGGATTGCCCGGATGGCTGCCGATCATGCTGCTGTTGTACTTGAAGTAGAGTCCGAGCTGGTCGTTGGACACCGGTGGGGCCAGGATCAGGCCGTCGAGGCTGGTGCGCAGCGGCAGGTCGGCCAGTCGCGCGCGCGGGCCGGCGGCGGTGGCCGACACCAGCACTTGGTCATCGGCGTCCAGGTACAGCCCGCCCAGCTGCCTGAGCAGCTGGATGCGCAGAATATCGCAGGCCGAGCTGAAATTGCTGGCGCCGGTACCGCTGACGTTGAGCGCGGCCTGGTATTGGGCGAAGCACGGCGAGGCGGTGAAATCCCGGTAGAACTCCTGATCTTCCAGTGCCAGGACCTGCAAGCCGGGTGCCCGCTCGGCCAGTAGGGCGTCATTGCGCTCGAACGCTTCGGGCGACCTGCGCGAAAGAAACAGCTCGAAGCGGTAACCGCTGCCGTGCAAGGCCCGCGCATTGCTGGCCAGGGTATCGAGAAACGCCTGGTCGATGATTCGATCACCCACCCACAGGCTGGCTACCCGACGCGGGATCGGCAGGGTCTGCAATGCCTCGAATGGCGCCCGCGTGATCGGCAGATCCAGTTGCATGCCGAGCTTGCGCAGCGTGGCCATGCGTTGCGCATCATTCACCTCGCGCGGTCCTGCCTCGAGTCTGACCAGCGCCTCGGCTCGTTCGCCGTGGGCGATCCAGCGTGGCGCATCGGGCACCTCGACCTCGCCGGACCTGATGAAGGTGTCGCTGGCCAGTTCGTATTCGACCGATTCTTCGACCAGCTGGCCGTCGATCAGCAAGCGGGCATGGAAACGCGGCAGCAGGTCATGTTCCACCCGCGTGGCCAGGATGCCATCGGTCGCCTCGGCATACGGGGTCGGTGGGCGGAAGGCGGCTTGGGCCGGGAGCATTTCGAGTGATTCGAACGAGTCCGACGTCTTGCTCGCGCGTGTTGCCAGATCGCGCAAGCTCGCCCAGGTGAAAAAACCGGGCCGGCGATAGGCGAACAGTAGCGCCGGCTGGGCGAAGGCTCCCACCGCAAGCGGCAAGGCGTTGAGCAGGCCAAAGGCCTGCTGTTGAACACCTTCGCTCTTGTCGGCCAGGGTCGAACCATCGACGACTCGCTCGATCCCCAGGCCGAGCTCTGCCAGGCCCCCGACGGCCAGCAATGGCGCAAGTTGCGGCACTACCAGCGCCAGGGGCATCAGCAGGTTGAGGCCGACCTTGAGGTAGCTGCCCCACCTGGCTTTTTCTATCTGATGATTGCTGACGATCTGGCTGTCGGCTTCGGCATAGGAACGTCGGCGTTGCAACTGGGCAAGATGCGCGAACAGGTCCCCCTCGATGGCTGGGCTGTAGCGATCATGGCGATATTCCACGATCTGCTGCGGATCCCAGATCCCGCTGGTGGCGAACCCTGGATGTTCGGGAGCGAAGTGATGTGCAGCCGGAAACAGGCCCAGGCCGGCCAGGGCGGTACGCAGGCCGCTGTAGTCCAGTCCGTCGGGCCAGTCCGCCGGGCTGAAGTGCTGCAGCAAGGCCGCGCGCACGGGAAATTCCCGGCATTGCCGGGCGAACCACTGCTGCAGCTGCGATACGCCAGTGAACAGCTGGAATGGTGACGAGTTGCCAGGAATGTACAGCAGCGTCACGCCAGTCGCCTGGTTGGTGATGCGCAGAATGGAAGTAGAGCTATACCCGTAGACATTGAGCATCGACAGACGCAGGTGCGCGTCGCGGCGTACCAGCCCGGCCGCCTGCCAGGCCAGTTGGCGCCCATTTTCGCCGAGGCTGCCTTCGCACACCTGCTTGTTGCAGGCCGCGATGAAAGCGATCTTCATGGCGCGCTGGTAGCGCTGCGCCTGGCGTGCCCAGTAGTGGTCCAGACTTTCCTTGAAGCGGTGATGAAAGCGCAGGCTCCAGATGAAGCCCTGGAAGTCTTCGGCTCTGATCGGCAGGCAGGTTTGCGGGCTGTAGAGCGCAGGTGTGGTGCGTCGATAGAGCCCGTTGAACACCTGATAGGGATCCGAGTTGTCGAACAGGCTGTTGGCGGCCAGGCGCTCCACCAGGCGCAGCGGGCCGGTGGGCGCATGGCCGGCCCAGCGACCGTAGTGGAAACCACCGTAGCCGGAAGCGGGCTCGCCCTGCCAGTTGCCGAGCAAGGCCGCGACCAGGTCCATCTTCTGGGTCACGATGGCGTTTTCCCGATAATGGGCGCGGCCTTCGCCCAGAGGTTCGTGCTGGTAATGCACGGTCACCACATCGATCTGCCGTGGCGATTCCCGCACCCCATGGCTGGCGAGCCAGTCTGCGAGCAAGGCCTCGGCCATCTCGTCCGGCCGCGGGAAATCGACCAGCGCCGCACGTGCCAGGCGCAGGTCCACGTAGGGGATGGAAGTCATGAGCTTGTCTCCAGAGCTTTTTCGAGGCATTGCACGGTGCGCTTTCTGAAAGACCAGAAGTGCCACATATCGCTGCTTGCCAATGGCTACCTGGCGGGCTCGGACGCCATCGGCGCCTGACAATTCTGCCAGTGGCGGGCTAGGCGTCGGCCTTCATACAGTGCGAGCCTGGAGGTGCCACGTTGACACCTCATTCGCGTGGAGATGCGCCATGAAACACAACGTAATGGGTATCGATCCTTGTGACGACGAGAATCACGAGATTTTCAACACGACCAGCCAGAAGCGCACCTTCGTCGACGCGCGCACAGGTTTGTTCGAAGTCTACGTTCCCTTGCCGACCCTCAGTTGCAACCACGGCGTGGGGCCGGCGATCGACATGAGCCTCTTCTACACCCCGATGCTCAACAACCGAGCCGGCCTGGGCGACGGCTGGTCGTTTGCCTTCACGACATACAATGAAGACAACGGGATGCTGCGGTTGCATTCAGGTGAAGCGGTCAACGTGGAAAAAGGCAAGTCGCTCGCTCAGCTGTCCATCATCGCGTCCTGGAGTCCCCGATACCTGTCGTGAACAAGTCGCGCTGGCCCGTCAGCGGTCTGTGCGACCCGCCGGGCCGGGCGTGACATCCCGTGGCTGGGCGGGCCTGTCGTCGAACCCTGCTGGCAGCTTGCCGCGCAGTTGCCAGGCGAAGGCGATGATCTCGGCGATGGTCAGGTACAGCGTTTCGGGAATCTGCTCGCCCAGCTCCAGTCGCGCCAGCAGGCGCACCAGCTCGGCATTTTCGTAGATCGGCACCTCATGCTCGCGGGCGATGGCCAGGATCGCCTCGGCCAGCTCGTCGTCGCCCTTGGCGCTCAGGGTCGGCGCCTGCGCGCCGTCATAGCTCAGGGCGATGGCCTGGCGCTGGAAGCGTTCATTCATGCGGTGTCGTCCACCCAGCGTTGTTCCAGGCGGGTCCTGGTCCCTTGTGGCGGGGCGCCGGCGTGGCAGGCCAGGTCGCCGACTTGCAGCCCCCTGTCGAGCAGGCGCGTGCGCAGCTCGTCCAGGTGTCTGTCCACCAGGGCCGCCGTGGCTGGGCGTTGTGCCCACAACTGCCCGGACAACTTGCCCTGGTCGAGCTGGGCCTGGATCTGCAACGGCCCCAGCGGCACCACGTCGAAGGCCAGTTCGATGCGCCAGAGTGAACGCAACGGCTCGCGTTGTTCGCGTGGTGGTTCATCTTGTCGCGGCGCTGGCTCCTCGCGCTGCAGCTTGACTTGCAGCGGGACGAACTCAAGGCCTTGGCGCAGCGTGATCTCGGTCTGCCAGGTGGTCTGCAGGTTGCCGTTTTCCAGCATGCCGGTCTGTTGCAGGCTTGCCAGCTGATGGCTCTGCAGACGCGCGATGGCAGCGGCAGCCAGGCGCAACAGATGCTCCAGGTCGTCCTCCTGCTCGAGACTCTGCAACAGTCGCGAGGGCAGGGGGAAAGCGCCAGGCTGGGGCCTTGGCCCCACCTGTCCAAGCAGGCCCAGGGCATTGCGTACCATGCCCGGCAAGGCCTGGGCCATGATGCTCGAGGCGTTCGCCGGAGCCAGCGTCGGGCTGCCGGGCACGCCGGGTGGCAGTTGCGCGACCAGGCGCAACAGTTGCGCCTTGACATCGCGCTCCAGACCACCTGTCGGGCCACCGAGCAAGCCGGCTTCGAGAAAAGCCCCGGAACTGGCGAACGCCTGGGCCAGGCCCTTGGCATCGGCAAGCTGACGCAGGTCCGGCAAGCTGGCCAGCAAGCGCTGGGCACCGGCGCCCAGTTCGTCATCCACGGGCAGTTGCTGCAAGGCCTCCAGCAAACCGGGCAGCGACGCCTGGCGGCCTTGCTGGACCCCCAGTTGCTGCTCGGTGGCGAGCTGGTCCTGGCGCCCGGCCAGCGGCACGAAGCGCAGCGCCTGGTCGCTTTCGACCAGGGCGCTGAGCAGGCTGCCGACGATCAGCGGACGCGGGCTGTCGATGCTCAGCGTGGCGCCCGCCTGAGCGGTGTTGACCAGGGTCGCCAGGGCCCGGTAGCTGACCGGCTGACCAGGGGCCTGCGGCTGCGCCTGGCTGGTCACCACCTTGGCCTGCAACAGCGTGCCGACCGGCATCCGCGCGGTATCCAGGCGCACCAGCGGCTCACCGCCCCCGACCGTGACCTGACGGATGGCCAGGCCCTGGGGATTGCCGGCCGGCTGGCTGACGACCAGCAGGGTGCCGACGGGCAGGGGCTGGCTGGCGCTGACCCGGACCCGGTTCTGCAAGCCGCCGGCCAAGGTCAGGCGCAGCAGCAACTGGAAATCCTGGCCGGCCTGGCGCAACGAGACGACTTCGGCGCGGGCGTTCTCGCCAGCCGCCAGCAAACCGGGCTGGGGCTGCAGCAGGCGTAGCAGCTCGCCGGTCATGGCGGCCTTGCCTGCTTGCAGGCTCACCGCCGCCGGTGCGCCAAGACTGTTGATTTCGGTCATGCCCTGTACAACCTGTCGAACCTGCGTTTTTGGCGTCGGGCCAGGGCATGTATAATGCCGCCCGTCCGTCGGCCGATGCCTTGCCGTTGCCAGTATAACGGCAGGCGGCCAGGCGACTTGAGGCCGTTCCTGCACAAGGCGAAACCGTGACCTTCCATCTTCAAGCCGTGGGCCTGGCCTGCGAACGTGACTTGCGCCTGCTGTTCGAGAACCTGCAATTGCAGCTCCAGCCAGGCGACATGCTGCAGGTCAGCGGCCCCAACGGCAGCGGCAAGACCAGCCTGCTGCGCCTGCTGGCAGGGCTCATGCAGCCCACGGCCGGGCAGGTGCTGCTCGAGGGGCGGCCCTTGGCCGAGCAACGCCATGCGCTTGCCAGCGTGCTGCTGTGGATCGGCCATGCCGCGGGAATCAAGGACCTGCTCAGCGCGCAGGAGAACCTGGCCTGGCTGTGCGCGCTGCATCGGCCGGCCAGCACGGCCGCGGTCGACGCTGCGCTGGCCCGCGTCGGGCTGCAAGGGTTCGAGGATGTGCCGTGCCACACCCTCTCGGCTGGGCAGCAGCGCCGGGTGGCCCTGGCGCGTCTGTACCTGGACGGTCCGCCGTTGTGGATTCTCGATGAACCATTCACCGCCCTGGACAGGCAAGGCGTGGCCCAGCTCGAGGCGCACCTGGCGGCTCATTGCGAGCAGGGGGGCAGCGTGGTGCTGACCACCCATCACCGCCTCGAGCGCAAGCCGGGCGGCTACCGTGAACTGAACCTGGGACGATGGGCCGCGGCATGAGCGTATTCTTCCCGTTGTTGCTTCGCGAAGCCCGGCTGCTGTGCCGGCGGCCCGCGGAACTGGCCAACCCGCTGGTATTCTTCGCCATCGTGGTGGCGCTGTTCCCGCTGGCGGTGGGGCCCGAGACCCGGCTGCTGCAGAGCCTGTCGCCCGGTCTGGTCTGGGTCGCCGCGCTGCTTGCCGTGTTGCTCTCGCTCGATGGCCTGTTCCGTGGCGATTTCGAAGACGGCTCGCTGGAGCAATGGGTGCTCTCGCCGCATCCGTTGCCGCTGCTGGTGCTGGCCAAGGTCGTGGCCCACTGGGCGTTTTCCGGGCTGGCGCTGGTGCTGCTGGCGCCGTTGCTGGCGCTGATGCTCGGCCTGCCAGCGGCCTGCCTGCCGGTGCTGCTGGCTTCGCTGCTGCTCGGCACTCCAGTGCTGAGCCTGCTGGGCGCGGTGGGCGCGGCACTGACCGTGGGTCTCAAGCGCGGCGGATTGCTGCTGGCGCTGTTGATCCTGCCGTTGTATATCCCTGTCCTGATCCTGGGCAGTGGCGCCTTGCAAGCAGCCCTGCAGGCCATGCCGGCGACGGCCCACCTGCTCTGGCTCGCGAGCCTCGCGGCCCTGACGGTCACCCTGGCGCCGTTCGCCATCGCCGCCGGCCTGAGGATCAGTGTCGGCGAATAACGAGATCCGTGCCTCGAGCCCGGCCAATACCTGGATGCGCCTGATGAAGACAACCTGGACATGGTTCCACAAACTGGGGTCGCCGAAATGGTTCTACGCCATCGGCGGCCGCCTGCTCCCCTGGCTGGCCAGTGCCGCCTTCCTGCTGCTGCTGGCCGGCATGGCCTGGGGCCTGGCATTCGCGCCCGAGGATTACCAGCAGGGCAACAGCTTCCGCATCATCTACATCCACGTACCGGCGGCGATGCTGGCGCAATCGTGCTATGTGCTGCTGGCCGTGGCCGGGGTGGTTGGGCTGGTCTGGAAGATGAAGCTGGCCGATGTGGCCTTGCAATGCGCCGCGCCGATCGGCGCCTGGATGACCGCGGTGGCGCTGCTCACCGGGGCCATCTGGGGCAAGCCGACCTGGGGCAGCTGGTGGGTCTGGGATGCCCGACTGACGTCGATGCTCATCCTGCTGTTCCTGTACTTCGGCATCATTGCGCTCGGCCAGGCAATCGGCAATCGTGACAGCTCGGCCAGGGCCTGCGCGGTGCTGGCGATCGTCGGCGTGGTGAACATCCCGATCATCAAGTATTCGGTGCAGTGGTGGAACACCCTGCACCAGGGCGCCACCTTCACCTTGACCGAAAAACCGGCCATGCCGGCCGAGATGTGGCTGCCGCTGCTGCTCACCGTGCTGGGCTTCTACTGCTTCTTCGGCGCGGTGCTGCTGATGCGCATGCGCCTGGAGCTGCTCCGGCGCGAGGCACGCGCCAGCTGGGTGAAGGAGGAAATCATGCACAGCCTGGGTCGGGAGACCATCCGATGAGCTTCGCCTCGTTCGCCGATTTCATCGCCATGGGTCGGCATGGCCTGTACGTCTGGTCGGCCTACGGCATCTGCCTGGCAGTGCTGGTGATCAATGTCGTGGCGCCGTGGCTGGCGCGTCGTCGCTACGTGCAACAAGAGGCGCGCCGCCTGCGCCGGGAGCGTGACCAGTGAATCCCCAACGCAAGAAACGCCTGTCGCTGATCGTCGTGCTGCTGCTGGGAGTGGGCCTGGCCTTGTGGTTTGCCCTCGGTGCCCTGCAACAGAACATCAACCTGTTCTACACGCCGACCCAGATCGCCAACGGCGAAGCGCCGCGCGATACCCGGATCCGTGCCGGCGGCATGGTCGAGAAGGGCTCGGTGCAGCGCTCGGCCGATTCGCTCGACGTGCGCTTCGTGGTCACCGACTTCAACAAGTCGGTGCCGATCAGCTATCGCGGCATTCTCCCGGACCTGTTCCGCGAGGGGCAGGGGATCGTCGCCCTGGGCAAGCTCGATGGCAATGGCGTGGTGGTGGCCGACGAAGTGCTGGCCAAGCATGACGAGAAGTACATGCCGCCGGAGGTCAGCAAGGCGCTGAAGGAAAACGGCCAGGCCTCCAGCGTGGCGGAGCGCCAGCCATGACCGTAGCCCTGGTGGTGCCCGAACTGGGCCAGCTGTCGATGATCCTGGCGATCTGCTTCGCCGTGGTCCAGGCCAGCGTGCCGTTGATCGGCGCCTGGCGCGGCGACCGGCTGTGGATGAGCCTGGCGCGACCGGCGGCCTGGGGCCAGTTCGCCTTCCTGGCCGTGGCATTCGCCTGCCTGGTCCAGGCCTTCCTGAGCGACAACTTCTCGGTGGCCTACGTGGCCAGCAACTCCAACAGCGCCTTGCCCTGGTATTACAAGTTCAGCGCCGTATGGGGCGCCCACGAGGGCTCGCTGCTGCTCTGGGCGCTGATCCTCGGTGGTTGGACCTTCGCCGTCTCGGTGTGCTCGCGGCAGCTGCCGCACGTCATGCTGGCTCGGGTGCTGGCGGTGATGGGCATGATCAGCGTGGGCTTCCTGGCCTTTCTGATCATCACCTCCAACCCGTTCGAGCGCCTGCTGCCGCAGATGCCGGCCAACGGTCGCGATCTGAACCCGCTGTTGCAGGACGTCGGGCTGATCGTCCACCCGCCGATGCTGTACATGGGCTACGTGGGCTTCTCGGTGGCCTTCGCCTTCGCCATCGCCGCGCTGCTCGGCGGCCGCCTGGACGCGGCCTGGGCACGCTGGTCACGCCCCTGGACCATCGTTGCCTGGGCGTTTCTCGGCATCGGCATCACCCTCGGTTCCTGGTGGGCGTACTACGAGCTGGGCTGGGGCGGCTGGTGGTTCTGGGACCCGGTGGAAAACGCCTCGTTCATGCCCTGGCTGGTCGGCACCGCGCTGATCCATTCGCTGGCGGTCACCGAGAAGCGCGGGGTGTTCAAGAGCTGGACGGTGCTGTTGGCGATCGCTGCGTTTTCCCTGAGCCTGCTGGGCACCTTCCTGGTTCGCTCGGGGGTGCTCACCTCGGTGCATGCCTTTGCCGCCGACCCCTCGCGTGGCGTGTTCATCCTGATCTTCCTGCTCTGCGTGGTGGGTGGTTCGCTGACCCTGTTCGCCCTGCGCGCGCCGGTGGTCAAGAGCCAGGTCGGCTTTGCCCTGTGGTCGCGCGAGACGCTGCTGCTGGCCAACAACCTGGTCCTGGTGGTGGCTGCCTCGACGATCCTGCTTGGCACGCTCTACCCGCTGGTGCTCGATGCCCTGACCGGCGCCAAGCTGTCGGTCGGGCCGCCTTACTTCGATGCGCTGTTCCTGCCGATGATGGCCTTGCTGATGCTGGTGCTGGGCGTCGGCGTGCTGGTGCGCTGGAAGGATACGCCCGGCCGCTGGTTGGCCGGGATGCTGACCCCGGTGCTGCTGGGCAGCGCCGTGCTGGCGCCGATCGCTGCCCTGGTGATCGACGATTTCGCCTGGCCGGTGCTCGGCACGCTGGCCCTGGCCGCCTGGGTGGTGCTCGGTGGCCTGCGCGACCTGCTCGACAAGACCCGCCACAAGGGGTTGCTCAAGGGGCTGCGCCAGCTTGGCCGCAGCTACTGGGGCATGCAGCTGGCGCACCTGGGCCTGGCGATCTGCGCCCTAGGCGTGGTGTTGTCGAGCCAGAGCAGCGCCGAGCGGGACCTGCGCATGGCGCCAGGCGACTCGGTGGAGCTGGCCGGGTACCACTTCCGCTTCGACGGCGCGCGGCACTTCGAAGGCCCGAACTTCGTTTCCGACAAGGGGACCATCCGGGTCAGTCGCGCGGGCCGGGAAGTCGCCGTGCTGCATCCGGAAAAGCGTCTGTACACCGTGCAGCGTTCGATGATGACCGAGGCCGGCATCGATGCCGGCTTCACCCGCGACCTGTACGTGGCGCTGGGCGAGCCGCTGCAAGACGGCGCCTGGGCGGTGCGCGTGCACGTCAAACCCTATGTCCGCTGGATCTGGCTGGGCGGTCTGCTGACCGGCCTGGGCGGCTTGCTGGCGGCGTTCGACCGACGCTACCGCGTCAAGGTCGGTGCCCGGGTGCGTGAAGCCCTGGGCCTGTCTGGAGCGACCGCATGAAACGTTGGATCATGGTGCTGCCGTTGGCAGTCTTCCTCTTGCTGGCGGCATTCCTCTATCGAGGGCTGTTCCTCAAGCCCGACGAGCTGCCCTCGGCGCTGGTCGGCAAGCCATTCCCGGCGTTTTCCCTGGCTTCGGTGCAGGGCGGGCGGAACTTGACCGAAGTCGACCTCAAGGGCCGGCCGGCACTGGTCAACGTCTGGGGCACCTGGTGCCCGTCGTGCAAGATCGAGCACCCCTACCTGAACCAGCTGGCCAGGCAGGGCGTGGTCATCCATGGCATCAACTACAAGGACGACAATGCCGCCGCGCTGGAATGGCTGAGGGATTTCCACGATCCTTACCAGCTCGACATCCGCGACGAGCAGGGCAGCCTGGGCCTGGACCTGGGCGTGTACGGCGCGCCGGAGACTTTCGTGATCGATGCCGGCGGGGTGATCCGCTATCGCCATGTCGGGGTCATCGACGCCAAGGTCTGGCGCGAGCGGTTGGCGCCGTTGTACCAGGCACTGGTCGACGAGGCTCGGCCATGAAGCGCTGGCTGATCGTGCTGGCGCTCGGGCTCGGCTTGGCCTCGGCGGCCCGCGCGGCAATCGACACCTACCAGTTCCGCGACCAGGCCGAGCGCGAGCGCTATCAGCAACTGACCCGGGAACTGCGCTGCCCCAAGTGCCAGAACCAGGATATCGCCGATTCCAACGCACCGATCGCCGCCGACTTGCGCCGGGAGATCTTCCGCATGCTCGGCGAGGGCAGGAGCAACCAGCAGATCGTCGACTTCATGGTCGACCGCTATGGCGATTTCGTGCGCTACAAGCCGGCGCTGAGCAGCCGTACCTGGCTGCTCTGGTTCGGCCCCGGGGCCCTTCTGGTCGGTGGCTTCGTGGTGCTGGCGCTGATCGTCCGGCGCCGGTGCGAGCCGGCTGGCTCCGCCGAGCCGCAGCTGTCGACCGAGCAACGCGAACGTCTCGCCAAACTGCTGGACAGGAAACACACCGATGACTGATCTGTGGCTGGCTGCCGGCCTGCTGTCGCTCGTGGCCCTGGGCCTGCTGCTGGTGCCCATCCTGCGTGCCGGTGGGCCGCATGCCGAACAGGACCGCGCCGCGCTCAACGTCGAGTTGTACCAGGAACGCGTGGCCGAACTCGAGGCCCAGCAACAGGCCGGCGTGCTCGATGCGGCGCAGTTGCAGCGTGGTCGTGACGAGGCGGCCCGCGAACTGCTGACCGATACCGAAACCCTCGGCGGCGCGCCAGCCCGGCCGCTCGGTCGCGGCGTGCCGCTGGCCGTCGCCGTGCTGCTGCCGGTCGTCGCGCTTGGCCTCTACCTGCATTTTGGCGCGGCCGACAAGGTCGAGCTGGCCCGCGAGTTCGCCCAGGCGCCCAGCAACCTGCAGGACATGACCACACGCCTGGAACGTACCGTGCAAGCTCAGCCGGAGTCGGCCGAAGGCTGGTACTTCCTTGGCCGTGCCTACATGGCCCAGCAGCGTCCTGGCGACGCCTCCCAGGCCTTCGAGCGCGCCGTGGCGCTCGCCGGGCGCCAGCCCGAACTGCTCGGCCAGTGGGCCCAGGCGGCGTATTTCGCCAATGGCAAGCAATGGAACGATCGCCTGCAGGCCCTGGCCGACGAAGCGCTGCGAGAGGATCCGAAGGAGCCCACCAGCCTCGGCCTGCTCGGCATCGCTGCCTTCGAGGGGGCGCGTTACCAGGAGGCCATCGACTACTGGAAGCGCCTGCTGGCCGCGTTGCCTGCCGATGACGCCTCGCGCGCGGCGTTGCAGGGCGGGATCGATCGGGCGGCCGAGCGGCTCGCCGCCGGCACGTCGGTGCAGGACGATGGCACGGCCAAGAGGGCCGAGGCCCCCGCGGTCAGGCTCAAGGTCAGGCTCTCGCTGGCCGAGGCCATCAAGGACAAGGTGCGCCCCGAGGACACCGTCTACCTGTTCGCCAGGGCTGTCGGCGGGCCGCCGATGCCGTTGGCGGCCAAGCGGTTGCGCGTGGCCCAGTTGCCGCTCGAAGTCGAACTGAGCGATGCCGACGCGATGATGGCGCAGATGAAACTGTCCGGCTTCGCGCAAGTCGAACTGCTTGCACGGGTGTCCCGCGCCGGCCAGCCGACCCACGGCGAATGGATCGGACGGAACCCACCGCTGGCCACGTCGACTCGCGCTGTCCAGCACCTGACCATCGACCGTCCCGATCAGCAAGAGAGCCGTCCATGAACAGCGCCATCCGCCTGACCTTGATTACCCTGGCCGTGGGGCTGTCCGCCTGTACCGCGCATCGTCCGGCCGAGCAGCCCCAGCCGCCGATCGAAGCGCCGCCACCGCAGGGGCCGGTGGTCAAGCCGCTGCCAGGCGGGCAGGGCAGCACGCCAAAGCCAGGCAAGCCGGCCGCCACGCCCAAACCGATGCCGCGTACCTCGGCCAGCTTCGCGCCGCCGCCAGGGGGCGCCAGCCACTGGGACCCACGCCTGGGCGTCTACGTGCTGGAAAAACAGACCAATACCTTCTACCGGCAACGTACCTACTATCGCTGGAACAATGGCTGGAGCTGGTCGCTGAGCCCTGAGGGGCCGTGGCAGGAGACCGACAGCAGCGGCGTGCCGGGTGGCCTGGGCCGGGCTTTCGCGCGGTAGGCGCAGCCGCGCATAATGCCGCCTCGCATCGCACAGGAGGTGGCATGAGCAAGACAGTCCTGGTACTGGTCGAAACCGTCGACGATTACCTTCCATTGCTGGAGCAGGCCGGCTATCGGCTGCTGCGGGCACCGACGCCGCAGCTGCGCCGCCAGTTCATCGAGCACCACGCCGCGCAGGTCGATGCCGTGCTGACCCGCGGCCCACTGGGCCTGACAGCCGCCGAGATCGACGCCTTGCCGGCGCTGCGGATCATCTGCGTGATCGGCGCCGGCTACGAGCAGGTCGATCTGGCCGCCGCGGCGGCGCGCGGCATCACCGTGACCAACGGCGCCGGGGCGAACGCGGCCTCGGTGGCCGACCACGCCATGGCCATGCTGCTGGGCCTGCTACGCGACATCCCCCGGGCCGATGCCAGCACCCGACGTGGCGAGTGGAACCGGGTGATCAGCCCTTCGGTGTCCGGCAAGCGGCTTGGCCTGCTCGGCCTCGGCGCGGTCGGCCAGGCCATCGCCAGGCGCGCCGCGCTGGGTTTCGACATGCCCATTGCCTACTGCACCCGAACCCCGCGCCAGCAGGCCACCTACAGCTGGTATCCGACGCCTTTGGCGCTGGCCGAGGCCGTGGATATCCTGGTGATCGCCACGCCCGGTGGCCCGCGCACGCGTCACCTGGTCGACGCCAAGGTACTCGAGGCGCTTGGCCAGGACGGCTACCTGGTCAACATCGCCCGCGCCAGCGTGGTCGATACCCAGGCGCTGGTGCAAGCGCTGCGGTCCGGACAGATCGCCGGCGCCGCGCTGGACGTGTTCGATGACGAGCCGAACGTGCCCGACGCGCTCAAGGCGCTCGACAATACGCTGCTGACCCCACATGTGGCGGGCCAGTCGCCAGAAGCGGCGCGTGACACGGTCATGCTGGTGTTACGCAACCTGCAAGCGTTCTTCGCCGGCGAACCGGTGCTCACCCCGGTTCGCGGCTGATCCGGTTCCCCATCAGGAGTGTCATGCATGCAACTTGAGATCTTCCAGGTCGATGCGTTTTCCGCTCGACCTTTCGGCGGCAATCCCGCCGCTGTCTGTCCCTTGGACGCCTGGCTGGCCGATGAGCTGCTGCAACGGATCGCCGAAGAGAACAACCTGTCCGAAACGGCCTACTTCGTCCGTCAGGGCGACGGCTTCGAACTGCGCTGGTTCACGCCGAGCGTCGAGGTCGATCTGTGCGGGCACGCCACCCTGGCCACGGCCTGGGTGCTGTACGAACAGCTGGGCGAGCAGGCCGAGGTGTTGCGCTTCCAGACCCGCAGTGGCGAACTGCGGGTCAGTCGCGAGGCCGATGGACGGCTGGCCATGGACTTTCCGGCCAGGCAGCCGCAGCCAGTCGAGACGCCACCGGCGCTGTTGCAGGCGCTCGGGCTGGAGCACGCCCATGCGCTGTACCGTACCGACGACTACCTGCTGGTGCTCGACGACGCCGCGGCGCTCGATACCTTGCAACCTGATTTCGCCGCGCTCGCCAGCTTCGATGTGCGCGGCATCGCGGTGACGGCGCCGGGTCGTGGTTTCGATTTCGTCAGCCGCTGGTTCGGCCCGCGAGTCGGCGTCAACGAAGACCTGGTCACCGGTTCCGCGCACACCTCGCTCGCGCCTTACTGGGCGGCGCGCCTGGGCAAGCGCAGCCTCGAGTGCGAGCAGGGCGGCGCGCGCAAGGGGCAACTGCAATGCCAGGTGCCCGGCAATGGCCGGGTCGTGATCAAGGGGCACGCAGCGTTGTTCCTGCGCGGCACGATCCTGCTCTAAAGGCCGGGCTGCGCCGGGCGGTCGCTGGCCGCCCGTGCCTGGCGCCTCCAACGAGCCATCAGCCAGGCGCTATACTCTGCGCACCTGTGCTGCGCCGGAGCCCGATCATGTCCCTGGAAAAGCAAGGCGCCTGCCTGTGCGGCGCCGTCCGTTTTCACGTCGTCGTCGCCAGCACCGGCGTCAGCGCCTGTCATTGCACGACCTGCCGCACCTGGACCGGCGGCCCCTGGCTGGTGGTGCATTGCAGCCAGCCGCCACGCTTCAGCGGCCGGCAGCCGAGCGTGCACGACTCCTCCGCCTGGGCGCAGCGCGGCTTCTGCGGTCAATGCGGCACGCACCTGTACTATCGCCTGAAGGCGCAGGATGCCTACGCGGTTTCGGTCGGCGTGCTCGAAGGGGACGAAGCCTGGCAGTTCGACGAACAGATCTTCATCGAGCAGAAACCGGCCTGGTACTGCTTCGCCAACCAGACCCGCGAGCTCACCGGCGCGCAGGTGTTCGACCAATACGATTGAGCGCTGGCGCGGCGCAGCGGGCGCGCGTCTTGGCCGCGGCGCTGTCAGTGGCGGTCGCTTGCCAAACGGCCGCGGACCTGAGAAAAGGACGGCTTTTCAACGCCAGGAGAGCCGGCATGAGCAGCGAACTGCAGATCATCGACCACGTGGAAGGCCAGGGCAAGACCGTGGTCAAGGGCGCCCTCATCACCACCCAGTACACCGGCTGGCTGGACGACGGCAGCGAGTTCGATTCGTCCTGGTCGCGTGGCAAGCCGTTCCAGTGCGTGATCGGCACCGGACGGGTGATCAAGGGTTGGGATCAGGGCCTGATGGGCATGCGGGTCGGCGGCAAGCGCACGCTCAAGGTGCCTGCCCAACTGGGCTACGGCGAGCGGGCAGTCGGTGCGATTCCCCCGCATTCGAACCTGACGTTCGAGATCGAACTGCTCGAGGTGCTGACTCGGGACGACTGACCGTTCGTCGAAAAATGCTCCGTCACACTGTCTTAAATCGTTAATCCAAAGGAATTACAGTGCTCACGGCGCCAGGAAGGCGGTTCAGCGCTGAACCAAGCGGGCAAACGGCACTCTGACGCTCGCAAGCTTCAGGCCAGCAGCCTCTGACAGGAATGCTCCACGACCCATGCCGTGGGGCAGTCAGGCTGATCCTGTCCCTTTCGTTGAAAGAGTCCATCGTCATGAAACTACCGTCGTTGATCCGCCGTCGCCTGTTCGCCGTTCTGCTGGCCGCCGGCCTTGTCGCGCCCCTGGCCTACCAGGGCCTGCGCGAGCCTGCCGAGCCGGTCGATGGCACCCAGACCCTGGTCTTCCTGCGCCACGCCGAAAAACCTGGCGAGGGCCTCGGCCAGCTCAACTGCCAAGGGCTCAATCGCGCCCTGGACCTGGCGACGCTGTTGCCGGAAAAGGTCGGCAAGGCCGACTATGTGTTCGCCGCCAACCCCACCCGCAACGTCGAGGAAGGCAGCCAGGACCTGAGCTACAGCTACATTCGCCCGTTGATGACCATCAGTCCCAGTGCCATCAAGCTTGGCCTGCCGGTGAACATCGAGTTCGGCGCCAACGACTATGACGACCTGGCCGACGAGCTGCTGCAGACCAAGTATCGTAATGCCACGGTCTACACCGCCTGGTCCAGCGGCTACCTGCCCGACCTGATCAACGCGGTGGCCGGCAAGGCGCTTGGCGAGCAGCGGGTGATCACCGAGGACTGGAAAGGCGATGACTTCGATACCTTGTACGTCCTCACCCTGACCTGGCGGGATGGCAAGGCCAGCCTGCTCAGCCGCAACGTTCGCCAAGGGCTCGATGGCGGCGAGCACAGCTGCCCGGCCTGAGCGCCGAGACTCCGTTGCACGGCAGGACACCCCGCAGACCACTGCTGGCCAGGCCGATCCGCGAGCGCCGGCGATCAGGTAGAATCGGCTCCTTTCGATTCTTGCGACCTGTCATGACCACCACCATCGATACCCTTGAGCAGCACCTGCTCGCTGCGCTCGACCCCGCTCCGGCAGAAACCCGCCGCCTGTTCCATGGGCGCGGGCGCTGCTGGCCGGGGCTCGAGCAGATCACCGTGGACTGGCTGCAAGGCGTCCTGCTGGTGGCGTTGTTCCGCGAGCCTGGCCAAGACCAGCTAGCCGAACTGCAAGCCATGCTCGGCAGGCTGGCCGAGCGACCCGTGTGGCGCGGCCAGGCGATCCTGCTGCAGCACCGCTATCTGCCAGACAGCCCGGCGCAGTGGCTGTGGGGCGAACCCTGCCCACAGCGCGAGGTGGTCGAGGACGGCTTGCGCTACTTGCTCGACCTGGGCGTGCGCCAGAACAATGGCCTGTTCTTGGACATGCGCTACGGCCGCCGCTGGGTGCGTGAGCAGGCGGCGGGCAAGCGTGTGCTCAACCTGTTCGCCTATACCTGCGGTTTCTCGGTGGCGGCAATTGCCGGTGGCGCCGAGCAGGTAGTCAACCTGGACATGGCCAAGGCGGCGCTGGCGCGCGGGCGCGACAACCATCGTCTCAATGGGCATGATGCCGCGCGGGTCGCCTATCTGGGACATGAGCTGTTCAAGTCCTGGGGCAAAGTGCGCAAGCATGGCCCCTATGACCTGATCATCATCGATCCGCCAACCTTCCAGCGGGGCAGCTTCGTGTTGACCCAGGACTATGCCAAGATCCTGCGCCGTCTGCCCGAGCTGCTCGGCCAGGGCGGGACCGTGCTGGCCTGCGTCAACGATCCTGGCATCGGCCCGCAGTTCCTGGTGCAAGGCATGGCCGAGCAGGCGCCACAGCTCAGGTTCATCGAGCGCCTGGCGAATCCGCCGGAGTTTCCCGACAGCGACATCGATGGCGGACTCAAGGCCCTGGTCTTCCGACAGCAGGCACAAACCGTCGCGCCGGCGTAGGCCGCTCATGGCGGCGCGACGCACGACTGCGCCGCGGCGCCCAGGTCACTGCGCCTGGCCCGGAGCGAGCTCGCCGCGCCAGGCCGGCGCCACCGGGTAGAGCTGCGCGAAGCTGACGTTGTCGGTCTGGTCGACGCGTTTTTTCAGGCGCTCGTTGAATGCCCGGCTCACTGCATACTGGCCACCGGAAATGGTCCTGAACTGCGCGGTCAGCACGAAGCCGTTGAGGTCCATGCGATCGACACCGAACACCTGCAGCGGCCCTTGCAGGTTGATTCGCAGCAACGGGTCCTCGCTGATCGACTGCCCGACCTCGTGGATCAGCTCCAGCGCCTTGTCCACATCGCTGTCGTAGGTGAACTGCACCGAGAAGAAGGCATAGGCGAACTGTCTCGACTGGTTGGTCACCGCCTTGATCTGGCCGAACGGTACCGAGTGCACGAAGCCCTTGCCGTCGCGCAGGCGCAAGGTGCGGATGGTCAGGCTTTCGACGGTGCCGGCATGCCCCGAATCGAGCACCACCCAGTCGCCGATGGCGATGGTGTCCTCGATCAGGATGAACAGACCGGTGATCACATCCTGCACCAGCTGCTGCGAGCCGAAGCCGATGGCCAGGCCGACCACCCCGGCACCGGCCAGCAGCGGGGCGACGTTGATGCCCAGGTTGGCCATGGTGGTGATGGTGCAGATCACCACCAGGATGATCTTGATCGCGTTGCGCAGCATCGGCAGGATCGTCCGCACCCGGGTGCTGGGCTGGCGCGAGGCGCGGCGCCCGACCGCCGGCTTGAGCGCTTCCTGGATCGCGGTGTCGAGCACCACCCAGAGCAGCCAGGTGACCAGCAGGATCAGGGCGATGCTGCTCAACGAATCGCTGATTGCCCGGCCGAGGGTATTGCGCATGGCGAAGTCGATCACCGAGAAGCCCCAGATGCGTCCCAGCAGTTCGATGAAGGCGACCGCCATGACGATCCGCAGCACGGCATGGGCCAGGCTGCGCAACAGCTCCTTGTAGGGTCGCATGCGCTGGTTGGCTTCAGCCTGGCGCGGCACGAACAGATGCTGCAGGGTCGTGCTGAGGAACACCGTGCCCACCAGCAGCACGGTGGTCAGCAGGGCGTTCTGCAAGGCGCGCTGGCTTTCCTCGCCGGCCCCGATCATGTGCACCGCCGAGACCAGGATCATCAGCAGGATCGGCAGGTACCAGAGGTTGGAGAAGATCCGCAGGGTCTCCTGCACGGCGCGATGTTGCAGGCGGTCCTTGAGCTCGCGGTTGCGAATCAGGTGCGCCACCGGCCGGCGCAGGCGAATCACCAGGCTGGCGAAGATCGCCGTGGCCACCAGGCCGGTCACCACCGCGATGCTGCTGGTGAGGTTGCCGCCGATCTGCCGGGCGATCTGTGGGCTGGTCAGCGCATCGCTCCAGGCCGCGAGAAAGCCGATCATGAACAGCGGGCGGGGTGACAGGCGGCGGATGACAGCCACGGCGCGACGCTTGTGCCCAGCGTCGAAGAGGGTGATCAGGCAGAGCACGATGGAGGTGGAGAACAGGCCGCTGCTGGTCGCATAGGCCAGGCTCATGCCCAGGGCCCGGGCCACGGATGGGTCGAGGAAGCGGCTGGCGTACAAGGTCAGTGGCAGGCTGGCCAGCGCCGGCAGCGTATAGGGCAGCAGATAGCCAAGCAAGCCCTGGACCCGGGGGCGCTTGCCCAGCCAGGCCGTACGGCGGCTGCGATGGAAAGCCCAGCGGCCAAGCCCGGCCAGTACCGCGAAGCTGCCAGCCCAAGCCAGGGTGAGGATCAGGAAATCGCCGGCCAGCTGCAAGGCGTCGCTGCCGGCATGGCGATCGACCAGTCGTTCCACTTCCTTGGCGGCGCGGTCGGTGCGCAGCCGCCAGGCATCGACCAGATGGGCGTCCAGGTCGAGCTCCTGAGCCGCTGTGTCCAGGCCATCGGCCAGGGCGCCGAGCAGGCCACCTTGCACCACGGGAGCCGGTTCGGCGGCAGGTTCCTCGGCGGGCGCTGGCTCGGCGGCCAGCAGACGGGTACTCAGCAACAGGCCGAGCAAAAGCGTGGAAAGCGAACGCAGCACAGGGATACTCCTTGGGCCGTGACGGGCGGGAAGAGTCACTCAAGGAACTGATTGGCTGGACGCTGTGAAGTTCGATATGGAGCAGTGGAGGGTTGGCGCAGGAGGCTGGCTGCGCTGCGGCAGCCAGCCGGCATGGTCATTGCCCCGAGTAGATCTGGTCGAACACCCCGCCATCGTTGAAATGGGTCTTCTGCACGCTGCGCCAGTCACCGAAGGTCTTTTCCACGGAAAGGAAATCGACTTTCGGGAAGCGGTCGGTGTATTTGGCCAGGACCGTGGCGTCACGCGGGCGCAGGTAGTTCTGCGCGGCGATTTCCTGGGCCGCTGGCGACCACAGGTACTTGAGGTATTCCTCGGCCGCGGCGCGCGAGCCTTTCCTGTCGACGACCTTGTCGACGACGCTGACCGGCGGCTCGGCTTCGGCCGATACGCTCGGGTAGACCACTTCGAACTGGTCGCGGCCGAACTCGCGGGCGATCATCTCGGCCTCGTTCTCGAAGGTCACCAGTACGTCGCCGATCTGGTTGGTCATGAAGGTCGTGGTAGCGGCGCGACCGCCGGTATCGAGGACCGGTGCCTGCTTGAACAGCTTGCCGACGAAGTCCTTGGCCTTGCTCTCGTCGCCGCCGTTCTTGAGCACGTAGCTCCAGGCCGACAGGTAGGTGTAGCGGCCATTGCCCGAGGTCTTGGGGTTCGGCACGATCACCTGGACGCCATCCTTGAGCAGGTCAGGCCAGTCCTTCAACGCCTTCGGGTTGCCCTTGCGCACGATGAACACGGTGGCCGAGGTGAACGGCGCGCTGTTGTTCGGCAGGCGGGTGGCCCAGTTTTCAGGCAGCAGCTTGCCGTTGTCGACCAGCGCATTGATGTCGGTGGCCATGTTCATGGTGATGACGTCGGCCGGCAGTCCATCGATGACCCCGCGTGCCTGCTTGCTCGAGCCGCCGAAGGACATCTGCACGTTGATTCTTTCGTTGTGCTCGGCTTCCCAGTGCTTCTGGAACGCCGGGTTGTAGTCCTTGTAGAAGTCGCGCATCACGTCATAGGAGACGTTGAGCAGGGTAGGGGCGGCCTGGGCCAGGTTGCCCAGGGCGAGCCCGGCGGCCAGCAGCGATGCGCTGAAGAGTCTTTTCACGACGCGTTCCTTGTTCGAGTGGGTGACGGCTTTGTGCCTGCCTGTCTGCGACTATAGCGGGTCGCTCACGGGCCTTTAAAGAACAAATGGCGCTTTGCTCATTCGCGTTTGTCGAACAACGCACTGCCGCAGCGCGAGCAGAAGGCCGCCTCCTGGTCATGACGCGATTTCTGACAACTGGGGCAATCGTGCAGCAGTTGCTCGCCACGCATGGCGTTGGCCAGCTCGGCGGTGAAGATGCCGGTGGGCACGGCGATGATCGAGTAGCCGGTGATCATCACCAGCGAGGACAGCACCTGGCCCAGCGGCGTGACCGGCACGATGTCGCCGAAGCCCACCGTGGTGAGGGTCACGATGGCCCAGTAGATGCCCTTGGGAATGCTGGTGAAGCCATGCGCCGGGCCCTCGATCACGTACATCAGGGTGCCGAACACGGTGACCAGAGTGGAGACGCTGACCAGGAACACGATGATCTTCTGCTTGCTGCCACGCAGGGCGGTGAGCAGGTAGTTGGCCTGGTTGAGGTACGGGCTGAGCTTGAGGATGCGAAAGATCCGCAGCATGCGGATGATGCGGATGATCAGCAGGTACTGGGCGTCGCTGTAGTACAGGGCGATGATCCCCGGCACGATGGCCAGCAGGTCGACCAGGCCGTAGAAGCTGAAGGCATAGCGCAGCGGCCTGGGCGAGCTGTACAGGCGCGCCAGGTATTCGACCAGGAAGATCGCCGTGAACCCCCACTCGATGGCCGCCAGGACGTGCGCATGGCTGCGATGCACCTCGTCGATGCTGTCGAGGATGACCGTGACCAGGCTGGCCAGGATGATCAGCAGCAGGATCTTGTCGAAGCGCCGGCCAGCGACCGTGTCGGTCTGGAAGACGATGATGTAGAGGCGTTCGCGCAGGGAAAGCGGTGTGTCCATGAATGTAGGTGCGACCTGATTGTGGGAGCTACAGCCTATGGGCGGGGCGGCCTGTCCGCAATCCAGACCGGCACCGTGTTTCGCAACCACCTGTAAAAGCGGCGCCTGTCCGTCTGCGCTCCAGGCACGAGACAGGCGTGAAGAGGTGCCTGCGCGCTGCTTGTGCCAGACTCAGGCCCTGCTGTAGGGCTCGAGCCAGCCCAACCCCGCCTCGGTAGTTGCAAGCGGCCTGTACTCGGCGCTCACCCAGCCCTGGTAGCCGATCCGGTCGAGGTGCTCGAACAGGAAACGGTAGTTGATCTCGCCGGTCCCGGGTTCGTTGCGCCCTGGATTGTCGGCCACCTGGATATGCTCGATCACGCCGAGGTTCGCCTCGATCGTCCGCGCCAGATCGCCTTCCATGATCTGCATGTGGTAGACGTCGTATTGCAGGAACAGGTTGTCGCTGCCAACCTCGTCCCGGATCTCCAGGGCCTGGCGGGTGGTGTTGAGGTAGAAGCCCGGCATGTCGCGGGTATTGATCATTTCCATCACCAGCCGGATACCTGCCGCAGCGCAGCGCTGCGCGGCGTGACGCAGGTTGTCGACGAAGGTCCGCCGTGCGAGGGCCTCGTCCAGGCCACGAGGGCGGATGCCGGCCAGGCAGTTGACCTGGGTATTGCCCAGTACCTTGGCGTAGGCGATGGCCGTTTCGACGCCGGCGCGGAACTCCTCGACCCGCTCGGGCAGGCAGGCGATGCCGCGCTCGCCCTGTTGCCAGTCGCCGGCCGGCAGGTTGAACAACACCTGGACCAGGCCGTGGGCCTGAAGCAGCTGACGCAGCCGTTCGGCTTCGAACTCGTACGGAAACAGGTATTCGACGCCTCGAAAGCCAGCCGCGGCCGCCGCTTCGAAGCGGTCCAGGAAGTCCCGCTCGGTGAACAGCATGGACAGGTTGGCAGCGAAGCGAGGCATGGCATTCTCCTTGAGACGACGTTCGGCAACTGAGCGGTGCTAGGCCGACGGCATGGTCGGCGCTGGCCAGTTGAACACAGCGGGGGCTGACAAATCCATGCCGTGACAGGCCATCGAGCCGGCATTCCAAGGTCTTGCATGAATCTTCCACGCTGTGCCGTCTCTAAGCGAAATCGCGTCTCAACGGCGCAGCCCTGCCAGCAGTCCCGGACGGGCTGCTGGCAGCGACACGTACTTCATGAACAGGAATCAAGATCATGGCAGCAAGCAGTCTACTGGCGCTCATCGACGATATCGCCACGGTGCTGGACGACGTCTCGCTGATGACCAAGGTCGCAGCGAAGAAAACCGCCGGGGTGCTGGGCGATGACCTGGCGCTCAATGCGCAGCAGGTCACGGGTGTACGGGCCGAGCGGGAAATCCCGGTGGTCTGGGCGGTGGCCAAGGGGTCGCTGCTGAACAAGGCGATCCTGGTCCCGGCGGCCTTGCTCATCAGTGCCTTCATCCCCTGGGCCGTCACGCCCCTGCTGATGCTCGGCGGCGCCTACCTGTGCTTCGAAGGTTTCGAAAAGCTGGCCCATCGCTTCCTGCACCGCCGGGCCGAAGATGATGCCGAGCACGGCGCGCGGCACGAAGCGGTGGCCAACCAGGACATCGACCTGGTGGCCTACGAGAAGGACAAGATCAAGGGGGCAGTGCGCACCGACTTCATCCTGTCGGCGGAAATCATTGCCATCACCCTCGGTACGGTGGCCGATGCACCGCTCACCCAGCAAGTCATCGTGCTGTCGGGTATCGCGGTGGTCATGACTTTGGGTGTTTACGGCCTGGTCGGCGGGATCGTCAAGCTCGACGACCTGGGGCTGTGGATGAGCAAGAAGGCCTCGGGCTTGGTACGCGGCATCGGCCACGGCATCCTGCGCGCGGCGCCCTACATGATGAAGAGCCTGTCGGTGATCGGCACCATCGCCATGTTCCTGGTCGGTGGCGGCATCCTGGTGCACGGCATCGAGCCGCTGCACCAGGCCATCGAAGGCTTCGCCGCCGGACGCGGCGGTGCCTTGACCGGGGCGCTGCTCAACGGCGTGGTTGGGGTGCTGGCCGGGGCCGTGGTGCTGATGGTGCTGAGCGTGGCGGGCAAGCTGTGGCGGATGATCGGCGGCGCCAACACGTAGCGGCCGCCGCCGGGGCGGCCGCGATGGCCGGCAATGCGGGCCTGGGATCGCCCAGGTCCGCCGGCGGGCGGCGCGCCGCAAGTCCAGGCGGTCATGGCCGCTGTCAGAAATGCACTTTCAGCAGCAGGCTGGCGGTGTTCTGGTCGGTCGCGAACGCGGCACTGTCGCGGATCCCGTACTTGTTCTTCCAGTAGTCGTACTCGAAGCCGACATACAGCTGTTTCTCGCCTAGCTTGAGGGCCTTGCCCAGGTCGTACTTGACCTGCGGATTGAAGTGCAGGTTGGCCTGGTAGGTGCCGCGGCTGTTGACGTCGTTGTCCACCACCCAGTCCATGTAGCCGTCGATCAGCACGTCTGACGAGCCGACCGGGATGGTGTAGGACCAGACCGGGGTAATCTGCCAAACATCGTCGCCCGGACGACCGCCGTCGGTGGTGCGGTGGTAGAAGTTGATCTGGAACCAGTCGAAGCCAGGCACGGCCAGGTCGAAGCCTGGGCCGATCAGGTAGGCTTCGGTGTCGCCCTCGCCGAACTCGTAAGTCATGGCCAGCAGCACGTCCTTGACCGGGCCGAACTCGAGCTTGCGCTCGAGGATCTTGCCGAACGACAGCCGTGGAGTGATTTCGCCGTAATAGGTATTGGGGCCGTTGCCGGCATCGTTCTTGCCGTTGTAGAAGATTCGGTCGAAGAAGATGAAGTTGTCCCCGTACTTCCAGCCGTCGGCGTGCTCGAAGGTGAAGGTTTGCTGAACTTGCGGATTGACCTTGAAGTTCTTGCCGTAAAGGTAGGTGATGCTGTTGGTCTGCCACTGCAGCAGGTCGCCGGCCAACGTGGTTCCGGTCGCCAGCAGGCCGCCTGCGAGCAGCAGGCTGTGGATGGTGCGCATTGCGGATCGTGCTCCCTTGGTAGAACGGTGTCGGCGTTCGATGACGCTATTGTCGTTGTCGAGCCAGGATGAGGTTCGGGGTCGGCCAGCCTGGCATGCACGCGGATCGAGGCAGTGCCAGGCCGGCCGGTACAGGCAGGATCCATGCCGCGCTCATCGAGGGGCGCGCAGATTACTCAGTTGCGTGATGCTGCTCAAGTACACGACGCCAGGCGATGGCCCCCAGTACTTGTGCACTTGGTCAGCAAAGCGCGGCCAGGCCCTGGCCGGCCGGGGGAAGACCACGTCGGCAGGCATTCGACGCTTCGTCCGATCGCGCTCGCAGGGATGCTTACGGCGCTGATGCCGGCCAGGTCTTGAGCTGGCGGTGATCCTCGACCCCTGCCCTGAGCAGGGCGGCGACATTGGCCAGGGCGCCGCTTGCCTTGCCTTCGGACAACCATTTGGCGGCGGCGGACAAGTGCGCCGAGGAACTGCTGAGTTCTCCGGCCTGTACTTGCCTGGCTAGTTCGACATAGTGCCTGGCACTGCCTTGCGAAAGATTGGTATTGCCATGGGACCAGAGATTCTTGTTGACGTAGTCCAGGTTCCTGGTGAAAAAGGCCTGGTCCTGCGCCGCTACGCTGCTGACATACGCATCGATGTGCTGGCGTGCCGAAATCGACGGCAAGGTGGCGTCAGGCCTGGGCAGCAGCGCCTGGGTCAACTCGTTCGTTTCCGAGGCAAGGTAGTTGCGCTTTCTATCGCCGATGGCGACAAGGTTTGGCGCGGCGCCCTTACCAAGCACGGGAGCGGACAGCTTGAAGACGGAGCGCCAGAACGTGCCCTCAGGGTCGCCGCGATTCACCGGGTCCCCTTGGCAATAGGCGTAGGCATTGGGTCCGCCCTTGCCAAAGGGACTGTGCTCATCGGCGCTATGGAAACGCCCCAGTAGCGGATCGTAAGTGCGCCGACCGCTACCCAGCGGCAGGTTGCCGGTGAGCGGATCCACCGGTGCGCCAGTGAAGCCCAGTGGCAACGCCAGGCGTTCAGGTGGCACGTAGCCATAGACCGTGTAGGCGATGCAGCGATGCTGCGGTGCGCCGATTGCCAGATATGCCGAACCCTGCGCGTCGCAGCCGGTCAGGATGGCAGGACCGGCGCCCACTCGCTCGACCAGTGGCATGCCATCGTGGACCAGCAAGCGTACATGCCTGGCCTGGCTGGAAAGTTCGGCGAGGCGACCAGCCTGGTAAAGAAAAAACGTGGTTGTGCGCATGGATCGATCCACCGTGGCCGGGCATGAGGTATGCCCGACTGTGTCCGGCCTGGTCGAACTGCACAACTGACAGAAATATCAGCCCACCATGCCGGCTTGCCGCTTGCTAGCGGCGATGCACGCAACGCCCCGCCGCATAGGTCTCGCGCACCGTGCGGTCGTCGCCAAGAGTGGCCAGGACGAACAGGGTTTCCTCGATGCTGGTCGATTGCCGGATACGGTAGTCCAGCAATGGCGTGGCCTTGTAGTCCAGCACCACGAAGTCGGCATCGTTGCCCGGTTTCAGGCTGCCGATGCGGTCCTCCAGACGCAGGGCGCGGGCCCCACCGAGGGTCGCCAGGTAAAGGGACTTGAACGGGTGTAGCCGCGCGCCTTGCAGTTGCATGACTTTGTAGGCTTCGTTGAGGGTCGCCAACAGCGAGAAACTGGTGCCGGCACCGACATCGGTGCCCAGGCCGACGCGTACGCCGAAGCGCTCGGCCTGGGGCAGGTTGAACAGGCCACTGCCCAGGAACAGGTTCGAAGTCGGGCAGAAGGCGACTGCCGAACCGCTCTCGGCCAGGCGCTGGCACTCGGCATCGCACAGATGCACGCCATGGGCGAACACCGAGCGCTCGCCAAGCAGCTGGTAATGATCGTAGACGTCCAGGTAGCCATCGCGCTCGGGGAACAGCGTCCTGACCCAATCGATCTCCTCGAGGTTCTCCGACAGGTGGGTATGCAGGTACAGCCCCGGGTATTCCTTGAGCAGCCGACCTGCCGAAGCCAGCTGCTGCGGGGTGCTGGTCGGGGCGAAGCGTGGGGTGACCGCATAATGCAGCCGACCCTTGCCATGCCAGCGCTCGATCAGCGCCTTGCTGTCCTGGTAACCGCTTTCGGCGGTATCGGTCAGGTAGTCCGGGGCGTTGCGGTCCATCATCACCTTGCCGGCGATCAGGCGCAGGTCCAGGCGCTCGGCCTGCTCGAACAGCGCCTCGACCGATTCGGGATGGACGCTGCCGAACACCAGCGCGGTGGTGGTGCCGTTGCGCAACAGTTCCTGCAGGAACAGCTTGGCCACTTCGTCGGCGTGCGCCTTGTCGGCGAACTGCTTTTCGCAGGGGAAGGTGTAGCTCTCCAGCCAGTCCAGCAGCTGCTCACCGTAGGCGCCGATCATGCCGGTCTGCGGGAAATGGATATGGGTGTCGATGAAGCCGGGCGTGATCAGGGCGTCGTGGTGGTGCACCACTTCGATATCGGCGCGCAGGGTCGGCAGAAGCTCGGCGGCCGGCCCGACGGCACTGATACGGCCCTGGTCGACGACCAGCAGGCCGTCCTCGAAATGGACATGGGAAGCTTGCAGGCCGACCTCGCTCGGGTCGGCGATGCTGTACAGGATGGCGGCGCGGTGGGCTTTGCAGGTTGTGCTCATGCGGATCTCGTCAGGAAAAGGTCTTGCCGCGTCGGTGAAGCCGGCGCCGGCTGGACGGTCGCAAGGGCTCGGCGTGGCTGGCCCGGCGACAGGCCAAGGGTACCAGAGCGGTGCCGGCCTGGCCCGCCTCGAAGCCGCGGCGCGGCGCGCGCCGACGAGCTGCCGGCCGAGCAAATAAAGCCCGCTGCCCCTCTGCGCGGGCCACAGGCAAGTGCGCTACACTTGCGCCCCCATGCACAACTGCAAGATCCCCGAAGGAAAACCATGACGTTCAAGGCGCCGGACAGCCTCTGCGAACAGATCGCCCATCACCTGGCCGAACGGATCATCCGCGGCGAGCTGGCCCCAGGCGAGCGGATCCAGGAGCAAAAGGTCACCCAGGCGCTCAACGTCAGTCGTGGATCGGTCCGCGAAGCCTTGCTCATCCTCGAGCGCCGGCACCTGGTGACCATCCTGCCGAGGCGCGGCGCCCACGTCACCGCGCTCGACGAGCACAGCGTGCGCAGCCTGTGCACCTTGATGGGCGAGCTGTACATCCTGCTGGGCAATGCCGTGGCACGCAGTTGGACGGTCGAGGCCCAGTTGCAGCCGTTCCTGGTGCTCCAGCAACGTCTGCGGGCCGCTTGCGAGCGGGGTGACATCGAGGCCTTCGTCGCCGACAGCTTCGCCGTGATGCGGGCGGCCTATCCCTTCGCCGACAACCCGTACCTGCAGCAGACCACCGACAACCTGCAGTCGGCCATGAGCCGGGCCTACTACCGGGCCCTGGCGCAGCGCCAGGCCAACATGAGCGACTTCCTGGAACTGTTCGCCCAACTGCTCGAGGCCGTGCTCGAACGCGACCTGTGGCGCATCCGCGACGTGCTGGCGGCCTACTGCAAGCGCAGTTGCGAGCTGGTGGTGGCCAGCCTGGCTTCGGATCGCCCATGCGCCTGAAATGCATCCGCCTGGCCGGATTCAAGTCGTTCGTCGACCCGACCACGGTCAACTTCCCCAGCAACATGGCCGCGGTGGTCGGGCCCAACGGCTGCGGCAAGTCGAACATCATCGACGCGGTGCGCTGGGTGATGGGCGAAAGCTCGGCCAAGAACCTGCGTGGCGAGTCGATGACCGATGTCATCTTCAACGGCTCCACCAGCCGCAAGCCGGTCAGCCAGGCGAGCATCGAGCTGGTCTTCGACAACAGCGACAACACCCTGGTCGGCGAGTACGCGGCGTACGCGGAGATTTCCATCCGCCGCAAGGTGACCCGCGAGGCGCAGAACACCTACTACCTCAACGGCACCAAGTGCCGCCGTCGGGACATCACCGACATCTTCCTCGGCACCGGCCTTGGGCCGCGCAGCTACTCGATCATCGAGCAGGGCATGATCTCCAAGCTGATCGAGGCCAAGCCCGAGGAGCTGCGCAACTTCATCGAGGAAGCGGCCGGCATCTCCAAGTACAAGGAGCGCCGCCGCGAGACCGAGAACCGTATTCGGCGTACCCAGGAAAACCTGGCGCGCCTGACCGATCTGCGCGAGGAGCTGGAGCGCCAGCTCGAACGGCTGCACCGGCAGGCCCAGGCAGCCGAGAAGTACAAGGAACACAAGGCGCGCGAGCGCCAGCTCAAGGCGGCCTTGTCGGCGCTGCGTTGGCGCGCCCTGGACGAACGGCTGCGGCAACGCGAGGCGGTGATCGGCGACCAGGAAGTGGCCTTCGAGGCCCTGGTGGCCGAGCAGCGCAACGCCGACGCCAGCATCGAGCGGCTGCGCGACGGGCATCATGACCTGGCCGAGCGTTTCAGTCAGGTGCAGGCGCGTTTCTATTCGGTGGCCGGCGACATCGCCCGGGTCGAGCAGAGCATCCAGCATGGCCAGCAGCGGCTGCGTCAGTTGCAGGACGACCTGCGCGAAGCCGAGCGCAGCCGCCTGGAAACCCAGGCGCACTTGGGCCAGGACCAAGCCTTGCTGGCGAGCCTGGGGCAGGAGCTGGACATGCTCGAGCCGGAGCAGGAGATTGCCCTGGCCGCTGCCGAGGAAGCCGCCGCGGTCCTCGAGCAAGCCGAGCATGGCATGCAGCAGTGGCAGGAGCACTGGGATGCGTTCAATACCCGCTCGGCCGAACCGCGGCGCCAGGCAGAAGTTCAGCAGTCGCGCCTGCAACAGCTCGAAGCGGGGCTCGAGCGGATCGCCGAGCGCCAGCGCAAGCTCGGCGAGGAGCGCGACCAGCTCGGTGCCGACCCGCAGGATGCCGCCATGCTCGAGTTCGGCGAGCAGCTGGCGGCCAGCGAACTGCTGCTCGAGGAGCTGCAACTGGCCGAGCAGACGGTCGTCGAACAACTGGAGCAGCTGCGCGAGCAGCTGCGCGACAGTGGCCAGGCCCAGCAACAGGTGCAAGGCGAGCTGCAGCGACTCGGCGGCCGTCTGGCCTCGCTCGAGGCGCTGCAGCAGGCTGCGCTGGAGCCGGGCACCGGTACCGCCCAGTGGTTGCACGACCAAGGCCTGGACCAGCGGCCGCGGCTGGCCACCGGCCTGCGCGTGGAGCCGGGCTGGGAGCTGGCGGTGGAAACGGTGCTGGGCGCCGATTTGCAGGCGGTGTTGGTGGATGATTTCGCCGGCCTGGCCTATACCGGCCTCGAGCAGGGCGACCTGCGCCTGAGCTTGGCCGGCGCTGCCGGCAGCGCCCTGGCTGGCAGCCTGCTGGACAAGGTGGCTGGGGCTGCGGACCTTGTCCCCTGGCTGGGCCAGGTGCGCCCCGTGGAAAGCCTGGAGCAGGCGCTGGCGCTGCGTGCCGAGCTGGCCGAGGGGCAAAGCCTGGTCAGCCGCGATGGCTACTGGGTGGGCCGACATTTCCTACGGGTCAGCCGGGGTGACTCGGCGCGCGGTGGGGTCCTGGCGCGTGGGCAGGAAATCGAGCAGCTCGGCCAGCAGCAGCACGCGCAGCAGGCGCTGCTGGAGCAGATCGAGGCGCAGTTGCAGAGCCTGCGCGAACGCCAGCGCGATCACGAGGGGCAGCGCGAGCAACTGCGCCGTCGGGTGCAGGACGAGAGCCGCCAGCAGGGCGAACTCAAGGCGCGCCTGTCCGGCGCCCGCGCCCGCGCCGAGCAACTGGAGCTGCGCCGCCGGCGCCTGCAGGAAGAACTCGCCGAGCTGCAGGAGCAGCGCGTCCTGGAGCACGAACAGCTGGGCGAGGCACGCCTGCTGCTGCAGGAGGCCTTGGAACTGATGGCCCAGGATACCGACCAGCGTGAACAGTTGCTGGCTCGCCGCGACACCTTGCGCGAGTCGCTCGATCGCGTTCGCCAAGACGCTCGCCAGCACCAGGACCATGCCCACCAGCTCGCCGTGCGCCTGGGGTCCCTAAGGGCCCAGCATGATTCGACCCGCCAGGCCCTGGAACGCCTGGAACAGCAAGCCGCGCGCCTAGTCGAGCGCCAGCAGCAGCTGAGCCTGAACCTCGAGGAGGGCGAGGCGCCGCTCGAAGAGCTGCGCCTCAGGCTCGAAGAGCTGCTCGAGCAGCGCATGGGCGTCGACGAGGAAATGCGCCAGGCGCGGCTACACATGGAGGATGCCGACCGGCAACTGCGCGATGCCGAGAAACGCCGTACCCAGGCCGAACAGCAGGCGCAGCTGCTGCGCGGCCAGCTCGAGCAGCAGCGCCTGGAAAGCCAGGGCCTGGATGTACGACGCAAGACGTTACAGGAGCAGCTGCTGGCCGACGGCTATGACTTGCAAGGCGTGCTGGCCAGCCTGGACGAACAGGCCAGCGAGGCGGGCACCGAGCAGGAGCTCGAGCAGATCGAGGCACGCATCCAGCGCCTGGGCGCGATCAACCTGGCGGCCATCGACGAGTACCAGCAGCAGTCCGAGCGCAAGCGCTACCTGGATGCCCAGGACGCCGACCTGGCCGAGGCGCTCGAGACGCTGGAGAACGTCATTCGCAAGATCGACAAGGAAACGCGCAATCGTTTCAAGGATACCTTTGATCAGATAAACGCAGGTTTGCAGGCACTTTTTCCAAAAGTTTTTGGTGGTGGCAGTGCTTATCTGGAACTGACGGGCGAAGATCTACTCGATACTGGGGTGACGATCATGGCACGCCCGCCCGGCAAGAAGAACAGCACCATCCATCTGCTGTCCGGCGGCGAGAAGGCGTTGACCGCCCTGGCGCTGGTGTTTGCCATCTTCAAGCTGAATCCGGCACCGTTCTGCATGCTCGACGAAGTCGATGCGCCGCTGGACGATGCCAACGTCGGACGTTACGCAAGACTGGTGAAGGAGATGAGCGAAACCGTGCAATTCATCTACATCACGCACAACAAGATCGCCATGGAAATGGCCGATCAGCTGATGGGGGTGACCATGCACGAGCCGGGGTGCTCGCGTCTGGTCGCGGTTGACGTGGAGGAAGCGATGGCCATGGTCGACGCCTGATGCGCGACGACGGAACATGATCGAGGGGCGCGCCCCTGCCAGATGCGAGAGACGGTGTAAAGTTGCCGTTGGTCGTGCTAGCTTTATGACACTTGTGTTTAGCGTGGAAAAACGCCAGCCATTACAGCCAGTTGGCGCCACGTGTTAAAGGGCTTTGCAGCCTTTGTGTTCACGCAAATTTTTTTACAGAGGCACGGAATTACATGGAAATCGGTCTGCGCGAGTGGCTGATCCTCATCGGCATCATAGTGATCGCCGGTATTCTGTTCGACGGCTGGCGCCGCATGCGCGGCGGCAAGGGCAAGCTGAAGTTTCGTCTTGATCGCAGCTTTTCCAACCTGCCGGAAGAAGAGGGCAGTGCAGAGGTGCTCGGCCCTTCACGGGTGCTGGAGACACAGCAGGAGCCTGACCTCGACGAAAGCGACCTGCCTTCGATGAGCGCGCCGGTGCGCGAGCGCGAGCCCAGGCCGGTCAAACCGTCCAAGCGCGCCCGACGGGCCGAGCCGCAGGCCGCCGACAGCGGCCTGGTGGCCGAGCCGCGCGAGCCCCAGCTGTTCGCCGGTGACAGCGACGAGCGCGGCGAAGAGCGTCGCGCCAGCGGCTTCGCCGCCACGGGCCACGCTGGCGGCAGCAGTCGTGACAAGGAGCTGCCGCCGGTCGAGGAAGTGCTGGTGATCAGCGTGATTTCCCGCGACGAAGGTGGCTTCAAGGGCCCGGCCCTGCTGCAGAACATTCTCGAGAGCGGCCTGCGTTTCGGCGAGATGGACATCTTCCATCGCCATGAAAGCATGGCTGGCAACGGCGAGATCCTGTTCTCCATGGCCAATGCGGTCAAGCCTGGTGTCTTCGACCTGGACGACATCGATCACTTCAGCACCCGCGCGGTCAGCTTCTTCCTCGGCCTGCCCGGGCCGCGTCATCCCAAGCAGGCTTTCGACGTCATGGTGGCCGCGGCGCGCAAGCTGGCCCATGAACTCGATGGCGAGCTCAAGGATGACCAGCGCAGCGTGCTGACCGCCCAGACCATCGAGCACTACCGCCAGCGCATCGTCGAGTTCGAGCGACGCGCGCTCACCCAGAAACGCTGATGGCTCGCCAGCGACGATCCGGCGCCCGTGCTGCGTGGGTCGGGTCGTCGCGCCAGGCGCAACGACAGACACGAGCGAGAGCAGCCACGGCTGCTCTCTTGCTTTGCAAGAGAAGAACCAGACATGACCGCCGAATCCAGAATCCTCGAACTGCGTGAAGAAATCGCCCGGCACAACTACCGCTACTACGTGCTGGACGAGCCGAGCGTCCCGGACGCCGAATATGACCGTCTGTTCAATGAGCTCAAGGCACTGGAAGCCGAGCACCCCGAGCTGGTGACGGCCGATTCGCCGACCCAGCGTGTCGGTGGCCAGGCGCTGGCGGCCTTCAGCCAGATTCGCCACCAGATCCCCATGCTGAGCCTGGGCAATGCCTTCGAGGAAAGCGATCTGCGCGAGTTCGACCGGCGAGTGCTCGCCGGTCTCGACCTGCCAGCGACGGACCCGTTGTCGGCTGGAACTACCGTCGACTACAGCTGCGAACCCAAGCTCGACGGCCTGGCGGTTAGTCTGCTGTACCGCGATGGCCAGCTGGTCCAGGGCGCGACCCGTGGCGACGGCACGACCGGCGAAGACATCAGCGCCAATGTGCGCACCATACGCAACATCCCGCTCAAGCTGCACGGCAGCGGCTGGCCCGCCGAGCTGGAAGTGCGCGGCGAGGTGTACATGAGCAAGGCCGGCTTCGAGCGGCTCAACGCCAGCCAGGCCGAGCTCGGTGGCAAGACCTTCGCCAACCCGCGCAATGCCGCCGCTGGCAGCCTGCGCCAGCTCGACTCGCGGATCACCGCCAGCCGGCCGCTGGAGTTCTGCTGCTATGGGGTCGGCCAGGTTTCCGAGCCGGTCGCCGACAGCCACATCGCCACCCTGGAAAAGCTCAGGACCTGGGGCCTGCCGATCAGTCGCGAGCTGCGCCACGCGGCGGGCGTGGAAGCATGCCTGGCCTATTACCATGACATCGGTGCGCGTCGTCAGGAGCTGCCCTACGAGATCGATGGCGTGGTGTTCAAGGTCAACAGCCTGGCCGCGCAGCGCGAGCTGGGCTTCCGCTCGCGCGAGCCGCGCTGGGCGATCGCCCACAAGTTCCCGGCCATGGAAGAGATCACTGAAGTGCTCGACGTGGAATTCCAGGTCGGTCGTACTGGCGCGGTCACGCCCGTGGCACGCCTCAAGCCGGTGAAGGTCGCCGGCGTGACCGTCTCCAACGCGACGTTGCACAACATGGACGAGATCGGCCGGCTGGGCCTGATGATCGGCGACAGCGTGATCATTCGCCGGGCGGGCGACGTGATCCCTCAGGTGATGCAGGTCGCGGTCGAGCGCAGGCCAGCCGATGCGCGCCCGGTACAGGTGCCGGAGCAATGCCCGGTGTGCGGCTCGCAGGTCGAGCGCACCCAGCTGGTCAAGCGCAGCAAAGGCCGCGAGACCACCAGCGAAGGCGCGGTGTACCGTTGCGTCGGCCGCCTGGCCTGTGCCGCGCAGCTCAAGCAGGCGATCATCCACTACGTGTCGCGCCGCGCCATGGATATCGATGGCTTGGGCGAAAAGAGCGTCGAGCAGTTGGTCGACCAGGGGCTGATCCGCTCGCCGGCCGATCTGTACCGCCTGACCTTCGAGCAGGTGGTGGCCCTCGAGGGCTTCGCCGAAGTTTCCAGCAACAAGCTGCTGGCCGCCATCGAAGCCAGCAAACGGCCGAGCCTGGCGCGCTTCATCTACGCCCTGGGCATTCCCGATGTCGGCGAGGAAACGGCCAAGGTCCTGGCGCGCTCGCTCGGCAGCCTGGCCCGGGTGCAGGCTGCCCTGCCGCAGGTCCTGACCTACCTGCCGGACATCGGCATGGAAGTCGCCTACGAGATTCACAACTTCTTCGATGACGAGCACAACCGCAACGTCATCGAACAGATGCTCGCGTGCGGCATGCAGTTGCAGGACGAAGGTGAGCTGGCTGCCGAGTTCGCTGCCAGCACCACCCTGGCCGGGCTGATCGCCAAGCTCGACATTCCCTTCGTCGGCCCGACTGGCGCCGAGAAACTGGTTGCCCGGCTCGGCAGTCTGGAACAGATCATCCAGGCTGACGGCATCGACCTGCGCCAGGCGCTCAACGCCCGCCAGGCCGATGCCGTGCGCGAGTTCTTCCGCAGCGAAGCCAACCAGCAGCTGGCCCGCGCCATCGAGGCGCAATTGCTGGCCTTCGGCATGCACTGGGCTAGCGAGCGCAAGACCAGCGAGGGCCTGCCGCTGGCCGGGCAAACCTGGGTCCTGACGGGCTCGCTGGAACGCATGAGCCGCGACGTTGCCAAGGACAAGCTGGAAAGTCTCGGAGCCAAGGTCGCAGGCTCCGTCTCCGGCAAGACCCACTGCGTGGTCGCGGGCCCCGGCGCCGGCTCCAAGCTGACCAAGGCCAACGAACTGGGGGTGAAGGTACTGGACGAGGACGCCTTCGTCGGCTTCCTCGAGCGGCAGGGGTTCGCCATCTGAGCGCCGGGCGGGACAAGTCATTGAGAAATGATGGTTTTTTCTTGGCACAGAGGTTGTAAGTTGGCCCCAGCGCGGTACAATGGCGCGGCTCGTCACATGGCGAGCCGCGTAGTGGTGGCCCTGCCGGTCCCCCCGCATTGATTACCCGTTAACCTGGTCAGGCCCGGAAGGGAGCAGCCATAGCGGGAACATCGAGTGCCGGGGTGTGGCTGGTGGGGCTGCCTCCATTACGCAAGCCCTCGAGTTCTCAAGGGTCTCTCGCTCAACGATCTCGAAGTCACATGTCCTTTGCCTTGTCGTCCAGGCGCAATGGCAATGCTGGCCATGTCTGGGCTGAAGTCATCAGGCCTCCATGATCCGAGGCTGCCATTTTCCAGGCCGACTGCCGCCGATGGGCAACTGGCGCTCGCCATCACAAGCCCGCGCACATTTCGTATCCTCGCAAGCCTTGATCGGCTGCATTTCCGATGCCTACTCTGCATCCTGTTACCCAGACGTGCCAGGAGTGAAGAACATGGACGAAGTTGACCCCCTGATCCAAAGCCGGCTGCGCGACTGGCAGGCCCGACGTCTGGCCATCAAGGACCAGATGCAGGCCAGTCCCGAGCGTACCCTGGAGTTGTCGTGGCTACTGGACCAGATGGACGAGGAGCATGAGCAGATCCTCCAGGCTGCACGGTCCGACGGGCCGGACGACGAGTCGCGGGAGGAGGCGCCCGCCGTTCGCTCCACTGCGACCCTCCACGCTGATGTTCCGGCCTCTCGATCGACCACGGACGACGTTCAGGCGCCGCCTGGCAGCGTGGTTTCCAGGCAGCTCCAGCTTCGCTTGAGCCTGACGGCCGCCAGCGCCAGCGATCTTCGCAAGCTGCTGGAGCTCGCCGTCCACGAGCTCGACGGCAAGCTGGTCGAGCCTGCCGGGCTTGGCGACCTGCCAGGACGACGGGAAGGACACATGGCCGGCAGCTTGGGCGACTACCGTTTCCAACTGGATATCAAAGGTGGGGAAGATGAATGACTCGGCCGTGCCCGAAGACCGGGATGAAAATGCCCTGCCGGCCTCGGCCAAGCGCGGCGAAGCGCATGCGGTCTCCGACGAAACCCTCGCCCGGCATCTGTTGCCGCTGCTGGAGGTGTATGATGTGAAGTGGCGTGGGCATGGCGTCATCTACGTGGATGACACGTCCTGGAACATCGAGTCCGCCACCAGGCTCATCGCCGAGCTTGGCATGCGTCTTGGCCTGCCGGCCGAAATTGTGCGCCGCCGCCTGATCGAGGCGAATCTGCTCCGGGACGTGCGTCGCCAGCCGATGCCAGGCAACCCGGCGCAGCGTGTCGTCGCCCAGCTTGCCGCGTCGAAGCTGCTGAACCAGGCACCTCGACGTGGCGAACCCGAAGATCCCGACCAGAACTGAAGCCAGGGCACCATCGGCCCGGCCAAGAGACCCCATGCAGCCGGAACATTACGACTTCTCCAACCCTGTGTACCTGCCGATCACCGAGGAGTGCTGCCAGCAACTGCTCGAGGACGAGGGCAGGGCTGGCCTGGAAGCGTTGAGCGATGCGCAGCTGGCTTCGGTGCTGGTGATCCAGCACCTGGCCCAGGCCGGCGAACAGGGCCTGACCGCCAATGGGGCCGAAAAGCTCCTCGCCAGGCTGCTGGCCTGGACGCTCGATGCGGCGGGCACCAGCAATGCCAGCCTGCTGACCGAGGCCCAGCGACTGTTCGATCAGCGCAAGCTGTACTTTGGCCTGGAACTGCTCAAGCCCCTCAACCTGCGGTTGCTCGAGGCGGAGGAGGTCGCTGCGGGCGATTACCTGCTGCCCGATGGCCGCTGGGACCAGTGCTACAAGGTCCGTCATCATCAGCGCCATAACCCGTTCAGCCAGCAGATGATCACCGCGCGCAGGCGCGAGCGCTGGTTGAGTCCGGCCCAGGACCGACTGGTCAGAACCTTTCGCGCCAACCTGGACGAGCATCTGCACGTCCAGGGCTACGCCGGCGTCGGCAAGAGCCATCTGCTCGGGGCCCTGATGGAGTGCCTGCAACCGGGGCGCACGCTGGCGCTGGCCCGAACCGAAGGAAAGCTCGAGGCCTTGCGCCGTCGACTTGGCGGGGCTGGCAAGCTCCCTGGCCTGAGCTTCCAGGCCTTCGCCCAGGCCGTGCTGAGCGGGCCACGCGGCGCATCGGTCGCGCGCTTGGGCTCGAGCCCGGCCCGGCTCCCCAGCAAGCCCGCGGTGTGCGAAGAGCTGTCGATCTTCGGCTTTCGCGGCTATGGCCCGGTGCAGGCCCTGGACATCTGCCTGGCGGTGCTGGCGCGGTACTGCGATTCCTGGGAGCGAACGCTGACGCGAGAACACCTGCCGGTGTTCCAGCAACCGCTATCGACAGTCGAGGCGCAGGTGTTGCTCGAGCACGCCAGCCGGGTCTGGACCTGGCTGGAGGCCAATCCGCGCTGGTCGGTGCGGACCGGGTTCGAGGCGCTGCTGGTGATCAAGCGGGCAAGCCTTGCCGGTTGCCAGGTGCCGTCGCGCTTCAGCCATGTGATCGTCGACGAAAGCCAGGACATTCCGCCGCCGCTGTTGCAGATCATCGAACGCGGGCGCCAGGTGCTGGTCACCCTGGGCGACGAATATCAGAAGGCCAGCGGTCCGGTGGTCAGGCGTGAACGCAGGGTTCGGCAGAATGACGTGAGCTATTCGGTACGCTCGGGGCGCAAGGTCGAGGCACTGGTCAACCCCTTGATTGCGCTGCATTCGGAAAAGCCACGGGTGCCGTTCGAGGGCGCTCGCGACGCCGACGTGCGCATCGAGACCTACGCCGAACGCTTCACCCCGCCCCCAGGATGCGTGGTACTCACCGGGTCGCGCTGGGACAGCATGAAGTGGGCAATGGAGCTTTTCCGCCAGAACTGCGCCTTCGGCTTCCTCGACAAGCGGGCCGAAGCCGACCTGAAGTGGTTCATGGAAAGCGCGGTCAGGCTGTTCAGGCCGGATGCCTTTGGCGCTACCGGACGAACCGAGGCCCACCCCGCGTTCGCCGAAATGACCGACTGGCGGCAGGTGCGCGAGGCCAATCGCTTCGATGAAGCGTTCCTGTGGGTCCAGGGGGAGCTCGAACAAGGCTTGCGGGTCGCCGATGTCACGGCGCTCGACCGGGTGATCGGGCGCAGTGCCTCGAGCTGTCTGTTGCTGATGGCGGAAGAGGCCGGAGGCTGGGAGTTCGACCAGGTCCTGCTGACTCCAGGGTTGCTGACCACGCTGCGGTTCAAGGACGCCTACGAGTTCGATCATCGGATCTGCGCGATCTACATTGCCATTTCGCGGGCGCGCCACAGGTTGTACCTGCCGTATGAGCTGCAGGAGTGGATCGACTACCATGCGAGCAATCATCGCGGGGCGCATGGGTATTAGGCTTTGTACGAAAAGTCGCCGAGCGGCGATCAGGCAAGGCGAAAACAGGCGAGGAACGGCCGGGGGTCGCGCTCGACTTTATGGGTTGTAAACGAGCATTCCGAGCCTGTTTTCAACGTAGCCTGATCGTCGCGCAGACACTTTTCGTACAAAGCCTTGGGGTCGAGGCAGAGGGGGGCGCTGTGCGGACCATCGCGGTTGGCGGCGGGCTGTGTGACTGGGAGTTGCCGCTGTGCCCGATGCAACCGGCGATGGCGGGGCTGTGCGCCAGGCGCACGCCGACGCCGCTGCGCAATTGCCTGCCCAGCCTGGCGGCCCGCGAGGCATTCGGGCGCGGGCGGTTCTTGGCCGCCTGGTCATGAAGGTTGGGGCAATGAACAACGCCAGCACGAGGGCTGGCGTTGTCAGGGGCGGCTATTGAGTTACAAGGTCCACTTCAGGCTGAACATCACGTTGCGTGGGTCGCCATAGACGCCATTGCCGGTACCGTTCGGGATGCCTTGCCAGTACTTCTTGTCGAAGACATTGTTGAAGTTGACGCGGCCGTCCCAGTGCTCGTCGAAGCGGTAGCCGGCCATCAGGCCCACCACGGCATAGCTGTCCTGTTCGGCGTGGCCGTTGCCTACGCGGTTGTAGGTTTCGCTCTGGGCGAAGACATCCGCGCCGACTCGCCACTTGCTCAGGTCGCCGGTGAGGTTGTAGCTGGTCGCCGCCTTGAACAGGTGCTTGGGCTGGTCGGGGCCGAAGCGCTTGCCCTGGTAGGTGGTGTCCTTGACGTACTCGCTCATGACGTAGGTATAGGCCGCCGAGAAGTTCCAGTTCGGCGTCAGGGCGCCGCTGAGCTCGGTATCGATACCACGGCTGCGCACTTCGCCAGCGGCTTCGTAGCAGGTCCGGCCCTGGCTGGCACAGCTGGCTGGCTGGTTGGCGATGGCGTAGGCGCGGTTTTCCTGGGTCATCTCGAACAGCGCTACCGAAGCGTTCAGCGCACCGTCGAGGTATTCGCCCTTCAAGCCGATCTCATAGCTTTCACCGGTCATTGGTTCGAGCACCGAACCGCCGACATCCTGGTTGCTCTGAGGCTTGAAGATCTCGGTATAGCTGGCGTAGGCCGAGTAGGTATCGTTCAGGTCGTAGATGATACCGGCATAGGGCGTGAATTCGCGGGTGGCCTTGTAGTCGTTGTCGCTCAGCTTGTTGTCATAGTCCCACCAGCTGACACGCCCGCCGATGATCACATGCAAAGGGTCGATCGGGTTGAAACGGGCCACGGCGTAGGCCGCTTCCTCGGTGGTGACGTTGTGGTTGGCATAGGCGTTGCGATCGGCGATGGACGGCTTGACCACGCTGCCAGGATCGAAATCATAGATGTTGATGGGCGTCGCTGCCCACCAGCCACCGCGCTGGTTGTATTTCTCCTGGCGACGGCTGACCCCGGCGAGGAACTCGTGATCGCGACCCATCAGCTGGAACGAGCCGCCCAGCGAGGCGTCGATGTTGAGCATGTCGTCGTCGGTCAGGTAGTGCCCAGAGGCTGTGCCCAGGTCGGAGACCGAAGCGTAGGGGTAGTTCATCGCCGACAGGTAGTTGGAGAACGTGTCGGACTCGCCCCAGATCTTCTGCACAGCCACCTTGCCGGTCCAGCCATTGTCGAACTTGTGGGTCAGGTCCGAGAACAACGTGTAGTTGTCCTGATCCCAATAAGCCCAGTCACCGCCATAGAAGGTCGAACGCGACAGGTGCAGGTTCTCGCCGTTGGGCCCGCTGGGCAGGCTGCCCCAATCGGACTTCTTGTCTTCACGCTGCTTGGAAGCGCCGATGGTGAAGGTGGTCGAATCGCTCAGGTCGGCTTCCAGGATCCCGTAGAAGGTCTGGCGCTTGGTCCCGCGTACATCGACGAAGCTGTCGTTGTCTTCGTAGGCGGCCACCACGCGGCCGCGCAGGGTGCCGCTGTCGTTGAGCTTGTTGGAGGCGTCGATCTCGGTGCGGTACCGGTCCCAGCTGCCCGCGCTGGTGGTGATGCTCAGCTGGGGCGTGGCCGTGGGGCGCTTGCGCACCAGGTTCAAGGTCGCGGACGGGTCGCCGGCACCCGTCATCAGGCCGGTCGCGCCACGCACGACTTCGACGCGGTCATAGATGGCCAGGTCCGCCGAAGCCAGGGTGTCGAGGGTGAAGGTGCCTGCGGTGGTGGACAGCCCATCGTACATGATGTTGTCGATGCGGAAGCCGCGCGCCAGGAACTCCCGGCGGTCCGAGCCGAACTTGCGCAAGGTCACGCCAGGGGCGTACTTGACCACATCGTCGAGGTTGTTCATGCCCTGGTCTTCGATGCGCTGCCGGGTGATCACGCTGACCGACTGCGGCGTCTCGCGGATCGACAGCGGCAGGCCGGTGGAAGTGCTCATCGCGCCGGTGGTGTAGGAGCGCGTGCCTTCGGTGGTCGCCTGGTTGGCCGTCGAGTCGGCGATCGCGGTGACTTCGCTGGCGCCGAGTTCGACGACATCGGCGGCATGGGCCAGCGAGCTTGCGGTGGCAAGGGAGATCATCAGCGCGAGCGGGCGCAAAGAGTAGGGATTCATTGTTCTGTAACCTTCGGGCACAACCCAAGGAGGACTCATTCCTGAACAGGTGCAGAGTCTGAAGTCAATGTGGGAAACGTCCGTTTAATGAAGTCGCATCCTGCCTCTGGTGCGTAGGAAGGCTATAAAATTGTGAAAAAAATGTAAATAGAAACATTTACCATTTGCAAGAACCGCTGTCGCTAACCGTTGCGCCAGCCATCACTGTCGTCGCCTCGTCACCGCCAGGGTCGCGCTCAATGGTGCAATTTCGCCCCCGCTCCGCTAGCATTAGCGATCTCCCGCTGGTTCAGTTGCGACGGTTTTCCATGAGTTATCAGGTTCTTGCACGTAAATGGCGTCCGCGCTCGTTCCGCGAAATGGTCGGCCAGACGCACGTGCTCAAGGCGCTGATCAATGCCCTGGACAACCAGCGACTGCACCACGCCTACCTGTTCACCGGCACCCGCGGGGTGGGCAAGACCACCATCGCGCGGATCATCGCCAAGTGCCTGAACTGCGAGACCGGCATCACCTCGACCCCCTGCGGTGTCTGCTCGGTGTGCCGGGAAATCGACGAAGGCCGCTTCGTCGACCTGATCGAGATCGACGCCGCCAGCCGCACCAAGGTCGAGGACACCCGCGAGCTGCTCGACAACGTGCAGTACGCGCCGAGCCGTGGGCGCTTCAAGGTGTACCTGATCGACGAGGTGCACATGCTCTCGACGCACTCCTTCAACGCCTTGCTCAAGACGCTGGAAGAGCCGCCGCCCCACGTCAAGTTCATCCTCGCCACCACCGACCCGCAGAAGCTGCCGGCGACCATCCTGTCCCGCTGCCTGCAGTTCTCGCTCAAGAACATGAGCCCGGAGCGCGTGGTCGAGCATCTGAGCCATGTGCTCGAGGCCGAGAACGTGCCGTTCGAGCCCGATGCCCTGTGGCTGCTGGGCCGGGCCGCGGACGGCTCCATGCGCGATGCCATGAGCCTGACCGACCAGGCGATCGCCTTCGGCGAGGGCAAGGTCCTGGCCGCCGATGTGCGGGCGATGCTTGGCACGCTGGACCACGGCCAGGTCTACGAGGTCCTCCAGGCCCTGCTCGAAGGCGATGCGCGTGGCCTGCTCGAGGCGGTCCGCAACCTGGCCGAGCAGGGCCCGGACTGGAGCGGCGTGCTCGCGGAAATGCTCAACGTGCTGCACCGTGTGGCGATCGCCCAGGCGCTGCCCGAGGCGATCGACAACGGCCAGGGCGATCGCGAGCGGGTGCTGGCGCTGGCTGGCGCCCTGCCTGCCGAGGACGTGCAGTTCTATTACCAGATGGGCTTGATCGGGCGCCGCGACCTGCCGCTGGCACCGGATCCGCGTGGCGGCTTCGAGATGGTCCTGCTGCGCATGCTGGCCTTCCGCCCGGCTGATACCGACGATGCGCCGCCGCCGAGGCTAAAGACGCAGGGGATCAGCCAGGCCACAGCTGATTCCGCCGCAGCGGTGGCCGTTGCGGGGGCGAGCACCGCGCAGGTACCGGCTCCGGCCACGGCGGGCGTAGCCGCTGCGTCGGTCGAGCCAGCCCCAGCCGAGGCTCAGGTGCCATCCGGGCCGGCATCAGCCCCGGCGGCCGAGCCGGTGGCGGCAGCTCCGTCGATCAGCCCGCCCTGGGAGGATGCGCCGGCACCGGTTGCCGAGCAGGCACCGCCCAAGCCTGTCGCCGACACGCCACCGCGTCCGCTCGCCACTGCGGTGCCCGCCAGCGCGGGGCATGATGACGAGCCGCCCTTCGACCCGAACGCCTATGGTTCGGCCGGCGCGGTGCGTGACGAAGAGCCAGCGTCGGATGACGACTACGACTTTCCGTCCGACACCGGGCCGATGGGCTTCAGTTACCTGGACGAACTGGCCGAGCACGTCCATGAGGCCGAGCCTGCCGCAGTGTCCGAACCAGCGCCTGCCGCTCATCCGGCCACGGGCCTGGCCCTGCAATGGCTGGAATTATTCCCTCGGTTGCCTATCTCAGGGATGACAGGCAACATCGCCGCCAACTGTAGTCTCGTTGCCGTGGAGGGTGATGAATGGCTGTTGCACCTGGATCCAGCCCAGGGCGCGCTGTTCAACGCGACCCAGCAACGACGCCTGAACGAGGCCCTGGACCAGCACCTGGGCCGCAGCCTGCGCCTGAGGATCGAGCTGGTCCGGCCCGAGCAGGAGACCCCGGCCCAGGCCGCCGCCCGCAAGCGCGCCGAGCGTCAGCGCGAAGCCGAGGTGTCGATCGAGACTGACCCGCTCGTCCAGCAGATGGTCCGCCAGTTTGGCGCGACGGTCCGGCCGGACAGTATCGAACCTGTAGAGGCCCTGGCCAGCCAGGGCGATTGAACGGACAACCCGTGCGGCCTGGCCAGCCTGGCCGCATCACATGACACAACCGAGGTGTTCCCCATGATGAAAGGTGGCATGGCCGGCCTGATGAAGCAGGCCCAGCAGATGCAGGAAAAGATGGCCAAGATGCAGGAAGAACTGGCCAATGCGGAAGTGACCGGGCAGTCCGGTGCCGGCCTGGTCAGCGTGGTGATGACCGGTCGCCACGACGTCAAGCGCATCAGCCTTGACGACAGCCTGATGCAGGAAGACAAGGAAGTGCTCGAGGACCTGATCGCCGCCGCCGTCAACGACGCGGTGCGCAAGGTCGAGCAGAACAGCCAGGAGAAGATGGGCAGCATGACGGCCGGCATGCAGCTTCCGCCAGGCTTCAAGATGCCGTTCTGACCGGTATCCGGCTTCAGGATCGGTGGGGGCAACGGTCGCTCGGTCGTTGCTCCCATTTTCGTTGTGCCCCCTCTGGATTACCGACAGGTCTGCCCCATGAGCTTCAGTCCCCTCATTCGCCAACTGATCGATGCCTTGCGCACCTTGCCCGGCGTCGGCCAGAAAACCGCCCAGCGCATGGCGCTGCAGTTGCTCGAGCGTGACCGCAGTGGCGGGGTGCGCCTGGCCCAGGCCCTGAGCCAGGCGATGGAGGGCGTCGGCCACTGCCGGCAGTGCCGGACCCTGACCGAACAGGAGCTGTGCCCGCAATGCGCCGATCCGCGCCGCGACGATACCCAGCTGTGCGTGGTGGAAGGGCCGATGGACGTGTACGCGGTCGAGCAGACCGGCTATCGCGGTCGCTATTTCGTGCTCAAGGGGCATCTTTCGCCGCTCGACGGCCTTGGCCCTGATGCCATTGGCGTGCCGCAACTGATGGCGCGGGTCGAAGAGCAGGGCACCTTCAGCGAGGTGATCCTGGCGACCAACCCCACGGTCGAGGGCGAAGCCACCGCGCACTACATCGCCCAGCTGTTGATCGACAAAGGGTTGACCGTCTCGCGAATCGCCCACGGCGTGCCGCTTGGCGGCGAGCTGGAGCTGGTGGACGGTGGGACCCTGGCCCACGCATTCGCCGGGCGCCGGCCGATTTCGTTCTGAGCGTTTCGCGGCCATCGAGACTGTGCTGCAGGTTTATGGCCGTGCGCTTCCAGCATCATCGCTGAGGGCTTGCGGGCCGTGCTTGCAGCACCGGCGGTGGATATTTGCCGGGCCGTTCCTGCGCCGGCCTGCAAGCATCCACCGCTGGTCCTGGAGGCTCGGTAGCCTCCCACGGAGGCCGCTGCGCCTGCGGGAAACGCTCAATACTCGCTCAAGGAAAACTCGGTCAGGCAGAAGGTCGGCACCCCGGCCGCCTGTAGCCGGCGCGAGCCGTCCAGCTCCGGCAGGTCGATGATCGCGGCGGCTTCGAACACCTGCGCACCGGTACGGCGCACCAGGTTGGCGGCGGCCAGCAGGGTGCCGCCAGTGGCGATCAGGTCATCGAAGATCAGCACCGAGTCACCTTCGCACAGGCTGTCGGCATGCACTTCTAGGAAGGCCTCGCCATATTCGGTCTGGTAACCCTCGGACAATACATCGGCGGGCAGCTTGCCTTGCTTGCGGAACAGGGTCAGCGGCTTGTTGAGCTGGTGGGCGATGATCGCGCCGATCAGGAAACCGCGCGCATCCATCGCGCCAATATGGCTGAACTCGGCCTCGACATAGCGCTCGACGAACTGATCGGTGACATGGCGCAACCCGCGCGGTGACTGGAACAGCGGCGTGATGTCGCGAAAGATCACGCCCGGCTTGGGAAAGTCCGGCACTGGACGGATCAGGGTCTTGAGGTCGAAGGCGTCGCTGTGCATGAGGCAGGTATCCTGGAAAACGAATGCGCCAGTATACCTGCTGGGCAAGCCTTTCAGGCGTCCATCGAGCCGCCAGCCAGCGCGCACAGCTGGATCGGATCGAGAATATGCACCTCCTTGCCCTCGGCCTTGAGCAGGCCGTTCTGCTGGAAGCGGGTGAAGACCCGCGACACGGTCTCGACCGCAAGGCCCAGGTAGTTGCCGATCTCGTTGCGCGACATGCTCAGGCGGAACTGGTTGGCCGAATAGCCACGTGCGCGGAAACGGGCCGAAAGGTTGACCAGGAAGGTGGCGATCCGCTCGTCGGCGGTCTTCTTGGACAGCAGCAGCATCATCTGCTGGTCGTCACGGATCTCCCGGCTCATCACCCGCATCAGCTGGCGACGCAGCTGTGGCAGCTGCACCGAAAGCTCGTCGAGACGCTCGAAGGGGATCTCGCAGACCGAAGTGGTTTCCTGGGCCTGAGCCGAAACCGGGTAGGTCTCGGTGTCCATGCCGGACAGGCCGACCAGCTCGCTGGGCAGGTGGAAGCCGGTGATCTGCTCCTCGCCGCCGTCGCTCAGGCTGAAGGTCTTCAGGGCGCCTGAGCGCACGGCATAGACCGAGCCGAAATCATCCCCCTGGCGGAACAGGAACTCGCCTTTCTTCAGCGGACGACCGCGTTTGACGATTTCATCCAGCGCGTCCATGTCCTCGAGATTGAGCGACAGGGGCAGGCACAGGGGGGCCAGGCTGCAATCCTTGCAGTGGGCCTGACCGTGGGGGCGCAGTTTGACTGGCTCGGGCATTGTCTTCGATCCTTGTGAGAAAGCACACATCGGCCGTAAGGGTAACCTACGGCCAGGCTGTAGGCCAGCTTGCAAGGCATGTGCGGCTGGCCGATGCCGGTGGTGAGGAGGGCGGGGCAGCGGGTCAGATCACCCGGGAAAAGCGCTGCCGGTTGCCGAAATCCAGATAGGCGTCGAAGACCATGCACACCGAACGCACCAGCAGCCTGCCGGCCGGCAGGACCTGGATGCCGTGGTCGTCGAGCCGGATCAGACCGTCGCGGTGCATGCTCTGCAAGGCCGGCCACTGGGCCTTGAAGTAGCCCCGAAAGTCGATGGCGTTGCACTGCTCGAAGCTGTCGAAGTCCAGCCGGAAATGACAGATCAGTTGCTGGATCACCGCCCGGCGCAGCCGATCGTCCTGGCTGCACAGCACGCCACGCTGGGTCGCCAGCTGGCCGGCCGCGAGCGTGTCCTGATACTGGGCCAGGTCGCTGCTGTTCTGGCAGTACAGATCGCCGATCTGGCTGATCGCCGAAACCCCGAGGCCAACCAGGTCGCAATGCCCGTGCGTGGTATAGCCCTGGAAGTTGCGCTGCAAGGTGCCTTCTTCCTGGGCGATGGCCAGCTCATCGTCGGGCAGCGCGAAATGATCCATGCCGATGTAGCGGTAACCTGCGGCGGTCAGTTGCTCGATACTGGCCTGGAGCATTTCCAGCTTGGCCGAGGCCGCGGGCAGCTCGTTGCCATCGATGCGCCGTTGGGGCAGGAAGCGCTCCGGCAAATGGGCGTAGTTGAACACCGACAGGCGATCCGGTTGCAGCTGGATTATCTCTTCCACCGTCCTGGCGAAGCTCTCCGGCGTCTGCCGTGGCAGGCCGTAGATCAGGTCGAGGTTGATCGAGCGGAACTGCAAGGTCCGCGCGGCCTCGATCAGCGTGCGAGTCTGCTCCAGGCTCTGCAGGCGATTGACGGCCCGCTGCACGGCCGGGTCGAGGTCCTGCACGCCTAGGCTGACCCGGTTGAAGCCCAGTTCGCGCAGCAGCCCCATGGTCGACCAGTCGGCCTCGCGCGGGTCGATCTCGATGCCGTAGTCGCCGGAGTCGTCGTCCAGCAGGTTGAAGTGCTGGCGCAGGCTGGCCATCAGGCCACGCAGCTCGACATGGCTGAGAAAGGTCGGCGTGCCGCCGCCGAAATGCAGCTGCTCGACGCGCTGGGCTGGGTCCAGGTGGCAGGCGAGCAGCCGGATTTCCTGTTCCAGGCGCTGCAGATAGGGCTGGGCGCGGGCACGGTCCTTGGTGATGACCTTGTTGCAGGCGCAGTAGTAGCAGATGTTGGCGCAGAACGGCACGTGGATATACAGCGACAGCGGCCTTACCGCACGGCGACTCTCGCGCAGGGCATGCAGCAGGTCGAACGAGCCGACGCCGGCATGCAGCTGGACCGCGGTCGGGTAGGACGTGTAGCGAGGCCCGGCCAGGTCATAGCGACGGATCAGGTCGCGATCCCAGCGAATATCGTCGAGCATGGGGTGGTCCTCGGAGAGAGAGCAGCAATGCCGGCAGTCTAGGGCGTCTGTAGGACGCTACCTTGACTTGCATCAACCCCGGTTCAGTGTCCCATCAGCCAGTGCCGGTGCGGGCCAGGCAGACTCCACAGGCCCAGCGCCATCACCAGCAGCCCGCCGGCCACTCGCCATTGGCGCTGGCGTAACAGATCGTTTAGGCGTTTGGCGGCCAGGCCGGTCAGCAGCAGGACTGGCCAGGTACCCACGCCGAAAGCCAGCATCAGCGCGGCGCCTTGCCAGGCACTGCCCTGGCTCGCCGACCACAGCAAGGTGCTGTACACCAGGCCGCACGGCAACCAGCCCCAGAGTGCGCCAAGCAGCAAGGCGCGTGGCGCGCCAGTCACCGGCAGCAGGCGCAGGGCCAGCGGCTGGAGCTGGCGCCACAGGCCGCGGCCGAGGCGCTCGAGATGGGTCAGCCCGCTCCACCAGCCGGCCAGGTACGCGCCCATGGCCACCAGCAGCAGGGCCGCGACCAGGCGCATGGCCGCGGCCAGCGGACCGCTCAGCAGCCAGCCCAGCGAGCCCAGCAGCAGGCCGGCGAGCGCATAGCTGCAGACCCGGCCGAGGTTGTAGGCCAGCAGCAGGCGCAGGCGTCTGGCGCGTTGCTCGGGCGCGATGGCCAGGGTCAGTGCGCCCATCAGCCCGCCGCACATGCCCAGGCAATGACCGCTGCCCAGCAGGCCAAGGACCAGCGCGGCGCCCAGCAGCGGCAGCAGCTCAGGCACGGGGAGCCCGATCCTGGGTGGCTGCCTCGCGTGCCGATGCCTCCAGCGCGGCCTGGTGCCGAGGGTCCTGATCGTCGAACAGGATGCTGTGCGCCGGGCTGTCGAGGTCGTCGTACTGCCCGCTGTCCACCGCCCAGAAGAATACCCACACGGCGATGCCGACCAGGAGCAGGGCGGCAGGGATCATCACGTACAAGGCAGGCATGCAGGGCTCCTCGATCAGGTGGTGGCAGCGCGGGTCGCCGCGCTGGCGCTGGCGCTGGCAGCGTGGCGTGGCCGGGCCAGGCGCAAGGCATTGAGCACCACGATCAGCGAACTGATGGACATGCCCAGCGCCGCCCATACGGGGGTGATCCAGCCAAGCGCGGCGAGCGGTAGCATCAGGCCATTGTACAGCGTCGCCCAGAGCAGGTTCTGCAGGATGACGCGGCGTGTGGCGCGCGCCACTTCGAAGGCCTGCACCAGACTCTGCAGACGGTTGGACAACAGGACCGCATCGGCGCTGGTCTTGCTCAGGTCGGTGGCCGAGCCCATGGCGATGCCGATGTCGGCGGCGGCCAGCATGGGCGCGTCGTTGACCCCGTCACCGAGCACCAGCACCTTGCGACCCTGCTGGCGCAACGCCTCGAGCCGGGCCAGCTTGTCGGCCGGGCACAGGCCGCCGAAGGCCTGGTCGATGCCCAGCTGGCTCGCCACTTGCGCCACCATCGGCGAGCTGTCGCCGGACAGCAGCAGGCTATGCCAGCCAAGCGCCCGGCAAGCGGCAAGCAGCTCGGGCGCATCGCCGCGCACACGGTCGTCCAGGCCGAACCAGGCTAGCGCGCCTTGCCGATCGCCCAGCAACAGCCATTGCCCGCTCACGGCGGGCGGGCGAGGCACCGCGGTGCCGCTCAGACCGCAGACGAAACCCGGCTCGCCGATGCGCAGGCGCCTGCCGTCGACGCTGCCTTCGAGTCCCCGGCCCGGTATGCCGAGCAGGTCGTCGACCGGCTGCATGGCCTGGCCGAAGGCACGGGCGATCGGGTGTTCGGAGCCGTGCTCGAGCGCGGCGGCCAGCGCCAGGCAGTGGGCGCTGGGCATCGCGCCCAGCGGTTGCACGCTGCGCAGCACCAGTCGACCCTCGGTGAGGGTGCCGGTCTTGTCGAAGACCACCGTGTCGATCTGGCCCAGCCCTTCCAGCACGTGGCCGCGGGTCAGCAGCAGCCCCAGCTTGTGCAGGGTTCCGGTGGCGGTCGTCAGGGCGGTGGGCGTGGCCAGCGAGAGGGCGCAGGGACAGGTCGCGACCAGCATGGCCAGGACCACCCAGAAGGCTCGGGACGGGTCCAGTTGCCACCAGCAAAGACCGATCACGGCCGCCGCGAGCAGGCTGCAGGGCAAGAACAGCTGGGCGGCGCGGTCGGCCAGTCGGGCCAGGCGCGGTTTCTGCGACTGGGCGCGCTCGAGCAGGCGGACGATGGCCGAGAGGCGACTGTCCTGGCCCAGCGCCAGCACTTCCAGGGTCAGGCTGCTTTCCACGTTCAGGGTACCGGCGGTGAGCGCGTCGCCGCAGCCTTTCGCTACCGGCAGGTATTCGCCCGTCAGCAGCGATTCATCCAGGCTCGAACGCCCCGCGACGATCCGCCCGTCGGCCGGTACCACCGCGCCTGGCGGTACCAGTACCTGATCGCCCCGGCGCAGTTGCCTGAGCAGGATGCGTTCGGCCAAGCCATCCGGCCCAAGCCGCAGGCACGAGGCCGGCAGCAGGTTGACCAGCTGCGCGGTCGCTGCGGCGGTGCGCTGGCGGGCACGCCGTTCCAGGTAGCGGCCGGTCAGCAGCAACAGTGCGAACATGCCCACGGTGTCGAAATACAGCTCCCCGCTACCGCTGACGGCGGTCCATATCCCGGCCGCGTAGGCCAGGCCGATGGCCAGCGCGACCGACACATCCATGCTCAGGCGGCGGCTACGCAGATCGCGGGCCGCGCCCTTGAAGAACGGCGCGCAGCTGTAGAACACGATCGGCGTGGTCAGGAACAGCGCCAGCCAGTGCAGGATGGTGCGCATCTCGGCAGACAGGTCGATGTCGAATTCCGGCCAGGTCGCCATGGTCGCCATCATCGCCTGGAACCACAGCAGGCCGGCCACGCCCAGCCGGCGCAGGGCCGAGCGGTTCTCCTGGGCCAGGCGCTCGGCGGCCTGGTCCGGCTGGTACGGGTGAGCGGCATAGCCGATCCGGCGCAGTTCGCCCAGCAGCCGTGAGAGCGGCAGTTGATCTTGCGCCCAGCTGACCTGCAGACGGTGGCTGGACAGGTTGAAGTGGACCTCGGCCACCCCCGGCAGGCTGCCCAGGCGCCGTTCGATCAGCCAGCCACAGGCCGCGCAGCTGACCCCCTCGACCAGCAGCGTGGCTTCGTCCAGGTCGTGCGCGCGGTGCACGAACGAGGCCTGAACGTCGGCGCGATCGTAGAGCGCCAGCTCATCATGCAGCTGCCGAGGCAGGGTCTCGGGGTTGACGCTGGTTTCGCTGCGGTGCTGATAGTAGTGCGCCAGCCCTCCGGCGACGATCGCCTCGGCCACTGCCTGGCAGCCCGGGCAGCAGAACGCCCGTGGCTGCTCCAGCACCACGACGCTGAAGCGGCTGCCGGGCGGGACGGGCAGGGCGCAGTGGTAGCAGGGAGTGGGTTCGGTCATTGACTGGGGCGCCTTCCTCGATGTGGGTGCCTGTTGTTGGGGCCGCTTCGTCACTGGGCGTGTCATGCCATGCGCGTCACTCTCGGCGTCCCGCCCCTTGCAAGACCTCGTCGCCCAGTTGCAGGGTCAGGTCATGGCCAACCTGCTCTTGTTCGAACAGCCGCCACGTCCGGCCCTGCTCGACCCCGAGCAGCTCGACGAAGCGCCGCCCCTCGACCTTGTCGGGCAACTGGCCGACATAGCGATCACCCCCGCCGTGCTTGAGCAGTACCTTGCGGTCCCTGTGCGGCTGGGTCGGCGAGATCAGGTTCAGCTCGAGCGAGGCGGGGCGGCTCTCGCCGCTCAGGCGCAGCTCGACTTCGCCGGTGAGCTCGTCCAGGCGCAGGCTGGCCTGGAGCCCGAGGGCCTGTGCCAGCCGCTCGCGCTCGAGGGCACGGTTGATACCCTTACCGGCTTCGTAGTAGTTGTCGGTGACCAGGTTGTCCGGGTTGTTCACGGCGATGACCACCATGCTCAGGCTCAGGCAGACCGAAGTCGCCAGGATGCCGATGATGATCCAGGGCCAGGGCTGCCTGTGCCAGGGGCTATGGGGCGTTTGCATGGGCATGGCGAAGACTCTCAGCGAACGTGCGGGCCGATGAAGCGGCTGTGGGCTTGTACCTCGGTAGCGCCGTCATCGGCGTCCTTGAGGATGAACGTGACGTCGTTGCTGGACGATGGCAGCGCCTGCGGTGCCATCGACAGCCGTACCGCCAGGCTGGCGCTGTCGCCGGCGGCGACCCTGACCTCGCGCGCGCCCTCCAGCTGCAAGCCGGCCAGGCCGCTCGCCTCGAGCAGGTAGACATGGTCGTGCTGGTCCTTGTTCAGGACCTTGAGGGCGTACACGTTCTCGATCCTGCCCTGGGCGTTCTCGCGGTATAGCACCCGGTCCTTGCTGACATCGAAGCCGACCAGCGAGCGGGTGGCGAAGGCCGTGGCCAACAAGCCGATCATCAACAGCAGCACCGCCGCGTAGCCGATCAGTCGCGGGCGCAGCAGGTGGGTGCGTTGGCCCGACAGGTTGTGCTCGGTGGTGTAGCTGACCAGCCCCCTGGAGTAGCCCATCTTGTCCATGACCGCGTCGCAGGCATCGATGCACGCGGCGCAGCCGATGCACTCGATCTGCAGGCCGTCGCGGATGTCGATGCCGGTCGGGCACACCTGTACGCACAAGGTGCAATCGATGCAGTCGCCCAGGCCCCTGGCCTTGTGGTCGCTGTCCTTGCGGCGCGGGCCGCGGGCCTCGCCGCGACGTGAATCGTAGGAGACGATCAAGGTATCCTGGTCGAACATCACGCTCTGGAAGCGCGCATAGGGGCACATGTAGATGCACACCTGCTCGCGCAGCCAACCGGCATTGGCGTAGGTCGCCAGGGTGAAGAAGCCGACCCAGAAATAGGCCCAGCCACCGGCCTGACCGCTGAAGAAGTCTGGCACCAGCTCGCGAATCGGCGAGAAGTAGCCGACGAAGGTCATGCCGGTGACGAAGCCGATCAGCAACCAGAGGCCGTGCTTGGCGCTCTTGCGCAGGGTCTTGGCGAGGCTGGCGGGCGCCTTGTCCAGCTTGATGCGCTGGTTGCGGTCGCCCTCGGTGAGCTTTTCGCACCACATGAAGATCCAGGTCCATACGCTTTGCGGGCAGGCGTAGCCGCACCAGACGCGCCCGGCGAACACCGTGATGAAGAACAGCCCGAAGGCAGCCACGATGAGCAGGCCCGACAAGAGGATGAAGTCCTGTGGCCAGATGGTCACGCCGAAGATATAGAACTTGCGCTCGGGCAGGTTCCACCACACCGCCTGGTGCCCATCCCAGTGCAGCCACACGGTGGCGAAGTACAGCAGCAGCAACAACGCCCCGCCGCCCATGCGCAGGCGGCGAAACAGGCCGGTGAAGGCGCGGGTGTGGATCTTCCTGCGGGCACTGTAGAGGTCGATGGCCTCGTTCGCCTGGCTGGCTGAAGTCACCTGCTGAACCGGTATCTGCTTGCTCATCATCGAGTCCCACGGCAGTGGCGAAGTGCGCCTGGCCAGTGCGTGCCGGGCGCGGTCAGGGGCGGGCGGCTGGCGCTGCGCGGTGGCATGATACGCCGGCAAAGCACCCTTGGAGCACGCTGCGACCTTTGGCCGCGTTGGTTGCACAGGGTTTTTCGTGTAGCGCTGGATGTCAATTGATCCAGGTCATCCGAGGCCAGGAATGCCACGCTCGTCCCGCTGCGCTGCCGGCCCGTCCGAGCACGTCGGTATCAGCGCGGTGAAGGCCGTGGCATCACGGTTCCTGCTCCGCTGGCGGTTGCTCCTGGGCCGCGCGTGACAGACTGTAGACATAGGCCGCCAGCAGATGCACCTTGTCATTGCCGTGCAGCTGCGCCTGGGCCGGCATCTGCCCCTGGCGGCCGTTGCGGATGGTCTGTTGCAGCTGCGCAAAGCTCGAACCATAGATGAATGCCTGCGGCCGGGTCAGGTCCGGGGCGCCGAGCATCGGCATGCCCCGGCCTTCGGGGCCGTGACAGGCCACGCAGCTGGTGGCGAAGATCTGCTTGCCCTTCACCGGGTCGGCGCCCACGCCCTCTGGCACGTCGCGCCCGCCCAGGCTGCCGGTGATGAACGCCGCCACGTCGTTGATGCCCTGTTCGCCCAGCACCGCTCCCCAGGCCGGCATCACGCCCTGGCGGCCATTGAGGATCGACTGCCGGATGCTTTCGGGGTCGCCGCCCCAGCGCCATTCGGCATCGGTCAGGTTGGGAAAGCCGAAGGCGCCCTTGGCGTCCGAACCGTGGCAGAGCGCGCAATTGGAGGCGAACAGTCGGGCGCCCATGCTCAACGCCTTGGGATCCTGAGCCACTTCTTCGATGGGCAGCGCGGCGAAGCGGGCGAAGATCGGCCCGAAGCGGGCCTCGGCCGCGGCCACTTCCCGTTCCCATTCATGCACGCCTGTCCAGCCAGGCTGGCCATCGCTGAACGCTGCGCCGTCCTGGTAGCCCGGCAGCAGGCCCTTCCAGTTGCCCAGGCCGGGATACAGCAGCAGGTAGCCAAGGGCGAACGCCAAGGTGCCGACGAACAACCAGAACCACCAGCGCGGCAGCGGGTTGTCGTACTCCTCGATGCCGTCGAAGGCATGCCCGACGGTCTGCTCGGTCAGCTCGCTGCGCTGGCCCTTGCGGGTCGACAGCAACAGCCAGGCCAGGGCCAGCAGCGTGCCGAGCGTCAGTGCGCCGACGTACAGGCTCCAGAACAGGCTCATGGTTCTTCCCTCCCTGGCGTTTCGTCGGGCTTGCGCTCGAGCTTGTCGAGCGCCTGGGGATCATCGGCGAAGGGCAGCAGGGTCGCTTCGTCGAAGTCCTGCTTGCGCCGGGGCGCGAACACCCACAGCAGCAAGCCGATGAACGCCAGCATTACCAGCAGGGTGCCAAGCCCTCGAATCGTTCCGATGTCCATCGCCGTCACCGTTTGCTCTTGATGGCAGTGCCCAGCCCTTGCAGGTAGGCCACCAGCGCGTCCATTTCGCTCCTGCCGCCGACCGCTTCGCCGGCCCCGGCGATGTCCTGGTCGGTGTAGGGCACGCCCAAGGTGCGCAGAACCTCCATCTTCCTGCCGGTAGCGGCGCCGTCGAGGCGGTTTTCCAGCAGCCACGGATAGGCCGGCATCTTCGACTCCGGGACCAGGTCGCGCGGGTTGACCAGGTGGGCGCGGTGCCAGTCGTCCGAGTAGCGTCCACCGACCCGGGCCAGGTCCGGCCCGGTGCGCTTGGAGCCCCAGAGGAACGGATGGTCCCAGACGCTTTCGCCAGCCACCGAGTAGTGGCCGTAGCGCTCGGTCTCGGCGCGCAGCGGGCGGATCATCTGCGAATGACAACCCACGCAGCCCTCGCGGATGTAGATGTCGCGGCCCTCGAGCTGCAGGGCGGTGTAGGGCTTCATGCCTGCGACCGGGGTATTGGTCACGTCCTGGAAGAACAGCGGGACGATCTGCGTCAGGCCACCGATGCTCACCGCCAGGACCATGAACAAGGCCAGCAGGCCCAGGTTCTTCTCGACGACTTCGTGCCTCATGAGGTGGCTCCGAGGACTGCGGCGCTGATGGCGCCCTGCGCTCGTTTCGCCAGGCGAATGGTCTGCGCCACGTTGGCGGCCATCAGCAGCATGCCACAGGCGAAAATCGCACCGCCCACGGCGCGCACGACATAGCCTGGATGACTGGCGACCAAGGTTTCGACGAATGAATAGGTGAGCGTGCCGTCGCTGTTGACCGCTCGCCACATCAGGCCCTGGGCGATGCCGTTGACCCACATCGAGGCGATGTACAGCACCGTGCCGATGGTCGCCAGCCAGAAGTGCGCGTTGATCAACCCCAGGCTGTACATGCGTTCGCAGCCATACAGGCGCGGGATCATGTGGTAGGTCGCGCCGATGGAGATCATCGCCACCCAGCCCAGCGCACCGGCATGTACATGGCCGATGGTCCAGTCGGTGTAGTGGGACAAGGCATTGACGGTCTTGATCGCCATCATCGGCCCCTCGAAGGTCGACATGCCGTAGAACGCCAGGGACACCACCAGAAAGCGCAGGATCGGATCGCTGCGCAGTTTGTGCCAGGCCCCCGAGAGGGTCATCATGCCATTGATCATGCCACCCCAGCTCGGCGCCAGCAGGATGATCGACATCACCATGCCCAGCGATTGCGCCCAGTCGGGCAAGGCGGTGTAGTGCAGGTGATGCGGGCCGGCCCAGATGTACAGGGTGATCAGCGCCCAGAAGTGGACGATGGACAAGCGGTAAGAATAGATCGGCCGCTCGGCCTGCTTGGGCACGAAGTAGTACATCATGCCGAGGAAACCCGTGGTCAGGAAGAAGCCCACCGCATTGTGCCCGTACCACCACTGGATCATCGCATCGGTGGCGCCGGCATAGGCCGAGTAGGACTTGAACAGGCTGACCGGCAGCGCCGCATGGTTGACCACGTGGAGCATGCCGGTGACCAGGATGAAGGCCCCGTAGAACCAGTTGCCGACGTAGATATGAGGAGTCTTGCGTCTGGCGATGGTGCCGAAGAACACCACCGCGTAGCTGATCCAGACGACGGCCAGCACGATCGCCAGCGGCCATTCCAGCTCGGCATACTCCTTGGTGGTGGTGTAGCCCAGCGGCAGGCTGACCAGCGCGCCGACGATCACCGCCTGCCAGCCCCAGAAGGTGAAGGCCGCCAGGCGATCGCAGAACAGCCGCGCCTGGCAGGTGCGCTGCACCACATAGTAGGACGTGGCGAACAATGCGCAGCCGCCGAAGGCGAAGATCACCAGGTTGGTATGCAGCGGGCGCAGGCGACCGAAGCTGGTCCACGGCAGGTCCAGGTTGAGCTGCGGCCAGACCAGCTGGCAGGCGATGAACACGCCCAGGCTCATGCCGACGATACCCCACGCCACCGTCATGATGGCGAACTGGCGGACCACCCGGTAGTTGTAGGCGGTCGGGCTGATTGGCGTACTCATCGCAAGGTCCACGGTCTGGCGCTCGGCTTGGAAGTCGGCGCCAGTATCGGCAACCCCCAGGGTTCTGGCAACGCAGGTAACGGACGGGCGGACCGCTCGAGGCCATGATCGCCAGCAACTGGCGGGGTTGCGGCGCTCGAGGGCTATACCAATAACCGTTTGTAATTGTTACGGATTGTTTTTCCTCGCAGGGTGCGTAGGGGATGGCCTGGACGGCGGATCAATACAGCGTCTTGCTTCCAAAGTGCCAGGAAAACGGTTCCAAGGTCGGGCGCCCCCGCAGCGGCCGTCCTATGCGGGCCGGCACACACCCATCGATGGTGCTCGAGGCGCGGCCACAAACCGTGGGAAAGGCCGCGATGGGCTGCGCAGCAGCCCCAGGATCTGCCAGGCGACAGGGCTGAGAACACGGTCGCTCGGGTGCGGACCGCAGGCCAGCTCTCGACCATCCAGCTGGCGACCCCGACTGCCAGGCTCGTTACCGGGCGGTCACGTCCTCGTCCGTCTCTTTCTGCGACAGGCTGTACACGTAGGCCGCCAGCAGATGCACCTTGTCGTTGCCCTGGATATCCCGCTGGGCCGGCATCTGGCCCTGGCGCCCATAGCGAATGGTCTGGCGCAGCTGCGCTAGGCTCGAGCCATAGATGAACGCCTGGGGATGGGTCAGGTCGGGTGCCCCGAGGGCTGGGTTGCCCTTGCCCTCGGGGCCATGACAGGCCACGCAGGTGGTGGCGAAGATGTCCTTGCCCCTGGTCAGGTCCAGCTGCGCGTCATCCGGCAGGTCACGCCCCATCAGGCCACTGATGACGAACCCGGAGACGTCGCTCACGCCCTGTTCGCCGAGCGTCTGGCCCCAGGCCGGCATGACGCCGTGACGACCGTCCATGATCGACGCCTTGATCGCTTGCGCGTCGCCGCCCCAGCGCCAGTCGGCGTCGGTGAGGTTGGGGAAGCCATAGGCGCCCTTGGCATCGGAGCCGTGGCACAGCGCGCAGTTGGAGGCGAACAGCCGTGCGCCCATCTTCAGCGCCTGGGGATCCTCGGCGACCTGCTCGAGCGGCATGGCGGCGAACCTGGCGAAGATCGGACCGAAGCGGTCCTGCGCCTGGTCCATTTCGTTCTGCCATTGCCGGGCGCTGGTCCAGCCGTCCTCGTAGCCTGGCAGCATGCCTTTCCAGTTGCCCAGGCCCGGGTAGAGCGCCAGGTAGCCGAGCGAGAACGCCAAGGTGCCGACGAACAGCCAGAACCACCAGCGTGGCAATGGATTGTCATATTCCTCGATGCCGTCGAAGCTGTGCCCCAAGGTCTGGTCGGCGGCCTTGCCCTGGCCTCGGCGAGTCGCCACCAGCAGCCAGCTCAGCCCGGCCAGGCTGCCGAGGGTCAGGACAGTGATGTAGATACTCCAGAACGAGTTCATGGCTGCGGCTTCCTCGGGTCGGGTTGCTGGCTGGCCGGTGGCAGGCGGTCGTCGGCGAAGGGCAGCAGGCGCGCCTCGGCGAAATCATGGTCGCGACGGCGGTCCGACACCCATAGGCACAGGCCTGTGAAGGCGACCATCACCAGCAGCGTACCCAGGCCACGGAGCTGGCCGATATCCAGGGAAAAGTCCATCGTCCTCACCTCTTGTTGCCAATGGCGGTACCGAGTACCTGCAGGTAGGCGATCAGCGCGTCCATCTCGGTCTTGCCCTTGAGCGCTGCGCGGGCGCCGGCGATGTCCTCGTCGCTGTAGGGCACGCCGAGGGTGCGCAGGGTGCGCATCTTGGTGTCGGTGTGGCGATGGTCGACCGGCTGGGCGACCAGCCAGGGGTAGGCAGGCATCTTCGATTCGGGCACGACGTTGCGCGGGTCGTACAGGTGGGCGCGGTGCCAGTCGTCCGAGTAGCGTCCGCCGACCCGGGCCAGGTCGGGCCCGGTGCGCTTGGAGCCCCAGAGGAACGGATGGTCCCAGACGCTTTCGCCAGCCACCGAGTAATGGCCGTAGCGCTCGGTCTCGGCGCGCAGCGGGCGGATCATCTGCGAATGACACCCCACGCAGCCCTCGCGGATGTAGATGTCGCGGCCCTCGAGCTGCAGGGCGGTGTAGGGCTTCATGCCTGCGACCGGGGTATTGGTCACGTCCTGGAAGAACAGCGGGACGATCTGCGTCAGGCCGCCGATGCTCACCGCCAGGACCATCAGCAGGGCCAGCAGGCCGACGTGCTTTTCGATGACTTCATGGTTCATCCGTGCGTCTCCTCAGGCCAGCCGGGTGATGGCCGGCGCATAGGCATCGGCCCGCGTGCGAACGGTCTGCCAGGTATTCCAGGCCATCAGCAACATGCCGGCGAGGAACACCGCGCCGCCGATGAAGCGCACGACGAAACCTGGGTGGCTGGCGACCAGGGTCTCGACGAACGAGTAGGTGAGCGTGCCGTCGCTGTTGACCGCTCGCCACATCAGGCCCTGGGCGATGCCGTTGACCCACATCGAGGCGATGTACAGCACCGTGCCGATGGTCGCCAGCCAGAAGTGCGCGTTGATCAGCCCCTGGCTGTACATGCGCGCCTGGCCGAAGACCTTGGGAATGGTGTGGTACAGCGCGCCGATGGAGATCATCGCCACCCAGCCCAGCGCGCCGGCATGCACATGGCCAATGGTCCAGTCGGTGTAGTGGGACAAGGCATTGACGGTCTTGATCGCCATCATCGGCCCCTCGAAGGTCGACATGCCGTAGAACGCCAGGGACACCACCAGAAAGCGCAGGATCGGGTCGCTGCGCAGTTTGTGCCAGGCCCCCGAGAGGGTCATCATGCCGTTGATCATCCCGCCCCAGCTCGGCGCCAGCAGGATCAGCGACATGATCATGCCCAGCGACTGCGCCCAGTCGGGCAGGGCGGTGTAGTGCAAGTGATGCGGGCCGGCCCAGATGTACAGGGTGATCAGCGCCCAGAAGTGCACGATCGACAGCCGATAGGAATACACCGGCCGCTCGGCCTGCTTGGGCACGTAGTAGTACATCATGCCGAGGAAGCCCGCGGTCAGGAAGAAGCCCACCGCATTGTGCCCGTACCACCACTGCACCATCGCATCGGTAGCCCCGGCATAGATCGAGTAGGACTTGGTCAGGCTGACCGGCAGCTCCAGGTTGTTGACCACGTGCAGCATGGCCACGGTCAGGATGAAGGCACCGAAGAACCAGTTGCCGACGTAGATATGGCGGGTGGTGCGCTTGGCCAGGGTGCCGAAGAACACCACGGCATAGGCGACCCAGACGATGGTGATGAGAATGTCGATTGGCCATTCCAGCTCGGCGTATTCCTTCGACGTGGTATAGCCCAGCGGCAGGCTGATCGCGGCCAGCACGATCACCGCCTGCCAACCCCAGAAGGTGAATGCGGCCAGGCCGGGGGCGAACAGCGTGGTCTGGCAGGTGCGCTGTACCGAGTAATAGGAAGTGGCGAACAGCGCGCAGCCGCCGAAGGCGAAGATCACCGCATTGGTGTGCAGTGGGCGCAGCCGACCGAAGCTGGTCCAGGGCAGATCGAAGTTCAGCGCAGGCCAGACCAGCTGCGCCGCGATGAACACGCCGAGCCCCATGCCGACGATGCCCCAGACCACCGTCATGATGGCGAATTGGCGGACCACCTTGTAGTCGTAGGCGGTACTTGTGGTTGTGTTCATGATGGGTTCCCATCCACGGTTATAGGCAGGCTAGAAAGCGAGGCAAGCATGAGTAATGGGCAAGTGGCTGGTATTGACGGGGATCAATGGGCGCGGATAGGAAAAATCCCCGGCCTGCGCTGCGATCCCCCACGAATGCAGGCGGCAGGCGGCCGCCCTGGCTGCCTGATTCTCGCTCACGGCGCCGGGGCGCCGATGGACAGCGCGTTCATGCAGAACATGGCGCAACGGCTGGCCGGACAGGGTGTGGGCGTGGTGCGCTTCGAGTTCCCCTACATGGCCCAGCGGCGTCTGGACGGTGGCCGACGACCGCCGAATCCACGCCAGGTGCTGCTCGAATGCTGGCGCGAGGTGTATCGGCAAGTGCGGCCATTGGCCACGGGCTCGCTGGCCATCGGCGGCAAGTCGATGGGCGGGCGCATGGCCAGCCTGCTGGCCGACGAGCTGGGAGCCGATGCGCTGGTCTGCCTGGGTTATCCCTTCCATGCCGTGGGCAAGCCGGAAAAGCCACGGGTCGAGCACTTGGCCGGGTTGCGCACGCCAACGCTGATCATCCAGGGCGAGCGTGACGCGCTGGGTAATCGCGAGCAGGTGGCGGATTACCTGCTATCGCCGGCCATCGAGGTACGCTGGCTAGCGGCGGCGGACCATGACCTCAAGCCATTGAAGGCGTCGGGGGCGACCCATGAAGGGCATCTGCAGCTGGCGGCGCGGTGGGTGGGGGAGTTCATGGGGGTGGAGTGAGCGGCGGGGACCGTTGCATACGGCCATCGCGGCTGCTCCAGGTTACCGGCAAGCAAGTGTCTTTCAAGCCTGCCAGCTCCTGAGGCCGCTGCGCCGCGGGAGGGCGCGCGGCGGCCTCAGGATCCGACAGACGACAGCGTGTCGAGCAGGCTCGAGATACATTTGCTCCTACGACCAAAACCTCAGTCGCGATATTCGCACAGGTAGGCCGTATCGACTGCCACCTTCAGCTGGAACTTGCTGTCGGCCGGCACGTTGAACTGGCTGCCGGCTGCGAAGGTTTGCCAATCCTGGCTGCCTGGCAGCTTGACGGTCAGGGCGCCGGAAACGACATGCATGATCTCGCGCTTGGCGGTGCCGAACTCGTATTCGCCTGGCGCCATGACGCCAAGCGTGGCGGGACCTTCTGCACCGGTGAAGGCGATCGACTTGACGGTGCCATCGAAGTACTCGTTGACCTTGAACATGAGGCGTCTCCTGAGCGGGTTGGGGAAAAGGGCTCGCCAGTATGCCCAAGCTGTCAGGCACAAGCCATAAGCGGCGTTCAGACCCCCACCGCAGGCAAGCTCAGGGGCAGTAGCCGGGCTGTGTTGCGGGCGTCTTCCAGGGCCCGGTGCTGCTGGCCGGAGAAGTGCAGCCCGGCCAGCTGCAGCGCACCGTTCAGGCCGGTCGGGCGCTGCAGTTGGCGGGCCTTGGCGAAGCGTTGCTTGAGGTTGATGTGCGGCAGGTGCCTGAGCAGGCTGTGGATCTCGTACTGTTGCCATTCCTGCCATAGCTGCTTGCGATCGTAGTCGCCCCAGCTGACCCAGGCCTCCAGCCGTGGATGATGATGGTAAAGCCAGCGCTCGAACTGGCTCCAGACCTGCGCGAAGGACTCGGCCGTGTCGATGCTGGCCTGGCCGATATGCGTCAGTTCGCGACAGAAGTGGGTCAGCTGAGGCCGCCGCCGCGGTCGCACGAAACGCTGGAAATGGTCGACCTCGCGGCCGTCGCGGGTCACCATGCTGGCCCCGATTTCAATGATTTCCATTTCCGCGAGTGGCCAGCCGCCGTCGTCGGTGGTGGCTTCCAGGTCGATCACCAGCCAGTGGCCCATCATGACGCTCCCTTGCAAGACTAGCTCAAGCGTAGTCAATGACGGCCATTGCGCCATGTTATGGCAAATTGCCTTCATTTGCCGCGACAGTGGTTGTGCCCTGCCTGGAAAAAGCCTAGCTTAAGCGGTTCCAGGTTCGACCCCGCCATGAGTCCATCGTTTTGCGCCAGGCTTGCCTTTCCACACTCCTGCACCGGCTGATGCTCATGGCCGCCCTCTGCCTGCCGGCCATGGCCAGTGCCGCACCGGCCATCGAAGTACGCATCGGCGCGGCGCACTTCCCGCCCTACACCTCGCGGCCCGAGCAGGGAAGCGACAGTGGCCTGTTGATCGAACTGGTCAAGTCGCTGAACCAGGCGCAGGACACCTACCACTTCATCCTGGTACCGACCTCGATTCCCCGGCGCTATGCCGACCTGCAGCAGGGCCGCACCGACCTGGCCATCTTCGAGAATCCCGACTGGGGCTGGCGCGATATCCCGCACGTTGCCGTGGACATGGGCCTGGACGATGCCGAGGTGTTCGTCGCGCGGCGGGCGCCGGGGCGTGACCAGCGTTATTTCGATGACCTGCGTGGCAAGCGCCTGGCACTGTTCAATGGCTACCACTACGGCTTTGCCGGCTTCAATGCCGACCCACGCTTCTTGCGCACGGCCTTCGACGCCCGGTTGAGCTATTCCCATGACAGCAATTTGTTCATGGTCCAGCGCGGGCGTGTCGATGTCGCGCTGGTGACGCGCTCTTACCTGGGCGATTTCCAGCAACGCCATCCATTCGCGGCGAGCCAGCTGCTGGTTTCCGGGCGTGTCGACCAGACCTATCGCCACAAGGCGTTGCTCAGGCCTCGAGGCCCCATCAGCGGCGCGGCGTTCGCCGAGCTGTTGCAGCGTCTGCGGGCCAACGGCGAGTTGCTGCGCATCTTCCAGCCCTACCAGGTCACCGTGCGTTCGCCAGACTGAACCTAGGCAACCGGTGAAAGCCAGTCAGGCAGGCTCCTGGCAGCCTGCCGTCTTGCGGCAGTGGAGCAGGGCGTCACGGATCATGAAATTGACCAGGGTCGGAGAGACTCCCAGCTCCTTGGCGATATCCTTCTGTGGCACGCCATGCAGGCGATACATCTCGAAGGCGTAGCGGGTGCGCTGGGGCAGGTCGTCGAGGGCCGCGGCGATGTGTTCCAGGGTTGCGAAATGGATGTGGCTGGCTTCGGGGGTGGCGTTATGCACGACCACGTTCAGCCCTTCTTCCTCGTGACCGGAATACTTCTGCTCCAGCGACTGCTTGCGGTAGTGGTCGATGGCCAGGTTGCGCACGATCTGGAACAGATAGCTGAGCTGAGCCTTGAACGAAGAGGTGATCCGCGGCGCATTGTTCAACCGGAAGAAGGCGTCCTGCACCACGTCTTCGGCCCGCGAGCGGCATCCAGTGATCCGGGCGGCGATCTTGAGCAGGACGCTGCGGTTGTCGAGGAATGCATGGAGCAATGGTGAATCGCACTTGCTTGTGGACAATTGTTCCGTCATGGAAAGTCACCTTGGTTCTCGAAAGAAGGAAGCTCCCTGGAGACCCTGCTTCCTACCGAAGTGTGACAAGTTATTTATAATGATAATGATTGTCAATTAGCGAGAATGGCGAGTCCTGTCCAAGTGTCTGGTCAGGATCTGCCAAGCGACCCACTCTCCTCTTTCAAGCCTGCCAGACCCTGCAGCCGCTGCGCACCTTGTCGCGGCACGACAGCCGCTCGCCACCAGGCCACTCTCTACTCTATATGTATCAATCCATTGCCAAGATCCGCAGCCCTAACTTTTGCTGCCCGTCGCCCTGGTCGGCGATCCATACCACCTCGGTACTGGCTTGCAACCCAGCCAGGGCCGGGTGTTCGGACTCCAGGCGTACCTCGAGCGGGTCCCCCACCTGGAAGCGCCGCGGCGCCCGAACCTGCAGGCCGCTGGCCGACAGGTCCAGGCAGATCGCGGTGATCACCTGGCCGGCATGCACCAGGGTCACTTCGGCGTCGATGCGCATGCGGATGAAATCCCGCTTTTCAGTATGGTCTTGCGGCGACAATGACATGCTTCGATCCTTCCAGGAAGTTGCACCAGATGAGGTTCTTATAACTCTCGGCAATTTGCGCTGTACAGCACTGGCCTTGCAAGCCAGCCCGCGCTTGAAACGCCCTGCGGATGGGAGTACCGTCAGCGCCTTACAGGGCACCTCTACCATTTGCCGGGCAGGTTTTCTTGTCCTATTACTCAGATGGAGAGTGGCTAGAGAGAATTCCAGTAGCTGTCGCTCGGTCTGGCCGATGCCGCTACGCCAACCTATTTCTGGCGCCGTTTGCCCACATGCAGAAAACCAGTGCAACCTTGCTGATCATCGACGATGACGACGTGGTCCGAGCAAGCCTCGCCGCTTATCTGGAAGACAGCGGTTTCGACGTCCTCCAGGCCAGCAACGGCCAGCAGGGCCTGGAAGTCTTCGAACAGCACCAGCCTGATCTCGTGATCTGCGATCTGCGCATGCCGCAAATGGGCGGCCTGGAGCTGATCCGCCGGGTCAGCGAACAGGCGCCGCAGCTGCCGGTGATCGTGGTCTCGGGAGCTGGCGTCATGAGCGACGCGGTCGAGGCCTTGCGCCTGGGCGCCGCCGATTACCTGATCAAGCCGTTGGAGGACCTGGCGGTGCTCGAGCATTCGGTGCGGCGGGCGCTGGATCGCTCGCGCCTGGTGCTGGAGAACCAGCGCTACCGCGAGAAGCTCGAGGCGGCCAATCGTGAGCTCGAGGCCAGCCTGCACCTGTTGCAGGAAGACCAGGACGCCGGTCGCCAGGTGCAGATGAACATGCTGCCCGAGCGGCCATGGCAGGCCGGCGGTTTTACGTTCGACCACCAGATCATTCCGTCGCTGTACCTGTCGGGCGATTTCGTCGACTACTTTCGGGTGGACGAGCGGCGGATCGCCTTCTACCTGGCGGATGTCTCCGGCCACGGCGCCTCGTCGGCCTTCATCACGGTGCTGCTCAAGTTCATGACCACCCGGCTGCTGTTCGAATTCAAGCGCAGCGGCAAGATGCGCGAGTTCAAGCCTTCCGAGGTGCTGGGCCACATCAACCGCGGCCTGATCAACTGCAGGCTGGGCAAGCACGTGACCATGGTCGGCGGGGTGATCGACGAAGACACCGGCCTGCTGCACTATGCCGTGGGTGGGCACCTGCCGCTGCCGGTGCTGTACACCCCCGGGCAGGTGCGCTACCTCGAGGGTCGCGGCCTGCCGGTGGGGCTGTTCGACGAGGCGGTGTATCAGGACCACCTGCTGGAACTGCCACCGCGGTTCAGCCTGAGCCTGATGTCCGATGGCGTTCTGGACCTTTTGCCAGGCGACACGCTCAAAGCTAAGGAGGCGTCCTTGCCGGAGATCGTCAAGGACGCGGGAGGCAGCCTGGACGGGCTGCGTCAACGATTCAAATTGTCCACGCTCGGGGAGATGCCGGATGATATCGCCCTGTTGGTGTTGAGCAGGAACCTTCAATGAGTACCGGTAGAATCCAGTTCGCCGAGCAGAGCGGCACCTTCGTTCTGAAGTTCGTCGGTGAAGTGCGTCTGACCTTGTGTTCGGCGCTGGATGCGACGATCGAGAAAATCTTCACCGCGCTGAATTTCTCGGCCATCGTCATCGACCTGACCGAGACCGAAAGCATCGACAGCACGACCCTTGGACTGCTGGCCAAGCTGTCGATCCTGTCGCGGCAGAAAGTCGGCCTGTTGCCCACCGTGGTCACCACCAACCCGGACATCTCCCGGTTGCTGCAGTCCATGGGCTTCGACCAGGTGTTCAACATCGTCGACCGACCGATTCCTTGCCCGGATTGCCTGAGCGACCTGCCTTCGCAGGACCAGAGCGAGGACGTGGTGCGCTCCAAGGTGCTCGAAGCGCACCGCATCCTCATGGGCCTGAACGATTCCAATCGCGAAGCCTTCCGCGACCTGGTAAGCGCCCTCGAGCGTACCTGACGCTACCTTCAGTCACGTGTCGGCGGCGGGAATTCCGTGGCAGGCGCACCATCGGCATTGAGCTGCAACACCCGCTCGGGGCGGCCGTCCTCATCGAAGAATACCCAGCCGAGCCCGGCGCTGTTCCACAGGCGTTCGCCGGCCTTGCTGCGGTCAGGGGTACGCGGGATGACCTCCATGCGCCGGCGCTTGGTGAACCAGTTGAGCGGCGAGCGCGGCGCATAGAGCCAGCGATTGAGCCGATCGAAGACGTCCAGCAGGCGCCTGGGAAACTGATTCTTGATGCCGCTGCTGGTGACCTGCCACAAGTGCGGGCTGCGCTGGCGATGGCGGATCAGCACTTCGTAGACGAACGAATAGTGCACGTCGCCCGACAGGATCACGTAGTGCCCCGGTGTACGCGAGTGGCGGAAGATGTTCAGGATCACCTGCGCCGCGCCACGATGGGCCATCCAGTTCTCGGCGTCGACCAGCAGCGGATAGCCCAGCCAGCTCACCACCCGCTGCACCGTCTCGATCAGCTTGACGCCGAAGATCGGCGCGGGCGAGACGATGATCGCCGAGCGATGCCCCAGCAGCGCCTGCTGCAGTTCGCTCAGTGCTTCCCAGTCGAGCAGGCCGGATGGCTTCTTCAGGCTGCTTTCGCTACGCCAGCGCCGGGTGCGGGTGTCGAGCACCAGCAGCGGTGGTTCGCTGGCCAGCTCGAACTGCCAGCCCTGGAAGCCCAGCAGTGTCCCGATCAGCCCGTCCAGCGCCGCGCTAGGCAGGTACATCGAGCCGGTGGCCTGGCTGCTCAGCGCCTGGCAACGCTGCACCAGCGCTCGACAGCGATCCGGATCGTTGCCCCAGCCTTGGCACAACAGATAGCCAAGCAAAGCATTGCCGACGATCCGCCGCGAGAACGGATGGCCGTAGACGGTCTGCTCCCATTGCGCGGAGAGGTTCCAGTCATCGGTGATGTCGTGGTCGTCGAAGATCATCAGGCTCGGCAGGTGCGCCAATACCCGCGCCACGCCGCCGAGCCCGTCGGCGAACGCCTCGACCAGTGGCAGTTCGGCCTTGTAGCGAGCCTGGCGCTTGGCGCTCAGGCCCGCTGGCTGGGTCATGCGCACCAGCCGCCAGCACACCGGCGACCAGACCAGCAGGTACATGGCCATGACCTCGGCGAAGGTCACCAGGTGATTGTCGGCATTGCTGCTGGTGAAGATCGGCTTGCGCGTACCGCCGAAGAAACGCCGCCGCAGCCCCTCGTTGCGCTCGAGCGCCGGCAGCAGGTCGGCGCGACGGTAGTAGCACGCAGGATGCTGGTACAGCGCCTGGCTGTCGTCGACCACCGCGCCCTCGAGTCGCTCGTCGAACAGCCCCAGCTGCTCGATCAGGCGATGGATCGCGCGCAGCATCGGGCCGGCGACGTCGTCGGCGTAGACCTGGTCGCCGGTCATCAGCAACAGCGCCGGGCGCTGCGCGGGCGTCCGGCACGCCTGCAGCAGGCGATCGGCGCAGAGCAGGCCATCGGCCGCCGGGTGATGCGGCTTGCGGCAGGAGCCATGCAGTACCTGGTCCATGCGCGAGCGCAACACCAGGTCCGGGCGCTGCCGCCCGGGATACAGCAGGTGCGGCGCCCATTCGGCGATCCCCTGGCGGCCCTGGCCGGCATCCACCAGGATGTCGTAGGCGATGGCCTGGTCATACGGCAACGGCGTCTGGAAGCGGACCTCCAGCAGATGCACGAAAGCCTCCCGGCCCACCTGTACCACCTCGCATTGGGTCAGCGCCTCGATGCCCGCGCACGCCAGCACGAACTCAGGCTGCAACTGGCACGAGCCGACCAGCCAGATGGCCAGGCGCTGGGGTTCGAGGCGACGCAGGAGCGGACCGGCAAGCACCGGTGGGAGGGCGGGGGGAGTCAGCGACATCGATCACTCAAGGCAGATTAAGGCGGACACTCTCGGACAGCGGATCGCCAGCGCTCGACAAGGCCAGGGTCTGGGCGCGCGGCTCGAGGGAACACATCTTGTTTATCCAGGCCGCGCGTGGCAATCGTTGTGTGTATCCGGCCATTTCAAACTGGACCTGAGCGCTGGCCAGCCCGGGGTCCGATCGACCCCGGGCCTCGCCGCTTCAGGGTTCGATCACGCCTTGCCGGCCATGACCGCTTCGAGCTTCTCCTGGTCGCGGGCGAACTGACGGATGCCCTCGGCCAGCTTCTCGGTGGCCATCGCATCCTCGTTCAGCGCCCAGCGGAACTGCGCCTCGTCGAGCTGCTGCCTGGCTTCACCGGCATTGCCCGGCTGCAGCACGCGCGGCAGTTCGCCATGGTCGTCGGCGAGCTTTTCCAACAGTTCGGGGCTGATGGTCAGGCGATCGCAGCCGGCCAACTGCTCGATCTGGCCGATGTTGCGGAAGCTCGCGCCCATGACCACGGTGTCGTAGCCGTTGGCCTTGTAATAGTTGTAGATGCGCGTGACCGACAGCACGCCGGGGTCTTGCGCCGGAGCGTATTCCTGGCCGGTACTCTTCTTGTACCAGTCGTAGATGCGCCCCACGAACGGCGAGATCAGGAACACGCCGGCATCGGCGCAGGCCTGCGCCTGGGCGTAGGAGAACAGCAGGGTGAGGTTGGTCTGGATACCCTCGCGCTCGAGCTTCTCCGCCGCGCGGATCCCTTCCCAGGTCGAGGCCAGCTTGATCAGCACGCGCTCACGACCGACGCCGGCTTCATCGTACAGCTCGATCAGCTGGCGGGCCTTGGCCAGCAGGGCCTGCTCGTTGAACGACAGTCGCGCATCCACTTCGGTGGAGATGCGCCCCGGAATCTCCTTGAGAATGCCACCGCCCACCGCCACCGCGAACCGGTCGCAAGCCAGGCCGACATCACCCTTGCTCTGGGCCTTGACCTGCTCGAGCAGCTCGGCATAGCCATGGATCGCCGCCGCCTTGAGCAGCAGCGACGGGTTGGTGGTCGCGTCCTGGGGCTTGAGGCGGATGATGGCATCCAGGTCTCCGGTATCGGCGACCACGGTCGTGAACTGCTTGAGTTGTTCCAGCTTGGAAGTCATGGGCGTGCTCTGTCCTGTGCAATGACTCGACATTACTCCACCCCCGACGACCACTCAAGGCCCGTCGGGGAGGCTCGAAGAAGGGTGAACGACATGCCTAGTGAAGCAGGGTTTGCGCAATTGTCCCGGCCAGCCGGCCACAGCGTTCGGCAGGCGTCGGCAAGCGCTGGGCCCGTGCCTCAGGCAAACCACCCTGCACGCTGGCATCGAGCGCGCTGGCAGGGGCTTGCCCTGGAAAACTGCCGGCCGATCCGCAACCCCAGCTGCCCGTGCCGCCCTGTCTGGCATGCCTTCGACAAGCCCATTCGAGCGCGGCGCCCGGCCAGGGTTCCCTCAGCGCCCCGCCAGCAGCTCGGCCGCCTGGTCCAACACCGCCAGCGGCTCCTTGCTCTTGTGGATGTCGGCCGAGAGCAGCTGGCGGAAGCGCCGCGCGCCCGGGAAGCCCTGGCCCAGCCCGAGGATATGCCGTGTCACATGGTGCATGGCCCCGTCATGCTCCATGTGCGCCACGATGTACGGCCGCAGTCGTGCCAGCGCCTCGCTGCGGCTTACGACCGGCGCCGCGCTGCCGAACAGCCGCTGGTCCACCTGTGCCAGCAGGTACGGGTTGTGGTAGGCCTCGCGCCCGAGCATCACGCCATCGAAGGTCTGCAAATGAGCCTCGCATTCCTCCAGCGTCTTGATCCCGCCGTTGAGCACGATCTCCAGCTCCGGGAAGTCCGCCTTCAGCCGCGCGGCCACTTCGTGGCGCAGCGGCGGGATGTCCCGGTTCTCCTTGGGCGACAGGCCCTCGAGGATGGCGATGCGCGCATGCACGGTGAAGCTCCGGCAGCCGGCATCGCGCACCTGCCCGACGAAGTCGCACAGCTCGGCATAGCTGTCCCGGCCGTTGATGCCGATGCGATGCTTGACCGTGACCGGGATATCCACCGCATCACGCATCGCCTTCACGCAATCGGCCACCAGTGCCGGATGGCCCATCAGACAGGCACCGATCATGTTGTTCTGCACCCGATCGCTCGGGCAGCCGACATTCAGGTTGACCTCATCGTAACCGGCCGCCTCGGCCAGCCGCGCGCAGGCGGCCAGCTCAAGCGGATTGCTGCCACCGAGCTGCAAGGCCAGCGGATGCTCGGAGAGGTCATGGCGCAGGAACCGGGCGGCATCGCCGTGGAGCAGGGCGCCGGTGGTGACCATTTCGGTGTAGAGCAGGGCATGGCGGGAGAGCAGGCGCAGGAAGAAGCGACAGTGACGATCGGTCCAGTCCATCATCGGTGCAACGCTGAAGCGGCGTGATGGCTCAGGGCGCGTGGTGTGTGGCTTTGAAGCTGATTCTAGGGGCATTCTGGTCTACGTGTCTTTGTACCATTTCGGGGGGTAAGGCGTTTTGGTGTGACGGGGGTACGGTGTACCACTGTCAGTCGCGCTTGTACCACCGAATCATGGCAACGATCAGAGCAAGGAAAAGGCCGATGGGAAGGTCAGTTACACCGTCCAGATCCGCCGCAAGGAAGCTGTCTAGTCTACCAGAAGCTCAGTCGATCACCCGAAGCCAGACAATCTCATGCTCGATCAGCTGCGTGCACGTTCACAGGCGAAGTCTCCTTCACGACCCAGACCATCGGTGCCGGCACTTCGGCGAAGGCGCGGGCGGCAATATTTCATCGCCTGTTCCAGGTGGTGCCGGACCATGGCCTGGACGACGTGCTGGAGCAGTCGTCGCGCTTGATGGGCTGCGTCTACAAGCTTACCCTCGAAGCAACCTTGCAGCAGGACGACACACTGCTGCTGGCGGCCTGCTACTTGAGCAGCATGGTCAAGGCGCTGGCCGAAGACATGGCGCTGGCGCGGATGCTGACGCCGGGGAAGGAGCGCCAGCGCTGACACAGAAGGCATCCTGGAGCGTCTTGCCGGCAACGAGACTGCTTCGTCTGGCAGTTTCGGATCAAAGCTTCATGCCCCTCAGACTCTCCACCAGACGTGTGGCAGCAGGAGACAAACTGCATTCGCTGCGGGTGATGATGCCCAGGGTTCGCTCCAACCCCGGATCGTCCAGGTAACGCCGCACCAGCTGTCGTTCCCCCGCATCCGCCGACTCCGGCAACAGCGCTATTCCTAATCCGTTGCGTACCAGCGCCAGTACCGTGGACATGTAGTTCGCCTCCATGGCCAGGCGCAAGGTCAGGTCATGCTCACGGAACGTCTGTTCGATTTGCGTACGCACGCTGCTGTCGCGGCCGGTAAGGATCATCGGTTGATCGTTCAGGTCCGCAAGGCGCAGGGAGCCGCTGGCGAGTGGGTGGCCTACGGGCGTGAACAGGCATAGCCGATCCTGGAGTAGCGGCTCGAACGTCAGCCCATGGCCGAGCCGGGCTCGTACGCCGATGCCGAAGTCGACATCCCCGTCGCGCACGCGCTCGGTGATCCGTTCGGCCACAAGGTCGCGCAGGCGCACTTCGATCCCGGGGTAGTGCTGGTGAAACATTGCCAGTCGTTCCGGCAGCGCAGCGGCGCATAGCGAGGGCAGAGCGGCCACGGTCACCACGCCACGGCGCATGGCCGCCAGGCCTCGGCTGGCGCTAAGGATGTTGCCCAAGTCCAGCAGCAGCTTTTCCATGGCTGGCAGGGCTTCGCGGCCAGCGGCGGTCAGTGTGACGTGCCTTGGACTGCGTTCCAGCAGCGCGATACCCAGCCAGCTTTCCAGCTGGCGGATCTGCACGGTGAGGGCCGAAGGCGAAAGATGCAAGTCCTCGGCAGCGCGGGCGAAGTTGCCTCGCTGGACAACCGTGATGAAGGCACGGATATGCTGCAATGCATTTTTCATTTTGTTTTTTCGAATGTGCATGGCTTTAGATTGCAATTTACACAGCGATTAGCCGCTCCGATACTCGGGACAACAACAAAAACAAGTCGGAGTCTCTTCATGCTCGCCCTCTACGGCGTCCTTACCATCGTGTCTCTGCTGGTTGCGGTGATGAGCAAGCGTATCTCGCCCTTGGTGGCGCTGATCGCCTTGCCTGTGGCTGCTGCTTTGCTGGCGGGCTTTGGCCTGCAGACCAGCGGCTTCATCCTCGTCGGTATCAAGAACGTCGCCCCGGTGGTGGGCATGTTCATCTTTGCCATTCTGTTCTTCGGCGTGATGACCGATGCCGGCATGCTCGATCCGATCATCGATCGCATCCTGCGCACCGTCGGTACTCGACCGACGCGCATCGTCTGCGGCACTGCGCTGCTGGCCCTGCTGGTACATCTGGATGGCTCAGGTGCGGTGACTTTCTTGGTCACGGTGCCAGCCATGCTGCCGTTATACACGCGGCTGGGCATCGACCGGCGAGTCCTGGCCTGCGTGGCGGCGCTGGCTGCCGGGGTCAATTTCCTGCCGTGGACCGGGCCTGTGCTGCGTTCTTCGGCAGCCTTGCATGTCCCGGTGGCCCAGCTGTTCCAGCCGCTGATTCCAGTGCAGCTGGTTGGGCTGGCGTTCGTCTTCAGTTGCGCCTGGTGGCTGGGGCGCCGCGAAGAGAAACGCCTGGGGTTGGTGGCAGGCACTGATATCGCCGCGCCAGAGCGCATCCTCACGCCCGAAGAGCAGGCCCTGCGCCGGCCAGGGATGTTCTGGCCGAACCTGCTGCTGACCGTGCTGGTGATGGCGGTGATGATCGCTGGCTGGGTGGATCCGGTGGTGATGTTCATGCTCGGCACGGTCGCCGCGCTGTGCTTGAACTATCCGCGTGTCGATCAACAGCGACAGCGCATCGATGCCCACGCCAAGACGGCGCTGACCATGGCCAGCATCCTCCTCGCCGCGGGGGTGTTCACCGGCATCATGCAAGGCACGGGCATGCTCAGGGCCATGGCCGAGGTGGCCGTGCAACAGATCCCGCCGGGCCACGGCAAGCTGATACCCGCACTGGTGGGCCTGATGTCGATGCCGCTGAGCTTGCTGTTCGACCCGGACTCGTTCTACTTCGGGGTCATGCCGGTGATCGCCGAGGTCGGCCGCTCGCTGGGCGTCGACCCGGTGCGGGTGGCGCAGGCCTCGCTGCTGGGCGTGCACACCACGGGTTTCCCGGTCAGCCCATTGACCCCGGCGACCTTCCTGCTTGTCGGGCTATGCAAACTGGACCTTGCCGACCACCAGCGCTTCACCTTGCCATTTCTATTCGCCGCGTCGGTGCTGATGACCCTGGCCGCGCTGGCATTGGGAGTTTTCTGAACATGAATACCTTGCGCATCGGCGCTGGCGCCGGCTACTCCGGTGACCGCCTGGAACCCGCCGTGGAGCTCGCTCGTGATGGCCAGCTGGACTACCTGATCTTCGAATGCCTGGCCGAACGCACCATCGCTTTGGCCCAGCAGGCGCGCCTGGCCGAGCCGCTGGCCGGCTTCGACCCACTGCTGGGCAAACGCATGCGAGCCGTGCTGCCTTATGTCCGTCAAGGGGGGCGGCGCCTGCGCATCATCAGCAACATGGGCGCGGCCAACCCGCGCGGGGCAGCGCGCCAGGTGCTGGCTATCGCCGCCGAACTGGGTCTGCATGGGCTCAAGGTGGCGGCCGTTGAGGGTGACGATGTGCTGGAGGTGCTGCGTCAGCATCCCGAATGGAGGCTGGACAATGGCCTGGATATCGCCGCGCTGGGCGAGCGCCTGGTGTCGGCCAACGCCTATCTGGGCGTGGAGGGTATCGTCGAAGCACTGGCCCTGGATGCCGACGTGGTGATCACCGGGCGGGTGGCCGATCCTTCGCTGTTTCTTGCCCCACAGTTGCATGCCTTCGGCTGGGCGGCGGATGACTGGCTGCGACGTGGCCGGGGCACCCTGACTGGGCACTTGCTCGAGTGTGCCGGGCAGGTCAGTGGTGGCTATTTCGCCGACCCTGGCCTGAAGGAAGTGCCTGACCTGGCGCGGCTCGGCTTCCCATTGGCGCAGATCGATGCCGAGGGACTGGCACTGATCACCAAGGTTTCTGGCAGTGGTGGCCGTATCGACGTGGCGACCTGTACCGAGCAGTTGCTCTACGAAGTGCATGACCCGCGTTGTTACCTGACGCCGGACGTGGTGGCGGATTTTTCCGCGGTGCGCTTCGAGCAGCAGGGGCAGGATCGGGTCTTGGTCAGCGGTGCAAGTGGCACCCAGCGTCCCGACCAGTTGAAGGTCACGGTGGGTTACCGCGATGGCTGGATCGGCGAAGGGCAGATCTCCTACGGTGGTCCCAACGCCGTGGCGCGTGCGCGCCTCGCCGGGCAAGTGGTCGAGCAGCGGCTGGCCCTCACGGGCATTGCGGTGGAGGAACTGCGCTGCGAACTGATGGGGGTCGACTCGCTGCACGGCAGCAGCTTCGCGCAGCCCGGCGAGCCTTGGGAAGTGCGTTTGCGAGTCGCCGGACGCTGCGTGACACGCGAGTTTGCCCAGGCCCTGGCCAATGAAGTCGAGACGCTGTACACCAATGGCCCTGCTGGCGGTGGCGGTGCCACCCGGCAGGTCCGCGAAGTGTTGGCGGTGGCCAGCCTGTACCTGCCCCGCGAACTGGCCGTGCCCCGTGTCCATCTGGAGATCTGCCCATGAGCATTGCCCTGCATCAGCTGGCCCACACTCGCACCGGAGACAAGGGCGACACCTCGAATATCTCGCTGATCGCGTTCAGGCCCGAGGATTACCCGATCCTGGTACGTGAAGTGACGGAGGAAAAGGTCGAGGCCTGGTTTGCCCACTTGCGCGATGTCGATGCCGGGCCGGTACGACGATACGAACTACCGCAGTTGCACGCGCTGAACTTCGTGCTGCCTGGGCTGCTGCGCGGCGGGGTGACCCGGTCGGTGGCGCTGGATGCCCATGGCAAGTCCCTGGGAACAGCGTTGTTGCGAATGCAGGTGTGCCGCTAGGGCTCGGCGCCACATGAGCGCAGACCGAGCATTCCCTGAAAGGCGCCGCCAGAGGGGAGATCATATACCACCCCTGAACAGCGTCGGCGGATAGCGGCGGCCTTCCTTTGCTGCCTGCGCTGGTCCCGGTCGGTCAGCCGCGCGGCTGCGCTAGCCTCACGGGTTGAGCCGGGTGGCGAACTGTCCCACCGCGCTCACCACCTTCTGAGCGCCGTCCTGGATCTGCACGATCACCGAGCCGGCCTGGTTGGCCAGGTCGAGTCCTTGCTCGGCCTGGCGCCGGCCGTTACCGATCATACCCACGGCGTCGCAGGCCAGGCGCTGGTTCTGTTGCACCACCGCGGCGATTTCGACGGTCGCCTGGGTGGTACGCGAGGCCAACTGGCGTACCTCATCGGCCACCACCGCGAAACCGCGTCCCTGCTCGCCGGCACGGGCCGCCTCGATGGCGGCGTTCAAGGCGAGCAGGTTGGTCTGCTCGGCGATGCCGCTGATGGTCTTGATGATGTTGCCGATGACCTGGCTCTGCTGATCCAGCGCCTCGATGCCGTCGACGGCGTCCTGCATATGGCGGGCGAGGTCACGCATGACCGCAACGGTCTGCTGCAGGACGTCCGCGCCACGCCGGGCAGTAGCGTCTGTCGCTACCGAAGTGGAGTAGGCCATGGTCGCGGCTTCGGCGACGGCCAGCTCCTGGTTGACCTGATCCGTGATGACGGTGGCGAACTTGACGACCTTCACCAGCCGGTCGCGCGCATCGAAGACCGGATTGTAGGACGCCTCCAGCCAGACGGTACGGCCCAAGGCATCCAGGCGCTTGAACCGGCTGGCCATGAATTCGCCGCGGCGCAGGCGCTCCCAGAAGTCGTGGTACGCCTGCGAGCTGGCCTCCTCGGCGGTGCAGAACTGGCGATGATGCTTGCCCTTGATCTGTTCGAGCCGAAAACCCATCGCCTCGAGGAAACGTTCGTTGGCGGTGAGCACATGGCCTTGCAGATCGAACTCGATCACCGCGGTGGAGCGTGACAAGGCCTTGAGCAAGGCTTCATGTTCGCGCGAGGCCTCGATGGTGCGGGTCAGGTCGCTGGCGTAGATCACGAACGAAGTCACTGTCCGATCACAGGCATGAATGGGATGCAGCAGCACCCGGAGCCAGGCTTCGTTACCATCCTTGCGCAACATGCGCAGCGTACCGCTGAAGTTTTCACCTGCACGCAGCGATGCCCAGATCCGGCGGTGGAACGGGTCCTGGCGTGCATCTTCGGGTACCAGATCGACCAGGAAGCGGCCTCGAACCTCGCCGATGGCATAGCGCATTTCCCGTTCGAAGTTAGCGTTCACGTACGCCACCTGGCCGTCAGGAGCGAGATGCATGACCAGCATGTCGTTATCCAGGCCCTGGCGAATCTGCTCGATGGAAGCGAGCTTATCGCGTAGGGCGGCCAATTCGGTTTTGTCTTGCCTGTTGAAGAACATATCGCGCACCAGGACGGAGGCTAGGAGAGGGATGACTATGAATCGGCAGAAATGTTGTACACATTAGTGTTATTTGTACAATTCTGGAAATGGCACTGTGCCATGCAAGCGCCGACCGAGCCAGTCGAGCGCGGCTATCGCCTCGATAGTGGGGTGGGCCAGCCGCTTAGTTACTGATCATCCTGGCTTTGTATGGATCGTACCTGGCGACGCTCGGGATGCGTTGAACCGCGCTGTCTCGAAGGTCACGCAAGCAAGCCCATGGCGGCGACTGCCGCTGGGCTCGAACATGCGGCGTTGGGCTTGATTGCTGGCGGCAGACTGGGATGGCTGACGAGCGTGGCTGCGCGGGTGGTTCGTCTGTCTCAGTCGCTGGTGCTGGTCAGGCATGTCTTGTCCTGGCGCGTGCCTTGCGCGTGAGTCGTGCGGTCCTGGCAGAACATCTTGCGGTCAGGCACAACCCCACCATGAGCTTGCCTTCGGTGTGTGTGCAGCGAAGCGCCTCCAGGAATGGGCCTGGCGTTTACATCCTGCGCCATGGACCGAAGTGGCAAGCCACGGACGAGCCTCTTGATCGCTTGCCCGTCTTCGTTGCGCTGCCGCTTGCAACGTACTGGCACGGCCGCGCATACAGCTCCTGGCCGTGCTGTGCTCGCATCACGTTGCCGGGCCGCGCGCAGGCCGGCGCCGGTCGAACCGCGAGGCGCGGAACGGCTCGATGTTCACCTGTGGTGCCAGGCCCGACATCGCCTGGGCCGTGAGCAGGCCAGTCATGGCACCCAGGGTCAGCCCGATATGTCCATGGCCAAAGTTGTAGAAGACCTGCGCAAAGTGCCGGGATGGGCCCAGCACAGGCATGCTGTCGGGGATCGAGGAGCGATAGCCCATCCAGCGCGAGGAGGGCTCGTGCAGCAGGTGCAGGAAACGGCGGGCGCCCTGGGCCAGGTAGTCGTAGCGCGCTGGCCTGGGCGGCGCGTGCAGGCCTGCCAGTTCCACCGTACCGGCGACGCGCAGGCCCTGGGCCATGGGTGTCATGTAGAAGCCGCCGTCGGGCCAGCAGACCGGCCTGTGCAGCGCCGCCCCTGCCTGGTCGAACAGCACATGATAGCCGCGCTCGGTATCCTGGGGGATGTCGTCACCTAGCTGCCTCGCCAGGTCGCGCGACCAGGCGCCAGTACACAGTACCAGTCGCGAAGCCTGCAACCGCTCGCCGCCCGAGAGCATGGCCGTCACCGAATCGTTCTGCGAGACGCCCAGGCGCGTGAGTTCGCCGCGACGGAACACGCCACCGGCCGCGATGAACCTGTCGTACAGGCGCAGGCTCAAGGCATAGGGGTCGAGCGTACGGCTGACTTCGGGCAACTCCACGGCGCACGCCGCGCGCCGGTTCAGAGCCGGTTCCAGGATACGCAGCTCCGGCTCCTCGACCAGGCGCATCGGCACCTCGAACCGGTGGTGATAGTCGATCATCGCCAGGGCTTGCTGGCGGCGATGGGCCTCGAAGATGTACAGCGAACCGTCGTGCCGTACCAGGTCATGGGCCTGGGCGTCATCGAGCAGGGTCGTCCAGGCTTGCATGCACGGCGCCAGCAAGGTCTTCAGGTCGCGGCTGATGGTGGCCACGCGCGCGCTGGCCGATGCGCCCAGAAAGCGGATCAGCCAAGGGGCCAGCGCGGGCAAGTAGGACGGGCGGATCGACAGCGGGCTGTCGCGGCGCAAGAGCATGCCCGGCGCCTGCCGCCAGATGCCGGGCGTGGCGATCGGCTCCACCGCGTAAGTAGCGAAGGTGCAGGCGTTGCCGAACGAGGTGCCCAGGCCGGGCGGGTTGCGGTCCAGCAGCGTGACGCGCCAGCCGTGGCGCTGCAGGTACAGGGCGGTGGAGAGGCCGACCACCCCGGCACCGACCACCACGGCATTTGTCGTACTGGCGTGTCGATTGCTCATACGCCGCTCTTCATTCGGGTCCACAGCCGCGTGCTGGCGCGCATGGCCGAGGGGGAAAGCGTCTTGATGGTGAACAGGCTGTCGAGCACCTGCTGCGGTGGATAGACCGCCGGGTTGTCGCGAACTTCCGGCGCGAGGTACTGCCGTGCGGCCAGGTTGCCGTTGGGGTAGTTCACCGCGTTGCTGATGTTGGCCATCACCTGGGGCTCGAGCAGGTAGTTCAGATAGCGGTAGGCGTTGTCCAGGTGCGGCGCGTTCTTGGGAATGACCACCGTGTCGACGGCCAAGGTCGTGCCTTCGACGGGAATGCTGTACTGGATCTGGATGCCGTTGCCGGCCTCGCTCGCGGAGGTCATCGCCTGCAGGACATCGCCACTGAACCCTATGGCCAGGCAGATATCGCCGTTGGCCAGGTCGATGACGTACTTGGACTGGTCGAAGTAGCGCACGTAGGGACGCACGGCGAGCAGGGCTTGCTCGGCCTGCTTGAAGTCTTCCGGGCGCTCGCTGTGCGGGTCCAGCCCGAGGGCGTTGAGCATGATCGGAACCATCTGGGTGGCATTGTCGATCATGCTGATGCCGCATTGCTGGAGCTTTTCCAGGTTTTCTGGCTTGAACAGGGTCGCCCAGCTGCGGGTGACTTCGTCGCTACCGAACAGTGCCTCGATCTTCTGCTTGTTGAAACCCACGCCGACGGTCATCCACAGATAAGGCACCGCGTACTGGTTGCCGGGGTCGCTGGTCTCGAGCATCTTCATCAGCTTGGGGTCGAGATTCTGCCAGTTGGGCAGCTTGGACTTGTCCAGCGGCTGGATGGCGTTGGCCCGGATCAGGCGCGGCAGGAAGTGGTTGGACGGGCTGGCCAGGTCATAGCCGCTCGCGCCGGTCATGAGCTTCGCCTCGGTGGTCTCGTTGCTGTCGATCAGGTCATAGGTGGTCTGGATGCCGGTCTGTCTGGTGAAGTTGGCCAGGGTGTCGGAAGCGATGTAGTGGTTCCAGTTGGCGATGGTCACGCTCTGGTCGGCTTGGGCGGCCCCGATCATCGCTGCCAGTGACAGGCCAGCGGCGCAGATTGTTCTTCTCATTGTGTTCTCACCGATAGGGAAGTGGATGGGCTGGTCGTTCAGTTTTCGGTAGCTGCGCGCAACGTCTCCCAACGCAGGCGCAACGCCGCGCCGAGGTCGAAGAACGGCCTGGGCGGCAAGGCACCGGGTACCGCCTGGCGCATGACCTGGGCCAGCAGCGGCGAGTCTTGCGAGCTGGCCAGCTCGACCAGCAGGCGGCCCCACAAGGTCGCGCGTGCAACGCCTGCGCCATTGCACCCGGAAACGGCATGCAGGCCTTGATCCAGGCGCGCGAAGAAGGGCTCGCCAGAGCGGGTGGCGCTCAGGTGCCCGGTCCAGCTGTACTCGATGTCGTCTTCGCCAAGCATCGCAAACCGCTTGAGCAGGCCCTGGACATGGCGACGCCGTCTCACGGCCAGCGCACGCGCGCCAATATCCTGCAGTCGATACTCGAGCGTATTGCGGATCAACAGCCGGCGCCCCGGCAGCAGGCGCAGCGTCGCGCCCCCAGGCAAGGGCGCGAGCACGCCCCAGGGCTGGAGCGCAGCGAGGTGGCGCCAGCGGGCTTGGGTCAGCGGCCGGGTGAGGCTCGCGCTCAGCTCGAGCGCGAACGCGCCGCTGTCGTCGATGCCAACCCGTCGCAGGAACGCGCCCAGGCACACCAGCACCTGGGGCGAGCGGACCTCGCCGTTGGCCGTGTACACGACCCAGCTTCGTCCTTCGCGACGCAGCTGGACCACCGGCGTGTGTTCGTAGACCGCTACCGAGGCCGCCAGCGCGTCAGCCAGGCCGCGTACATAGCGGGCTGGCTGCAGCAGCCCATTGCCGCCCGCGCAGTGCAGGGCCGCCTGGTAATAGTCGGTGCCCAGGCGGTTCGCTGCAGCCTGCCGGTCGAGGACCCGAGCCTTGGCGCCGACCGATTCGAGCGTCTGCGCCAGCAGCTGGGTGTCGCCCAGGCGTTCGGGGCGACGGGCCGCCAGGTAATAGCCGCTCCAGTCCAGCTCGCAGGCGATCCGATGGCGTTCTACCCGGTGTCTTAGCTCATGGGCTGCGGCGATGCTGATGCTGGCGGCCTGGGCATAGGCCGCGTAGCCTGGTTGGCCCAGCCGTTGGCCAAGCGTGGGGAATTCATGGGCCACCACGAAGCCGGAGTTCCTGGCGGATGCGCCTTGCGCGGCGCGCTGGCGCTCCAGAACCACGACCTTGTGTCCGGGGAACCGCTCGTGGATGGCATGCGCGGCGGCCAGGCCAGTGATGCCCGCACCTATCACCACCCAGTCGGCCCCATGCGCGCCACTCATCCGAGGGTAGCGGGGCGCTTGTCCGGTCATTTCGATCCAGCCACATCGGTTGATCAAGCGACCCTCCTTGAACTCTCTGTCGGCCAGGGGTATTGGTAGCCCTGTGCTGGTCTGTCGCGGTTCAAGTTACGGTCATCGGCACGGAATTTCGAACGCTCATTTTTCATCCAGCCATTCCGGATTCGCATGGACAAACTGTTGAGGCTTCCCCCGTTCCAAGCCTTGCAAGCGCTGGTGCAGGTGGCCAGGACCGGCAGCTTCACCGAAGCGGCCCGGGCCTTGCACCTGACCCAGAGCGCGATCAGCCGGCAGATCCAGCAACTGGAAGAGCACTATGGCCAGGCGCTGTTCGAGCGCACCAGCCGCAAGACGCTGCTGACGGCGGCGGGCCATGAGGTCAGGGCCGTGGCGAGCAGCGTGCTCGAACAGATGAGCGCGCTCGATGCCCGCCTGGCCCCGGTTCCCCTGGAGCGCCCGTTTCGCATCCGGATCTTCGTCTCGCTCGCCATCCGCTGGCTGTTACCTAGGCTGGGCACCTTCTACAGTGCCAATCCAGGCCTGTGCCTGTCGATCGAGAGCGTTGGCGGCGAGGTGGTGGATGATGGTGGCGACTGCGATGCCTATGTGCTCTACCTGCCCAAGGGCGACGAGCGCCAGGCGTGGCCGCTGACCGCCTTGTTCGATGAATACCTGCTTCCGGTCTGTGCCCCGACCCTGAACTATGGCGGCCCGCTGCCCAGCTCGGTGGCCGAGATGCGTGGGCACGCTCTGGTGCATGGTTCACCGGGCCGCACCGAATGGATGCAGTGGCTCCAGGCTCAGGGCGAGACCGCGCCTGGAGATATCAACCATATTCTGTTCAATCTCGACGACCTCGCCCTGGATGCTGCGACCAGGGGCCTGGGCATCGCCGTGACGGACCGGATCCTGGCGCACGATGCGCTCGTCCGAGGCGATCTGGTAGTCCCCTTCGGTACGGCGCAACCTACCGGGGCGCGTTACGCTTTGTGGCTGCGCGACAGCGGGGCGGCCCATCCTGGCTGTGCGGCCGTGCTGCGCTGGTTCGAACAACAGGTGCGAGACGCCGTCTGAGCGCCTGGCCAGCGCAGGCAAAGGTCGCGACAGCTGGTCGCGGCGCCTCGCGGCGGCCTGGACGGCCCGCTCGCAAACCATGAGAATTGCAGCGCGAAGCCGTGTACCGGGCCCGGGCAGGGAGTCTGGGTCGTGGCGTCGGGGAACACGGCACGTGCTTCCTCAGTCGCAGATCAAGGTCCTCCAGAGCGAGTAGTCATGCAGACCGCACCCTCACCACTCAACGAAGCCGCGCGACTCTGTTTCCTGGAGAGTCTCAACATCCTCGATACGCCCCCCGAAGAAGCCTTCGACCGGGTTACCCGGCTGGCCAGCGCACTGCTGCAAGTGCCAATCGCCCTGGTCTCGCTGGTTGACATGAACCGCCAGTGGTTCAAGTCGCGGCACGGCCTGCAGATCACCCAGACCTCGCGGGACGTGGCGTTCTGCGCACATGCACTGCATGCAGAGGATGTCCTGGTGATTCCCGATGCCAAGGCCGATCCGCGTTTCGCCGGCAATCCGCTGGTAGTCAACGAGCCGCACGTGCGTTTCTATGCGGGGGTGCCGCTGCGTTTCGTCGGCGACCTGTCCGTCGGTACCCTGTGCGTGCTCGACGTCAGACCTCGGACGCTTTCCCCGGCCGAGCTGGGCAGCCTGCGCGACCTGGCGCGCATCGTCGAGCGGGAGATGTTGCATCGCAGCCTGGCCATCGATGCCCATGCCACTCGCCAGGCCGAACGCGCGGCCCTGGAATCGTCGGAGGCGCGCTATCGCAAGCTGTTCAAGCAGCGCCTGCTGAGCGAGGCACTGCTGGCCCCGGACGGGCGGATCCTCGAAGCCAACCGCGAGTTCTGCCAGCTGTCCGGTCTGCAGCACGAGGCCGCAGTGCTGGTTCACCTGCCGCAGCTCGTCGACCCCGCCGACCGGGAAACGCTCGAACGCTCCTGGCAGACTCTGCTCGACGGGGCACGCGAAGCCGAGGTCGTGCAGGTGCGTCTTCGTCAAGTCGGAGGCACGCTATGGGTCGAACTCAACCTGGCCGCGCAACGTGACGAACGCGGCTCGCTCGTCCAGGTGCTGGCATCGGCCCGCGACATCAGCGAACGCAAGCGTCGGCAGTCGCAGCTCGAGCGCTATCAGGCGACGCTGGAACGCCAGGTGGCCCAGCGCACCGAAGAGCTCGCACGCAGCCAGGAGACCTTGCAGGCGATCGCCGACAACCTGCCGGTGCTGATCGCCCATATCGGTACCGAGCTCGAGTACCGCTTCAACAATGCCGTCTATCAGCAGATCTTCGGGCTCGCGCCTGCCGAGCTGAAGGGCCGCAAGGTCGCCGATGTGCTACCGGCGCAGGTCTTCGAAAAGCTGCTGCCCTACTTCCAGGCGGCACTGGCGGGCAAGCGCGTGGAGGCCGACAACGTGCGCTACAGCACGGCCGACCCCCGCCTCTGGCACGCCAGCTATGTACCGGACATCCGTCACGGCAAGGTGGAAGGGTTCTTCGTGATGTCGCTGGACGTCACCGAGCGCAAGCAGAGGGAAAAGATCCTGCTGGACCAGGCTACCCTGGACCCGCTGACCGGCCTGCCCAATCGTGCGGCCTTGCACCGTGAACTCGAACGCCTGCTGCGCCAGCGACAGGCGTTCGCGCTGTACTTCATCGACCTGGATGGCTTCAAGCAGGTCAACGACGCGCATGGCCACGAGCTCGGCGACCTGCTGCTGCAAGCCGCGGCCGGGCGCATGCTTGCCGTCATGCGCACCGACGATACGGTGGCCCGGCTGGCCGGGGACGAATTCGTCGTCATCGCCCAGGCGGTGGCGAGCCAGGCCGCGGCCAGAGACATCGCCCGCAAGCTGTGCGAAGCGCTGGCGGCGCCTTTCGAGCTGGAGGGGCGTTGCGTGAACATCGGCGCCAGCGTCGGCGTGCATGTCAGTCACGCCGGCCATGCCGCCATGGCCGGCGCCGATGTCCTGGCCCGCGCGGACAAGGCCATGTACGAGGTCAAGCGCAAAGGGCGCAACGGCTACAGCGTAGCGCCCGATTGAAGCTGCATGGGGCGCCAGGGCATCGAGGATACCCGCTGCATCGCCTTGCCCGGGCCAGGGCCGAGCGGCGCCACGGCTAGCATGCGTGGCTGGCATACAGCAGGAACTGCTGCAGCGCCCTGGCTGGGGCCGCTGTCAGCGTGGTCTTGTTCCAGACCAGCCCAAGCTCCAGGTCCGGAATCGGATCGACCACCGGACGGGTTTCCAGGCGCCGACCTTCCAGCGACCAGGCACGAAACACCATCTCCGAGAGGATGGTGACGCCGAAGCCGTTGGCCACCAGGCCGCGCAGCGCTTCCATCGAGCCGGTGCGAAAGGCGATCGGCGGGCACAGGCCGGACTCCTGCCAGTAGCGCAGCGTCGAGCTTTCGCCTTCGTCGATGGTCAACAGCAGGTACGGATAGGCACACAGATCCTGCAGGCTGATCGACGCCTTGCCCATCAGCGGATGGTCGGCCGACAGCCAGGCCTGGCGGCGTGAGCGCATCAGCACGGCCTTCTCCAGCGCCAGGTCGCTGGCCGAGTTCGAGCTGATGATGATCCCCAGGTCCAGCTGGCCAGCCAGAACGCCCGTCTCGATCGCCTCGCGATCCAGGTCATGCAGGTCGAAGACGATGGCCGGATGGGTGCGGCGAAACCTCGCCAGCAGGGTCGGCAGGTAGTAACCCAGCACCGTGTAGCTCGCCCCGATCTTCACCGTGCCTTCGAGCGCCCGGGTGGTTGCCAATGGCTCGCTCACCGCATCCTGGACCGCGTGCAGGATGGCTTGCGTACGCTCCAGGAAACGATGGCCTTCAAGCGTCAAGCGCACGCCGTGGGGCACCCGCTCGAACAGGCTCACGCCAAGCGTCGACTCGAGCTGGCCGATGGCATTGGTGATGGCCGATTGGGAAACATGGTTGTTCAGCGCGGCCTGGGAAAACTGGCCGGTCTCGGCAGCCGCGGCGAAGTAGCGCAACTGGCGCAGGGACAGATCACGTGGATTTGGCATCTGTTTTTCTTATACCTGGTCTCTGTTTTTATAAATATACGATACCAGCTGTCTCTGAATACTCTCTTGGCACATCGCCGGCCGATCGCTTCGGCCCTCGAACATAAGAACAAGACGCGAGGATTAGCCATGACCACGTCGCTTCCGTCGTTGCAGGACAAGTACGTCCAGACCTCGGGCCAGGTGCTGATGACGGGTGTCCAGGCACTGGTGCGCCTGCCGCTGATGCAGCGCCAGCGCGACCAGGCCGCGGGGCTCGACACGGCAGGCTTCATTTCCGGATACCGCGGCTCACCGCTGGGGACCTACGACCAAGCCCTCTGGAAAGCGAGGGAGCACCTGGGCAAGCACCACGTCAAGTTCCAGCCGGGGCTGAACGAGGACCTTGCCGCGACCTCCCTGTGGGGCACGCAGCAGGTGAACATGTTCGACGGCGCGCGCTACGATGGCGTATTCGGCATCTGGTACGGCAAGGGCCCGGGTGTCGACCGCTGCGGCGATGTCTTCAGGCATGCCAACGCTGCGGGCACTTCGCCGCATGGCGGCGTATTGGTCATCGCCGGGGACGACCACGGGGCCAAGTCCTCCTCCCTGCCACACCAGACCGAGCATATCTTCAAGGCCGTGATGATGCCGGTCCTGGCGCCCTCGGGCGTGCAGGAATACCTCGATTTCGGGATCCATGGCTTCGCCCTGTCACGCTTCAGCGGCTGCTGGGTCGCCTTGAAAGCGGTGGCCGATACGGTGGAAAGCGGCGCGATCGTCGATGTCGGCCACGACCGTGTGCAAACGCTCCTGCCAGACTTTCCCTTGCCGCCCGGTGGCCTGAATATCCGCTGGCCCGACCCGCCCCTGGCCCAGGAAAAACGTCTGTTCGAGCACAAGCTGTACGCCGCCGTGGCCTACGCCCGCAAGAACGGTATCGACCGTTTGACGGTCGACTCCAGCAAGGCCAGGATCGGCATCATCACCTCGGGCAAATCCTATCTCGACGTCTGCCAGGCGCTGAAGCTGCTGGGCATCGACCAGGCGCGCGCCGAGCAGCTGGGCCTGCGGGTCTACAAGGTCGGGCTGGTCTGGCCGCTGGACGCCGAGGGCGTACGTCAGTTCGCCGAAGGGCTGGAAGAGATCGTGGTGGTCGAGGAAAAGCGCCACCTGATCGAATACCAGCTCAAGGAAGAGCTCTACAACTGGCGCGAAACCGCCAGGCCGCGGATCGTCGGCAAGTTCGCCGACAAAGGCGAGTGGACCCTGCCGCATTCCGACTGGCTGCTGCCAGCGATTGGGGAGTTGACCCCGGCGATGATCGCCCGGGCCCTCGCCACGCGCATTCTCAAGCACCTGCCCGATGCCCAGTTGCAGGTCAGCCTGGCGCTGCTCGAAGGTCAGGCTGCCGCGCGCGGCGCATTCGCCAACCTGGTCGAGCGGCTGCCGCATTTCTGCTCGGGCTGCCCGCACAACACCTCCACCAAGGTCCCGCAAGGCAGTCGGGCCCTGGCGGGCATCGGCTGTCACTACATGGCCAAATGGATCTACCCGCAGACGGCCACCTTCAGCCAGATGGGTGGCGAGGGCGTGGCCTGGATCGGCCAGGCACCGTTCACCGACACCGCGCATGTGTTCGTCAACCTGGGCGATGGCACCTATTTCCACTCCGGTATCCTGGCCATTCGCGCCGCGGTCGCCGCCAAGGTCTCGATCACCTACAAGATTCTCTACAACGATGCCGTGGCGATGACTGGCGGGCAACCGGTGGACGGCACCTTGAGCGTGCCGCAGATCAGCCGGCAACTGCTCGCCGAGGGTGTCGGCCGGGTCCTGGTGGTGACCGACGATCCGGCCCGCTACCAGCATGTCCAGGGACTTGCCCCAGGCGTGCCGGTACGCCATCGCAAGGAAATGGATGCCATCCAGCGCGAGCTGCGTGAGTTCGCCGGGGTCTCGGCGATCATCTACGACCAGACCTGCGCGGCGGAGAAGCGCCGGCGCCGCAAGCGCGGCAAGTTTCCCGATCCGGCCCGCCGCGTGGTCATCGACGAGGCCGTGTGCGAAGGCTGCGGGGACTGCAGCAGCAAGTCCAACTGCATGTCGGTGACCAATCTCGTCACCGAATTCGGCAACAAGCGCCAGATCGACCAGTCTTCCTGCAACAAGGATTTCTCCTGCCTGGACGGCTTCTGCCCGAGCTTCGTCACCATCGAAGGTGGCAAGCTGCGCAAGCCGACGGCCCAGCAGGCAGAGGCCAGCGAGGTCTGGCTGCTGCCCGAACCTGTGCTCCAGCCGCTGCGACACCCTTACGACATCCTGGTGACCGGGGTTGGCGGCACCGGCGTGGTGACCATCGGCGCTTTGCTGGGGATGGCGGCTTTCATCGAAGGCAAGGGCGTGGTCAATCTCGACATGGCCGGCATGGCCCAGAAGGGCGGGGCGGTGTGGTCGCACATCCGCATCGCGAGCCAGCAGGCCGACCTCGACGCGCCACGCATCGCCGAAGGCGAAGCGAAGCTGCTGCTCGGCTGCGACCTGGTAGTCAGCGCCAACAGCGAGACCCTCGTCAAGCTGCGCCAGAACGTCACCCAGGCGCTGGTCAATCTCGAGCAAAGCATTACCAGCGCCTTCGTGCGCAGCTATGCCGGCCAGGCCGAGACCGGCGACCTGCAACGCCACCCCGAGCCCGACTTGCGCGCCGACCAGCTCCAGGAGCAGATTCGCGAAGCGACCGGCCCTGGCAACGCTGAATTCATCGAAGCCAGCCATCTGGCCACGGCGCTGATGGGCGACTCGATCGCCACCAACATGTTCATGCTCGGCTACGCCTGCCAGAAGGGCTGGCTACCAGTGGGCCACGCCGCCTTGATGCAGGCAGTGGAACTCAACGGCACGGCGGTAGCCGCCAACAAGACAGCGTTCACCTGGGGACGACGGGCCGCGGTGGACTTGGCCAGGGTCACCGAAAAGGCCGCCAGTGGGCCAGGCGCCAAAGGTCCGTCGAAGCTGTCCGAGACGCTGCAGCAGATCATCGAGCGGCGCGTCGAGTTCCTCACCGAATATCACGATGCCCGCTATGCCGAGCGTTATCGCCAGCGGGTACTGCGCTTCGAGGCGCTGGAGCGACGGATGTTCGGCCAGCCTGGCGCCTTGAGCGAGGCGGTGGCGCGTGGCTATTTCAAGGTCCTGGCGATCAAGGACGAGTACGAAGTGGCGCGCCTCTACACCCGTCCGGAATTCCTCGAGAAGATCGCCAGCCAGTTCGAAGGCCACTACAAGCTGCAGTTCCACCTGGCGCCTCCACTGTTCAGCGGCGGCAGGAAATCCACCTACGGCGGCTGGATGCTACGGGTCTTCAGGATGCTTGCCGGGCTGCGTCGGGTTCGCAACAGCTGGCTCGATCCTTTCGCCCGAACCCATGAGCGCACCGTCGAGCTGGGCTGGTTGCGCGAATACGAGGCGCTGCTCGATGACCTGGAAAACGGGTTCGCGCCAGAGCACCAGGCGCTGGCCGTGGAACTGGCGGCCCTGCCGGAGGCGGTACGGGGCTACGGCGCGGTCAAGGACCGCTATCTTTCCAAGGCCAGGGAGCGGTTGCGTGAACTGTCTAGCCGGCTGCACGCGCCGGCGTTCGCCGATGCCGCCGAACGCCCCTCGACGATACCCGCCAGGCTGGTGTGAGCTGGCGCAGGCTCGCCATTTTCCGAGCCCGCGCGGGCCCGGACAACAGCACCTTTCACAAGAGTGAGGACGTGACATGAACAACCTGCCAACGCTGGATTTCTTCCTGGGCGAAGAGATCGACATGCTCAGAACCTCGGTGGCCGGCTTCGCCGCCAGGGAAATCGCCCCGCGTGCCGAAGCGGCCGATCGTGACGACCAGTTCCCCATGGACCTATGGCGCAAGTTCGGCGACATGGGGCTGCTGGGGCTGACCGTCGACGAGCGCTATGGCGGCTCGGGCATGGGTTACCTGGCGCACATGGTCGCGATGGAGGAGATCTCGCGGGCAGCTGGCGGCATCGGCCTGTCCTATGGCGCCCATTCGAACCTGTGCGTCAACCAGATCCACCGCAACGGCTCCGAGGCGCAGAAGGATCGCTTTTTGCCCAGGCTGGTCAGTGGCGAGCACGTCGGCGCCTTGGCCATGAGCGAGCCCAATGCCGGCTCCGACGTGGTTTCCATGAAGCTTCGCGCCGAGAAGCAGGGCGATCGCTACCTTCTCAACGGCACCAAGATGTGGATCACCAACGGGCCGGACTGCGACGTGCTGGTGGTCTACGCCAAGACCGACCCGAGCGCTGGGGCCAAGGGCATGACGGCCTTCATCCTGGAGAAGGGCGCGCCGGGCTTCTCCGTGGCGCAGAAACTGGACAAGCTCGGCATGCGCGGTTCGCACACCGGCGAGCTGGTCTTCCAGGACGTCGAGGTCCCCGAGGAAAACGTGCTCGGCAAGGTCGGCGAGGGCGTCAAGGTGCTGATGAGCGGCCTGGACTACGAGCGCGCCGTGCTCAGCGGTGGGCCGCTGGGCCTGATGCAGGCGGCCATGGACGTGGTGATCCCGTACATCCATGACCGCCGCCAGTTCGGCCAGAGCATCGGCGAGTTCCAGCTGATCCAGGGCAAAATCGCCGACATGTACACCACCTTGCAGGCCTGTCGCGCCTACCTCTACGCGGTTGGCAAGCACCTCGATGCCCTGGGCGCCGGGCATGTCCGGCAAGTGCGCAAGGATTGCGCCGGGGTGATCCTCTATGCTGCTGAAAAGGCCACCTGGCTATGCGGCGAGGCGATCCAGATCCTTGGTGGCAACGGCTACATCAACGAGTTTCCGGTCGGGCGGCTGTGGCGTGACGCCAAGCTCTACGAGATCGGCGCCGGCACCAGCGAGATACGCCGCATGCTGATCGGCCGTGAGCTGTTCAACGAGACGCATTGAAGGTCGGCGCTCGAGCAACCGGGGCGCGCAGCTTGGCCCAGCTGCGCGCGCCATGGCAGACAGAACGACAAGAGGGATCCATGAGCACGCTCACTACACAGATCAACACGCGCTCGCCTGAGTATCTCGCCAACCGTGAGGCGATGCTGGCGCAAGTCGAAAGCCTGCGCGTGCTGCTCGCCCAGGTCGCCCAAGGCGGCGGCGAGCAGGCGCAGCAGCGACATGCCGCGCGCGGCAAGCTGTTGCCGCGCGAGCGGATCGACCAATTGCTCGATCCCGGCTCGCCTTTTCTCGAGATTGGCCAGTTGGCCGCGCACCAGGTGTATGACGAAGACGTTCCGGCCGCCGGAGTGATCGCCGGAATCGGACGCGTCGAGGGGGTCGAATGCATGATCGTCGCCAATGACGCGACGGTGAAGGGCGGCACCTATTACCCCCTGACCGTGAAGAAGCACTTGCGCGCCCAGGCCATTGCCCAGCAGAACCGCCTGCCGTGTCTGTACCTGGTCGACTCCGGCGGCGCCAACCTGCCGCGCCAGGACGAAGTGTTCCCCGACCGCGAGCATTTCGGGCGGATCTTCTTCAACCAGGCCAACATGAGTGCCCAGGGTATTCCCCAGATCGCCGTGGTGCTCGGATCCTGTACCGCCGGCGGCGCCTACGTGCCAGCCATGAGCGACGAGACCATCATGGTGCGCGAGCAAGCCACCATCTTTCTCGCCGGGCCGCCGCTGGTCAAGGCGGCCACCGGCGAGGTCGTCACTGCCGAAGAGCTGGGCGGTGCCGACGTGCATTGCAAGGTCTCGGGGGTCGCCGACCACTATGCCGAGAACGACAGTCACGCCCTGGCCATCGCTCGCCGCTGTGTCGCCAACCTCAACTGGCGCAAGCTCGGCCAGTTGCAGACGATCGCGCCGGTCGCCCCGCGCTACTGCCCCGATGAGCTGTACGGGGTGATCCCGGCCGATCCCAGGCAGCCCTTCGACGTACGCGAAGTCATCGCCAGGATCGGCGACGGTTCGCACTTCGATGAATTCAAGGCGCTGTTCGGCACCACGCTGGTCTGTGGCTTCGCCCACATCCATGGCTACCCGGTGGCGATCCTGGCCAACAACGGCATCCTGTTCGCCGAAGCCGCGCAAAAGGGCGCGCACTTCATCGAGCTGGCCTGCCAGCGAGGGATACCGTTGTTGTTCCTGCAGAACATCACCGGCTTCATGGTCGGGCAGAAATACGAGGCTGGCGGCATCGCCAAGCACGGCGCCAAGCTCGTGGCGGCCGTGGCCTGTGCCCAGGTGCCGAAGTTCACCGTGATCATCGGCGGCAGCTTTGGCGCGGGCAACTACGGCATGTGCGGACGGGCCTACGACCCTCGCCTGCTGTGGATGTGGCCCAATGCCAAGATCGGCGTGATGGGCGCGCAGCAGGCCGCTGGCGTGCTGGTGCAGGTCAAGCAGGAGCAGGCCCGGCGCTCGGGACAGAACTTCTCGGAGGAGGACGAGCGACGTCTCAGGCAGCCGATCGTCGAGCAGTACGAACAGCAGGCCCATGCCTATTATTCGAGCGCGCGCCTGTGGGACGACGGAGTGATCGACCCGGCGCAGACACGCGAGGTGCTGGCGCTGGCGTTGTCGGCGAGCCTCAACGCGGCCATCGAACCGACCCGCTTCGGCGTCTTGCGCATGTAGGCCGTGGTCAGCTCGCCCTGCGCTGGCACCTGCGCTTGCAGGAAACCACCGGCGCCCGAATTCACCTTTGCCGAGAATGCACATGAGCGCTTACAGCACCATCGAGCTTCATATCGATTCCAAGGGCGTGGCCACGCTCTGGTTGAACAGACCCGCCAGGAACAACGCCTTCAACGCCGAGATGATCGACGAGCTGATCGCCGTCCTTGGCCTGCTGAACAGCCGCGACGACGTGCGCTTTCTGTTCCTGCGGGGCCGTGGCAAGCATTTTTGCGCCGGCGCCGATCTGGCCTGGATGCAATCCTGCGTCGCGCTCGACCATGCCGCCAACCTGCGCGACGCCCACCGGCTTGGCGAGTTGATGAGCCTGCTCCATCACCTGCCATTCACCACCGTCGCTGTGGTCCACGGTGCTGCGTTCGGCGGCGCGGTGGGGTTGACTGCCTGCTGTGATATCGCCATCGGCGCCAGCGATGCCCTGTTCAGTTTGTCCGAAGTGCGTATCGGCCTCGTGCCGGGGGTCATCAGCCCCTATGTGGTCCAGGCCATCGGCGAACGGGCCAGCCGCCGCTATGCCTTGAGCGGTGAGCGCTTCGATGGCCAGCAGGCGCGGCGCATCGGGCTGCTCGCCGAAACCTGCCCGGCTCACGAGCTGGACGATGCCGTGGCGAGCTGGACGGCCTCGCTTGTGCAGAACAGCCCCCAGGCGATGCGGGTGTGCAAGCGCCTGTTGCAGGAGGTCGGCAGTGGCGTCCTGAGCGACGGGCTCAGGGCACGGACCGAAGAAGTGATCGCCGGGATCCGTGTCAGCCCAGAGGGGCAGGAAGGGCTCAACGCCTTCCTCGAAAAACGCAAGCCCGCGTGGCTGTGACCGACAGGATGCGACAATGACAGAGCAGACAATCATGAAAAGAACAACGATATCCACGCTGCTGGTCGCCAACCGTGGTGAAATCGCCTGCCGCATCATGCGTACCGCCAAGGCGCTGGGCCTGACCACGGTCGCGGTCCACAGCGCGATCGACCGCCACGCGCGGCATGTGCGCGAAGCCGACCTGGCCGTCGATCTGGGCGGCGCCAAGCCGGGCGAGAGCTACCTGGTGATGGACAAGATCATCGAGGCCGCGCTGGCCAGTGGCGCTCAAGCGGTGCACCCCGGGTATGGCTTCCTGTCGGAGAACGCCAGCTTCGCCCGCAAGCTCGCCGAGGCGGGCCTGATTTTCCTCGGCCCACCGGCCAGCGCGATCGATGCGATGGGAAGCAAGTCGGCGGCCAAGGCGCTGATGGAACAGGCCGGGGTGCCGCTGGTGCCAGGCTACCATGGCGACGCGCAGGACCTGCAGACCTTCAGGGAAGCGGCCGGGCGCATCGGCTACCCGGTGCTGCTCAAGGCCACCGCGGGTGGCGGGGGCAAGGGCATGAAGGTGGTCGAGCACGAGGACGACCTAGCCGAGGCATTGTCTTCGGCGCAACGCGAGGCCCAGTCCTCTTTCGGTGATCCACGCATGCTGGTGGAAAAGTACCTGCTCAAGCCGCGCCACGTGGAAATCCAGGTGTTTGCCGACCAGCATGGCAACTGCCTGTACCTGCACGAACGCGACTGCTCGATCCAGCGGCGTCACCAGAAGGTCGTCGAGGAGGCGCCCGCGCCAGGCCTGGCACCGGCGCTGCGGCGGGCCATGGGCGAAGCGGCGGTGCGCGCGGCCAAGGCGATCGGCTATGTGGGTGCCGGCACGGTGGAATTCCTGCTCGACGACCGTGGTGAATTCTTCTTCATGGAGATGAACACTCGCCTGCAGGTCGAGCACCCGGTCACCGAGGCGATCACTGGGCTGGACCTGGTGGCCTGGCAGATCCGTGTCGCGCGTGGCGAACCGCTGCCCATCACCCAGGAGCAGGTGCCGCTGCATGGCCACGCCATCGAGGTGCGCCTGTACGCGGAACATCCCGAGGCAGGCTTCTTGCCGGCCAGCGGTCACCTCCAGCTGTACCGTGAACCTGCCGCGGGGCCGGGGCGTCGCGTGGACAGCGGGGTCGAAGAAGGCGACGAGGTATCGCCGTTCTACGACCCGATGGTCGCCAAGCTCATCGCCTGGGGCGAGGACCGCGAAGAGGCTCGCCAACGACTGCTGGCGATGCTTTCCGAGACCGTGGTCGCCGGATTCAGGACCAACCTGGCGTTTCTCCAGCGTATCCTCGGGCACGAGGCGTTCGCGGCGCAGTGCCTGGACACCGGGTTCATCGAGCGCCACCACGAGGCGCTGCTGCCTGCCGCGACGCAGTTGCCCGAGCCGTTCTGGCAAGGTGCCGCCCTGGCACTGCTGGCCACCGATACCGCGCAGGTGCGTGGTGACGATCCTGGCTCGCCCTGGGCGAGCTTGACAGCCTGGCGGGCGGGGCTGGCGCAGGACCTGTCGTTGACACTGGTGTGCGAAGGCGTGCGGCGCCAGGTGCGGCTGCCGCGCGATGCGCTGCGCTGCCGCGCGGGTTTGCCTGTCGTGCGCCAGGGCCGCGTGGCCCATGTGCGCTGGGGTGTCGAATGGCACGCGGTGAGCCGCTTCGACCCGATCGCCGAAGCCGAGACGGCGCAGGCGCAGCACGGCGGCCTCACCGCGCCGATGAATGGCAGCATCGTGCGCGTGCTGGTCGAACAAGGCCAGGCAGTGGAGGCGGGCGCGGCGCTGGTGGTCATGGAGGCCATGAAGATGGAGCACACCATCCGCGCCTTGCAGGCCGGGATCGTCACGACCATCCATGCCCGCGAAGGCGAACTGACTGGCGAAGGCACCGTGCTCGTGGAAGTGGAGGCCGTATCATGAACATGCCCGCACAGGTGCGGATCTTCGAAGTCGGGCCGCGCGACGGCTTGCAGAACGAACCGGGCCTGGTCGACACGGCGACCAGGATCCGCCTGGTGAACCAGCTGAGCGCCGCGGGCTTGCGGCATATCGAGGTCGGCAGCTTCGTTTCCCCACGCTGGGTGCCGCAGATGGCCGGCAGCCACGAGGTATTTGCAGGCATCGAGCGCCGGCCGGGCGTGACCTATTCGGCGCTGACACCGAACATGCAGGGGCTGGAGGCGGCGATGCAGGCCGGTATCGAGGAAGTGGCGGTGTTCGCCGCCGCTTCCGAGAGCTTCTCGCAGCGCAACATCAACTGCTCCATCGCGCAAAGCCTGGCCCGCTTCGAGCCGGTTCTGCAGACCGCGACTGCTCACGGCATGCGCGTGCGCGGCTATGTCTCCTGTGTCCTGGGTTGCCCGTATGAAGGCGCCATCGAGCCGGAGCAGGTCGCGGCGGTGACACGGGAGCTGAGCGCGATGGGCTGCTACGAAGTGTCGCTGGGCGACACCATCGGCGTCGGTACACCCGGAGCGACGCGCGACCTGATCGAAACCGTCGGCCGGCAGGTCCCGCGCGAGCGCCTCGCCGGCCACTTCCACGATACCTATGGCCAGGCCTTGGCCAACATCTACGCCAGCCTGCTCGAAGGTGTCGCGGTCTTCGACAGCTCGGTCGCCGGTCTCGGCGGTTGCCCTTATGCCAAAGGCGCCTCGGGCAACGTCGCCACCGAAGACCTGGTGTACCTGTTGAACGGCCTGGGTCTGGATCCAGGCATCGACCTGCAGCGGCTGGCCCAGGCAGGCCAGGCCATATCCAGGCTGCTGGGCCGGCCCTGCGCGTCGAAGGTCGCCACCGCCCTGGCCGCGAGGAGTTGACCCATGGGTGCTGCCGTGGCGCCTCGGCCGCTGCGCCTACCCCGTCCAGCTCAATGCAGTGCTGTGGGACAAGGTGTCTGCCTTGGTCTGCGGCAGCCGCAACCTGGCCCAGCTGGCCAGTGCCGAGCTTCAGCGAGACAGGGCGAGGCCTGGGTCAATGGCCGCCTTTCATGCGCCGCGCCAGCAAGTAGATTCCCAAGCCGACGAACGCAGTGGCCGCCCCGATGTAGCCAGTGCTGGTCCAGCCCAGCCCGGCGCTGATGGCCATGCCGCCGAACCACGGACCGAGCGCGTTGGCCAGGTTGAACGCCGCATGGTTGGACGCCGCGGCCAGGCTCGGCGCTTCGTGGGCGATGTCCATCAGGCGGATCTGCAAGGGTGCGGCCAGGGCGATCATGGTGCCGACCAGGCCGATGCCCAGCAGCAGGCTCCACAATGCATGCGCGGCGAAGGAGAAGAACACCAGCACGGCCATCGACCACACCAGTACCAGCCCCACGGCGCGGAACTGCAGCCGGTCGAACAGCTTGCCGCCGGCGATGTTGCCGATGATGCCGCCGAGCCCGAAGGCTGCCAGGCCGAACGGAATCCACTGCGGCGAGACCTGGGTCACCTTGAGCATGGTCGGTGCCAGGTAGCTGAACACGCAGAACATCCCGGCGAAGCCGACCGAGGCGATCGCCAGCGCCATCCACACTTGCGGCAGCTTGAACGCCTGTAGCTCCTTGCGCGGGTTGCTGCGCGGCTCGTCCTGCGGCTGTGGCACGAAACGCCAGACCAGGCCGATGGTGCAAAGGGCGATCAGACCGACCAGGACGAAAGCCGAACGCCAGCCGAAGAACTGGCCGAGGAAGGTGGCGATGGGGTTGCCCAGCAGCATGGCCAAGGTAAGGCCCATCATCACCCGCGCTACCGCGCCGGCCCGCTAGTTGTTCGGCACCATGCTCGAGGCCACCACGGCAGCGATGCCGAAGTAGGCGCCATGGGGCAGGCCGCTGATGAAGCGGAAGACGACCAGGCCGGAGAACGACGGTGCGAAGGCGGTGGCCAGGTTGCCGATGGCATAGAGCGCCATCAGCAAGAGCAGCATGTGCTTGCGCAGCAGCTTGGCACCCAGGATGGCCAGGCTCGGGGCGCCGACCATGACGCCCAGGGCATAGGCGCTGATCGCATGCCCAACCTGGGGCTCGCTCAGTTGCAGGTTGTGGGCGATATCGGGCATCAGCCCCATGATGGCGAATTCACCAGTACCAATGGCGAAGCTGCCCACGGCCATGGAGGCTTCCATGCCGGTGGCGGTACTTTTCGGGACAGTGGAGGGTGGTGCTTCGTGAACGGACATCGGGCGCCTTTTCGAAATATGGTGAAACGATAAAGGCGTGATGTTAGAGCCTGGTGGGCAGGGCGTCGAGCAGTGGTGGCATTGGCCCTGCCACATCGGGCAATGGTGCTGCAAGCATGGCTCACGGAACTGCGGGCAGCGGCCGCCGCCGGGGCGCGCAGCGGCTCCGGGAGCTGCCTGGCCTGACGCGGTGCTGCGGCAGGCCTCCCGTATCGACCGTGCACTCTTCCACGCCGGGGTGCGTTCACACTGCCGGTCGGCTCTCCTGCGCCAGGTTGGGGTCGTTGGCTGCCAGTGGTGGGTGGGTCACTGGCGTGCTCAGGTCTACATCGCTGGCCAGCAAGGCGTCGAAATCCGGGAGCGGGCGACGCAATTCAGCACTCTGCTGGCAGTGCTGCTCCAGCGCCTGGGCGGCAAGCAGCAGTTCCAGATCCCCGCGGAACCGGCCGATCACCTGCATGCCGAACGGCATTGCGCGATGATCGACGCCCATGGGCATCGACAGCGCCGGGTTGGTCGCCAGCGTCACCACATAGGTAAGGGCCAGCCAGCGGTAATAGTTCTCCAGGGCGATACCGTTGACGCTGGCCAGGTAGGGCTGCTCCCAGGGGAAGGCCGAAACGGGCGTGGTGGGCGAGAGGATCAGGTCGTAGCGCTCGAACAGCTTCTGGAAGCGCCGGAAGATGCGGGTCTGCTCTGCGCTGGCCCAGACGCAGTCCTTGAGCGACATGCGCGCGCCCATCTCGTAGTTGGCCCTGGGGTTGGGGCCGAGCGCATCGGGGTCTTTCTCGTAGGCTGCCTGCAGGCTGCCCACGAAGGCCTCGGCGCGCACGATATCGAAGCAGCGGTGGGCATGCCGCATGTCCACCTCGATGTGCTCGCATACCGCGAACAGGCCCTTGAGCTGGGCGATCTTCTGCCGAAACACCGCGCGGATCTGGTCGTCCACCTCGCAGACACCGAAGTCCTCGGTGTAGCCGATGCGCAGGCGCGACAAGTCCGTCGGCGTCTCGGCAGCGATGGCGCTCGACATGCTGAACGGGTAGCTCAGCGGATCGTTCGGCGCCACGCCAGCGGTGGCGGCCAGCTGCAGCCAGGTATCGGCGACAGTGCGGCCCATCGGGCCGACCACCGAGATCGGTGTCCAGCCCAGCAACTTGCGCTCGCTGGGCACCAGGCCCGGCGAGGTGCGCAGACCGACCACGCCGCACTTGGCCGCCGGAATGCGCAGGGAACCGCCAGTATCGGAGCCGCTGCACAGCGGCACCATGTCGGCGGCCAGCGCGGCGGCTGCGCCACCGGAGGAACCGCCAGCGTTGAGACGCGGGTCGAACGGGTTGCCTGTAGCACCCCAGACCGGGTTGCGGGTATTGGCGCCAGCCCCCATTTCTGGAACGTTGGTCTTGCCGACGATGATCGCGCCAGCCTGACGCAGGCGCCTGACCAGTTCGTTGTCCTGGGTCGGCACGTTGCCACGGTACAGCGGCGAACCATAGGTGGTCAGCACGCCCTCGGTTTCTTCCAGGTCCTTGATGCCGATCGGCAGCCCGCTGAGCAGCCCGCGAGGCTCGCCGCGCATGAGGGCTTTTTCGGCCGCGATGGCTTCTTCGCGGGCGCGCTCGAACGAGGTCGCGCAGAACGCATTGATCTTCGGATCATAGGTTTCGATCTGGGCGATGCAGGCTTCCACGACTTCTACCGGCGACACTTCCCGACGGTCGATCAAGGCCTTGAGTGCTACCGCGCCCTGGCTCGCCAGTTCATTTCTCTTGTGCATGTTCGAACCCCGCTGAGTATTTGAAAAAAGGGTAGAAGCCCAGGCCTGCTCGAACAACTAACTTATTTAGAGGTGAGGTTTGCCATTAACTGAATGACTTGCCGGATCCGTTGTAAGTGCGTTATCCCGGCAAGGCCAGTTTCATGTGTTCGATGAAGTTCAGCAGCGTCGATGACAGTTGGCGCCCGGCCAGCGTCTGGATTTCGATGGACCTGTCGCTGTCGGCAAGTTCCGGTACATTCAGCGCGACCAACTGACCGGCGCGCAGGCGAGGCCTGACGACCAGTTCGCCGGTGAAGGTCACCGCGGTCCCGGCACATGCGAACTGCACCAGTGCTTCGAGGTGATCGGTCTCGAGGATGCTCTTGTAGGCCAGGCCCTCGCGGCTGCAATAGATGTCCAGCAGCTGGCGTAGCGTGGTCTGCGGGCCTGGCAGGGCCAGCGGATGGCGGACGATTTCCGAGAGCGATACGCAGGGCCTGGCCGACAGTGGATGCTGCGGCGCCACCAGCGCCAGCAGCGGCGCCGGCTGGCTGTAGGCCACGTTGATGTCGCGCGCCGCGCCCAGGCTGAACGAAAAACCGATGTCGACCTGGGCTTCGCGCACCAGCCGGGTCACCTCCTGGGCCGCGGCGACCTGGACCTGGAAACTGCCAGGCTTGCCGGCCGCGCGGAAACCGGCAATGGCATCGGGCAGGCAGTACGGAGCGAAACCTTGGGTACAGGCGACCTTGACCAGGGTATCGGTAGCATGCCCCAGGGCAGCGATTTCGTGGGTCACCCCCTCGGCGTCGAGCAGCGTGCGCCGTGCATAGCTGGCGAGCAGTTCGCCGGCGGCGGTCAAGGCCACGCCGCGCGACTGACGCTCGATCAGCGGGGCACCGAGCTCATGCTCGAGCCGGCTGATCTGCCGGCTGACGGCCGAAGGCACCACATGCAGGCGGGCCGCCGCTTCACTGATCGAGCCGCTGTTGACCACCTGAAGAAAGTAGCGAACGGCTGTTTCGCTAAGGATTCGAGCGCTCATGAACGAGTGGTTCTCTGCCTGGGAAGCGGTCGATCTTAGCCGAACCGCCTGGGCCTGACCGAATTGACCTGCCGGCTCAGGCCTCATGCGCATTGGCCAACTGCACGTCGCGGATCTTGCGTGCGCTGATGGTCAGGCTCACCAGGATCGAAGCGGCGATGGCCCCCAGCAGGAACAGGAACGCCGAGTCATAGGTACCGAAATAGGCGACCAGGAAGCCGATCACCATCGGCGAGACGAATCCGGCCAGTTGTCCACCGAAATTCACCATCCCGATCCCCGTTCCCACCAGTCGCTGCGAGAGGATCTTGGTCGGCAGGGCGAAGGCCGTGGCGAAGACGAACGATTTGAAGAAGTAGGCGGCGGTCTGGAAGGCGATCACCTGGGTGGTCGACTGGCTGGTGTACATGCCGTAGACGAAGATGCCGGTCAGGACGCAGCTGCCCATCATCAGGAATTTTTCCCTTCCATCGAAATAGCGGGTCATCAGCCAGCCACCGAACGCCGAGGCGATGCTCGCGGCGATGAAGGGCAGGGGCACGAGCATGCCGACCGTCTTCAGATCCAGCCCGCGAGCCTTGAGCAGATACATCGGCATCCACGCATCCAGGCCCTTGTTGACCAGGCTCAGGCAGAACCATACGACGACGATCTTCCAGATCAGCGGCATGCGCAGCAGCTCCTTGACGCTGACCTTCTCCTTGGCACCGAGAGTGCCGGCGCGTGGCTCGAGCGCTGCCGCCGGGCGTTGCACGCTCAAGGCATAGAAGACGGCGAACACGATCCCGGCAAGGCCGATGGCGAGGAACACGTCTCGCCAGCCGAGCCAAAGGATCAGCGGCGCGATGATCAGGGGGGCGATGAAGCTGCCGACATAGTTCGACGAAATCATCAACCCGACCATCTTCGGACGGTCCTGGCGCGGGTAGATTTCCGCCACGCCTTTCATCGCCGAGGAGGGATAGCTGCCTTCACCGAGCCCGAACAGGAACCGGATGAGCAGCAGCGAGGCCAAGGACCAGGCCAGCCCGGTCATGACGGTGAACAGCGACCACAACGTGACGGAGATCACGATGACCACCTTGCTGCCATAACGGTCGGCCAGCCAGCCGCCCGGAATCTGCATCAAGGCATAACCAAGAAAGAAGGCGCTCAGAACGATGCCAAGTTCCGCCGGGCCGACATTGAAGTCTTCGCCGATATGCGCGAGCGCAAGCGTGATGGCGGCGCGGTCGATATAGGAAATGACGTAGCCTATATAGAGAAGAACAAATACAAACAACGGTGTGCGGGAAGCGCTGAATATTTTCATTATTATCTGCCCTGCGTGTGATGTCGGTTGTCCGAGGGCTATGGTGGGCAGATGCAGGGGGCACCACAAGTGATTAATTCAGAGCGCAGAGTTGCCTGTTCGGCAAGGCACGCGCATGGTGCAGGCGCACTGTTTGTGAGCGACCTTTCGCTGTGGTTTCATGGCCGGCGTGCCACGTGAGCGTGCAATAAGCGCTCGTCAGAAGATTGCGCCTGGCCGGATTTTTTGACTGCGATCGCATTCGAAACCAGGCGGGCTTGCAATCAGCAGGCCGTGGTGGTTTCGCGGGCGCATTCGAGCAGCCAGTCGATCAGCGCCTGCAGTCGCCTTGGCATCGGGTCGTGCAGCCGATGCACCAGGTGATAGCCATGTCCAGGCGTGTCGACGAAGCCGCCGAACGGCAGGACCAGCTCCCCACGCGCCACGTGCGCGCGGACCAGTCGCTCACGGCCGATGGCCAGCCCGACGTGATTCAACGCCGCCAGGGTGCACAGGTCGGAACGATCGAAGGTCAGGAAACGCTTCGGCAGTTGCACGTCCGCTCCGGTCGACGACGCCCATAGCTGCCATTCCGCGTCGAAGGCCGCGTTGTTCCAGGCGGCGATGTCATGCAGGGCAGTGCAGGCGCCCAGTTGGCCGGCGTCGCCACAAAGCCCGAGCGCCTCGGCATAGCGAGGCGAGCAGACCGGTGCCATTCGCTCGTTCATCAAGTGCAGGCTGACCAGGCCCGGGTGGTGGCCGTCGCAATAGCACAACAGCAAGTCGACCTTGCTGGTGCGGTAGTCGATGTTCTCGTTGCCGACCCGGATGTCCAGCTGGATATCGGGATACCTGGCGGTGAACCGCGCCAGGCGCGGGACCAGCCAGCACTGGGCGATCGAAGGGCGAACGTGCAGTGTCAGCTGGCCGGCGAGCTGGTCATGGGCGCGCGCTCGTACGGCCGCCGAGAGTTCCTCCATGGTCCGCTGCATGACCTCGAACAGGCGCTCGCCATCTTCCGTGAGGCTGACCTTGCGCGGCATACGCCGAAACAGCCGCAGCGACAGCTCCTGCTCGAGACGGTTGATCCGGTGACTGACCGCGCTGGCGCTGAGGCACAGCTCCTCGGCCGCGCGCGCAAAGCTCAGGTGACGCGCCGCGACCAGGAAGACATGCAGGCTGCCCAGGTGGGTGCCGCTGAGCTTCGGGGCGGTGGCGCTTGGCTTGTCCATCCATGCAGTCCTTGGAAGTGCTTCGCGCTCGGGTACGCAGGCTACGGAACCGCTTGCAGGCTGCGCCCCCTGGCGAGGTAGGCATCGAATTCGTCGGCCGGAACCATGCTGCCGCCGGTACCCCACACCAGATGAGTGGCCTGGCGCAGCTGCGCCGGCGTCAGGCCCACGCGTTCCAGATAGTGGGGCGATTGTAACACCCGGACCATGCCAGGCATCCCGGCCAGCGCCGAGGGCTCGAGCTTGACCCCTTCCTGGTCGTGGGCCAGTGCCATCAGCCGATACAATTCGTCGTCGCTGACCGTGTAGTAGCCGTCGATCAACCGCTGCATGGCTCTGCCGACGAACCCCGACGGCCTGCCCACGGCCAGGCCGTCGGCCGCGGTCAGGTTGTCGATGCCGAAATCCTGCACGCAGGTGCCATCGTGCAGGCCGGTATAGACACCCAACAGCATGCAGGGCGAATGGGTAGGTTCGGCGAAGATGCAGCGCACGGCATCGCCGAAGACCAGCTTCAGGCCGAACGCCACGCCTCCCGGACCGCCGCCCACGCCGCAGGGGAGATAGACGAACAGCGGGTGCTCGGCATCGACCTGGATGCCGGCCTGGTCGAACTGGCGAGCCAGGCGCTCGGCCGCCACGGCGTAACCGAGGAACAGATGCGGCGAGTTCTCGTCGTCGACGAAGTAGCAGCTTGGGTCACCGACTGCCTGTTGGCGACCTTGCTCGACGGCGACGCTGTAGTCCGAGGCATGCTCGACGACCGTGACGCCGTTGGCGCGCAGCTTGTCCTTCTTCCACTGCCGGGCATCGGCGGACATGTGCACGCTTACCTGGAAGCCAAGCTTGGCGCTCATGATGCCGATCGACAGACCGAGATTGCCGGTCGAGCCTACCGCGATCCGATACTTGCCGAACAAAGCCCGCGCCGCGTCGCTGGCCAGGTGGGCATAATCGTCGGCGAGCGTGATCAAGCCGGCCTCGAGCGCCAGTTCCTCGGCGTGCTTGAGGACTTCGTGGATGCCGCCCCTGGCCTTGATCGAGCCGGAGATCGGCAGCTCGCTGTCGGCCTTGAGCCACAAGGCTCCCGCCTGGTCGAGCGAGGACGGTTCGACGAGCTGCTGGCGCAGCTTCTCCAGCCGGACGATCGGCGATTCGATGATGCCACTAGTGCGCCTGGTGTCGGGAAACACCGCGGCCAGATAAGGGGCGAAGCGCTGCAGCCTGGCACTGGCAGCTTTCACGTCTTCGGCGCTCAGGCCCACGTCGGCCAGGCCTTGCGAAGCCTCGGCAATGCCTGGGTTGAACCAGGTGGTTGGCTTGAGCGCTACCAGGTCGGCCAAGAGCGGGTGGCTCAGCTTCCAGGCCTCGAACGTTTTCCCATGGATCATCGATTCATCTCCGTAGCTATCTGAGCGTCTTTGCGCAAGACGAGCCTCGCGGCGCGCTACCTGGCCATCATGTGCTCGCCAGCGACCGTGACCCCTGCTGGCTGGCCGCTCGCTGCGATTAGATTCGAGCGGGCTGGGGCGGACAACTGATGATTCATCAGGCCATGGATGAACGGATGTCATGCATCGTCCAGCCTTTTGGAGGCGTGCCACCTATCGTATAAGATATCCGCACCTGCCTTTCATCGGATCCAGCCGTGCCATTCCCTAGCCAAGCGCCCAACCTCGGGGTCGCGCCTTCTACCTCCGAGATCATTGCAAGGCACCTGCGCGATGCGATCATTTCGGGGCATCTCGCCGAAGGCGAGCCGGTGCGCCAGGACGATATCGCCCAGGCCTTCAACGTCAGCAAGATCCCGGTTCGCGAAGCCTTGAAACGCCTGGAGGCCGAAGGGCTGGTCGCTTTCCACCGCAACCGCGGGGCGCTGGTGACGAAGATGTCGGAGCCGGACCTCGCGCAGTTCTTCGAGGTTCGAGTGTTGCTGGAGGTCAAGGCCATTCGCCTGGCGGTGCCGAACATGACGGAGCAGACCTTCAGCCATGCCGAAGGCATTTGTGCCGAATTCGTCGGTGAGGATGACATTGGTCGCTGGGCCGAGCTGAACTGGGCCTTGCACGCGTGCCTGTACGAGCCGGCCCAGCGGCCGTTCCTGGTCGGGCTGATCCGGTCGATCCATGACAAGGTCGAGCGTTACCTGCGTATGCAGATGAGTCTGTCGGCAGGCAAGGATCGCGCCGATCATGAGCATCGGCAGATCGTCGCGGCCTGTCGCGCCAGGGATGTCGAGGCGGCGGCGAAGCTGATCGAGGATCACATCAACGGCGTCTGCCAGAGCCTGTACGAGCACCTGCCTCGCGCCTGAGCAGGCCTTCTGACCTGTGCTCCGTTATGTGGCAGCGGTGCTTCCTCAGGTAACAGCTTGGCACCGAAGCGTCACTCGACCAGGTGCCCGTTCGTGTCCAATGCCGTGATCTACAGGCATCGATCAGCAGATCGAGAACCTGGCCTCCATCTTGCTTCATGCAAAATCGTATACGAAATACTATATAAGAAGCAGGCAGGCGTCTTGACTGGCTCTCGAGCGGCAGCACGACAGTCACGCAGGCACTTGGTTGGTTACCTCATCCAGCAATCGGAGCACGATACGATGACTTCCACGACCTCTGCGACAGCCCCGCAAGCAGGACGTACGACGGCACAGGCCCCGGCCGGTATCAAGCGCGTGGTGGCCGCGGCTATGGCCGGCGCGGTAGCGGAATGGTATGAGTTCTTCCTGTACGGGACAGCCTCGGCGCTGGTGTTCGGCCAGCTGTTCTTCCGCCAGACCGGGAGCGCCATGGACGGCATCATCGCCGCCTTCGCCCTGTACGCCGTCGGCTTCCTGGCCCGGCCCCTGGGCGGCTTGGTGTTCGGGCACTATGGCGACAAGCTGGGGCGCAAGTATCTGCTGCAGATCAGCCTGATCGTGGTAGGTATCACCACGTTCCTGATGGGCTGCCTGCCAACGTTCGAGAAGATCGGTTATGCAGCGCCTTTATTGCTGGTCGTGCTGCGGCTGATCCAGGGGTTCGCCTTCGGTGGCGAATGGGGTGGGGCGGTGCTGCTGGTGTCCGAGCACAGCCCGGACGATCGTCGAGGCTTCTGGGCCAGTTGGCCTCAGGCGGGCGTACCGGCGGGCAACCTGGTCGCCACGGTGATCCTGCTGATTCTGTCCTCCAGCCTGTCCGAAGCGCAGTTCCTGGATTGGGGATGGCGGGTCGCCTTCTGGTTCTCCGCGGTGGTGGTGCTGATTGGCTACTGGATCCGCACCCGTGTCGATGATGCACCGATCTTCAAGGAAGCCCAGGCTCGCCAGCAGCAGGTCGCCCAGACCCAGCTGGGCGTGGTCGAGGTCCTGAGCAAGTACTGGCGGCAGGTGCTGGTCGGCATCGGCGCCCGCTTTGCCGAGAACATCCTCTACTACACCGTGGTGACCTTCTCCATCACCTACCTGAAGCTGGTGGTGCACAAGGACACCTCGCAGATCCTGATGCTGATGTTCGGCGCGCATCTGCTGCACTTTTTCATGATCCCCGCCATGGGTTACCTGTCGGACATCATCGGGCGCAAGCCGGTCTACCTGATCGGGGCAGTGCTCACGGCATTCTGGGGCTTCGTCGGTTTCCCGATGATGGACACCGGCAACGACTGGCTGATCATGGCGGCCATCACCTTGGGGCTGGCCATCGAGTCGATGACCTATGCGCCATACTCGGCCCTGATGGCCGAGCTGTTCCCGACCCATGTCCGCTACACCGCACTGTCGCTGTGCTACCAGGTGGCACCGATCCTGGCCGGATCCCTGGCGCCCTTGATCGCCGTGAGTCTGCTCAAGGCATACAACAGCTCGACGCCGATCGCCTGGTACCTGGTGGCCTCGGCGGTGATTTCGATCGTGGCCGTCGCGGCGACTCGCGAGACCCGTGGCAAGTCGCTGCGCGAGGTGGACCAGGAGCTGGCCGGGCGTTGACGCGTTGGGCCATCCCGGGAGGGCAGGAGAACCCGCAGAGCGGCGATCAGCCCCGGCGAAAACAGGCGGGCCAGCGCGGTTGACTGGAGGTGAACGAGCCTCCCGAGCCTGTTTTCAACACAACCTGATCATCGGACAGGCATTTTTCGTGCAAGCCTAGAACCGATCCAGACGGTAGGGCGCCAGGGCAGGCATGGGTGGCCTGCCGGCCGGCGCCGGGCCTGTCAGGGAAGCCACCATCTCGGCGGTCACCGCAGCCTGGGTCAACCCCAGATGCTGATGGCCGAACGCCAGCAACACACGGCCCTCGCAAACCTGGTCGATCACCGGCAACGAGTCGGGCAGCGAAGGCCTGAAGCCCATCCAGGTGGTCGCGGCCTCGGTGTTCAGGGCGCGCTTGAACAGGCCCTGGGTCAGGCGATGCAGCTGCCAGGCGCGCTGCATGTCCGGGGCCCGCTCCAGGCCGGCGAACTCGACGGTGCCTGCCAACCTCAAGCCATCGCGCATGGGGGTCATGATGAAGCGCCGCTCCAGGGAGGTGACCGCCATTGGCAGCCGATCATGCTCATGGGGCAGCATCAGGTGGTAACCGCGCTCGGTGTCGAGCGGCACCGCCCGGCCGGTCAACTGTCGGGTCAGACCGGCCGAATGGGCGCCGCAGGCGATCAACACCTTGCCAGCCACGACCGGGCCGCGGTCGGTATCGAGCACGACGCCATCGCGCAGGTGCCCACCCTCGACACGCTGGCGAACGAAACGCACGCCGGTTTGCCGGGCGGCCTGTACCAGGCTGTCCAGCACCAGGTAGGGGTCGATGAAATGCCCGGTGGCGGGAAAGAACAGCCCGCCCTGGATCGATTCGGACAGCTCGGGCGCGCTGCGCTGGATGGCCTGCGCCGTCCAGGTGTCCACGGCGACGCCCTGGGCTTGCATCTTTTGCCTGAGCAGGTCGATCGCGGCCTGGGACTCGGGCCGCTCGAACACCAGCAGGGAGCCGTCCTCCTTGAGCAGCCGCTGCTGGTCGATCGACGCCAGCAGACGCCGCCACGCTTGCAGGCTTGCTTCGTTCAAGGCGCGCAGCGCGGCGACGCTGTGCTGATAGGGGCGCTGGCGCAGGTTCAGCAGCAGCCGGGTGAACCACGGCAGCGCCCGCGGCAGGTAGCGCCAGTCCAGGCGCAACGGGCCCATCGGGTCCAGGAGCATGCTGGGCAAGCGCTTGAGAATGGCGCTGTCGGCAATCGGGAAGACTTGTTCGGTGGCCAGGTGGCCAGCATTGCCGAACGACGCGCCATGACCCGGTTCGTCCCGGTCCAGTACCAGCACCTGGTGCCCTTGCCGGGAAAGCGCCAGGGCACAGGCGACCCCGACGATGCCGGCTCCCACGACGGCGATGTCGCAGGCATGACCGCTGGAACGATGAAGTTCGTGTGAAGGCATCCGCTCAACCTCATTAATCGTAGATTTTATACAATTGTTCTGTTCGGTCCATGGCCTCGGTCTCGTGCCGCCAGGCCCGTGCTCAGCGTCGTTTCTTGCATGCAGCTCTGGCCTGCGCGCAGGCCAGGGCGCTGCGCGTCAGCTGTTCAAGCTGTTCAAGCTGTTTTCCAGGACGGTGACGATACCGTCGCAGGCATCGCGGATGTGCCGGGCGAGCAGGGCACAGGCCGTGTCGATGTCCTTGGTCCGTGCCAGGTCGAGCAATTCGCGGTGTTCCTTCTCGGCTTTCTGGATTTCCTGGGTATAAAGAAGCTGCATGCGGATGTAGCGGTCGCACTTGGTGTTGAGCTGGCCGATCATCGCCAGGGTTTCCGGCAACTGGGCTGGCCCGTACAAGGCGGTATGGAAGGCGAAGTTCAGGTCGCTCCAGTTGTCGATGTCGCGGCCTGAATCCAGCGCGGCGTCGTACTGGTCGAGCAGGCGTTCGGCCCGGTCCAGCTCATCGGGCGTCAGCTTCGGGATCGCTTCGCCCAGGGCCCGGCATTCGAGCAGCACGCGCAGGTCGAAAAGCTCGCGGATGGTGGTGGTGGACAGCTCGGTGGTGAAGGCACCCCGATGCGGATGGAATTCGACCAGCCCCTCGGCTTCGAGCGTCAGCAGCGCCTCGCGTACCGGAATCCTGCTCACATCGTAGTCGCGTGCCAGGGCATCCTGGCGCAGCTGGGTGGCGCCCTTGAATTCGCCGCTGAGGATGCGTTTGCGCAGGTCGTCTGCGACATGCTGCGCACGTGTCTTGAAGCTTGCCATGATACTGTTCGAGGCCCCGGTTGGAATTTGCATATTGTATGCAAATGGCGCTGAGGCAGCCACCGAGGTGGGCCCGGTATGAAGCCGTGACGCAGCGTCGACCGCCGCGCCACAGCGTTGTGTCAGTGTTCCCGCTGACCGTTGAGCAGGCGCCTGAGTGCCAGCGGGTTGTCCCGCTTGATCGGCGTTGGCAGCAGGCTGTCGGGGAAGTTCTGGTAGCACACCGGACGCAGGAAGCGCAGGATCGCCGCCGTGCCCACCGAGGTGGTGCGCGAGTCGGAGGTCGCTGGGAACGGGCCCCCATGCACCATGGCGTCGCACACTTCCACCCCGGTCGGCCAGCCATTGACCAGGATGCGACCGGCCTTGCGCTCCAGGGTCGCCAGCAGCGTGGCGACCGCGTCCGCGTCGGCGTCGTCCATCTGCACGGTGGCGGTCAGCTGGCCTTCGAGGGACTCGGTGACCTGGCGGAGCTGGGCCAGGTCGTCGCATTCGATGATCAGCGATGCCGAGCCGAAGACTTCCTCCTGCATGGCCGGGTCGCTCATGAAGTCGCTGGCCGCGGTGACGAACAGGTGGGCCTGGCACTGGTTGTACCCTTCACCCTCGATGCCCTTGGCCAGCAGGCGCGCCTTGGCGTTGCCGCGCAAGGCTTGCACACCCTTGTCGTAGGCCGCGTGGATGCCGGGCGTGAGCATGGTCTGGGCGGCGCTGCCAGCGATGGCTGCGCTGGCAGTCTGCTGGAAAGTGTCCAGTGCCTGGCCCTTTATCGCGATGACCAGCCCAGGGCTGGTGCAGAACTGGCCGGCGCCCTGGTTGAGCGAGGCGACGAAGCCTTCGGCCAGCGCGGCGCCACGGCTGCACAGCGCCGATTCGAACAGTAGCACCGGGTTGATCGAGCTCATCTCGGCGTAGACCGGGATGGGTTCGGGGCGTGCCTGGGCGGCCTTGGTCAGTGCAATGCCACCGGTGCGTGAACCGGTGAAGCCGACCGCCTTGATGCGCGGATCACTGACCAGGCCGATGCCGATCTCGTTACCCGAGCCGTACAGCAGCGAGAACACCCCTTCCGGCAGGCCGCACGCCTGCACCGCCTGCTGGACGGCCCGGCCTACCAGTTCGCTGGTGCCGGGATGGGCGCTGTGCGCCTTGACGATGACCGGGCAACCGGCTGCCAGCGCCGAAGCGGTGTCGCCACCAGCGACCGAGAACGCCAGGGGAAAGTTGCTGGCGCCGAAGACGGCCACGGGGCCAAGGGCCACATGCCGTTGACGCAGGTCGGGACGGGGCAGCGGCTGGCGTTCGGGCAACGCCTCGTCGACCCGCACGTCCAGCCATTCGCCAGCGCGCACGGTGCGGGCGAAGCTACGCAGCTGCTGGCAGGTCCGGCCCAGTTCGCCCTGCAGGCGCGCGCGAGGCAGCCCGGTTTCTCGCGCGGCGCGGTCGATCAGGGTATCGCCCAGCGCTTCGACGTTGTTGGCGATACGTTCTAGAAAGGCAGCGCGGGTTGGCAGCGAAGTTTCGCGATACGGGTCGAATGCCGCCCAGGCCAGGCCGCAGGCGCGTTCGACGTGCTCGCGGTTGCCGCCAGGGTAGGCCGGTTCGAGTGGCTCGTTGGTGGCAGGGTCGATGGCACGGATGGGGGACTGGGTGCCGATGACGGCACGTTGGCCGATCAGCATGTGACCTGAAAGATTCATGGGCTCTCCTGGAGTCGAGAAAGCATGGGCCCGGTCCGCCGTGGCGGTCTGGGCCTTGAGGGGCGACGGCACGCTGGCGGCATGCCGTCGCGCAGAGGCAAGGCCGGTCTATCAGACCAGGTTGTTCTCGCTCGACCAGCTGGCGTACCACTTGCGGAACTGGTCGTACTGATCTTCCGCGTAGCGTCGCTGGGACTCGCTCAAGGCGTCGGTTTCATTGAAGTGCAGGGTGTATTCGGTGTCGCCGTTGAGGACCATCAGGTGCTTGTAGTACAGCACCAGGTCCACGCCTTCGTCGAACGAGGACAGGATCGCCAAGGCCTCTTCCAGCTCCTTGGCCAGACGGCGGGCCTTGGCGTCGCCTGCGGCGGCCTGCCGGCACAGCCTGATCAGCAGCAGCACCTCGCGTGGCAGGGCATTGCCGATGCCGGTGATGGCGCCAGTGGCGTTGCATTTGACGAAGCCGTGATAGACCTGGGTGTCGACACCTGCCATCAGGGTCACCTGGTCGTCCTTGGAGGTGATGAATTCGGCGGCATAGCTCATCGCCGCGGCGCCGCCGAATTCCTTGAAGCCGATCAGGTTCGGGTGCTCCTGGCGCAGTTCGAAGAACAGGTCGGCACGGGTGGCGAAACCGTAGTGAGGGCTGTTGTAGATCACGGCCGGCAGGTTCGCGGCGGCTTGCAGGATCGCCTTGAAGTGGGCTTTCTGGGCAGGGATCGAGTTGCCACGCGACAGCACCCGTGGAATGACCATCAGGCCATGGGCGCCAACCTTGGCGGCGTGGGCGGCATGCGACACGGCTTCCCTGGAGTTGACCGCGCCAGTGCCGACGATGGTCGGGATACCGGCAGCCACCAGGCGCGCCACGCCTTCCTGGCGTTCGGCCTCGGTCAGCAGCGGCCAGTCGCCCATCGAGCCACAGTAGACCACCGCGCTCATGCCGATTTCGATCAGTTCGCGGCCCTTTTTCACCAGTGCGTCGAAGTCAGGCTTGCGCTCTGCGGTGCAGGGGGTCATCAGCGCAGGAATGCAGCCGGTGAAGATATTGTCAGTCATTGTAGGCTCCTTGAGCATGCTATCGGTCGGTCTTGGAAAAGGCTTGTTGGCCGGCATCACTTGCAGATGCCCCAGGCGAAGGGGTCCTGCTCGTCGATCAGCAGGCGGCTGTCGGCTGTGACATAGGCACGGCCGGTGATGAAGGGGCGAATACGGTCGCCTTCCGTTTGGTAACTGCCTTCGAACTGGCTGCCGGTGATGCTGGCCTGCACCCAGGTCTGGCCCGGGGCGAGCTTGCCGTCGGCAGCCAGGCAGGCGAGCTTGGCGCTGGTGCCGGTGCCGCATGGCGAGCGGTCGTATGCCTTGCCGGGGCACATCACGAAGTTGCGGCTATCGGCCCGTGCATCGGCGGCGAACAGTTCGACGTGGTCGATCAGGCCTGCGTCCTGGCCGAAGATGCCGTTGGCCTCCAGTGCCTGCAGGATCGCCCAGGTATAGAGGGTCAGCGCCTCGACGTTGTCCAGCTCCAGTCGCTGGTCGTGTTCGGAAATCAGGAAGAACCAGTTGCCGCCCCAGGCGATGTCGCCACGTACCTCACCGTAGCCGGGAACCTCGACCGGGACGTTCTGGCGATAGCGATAGGCCGGGACATTGCGCACGGTTACCGAGCCGTCCTCGCGCAGAAGGGCACTGACCGGGCCGACCGGGGTATCGATCTTGTGCTCGCCTGGCGAGATCAGCCCAAGGTGATGCAGCGAGGCCACCAGCCCGATGGTGCCGTGCCCGCACATGCCCAGGTAACCGGTGTTGTTGAAGAAGATCACGCCGCACGTGGCGTCTGGAGATACCGGCTCGCAGTACAGGGCGCCTACCAGCACATCGTTGCCGCGTGGCTCGAGCAGGGCGGCGCGACGCCATCGATCATGGTCGCTGCGCAAGGCATCGCGTTTCTGGGCCATGGTCTGGCCGGCAAGGGCAGGGAAGCCACCCATGACCAGGCGGGTGGGTTCGCCGCCGGTATGGGAGTCGATGACGTGAATGCTTTTCATTGTAATCGTGGTCCTTCGATGGCATGGGCAGCCCTGGCGGTACGAGCCGGCAGGGCTTCGTCCGGGCGGATTGAAGATTTTATACAATGTAGATTTTATACAATCAAGTCCTCCGTGCGTTGTCAGCGATTCGCCCAGGTCGGCTGTCAGCGTTTTCAGGCCCGCGTGGCCTGGCGATACTGGCGCGGCGTGAAGCCGGTCATGGTCTTGAACTGGCGCGAGAAAGCGCTGTGGTCGGAATAGCCGCAGCGCAGCGCCACCTCGGTGATCGGCAGCTGCGTGCGCAGCAGCAGATGGGCCTGTTCCAGCCTGGCCTTGTGGATCATCTGGCGAGGCGTCAAGTGGAAGATGCGCTTGCAGTAGCGTTCCAGTTGGGCGACCGAGAGGCCGGCGACCTGGGTCAGGTCTTCGAGCGTGATCGGCAGGTGGTAGTGCTGGCGTATGTAGAGGTCGACCGCCGACAGTCGCTGGTAGGCCGGATGGGCTTGGGCCGCAGACTGCAAGTCCACCGAGATGCCGATCAGCCCCATGACCTCGCCGCGCCGGTCGAGGATCGGCCGTTTGTGGGTCAGGCACCAGCCGGGTTCCTGGCTGCCGTAGAGGTGCACCTCCAGCTGGTCCTGCAGCACCAGCCCGTTCTCCAGCACGCGGCGATCCTGTTCGGTGTAACCAGGCCCCAGTTGCGCCGGGAAGACTTCGGCGCTGGTACGTCCCAACAGGGGGGCGAGCGATTTCAAGCCGCAACGCTCCACCAGGGTTCGGTTGGCCATCAGGTAGCGAGCCTGCGCGTCCTTGACGAACACCACGGCATTGGGAATGGCGTCGAGCATGGGCTGCATCAGCGAGATGCAACCCATGAGCTCTTGCATGTTCCTGGGGCGATGAGTGGCGAGGCCTTCACTCACGTGGGACAAGTTCTGTGCAGCCATGCTGGGGATCCTGCTTGGTGAAAAGGTATTTAGCGGCGTCCGGGGAGGTGCGCGCAGGGATGGCAGGATGCCTCCGGGCGTGGGGCAAACGTCAAGCGTCCAGGGGGAATTGTGCTGAATTCGTCATCGAGACTGGCGAAAAGCATCAAGCATTCGGCGTCGGGATCGGTTCAACCTAGAAAAAGACCCCGCGTGCCAGACACGCCAGCGGACCACCTGGAGGTAATGCGCCAGTGTTCCTTGGCGGGTTGGCACGGAGCGTCGAGGACTGTCGAAAACCGCGAGGACCGCCCACCGCGCTGCGCTGAGCCTGCGTCCTCGAGCATGGGAGGCTCCTGCTTTCCCTGCAAAGACCATCTCCAACACAGTGCTGCCTAGTTTCAATAATCCACAAAAATAGGGCTTAGCTATGTCAGGCCAAGGCAAATTCAAGAAACAACTTTCCCTGATGGACTTGACGTTCATCGGCTTGGGCGCGATCTTCGGCTCCGGCTGGCTATTCGCCGCCAGTCACGTCTCGGCCATCGCCGGACCTGCCGGCATCGTGTCCTGGCTAATCGGCGGTTTCGCCGTGCTGCTGCTGGGCATCGTCTATTGCGAGCTGGGTGCCGCGCTGCCTCGGGCGGGCGGTGTGGTCCGCTACCCGGTGTTTTCCCATGGTCCACTGCTGGGTTACCTGATGGGGTTCATCACCATCATCGCCTTCTCCAGCTTGGTGGCGATCGAAGTCGTGGCTTCGCGCCAGTACGCCGCGGCCTGGTTTCCCCAGTTGACTCAGCCGGGCAGCAACGACGCGACGCTGGCCGGCTGGCTGGTGCAGTTCGCCCTGTTGTGCCTGTTCTTCGTGGTCAACTACCGCAGCGTCAAGACCTTCGCCAAGACCAACAACCTGATCAGTACCTTCAAGTTCATCGTGCCGCTGCTGGTCATCGTCGTGCTGTACAGCTTCTTCCAGCCGCAGAACCTCCAGGTCCAGGGCTTTGCGCCATTCGGCATGTCCGGTATCGAAATGGCGGTGTCCGGTGGCGGGATCATCTTCGCCTATCTGGGGCTGACCCCGATCATCTCGGTCGCCAGCGAGGTGCGCAACCCGCAACGCACCATCCCGATCGCCCTGATTCTGTCGGTATTGCTCTCCACCGCCATCTATGTGCTGTTGCAGCTGGCGTTCCTAGGTAGCGTGCCGACCGACATGCTGGTCGACGGCTGGGGGCAGATCAGCCAGGCATTCTCCCTGCCCTACCGTGACATCGCCATCGCCCTGGGCGTGGGCTGGCTGGCCTACCTGGTGGTGGCCGATGCGGTGGTCTCGCCAAGCGGCTGCGGCAACATCTACATGAACGCCACACCGCGAGTGATCTACGGCTGGGCCCGCACCGGGACCTTCTTCAAGGTATTCACGCGCATCGACGAACAGTCCGGCATTCCCCGTCCGGCGCTGTGGCTGACCTTCGCCATGTCGATCTTCTGGACCTTGCCGTTCCCCTCCTGGGAGGCGTTGATCAACGTGGTATCCGCTGCGCTGGTGCTCAGCTATGCGGTCGCGCCGGTCTCGGTCGCCGCCCTGCGCCGCAGCGCGCCGGACCTGGTTCGGCCATTCCGAGTCAAGGCCATGGGCCTGCTCGGCCCGGTATCGTTCATCATCGCTTCGCTGATCGTCTACTGGTCGGGGTGGAGCACCGTGTCCTGGCTGCTGAGCCTGCAGATCCTGATGTTCCTGGTGTACCTGGCGTGCGGTCGCTTCGTCCCTACCGAACATCTGTCGCTCAAGCAGCAAGTGCGCTCGTCGCTCTGGCTGGTGGGCTTCTACGCGATGATCATCGTGCTCTCCTGGCTCGGCAGCTTCGGTGGCCTGGGCGTGCTTGCCCATCCGCTGGACAACGTCATCGTCATCGTCTGTTCGCTGGGGATCTATTATTGGGGCGCGCGTACCGGTGTGCCGGCGCACCTGGTTCGTCTGGATGGCGACGAAGAACAGGAACCGGCCAGCGCGCACTCCAGCGCCACTCACCTGGCCCCCGCCCACGCTGGCTGAGTCGCCGCTCGACTCGACAGCAACCCGCTACTTGCCTATCCATCGCGGCAGCCCTGGGCTGCCGTGGTTTCATCCAGGGAGCAAGCCGACATGAACACGAACGATTCGATCCACATGAGCCTCGAACAGGTTCACGAGCTGGCGACCCAGGCGCTGCTCGCCAATGGCATGTCCCAGGCGCATGCCCAGGCCATCGCCGAGGTGATCACCCAAGGGCAGCGCGACGAGTGCCACTCGCATGGTTTGTACCGAGTGCTGGTTTGCGTGCGCTCGCTGCGCTCGGGCAAGGTCGATCCAAGTGTCCTGCCTAGCGTCCATGACAAGGGGCCGGCGATCGTCCAGGTCGATGCGCATCATGGCTATTCACTCCTGGCCTTGCGGACCGGCCTGCCGATGCTGGTCGACAAGGCGCGCAGCCAGGGCATCGCCGCGCTGGTGATCCGCAACTGCTTCCACTTCTCGGCGCTCTGGCCCGAAGTCGAAGCCATCGCTGGGCATGGGCTGGTCGGCATGGCGATGACGCCCAGCCATAGCTGGGTGGCTCCGGCCGGTGGCAAGAAGGGGGTGTTCGGTACCAACCCATTGGCATTCGCCTGGCCCCGCCCGGACAGCGAGCCGTTCGTGTTCGATTTCGCCACCAGCGCGATCGCCCGCGGCGACATCGAGCTGCATGCCCGCCAGGGCAAGCCGATCCCCGACGGCTGGGCGCTGGACAGCGCCGGCTTGCCGACCAACGATGCCTCGGCAGCCCTGGCAGGCGCCATGCAAACCTTCGGCGGGCACAAGGGTTCAGCCTTGGCAGCGATGATCGAGTTGCTGGCCGGGGCGCTGATCGGCGACCTGACCAGCGTCGAGTCCATGGCCTTCGACGGCGGGGCAGGGGCGACGCCATGCCATGGGGAACTGCTGCTGGCCTTCGATCCGAAGGCATTTCTGGGCGAAGAGGTCGAAGCTGGCATGCAGCGGGCCGAACGTTTGTTCGACGCGATCACCGACCAAGGCGCGCGCCTGCCTTCGCAGCGTCGCTTCGACGCGCGCCGGCGCTCGCTGGCCGAAGGGGTATGGGTGAACCGGCAGGTCGTCGAGGACATACGCCGGCTGTTGTGAATGGGCCCGGTGTGAAGGCAGGGCCTGGTCGTGCCTCCAGCTCGTGGAAGCGCCGCTGCGGCGGTGCCGGACCGGCCGCGATGGCCGGCAACATGGGGCCAGGGTCTGCCAGGCGACCATCGCTCTCGCTTCACTGGCACGGCCCGCGCGTAGGGGCAACTGTCTCTGGAGCCTGGCAAATCCTGAAACTGAGCTGCGCGCTCTATCGCGGCAGGTCCGGCGCGCCGGCCGCGGCCGTTCAAGATCCGGCTTGCCGGGGTTGATGCCGTCCCTTAGGAAACCCATCATGTTCGCCCTGATCGAGGGGACCATTTTTCAATCCCGTAAAGGAACCACGATGGCTTCGTCCAAAAGCAAGCATTCGAACATCGAGCGTGAGCTGGCCCGCGCGCTCACCTGGGCCTGCGAGCTGGCCAAGCATGAAATCACAGGCTTCGAATGGCTGACCCATCGGGTGGACCATACGCGTTTTCCCGACACGCTGATCGTCACCTGGATCTTCGACAACGAGCGCAACATGCAGGCCGCGGCCGCCGGCTCGGGCAACGCAAGAATGCAGGCACTGACGCTGGCGGCGTTCGAGGCCATCGGTATCGTCGTCGACGATATCGCCAAGCACCTGCGGTTCGACTGCGAAGAGCGCTGCGCCTCGACGCATGGCGGCAACTGGGCCGCGCGCCTGGCCCCACGCGCAGGCAAGGCGGTTCGTCGCTGAGCGCCTTGCCTGCCGCACGTTCAGAAGGAAGGGTCCTGCCGCAGACGCCTGATCAGCGCCTCGGCCGTCGCCTCGGACGAGGCCGGGTTCTGTCCGCTGATCAGGTGCCCATCCTCGACCACATGGCTGGCCCAGTCCTCGCCCTTGGAATACCGCGCGCCCTTGGCCTTGAGCATGTCTTCCACCAGGAACGGCACCACCTCGGACAAACCCACGGCCTGCTCTTCGGCATTGCTGAAGCCGGTCACCTGCTTGTCCTTCACCACCGGATGGCCGTCGGGCGCATCGACATGCTTCAGTACGCCAGGGGCGTGGCAAACCAAGGCGATGGGCTTGTTGGAAGCATAGAAGGACTCGAGCAAGGTCTTCGAATCCACATCCTCGGCCAGGTCCCACAGCGGGCCGTGGCCACCTGGATAGAACACCGCGTCGAAATTGTAGGGATCGATTTCACCCAGCGGCAGGGTAGTGGCCAGAGCCTGCCTGGCCTTGTCGTCGGCCCGGAAGCGGCGAGTCGCTTCGGTCTGGGCATCGTCCTCGTCGCTCTTGGGGTCCAGCGGCGGTTGGCCACCCTTGGGCGAGGCGAGGGTGACCTGCGCGCCAGCGTCGATGAAAGCGTAATAGGGCGAGGCAAACTCTTCCAGCCAGAAGCCGGTCTGCTTGCCGGTATTGCCCAGCTGATCGTGGGATGTCAGCACCATCAGAATCTTCATGTGAGCCTCTCCTCCAGGGTGAAAGGGCCGTGCGCGGGTCGTCCTGCGGCAGGTGTGTACAAGCCTGGTTTCAACGCAGCCTGTTCGTCGCGCAGGCACTTTTCGTACAAGGTCTAATGTCAGAGGGCAGGCCAGGACAGACGTTCAGTACGGTTCCAGGCGCTATCGGTACCGCGGTGCATTGCGCCACGAAGAGCCGGGCGGCGCTTCACCGGCACTTGAACTTCCCTTGACGCCTTCGGTTCTCAGAGCCAGACAGCTCCTCCTCACTCCATCGCAGGGATCACCATGCAGAGATTGGCCATCAGTCAGGTCACCACCCGACCGCTCACCCTCGAAGAGGACCTGCTACTGTGCCAGCGGCTGGGGTGCGCTCTGGAAATCGCTCAGAGCAAGCTGTCCAGCGACCCGGGCCAGGTTCGCGAGCAACTGGCTCGCATCCAGCAGAGCGGCGTACGCATCTGCTCCATCCAGCCGGCCACGTTGACCCTCTTTCCTTCGGCCTCTGCACCGGATCCACGGGACCCGCAGGCGCGCCTGGCCGAGCTGGCAGCCTCCGTCGACCTGTTCAGCGAATACTGGCCGGGCCTGCCACTGCTGACCAATACCGGTGCCGATCCCCAAGGCAACGAGGCGCGCGTCTGGGACGCTTGCCTGATGCATTACCAGACGCTGGCCGAGCATGCCCAGGCGCGTGGGATGAAGATCGCGCTCGAAGCGCTCGGGCCGTCGCTGATGAACAGGAACTCCATCCTGTTCGCCTTCGATCAGGCGCACGAGATGGTCGAGCAGGTAGCCAGGGACAGCTTCGGCCTGTGCCTGGACCTGTACAACAGCTGGCAGGACCCAGGGCTGAGCGCGTCGATTTCGGCCGAAAAGCTGTTTCTGGTGCAACTGGCGGATTGGCGTCGGCCACGTTCACTGCATGATCGGCGGCCCCTGGGGCAGGGTGCGATCCCCTTGCCGGCATTGCTCAGCCAAGTGGCCGAGTCCGGCTATGCCGGTCGCTGTGGGGCGACAAGACGACGCTCATCGAGGCGGTCGAAACCAGCGTGGCGTTCTTCGATACGTTCAGGCGGGAAAGCGGGCAGCAGGCTCGGGCGTGACGACCGAGGAGTACGATGCCTCACGCTGTGGAATGCCCAGCTTGCGGCGCGGTGGTCGAACGCTTGCGGGAGGCGAGTGCTTTCGCCCGCGCCCGATCGCGTCCAGAATGCCTCCGTCAGGTACGTGATACCGTGCACTGAACTCTGCCGGCTTTCCCTATCCATACACTATGGATGGCCATCGCATGGCTGCGTACGAGAAGATTGCCAGGACCCCCGAGAGCATCAATGGATCGAGACACGCCCGACTTCCCGGCCCACGGCACGGCCACTGATTCCCTCCCGCTGCATGCACAGACGTTTCCGGCCGATGCCGTCGAGCGCTTGCAACTGGCACTGGATGCCGGCGCCATCATCGGTACCTGGGTGTGGGACATACCCAACGACTGCGTCAGGGCCGACGAACGCTTCTCCCGGTCGTTCAGCCTGCCGCTGCAGCAGTGCCTGGTCGGGATGCCGATCGAGCAGGCGTTTTCCTCGATTCACCCGGATGACCGCCAGCGCGTGTCGAGCGATATCGGCCAAGCCATGGCTCGTGGCGGTGCCTATCGCTGCGAGTATCGCGTGCGCCAGGCCGACGGCTGCTATCGCTGGGTCGAGGCGAGCGGGCGCGCCGAACTGGATGTCGACGGTCGGGCCGTGCGTTTTCCGGGAATACTCATGGACATCGAGTCACGCCGCGCGGCCGAAGCCGAGCGCGACAGGATGTCGGCCTTGCTGCGCACTTTCGCCGCGGCCGTGCCGGGGGTCGTCTACGCCAAGGACCGCGAGGGCCGCATGTTGGTGGCCAACGAGGGCACCACCCGGCTGATTGGCAAGCCGCCGGCATTCTACCTGGGCAAGACTGACCTGGAATTTCTCGAGGACAAGGCCCAGGCCCGCCGGGTGATGGAGACGGACCAGCGGATCATGCAGGCGGGCCAGGTCGAGCAGATCGAGGAGCAGGTCGACATGCCGGATGGCTCGGCGGCCATCTGGCTGTCGGTCAAGGCGCCGTTACGCGATGACCATGGCGAGGTCATCGGGCTGATCGGCTCGTCCATCGACGTGACCGACAGGAAGAATACCGAATCCGCGCTGGTGGAACTCAACCGCACGCTCGAAGCCCGCATCAGTAGCGCCATCGCTGAAAGCGAGGCGGCCCAGGCCGCACTTCGTCAGTCGCAGAAGATGGAGGCGGTCGGACAATTGACCGGCGGCATTGCCCACGACTTCAACAACCTGCTGGCCGGCATCACCGGCAGCCTGGAACTGATCAGGCTGCGCCTGAGCCAGGGGCGTACCGCGGACCTTGAGCGCTACCTTGAGGTCGCGCATGGCGCGGCGCGCAAGGCCGCCGCGCTGACCCACCGATTGCTGGCGTTTTCGCGTCGCCAGACTCTCCTTCCGGTACCCACCGACGTGAACGCCCTGATCGAAGACATGGAAGAGCTGGTCCGGCGCACGGTAGGGCCTGCCATCACGTTCAAGATCGAGTTGCTGGCCCAGTCCGGTACTTGCCTGGTCGATCCAGCACAGATGGAAAACGCCCTGCTGAACTTGTGCATCAACGCCCGCGACGCCCTGCCCAACGGTGGCAGCCTGACCATCGGTACCTCTGATCGCAGGCTCGAGCACGGCCCGGACCTCGATCCGGAGCTGACACCCGGCGCGTACCTGACCGTCTGCGTCAGCGACGATGGCGTGGGGATGAGCCCGCAGACCTTGTCCCGCGCCTTCGAACCGTTCTTCACCACCAAGCCCGTGGGCGCGGGCACCGGACTCGGGCTTTCCATGATCTACGGCTTTGCCAGGCAGTCGGGTGGCCAGGTGCGGATCCACTCCGAAGAGGGCAAGGGCACCCAGGTGTACTTGCAGTTGCCGAGTCACGTCAGCCAGGCGCAGGCGCCGGTGCGCCGTGAGGTCGCGCCCCGGTTGCGCCCGGTCGTCTCGGGCGAGACGGTGCTGGTGGTCGATGACGAGCCGTCGGTGCGCATGTTCGTCAGCGAGGCGCTGGGCAACCTCGGCTACGTCGTCGTTCAGGCCGCCGACAGCCTTGCCGGGCTGCAACTGCTGCGCTCGGACACGCGCATCGACCTGCTGGTGACGGATGTCGGCCTGCCCGGCGGGATGGATGGCAGGCAAATGGCAGCGGCAGCGCGCGCCGCCAGGCCCGGCCTGCCGATCTTGCTGATGACCGGGTATGTCCAGCCGCAAGTGCTCGACGATCAGCCCCTGGAGCCCGGCATGCTGGTACTGACCAAGCCGTTCGCGTTGGAAGGGCTGATCCAGTGTGTGGCGAGCCTGGACCTCAAGGCCCGAGCGCAGGATATGCGAACCACCTAGTCCTCCGTTTCGCCGATGCTCGCCGGCGCGCTTGCGGGCGAGCCGCTGCGCCCAGTGAGCAAATGCTCGGCCTTTGATGAGCGCAGTGGCCTGGCGAGCGGGCGTCTCAGGCTTGCGAGGCCAGCAAGGCTTCGTTCTGCCGGCGGCGATAGGCACTGTCCCGACTGGCCAGCCAGGCATACAGCGGCGAGGTGATCGCCAGCCCGACCAGCCAGGACAGGTCGGCGCCCTCTATGTATGCCGAGACGGGCCCGACATACAGTGGCGTGTTCATGAACGGTATCTGCACGACGATGCCGACGGCATAGGCCAGCAACGCCTGGGGGTTGTAGCGACCATAGATGCCACCATCGACCTGAAAGATCGAGGCGATGTGATAGTCGCCCTTGTGGATCACGTAGAAGTCGATCAGGTTGATGGCAGTCCAAGGCACCAGCACCACCAGCAGCACCAGCACCATGTCGACGAAATGGCCAATGAAATCAGCCGAAGCGAATACCGCCACCAGGCAGCAGGCCGCCAGGACGAGTAGCGACAGCACGGCCCGGCTCATGGCTGTCGGGATCCAGCGGTGGGCGAACGTCTGTACCAAGGTGATGATCGAGAGGACCGCACCGTACAGGTTGAGTGCGTTGTGGCTGATCACGCTGAGCAGGAACAGCACGAGCATCAACGGGCCGAGCGAACCGGTGGCCACCTTCACTGCGTCCATGGTTTCCATGCCGGCGGGAATCGCCAGGACCGCGACCGCGCCGAAGATGAACGACAGGCTCGAGCCCAGCGTGGAGCCCAGATAGGTCGCCCAGAAGGTGGATGAGACGTTGACGTGCGTCGGCAGGTAGCGTGAATAGTCCGAGACGTAGGGGGCGAAGGCAATCTGCCAGAGCGCGGCAAGCGATACCGTGGCCAGCCAGCCGGCCAGGTTGAAGCCGCCGCGTGTCAGAAAGTCATCGCTCTGGACATGGGTCAGGATATAGCCCAGGCCCAGCACGATGCCGATGCCCAGTACCCAGGTACCGATGCGGTTGAGCACATGGATGAAGCGGTAGCCGATGATGCCGATGATGCCCGAGCCGAGCGCGCCGATGACGATGCCCACGGACACCGGTACGCTCTCGGCCACACCGTGCAGCGACTTGCCGGCCAGCACGATGTTCGAAGCGAAGAAGCCGATGTACATGACACCGGCTATCACCACCACCAGCAGGGCGCCGAGCGAGCCGAACTGGGCTCTGCTCTGGATCATCTGTGGAATCCCCATCTGCGGGCCTTGGGCGGAATGCAGCGCCATCAGCACGCCGCCGAGCAGGTGGCCGACCAGGATGGCGATCACACTCCACATCAGGTTCAGGTGGAACAATTGCACACCCAGCGCCCCTGTGACGATCGGCAAGGGCGCGATGTTGCCGCCGAACCACAGGGTGAACAGGTCCCTTACCTTTCCATGGCGGTCCTGCGGTGGCACGTAGCCGATGGTGTGTTTCTCGACGAGCGGTGCCGGTGCGACTGCATTGGTCATGGCTGACTCCAAGGCGAATAGGGCGCGTTGGCGCCCGACTGCGGCCGACAAGGGGCACGCGTTGTTGTTGCCGCGATGATGCGTGGCGCGCCTGGATCGGGAAATTAGTAAATATGTGCCCAAGCACCTTAAAAAAACTGGGAACGTCCTGGCGCCAGTGCTGGCGGTGGGATGGGAGACCATGGGCCGGCGATCTGCGCCGGGTTCGCAATGGCCCGGACTTACCGGAGCGAGTCGGCATTTGAAGTCGGTCGCGCGGGAGAGCAGAATCGCGCCCTGGTTCGGCCGAAAGTGCCGGGCACTCGGGAAGCAGGGGTTGCAGTTGAACGAACAGACATTGTCCATGCGCCTGGAGCGCGTGGCGGCGCATGTGCCAGCCGGGGCACGGCTGGCCGATATCGGCTCGGATCATGGCTATCTGCCGGTAGCGTTGATGCGGCGCGGCGCCATCAGCATTGCAATCGCTGGCGAAGTGGCATCCACGCCCTATCGTTCGGCCGTCCGCACGGTGCGTGAAAGCGGCCTGGAAGGGCGCATCAGCGTGCGCCTGGCCAATGGCCTGGCGGCGATCGAGGCGCAGGATGCGATCACTGCGATCACCGTTTGCGGCATGGGCGGCGAGACGATCCGCGACATCCTCGAGGCTGGCAAGGCGCGTCTGAGCGGGCAGGAGCGTCTGGTGCTGCAGCCCAACGGCGGCGAGCGCCCGCTGCGGCAATGGCTGATGCAGCAGGGCTACCGCATCGTTGCCGAGGAAGTGCTGCGGGAGAACCGTTTCGACTACGAGATCATCGTCGCCGAGCGCTCCGGGCCAGTGTTCTACAGCCCCCGAGAGCTGTATTTCGGACCTCTGCAGCTACAGACGCGCAGCGCCGCGTTTCTGCACAAGTGGCGCCGCATGCTCGGCCAGAAGCAACAGACCCTGGCCAACTTCACCCAGGCCAGACAGGCCGTGCCGGAGGAAAAGGTGCGGGACATCGCTCGCCAGGCCAGGTGGATCATCGAACTGCTGGCCTGAACGGCACGGTGCCATGCCAGCTCATCAGCCGCGTTCGTCCTCGCCGGTCGGCCGGCCGGCCTGCTCAGCCAGACTCGGGAAAGCTCGTGACCTGCACGGAGCGCCTGAAGCCGCCGGTCAGCACCGACAGGTAGACCACGCCCGCGACGAACCAGGCCAGGCCGATGAGCAACGTCAGGCTCGACAGGCTGGTCCATAGCCATAGCGTCAGGGTAAGCCCGGTCAGCGGGACCAGGCCGTGCAACAGCAGGCTCCGTGGCTGCGCGGGCGTGGTCGTGCTTAGCAGATGGGTGCGCAGCACGGCCAGGTTGACCGCGGAAAAGGCCACCAGCGCGCCGAAGCTGATCAGCGAGGCGAGGGTGGACAGGTCGATGACCAGCGCCATCAACGAGACGCCCGAGACCACCAGCGTTGCGTTGACCGGCGTGCCGAAACGCGGCGACAGGGTGCCGAACAGACGCGCCGGCAGCAGCTTGTCCCGCCCCATGCTGTAGATGATCCGCGAGACGGCCGCTTGCGAGGCCAGGGCAGAACCGAGGTTGCCGACCACATAGGCGGTGATGAAGAAGTTGGCCAACAGTTGTCCGCCAGCCTTTAGCATCACTTCGTTCGCTGCCGCATCGGCATTCTCGAAATGGCTGCCAGGCATGACCAGCTGGCTGAGGTAGGCCAGCAAGGCGAAGAGGATACCCGCGATCAAGGTGGTCAGGATGATCGCCCTGGGCACGTCGCGGCGTGGCTCGCGGGTTTCCTCGGCCAGCGTGGAGACCGCGTCGAACCCCAGGAACGACAGGCACAGTATCGCCGCTCCGGCCATCAGCGGGGCCAAGCCTGGCTTGCTACCGTCGCCAACCAGCGGGCCGATGTAGTCCAAGGGGCCGTCGGTGCCTGCCGAGACGCAGGACAAGGCGACGAATACCGCGATGAAGACGAACTGTCCGCCCACGATGAGGTTGCTGGCCTTGCTCACCGAACCGATCCCGCCAATGTTCAGGAAGGTGACCAGGGCGATGGACGCCAGAATGAAGACCCAGGCGGGAATGGCAGGGAAGGCGATGTGGAGGAACAGCCCGATCAACAGGTAGTTGATCATTGGAATGAACAGGTAGTCGAGCAGCAGCGACCAGCCCGCCAGGAAACCGGCATGGGTGCCGAAGGCGATGTTGGTGTACGAGTAGGCCGAACCTGCCACCGGGAACCGACGTACCATGATCCCATAGGAAGCCGCGGTGAACAGCATGGCCGCCAGGGTCACCAGGTAGGCGCCGGCGGTACGTCCGCCGGTGGTCTCGGTGACGATGCCGTAGGTGGTGAAGATGGTCAGCGGAACCATGTACACCAGCCCGAAGAAAATCAATGCTGGCAGCTTGAGGACGCGACGAAGTTGTTCTTCGCCATCGCGGGGGGCGTTGCGGCTGTCGATCATCAGAGTCACCTGATCCGTGTTGTTGTTATAGGTGCTGCCTGCCAGCAGGCGGCCCGCGCAGGTTAACACCATGCAGCCACGGCATGGACGCGATTGGGGTTGCACCGCGGCAAGGGCCGATTGTCTCACTGCAACGAGAGCCTTGGGCCGTCGCCCGCGCCGCTCAGCGGGTCCAGGCCGGATCGGTGGTGAAGGCGATGGTCAGCCATCGATCGGGATTGTCGTCGCCAATGGCCTCGCCGATCCGGTCGCGCAGCGCGTCCCATTGTTCCAGCGTACGGGCCGGCCAGCCGCTGGGGATGATGAAGTAGATTTCGATCTGCCGCGCGCGGCCGACCTTCGCCACGTAGGCCTGGTAGCCCAGAAAACCTTCCTCGGCAACGACCCGGGCGGCGATCTGGCCGACATGTCGCTTGAGGTCCGCCGGCGTGAGCAGCAGCACGTCGGCGAAGGCCTGGCGAAGCGTCCTGAGCGGCAGCGGGATCAGGCAGATACAGATCACCAGCAGGACCGCGGGATCGATATAGGGCAGCAGCCAGGCCAGCGCAGTGTGCTCGATCAACAGGCCGATGCCGAAGGCCACCAGCAAGGCGGCGGATATGCTCCCGGACATGATCCAGGTGCGGATGTCCAGGGCGACGAAATCCGAGCGTAGCCGCCGGTTGGCTTTGGAGGCGTACACAGCCATGCCCGAGCACACCAGCACGGCGACTACCGCGTAGAGAATGGCGTAGTCGAACTGCAGCGGCTTGCCGCCCGCGAGCAGGCTGGCCACGGCATTGACCAAGGCATAGCACGACACCGCGCACAGCAGGGTGCCGTTGAGCAGCAGCACCATCGGTTCCAGGTGCCAGAAGCCCATGTTGAAGCGCTCGGCCAGTTTCCGGCTGGCCTCTTCGCTGCTGGTATGGCGCTTGATCAGCACGGTGACGGCAAGCGCCAGGCCGCTCATGCCCGCATCGATCAGGGAATAGAATCCATCGAAGACGATCGAGAAGGAACCTGACAGCAAGCCGAACACGATGCCGAACACTGCCAGCAGGAGGGTGAGTACCAGGGAAAGCTTAAGTACGGCTTGTTCGCTCCACATCAGCAGGCGGTCTCCATGATCGATCCGGCTGCGTATCGTCGATGGCCGGTGGGGGCGGGTCAATGCGCATGTGCACAACCGGTCAATGCGTCTGCGAAGCGAGCTGTGGTCTTGTCGGCCCTGCCCGACGACAAAGCGTGATGATCGCTCGAGCCGGCAAGCGTGCTGGCCGAGGTGTCCCCTTGTGATACTGCTGACCGGGTCCTGGGCCGATCACCAGACGATCGGCTCGCCGTCCCAGCCCCAGAATGTCCCACTGTGCGCCGGGCCGCGCTGCTCGACCAGTTGCAGCAGACGCTGGGCGGCATGGGCTGGTTCGAACAGCCGCCCGGCCGGCACGTTGCCTTGGAAGGGTTCGGACAGCCTGGTCGCGGTGGTCCCTGGGTGCAGCGCCAGCACCGTCGAAGCGGGGTTCAGGCGCCTGAGCTCGATGCTGGCGGTACGCAGCAACTGGTTGAGCGCCGCCTTGCTGGCCCGATAGCCGTACCAGCCACCGAGGCGATTGTCGCCGATCGAGCCGACCCGGGCGGACAGCGCCGCGAAGGTGGCAGGGTGCGTGCGCAGGAACGGCAACAGGTGCTTGAGTAGCAGTACCGGTGCGACCGCATTGCTGAGGAAGCTGGCCTGCAGGCTGGCCAGGTCCAGCTGGGCCAGGCTCTTTTCCGGGCGGGTGCCATCGTGATGCAGCGCGCCCACGCTGCTGATCACCAGATGCAGATGTTGGCAAAGGTGCCCGACCTGGCGTCCCAGCGCCGCCAGCGCGCGTTCGTCACGCGCGTCGCAATCGACCCTGAGCAGACGTTCGCCGTGCTGGCTGGCCAGGGTGGCGAGCGCCGGGCTGCCGCGAGCCTGGCGCGAGACGGCGCATAGGCGAGCGACGTCGTCGCGGGCAAGCAAGGCCGCGCACAGCGCCAGGCCGATGCCCTGGCTGGCGCCGCAGACCAGCACGTTGGCTTTGCCAGGCAGTCCGGGAATAAGGCCCATGGGCGTATCTCGTCTGGGTGATTGCTGCTATGACCGACGGGTTGGGGCGAATGTTCAGCCCTGGCGTAGGGACGACCCTGGTGCCGCCATGGGTCGCAAGGCGGCCCCGAGGAAAGGCAGCTGTGCGCTTTCGCTGGGATTTCGGGGCCGCCGTGCGGCCATCGCGGCACTGCGGCTCCTACATGGACTTGGCCATGGTCGCGGCGGGTCGCGGATAGGTTAGGCGTCGCGACGGCAAGGTATACGCACCGTCACGCCCTCATTACACTGGCCGACCTCCACTTCAAGCCGGCTCAAGGACGGACGACTACAATGCTGACACTGCATCAACTGCTTGGATTTCTTGCCGCGGCACTGGTGATCACCGCCACGCCCGGCCCGGACAACCTGATGGTCCTGGGCATGGGCGTGTCCAAGGGGCGGCGCCAAGGCATTGCCTTTGGACTGGGCTGCGCGTTCGGCTGCCTCAGCCATACGCTGCTGGCAGTGATCGGGGTCAGTGCATTGATCGCCGCGTCACCGATGGCCTTCACACTGCTCAAGATCGTCGGCGGGCTGTACCTGGTCTGGCTGGGCTACAATGCCTGGCGCAGCTCAGGCTCGATCGACCTGGCCAGCATGCGGCTTGTGGAAACTTCACTTGGCAGGCTGTTCCTCAAGGGCTGCCTGGCCAATGCCATCAACCCCAAGGTGGTGCTGTTCTTCCTGTCCTTCCTGCCCCAGTTCGTGATGCCGGCCAACGGCCATGTGGCAATGCAGATGGCCAGCCTGGGCCTGGTCTTCACGCTGCAGGCAGCGCTGCTGTTCGGGTTGCTGGGCTACTTCTGCGGCGCCATCGGGCAATGGCTGCGCACCCGGCCGAGCGCAGGGAAGCTCCTCGATCGGGTCGCTGGCACGGTGTTCATCGGCCTGGGCTTGAAGATCATGTTCTCCCGCTGAGCGCAGGGCCGGGGCCTGCCCAGCTCTCCTGTAGCCGCCAGGCCATGGCTCCGTTCTCCAGGGAATGCGCAGGCCTCGTTCGCGAGCTTTTCGCGTGTCCTGCATGACAGCCGGCAGAGACACGCTCGGCCAGCTTGTGCGCAAACGCTGAACCTCGCCGTGCAACCCGTTGCCAAAGAAGCTTCAGCGCGCCAATGCCAGCGCGCTCCCCGGTCCGGACCTGCGCCAGCGCAGCGTTGCTCAGTCAAGGAAGCCAGATGAAACAGCCAAAGCTCGTTCACCGGGGGGGACACGAGGGTGTCACCGGGTCCTGCCACCAGTTCTGGATGGACGATGATCACAGCCTGCTGATCGACTGCGGTCAGTTCCAGGGGATGGACGAGCAGGAGGGCGAGACCGATGAGCTTGCTCTCGACTTTCCGGTCGATGGCATCAAGGCGCTGATCGTCACGCATGTGCATCTCGACCATGTCGGACGCATACCGAACTTGCTGGCAGCCGGGTTCGAGGGGCCGATCCTGTGCAGCGAGCCGTCCGCCCGGCTGCTGCCGATCGTGCTCGAGGATGCGTTCCGGCTGTCCATCAGCCGGGACCAGGCGCAGCTCGAGCGCTACCTCAAGGTGCTGGAACAGCGTCTGATCGCCTTGCCGTACGGTACCTGGTTCACCCTGCAGGATGCCGCAGACGGCGCCTGTCAGGTTCGCCTGCAGCCGGCGGGGCATGTGCTGGGGTCGGCCTACGTCGAGCTGCAGCTTGGCGCTTTCGGCCCGCATGGCAGGCGCGTGGTCTTCAGTGGCGACCTGGGCGCGCCTCATTCGCCGATCCTGCCCGACCTCGTCCCGCCGGAGCGCGCCGACCTGCTGATCCTGGAAAGCACTTACGGTGATCGCCGCCATGCAGACCGCGCGCACCGTCGCGAGCGCTTGCAGGCGACCATCGAGCGCGCCCTGGCGGACCAGGGCAGCGTGCTGATTCCGTCGTTCAGCATCGGGCGGACCCAGGATCTGCTGTATGAGCTGGAGCAGATCCTGCACGAGAAAAGCGAGGCGACGGATACGCCGGCCCAGGAAGAGCCCGCGCAGTCGACCCGCAACGGCGCACCCGACGTCGACTGGCCACGGCTACCGATCATCCTCGACTCTCCCCTGGCCAGCCGCTTCACCCAAGCCTACAAAGAACTACAGGGGTTCTGGGACGAAGATGCCCGGCAGCGGCTGGAAGAAGGCCGCAAGCCGCTGTCCTTCAAGCAGCTGATCACCGTCGACAGCCATGAGGAACATCTGCGCATCGTCGAGCACCTGACACAGACCGCGCGCCCGGCGATCGTCATTGCCGGCAATGGCATGTGCTCGGGTGGGCGCATCGTCAACTACCTCAAGGCCATGCTGGGCGACCCGCGCCACAACGTGGTGTTCGTCGGCTATCAGGGCGAGGGCACGCCCGGACGGGATATCCAGACGCACGGCCGGCAAGGCGGCTTCGTCATGCTCGAGGGTACGCGCGTCGAGATTCGCGCGGGCATCGACAGCGTAGGCGGTTACTCGGCGCATGCCGACCAGGCGGACCTGGTCGGTTTCGTGACGCGGATGAAGGAGTGGCCGGGCGAGATTCGCCTCATCCACGGCGAGCAGCAGGCCAAGCAATGCCTGGCCGAGCAGTTGCAGGCGTGCTATCGCGAGCGCGCAAGGTCGGTGCGGATCAGCATCCCGTGATCCGCTGGCGCCCTGCGTTCGGGCCGCTGGCTACTTGCAGTTGCCGGCCTTGCGATACCCGGCAGCCTTGGCCTGGTTTTCGGAGTCGAAGATGACCTGGTTCTTCTCGGCGATCCGCGAGTAGCCTGGGCAACCGTTGGCCAAGTGATAGACATGGCTGGCGCGGTTGCCACGGATCGCACCTTCGGCCACGGCCTGGGCCGCGCTTGGCTTGGTGGCCTTGCTCGCGGGTTGGCTGGCTGGGACGCTGGCCAGGCCGTCGCCCACCGGCTTGTAACCCAAGGTCCAGTGGCGCTCGCCGGTCACGAATGGATTGGCGTGGCCCATGACCGTGGCGATGCGCTGGTTGCGTTGGCGTTCCCACGCGGTTACCGGGTGCTGCTTGTCCCAAGCCATCATCAGCTGTTGCTGCTGGCGTGACATGTTGAGTTTGTAGCGATCGAACATGTAGAACAAGGTCCGTGCGATCAGGCCCTTGACCTCGTCGCGCGGCTCGGCGGTGCGTTGCTGGAAGTCCACCTTGGTCCTGCACTGCCCGTACTGGGGGGCGACGCCGCTCACCATGCCGTAGTTGAAGTTGCTGCGGTCGCCGTTCACCTCGCCGACCGAGGGATAGAGGTTGAACAGGTCGGCTTCCATGGCGCGAAAGACCGGGTCGGTATCGACGCAATGCTTGCGTCCGCCGTTCTGCCAGCATTGGCGCTGGTGACCGAAGGTCCAGGCCGGCACGATATGCTCCCATTCGGTCCGTTCGGCCCTGTTCTGCTGCTTGCGTGTTTCATAACCACAGGACTTGGCGTCTACCCGCCCGCCCGACTTCCCTACCCAGGTCCATTTGCAACCGCAGTAGAGTTCGCCCATGTCGCTGCTGGCCTGGTCCAGGTAGATCTTCTGCTTGGCGACGACCTTGGCTTCGCTGAAGGTCGAGGGGGGCGAGGCGTGAGCGAGGCTGAAAAACGAGAGGGAAACCAGCAGGGCGTACAGCAGTCTTGTCATGGCTAGATGAATCGCTATAGGAGAAAGCGCGCATTATACGCGGAATTGGCGATTCCTCCGGTGCGACAGTACGCGAGCAATGGGGTGCTTCGGCCAGCCGTCAGCGCTCGGCTCCGGGCGGGTGGCCGAAATGGCGCTTGTAGGCATTGCTGAAATTCGCCGGGTTGGCGTAGCCCAGGCGATAGGCGATCTGCGCCGCCTGCCATTTCTGTTGACGCAGCAGGTCGCGTGCCACTTCCATGCGCTGTTGGCGAATGTACTGCAGCATCGACTGTCCGAACACCTGGTTGAACGCGCGGCGCAGGGTCGATTCGCCGACGCCCAGCTGCCGGGCCAGCGCCTGGCTGCCCGGTGGCTGGGCGAGGTCCGCATCGAGCAGCCTGCGCGCTTCCTGGGCCAGGTCTCGCTGTCCGCGTACCGGCACTTGCGCGACTTTGGCGTGACCGCGCAGGTGCGCGGCCAGTTCGACCAGCACCGCCAGGCTCAGGCTTTCCTGGTGCAGGCGCTCGAGCACGCCGTGGTATGGCGAATGATAGAGCCGCTCCAGCAGTCCGCCCAGCACCCGGCAATGACGAAGCGCCGTCAGGCGCATGCCATCGTCGAGCAGGCCGAGCAGTGGCTCGAGTTGCGGGTCCTGCTCGACGAGCTCTTGCAGGTAGTGCGCGGCGATGCGCAGCCCGGCCATGCGCGCATGGCTGCCAGCCGGCAGCCGGTCCACCGTCTCCATGCTCTCGGCCAGGCCAAGCACGCTGGGCATGCCTGGTGTGTAGCGATTGAGGGCACCGTCGATCCGATGCTGCCAATGACCCTCGAGCACCTGGACGATGCACAGCCCGGCGGGCAGCACTTTCTGGATGTGCAGGGGTTCGGCAAAGCGCAGGTCACAATCGAAATATTGCACCTGGTGACGCACGCTACGTGCGCGGTAATGCCCGGTAGCGCTGCCCAGCACGCGCCCGGCGGCATGGTCGAGCACGCTCGCGCGCGACAGCGCCTGGGGTTCGTCGAAGGAAAAATCGGTGTCCAGGTAAGGGTTCCAGCGTTCCATCTACAGAAGATATCCGTGGGTACACAGTGGCACGACCCGGGATGTTAACGCGATCACCTTGTTGGCGTCAGCGATTGTGACCGGTGGCCTTTCTATTGTGCGCGGGGCTCGCCACGCTTGGCAGGAGGGCCGATGCCGACTTCAATGGATGCCCCCTGCCTTGAAGGAAGACAAATGATGCAGATTTCTCGCGTATGGATGGTGCTGGCCGTCATGATCCTGGCCTTGCTGGGCATGCAGGCACAGGCCGACGAGCGCCCAGCGGTGGCGGACAAGGTAGTGGCCTACGCCGCCGAGCAGGGCATCAAGGTCTGGACCTTGCGCATCGGCGAGCGCAGCGAGCACAAGGCCCTGGTACAGATCGAAGGCGTGGATCACGACTGGGACATGCGTATCCAGAAGATGGATGTCGCCAAGACCAGCAAGGACACCCGCTATTCCACCGAAGTGGACGGCCAGAAGTTCGTCACCTTGCTCGTGCAGGGCAACTGGGGCGAACTGTACCTGCCCGGTGAAGCACAGCCCCTGCACGTGCGTTATGACCAATACCTGTCCGAGCAGGGCAATGCCCAAGCGTTTCTGACCGATTACCTGAACGCCAAGCCATGACTGGCACCGGGCGAGCAGCGTAGATCGATAGACAGCAAAGGATTCTTTCATGAGCACATCCCAGCAACCTGATCCGCTCCAGCGCCTGTCCGAAGCGCTTGGCAGCGAGTATGACCAGTCCCGCGACGCCCAGCGCGAGCGGATACTCGGCGAACTCGACGAAGTGATCGCACGCGTGCCCGAGCAGACCGAATTCACCAACAGCCGCCGCTTCAAGGTCTGGGGGCCGGTGCTGACGCTGTTTTCGCTCGGCCTGTGTGTGGCTGGCCTGTACCAGGGCTCGACCGGCCTGACGGTATGTGGCGCGGTGATGGTGCTGGTGTTCGCGCTGATGACCTGGCAGCACCGCGAGGCCGGCCAGCATGTGTTCATGCGCCTGACTCGTCGCCAGTTGATCGTCGACTCGCTGAGCGCGCCGGTGGAACTGGCCGATATCATGGCCATCCAGGTCAAGGACGAAGGTCTGGTGACCCAGCAGAAGCTGATGCTCACTCCGACCGCCACGCTGCCGACCCACCGCGCCAGGCTGCAGCTGTTCGGCAACCAGGCCATGGCGCTGAAGAAACCCCAGCCGCACATCTGCATCCACTCTGCCGGCCTGATGACCGACGGCCGGAAACTGAGCTGCGCAGAGATCATCGATCTGCTCACGGCCTACCGGGATGCCGCCTGCGCCCAGCAGCAGCTCGATATTCTGCGCTGAGGGGCATGGCGCAGCCGCGCCTGATCTGCAAATGAATGTGGTGTGCCTTACATGGCACACCAGATCCCAGCGCCAGATCTGGAAGCGTCACAGCAGTCAAATTCCACGGCATCGACACCGAGCTGCAGTTCCATGATGGGTCCTGCAAGCACGGCCAAACTGTGGGGGCGGCCGCAGTGCCGCGATAGAGCGCGCAGCGGCCTCAAGACCTAGCAGGCTCTGAAAGACCGTCGCTGGTGCAGACGGCGCCGGGCGAGCGGGCAGGGCCGTCCCGAGCGCCTATGCAGGGCTTGCCTTGCGCCTGGCCGGCTCATTCCCTGGCAAAGTCCGGCTGCAGGGCCGCATCGAATCGGTGCGCGTCGCGCCGGAACATCAGCACACGTGCCACCGAGCGTTGGCACACCTGGTCGTCCTGGTTCAGGGCCAGGCTTTCCACCAGCACGATGCCCCGGTCCGGTTTCGAGCGGGACGGGATGATCTCCTTGATCGTGCTGACCACTCGCAGCCGGTCGCCCGGCCGGGTCGCCCGGGGCCAGCTGACCTCGCTGCCTGCGCCGATCAGCCCCCCAGCGACGGGAATGCTCGCGACCAGCAGCTTCATCACCACCGCGGCAGTGTGCCAACCACTGGCGGCAAGGCCTTCGAAGAACGTCTCGGTGGCGGCCTGCGGATCGGTGTGGAAGGGCTGTGGATCGAACTCGCGGGCGAAGGCAAGGATACGCTCCTCGGTCATTTCGTGGCTTGCGCTTTCGAAGCGGTCACCGACGGCGATGTCTTCTAAATGCAGGGGCTGCTTTGCGGGTGACGAACTCATGCTGCTGGCTCCGTGGCGGGTCTGGACGCAGCGACGACAGCTTGCAGGTAGGCGGGTGTCGCTGCCTGCCGATGGTTGTAGCAGAATCAGGGGCGGTGCGTCCAAGTTCCCGGTCAAGGTGTAAATTTCGTAAATAAGATTTAAACACATTTGAGAATCCTTATATTCACCATCCCTAGTGGCTACCCAAGCATTCGTGCGGGATATCGGCGGGGCAACCGTTCGATGTCCTGGACGGGACGGGCCTTTCGCTCATGAACACCAGGAGATGTGTCGATGCAATCCAGAACCTCACCCCATGGCCTGGCCTTGGCCTTCGTCGCGCTGGCTTCGCCTGCCGTGCTCGCCACCTCGGCCCAGGCCGAGGAGACCCTTTCCGGTGAGGTGCTGGAAGTTCCGCTCAGCGACAATGCGCTGGTGATCGAGAACACCATGGTCACCGCCGAGCAGGAGGCGCGTCAGGCGCTGGGTACGTCGATCATCACCGAGGAGGACATCAAGCGCCGGCCCCCCGCCAACGACCTGTCCGACATCATCCGTCGCGAGCCGGGCGTCAACCTGACCGGCAACAGTGCCAGCGGCGCGCGCGGCAACAACCGCCAGATCGACCTGCGGGGCATGGGCCCGGAAAACACCTTGATCCTGATCGATGGCAAGCCTGCCAGCGCTCGCAACGCAGTGCGCTATGGCTGGACCGGCGATCGCGATACCCGCGGCGAAACCAACTGGGTGCCGGCCGAGGCGGTCGAGCGCATCGAGATCCTGCGCGGCCCGGCGGCAGCGCGGTACGGATCGGGGGCGATGGGGGGCGTGATCAACATCATCACCAAGCGGCCAACCGACGAGTTCAAGGGCAGCGTCAGCCTCTATACCCAGCTGCCCGAGGACAAGGCAGAGGGCGCCAGCCGCCGCGCCAACTTCAACCTCAGCGGCGGCCTGAGCGAGCACCTCGGTTTTCGTCTGTACGGTGGCCTGGCCAAGACCGATGCCGACGACCTGGACATCAACGCCGGACACGCCAACAGCGACCTGGTCGCCGGGCGCGAAGGCGTGCGCAACAAGGACATCAATGGCTTGCTGAGCTGGAAGCTCAACGACCAGCATCGCTTCGACCTCAGTGCCGGCTACAGTCGCCAGGGCAACATCTTCGCTGGCGATACCATGAACAGCAACGGCGGCGGCAATCCTGACTTCGTGTCCAGCCTGTACGGCCACGAAACCAACCTCATGCAGCGCAGCACCTTCGACCTGACCCACCTGGGCGACTTCGACTGGGGCACCAGCAAGACCAGCCTGGCCTACGAGTACGTGCGCAACTTCCGCATGAACGAGGGGCTGGCCGGGCGCACCGAGGGCGCCCCGCAGGGCAGCGGCTTGTCGATGTCGCGGCTGCGCAACACGCGCCTGGCCAGCGAGGTGAACCTGCCGTTTGCCATGGGCGCCACCGAGCATGTACTGACCCTGGGTGGCGAATACCTGTATGAAACGCTCAACGACCAGGGATCGTTCAGTGCCCAGAGCTTCAACCCCTCGGGTGGCCCCGGCGATGCGATCCCTGGCTTCCAGCCGGGCCAGTCGAAGATCGATGCCAGGAGCTACGCGCTGTTCGCCGAGGACAACATCGTGGTCGGGGCCACCACCGTCACGCCAGGCCTGCGCCTGGACCATCACGAGCAGTTCGGCGACAACCTCAGCCCGAGCCTGAACGTCTCGCACAAGCTGACCGATGACCTGACGATCAAGGGCGGCATCGCCCGCGCCTACAAGACCCCGAACCTGTACCAGTACAATTCCAACTACCTGCTGTATAGCCGTGGTAACGGCTGCAGCGTGCAGCAGACCAACTTCAACGGCTGCTACCTGCAAGGCAACGCCGATCTCGATCCGGAAATCAGCGTCAACAAGGAAATCGGCCTGCTCTATGATCGCGGTACCTGGCGTACCAGCGCGACCTACTTCCGCAACGACTACCAGAACAAGATCATCGGTGGCACCGACGTGCGCTACGCGATCAATGGGGGGCGTCGCGTGACCCAATGGGAGAACGCAGGCAAGGCGCGCGTCGAGGGGATCGAAGGCAACTTCTTCATCGAGCTCTCCCCGAACCTCGACTGGAACACCAACCTGACCTGGATGCTGGACAACGACAGCCGCGAGACTGGCGAGCCGCTGAGCGTGATTCCCGAGTACACGCTCAATACCACCCTGGACTGGCGCGCCACCGACAAGCTGTCGTTCCAACTGGCAGGCACCTACTACGGCAAGCAGGAGTCGCCGACCTACAACTACCGTACCCAGCAGAGCTACGACAAGGTGGCCCAGAAGGACGTCGAGGCGTACGGACTGGTGGACGTGAGCAGCGGCTACAAGTTCAACGAGCACTATGACGTGCGGGTCGGGGTCAACAACCTCTTCGACAAGCAGATCCTGCGTGGCGGCAACGCGAGCAGTTCGGGGGCCAACACCTACAACCAGCCAGGGCGCGCCGTCTTTGCCTCGTTGAACATTTCCTTCTGACCTGTCCTCACCTGCAACTGCCTCGGCCTGGTCGCGCATCGACCGGGTCCGCTGGGCACGGCGGCAGCCATGACGGGCTCTTCGTGGGCCCGAGGCAGCTTTCGAATCTCCGTCCGCAGCGCCCGGGGTGCGCGGCCGACCAGATAATGGGTGAACCGTGGTCTCGACCGAACCAGGCTTGCGACAAGGTAGCACTTGCGCGAATGCCGTCCGGCACAAGTTGCCAGGACGGCATTCGCTGTTGTGGAAGCTGTGTGGCCTGCTGGTCGTGTTCTGCTTGTCGTTGATCTGGCTGGGTCGCTTCAGTGGCGAGCAGCTGGAGCGCCAAAGCTATCGGCTCGACGATCAGGCGCGCCAGGTTCTGCGCGGCCATGCCGCCGAGGCGCAGGTAGCCTGGCAAGAAGCTGGGCGCGCCGGGGTCGACCGTTGGCTCGATGCGTACGAGCGCCGCGAAGGCGGTTGGGCCCGGGTGATCGGGCCAGCGCTGGAGTCGCTGGGCAGCGTGCCGCTCAGCCAGGACGACCAGCGTCGTGTGACTTTCATGCGCGAACTCGACTGGCCAATGAGCAAGCGCGCAATGGAGCTACCGGCCATCAGCGTGCCGTTCGCCTCGGGCGAGGGCCGGCTGGTGGTACAACTGCCGCAGCGCTACATGCCGTCGACCTTGCCGCTTCTGGTACGGCTGCTGGTGCATGGCCTGTTGCCGGCCATCCTGGCGTTGCTGGTCGGCATCGTCCTGTATCGCCTGCTGATCGATCCGTTGGCCCATCTGCAAAGCCAGGCCAACGCGCTGCGTGCCGACAGGCTGGGGACCCGGGTAGACACCCGGATCAGCAGCCGCGCCGACGAACTTGGCGACCTTGGCCGGGCCTTCGATCACATGGCCCAGCGCCTAGAACGCACCGTCGTATTGCAGCAGCGGCTGCTGGCCGATCTTTCTCACGAGCTTCGGACGCCGCTGACCCGTCTGCACCTGGCCGCCGAGAACGAGCGTGACTGCAAGGTGCTGCGCGACCGCCTGCTCCGAGAAGTGCATGGCATGCGCCAGCTGGTGGACGATACCCTGGAACTGGCGTGGCTGGACAACGAGCGACCACGCCGGCCGACCGACCGCGTCGAAGTCGAAGCCTTGTGGGAGGTGCTGCGAGAAAACGCCTGCTTCGAGTATGGCTGGATGCCAGAGCGAATGCCCTGCGACCTGCCGGGCGACTGCCATGTGCATGGACAGCTCAACGACCTGGCCCAGGCCATGGAAAACATCCTGCGCAACGCCATCCGCCACTCCCCGCCCGATGGGCGGGTCCGTCTGGGTGGTCGCCGCGATGGCCTGAGCTGGCACCTGTGGATCGACGACCAGGGGCCTGGCATTGCCGAAACGGCGCTGGAAGTCATCTTCCAGCCTTTCACCCGTCTGGATAATGCGCGCCCTGGCGGGGATGGCTTCGGCCTTGGCTTGAGCATCGCACGCTGTCGCCTCCAGCTGCAGGGTGGGGCACTGTGGGCGGAAAACCTTGGCCCTGGCCTGCGCCTGAACCTGCGTCTGCCAGCGGCCTGACCTTTCCAAGGAGTCATCGATGAGCTCTGTTCCTGTCTGCTTGGCCATCCTCTCACGCAGTGCCGCGGCCCTGTTGGGTGGCTATGCCTTCTGCTATGCGGCGACAGCCTGCCTGGCGCGGTTGCTGCCGTTGGCGCCGGGTGATGCGGTGATCGTCGCCACCTTGCCGGCTTTTGTCCTCTATACGCTGGCCATCCTCTGGGCCTTCGCCAGTCGCGATGCACTGGGCGCCTGGGCGCCTGCCTGGCTGGCGCTACCGCTGGGGCTGATCGGCTTCTGGCCGCAGTTCATGGAGTGGCTGGCATGAAACACACGTTCACGCAGTCGATGGCGTGGTTGCATACCTGGGCGGGGCTGGTCTTCGGCTGGCTGCTGTTCGCCATCTTCGTCACCGGCACCCTGGCCGTGTTCGACAAGGAGATCGACCACTGGATGCATCCGGAAATAGCCGCTACCAAGGTCAGCCAGGCCGACGCCGCGCGCCGCGCCATCGATTTTCTCCAGGCCCATCAACCCACCGCCGGCAACTGGGCGATCCGCCTGCCGACCGAACGTTCCCCGGGCCTGGTGGTTTCGACCGGCGAGCGCCGACATGGCGCTGGCATCCAGCTCGATCCGCGCAGCGGCGAGCGCATCGATGTGCGCGAAAGCGTAGGCGGCAACTTCTTCTTCCGCTTTCACTTCACGCTGAACCTGCCGCGCAACTGGGGCATCTTCGTGGTCGGCGCGCTGGCCTTGGCCATGCTTGCAGGCTTGCTCAGCGGCATCGTGATCCACAAGAAGATCTTCAGGGAGTTCTTCACTTTCCGGCCTGGCAAGGGCCAGCGCTCCTGGCTGGATTTCCACAATGCCAGTGCCGTGCTGCTGTTGCCGTTCCACCTGATGATCACCTATACCGGGCTGGTGATCTTCATGCTGATCTACGTACCGGCGGCGGTGGATGCTTTGTTCGCTGGCGACAGTCGGGCCTATTTCCAGTCCCAGGCCTCGCCGCGCGCCGAGGCGCCGCGCCCGCTTGGCCGGGAGCCGGCGCGGCTGATCGATGTGGGGCCGCTGCTGGTCGAAGCCCAGGCACGCCTGGGACCGATCGCCAGCCTGAACGTCCGGCATCCGAACACCGCCGCGGCGCGCATCGAGATTGGTCCGGAACTGGGCAACCGGATCGCCCTGAGCAAGGGACAAGCCATGGTATTCGACGGTATCACTGGCCAATTGCTCGCCGAGCCCGCGGCAATGCGCCCGGCGCTGCTGACCCAGCGGACCATGGCCGGCCTGCATTTCGCCCAGTTCGGTGGGTATGCGATGCGCTGGCTGTATTTCTTCTGTGGCTTGGTCAGTTGCGCGATGATCGCCAGCGGGCTGGTGCTGTTCTCCATCAAGCGTGGGCGCAAGTACGCCAATGCCCCTGTGCGTAGCGGCGCCCAGCGCTGGTATCGGCTGGCCGAGGCCTGCAACGTGACGTTCGTTGCCGGCCTGCTGGTGGCGTGCGTTGGCCTGTTCTGGGCCAGTCGTTTGCTGCCGGTCGAACTGGCCCAGCGTGGAACCTGGGAGGTAGGTGTGTTCTTTGCCCTCTGGGTAGCCAGCCTTGTGCATGCAGGCATGCGTCCGGCCAACAGGGCCTGGGCGGAGCAGTTGGCGGCCGCTGCCTTGCTGTGTTGTGGCCTCGGTGTACTGGGCGCCTTCGCCGAGCACGTCGACCAGGTGCGGATTGTGCTGGAGGTCTGCAGCCTGGTGCTGGGGATGCTGCTCGCCCTGGTCGCGTGGCGGGTGGCTGCGCCAATAAAAATGGCAGGCGGCAAGGGGCGCGCCGAGGCAGTGGAGATCCAGGTGTGAGCGGCCTGGTGATCGGTGCGATGCTGTTCGCCTATGGCGCAATGCTGGCTCTGTGCCAAGGGCTGGAGCGGCATTTCAAGCAGGTCTGGGGCAGGCCTTGTCTGCTTTGGCAGCGCCTGGCCCTGAGGGGGATGGGCTGGGCCGCGTTGCTGGTCAGCCTGTTGCTGTGCGCCCAGGCATGGGGCTGGGCAATGGGGCCGGTTGCCTGGCTCGGGCTTCTGTCACTGAGCGGCCTGGCGCTGGTCATGTCGTTGCCTTATTGGCCGCGCAGCGCCACGGCCCTGGGGCTGGCGGCACCGCTGTGGGTGGTGGTCCGGTTGCTGGGTTGAGCCTGAATCATGTGCCCGGAATCGCCGGCGGCGCGCGGCTAGCGGGTGGCGCGCCGGTGCCGCTAGCGGTGTCAGTGCTGCTGGCCGCGGGCCAGCGCCCGGCTCAGGTCGCGATAGAGGGCCATCTCCGCAGCTCGGCGGGTATCCAGCAGCAGCTGTGCGGCGCGCTGGTATAACATGCTTTCATTGGCATAGCGGCCAGACACCAGGTCGATGCGTTGCAAGACGCCGTCCTGTCGCCAATTCAGCCCTGGCGTGTCTCCCAGATCGCGCTCCAGGGCTTCGATGTAGGCGGGCGGTACTTCAGGACCTCTATAGGCACCGGTTTCGGATGAAGCCTCGCTCAACTGGTCGAAGTACGCCGAAGCGCCTTCCCAGCGAACCGCCAGGTCGGCCAGGGGGCCTGGATAGAGCCGGCGCAGCCAGCCTTGCCAAAAGCGTTGTTCGCTCGCCCAGTTGACGACCTGCTCCAGGCCTGCGTGCTGCGACACATCGGTCATCAGACGCTGCAAGGTCGCATCGCTCAGGCGTGCCAGGTAGGCGAAACTCATTTCCGAGGGCTGTGCTGGCAAATCCAGACGGTCATGTAGCTGTATGCGCGCATGCAGGGCCATTTCCAGTTCATCGAGCGGGTAGCTCGGGTCTGTGAGCGTGCCATCGCTGATGTCATCGAATGGGTGCAGCGCCGGTGCCGCCGCCCGTTCCTCTTCGTCTCGCGCCTGGGCCAGCGCCTGGCGCCTGGCGACGCGGGCCTGGTAGATCGCGCCGATCCGCTCGTCCAGCAAGCGCTGCCGGTACAGCGAGGCGGCACTGTCCATCGCCACCTGTTCGTCGCTTGCGCCTGGCGCGGCTTGGGACACGGCTCGCCAGAGCAGGACATCGGTCTCGGCTTCCTGGAACAGCAGCCTGGCCTGGTCGATGCATTCCTGCGCGGCATCGGCGAGTCGGTCGATGATCTGTTGCAGTACCTCGGCTCGACCCCAGCCGGTCGCTTCTTCCTGCGCTTGCTGAGTACTGAGCGCCTCTACCATCCGACGCATGCGCAGCCGCATGGCCATGCCGCTGCGCTGGTATTCCGCGGTCTCGGTCAGGCGCCGGAACAGGTCGTACAGCGGCGACCATTGGGGATCATCACGTGTCACCTCGATATGGCGTTGCAGGTCCTGCGGCCAGTCGACGTGCCAGTCGTCCGTCTCGCCACTCATTTCCCACACGTCCAGGCCAATGTCTCGCAGGTGTTGGCGACTTTGCTCCGTCAGCGGATTGTAGGCGAACGAAGCGTAGATATCGGGTTCACCGGCAAGCACGGCTTCGGCGAAGTGGGTGTCGCTCAGGGACGGGATGTCGCGAATGGCATTGCGCCCGAGATCGAGGGTACGCAGGACCAGTGGGCGTTGCCTGAGCAGTTCAGTGAGGCCGGTCGGCCAGTCGACGATTGCGCTCTGCTCCAGGTCGAGCTGGCGCAGGTGCGTCCAACCGGTCAGGTCTGGAGACAGGTCGAGCGGATTTTCGTACAGCGATAGCCGGCGCAGGCGGTTGAGTCCCGCAAGTGCGGCGCGGCTCGCTTCGTCCAGGGTAATCTGGTTCTGGCCCAGGTGCAGTTCTTCCAGTGCAGGCCATTGTTGCAGGGCCAGGAAATGCCCGGGCCCGAGCGACAGTTCGTTGAGGTCAGCCATCAGGACACGCAAGGCAGGCAGTTGCCCCAACCGTTGCAAAGTCGGGACAGACAGGTCGACCACCGCATCGCTCAGGTTGAGGATCTGCAGCGTGCTGATCCGTGTGAGCACGCCGAGGTTGCGCTCGTCATTGAGGTCCAGGTTGTTGTCCGCCAGCGACAGGCATTCGAGTTCGCTCAGGTTGCCAATGTGTGTTGGCAAGGTTGTCAGGGCATTGTTCGAAAGATCCAGGATATTGACTTGCGCAAAGGCTTGCAGGAACTCGTCGAGCCTGTTGTCGCTGACATTCGCCAAGGCAGTGATCTCGAGATGACGGATATGGGGCATCGGATCAGGCAATACCGGCAGCGCATCCAGGTCGACGCCTTCTATACGCAGCGCGACATGAGCCATCGCGCCGGGTGGGCCATCGACGCGCTCGCGCCGCCATGCCTGGCGAATGCACTGCGCCGCTTCTCGGCGCGCGGCGCGGCGCAGGACCAGGCGCTCAGGTGCAACGCCCGTCGCATCGTTTTCCCAGGCTTGTAGCGTGGTGTCGAGGCGTTGGTATTGGGCATGCAGGTCTTGCATCAGACGCATGAATGCGTCCGGCTGCGGACCGGCTTCATGTCGCAACGATGCACGCAGCAACTCCCGTTCCTCCTCCGGACCGGCGGGATACAGTTGGTCGAACAGTTCGTCCGGGCTAAGCCAGCCTCTGGCTCGGCCGCTGAGCCGGTAGCCGATGCCACGTGTTCCTGGCAGTCGGGTAGGCAGGCGATACCATGGCCTTACAGGCACCATGCCCAGGTCCAGCGCGGAGCGTCGACGGTCGTTCGCGGCCTGGGTGAAGAGCATTTCGCGCAGACGCGGTGCGTCATCGATTCCAAGGCCCAGGGCGTCGCGCTCTTGATCGGGCAGCGCTTGCAGGATCGCCTGGTAGATGTCGCTGTGATTGGCCAGCGACTGACCGGCTTCGTCGAACGGTTGGTAGCCCTGCGCGGCGCGAACCAGCCTCTTGGTCACGCTGCCGGCGGGGCCGGCGGCGCTGACCAGGCGCCCTTGTTCGAGCAAGGCCACGCGCACTTCGCCACTCCAGCCTGGCAGCCGCTGCAGACCGGCGATCACCAGCAGGTCGCGGTCAGCCTGGGACGAAGCATCCAGGTGAAAGTGGGCCAGCGCACGATTGATACGCGCTTCGCGCAGATAGAGGCGTGCCGTTTCGGCGATTCGCAATGGCAGCCTTGCGCTACGGCGCAGCTCGATCCGGTCGACCGCCCGGGCCTGGGCGAGGATCTCGCCGCGCATGCGCGGGCTCAGGCTGGGAAATGCCGAGGCCAAGCAGGCCTCGTCCGGGTTCGGCAGCGGTGTGGGGACGGTCGCGCCGAAGGCTTCCAGGCTGTCCAGCAACAGGGCGGGGACCGGACGATGATCCAGCAGCACCTGGCGTAACGCGGCTGCATCATAGCCACTGCAACGCAAGGCCATGGTTCGGGTGGCATCATCCAGGCCATTGGACAGCGAGTCGATCCTGCGCAGTAGCCGTACGGTATCCCAGGCCAGTGGCCGCTCGTGTGCCAGCAGCCATGGTCCATCCTCCGAGCCCAGCAGTGCGGGTTGGTGAACGTGGCCGTGTGCCGGAGCGAGCCGCCACGCTCCGGTGCTGGCGCGCTGTACCGCATAGCGCCGGCCATCCAGGCAGATCCATTGGCGACCTTGCCATTGCAGTGGTTGCCAGCCTGGCACAGGTGCGTCCATTGGCCATGGACCTGGCTGGGCAAAAGCTTCCGTGCCGCCGTGCCATAGCTTGGTCGTGCCGTTCGAGTCCACGCGCGTCCACTCATGCAGGGACCCGGCCGGTTCGGCATGGCCCGCCGCTGCGCCCAGCGCTGCCAGCTGCGCCAGATTCTCGAACACGTCGAACAGGTGCGCGATGGCTGCCTCGGCCTGGTGCTCGTTGGCGGCGTGGACACCCTCGAGGAACTCGTCTACCAGTTGCGCGCCGCCAACGATCAGCATCGCCTCGCCCAGGCCAGGCACCACAAAACCAGCAAGATTGAGTACCGAAAGGCCGATTCCCAGCCAGTGCTGGATCAGACCCAACTGAGCGACGGCGTCACGCTGTGCCACCGGTACCGCGACACTGGCGGCGTCCAGGATCTGACCCTCCAGCAGGCTGCGCGCGCGAGCGGCGAAGCACTCTTCACGCCAGGTGGTCAGCGTCATCGGCAGGCGGGCGTTCTTGTCCAAGGTGGCTTGGTAGAGATCGTTCGCGGCAGGAAAGAGGCGTTTGATCCAGCTGACATGCTCGCCTGGCTCCAGCACCGGTACACGCGCGTGGATCTGGTCGTATGGATAGAGCGGGTAGAGCGTCTGGCGCAGGGCCGAGACGAAACGCGGCTTGTCGGCATGCCCGACGTATCGGCTGAAGAACACTCGCTCTTGCTCCTGCCATAGCCAGCGGGTAAGCGTCTTGGCCACGGCGCGCATCGAAGCGTACTGGCGTAGCGGCAAGCGTGGATGACCTGGCAGATAGACCAGGCAGGGCTCGACACGAGCGTCCGGTTCAAGGGCGATCACCAGGGGGCCTCTAAGGGCGACACCGGCGATGGTGAGGTAGCTGCAGTTGATCTTGCGGCGTGCGCCATTGGCTAGGGTCAGCTCATCGAGGCCGGCCAGCGCGGCTTCGCCCAAACACTCTCCGCGGCTGTCGATCCGTCCCTGGAGCCTGGCCATGCTCAGCTCAGCGGCGAAGGCCGCACGGTCGTGATGGGCCAGCCGGTCACGAAACGGATCATTGTCGACGATATCCAGTAGGTGATACCGATAAAGCAGTCCTACATCGAGGTTACGGACGCCTTTGACGAAGCGCGCCGGATCGATGGCCAGTGGCTGCTCGGCAGTTTCGCTGGCGTACAGCGTGACCTGGGTATCCGCGTCGAAGTTCTGCATCGCAGCCTCGAGCCAGGACATGACGCGTTTCTCGGCATGATTCCATAGCCGGCCCTCATCCACGCTGGGCAGTGACTGGTCGGGAAACCATCGGGTCAATGCCTGCTGCAGTCTCGGGCGGCAAAAAGCATCCGCTGGCTGCAAGGGCGCCAGTGCTTGGGCAAGGCCGCGGCTGGCACGATGACTTTCGATCACTCTTTCGCGCAGCTGCGAACGCTGGGCGGGTGTGGCTGCCTGAAGCCAGGCGGGGAAGCGATTCTGGATGAACGTGAAATGCGATGTTCGGGCCATGCGCTGCTCCTTGGTCAAGAAACAGCGAGCCTAGCGGGCGTGCTGGGCGTGAACGGATGACTTATGTGCCGCCTGACGCTCCGGCTTGCAGGTCGCAGATAGCAAGACGGCACCTCATGGGTGCCATCTTGTGCAGCGTCAGCGATGGGCCATGCCTTGGCGGATCACTTGTGCAGCTCTTCTGCCGCGTACAAGGTGTTTTCCAGAAGGCAGGCGCGGGTCATCGGGCCGACCCCACCAGGCACCGGAGTGATCCAGCCGGCACGGGGCAGGGCAGTGTCGTAGACCACATCGCCGACCAGGCGACCATCCGCCTGGCGATTGATGCCTACATCGATGACGATGGCACCTTCCTTGATCCATTCGCCCTTGACCAGGCCCGGCTTGCCGGCAGCCACCACGACCAGGTCGGCCCGACCGACATGCGCGGCCAGGTCCTTGGTGAAACGGTGGGCGACCGTCACGGTGCAGCCGGCCAGCAGCAGCTCCATGGCCATCGGACGGCCGACGATGTTGGAAGCGCCGACCACTACCGCATCCATGCCGTACAGATCCTGTCCGGTACTCTGCAGCAAAGTCATGATGCCCTTGGGCGTGCACGGACGCAGCAGGGGAATGCGCTGGGCCAGGCGACCGACATTATAGGGATGAAAACCATCGACATCCTTGTCCGGACGGATACGCTCGAGCAGCAGCGAAGCATCCAAGTGCGCCGGCAGCGGCAATTGCAGAAGGATGCCATCGACCGCCGGGTCTTCGTTGAGACGATCGATCAGCTCGGTCAGGGCCTGCTGCGTGGTATCGCTGGGCAGGTCGTAGGCCTGCGAGATGAAGCCGACTTCCTCACAGTCCCTGCGCTTGTGCGAAACATAGACTTGGGAAGCAGGGTCGGTGCCGACCAGGATCACCGCCAGGCCGGGCGTGCGCAGGCCCTGCTGGCGCCGCTCCTCGACACGTTGGGCGATCTGCTGGCGCAGGCTGGCGGCGATCGCCTTGCCATCGATAAGGTGTGCAGTCATAGACGCGTGATTAACCATCGAGAAAGGAAACATTAAGAGCGCGCATTCTCGCACGACATGGCCCCAGGGCAAAGGCAGGCGGGCGGGCAAATCCCCTAAGCCCTTCAATAAACTAAATTTTTTTGAAAAAAGTGTTGACGACCTGCCGGCTCGTCTATAACATTCGTCGCACTTGTCGGGCAGAGCCTAGCACTGGTTAGCAAGGTCAGGCAGAATAAGCGGATTTGTTGGCTTGTTCAGTACGGACTGAAAGTTGATTTGCAATCTTTACGGAAAGCAGATTGAATATGCGCCCGTAGCTCAGCTGGATAGAGCATCCGCCTTCTAAGCGGATGGTCGCAGGTTCGAGTCCTGCCGGGTGCGCCATGAGGCAGCTTTGGCACAAGTGAACGCAGTACCGCAATATGGTGGGCGTAGCTCAGTTGGTAGAGCGCTGGATTGTGATTCCAGTTGTCGTGGGTTCGATTCCCATCGTCCACCCCATATTCGAAGAAGGCGCCTGATTGTATAATCTGGCGCCTTTGCTTTAAGTGGTTCATGCGGACGTGGTGAAATTGGTAGACACACTGGATTTAGGTTCCAGCGGCGCAAGCTGTAAGAGTTCGAGTCTCTTCGTCCGCACCATGTAAGTGCCTGTTTTCAAAGGAGTTTTTCCCGCCAATTTGCGAATTGGGAACGAAATGGGAACACTTTGGGAATTTCAGGCAAAAAAAGGCAGCCCGTCGAGGCTGCCTTTTTCGTTTCTGACGTCATGCAACGGCTGCTGATGCGAGGTCTTATAGAGAACCTCACATCCTACCGTTACCGGCTTCAGCCGCCGTTAAGCTTCAACGCGTGCTCGAGCATCCCGACCATGTCGGGCCCATCCTGGTGAATCCACTTGCCGTAGTGCTTCCAGATCATCGCGGTCGACGTATGACCCATCTGATCCGCTATCCAGTCCAGCGGAACCGCGCCCGTGCTGAGCATCTGACTCGCATAGGTATGCCGGCAGTTGTTCGGCCCCCGGTACCGCACGCCGACTTTCTCCAGATGCCCACGCCACCAGGTCTTGATCAACACGTCCGAACTGGTCCAGGCGGCACCGGTCGTCGTCTTGTGGAAGACGAAGCGCAACCGTTGCTTCCTGATCGTGCGGTTGTCGCGGTCAGTGACCTCGACGTCGACAGGCGCTTGCCCCTTGGTAAAGCGGACCTGCGCCTGCAACGCCTCCAGCGCCGGCCGCATCAGACGAACTTCCCGCGTCGAGCGCCGTGTCTTGGTGACCCGGTAGTGACTGCGAACCTGGGATCGCCGAAACCTCAGCGTGCCCGTTTCCAAGTCGACATCCTCCCATGCCAGTGAAATGGCTTCCGATACCCTCGGCCCCGTCCACATCATGAACCGGATCAAGTTGATCTCCTGTTGGAAGTCAGGATCGTCCTGGAGAATGCGCTCGATCTCGCTGCGGGCAAAGGGATCTGGATCGTCAGCATCCGGAAGCCTGACGGTGATCCCTTCGGTTGGATCATGCGCCGTTCTGTTGCACGTGCGGTACAGGGTAAAGATCTGCCGCATCAAGCTGACGATCTCGCGGATCGTCTTGTTGTGCAGTTTCGGCATCAGCTCTTTCTGAATCCAGGCCTGTAGATCCAAGTGAGTGATCTGATCAGCCTGGCGTTTACCCCACCTGGGAGCGATATGGTTGCGGACCTTGCTCTCGTAAGCCAAGAAACCCGACCTGGCCATCTCGTTACGCTTGATGTCGAGCCACAGCTCGATGAAGTGACCCAGCGTATTGGTCTTCACCCGTGGCGAATCGGGGAAGTGCCGGGCATAGTTGAACGTCCCTTCCTGAATTTCGAAGTTGATGATGCCGATCAAGCGCTCCGCACGTGCGACATTCGCGGGGGAGGCCAACCCTGGGACGGTTTCTCGGCACAGTTCGCCTTTATATCGAAAATACACGCGCACATGATTGCCGCGTACCTCTACGCCATCTGCCATCGAATCGCTCTCTAAACCAGCCACGGCCCAGTGTATGGGCCGTCGTAAAGGAAGACGTACGCCGTGATCCAGAAGATCGGGCGCTCAGTTCTGGACGTCAGTCCCGCACCCTGAGCCGTCTGGTGGAATGAAGCGCGAACGTCGAAGCCTCGGGCCTCCACATGAGTGCAGCCGATCGGCCGACTCCACTGTGCTAGTCTTGGCCCCGCCAACGTCAGGGGTTCGTGATTGCATGTTGCTTCTCCTTGAGGTTGGTCCGGCGTCCAGGAGTTGCCGCTCCTGGACGCCATCTTCTTCACTCGGCCGTAGCCGTCGAGTCCTGGGTAATGAGAGCGATCACCTCACGCCTGTTCTTCGCATACGCGAACGGCTGCGTCGCGCCCGGCCGGGTGATGGGGTAACGTGCATGGGGCAGACGACATTCGGCCACCGTGTAGCCGCTGTCGCTGATCCAGCACCTGGGGATGACCTGGCCCTCCCGGTTTCGCTTGGCCTTCCACTTCATCGCCACAGCGCCACCAGTCGATCGAAGACCTGCTGTCCATCAGGCAGGTACTCATGCACCTCCTGCTCCGGAACCTGATCCAGCCGCAGGACCGCCATGCAGTCCTCGAACACCTGCGCATCCAGACAGCGCAACGCCGTCAGCTCGAACGGAAACGCCCGGCCGTCGTACAACCCCAGCAGCACGCGCCCGACCACCTGGCTCTGCCCAGTCTGCTGCAACGCCACCGGTACCAGGCGCTTCAACGCTGCCAGCCCTGCCGCCTTGACGGCCGGCCGTTGCGCGTCCAGGCGGTCGACCTCGTCGAAGAAGGGGGCGAGCGCGTCGATCGCTGCAGGGGCCGAAAGCACGACGTGAACGACCATCGAGCCCGGTATCCCCATCCAGCCGCGCATCGCCTTCAGGCACGCCTGCGAACAGTCGTCGATGAAGACGTGTCGCTCACCACGACGTGCCGCCGCCATGACCCCTCGCTTCAGCGACTCGGCGCTGTTGCTGGAACCCTCCAGAATCTTGTCGCCGGCACCGAACTCGCGGGCCATCTGGCGCAGTCGCGTCGTTTTCCCAGAGCCTTCCGGCCCACGAATCACATTGAATTGCATGTCGCTTCTCCTTGGTCGAAGTGCCCGGACGTTGCCGCGTCCGAGCGGTTCAGCTGGCCTTGAACAGCCAGCACTTAACGGTCGTCGCGCGCCGCGCCGCCTCGGACACACGCTGGTTGAAAGCGGCCCGCACACCACTGTCGACGGCGCGATTGGCCTCGATGAAAGGGCGGGATTTACTGTTGCGCAGCAACGTGCGCAGGGTGCCGGCATCGGCCAGCTTCTGTTTGTGCTCGGCGGCCCGCTCGCAGAACTCGTTGAGGTTCACGGCGATCACCTCCGGCTTCTTGCTGTGGTCGACCACTGGCTCGTCGCTCAACGATTCCAGGTAGTCGAACACCTCCCAGAACTCGGCGACCTCCTTCGGATCGGCGTTCACCGCCTGCTGACGGCCTACCGCCATGGCGCGCAGCTCATGCAGTACCGCATCGTGCTGCCGGTCACTCATCGGCACGACCAGGCGCAGCGCATCCACCAGCGCCATCATCTGGGCGTGGTTCTTGATGATCCGCTCGACGCGAATCTCACGCAGCTCGCGCAAGGCCTGCTCGTGGATCCCCACCTGGGCCTTGAACCGTTCCATCACCTGGTGCTCGGCCTTGGCGGCGAGCAGCAGGAAATGGCTCACCTCACTGGCCTGCAAATGGTTCAGGTTGTCCGCCGCCGCGCGGCTCTCGCTGGTGACGTCCGGCCGGACGAAGTGCAGCTTCACGATCCGCGTGAGGATCGCCTCGGACGCCACCACCGAGGCGTTCTGGCTGAACACCAGCGTCGACCGAAAGGGTGGTGCGTTGGTGTCGTTGCCGCCGTTCTTCACGCCGGTCAACCCCAGGCCCCGGCCGTTGAACAGCGGCTTGAACTGATCGAAGTCGAACGACTTCACCGCGCCGCCCTCGGCATCGCTGCGATCGGCCTCGAGCATCACCACCGGCATGCCCGAAGTCTGGCTCAGCCAACGGCGCAGGCCGGCCTTGGTCATCTTCACCGGGTCGTCGCCTTCCTCGTCCTGGCGCCCGAGCAGCTTCCACAGGAACATCAGCAGCGTGGACTTGCCGGCGCCGGCCTCGCCCGTCACCTCCAAGAAGGGGAACGACTGGAACCCGGCGCGGATCTGCTCGGCGAACAACGAGCCGAACCAGAAGGCGAGGGCGATCACGCCCTGCGTGCCGAAGCACGTCCACAGCCAGTCGAACCACTGCGTCCGATACGCCGCCAGGTCGCGGTTGATCTCCAGGCGGATCGATTTCTGCAGCGTCTTCAGGCGCAGGCCCTTGAACTCGAAGTAATCCTCCGCGTTCACCTCCTCAAGCACGCCGCCGCGTACCGCCAGGTCGCCGAACACGTAGCAGCCGTGTTCCTTGCTGTAGCCGACGTAATCGATCGTCTTGACCGTCTTCAGCCCGAACAGCTGCTGCTGCATGATCCGGTCGAGCTGCGCACCGGTGCCGGTATACACCGCACCCGCCGCCATGCTGAGTAGTCGCTTCTTGAACTCGCTGGCAGCGGCCACCTGGCCACCGGTGAAGGTGTTCAGCACGCTTGGCTCATCGTGCGGGAAGTCCACCCGGAAGTAGTACCAGGACTCGTCCGTCACCTCGTTGCGCTGGAAGTAAAGCGCCTGCGGATGGCAGTTGGCGATCTCGGTCACCGCCCCGCATTGGCGCAACGCCTTGTCACGCCGCTGACGGTCATTGAGCAGCAGGTCTTCGTGGCGCTCCGATTCGTCGAGCTGTTGCAGCGCCTTGTTGAACTTGTCCACGTCCATCTTGAACCAGTACAGGCGGTTCTCGAACGCGAAGTGAAAGTCCTGGCGCTCCCGCCAGTCGTACATCAGCACGCCTTTCTCGGCGGCACTGTCGGCCAGCAGCAGGCTGCCGTGGTAACGCGCCTCGCGCAGATCGGCCTCGACGCGCTGCTGACGCTTGTCAGCGTCGATGAAGTGCCAGCGTTGGTGCAGGTCGTTCCAGTCCACCTTGCGGCCACGCTGCGGGATCTGCGCCGCCTCGCAGACGAAGCCCAGTTCGCGCGCCAACGCGGCATGCTTGCGGGTGTAGCGGTGCGCACCGGGCTCATTGTCCAGCGCCCAGACCAACCGAGGCAGCTTCCGGCCGTGCTCCGCGCACAGGGTGGCTAGGGCCTTGAGCGAAGCCTGCGGAAACGCGCTGGAACTCATCGCCGACACTGCGTCCAGGCCATGATGCAGCAGCGCAATGGCGTCGAAGATGCCTTCGACGATCCACAGCTCGTCGACCTCGAGCAGACTCACCGACGGCGGACACCACCAGTATCCCCTCGGCGACTGGCCAGGCGCGAAGCGGGCTTTCTTCTTGCCGAAACGATGGGGCCGATCGATCAGCCGCTCCCAGTAGCCACCGTGCTCGAGCGCAAAGCGCACGGTGGCGCTGCCGATCTGCAAACGCGCATCCCAATGGGTATCCTGCGTATACCACCCCTGAATCAACGTCAGATCGAAGCCGCGTGCATTGCGCAAATACGCGTCGCCTGCCGCATGGGGGGCGTCCTGACGGCTCGGGTAGCGTTTGCTGTAATCATCGAACAGGTCGTCGAACAGCTCCTTGACGTGCCATTGCTCACCACACTTGCTCTCCCGGCCGCACTTGATGAACCAGGGCTCGTCAGCACGCGTGTACAGCTCCGTTTTCCCGCAGTTCGGGCACGTGCCCTTGCGCAGGTACTGCGTGCCCTGGATGGGTCTGAGGCCGTACTGACGCTCGAGCCGATGCAGCACTTCGTCGCGTATGGCAGGGTCCATGCTCTTCACCGTACGGACTCCGACGACTGGGCCAGCTGCTTGCGCCGCGCATGGCGGGTACGGCCGATGCCAGCGAGGTGTGGATGATCGGCGAGCACCTTTGGTGCGCGTGCCCCGCAGGGCACATGCCGGTAGCGATCGGAGAACCACAGCTCGGCCATGATCACGTCGAACTGGCTGCTCAGCCAGTCCAGGTAGTGCCTGGCCTGGCGTTCGTCCAGTTCCAGGCGGAGGGTGATGTTGCTCATGTCAGCCACCTATCGAGTGCAGTTCACCCTTACCCACGTGAAAACGGGGTATCGGGTCATCGAGCGTGGGTTAGCGGGAGAGGGCGGAGCGTTGCAGCAGGTGCAGCGGCAGAACGCGTGCAGGGACTTCGTGGCACGTCTGCGTCTGCCTGTCGAGTATCACGAACAGGGGGCTGCCGATACGGCTGTGTGGACACACGCCCAGCACCGTCAGGCGTTCGCTGGTCGTTCGCTCGAACTCGGCCACGGCCAGCTCGGCAATGCGTTGCACCAGGTGCGCGGGCACTTCCAGGGACTGGGCCACGTAGTGTTTGCAGCACTCCAGCACTTGGGCATCGCCTGCCAGGAACTGGCCACGCCGCCGCAAGAGGTAGGCAACGGCCGCTTCCTGCATGGCTTCGCGATAGTCATGGGCCGGGTTGGTGTTCAAGGTCAGGGCGTTCATACGGTTACAGCCTCCATGTCCAACAGGTCGAGTAGGTCAGGGTGATCATCGGCCGATCGCATCGCCTGACGGCGCATGGCGATCGGCGCCAAGGGCAACCGAACCGATGGATTCGGCATGCCGCTAGGGCTCATTTCGTGCGTCATTTCGAACTGCGCCCGGACCGACCAGCCACAGGCCTCGTTGACGCATTGCAAATAGGCGATACGCAAGAAGATGTGCGTGCCTTCGCTGGTGCGGATGCGCATGCGGCCCGCGCAGTGGGGGCACACCAGCTTGTAGGTGCTCACTGCGCGGCCCCCCGTCGATACAGCTGCAAGGTGGCCATGACCTCGGCCTGACGCGCCGCCAGATGCCGGGTATGCGCCGCCATGATGATCTTCGCCTCGGCGTCCTCGATGACGCCGTCCTCCAATGCCTTGGCGATGATCTGATCGACAGCCCCACGCTTGGCGGCCGTACGTACCGTCCGGCTGTAGAGGTCGACGTTGTCCAGCGTCTCCGGTTGAGCCAGGGGTACGAACATGCCGCCGTACAACTGGGCGATGTACTCGGGCAGGAAAGTGGTGCCCGCGTCTTGCTCCAGCACATGGATCTGATCGGGGCTGAGCGGGCGGCTGCCGGCGTTTTCGTAGACGTGGTTGTCGAAGCGCTTGAGCGGGTAGCCCAGGCGCGCCGCGGCGCACTCGCGACCGCCTGGAAAGGCGCAGACCACGGCGCTGACGACCTGGCGGAGCGTTTCTAGCACGGGGCGTTTCATGTTCTGGTTTTCTCCGTGAGCGAGGTCGTCTACCGTGCGGTTTCGCCGTGTTTGATACCGAGCAGCACGGCTGCCCTGTGGGATTCGCCTCGACGACCTTTTTTCCGACCATTCAAAAGGTCACTGACTAGGTTTTTGTTGAGTCCGTGCTGGCGACAAAACTCAGCGATCGACATGCCGACTCTGTCCAGCTCGGAGCGAGCTTGCTCAGGTGTAAGAGGTGCGTGCATAGTGTTCATCTGTGTTCAAACGTGTTCATTTGATGATGATTATGCACTCATTTGAGTGCATGTCAAAGGGTTTTTGCGTGCAAACGAGTGCAATAGGTGAGCGCCTGCGTGAAGAGCGCGAGCGACTTGGGCTGAATCAGGAAGAGCTTGGCCAGCGTGGCGGGGTGAACCGAAACACCCAGGGCAAGTACGAAAAAAGTGAGCGCAGTCCCGACGCTGCCTACCTGGCAGCCGTTGCCGAATGCGGCGTGGACGTGCTCTATGTCGTCACCGGCGCACGCCAGATGCGCGTGGATGCCATGACGGCCGAAGGGGCACGGTTGCTAGAACTCCTGTCCAGAATTGACGAGGCCGATCAGGCCATTCTTCTGCGCACAGCCGCCGCATTTGCAAGATGATCTTGCAGCCGACAGATTCTGAAACCATTCCAGCGTACTAGCCCGCAGCCCAAGCGTTTCTAATTCCTACCGCCACTGCATTCGCGATACCCCACGCGTGAGGACATGGGTGGACGATCGTCTTGCCGATCACAGGCCAAGGCGGGGCGCGAGTGCAGCGCACCGGCCGTGGGGGTCGGTGATTTGTGGAGGATGATTGAATGGAAGTTGTAGGAATGCTGTTGGTGCTGGCAGTAACCGCGCTGGTCTGGTGGGGCTCGGTCAAAAAGTTGCGGCAAGAAGGCAAGGGCGCCTTCACCCGTCACGTGCTGGGGTGTATCAGTGGTTTGGTCGTTGGATTCTTGGTGATGCTTGTCTGGGCGATCCTGGTCCATGATGGCAACAAGCCGTCCACGCCTACGCATGCAGAGTCAACTGCAACGCAGGCTGAGCCAGCGTTCGAGGTATCGGACACGAAGGCTGTTGAATCTCCCATCACTTACACGATCACCAAAGACGATTACCGCTCTGGCGGCTCGATCCTGCGCAAGGTCGAGGCCATGCTGCCTCGGCGCCTGTCCGAGCAGGAACTCAAAGAGGTGGCCTATGCCATCCGGGACGATTACAAAACCAAGCTGCCTCACACGTTCATCGGTTTCCGCGTAGAGGGCCAGACGGCTGATACGTACTGGGCAAGCGCAAAGTTTCAACCGGACTACGAGGCCTCGATCATCGGGCTGAAGGCCTCGGATTACCAGCAACTGGCCAATACGGACCTCAGTCAGTATCCCACGATGATTAGCAGTTGGCTCTCGGATGGAATGATTGGCGAGTTGATGGTGCTGTACAAGGTCAAGAACACCTACAAGCTCGACCGTATCTTCACCGATGGCAAACGAACCGAGACCTACCTCGCCAAGGACCTCGACGGCCAGCGCCTTCGCTTGCAGCAGCCCGACGACGAAAACGGCGAATACTACGTGCTGCTCCCCAATGGTGACCTGGAAGGCTGGAGCAGCAACGGCAAGTACGCACACCTGCCGCAATTCAAAGCACCACCTGCGCGCGACTAAGCACACGACACCCATACGCCGGCGTGATCTCGATGGTGCCCAGCCACAGGGCACTGAGTAATGACGAATCCGGAGTATCGGTTGTGAGAAAAATCAACAAACGGGAACGTGACCTGATCGAGCTGTTCCGAGCTTTGACGCGACAGCAGAAAGACGACGTGATGCGGATCCTGGCCGCGCTTCGAGCCGCTAGACATTGGGAGGAGAGAAGCCTGGCCTCGCCGGGCCTGTGCTGAGCCGATTGCGCAGAGTCATCATGGGGCTCGTCGAGCGGATTCGGGCTCGCCAGTAACCACTTGCCAGGTACAATGGAAGCCGGAAGCTGGCGGTGGCAGGCTGCTCGCGCGATGGACTGCCAGCTGGTCTGTAGCGCCGAGGCGTTTGCGGGCCAGGCAACAGGTACGCCCATGCGCTCATCGGGCGCGGCGCAACAGTATCGATTGGCGGCACGGGTTTTGCTGGCAGTGTCTGGCGGCTGGCCTTGGCTTCATGGCTCTAGGCCGGGTTCGTGCCTCTGCCGTCTCGAAGGGTGCATCTGCTCGATCGAAGGAAGTCCATTACTCTCATGCCTGCAGGTTTACCCTTGCTACCTCCGCTCAACGCGCTTCGCATGTTCGAAGTGGTTGCGCGTCACTTGAATTTTCGTTTGGCTGCTGAAGAGCTGGGGGTCACCCAGGCGGCTGTTGCCCAGCAGATCCGTAATCTCGAGGCTAGCCTGGAGGTTCGTCTGTTCGAACGGTTGCCCCGTGGTTTGGCGCTGACAGACGCTGGGCGTGGTTACAGTGGCAGCGTGCGCGCTGCGCTGGCGATGATCGAGGAGGCTACCCGGCTGCTCAAGCCGGTCGCAGCGTATCTGACCGTCAGCGTCACGCCGACCTTCGCTTCGAAATGGTTGTTGCCCAGGCTGGGGGCCTTTGCCGAGGCCAATCCGGACATCGATCTACGTCTGCTGGCAACCGAGCGGCTTGCGCATTTTCAGAATGATTGTGTCGACATCGCGGTGCGCTATGGCAAGCCGCCGTTTGGTGCGGGCCTCAATGCCGAACTGTTGATGGAGCAGTGCGTCGTCGCTGTCGCCAGTCCGGGTCTGTTGGCGCAGAAGGGCCGGCCGACTGGTTTCGAAGGGCTTCAAGGCTTGCTGATGCTTCATGATGCGCATGACTTCTGGCCGCAGTTCACTGCCGCGCTGTTTCCAGGGCAAGGGCAGCCCACACTCAAGCACATGCGCTTCAACCAGACCTCACTGGCCATCGAGGCAGCCATCGGTGGTCAGGGGATTGCACTGGCCAGTCGTGTTTTCGTGAAGGATGACATCGCCGCCGGCCGGCTCGTGCAGGTGTTCGCTCAACAGCTCACGCTCGACGAGGCTTACTATCTAGTGTGGCCGCGCAAGGCGCGACAAGCGCCAGCCTTGGCGGTCGTGGCTGATTGGTTCAGAAAGCAGATGGCCGATGAATGAAGCATGCCGGTGCCTCCAGGCCGGGCAAGCCCGCTTCGGTGTCTGGGGCGGGCGAACATATCCAGCCGATGAGTTCGGCACTGATTCTTTGTAGCGAAGGGAAACGAAAAATGACAGTTTTGCTGGTTCTGCTCGCCCTCGGCGCCGGACTGTTGGTCTGGTGGGGGCTTGCCAGGTCGTTGCGCAGCAGTGGTAGGGGCTTCGTCTGGCGGCACCTGTTGGGGTGCCTCGCGGGTTGGATGGTTGCGTTCCTGGTTCTCGGGCTTGCTGCCACGACGGGCGTGATCACGCTGGCGTCCGAGTCCGTGACCTCGACTTTGTCGGCATGAGGATCTTGGAGGCAGCGCAGTAGCACCTGTTCGCCGTCAGTGGAACTTCCTCTATCGCTCTGGCCGGAAAAGCTGATAGATTTCAGCCGGTTGAAGCACCGGCCCGGTTGGCCGGCACGGGAAATCCACATGATTGCCAAAGAAGCTCGCCAGGCATTGGCGTTGCAGCGTTTCGCCGAGGCCAATCCACAGTTGCTCGAGGAGATCCGCGAGCTGGATGCCTCCGAGCAGGCTCGGCAGATCGAATGGGCGTTCGAGGATGCCGCGCAGGAGCAGGGACTGGAGCCTTGGGAACTGACGCTGCAGCTGGTCGCCGAATCGCCGCGGCAGTTGCAGGCGATGCGCCTGGAAGTCCATCGCGAAGTTGCCGATGCGCTTGGCATGGGCTGGGGCGAATATTGCGACGCCAACGAGATCGACGATTCATCTGCTTGATGTTTCGCAAGTGTTTGAGTGCAACGGTTGTTTGACAAGTTCTTGCAACCAGCGGAGCCGGGCGGCTGCCGGCTCCAGGTCATCCTGAGTCAGGACACTCCAGGGCCCGCCTGCCATGGGATGGACGGGTCCGGCAATGAAATCGACCGGCATGATTTTCCGGCAAGCAGGGTGGGGTGACTTCTGGTGCGTGAATCACTAGAATGCTTGCCCTTGATTCTGGAGTCGGGCTATCGCCGGCTAACGTCTGTGCAACGAGGAATATCCATGCAAGTTTCTGTTGAAAACACTTCTGCTCTCGAGCGTCGCATGACCATCGGCGTGCCTGCCGAGCGTATCGAGACCGAAGTCAACAAGCGTCTGCAGCAGACTGCCCGTCGCGCCAAGGTCCCTGGCTTCCGCCCAGGCAAGGTGCCGATGAGCGTGATCCGCCAGCGCTATGAGGACGCAGCTCGCCAGGAAGCCCTGGGCGACTTGATCCAGGCCACCTTCTACGAAGCTGTCGTCGAGCAGAAGCTCAATCCCGCCGGCGCGCCTGCCGTCGAGCCGAAAGTGTTCGAGAAGGGCAAGGACCTGGAATACATCGCCACCTTCGAAGTCTTCCCCGAGTTCACCGTTGCCGGCTTCGAGTCGATCAGCGTCGAGCGCCTGGAGGCCGAGGTGACCGATGCCGACCTGGACAATATGCTCGAGGTGCTGCGCAAGCAGAACGTTCGTTACGAACCCGTCGAGCGCGAAGCACAGAACGAAGACCAGCTGGACATCGATTTCGTCGGCAAGGTGGATGGCGAGACCTTCGCGGGTGGCTCCGCCAAGGGTACCAAGCTAGTGCTCGGTTCCGGCCGCATGATCCCTGGCTTCGAAGAAGGTCTGGTCGGCGCCAAGGATAAAGAGGAACGTGTGCTGAACGTGACCTTCCCCGAGGATTACCAGAACCTCGACCTGGCCGGCAAGGCCGCCGAGTTCACCGTTACCGTCAACGGCATTTCCGCTCCTCGACTGCCCGAGCTGAACGAGGAGTTCTTTGCCCAGTTCGGCATCAAGGAATCTTCTCTGGAAGGCTTCCGCGCCGAAGTTCGCAAGAACATGGAGCGCGAGCTGCGCCAGGCGATCAAGACCAAGGTCAAGAACCAGGTAATGGATGGTCTGCTGGCCGCCAATCCGGTGGAAGTGCCAAAAGCCCTGATCGAGAACGAAGTCAACCGTCTGCGTGTCCAGGCTGTCCAGCAGTTCGGCGGCAACATCAAGCCGGAGCAGCTGCCTGCCGAACTGTTCGAGGAGCAGGCCAAGCGTCGCGTGGTGCTGGGTCTGATCGTCGCCGAAGTGGTCAAGCAGTACGAGCTGAAGCCGGACGAAGCCCGCGTTCGCGCCATGATCGAGGAAATGGCTTCTGCCTACCAGGAGCCTGAGCAGGTCATCGCCTGGTACTACAAGAACGACCAGCAGCTGCAGGAAGTGCGTTCGGTTGTACTGGAAGAGCAAGTTGTGGATACTGTTCTGCAGAAAGCTACTGTGACCGACAAGTCGGTCTCGTACGAGGAAGCCGTCAAGCCAGCCCAGGCACCTGCCGCCGCTGAGTGATTTCCTTCTTTCGTAGGAAGCCCACACAAGCCAGCCTTCGCGCTGGCTTGTGTGTATTCAAGCCATGACTATTTGGGAGTGAGCGCAGGACATGTCCCGCAATTCTTATATTCAGCAGAGCTCTGACATCCAGGCCGCAGGCGGCCTGGTCCCGATGGTTGTCGAGCAATCCGCTCGCGGCGAACGTGCCTACGACATCTACTCGCGCCTGTTGAAGGAACGAGTGATTTTCCTGGTCGGCCCGGTAGAGGACTACATGGCCAACCTGGTAGTGGCGCAGCTGTTGTTCCTTGAGGCGGAAAACCCCGACAAGGATATCCATCTGTACATCAACTCTCCGGGTGGCTCGGTCACCGCGGGGATGTCGATCTACGACACCATGCAGTTCATCAAGCCGGACGTCTCGACCATCTGCATCGGTCAGGCCTGCAGCATGGGTGCGTTCCTGCTGGCCTCGGGGGCCAAGGGCAAGCGTCACTGCCTGCCCAACTCGCGCGTCATGATCCACCAGCCACTGGGCGGATTCCAGGGGCAGGCGACCGATATCGAGATCCATGCCCAGGAGATCCTGTCCATCAAGGCAAGGTTGAACGAGCTGCTCGCCTACCATACTGGCCAGGACCTGGAAACCATCAAGCGTGACACCGAGCGTGACAATTTCATGAGCGCCCAGCGCGCCGCCGAGTACGGTCTGGTCGACTCGGTCTATGACAAGCGGCTCCTGGCGTCCTGATGCCGGATGCCAGGGCAGGCAGGCGTGCTCGCCTGTCTGCGGACTTGAAAAAGCCCGCAATTGCCTTCATCTTGTGTTGCAAGCCTACCGGATTGGATCGATCGAATGACAGACACCCGTAACGGCGAGGACAACGGCAAATTGCTCTACTGCTCCTTCTGCGGCAAAAGCCAGCATGAAGTACGCAAGCTGATTGCCGGACCCTCGGTATTTATCTGCGACGAGTGCGTCGACCTGTGCAATGACATCATCCGCGAGGAGGTGCAGGAAGCCCAGGCCGAGAGCAACGCGCACAAATTGCCTTCGCCGAAAGAAATCAGCTCCATCCTGGACCAGTATGTCATTGGCCAGGAGCGAGCGAAGAAGGTGCTTGCCGTAGCGGTGTACAACCACTACAAGCGCCTGAATCAGCGTGACAAGAAGGGCGACGAAGTCGAGCTCGGCAAGAGCAACATCCTGCTGATCGGGCCGACCGGCTCGGGCAAGACCCTGCTCGCCGAAACGCTTGCGCGCCTATTGAACGTGCCGTTCACCATCGCCGACGCCACCACCTTGACCGAGGCTGGTTATGTAGGCGAGGACGTCGAGAACATCATTCAGAAGCTGTTGCAGAAGTGCGACTACGATGTGGAAAAGGCCCAGATGGGTATCGTCTACATCGACGAGATCGACAAGATCTCGCGCAAGTCGGACAACCCGTCGATCACCCGCGACGTCTCGGGCGAAGGCGTACAGCAGGCGCTGTTGAAGCTGATCGAAGGTACCGTGGCCTCGGTACCGCCTCAGGGTGGGCGCAAGCATCCCCAGCAGGAGTTCCTGCAGGTCGATACGCGCAATATCCTGTTCATCTGCGGTGGTGCATTCTCGGGCCTGGAAAAGGTCATCCAGAACCGTTCCACCAAGGGTGGCATCGGTTTCGGTGCCGAAGTGCGCAGCAAGGAAGAAGGCAAGAAGGTCGGCGAGTCGTTGCGCGAGGTCGAGCCGGATGACCTGGTCAAGTTCGGCCTGATTCCGGAATTCGTCGGCCGTCTGCCGGTTCTGGCGACCCTCGACGAACTCGATGAGGCTGCCCTCATGCAGATTCTCACCGAGCCGAAGAACGCGCTGACCAAACAGTATTCCAAGCTGTTCGAGATGGAGAGCGTCGATCTGGAGTTCCGTACCGACGCGCTCAAGGCTGTCGCTCGCAAGGCTCTGGAACGCAAGACTGGCGCCCGCGGCCTGCGCTCGATCCTCGAAGGCGTGCTGCTCGACACCATGTACGAGATTCCTTCGCAGAAGGATGTCAGCAAGGTGGTAATCGACGAAAGCGTCATCGAAGGCTCGTCCCAGCCGCTGCTGATCTACGAGAACAGCGAACCGCAAGCCAAGGCAGCGCCTGACGCCTGAGTCGGATGCCTGTGCTGCAAGCAAGGGGCCCTAGGGCCCCTTTCTGCATTTCCTGAGCAGAGCGCTTGTAATTTTCCAGGGCTGCCCCCACATTAGCCCCAAGCATCATTTCCACCGGTTTCCGGCCGCAAGGCCGCTGTAGAGGCGAAATCATGAAGACAACCCTCGACTTGCCTCTGTTGCCATTGCGCGATGTCGTAGTTTATCCGCACATGGTCATCCCGCTGTTCGTGGGGCGCGAGAAGTCCATCGAAGCCCTCGAGGCGGCGATGACGGGCGAAAAGCAGATCCTGCTGCTGGCCCAGAAGAATCCAGCCGATGATGATCCGAGCGAAGACGCCCTCTACCGCGTCGGTACCATCGCCACTGTCCTGCAGCTGCTCAAGCTACCCGACGGTACCGTCAAGGTGCTGGTCGAGGGCGAGCAGCGCGGCGCCGTCGAGCGCTTCGTGGAAGTCGACGGGCATATTCGGGCAGAAGTGACCCTGATCGACGAGGTCGACGCGGCCGAGCGCGAGTCGGAGGTCTTCGTCCGTACCCTGTTGTCGCAGTTCGAGCAGTACGTCCAGCTGGGCAAGAAGGTGCCTGCCGAAGTGCTGTCGTCGCTCAACAGCATCGACGAGCCAGGCCGCCTGGTCGACACCATGGCCGCTCACATGGCGTTGAAGATCGAGCAGAAACAGGAAATCCTCGAGATCGTCGACCTGTCGAGCCGGGTCGAACACGTCCTGGCGTTGCTGGATGCCGAGATCGACCTGCTGCAGGTCGAGAAGCGCATTCGCGGTCGGGTGAAGAAACAGATGGAACGCAGCCAGCGCGAGTACTACCTGAATGAGCAGATGAAGGCCATCCAGAAGGAACTGGGCGATGGCGAAGAAGGCCACAACGAGGCCGAGGAGCTCAAGAAACGCATCGATGCGGCCGGCCTGCCCAAGGATGCCTTGGCAAAGGCCCAGGCCGAGCTGAACAAGCTCAAGCAGATGTCGCCCATGTCGGCCGAAGCCACCGTGGTGCGTTCCTATCTGGACTGGCTGGTTCAAGTACCATGGAAAGCCCAGAGCAAGGTGCGCCTCGATCTGTCGAAGGCGGAACAGATTCTCGATGCCGATCATTACGGGCTGGATGAGGTCAAGGAACGCATCCTCGAGTATCTCGCTGTGCAAAAGCGCGTGAAGAAGATTCGCGGTCCGGTACTTTGCCTGGTAGGGCCGCCCGGAGTGGGCAAGACCTCGCTGGCCGAGTCCATCGCCGCCGCGACCAATCGCAAGTTCGTTCGCATGGCCCTCGGTGGCGTGCGGGACGAGGCGGAAATCCGTGGTCATCGCCGTACCTACATCGGTTCGATGCCGGGCCGCCTTATTCAGAAAATGACCAAGGTCGGGGTACGCAACCCCCTGTTTCTGCTCGACGAAATCGACAAGATGGGCAGCGACATGCGTGGCGACCCGGCTTCGGCACTGCTCGAAGTGCTCGATCCGGAGCAGAACCACAACTTCAACGACCACTACCTGGAGGTCGACTATGACCTCTCGGACGTCATGTTCCTTTGCACCTCCAACTCGATGAACATCCCGCCGGCGTTGCTCGATCGGATGGAGATCATTCGTCTGCCGGGCTACACCGAGGACGAGAAGGTCAACATCGCCATCAAGTATCTGACCCCCAAGCAGGTCAAGGCCAACGGCTTGAAGGAGGATGAGCTGGAGATCGACACGGCGGCCATTCGCGACATCATTCGCTACTACACCCGCGAGGCTGGCGTACGTGGCCTGGAACGGCAGATCGCCAAGGTGTGCCGCAAGATCGTCAAGGAGCATGCAGGTCAGAAGCAGGTTCGTGTCAAGGTCACTGGCGAGCAGCTCGAGCATCTGCTTGGCGTGCGCAAGTTCCGCTATGGCCTGGCCGAGCAGCAGGATCAGATCGGTCAGGTCACTGGCCTTGCCTGGACGCAGGTAGGCGGCGAACTGCTGACCATCGAGGCGGTGGTCATACCAGGCAAGGGGCAGCTGATCAAGACCGGCTCGCTGGGCGATGTCATGGTCGAGTCGATCACCGCGGCCCAGACCGTGGTGCGTAGCAGGGCCCGTAGCCTGGGCATTCCGAGCGATTTCCACGAGAAGCATGACGTGCACATCCACATGCCCGAGGGCGCCACGCCGAAGGACGGTCCGAGCGCGGGCATCGGCATGTGTACCGCATTGGTATCGGCCCTGACCCAGATCCCGGTACGGGCCGACGTGGCCATGACCGGCGAGATCACTCTGCGGGGCCAGGTGCTGGCGATCGGAGGCTTGAAGGAGAAGCTACTGGCGGCGCACCGTGGCGGGATAAAGACGGTGATCATTCCAGAAGAAAACGTGCGTGACCTGAAGGAGATTCCCGAAAACATCAAGGAAGATCTTCAGATCAAACCGGTCAAATGGATTGACGAAGTCCTGCAAATTGCGCTGCAATACGCGCCGGAGCCCTTGCCAGATGTGGCTCCAGAGATTGTCGCGAAGGACGACAAACGCGACAGCGATGCCAAGGAGCGCATCAGCACGCACTAGTACGCATTCCACTGGGTGGCCTTCCTTGACAGTTTTTTCAGGCCCTTGCTATAAAGCGGCACGCTAGTGTCACGGGGCCGCCCATCGCCCGTTTTTGAAGCTTCTTACATACTTAGAAACATATCACTAGAGAAACAAGGGGACTTAGAGTGAACAAGTCGGAACTGATTGACGCTATCGCCGCATCTGCTGACATCCCGAAAGCCGTGGCCGGCCGCGCACTGGACGCAGTCATCGAATCCGTCACCGGCGCCCTGAAGCAAGGTGATGACGTCGTGCTGGTAGGCTTCGGCACTTTCTCCGTCAAGGAGCGCGCTGAGCGCACCGGTCGTAATCCGCAGTCCGGCGAAGCGATCAAGATCGCCGCTGCCAAGGTTCCAGGTTTCAAGGCAGGCAAAGGCCTGAAAGACGCCGTCAACTAAGCCGTCTCTTCAGCCGGGCCTGGCTTGGCCGGGCTCGATCGCGTCGCGGCAGGCGCAGACAGCGTTGCCCGTACGCACGTTTCGAGAAGGCGCATCTTCGGATGCGCCTTTCTTCTATCAGGACTCTACCCACGCTCCGCGGTTGTCGACGCAGTGGTACAACCGTTTCTGGGGGACGCATGCTGCAGAATATCAGGGACAATTCACAAGGTTGGATTGCCAAGACCATCATCGGCCTCATTGTCGTGCTGATGGCGTTGACCGGCTTCGACGCCATCTTCCAGGCCACCAACCATAGCCAGGATGCTGCCAAAGTAAATGGCGACACCATAAGCCAGAACGAACTGAGCCAGGCGGTCGACATGCAACGTCGGCAGCTGATGGAAAAGCTCGGCAAGAACTTTGACCCGGCGCTGCTTGACGAGAAGATGCTGCGCGAGGCCGCGCTGAAGGGGCTGATCGACCGCAAGCTGCTATTGCAAGGCGCCAAGGATGCCGGGTTCTCCTTTTCCGAACAGGCAATGGACCAGCTGATCCTGCAAATGCCGGAGTTCCAGGTCGACGGCAAGTTCAATGCCGAGCAGTTCGACCAGGTGATCCGTCAGCTGGGCTACGGGCGCATGCAGTTCCGCCAGATGCTGGCCGAGGAGATGCTGATTGGCCAGTTGCGCAATGGCCTGGGCGCAAGCGCATTCGCCACCGACCAGGCAGTCGAGGCGTTCGCCCGCCTGGAAAACCAGACCCGTGACTTCGCTTCGCTGACCTTCAAGGCCGACCCTGCCTCGATCAAGGTGTCCGAGGAGCAGATCAAGGCTCACTACGATGAGCACGCCAAGGAGTTCATGAGCCCCGACCAGGTGGTCATCGAATACATCGAGCTCAAGAAGTCCGCCTACTTCGACCAGGTCAAGGTCAGCGACGAACAACTCAAGGCCCTGTATGACAAGGAAGTGGCCAACCTGGCCGAGCAGCGACATGCCGCGCACATTCTCATCGAAGTCAATGACAAGGTGAACGATGAGCAGGCCAAGGCGCGCATCGAACAGATCCGCCAGCGGCTGGACAAGGGCGAGGATTTCGCCGCGCTGGCCAAGGAGTTCTCCCAGGACCCTGGTTCGGCGAGCAACGGCGGTGATCTTGGTTTCGCCGGGCCTGGCGTGTATGCCCCTGCCTTCGAGGAGGCCCTGTACAAGCTCGACGACGGCCAGGTCTCGGCGCCAGTGCGCACCGAGTACGGCTATCACCTGATCAAGCTGCTTGGGGTCCAGGCGCCTGACGTACCGAGCTTCGCCAGCCTGCAGGAGAAACTCACCCGCGAGCTGAAGACCCAGCAGGTAGAGCAGCGCTTCGTCGAAGCGACCAAGCAGCTGGAAGATTCCTCCTTCGAAGCCTCCGATCTTGCCCAGCCGGCGCAGGAACTGGGCCTGAAGGTCGAGACCTCCGAGCCGTTCGGACGTGAAGGTGGCAAGGGCATTACCGCCAACCGCGCGGTCATCCAGGCTGCGTTCAGCGAAGAAGTGCTTCAGGAAGGCGCCAACAGCAACGCCATCGAGCTGGATCCGGAAACTGTCGTGGTGCTGCGCGTGAAGGAGCATCGCAAGCCAGAGCTGCTGCCGCTTGAGCAGGTTGCGAGCAGCATCCGCGAACACTTGGCCAAGGAACAGGCAACCACCGAGCTCAAGGCCAAGGCCGACAAGCTGGTTGCGAGCCTGCGCGACGGTTCTGTCGCTGCCGATGCGGCACATGACGGCCAGCCTTGGACGGTCCGCGAGGCAGTCAAGCGTGACCAGGAGGGGATCGACCCGGTCGAGTTGCAGGCCGTGTTCCGCCTGGGCAAGCCACAAGCCAAGGACAAGCCTGTATTCGGTAGTGTCGTGCTGGGTGATGGTAGCCTGGTCGTCCTGCAACTGAAGGGGGTCAACGAAGGCGCTGCCGCCACCGAAGAGGAAAAGGCCGCCATGCGCCGCTTCCTTGCGTCGCGTGCCGGTCAGCAGGATTTCGCCGCTTACCGCAAGCTGCTGGAATCGAAGGCGGACATCACTCGTTATTGAGCAGGTATCCGCTACCGCCACGTCCATGAGCAGGCCGTGCAGGTCCTGGAAGTTCCAGGCCTGCACGGCCTGCTTCGTTGTTGCGAAGCCGCATTTTCCGGCTGCGGAAAACCACTCGTTTGCCGATAACCTTGCATCGAGACGTTTCTCCAGGCTGATTACGATGGCTTTCATGGCAGACAGTGGTTCTTCGAATTCCAAGGGTCGAAGCGTAGGCGTGACCCGCACTTCATTGTTCATCTTTACCGGCCTGCTCACCCTTGTGCTCGCGCTGGCCACGGCGTTTGCGATATACCTGGCCCGCGACCTGGACAGGCAAGAGGCGGCCAAGAGCGAATTCCTGCTGGGGAAGGCTTTCGAATCGCTGCGCGCCAGGCTGGTCTCCACTACCAAGGACTATGCGTTCTGGGGCGATGCCTATCGCCACCTGCGTCTGACGGTGAGCACCGACTGGGCCTTTGTCAGGGAAAACCTCGGCCCGACCCTCTACCACGACTTCGATATCAACGGTGTCTTCGTGGTCGATGAGACAGACCACACGGTCTATTCGGTCATAGACGGCCAGCTCTCGGACGTCAGGCTATCCGCCTGGCTAGGACAGCCAGTCAACGAGTTGCTGCAGCAAGCCAGGCAAAGCGAGGCGCAGGAAAAGCCAGTCAGCTGGTTCGGCACCTTTGACGGCAAGGTGGCGCTCATCGCTGCCGCGCCGCTCACGCCCGGAACCGATCCTTCGGTGCAGCGCGAGGAAGGCGCGGCCTCGGTGTTGCTGTTCGTGCAGCTGTTCGACCGTGAGCGTCTCGAAGCCGTGGGCGAAGGCTTCGGCGTCAGGCACCTGCGCCTGGAGCCCGGTCTTTCCGACACGCAACTCCAGCAGCTACCCGAAGCCACCGGCAGCTTGCGCATTCTCGCCTGGAGCCCGCCCGAACCGGGCCGCGACATGCTCAAGTTCATGCTGCCTCTGGTAGCGCTGTTCGCCATGGTCGTCTACCTGATGGTCTGGGTCATTCTCAGGCGCGCGACCGCGGCAGCCGTGTCGCTTGACCAGAGTCATGCGGCCCTGGAACACAGCCAGGCCGCGCTGGCGATCAGCGAGGCGCGATTCCGGGATGTGGCCGAAGCGAGTTCGGACTGGATCTGGGAAACGGACGCCAAGGGACGCTTCACGTTTCTTTCCGAGCGATTCGAATCGATTACCGGCTTCTCCCGCCAGCACTGGCTGGGCGCCCAGGCGAGCGGTTTGCTGAGCACCACCCAGGGATCGCTTTTCGACCGCGTGGGCCATCAAGACAACGGCGCCAGCACGACGCTGCAATGCACCTGCTCGACTCGCAATGGCAGCGAGCGGGTCATCCGCGTGACCGCCAGAGCCTTGCCGGACCACGGCCTGCGTGGAACCGCGACCGATATCACCGAGGACCTGGCCACGCGTCAGCGGATCGAGTACCTCTCGCAGCACGACGTGCTGACCGGGCTTCCCAACCGCGAGCAGCTGCGCAATTATCTCGATGGCAAGCTGCGTACCCTCGCCGGGCATGCCGGCTCGCTGGTCATGCTCAGCATCGATCTCGACCGTTTCAAGCCTGTCAACGACCTGCTCGGCCATGCGGTAGGTGACAGGGTATTGCTCGAAACTGCCCGGCGCCTGGCCGAGTGCGTCAGGTCGGAGGATCTGGTCGCCAGGATGGGGGGAGACGAATTTGTGATGATCCTGTCCGGCTTGTCCGGGCATGACGAAATCGAAAGGTTGTGCCGCAGGATCATTGCCTGCGTCGAGCAGCCCCTCGAGCTCGAAGAGCAGGATATTTTCATCGGCGCCAGCATCGGTATCGCCTTGGCGCCGCATGATGCCGTGGAGGCGGCGGACCTGCTGCGCTATTCCGACATCGCCCTGTACGAGGCGAAAGCCAGCGGGAGAGGAACATGGCGCTTCTATGCCAGCGACATGAACGCCCGGATCATCGAGCGTCGAAGACTGGAAAGCGATCTGCGCTATGGTATCCAGCACGGTGAGCTGCGCCTGCATTTCCAGCCACGCTATCGCATCGGCAACGGCCAGATGGTCGGGGCCGAAGCCTTGGTTCGCTGGCAGCATCCCGACCGTGGGTTGGTGAGTCCCGACATTTTCATCCCGATTGCCGAGGATACCGGGCTGATTTCGGCACTGAGCGACTGGGTGCTCGAAACGGCATGCCAGCATGCAGCCGGCTGGCCGCAGAACCTGTTCGTTTCGGTGAACCTGTCGCCCAAGGAATTCCAATCCCTGCAGTTGATCGAACGGATCGAGGCCGTCCTGTCTTCCAGCGGGCTGGCGCCCTGCCGTCTGGAGCTGGAGCTGACTGAAAGCGTGATGGTGGAGGATCCCGCCGGTGCGCTGGCGATCATGCAGTCGCTCAAGGCTCTGGGGGTCAGGTTGGCGATGGATGATTTCGGCACCGGCTACTCGTCACTGAGCTACCTGCGTTCGTTCCCGTTCGACGGCCTGAAGATAGACAGAAGTTTCGTCAGCCGGCTCGGCGAAAGCGAAAGCGACCGCTCCGTGGTTCAGGCGATCATAGGGCTGGGCCACGCACTTTCGCTTACGGTGACGGCCGAAGGCATCGAAAGCTCCGCCCATCTGGGGCTCCTGCAGTCGGTCGACTGTGACGAAGGCCAGGGCTACTACCTGAGCAGGCCGGTCACGTGCGAAGCGTTCGCCGAGTTGCTGGCGCCTGCCTGATGTGCGCTTTCAGCGTCGTTCCTGTTCGTGGGCATCAAGGCTGTCGCGGGCGATCTCGCGGCCGAGGGCGATCAGCTCCGGTGCCTTGTAGAACTCGAAGAAACGGCAGACCCGCTTGGGTACGTTGATCAGCACGTCAGGGGGATAACCGGCGATCTTGTACTGGGCAAGCGAGGTCTGCATCACCTCGAAACTCTGGTTGATCAGGTCGAGCAGCGAAGCCGGGCCGACGTTGTCGATGATGACCGAGCCGGTGGCCGATCTGGGGGCGGCTTGCTCCTGGTCCGTCGTCGGTACGCCCGCTTCATCGATAAGCCAGGGGTCGATGGCCGGTTCGCCCTGGGTGTCGATCGCCTGCTCGATCCTGACCAGTTGTTCTGCCGGCTTGCGCCGAAACGGCAGATGCGCGCCCAGCGAGCTGATCAGGTTGTCGAAGCGCATCCTGAATGCCGCGGGCCGCTCGATCACCGGCAATTGGTAATGCCGCTGGTTAGTGGCGTTGAGATTGACCGCGATGATCATGTCGCAGTGGCTGGAAACCACCGGGATGATCGGCAGGGGATTGAGGATGCCGCCGTCGACCAGTACGCGATTGCCTTGTACCACCGGCGTGAATAGGCTCGGGATTGCCGCCGAGGCGCGCATGGCCTTGTGCAGGCAGCCTTCCTGGAACCAGATTTCCTGCTGGTAGGTCAGGTCGGCAGCCACTGCGGTGTAAGGGATGCGCAGCTGCTCGATGTTCATCTCGCCGACGATCTTGCGAATCTGCCCGAAGACCTTGTCGCCACGGATGGCGCCGAGGCGGAAGCTCACATCGACCAGGCGCAGGACGTCCAGGTAGTCCAGGCTTTCGATCCAGTGCTTGTACTCGTCCAGCTTGCCCGCGGCGTAGATCCCGCCAATGACAGCGCCCATCGAGCAACCCGCGATGCAGGCGATTTCGTAGCCGCGCCGTTCGATTTCCTCGATCACTCCGATATGCGCATAGCCGCGGGCCCCGCCCGAACCCAGTACCAGTGCTACCCGCTTGCCCATCCGCTATCCTCTTGCCTGCACCGTTGCCGGATATCGCTTGTTGTAGTGTTACCTGTGCCTCAATCCTATCCTGCCCGAGCCAAGGCCGGGGCACTTTTCAAGCGGTGTGCCGTCGAACAGCCATTCTCCTTTCGTTTCCGAGGCAATCTTCCATGAAAGCATGGATCTTCCTTCCCATTCTTGTCCTGGCCCTGGGCGGTTGCGCGGGCAAGACGGCCTACCGCGAGAGCTGCGCTAGCCAGCTCGATGGCGCCTGGAAGGAGCTGGATCTGGCCAAGGCGGAAGGTTTCGCCGGTACGGTGAGCTATTCCAAGGCGCTGTCGCTGCTTACCGGAGCCAAGACCCAGCAACAGTTCGAGGCTTTCGAAGGATGCACGCGCAAGGCGCAGAAGGCCCGTTTCTACATTCGCGAGTCCCGTGCGGGACGGTGAGTCGAGGAGTAATCGATGGCGGTCATGCTCGACCATGTGGTAGCACGAATGCTGGCATTGCAGGTTCGTCTGCAGGCTTGTCGGCAGCGTCTGGCTGCCGATACCGACGCTGAGGCGCTGCATGACCTGCGTACCACGCTTCGGCGCTTGCGCAGCCTGCTACGCCCTTTGCGTGGCTTGCCGGGGATCGAGGAGCTGGAACAGGCCGCCAGGTCCCTGGGGACACTGACCACACCTCTGCGCGACCAGGAAGTACTGGCCGGCGAGCTGATGCACAGGGGATATGCCGAGGCCGGCCGGCAGCGCCTGGAGGCCAGGCCGGGGACATTTGCCAGCGTGGCCTCCAGTGCGCAGCTCAAGCGGGTCCTGGCCGTGCTGGACGCACTCCCGCCGCTGCTGCGCGCGGCGAACCGCGAAGGGGTGACCAGCGGATTGGCACGCCGTATCGATAAACGCCTGCTCAAGCAGTGGCGCCGGCTCGAAGCGGCGCTGAAGGACCCGGCCCATGATCGGCACCGCCTGCGTCTGCTGATCAAGCGGGTTCGCTATGCTGCCGAAGCGTATCCGCAGCTCGATCATGCCGACAAGAAGCTTCAGCGACTGCTCAAGCAGGGCCAACAGGACCTGGGTAACTGGCATGACCGGGTGCAGTGGCTGCTGCAGGCAGGGCAGCAGCGGGAACTGGCGGCGTTGAGGGCAGACTGGCAGAAGGAGCTGGAAGCAGCGGAGCGACAAGCGGATGTCACGCTGGGGCAGTTGCAGGCTGTCTTGAGGCGTCGCTAGTCAAACGCGCACGCCGTGTGTCATGCAAGCGCTGCCGGACAGGTCACCGGTGACGTTTGTGATGTTCGCGCCAGGCGCGCCACCAACCACCGCTCAGAACGAAGCGGGGAAAGGTGATGAACTGTTCGGTCAGCAGGCGTTTGACCGCGTCGCTGCGGTTCGTGAACGGTTCGGGCTGCTCGACTTCGAGGCGATGGCCCTGGCGTTGCAGGCCCAAGCCGGCAATGACGGCGATGATGCCGACGGCGATCTGCGCGATATCGAGCCCGAACAGGCCGGACAATATCAGCAGCACGCCAAGAACGAACAGCGGTACGGCAATCAGATGCAAGGCGAGATTGGCCGGATGTCGATGATTGTGATGATAACTTCGCCACTGCCAGGCTGGCAGGTTGGGCAGACGCTTGTTCATGGCACGCTCCTCTGGACCTTATCCAGAAGCTTAGTGAGGTCTTTATCCGTCAGCCAATCAAGCATGCCTATCATCATCATAGTTTGAGCTGGCCAATGGCTTTGTTCAGGTCCGTGGCAAGGCTGGCCAGTTCGGTGCTGGTGGTCGCAGAAGCAACGGTCTGCTGCACGGTGTCTTCGGTCACGTCCCGAATGCTCACCACGGCACGATTCATTTCTTCGGCGACCTGGCTTTGCTGCTGGGCGGCGACCGCGATCTGCGTGTTGCTTTCACGCATTTGCGCCACGGCCGCGGTGATCTGCGCCAAGGCCACGCCAGCCTCCTGCGCCTGAATGACGCAATCGCCGGCCTTGAACGAACTTTCCTGCATGAATTCGACGGCATCGCGCGTACCCGCCTGCAGTGCCGCCACCATGCCAGTGATTTCGTCCGTCGAGGTTTGCACACGCCGGGCCAGGTTGCGTACTTCGTCGGCGACCACCGCGAAGCCCCGGCCCAGATCTCCGGCGCGCGCGGCTTCGATGGCAGCGTTAAGCGCCAACAGGTTGGTCTGTTCGGCGATGCTGTGAATGACGCCCACCATGCCATTGATCTTCTGGCTATCCTCGGCCAGCTGGCGAATCATCTGGGCTGTCTGGTCAACCCCGGTGGACAGGCCGGTGATCGACTCTTGCACGCGACCAACCACCACCTGGCCGCGGCCAGCGAGGCCATCGGCCGACTGCGACAGGTCACGGGTGGCGCCGGCATGCTCGGCGATATGATGCACCGTCGCGGTCATTTCGTTGATCGCAGTGGCGACCTGATCAGTCTCGCTTTGCTGTTCAAGCATGCCGCGACGAACCTCGAGCATGCCGCTGGCCAATCGAGCCGCGCTCAGGTCCAGGTTTCGCGCCGTCTGCGTCACCGTGGCGACGATCCGTTGATAGGTGGCTTGCATGGCATTGAACGCACCGGCCATCTGCCCGACTTCGTCGCCGCGCACGTGTGGCACCCGAGCCGAGAGGTCGCCGGTCTTTTCCACGTGCAGCATGATGTCCTTGAGCCGATCGAGCTGACTGAGCAGGAAGCGGATCAGCAATTGCGAGGCGGCCAGCATGGCCAACATCAAGATCAGGACACACAGGGCATAGCGAGCGAAACGATCAGCCAGGACCTGGCGCATGCTGGGGGCATTGACCAGTACCGCCAGATAATGGTCGCCGCGACGCATGACGTGCGCGCCGAGCAACGGGTCCTGGCCCAGGATCCAGGCGCCGGACAGTGTCACCCAGCCACGTGCCTGGGCCAGGGCGGGCAGGGGATGGCCGGCCACGCTGGGGATCTGCCCCGCATGCCATTCGAGCAATCGGGGCAAGCGTGGCGTACGTGTCGACACAGGCCAGGCCGTCAGCAGCTCGGCCTGGGCTTGTGCCTGCTGGCGAAGGGTGGCAACGCGTGCCTGCTGTTCAAGGTAGGCCGCGTACAGCACCAGCAGCAAACTGATGGCGAAGGCCACCGCATTGATGCACCAGAATTTGTATTTCAGGGAAATGTTGCCGAACCAGGCAGCCATGGCGGGAAGTCTCGGAATTGAGCGAAAACAATCTTGGCAATGTGCCACTATTTTCGTCGCTCATGTCTGCGCCGCCGTTGACCTGGATCAAGCTATTTCCGGAAGGCCGAAGAATGCACGAGCACAGGCCGTGGTATGCGCGGCCGTCTGCTGCACGGACTCGCCACGATGACGCGCTACTTCCTCCAGCACGGCCACCAGGAAAGCCGGCTCGTTGCGCCCGCCTTTCGGCTTGGGCCGCAAGGTGCGTGGCAGCAGATATGGGGCATCGCTTTCCAGCATCAGGCGCCCCTTTGGAATGCTGCCTACCAGAGGATGCAGGTGGGTGCCGCGACGTTCGTCACAGATCCATCCGGTGACGCCAATGTGCAAATCAAGGTCCAGGTAGTCGAACAGTGCCCGCCGTTCTCCGGTGAAACAGTGCACCACCGCTGCCGACAGATGATCGCGGTACGTCTTGAGAATCGCCACCAATCGTTCGCTGGCATCGCGCTCGTGGAGAAATACCGGCAGGCCCGACTCGGCGGCAAGGGCCAGTTGCGCTTCGAGCGCCTTCTCCTGCTGCGCACGAGGGGAAAAGTCACGATTGAAGTCCAGGCCACATTCACCCACGGCCCTGATCCGAGGTTGCTCGAGCAGCTGACGCAGGCGGGTATCGATGCTGGGGCCCCATTCGCTGGCATCATGGGGATGGACGCCGGCCGTCGAAAATAGCACGTTGCCATCGGCATCCAGTTGCCGGCAGAGGTCAGCGGCCTGTTCGCTGCCCGCCAGGCTGGTGCCGGTCAATACCATCTGCACCACGCCAGCCTCGGCTGCTCGCGAGACGACGGCGCAATGCTCATTCTTGAAGCTGCTGTTCGTCAGGTTGACGCCAATATCGATGAGTTGCATGGGGGCAAAGGTCTTCCGCGCTGGTGAGGGTATTCGACGGATGGCATACGGCCTGGCTGAGGTGTCGGACGACAGGATCGGCCGCTCGTCGCTGGGCTTAGACCCGGATCCTTGCCTGTCGCTGCAGGTACCGCAGATCGGCCAGCATAGCAGGATCGCTTCGGCGTGAAGAACTTGGCGGGAGTTTCGTGGTCTGTTGGCGTCCATTGACACTGATCGGGTCCATCCATGGCATCAGCCCAGCGCCCCGTGCGAGGCAACCGCACGCTGCATGGCTTGCTGACCATCCTTCTGATGGCTGCACTGCTGGTCCCGGGCGCGTCCGTTGCGCGTCTGGCGGGGCCGCAGCAAGGCGCGCCGGTGATCAAGACACGTGATCTGGCGCAAATCCGCTCCAGCCAGATCCTGCGCGTACTGGTCAACCAGAGCCGCAACAGCTCCGGGAAGGTCAAGGGGCAACCTGTCGGGGTCGAATATCATCGGCTGCAGGCCTTGGAACACGCTCTCAACGCCCATGCGCGCGCTGGTCAGGCCGTTCGGCTGAAGATCATCCCGCGTGCCAAGGAGCAGTTGCTCGGCGCGTTGCTGCGGGGCGAAGGCGACATCGCCGCGCCGGGCGAGCTGCTCGATCCTGCCTTGGTCAAAGGGCTGGTCGCCAGCGAGCCGGTTGTCGATCAGGTCTCGTTGCAGTTGGTAGGACGCAAGGGCGGGCGCAGTTTCACCCGGGTCGAACAGCTGTCCGGTCGCACCATCGCCCTGACCAGCGCGAGCGCGGCGGGTCCGGTACTGCGCGAGGTCAATGCGCGCCTGGCCAGGCACAAGCGCGCTCCGATCAAGATCGAGTGGGTCGATCCTAGCCTGGCGGTGGAGGATGTGCTGGAAATGGTCCAGGCCGGTATCTATCCGCTGACCGTGGTGGAACGCCCGATCGCGCGGCGCTGGGCCCGGGTGATGCCACGCCTGCAGCTGCAAACCCGCCTGAAGCTGGCGCCTGCCCGACCCATGCGCTGGTACCTGCGCAAGGATGCGCCAGCGCTTCAGGGCGTGGTCAACGGGTTCCTCAGGAACTATCGACCCCCGGCCAACCAGGATGCAGTCTTCGAGCGAATCTACAAGCGCCAGTATCGCATTCATGATCCGCTGGCCCAGCGCAGGCGCCTGGAGTCGGTCAGGCCGGTATTGCAGAAGCATGCCCGGGCGCAACAGATGGATTGGTTGAGCCTGGCGGCACTGGCTTTCAAGGAATCCACGCTGAACCCTGCGGCAGCAGGCACCAGCGGCGGCGCCCATGGCCTGATGCAGATCACGCCATCGGCCGCCCGTCGAGTCGGGGTGCGCAATACCGCCACGGTCGATGGCAATGTCAAGGCCAGTGCCCGTTATCTGGCGCTGATCCGCCGCAAGTTCTTCGCCAGCGCCCAACTCAACGAGCGCGAGCGCATGGCCTTCGTCCTGGCTGCGTACAATCTCGGCCCGGAGCGGGTCCAGGCCATGCGGGCCGAGGCGCGCAGGCGTGGGCTCAACGGCAACCAGTGGTTCTTCCAGACCGAACGTATCGCCATGGAGCAAGTGGGCATGGGGCCGGTCAACTTCGTCAACAGCGTGAACAAGTACTACCTGGCGTTCAACCGCGAGCGCTCTTCGCTCGAGCGCACCAGCAGGCGCTAGCCGCTTGCAGTTGCTTGCCTTTGACGCTTGTAAACTGCCGCTTGTCGCTCTAGCATGGAGTTCGCGCCGATTTAAACAGCTACTTGCGGGGCGCGGGACGCCTCGTCATGTCGTCCGAAATTCCGCTAAAGCGCTGGTTCGGTGACGCCTCCCACCGCTGCCCAGCGGGATCTGCGAGGCGAAGAGAACATCATGAGCTGTCCGCGCACCAGTGTCTGCCTGACCCCACTGCCTGCCACCCAGGCCACCCACACGCCATGCATCCTGCTTGGCGGTCGTCACCAGCCCAGCCTGCTGCGTCATCTCGACGGTCTGTCGCGGCGCAAGGGGCAGGCACGTGCATTCCTGGTCCAATTCGTCGAAGCCACCGCAAGCCTGGCTCGATATCGCGACGATCATTTCGATCTGGCGGTGATCCAGTCCCCCAGTCGGGATGCCGCGGCCGAGACGATCGGCGAATTGATCCGGGTCGCCCGCCAGGGCTTGATCACCCGCGGTTGACGCAAGAACGGGGCTTTTCATCATAATGCTCGGCGTGCGTGGCAGGCGCATGGGCGCCTGTCGTGACGTCATGAAGGAGACTGCGGCTTGAGCACCAACATCATCACCACTGCCGGACACCAGGCGCTCAAGCAGGAGCTGGATCACCTGTGGCGGGTCTACCGCCCAGAGATCACGCAGAAGGTCGCCTGGGCGGCCTCCCTGGGCGATCGCAGCGAAAATGCCGACTACCAGTACAACAAGAAGCTGCTGCGCGAGATCGACCGTCGAGTTCGCTACTTGCGCAAGCGGCTCGAAGACGTCAGGGTCGTGGCCTATGCGCCCGAGCAGGAGGGCAGGGTCTTCTTTGGTGCCTGGGTCGAGATCGACAACGATGCCGAACAGACGCTGGCATTCAGGATTGTCGGCTATGACGAGATTCACGGGCGCAACGACTACATTTCGATCGACTCACCCATGGCCCGCGCCTTGTTGAAAAAAGGCGAGGGCGATGAGGTGGTGGTGCAGACACCATCCGGCCAAGCCGTCTGGTACGTGAAGCGCATCTGGTACGAACAGGCCGAGGCGTAACCGGTTCATCCCGGGGCCGCTCGTCGCCGGCAGCGATGCATGGGCGCTGGATTGTCACCGACATTTGCGCGGTGACGCAAAGATCTCGGCTCAGCCCCGGTCATGCTACCCCTCTCGCAGCACCGTCAAGGGGCTGGCATTGAGCGCGCGCCGCGTGCCCTGCACACCAGCGCCGCCCACCAGAACGGCACCCAGCACCGGTAACAGCGCAAGCCAAGGGTGTGGCGCCCACTGCAAATCGAATGCATGGCGATACAGCACCAGGGTAATCAGCTCGCAGCCCAGCGCGGCGAGCAGGCCGCTCAGCGCGCCTAGCAGGCCGAACTCGATCCGCCGGGACTTGACCAGCAGCGCGCGTCCTGCACCCAGCGCCCGCAGCAAGGCGCCTTGGCGTATGCGCTCGTCGAGGGTGGCCTGCAAACCGGCGAACAGCACTGCAAGGCCGGCGGCCAGGACGAACAGCAGCACATACTCCACGGCCATGGTCACCTGTGCAAGGATGCTGCGCAGTTGTTCGAGCAATGCGTCGACCTGGAGAATGGTCACCGCTGGAAAAGCCCGCGACAGCGCCACGAGATCGGCGTCATGGCCAGGCGCCAGATGGAAGCTGGTCAGGTAGGTGGCCGGCAAGCCTTGCAAGGTGTTCGGCTGGAAGATCATGTAGAAGTTTGGCTGGAAGCTGTCCCAATGGACCGTGCGCAGGCTGCTGACCCTGGCCTGGCGATGCGCGCCGCCGATATCGAAGGTCAGCACGTCACCGAGCTTGAGCGACAGGCTGGCGGCGAGTTCGGCCTCGACCGAGACGCCCGGCAGGCTTGGTGCGGCCGGCATGGCCTGCCACCATCGGCCGGCGCTCAGCGCGTTGCCTTCGGGCAGCTCGGCGGCCCAGGTCAGGCTCAAGTCGCGTTGCACTGCACGCTCCGCGGTTGACTCCTTGCTCACTAGTTCTCGCACCGGTTGCTGGTTGATTGCCACCAACCGTCCAGGCACCACCGGGTAAAGTGGCGCGGAACTGGCATTGATCCGGGACAGGTGCCTGGCGAAGGGCTCGCGATCATCCGGCAGGATATTCAGCGCAAAATGGTTCGGTGCATCCGCCGGCAGCTGCGCCTGCCAGTTGTCCAGTAGCTCGCCGCGCAGCAGCGCCACCAGGGCCATGGCCATCAGGATCAAGCCAAAGGCCAGCGCCTGACCCGCCGCCGCCAGCGGGTGGCGCAACAACTGACCAAGGCCCAGGCGCCACGCCAATGGCGCAGCGCCCATCACGCGACGCAAGCCGCGCAGGCCGAGCAGCAGCAGGCCGCCCAGCACCAGCGCGACGGCCAGCCCGCCGCCGAGCAGGACGAACGTCAGCAGCAGGTCCAGGCTCAGACGCCACATGATCAGCCCCAGAGCCAGCAGCGCAGCGCCATACACTAGCCAACTGCTGGGCGGCACCGGCAACAGGTCACGGCGCAGCACGCGCAGCGGAGGTACCCGGCCCAGCGCGGCCAGGGGCGGCAAGGCAAAACCGGCCAGCGCGACCAGGCCGGTGCCGATACCGGCCAGTGCCGGAGCGATGCCGCCAGCCGGCACCACGGTCGGCAGCAGGCCGTGCAGCAGACGAAACAGCCCGAGCTGGGCCAGCCAGCCGAGCAGTGCGCCAGCCATTGCTGCCAGCGCGCCGAGCATCGCCAGTTGCAGGCAGAACAGCCCCAGCGCCTCATGGCGGGACAGGCCCAGGCAGCGCAGCAGGGCGCTGGCGTCCAGGCGTCTGGCTGCGTAGCGGCTGGCCGCCAGGGCCACGGCCACGCCAGCGAGCAGCACGGCCACCAGGCTGGCCATGTTCAGGTAGCGTTCGGCCTTGCCCAGCGCACCGCCGATCTGCCGGTTGCCATCGCGAGTGTCGCGCAGCCGCTGGTTGGCGCCCAGTTGCGGCTCGACCGCTTCGCGGTATTGGCTCAGCCGCGCGCTTTCGCCTCGCCAAAGGTCGCGGTAGGTGACACGGCTGCCAGGCTGGATGACCCCGGTGGCGTCCAGATCCTCGAGGTTGATCAGTACCCGCGGCGTGAGGCTGTAGAAATTGCCGGCGCGATCCGGCTCGTATGTCAGCACCCTGCTCAGGCGCAGGCTCTTCATGCCGACCTCGATGCGATCGCCGATTGCCAGCCCCAGGCTCGCCAGCAATCGACTTTCGACCCAGGCTTCGCCCGGCGCCGGCCCGCCGCCGGGCGTTTCTGCCGCATACGGCTGCGTTGCGCTGCGAACCTCGCCGCGCAACGGATAAGCCTGGTCAGCGGCCTTGATGCTGGACAGCTGGATGCCCTGGTCGGTAGCCACCACGCTGGAAAATTCCACCACGCGAGCATGCCGCAGCCCTAGCCGGGTTCCGCTTTCGATCTGCTCGACGGTGGCCGGCGAGGTTCCCTGCAGGACCAGGTCGGCACCTAGGAATTCGGTAGCACGCAACTGCATGGCGCCATTGAGACGGGCGCCGAAGTAGCCGATCGCAGTGCTGGCGGCGACCGCGACCAGCAGCGCGAAGAACAGCACTCGCACTTCGCCGGCGCGGGCATCGCGCATCGACTGGCGCAGCGCGAGGCTGCACAGGCGGTGCAGGGGCATGCGGTTCATCAGGCCTCCAGCGGCGTGACCAGGCGGCCGGCATCCAGTCTTATCTGGCGACGGCAGCGATGGGCCAGGCGTTCGTCGTGAGTGACCAGCACCAAGGTGGTGCCACGTTCTTTGTTGAGTTCGAACAGCAGGTCGCTGATGCGTTCGCCGGTCTGGCTGTCGAGGTTGCCGGTCGGCTCGTCGGCGAACAGCACGGCCGGCTTCGCGGCAAAGGCCCTGGCAATGGCCACGCGTTGCTGTTCACCGCCGGAGAGCTGGCGCGGCGAGTGGCTCAGGCGCCGGCCCAGGCCGACCCGCTCGAGCAACTGGCGGGCCTGCTCGCGCGCATCGCGTCGGCCTTCCAATTCCATCGGCAGCATGACGTTCTCCAGGGCATCAAGGCTGTCCAGCAGCTGGAACGACTGGAACACGAAGCCGACATGCTCGGCCCGCACCCTGGCGCGCTGGTCTTCGTCGAGCGTTCCCAGATCCTGCCCGGCCAGGATCACGTTGCCTCCGGTCGGTCGATCGAGGCCGGCGAGCAGGCCCAGCAGCGTGGACTTGCCCGAGCCGGAAGCGCCGACAATGGCCAGGCTGTCGCCTGTGGCAAGGCTCAGGGACAACGAATGCAGGATCGTGAGGTCGCCTTCCGCGCTAGGGACCACTTTGCTAAGGTTCTGCGCAACGAGAATACTGGGAACCATGGAGAATCCAATGCGAATGGGATGGTTGGGTGCCGGTCTGGCCATGTGGTGCCTGGCCCAGAGCGCGGCGGCGGGCACGCTGCTGGTCGTCGGCGATAGTATCAGCGCCGGATTTGGCCTGGATACCCGTCAGGGCTGGGTTTCACTGCTGCAGGAGCGCTTGGAGGCCGAAGGGTTCGATGATCAGGTGGTCAACGCCTCGATCAGTGGCGATACCAGCGCTGGCGGCCAGGCCAGGCTTGCGGGGCTGCTCGAGCAGTACAAGCCGGACCTGGTGGTGCTCGAGCTGGGCGGCAACGATGGCTTGCGCGGGCAGCCGCCCGAGCAATTGCAACAAAATCTTGCTTCGATGATCGACGCGTCTCGCGCCTCGGGTGCGAAGGTCGTGTTGCTCGGCATGCGCCTGCCGCCGAACTATGGGGTGCGCTACACCACGGCTTTCGCGCAGGTCTATGAACGGCTGGCAAGCGAAAAATCAGTGCCCCTGGTGCCGTTCTTCCTAGAAGGCGTGGGCGGGGTGCCCGAACTCATGCAGGCTGATGGCATCCACCCGGCCCAGGGCGCCCAACCACGTCTGTTGGAAAATGCCTGGCCTGCGATAAAACCGTTGTTGTGACGCTTTTATCGGCTGCGGGTTTCAGCTAATGTTGCGCCCCCCGATCTGGAACCCCTCGATGCCGCGCCCCGCCTGGTCCCTGTACGCCTATCAACTGATCGAGCCCGACGAACAGCTCGACCTGTTCGCCTGCCAGGAAAGTCGCCTGCATCTGATCGCTCGTCAGCTGGAGCTTGGTGCTCCGGCCGATCGTACGTTATGTGGCAGCCTGCTCCCAGCACAGCCGCGCTGGTCGGCCGTGCCGTCGGCTATCCAGCGTGACGAGCGCCTTTGCCCGCTGTGTCGTGCCATTCTCGACGCCCAGCGCCGTGGTACACGGCCGGTATGGCCGGAACTCTGAAGGCCTTTCATCATCTGAAACCCTAATGGTTCGCCGATCGCTCCCGCTACGTCAGGCCGCGGTGTAGAATTTCTGTCCCTTGCTTTTCCCATTTCGAAGGATTTACCAGATGTTGCAGCACTTTCCCGCCGTCACCCGAAGCCTGTCCCTGGCTGTTCTGTTGGCCGCAGGTCCTGCTGCCGCGCTGGAGCTGCCTTTGCCGCCTCCAGGCGAGGACGTGGTCGGGCAGGTGCAAGTGATCAAGGCCCGCTACGAAGACACTTTCGCCGACATCGGCACGGCCAACGACCTTGGCTACCTGGAGATGATTGCCGCCAACCCGGGCGTCGATCCGTGGTTGCCGGGCGAAGGCACCGAGATCGTCCTGCCGACGCGCTTCATCCTGCCGCCGGGACCGCGCGAAGGCATCGTCATCAACCTGGCCGAATACCGCATGTACTACTACCCGAAGGGTGAGGCGGTGGTGCATACCTATCCGCTGGGTATCGGCCGGGAAGGCTGGGGTTCGCCGATCGCCAATACCAAGATCATCGCCAAGACTGCCAATCCGACCTGGACCCCGCCAGCATCGATCCGTGCCGAGCATGCCGCCGATGGGGACGTCCTGCCTGCCGTCGTGCCTGCCGGACCGGATAATCCGCTGGGGCCGTTCAAGTTCACGCTTGGCCTGCCTGGCTACCTGATTCATGGTTCGAACAAGAAATTCGGCATCGGCATGCGCACCAGCCATGGCTGCTTCCGCATGTTCAACAACAATGTGCTGGAACTCTCGCAGATGGTCCCGGTGGGGACGCCCGTGCGCATCATCAACGAGCCCTACAAGTTCGGTGTCAGCGCTGGCAAGGTCTATCTCGAGGCGCATACGCCGTTGGATGATCATGGCGATCCTTCGGTGGTCGACAAGCACACCGCGCTGATCAATACCCTGCTAAAGCGCGAAGACTTGGCCAACAATGTAAGAATGAACTGGGACATGCTGCGGGATGTCATCGCCGCCGAAGATGGCATGCCGGTCGAAATCGCCGAGCCGGTCGCGGGGTCGGCGGGCGCACCGATGGTTTCCAGTATTCCCGAAGAACTTCGCTAGTAGTGTCTTGCATGGCGCGTAGTAATGGCTATGCGCTATCGCTCGCCGTGGGCGCACTCACGGCAATCCGTGAAGAACCATAAAAAAGCCGACCCACGAAGGGGCCGGCCCTAACAATCCGTATGGACTATTACTTGCGGCTGGCTTTGTCCAGCATGCGCAGGGCGCGCTCGTTGGCTTCGTCAGCGGTCTGCTGTGCCTTCTGGGCGGCAGCCATGGCGTCATCAGCCTTGCGATAGGCTTCATCGGCACGGGCTTGTGCGCGAGCTGCTGCGTCTTCGGTAGCAGTCAGACGGGCTTCGCTTTCCTTGGATGCGCTGCTGCTGCAACCGGTAGCCAGAACGGCGGCCAGAGCCAGAGCAGAGAATTTCAGAACGTTGTTCATCGTGTTCCCCTTTAAAGGAATTTCCATTTAAGTAGCCATCTCTTCGGAAAAGAAACTGGCCGCTGTACATAGTACTCATTACTTGTAGTAAGTAAACTGACTGAGCGCAAGAACTGCAAAAAAAATGTTGCTGCACGCCGCGCCTGGCGGTGCTGTAACGAAGACACTAGGCTTTTTGCACTCTGCCTGTTGTCTGCCACTAGCAATTGAACTTTTTGCGGAACCAAAAGTGACTCCAAGTGTCGTCATTCGTCTCGGGCATTAACGGTGGACGCACTTGCCGAGTCCTTTTCCCCTTCGCCGGGTAGCAAATGTTGCGGTATTTTTTCAAACTCCAGCTTGAGCAACCAGGCAATACGTGCCTACTATCTGCAAGCGTCCGCTCGGCAGAACGAATCGCATCTCCCCACTGTCCAACGGGCATCGAGGTGGCGTAGGGGCCCTGCGCCGGCGCATCAATCGATAAGACAAGGCCTACCTGCAGGGCCTGCGAGGAGTAGTGATGAACGAAGCGCTGACCATTCACCATGACCAGGCAGGTCATCAGTTCGAAACCAGCGTGGACGGTCATCGGGCCTATCTGACCTACATGGACCTGGGCAAGCAGACCCTCGACATCTATCGGACCTTCGTCCCCAATGCCCTGCGCGGACGCGGAATCGCCGCCGCGCTTACCGAGAAGGCCCTCGAGTATGCCGAACAGATGGGCTATACCGTGATCCCTTCATGCTCGTACGTGGAAAGGTACATGGAGCGACACCAGCGCCAGGCGCACAAGGGCTGAGCCACGCCCGGACGCGCTTCGTGCGTCATGTCGACAACGCCGGGCCCATGCCCGGCGTTTCTGTTCCAGCGTTCAACCCCGCTGACGCTTGGGCAGGACGTCCCTGAGCTTGGCTTGCATGCTGCGCAGGGCCTTTTCGGTAGCGGCCCAGTCGATGCACGCGTCGGTGATCGATACGCCGTACTTCAGCTCCGCCAGATCCTTGGGGATGGCCTGGCAGCCCCAATTGAGATGGCTTTCGACCATCAGTCCGATGATCGACTGGTTGCCTTCGAGGATCTGGTTGGCGACATTGTCCATCACCAGCGGCTGCAGGGCCGGGTCCTTGTTGGAGTTGGCGTGGCTGCAGTCGACCATGATGTTCGCCTTGATCCGGGCCTTGGCCAGGTCCTGCTCGCACAGCGCAACACTGACCGAGTCGTAGTTGGGCTTGCCGTTACCGCCACGCAGCACGACATGACCATAGGCATTGCCCTTGGTCGTGACGATGGACACGCCGCCTTCCTGGTTGATGCCCAGGAACCGGTGCGGTTTGGAAACCGATTGCAGGGCATTGATGGCCACGGTCAGGCCACCGTCGGTGCCATTCTTGAAGCCAACGGCCGAGGACAGGCCGGAGGCCATTTCGCGGTGCGTCTGGGATTCGGTGGTCCGGGCGCCGATGGCCGACCAGCTGATGAGGTCCTGGAGATATTGCGGGGAAATCGGGTCCAGTGCCTCGGTGGCAGTGGGCAAGCCCTTTTCGGCCAGGTCCAGCAGCAGCTTGCGGCCGATATGCAAGCCATCCTGGATCTTGAAGGAGTCATCCAGGTACGGATCGTTGATCAGGCCTTTCCAGCCCACGGTGGTACGCGGCTTCTCGAAGTACACGCGCATGACCAGGTACAGGGTATCGGAAACTTCCTCGGCCAGTACCTTGAGGCGGTCGGCGTATTCGTGGGCTGCCTCGATATCGTGAATCGAGCACGGGCCGACCACCACGAACAGGCGATGATCCTTGCCGTCGAGGATATTGCGGACCACTTCGCGGCCGGCAGTCACGGTCTGCAAGGCCTTGGCACTGAGAGGAATTTCCTTCTTGAGCTGATCAGGCGTGATCAAAGTCTCATTGGAAGCGACGTTAAGGTCATCGATCGGTAAATCAGCCATCGTGTTACTCGTCAGGTCACGGGTGCCGGCCGCCAGCAAACCCCGTGCGGCCCGGCAGCTGGATTGTTCGCGGCGGGGAGCCGCACCTTAGCGCGTTAGAGGGGGGCGCGACAATGGTTGCGCGGGCCTGCCCAGGGTTTTCGCCACGCTCGGGGTACTTGCTCGAGGCGCAAAGTGCGTCCACGGCAGGTGAAACGTTTCGCCCGCGCGCCAATCGAGCCGGGCACTCGAGCTTCTCGCTGCTAAGCTCAAGCATGCCCTGCCGCAGCGGCAGTCCAGGAGGTCGAATGATTCGTTCCATGCTGTACGCCACCGACCTTGGTGCCTACGCGCCGTTCGTCATGCAGCACGCGTTGGCCTTGGCGCGTACCTTCCAGGCCGACCTCTACGTGATCCATGCGGTCGAGCCGATGGGGCAGTTCGCCGAGTCGTTGCTGCAGAGCTACCTCGACGAGCGCACCCTGGACCAGTTGCACCGCCAGGGGGTAGGCGTGGTGCTGGCCAACATCGAACAACGGGTGCTGGAGAGTTTTCGCGAAGAGCTGGGCGATCAGGCGGATCTTGCATTGATCCGGGCCGTGCGGGTGCGCCAGGGTGATCCCGCCCAGGTCATTCTGGATCAGGTGCAGCGTCTGCAGGTCGATTTGCTGGTCTTCGGCAGCCGCAGCCAGGGGGTCGACAAGGAGCTACCGATTGGTCGCACGGCGGTGCGCCTGCTGCAACTATCGCCCGTGCCGGTCTACATGGTGCCGTTGACGCATTAATGTGAAAGCGTGAGTGCGTGCAAGGCGTTCCTCGCGGGAGGTTCGCTCGGCGCAGATGTAACAAAGTAGTTCTAGATTTTCGCCTGGATCCACTAATATAGTTATAAACCGTTGCTGCCAGGCGCCGGTGACACATCGCTGATCCGAGGGATTTCTATGAAGCTTCAACAACTGCGCTACATCTGGGAAGTGGCGCACCACGATCTCAACGTCTCCGCGACGGCGCAGAGTCTGTATACCTCCCAGCCCGGCATCAGCAAGCAGATCCGCCTGCTCGAGGACGAATTGGGCGTCGAGGTCTTCGCCCGCAGCGGCAAGCACCTGACCCGCGTGACGCCAGCCGGCGAGCGTATCATCAATACCGCTGGCGAGATCCTGCGCAAGGTCGAAAGCATCAAGCAGATCGCCCAGGAGTTCTCCAACGAGAAGAAGGGCACGCTGTCCATCGCCACCACCCATACCCAGGCGCGCTACGCCCTGCCACCAGTGATCGGCGCTTTCATCAAGCAGTACCCCGAAGTGGCGCTGCACATGCACCAGGGCTCGCCAATGCAGATCGCCGAGATGGCTGCGGACGGTACCGTGGATTTCGCCATCGCCACCGAAGCCCTGGAGTTGTTCGGCGACCTGATCATGATGCCGTGCTACAAGTGGAATCGCTGCGTGGTGGTGCCCCAGGGGCATCCCTTGGCCAAGCTGCCCAGGCTGACCTTGGAAGCGCTGGCCGACTATCCGATCGTCACCTACGTGTTCGGTTTCACGGGACGTTCCAAGCTCGACGAAGCCTTCAGCCAACGTGGCCTGACGCCGAAGGTGGTGTTCACCGCCGCCGATGCCGACGTCATCAAGACCTACGTTCGCCTAGGCCTGGGCGTGGGCATCGTGGCTGGCATGGCGGTCGATGCCAAGCTCGACAGCGACCTGGTGGCCCTGGACGCCAGTGAGCTGTTCGAGCCGAGCGTGACCAAGATCGGTTTCCGCCGTGGTACCTTCCTGCGTGGTTTCATGTGCGATTTCATCGAGCGCTTCGCTCCGCACCTGACCCGCGAGGTCATGGCCAAGGCCATCCAGTGCCACAACAAGCAGGAGCTCGAGGCGTTGTTCGAGGGCGTGGAACTGCCCATCCACTGACAAGCCGCAAGCCAAAGCAGACCGAGTTGCTTTGCAAGCGACTCCATCCTGCGGACCCGCATCCTCGGCAAGATCGCCACGATCAGCTTGCAGCCTGCAGCTCAGGCCTTGGCGATCAGGTTGCCAGCGTGCAGGCCGCATTCCTTCTGGGTCGACTCTTCCCACCACCAGCGGCCTTCGCGCTCGTGCTGGTTCGGCAGCACCGGGCGAGTGCAGGGCTCGCAGCCAATGCTGATGAAGCCACGTTCGTGCAGGCTGTTGTAGGGCAGTTCGAGCATGCGGATATAGCCCCATACCTCGGCACTGGTCATCTGCGCCAGCGGGTTGAACTTGTACAACGTACGCTGCGGCGTCGAGAAGGCCGTGTCGACTTCCATGACCGCCACATGGCTGCGTGTCCCCGGGCTCTGGTCGCGACGCTGGCCAGTCGCCCAGGCGCTCACCGTTGAGAGCTTGCGGCGCAACGGTTCGATCTTGCGGATGCCGCAGCACTCACCATGACCGTCCCGGTAAAAGCTGAACAGGCCCTTTTCCTTGACGAACGGGTCGAGCTGCTCGCGGTCGGGGCTGAGGATTTCGATAGGCAGGTTGTACTGCTCGCGAACCTGGTCGATGAAGCGATAGGTTTCCGGGTGCAGGCGGCCGGTATCGAGGCTGAAGACCTTGACCTGTTTGTTCAGTTTCCAGGCCATGTCCAACAGCACCACGTCTTCGGCGCCACTGAAGGAGATCCACAAGTCGTCGCCGAAGTGTTCGAAGGCAAGCTTGAGGATATCCTGCGGGGACTTGTCAGCATAAGTCGCGGCCAGGGTCGCGACATCGAGGGTTTGGCTCATCAGACGGTATCCATGCAGATAGGTTGGCGCTGCGCGCTCGTAGTGGACAAATGGTAACAAAAAACAGCTGGTTCGAGGCGTTGGCTAGGCGTTGGCAGCGCACCGACTGTTCCTCCTGCGCTGTCGAATTGTCGCGCTCACAGTCCTTGCAGCGTTTCCATCAGTATTCGCACCTTGGCGATCGATTCTTCGTATTCATCCTCCCAGCGAGAATCGCCGACGACCGCGCCGCCACCCCAGCAGCAAGCCTGGCCGTCCTTGACCAGCAGGCTGCGAATGGCGATGGAACTGTCCATCTCGCCACGCACATCGATGTACAGCAGCGATCCGCAATACAGGGCCCGGCGCGTCGGTTCGAGTTCGTCGATGATCTGCATGGCGCGGATCTTCGGGGCTCCAGTGATCGAGCCACCGGGAAAACTGCCGGCGAGCAGGTCGAGCGCATCCTTGCCGGACTCGAGCTGGCCAGTGACGCTACTGACCAGATGATGGACATTCGGATAGCTTTCCAGGCTGAACAGCTCCGGCACCTTTACCGAGCCGATCCGACAACTGCGGCCCAGATCGTTGCGTAGCAGGTCGACGATCATCAGGTTCTCGGAGCGGTCCTTGGGGCTGGCCTGCAACTGCGCGGCATTGCGCCGATCCTCCGCGGGGTCGGCTGCCCGTGGTCGCGTGCCCTTGATTGGCCGGGTCTCGACCTTGCCTTCGCGGACCTGCACGAAGCGTTCGGGGGAAAAGCTCAACAGAGCGCTGCCATCGGCCAGGTGCCGGTACCCGGAAAAAGGCGTTGGACAGGCGCGACGCAAAGCCTGGTAGGCTTGCCACGGATCTCCTTGGCAGGGCGCGCGGAAGCGCTGGGTGAGGTTGATCTGGTAGCAGTCGCCAGCCTGTATGTAGGCCTGGACGCGCTCGAAGGCCAGGCGGTAGCTCGTCGCATCCAGGTCGCCACGCATGGGCTCGAGCAGGCGGAAGCGGGTTGGCACTGGGGCGGCTCCGGCTTCGAACAGCGCTACCAGGCGCAACCGCTCGGCGTGTGCCAGGCGTGGATGGAACACCAGTTGGCTGCTGCGTTGGCGGTGATCGCTGATCAGCGCCCAGGCATACAGCCCCAGGTTCGCATCGGGCAATGCCAGGTCATCCATCGCCAGTTCTGGAAGCGGCTCCAGGCGTCGACCGAAATCATAGCTCAGGTAGCCGATCAATCCGCCTGCGAAAGGCAATTCCGAACCTTCGGGCAGCGTGGCCGGGCCAAGCTCGGCCAAGGCAGTGCGCAAGCGCTGGAAAAAGGCCGTACCGGTTTCTCCCGGCCCTGCCTGGAGCTGCCGGATGGGCCAGGCGCTGAGTAGATCGAAGCGACCCCGTTCGGCGCCGGGATGCGCGCTATCGAGCAGGATCGCGCCAGGTGCCTGGCGCAGGCGGGCGAAATGGAACGCCGGGTCGGGTTGGTAGGGCAGGGGATGGAGCGTACAGGTCTGCATGCGAATGAGCGGTGCTGGGATCGAGTGGCCGATTGTAGCCCCCGGCCGGACCCACGCCTAGCATGGCGATACATCGGCACCTTGGCCCCACGCCGTGTCGGCATTGGGGCCGCCATGGCTCATGGGTGGCGAATGTGGCCGAACAGGCCCTGGGCGACACGCACGCGTTGCTCGACATCTTCCGTCATGCCGTCCTTGGCCAGTGCCTCGATATGCGCCTCGATGGCGTGGGTGCGCTGGGTCAGGCCGCAGTCGTTGGCAATCTGGATGTTCAGGCCGGGGCGGGCATTGAGTTCCAGGATCAGCGGCCCACGGTCCTGGTCCAGGACCATGTCCACGCCGATGTAGCCCAGGCCGCACAACTCGTAGCAGCCGGCAGCCAGCTTCATGAAGCCGTCCCAGTTCGGCAGTTGCACACCGTCCACCGCATTGGTGGTGTCGGGATGCTTGCTGATGATGTTGTTGAGCCAGGTGCCACGCAGCGTGACGCCAGTGGCCAGGTCCACGCCAACGCCGATGGCCCCCTGGTGCAGGTTGGCCTTGCCGCCCGACTGGCGGGTAGGCAGGCGCAACATGGCCATTACCGGATAGCCCATCAACACGATGATGCGGATGTCTGGCACGCCTTCGTAGCTGATGCTCTTGAAGATCTGGTCCGGTGTCACCCGGTACTCGATCAGGGCCCGGTCGCGATGGCCGCCGAGCGAGTACAGGCCGGTGAGGATGCTGGAGATCTGGTGTTCGATCTCCCCATGGCTGATGATCTTTCCGGATACGGTCCTGTAGCGATCCTCGAAGCGGTCGGCGATCACCAGGATGCCATCGCCGCCAGCGCCCTGGGCCGGCTTGATGACGAAATCGCTGCGCCCGCCGATGATCTGGTCGAGCTTGTCGATTTCCTTCTCGGTCTCGATGATGCCGTACATCTCCGGCACATGGATACCTGCCGCGAGCGCGCGCTCCTTGGTGATGATCTTGTCGTCGACGATGGGATACAGGTGGCGCTTGTTGTACTTGAGCACGTAGTCCGCGTTGCGCCGGTTGATGCCCATGATGCCCCGGGCTTCCAGGGCTTTCCAGGTCTTGATCAGTCCGAACATCAGGCGTCAGCCTTCTTCAGGAATGCCTTGAAGCGTACCAGCTCGGTCAGGCGATAGCCGCGATAGCGACCCATCGCCAGCATGAAGCCCACCAGGATCAGCAGCACCGCCGGGAAGGTGAAGACGAAGTAGACCAGCTCCGGCACCATCATCAGCAAGTGCGCCAGGGAGGCGGCGAACAGCGTGCCGATGGCGACCTTCATGGCGTGGCCGCCGCCACGTTCTTCCCAGGTGATCGACAGTCGCTCGATGGTCATGGTCAGGATCACCATCGGGAACAACGCCACCGACAGGCCTCGCTCCAGCCCCAGCTTGTGGCTGAACAGGCTGATCGCGGCGATCAGCACCACGACGAAGGTCAGCACCACGGACAGGCGCGGCAGCATCTGCAGCTTCAGGTGCTCCAGGTATGAGCGCAGCGACAGGCCCAGCGCGGTGATCACGGTGAACAGCATGATGCCGAAGCCCAGCTGGGTCTCGCGGAAGGCCAGGGCGATCAGCACCGGCGTGAAGGTGCCCAAGGTCTGGATGCCGATCAGGTTGCGCAGCACCAGGATCACCAGCACGCCGATGGGGATCATGACCATGATCATGAAGGTCTGCTGGGTCTGCAGTGGCAGGCCGTAGAGGGAGTACTCGAGAAAGTCCGCGTCGGTGTTCTCGTCGGTCAGCTTGGCCAGGCGGATGGCGTTCATCTCGCTGTTGCTCAGGCTGAAGGTGACGTTGGCCTTGCGCCCGCCGTCGACGGTCACCAGGTTGTCGTCGCCTGTCCACCACAGCAGCCGGTCGCTGGGCAGGCCCTGCTCGCCGGTGTCGGGATTGAAGTAGAGCCAGTCGTTGCCGTTGAAGCTGCGCAGCCAGAGTTCCGGCGTCTGCGGGGTGTCGGCGAGCAAGCGTATGGTGTGCACCTTTTCCATCGGCACATGGGCGATGGACAGCAGCAGGTCGATGACCTTGGCCTTGTTCAGTGGCGAGGTATCGCCGGCCAGCAGCAGCTTGACGTTGTCGTCGTTGAGATTGTTGACACGCTTGATGGTTTCGCTGACGAAGGTCTCGACGTCGGCCGAGTGCTGCCGAATCGGTGCGATCAGCGCCTCGGCGGCGATTTTCTCCGGGCCTTCGACTGCCAGGCTGTCGCGGAAGGTCGGTCCCTTGAGCGCAGTCTTCTCGGTGCTGTAGCGCTTGGTCAGGACCAGGCGATAGTAGAGGGTCTGGTTGCCGCTGGCACGCCGTGCCGACCAGGTGACCTTGCGGTTGCCATCGGCCCTATTGACGCTCACGCCATAGTTGTTGGAGATGAAGCTTTCGTTGAGGCTGACATAGTCGCGGTTGAGCGGAGGCACGAACATCTGCACCTTGACCGGGTCCTTGGCGCTGGCGACGAATTCGACCTTGGCATCGATGTTCCACAGGTCGTCGGTCTCGTCCTCGGTCACCGGTATGCCGAGAAAGAAGATCTGGTAGGCCGTGATCAGCACGCCCAGCAGCACCAGGACGGTGATCAGGACTTTCAGGTGGAGGGTAAGAGAGCGCATCGGAATTACTCTGCGGAGTGAGCGACGGGGGCGCAGGCAGGTTTGCCGGCCGCGTATTTGAGGCTTGGGTCGACCATGGCATCGAAGTGCTTGAGCGCTTCCGAGCCAATCAGCAGGGGGAACTGGAAGGCGCTGCGGTCGGTGAGGTTGACTTCGATGGCGCGCCGCTGGCGCCCCATACAGACATCCAGTTCGATCACCGGCCGGGCGGTGAAGGCCTTGCCTTCTTCGGCATTGTAGTCACCGGCGCGACGCTTGATCTTGCTGACACGCGCGAGCGGGCGTTCGATCGGATGCGAATGGGCGGAATCGATGGCCAGGTAGAAGCGCACCCAGCTCTCGCCGTTGCGCTTGAAGCGCTTGATGTCGCGGGCGCTGAGCGAGGCGGTCTTGGCGCCGGTGTCGAGTTTGGCGGCCAGCTCCAGGTCGAGGTCGGCAAGCCGGGCGTATTCGTTAAGACCATAGACGGTCTTTTCCGCCGCGTGGCCAAGGGCCGGCAGCAAGGCGAGGCAGAACAGCAAAAGATAGGGCGAAAGTCTCATAATCCTGGCGCGGTGCTATGCGGTGTTCGGGGCAAGGCGACTGGCATGTACTGCGCAAGCTTCCTCGTTCATCTGTCGACAGCATGAAATCAGGCGACAGATCTCTGTCCATACTCCGTAGGAGGCGCGGCATTCTAGCATGCTGGTTCATTGACGCCAGCGCGCCGCGATCAGACAGCGCCAGGGCGGTCCTGGTTCGGGCTTCGACTATTGTCGACAATCTAAATTTTTTCTTTGACCAAGCCTAGATGGATCGCTAGGGTAGGGCAATGATCTTTCAAGGTTGTCGACAATATGCCTGACACAACGCCCGCCACGGTCCTGCCCCAGGACGACACCGAGACCCTGTCCGAGCACGTGTTTCGGCGCATCCAGGCCGCTATCGTCAGTGGCGACATCGCACCGGGGAGCAAGATTTCCGAACCCGAGCTGGCTCGCACCTACGGTATCAGCCGTGGTCCGCTGCGCGAGGCGATCCACCGGCTCGAAGGCCAGCGGCTGCTGGTGCGCGTACCGCACGTCGGGGCCCGGGTGGTTTCCCTCAGTCATGCCGAGCTGGTCGAGCTGTATGAAATTCGCGAGTCGCTGGAGGGCATGGCTTGTCGTCTGGCTGCCCAGCGCATGAGCCGCGCCGAGATCGACGAGCTGCGGCGCGTGCTCCAGACCCATGAGCAGGATGCTGCCTTCCAGGCCGGTGTGGGCTATTACCAGCAGGAAGGCGATTTCGATTTCCACTATCGGATCATCCAGGGCAGCGGCAACCAGACCCTGGTCAAGATGCTGTGCGGCGAGCTCTACCAGCTGGTGCGCATGTATCGCATCCAGTTCTCCGCCACGCCCAACCGGCCGCGCCAGGCCTTCGCCGAACATCACCGCATCCTCGATGCGATCGCCGATGGCGATGGTGAGCTCGCCGAACTGCTGATGCGCCGCCATATCGGTGCTTCGCGCCGCAACATCGAGCGCCATCACCAAGGCGCCCATGCCAACACGAGGTGAGTCATGACTGTGACAAGCACGCCCGGACAGCGTTTTCGCGAGGCGGTCGCCGCCGAACGTCCATTGCAGGTGGTCGGTGCCATCAATGCCAATCATGCGCTGCTGGCCAAGCGCGCCGGGTTCAAGGCCATCTACCTGTCCGGTGGCGGCGTCGCTGCCGGGTCGCTGGGGTTGCCTGACCTGGGTATCAGCGGCCTGGACGATGTGCTCACGGATGTCCGGCGCATCACCGATGTCTGCGACCTGCCGTTGCTGGTCGACGTCGATACCGGATTTGGCGCCTCGGCCTTCAATGTGGCCCGCACCGTGCGCTCGATGATCAAGTTCGGCGCGGCTGCGATCCATATCGAAGACCAGGTGGGCGCCAAGCGTTGCGGCCATCGGCCCAACAAGGAAATCGTTCCGCTGCAGGAAATGGTCGACCGGGTCAAGGCAGCGGTCGATGCCCGTACCGATGACAGCTTCGTCATCATGGCGCGTACCGACGCGCTGGCCGTGGAGGGCCTGGAGGCAGCGCTGGAGCGGGCCGCCGCCTGTGTCGAGGCGGGTGCCGACATGGTCTTTCCCGAAGCCATCACCGAGCTGGACATGTATCGGACGTTCGCCGCCAGGGTAAGGGTGCCGATACTGGCCAACATCACCGAGTTCGGCGCGACGCCGCTGTATACCACCCAAGAGCTGGCCTCGGCCGACGTCTCGCTGGCCCTGTATCCGCTTTCGGCCTTCCGCGCCATGAACAAGGCCGCGGAAAACGTCTATGCCGCGCTGCGTCGTGACGGCACGCAAAGACATGTGATCGATACCATGCAGACCCGCATGGAGCTCTACGAAGCCATTGGCTACCACGCCTTCGAGCAGAGCCTCGATGCGCTGTTCGCCCAGAAGAAAGGCTGAGGCGGCCGCGCTTCGAATGTCCAGCCAGTCATTCCCATAACAAGTTCAATAAAGGAGAAACACCATGGCCGAAGCAAAAGCACTCAGTGGCGCTGGCCTGCGTGGCCAGGTGGCCGGGCAGACCGCGCTGTCGACCGTTGGCCAGGCCGGCGCCGGCCTGACCTACCGTGGCTACGATGTCCGGGAGCTGGCCGCCCAGGCCGAGTTCGAAGAGGTCGCCTATCTGCTCCTGCATGGCGAGTTGCCCGCTGCGGGCGAGCTGGCTGACTACAAGCACAAGCTAAGGAGCCTGCGTGGCCTGCCACAGGCGCTCAAGGAAGTGCTCGAGCGCATCCCCAAGGATGCCCATCCCATGGATGTGATGCGTACCGGGTGCTCGCTGCTCGGAACCCTGGAGCCGGAATACACCTTCGAGCTGCAGCACGAGCGGACCGATCGCCTGCTGGCGATATTTCCTGCGATCATGTGCTACTGGTATCGCTTCACTCATCATGGCGTGCGCATCGACTGCGACAGCGACCAGGACACCCTTGCCGGGCACTTCCTGTACCTGTTGCATGGCAAGGCGCCGGACGATCTGCACGTCAAGGTGATGAACGTCTCGCTGATCCTCTATGCCGAGCACGAATTCAACGCCTCGACCTTCACCGCCCGGGTCTGCGCCTCGACCTTGTCCGACCTGTACTCGTGCATCACCGCCGCCATCGGCACCTTGCGTGGCCCGCTGCATGGCGGGGCGAACGAGGCGGCGATGGAACTGATCGAGCGCTTTTCCTCGCCGCAGCAAGCCACTACCGAACTGCTCGCGATGCTCGAGCGCAAGGACAAGATCATGGGGTTTGGCCATGCGATCTACAAGGAGTCGGATCCGCGCAACGAGGTCATCAAGGGCTGGTCGAAACGCTTGGCCGAGCAGGTGGGCGACACGCTGCTGTATCCGGTATCCGAAGCCATCGACAAGACCATGTGGGAACAGAAGAAGCTGTTTCCAAACGCTGATTTCTACCATGCCTCGGCCTACCACTTCATGGGCATACCGACCAAGCTGTTCACCCCGATTTTCGTCTGCTCGCGCCTGACCGGATGGGCCGCGCACGTTTTCGAGCAGCGTGCCAACAACCGCATCATCCGGCCCAGCGCCGAGTATGTGGGGGTCGCACAGCGGGCGTTCGTGCCGATCGGGGAGCGGTGAGGGGGGCCGGGCCGGCCCAGCCAGTCGACAACAGAAACCGTGATCGAGCCAGAAAAATGAACACTGCCTACCGCAAGCCCCTGCCAGGCACCGGCCTGGAGTACTTCGATGCCCGCGCGGCCATCGAGGCCATCAGCCCTGGCGCCTACGCCAGGCTGCCCTATACCTCGCGCGTGCTCGCCGAGAACCTGGTGCGCCGCTGCGATCCCGTCACCCTTGAAGCCTCGCTGGCCCAGCTGGTCGAGCGCAAGCGTGACCTGGACTTCCCCTGGTACCCGGCGCGGGTGGTCTGTCACGATATCCTCGGGCAGACCGCGCTGGTCGACCTGGCCGGCCTGCGCGATGCCATCGCCGACAAGGGTGGCGACCCGGCGCAGGTCAATCCAGTGGTACCGGTACAGCTGATCGTCGACCACTCGTTGGCGGTGGAATGCGGCGGTGCCGACCCGCAGGCGTTCGAGAAGAACCGTGCGATCGAGGACCGGCGCAACGAAGACCGTTTCCACTTCATCGACTGGACTCGCAAAGCCTTCCGCAACGTCGACGTGATCCGACCGGGCAACGGCATCATGCACCAGATCAACCTGGAGAAGATGTCCCCGGTGATCCACGCCGACCACGGCATCGCCTATCCGGACACCTGCGTCGGTACCGACAGCCACACCCCCCATGTGGATGCGCTGGGCGTGATCGCCATCGGTGTCGGTGGGCTGGAAGCGGAGAGCGTGATGCTCGGGCGCGCCTGCTGGATGCGTCTGCCGGAAATCATCGGTGTCGAACTGGCCGGCCGCTTGCAGCCTGGCATCACCGCGACCGACATGGTGCTGGCGCTGACCGAATTCTTGCGCCGGCAGAAGGTGGTCGGTGCCTGGCTCGAATTCCATGGCGAGGGCGCCAGGGCCCTGACGCTGGGAGACCGCGCGACCATTTCCAACATGGCCCCGGAATACGGTGCGACCGCAGCGATGTTCGCCATCGATGCGCAGACCATCGACTACCTGCGCCTGACCGGGCGGGACGAGTCGCAGGTCAGCCTGGTCGAGACCTACGCCAGGGCTGCCGGTCTCTGGGCCGACGCCCTGGTGGAAACGGTGTACGACCGGGTGCTGCGCTTCGACCTGGCGAGCGTGGTGCGCAACATGGCCGGGCCGTCCAATCCGCATGCCCGTGTCGCCACCAGCGAACTGGCCGCGCGCGGAATCGCCGGGGCCTGGGACGATGTGCCAGGGCAAATGCCCGACGGCGCGGTGATCATCGCAGCCATCACCAGCTGCACCAACACTAGCAATCCGCGCAACGTCGTCGCTGCCGGCCTGCTGGCGCGCAATGCCAACCGGCTCGGCCTGCAGCGCAAGCCGTGGGTCAAGTCATCCCTGGCCCCCGGATCCAGAACCGTGCAGCTCTATTTGCGCGAGGCCGGCCTCGAGCACGAGCTGGAGCAGCTCGGCTTCGGCATCGTCGCGTTCGCCTGCACCACTTGCAACGGCATGTCCGGAGCGCTCGATCCGGCGATCCAGCAGGAGATCATCGACCGCGACCTGTACGCCACGGCCGTGCTGTCGGGCAATCGCAACTTCGATGGGCGCATCCATCCCTATGCGCGGCAGGCATTCCTGGCCTCGCCGCCGCTGGTGGTCGCCTATGCCATCGCCGGGACCATACGCTTCGACATCGAGAAAGATGTGCTCGGCGTGGTCGATGGCCGGGAAATCCGCCTCAAGGACATCTGGCCCAGCGACGCCGAGATCGACCAGGTGGTCCGCGGTTCGGTCAAGCCCGAGCAGTTCCGCCAGGTGTACATTCCGATGTTCACCGTCGAGGAGCACAGCGGGCCGAAGGTCGCGCCGCTATACGACTGGCGGCCGATGAGTACATACATTCGCCGCCCGCCCTATTGGGAAGGCGCCCTGGCCGGCGAGCGGACCTTGCGCGGCATGCGCCCGCTGGCGCTGCTGCCCGACAACATCACCACCGACCATCTGTCGCCATCCAATGCCATCATGGCCGACAGCGCGGCAGGTGAGTACCTGGCGCGCATGGGGCTGCCGGAGGAAGACTTCAATTCCTATGCCACCCACCGCGGCGACCACCTCACCGCGCAGCGCGCCACCTTCGCCAACCCCAAGCTGTACAACGAAATGGTGCGCAAGCCCGACGGCAGCGTGCGCCAGGGTTCGCTGGCGCGGATCGAGCCCGAGGGCAAGGTGACCCGCATGTGGGAGGCAATCGAGACCTACATGCAGCGCAAGCAGCCGCTGATCATCGTCGCCGGTGCCGACTATGGCCAGGGCTCTTCCCGCGACTGGGCGGCCAAGGGTGTACGGCTGGCCGGGGTCGAGGCGATCGTCGCCGAAGGCTTCGAGCGTATCCACCGCACCAACCTGGTGGGCATGGGCGTGTTGCCGCTGGAGTTCAAGCCGGGCGTGGACCGCAAGACGCTGGGCATCGACGGCAGCGAGACCTTCGATGTGCTCGGCCAGCGTACGCCGCGGGCGACGCTGACCCTGGTGATCACCCGCAAGGCCGGCGAGCGCCTGGAGGTCCCCGTGACCTGCCGGCTGGACACCGCCGAAGAAGTCTCGATCTATGAAGCGGGCGGGGTGCTGCAGCGCTTCGCCCAGGATTTCCTGGAGGGCAGAGCATGACTTACCCGGCGCAAGTGAAGATTCCCGCCACCTACATGCGCGGCGGTACCAGCAAGGGCGTGTTCTTCCGCCTGCAGGACCTGCCCGAGCTTGCGCAGGTGCCCGGCGCCGCGCGCGACGCCCTGCTGCTGCGGGTGATCGGCAGTCCCGACCCCTATGGCAAGCAGATCGACGGCATGGGAGGGGCTACTTCCAGCACCAGCAAGGCGGTGATCGTCTCGCCCGGCAGTGTCCCCGACCATGACGTCGACTACCTGTTCGGCCAGGTCTCGATCGACCAGGCCTTCGTCGACTGGAGCGGCAACTGCGGCAACCTCTCGGCGGCGGTCGGGGCCTTCGCCATCAGCGCGGGCCTGGTCGATGCCGCGCGCATCCCCAGTGACGGCATCGCCACGGTGCGCATCTGGCAGGCCAACATCGGCAAGACCATCGTCGCCCACGTGCCCATGACCCAGGGCGAGGTCCAGGAAACCGGCGACTTCGAACTCGATGGCGTGACCTTCCCGGCAGCCGAGGTGCAGCTCGAATTCCTCGACCCTGCCGCCGACGACGATGGCCAGGGAGGCGACATGTTCCCCACCGGCAATCTGGTCGACGAGCTGGACGTGCCGGGCCTGGGGACCATCAAGGCCACCCTCATCAATGCCGGCATCCCGACCATCTTCGTCGATGCGGGCGAGGTCGGCTACGACGGCACCGAGCTGCAGGACGCGATCAATGGCGACGCCGATGCGCTGGCACTGTTCGAGACCATCCGCGCCTGCGGTGCGGTGCGCATGGGGCTAATCGGCAAGCTCGAGGAGGCCGCCGGACGCCAGCATACCCCCAAGGTGGCCTTCGTCGCGCCGCCGCTCGGCTATGCCGCCTCCAGCGGCAAGACCGTGCAGGCCGAGGACATCGACCTGCTG
>NZ_JADNYP010000039.1 GCF_015680705.1 Pseudomonas fulva | reverse complement strand
GGTGACTCGATCGACACCACCACGGCGACCCTGACCGCCACACCTTCGGTCACCGAAGGTGGTGTGATCACTTACACCGTCACCCTGGACAATCCGGCGCAGACGCCGGTCACCGTGACCCTGTCCAACGGCCAGACCATCACCGTCGCTGCCGGCCAGACTACCGGCAGCGTCGATTTCCAGACCCCGGCCAACGACGTCTACGTCAACGGCAGCACCGTGACCACGTCGATCACGGGCGCGACGGGTGGCAACTTCGAGAACCTGGTGCCGAACCCGGCGCCGGTCAGCACTGCCATTGGCGACTCGATCGATACCACCACGGCGACCCTGACCGCCACGCCTTCGGTCACCGAAGGTGGCGTCATTACCTATACCGTGACCTTGGGCAACCCGGCGCAGACGCCGGTGACCGTCACCTTGTCCAATGGCCAAACCATTACGGTCGGTGCTGGCCAGACTACCGGCAGCGTGGACTTCCAGACGCCAGCCAACGACGTCTATGTCAACGGCAGCACGGTCACGACCAGCATCACCGGCGCCACCGGCGGCAACTTCGAGAACCTGGTACCGAACCCGGCACCAGTCAGCACTGCCATCGGCGATTCGATCGACACCACTACGGCGACCCTGACCGCCACACCTTCGGTCACCGAAGGCGGCGTGATCACCTATACCGTGACCCTGGGCAATCCGGCGCAGACGCCGGTGACCGTCACCTTGTCCAATGGCCAAACCATTACGGTCGGTGCTGGCCAGACTACCGGCAGCGTGGACTTCCAGACCCCGGCCAATGACGTCTACGTCAACGGCAGCACGGTCACGACCAGCATCACCGGCGCCACCGGCGGCAACTTCGAGAACCTGGTACCGAACCCGGCGCCGGTCAACACCGCCATCGGCGATTCGATCGACACCACC
>NZ_JADNYP010000038.1 GCF_015680705.1 Pseudomonas fulva | reverse complement strand
AGTCAGCACTGCCATCGGCGATTCGATCGACACCACCACGGCGACCCTGACCGCCACGCCTTCGGTCACCGAAGGTGGTGTGATCACCTACACCGTGACCCTGGACAACCCAGCGCAGACCCCGGTGACCGTCACCTTGTCCAACGGCCAGACCATTACGGTTAATGCTGGCCAGACCACCGGCAGCGTCGATTTCCAGACGCCAGCCAACGACGTCTACGTCAACGGCAGCACCGTGACCACGTCGATCACGGGCGCGACGGGTGGCAACTTCGAGAACCTGGTGCCGAACCCGGCGCCGGTCAGCACTGCCATCGGTGACTCGATCGACACCACCACGGCGACCCTGACCGCCACACCTTCGGTCACCGAAGGTGGTGTGATCACTTACACCGTGACCCTGGGCAATCCGGCGCAGACGCCGGTGACCGTCACCTTGTCCAATGGCCAGACCATTACGGTTAATGCTGGCCAGACCACCGGCAGCGTCGATTTCCAGACCCCGGCCAATGATGTCTATGTGAACGGCAGCACGGTGACCACGTCGATCACGGGTGCGACGGGTGGCAACTTCGAGAACCTGGTACCGAATCCGGCGCCGGTTAACACCGCCATCGGTGACTCGATCGACACCACCACGGCGACCCTGACCGCCACGCCTTCGGTCACCGAAGGTGGTGTGATCACTTACACCGTCACCCTGGGCAACCCGGCGCAGACCCCCGTCACCGTCACCCTGTCCAATGGCCAGACCATCACTGTCGCTGCCGGCCAGACCACTGGCAGCGTCGATTTCCAGACCCCAGCCAACGACGTCTATGTCAACGGCAGCACGGTGACCACGTCGATCACAGGTGCGACCGGTGGCAACTTCGAGAACCTGGTACCGAATCTGGCGCCGATCAGCACTTCCATTAACGATAGTGTCGATACAGTCACCGTCTCGATCGTCAGCAATGGCGAT
>NZ_JADNYP010000037.1 GCF_015680705.1 Pseudomonas fulva | reverse complement strand
CAAGCAAATGATCCAGTTCGTTGCCCAGCGCATGATGGAGTTCGATGTCGAAGGCCTGTGCGGCGCGGGCTTCGATGTCAAAAGCCCAGACCGGACAAACAGCCGCAATGGCTACCGTGATCGCCTTTGGCAAACCCGCGCCGGTGACGTTGATCTGAAGATCCCCAAGCTGCGCCAAGGTAGCTATTTCCCCGGTTTCCTGGAACCACGACGCACCGCTGAGAAGGCCCTGGCAGCGGTGATTCAGGAAGCCTACATCCAAGGCGTTTCAACGCGTTCGGTGGACGAGTTGGTCAAGGCCATGGGTATGACTGGGATTTCTAAAAGCCATGTGTCACGACTGGCCGGTGAGATCGATGAGCGCGTTCACGCGTTCCTTGATCGCCCGCTTGAAGGTGACTGGCCCTATCTCTGGATTGATGCCACCTACGTCAAGGTGAGGGAGGCCGGGCGCATCGTCTCGGTTGCCGTAATAATCGCCGTGGCCGTGAATACTGACGGGGGTCGGGAAGTGCTGGGCATGCGGGTTGGCCCCTCAGAAGCAGAGCCGTTCTGGACAGACTTCCTGCGCAGCCTGATGCGGCGAGGTTTGAGGGGCGTGAAATTGGTCATTTCCGACGCCCACGAAGGCCTGAAGGCAGCTGTTTCCAAGGTCTTCCATGCGACCTGGCAGCGCTGTCGTGTGCACTTCATGCGCAACGCCATGGCCCATGTCGGCAAAGGTCAGCGCACCATGGTCGCGGCGCTACTACGCACGGTTTTCGCTCAGGACAGCCGTGCCGAATGCCATCAGCAATGGCGCTTGGTCGCTGATCAACTGCGTGAGAAGTACCCCAAGATCGCGGTGCTTATGGACGGCTGCGAGGATGAAGTGCTGGCCCACATGGCGTTTCCCAAGGCGCACCGGCAGCAGTTGCACAGCACCAATCCACTCGAGCGGCTCAACGCCGAAATCAAACGCCGCACCGATGTGGTGGGGATTTTTCCCAACGATCCAGCCATTACGCGGCTGGTAGGCGCGATGCTGCTGGAGCAGAACGACGAGTGGTGCCTGCAACGGCGTTACATGCAGTTGGAGGCCTTTGA
>NZ_JADNYP010000036.1 GCF_015680705.1 Pseudomonas fulva | reverse complement strand
TAAGATAAGGGATAGGCAAACGGGTATGTATATGACTAACAGCAACGATAAGGGTGGTGAGCTGCTCGGCCAGGAACGCCGTCGCCGCTGGAGCACCGACCAGAAGCTGGACATGGTTCGCGAGAGCCTTGAACCCGGACAAAGCGTGTCCGTGGTGGCCCGGCGCAACGGCATCAATGCCAACCAGCTGTTCCTGTGGCGCAAGCTTTACCAGGACGGAAGCCTGTCGGCAGTCAGTGCCGGCGAGGCCGTGGTACCGGCGTCCGAGCTGAACGATGCGCTCAAGCAGATTCGCGAATTGCAACGCATGCTGGGCAAGAAAACGATGGAAGCGGAAGTCCTCAAAGAGGCCGTGGAGATCGCCCGCTCGCGAAAATGGATTGCGCACTCACCCTTGTTGCGGGGGGACGACCAGTGAAACTGGTCAGTACATGTCTCGGTGTGTCGCGCTCGCAATTAACGGTTCGAATCAAGCAATCGGTATCGCCCAAGGCACGGCGCCGCCGGCTCGTGAACGATACGGAATTGGTCGCAGAGATCAAGCAACGGGTCAGCGAGTTGCCGAGCTATGGTTACCGGCGCGTCTGGGGTTTGCTGCGCCGCGAGCGGGAAGTCCAGTCGCTGGCCCCGATCAATGTGAAGCGGGTTTATCGAGTGATGCGCGACCACAACCTGCTGTTGGCGCGACGCATCAAGCAACCGGGCGTACCGCGCCGCCACGAGGGCCGCATCGCCGTTACCACCAGCGATACCCGCTGGTGCTCTGACGGCTTCGAGTTCCGCTGCGATGATGGTGCAAAGTTGAGCGTGACCTTTGCCCTGGACTGCTGTGACCGCGAAGCCATCGGCTGGGTCGCCAGCCCTACAGGCTACAGCGGCGATGACATCCGAGACTTGATGCTGGAAAGCGTGGAGAAGCGATTTGGCGAGCAACTACCGAGCACGCCGGTGCAATGGTTGAGCGATAACGGCTCGGCCTATATCGCCGAGCAGACACGGTTGTTTGCCCGCCAGATCGGCTTGCAGCCGGTGACCACACCGGTGCGCAGCCCGCAGAGCAATGGCATGGCGGAGAGCTTCGTGAAGACGATCAAGCGAGATTACGTGGCGCACATGCCCAAACCGGATCGAGAAACGGCGCTGCGCAATCTGTCGATTGCCTTCGAGCACTACAACGAGCAGCATCCGCACAGCGCCTTGAACTATCAGTCGCCGCGAGAGTTTAGGCGCTTGGCAGCAGCATCAATTTAACGGGGAGTTGGTGTCCGGTTTGGTAGGGGCAAGTCCAAT
>NZ_JADNYP010000035.1 GCF_015680705.1 Pseudomonas fulva | reverse complement strand
GAGGGTGTCAGAAATTTTGTGTTCGGGCATAACATGAGTAAGAGGTGCATGTATGCCAACCAAGAAGAAACCCCTGCGTGACCTGCCCAAGATCCCCAAAGAGCTGCTGGAGCAGTTCGGTGAGGGCCTGATGACTGCAGAAGCTATCGAGGATGCCTCTGCGGCATTTAAAAAGGCCTTGATCGAGCGTGCTCTGCATGCCGAGCTTGGCCACCACCTGGGCTATCCGCCGGGCGCGCAGCGCCCAGAGGATGAGTCCAACCAGCGTAACGGCAAGAGTGGCAAGACGGTTTTGACCGGTGATGGCCCGCTACGGCTGGACATTCCCCGTGATCGAGACGGCAGTTTTGCGCCCATTCTGATCCCCAAGCATGAGCGGCGGTACACCGGTTTCGATGACAAGATCATCGCCATGTACGCCCGTGGAATGACGGTCAGAGAAATCCGGGCTTTTCTGTCCGAGCAATATGGAACAGAAGTCTCACCCGACTTCATCAGCTCTGTCACCGACGAGGTCATGGACGAAATTGGCGCGTGGCAACAGCGGCCCTTGGAGCCGATGTACCCGGTCATTTTCTTTGATGCGCTGCGGGTGAAAATCCGCGAAGAAGGCTTGGTGCGCAACAAGGCCATTTACCTGGCGCTGGGCGTTCTACCCGACGGGACCCGCGATATCTTGGGCATCTGGATTGAGAACACCGAGGGTGCGAAGTTCTGGATGAAGGTGTTCAACGACCTCAAGACGCGAGGTGTCGAAGACGTGCTGATTGCCGTGACCGATGGCCTCAAAGGTATGCCAGAGGCTCTCAGTGCGGTGTTTCCAGAGACGACGCTGCAGACGTGCATCGTGCATCTGATCCGCAACAGCCTGGACTTCGCGGCCTGGGACAAGCGGCGGGCACTGGCCAAGGAGCTCAAGCCGATCTACCAGGCCATCAACGCCGAAGCGGCTGAGCAGGCACTCGATGAGTTCGAGAACGGGCCCTGGGGTGAGAAATATCCAACCGTGGTGGCGGCTTGGAGGCGGGCTTGGGATCGCGTAATTCCATTCTTTGTTTTCCCGCCCGCCATTCGGAAGGTGATCTACACCACCAACGCCATCGAGAGCATCAATGCCCAGCTACGCAAGGTCATCAAGACTCGCGGGCATTTCCCGAACGATGACGCAGCGACCAAACTGATATGGCTGGGACTGCGCAACATAACAGCCAACTGGGGAAAACCGGCCCATGATTGGAAAAGCGCGATGAATCAGTTTGCGATTCTGTACGGAGATCGGTTCATTAGGCCAACATGGTGAAAATCAGGGCCTGCCTGACGGCAGGCCGCTACCGGTCCGCACACAAAAAATCTGACACTCCC
>NZ_JADNYP010000034.1 GCF_015680705.1 Pseudomonas fulva | reverse complement strand
CGCTGACCTTGATGATTAGATGATCATAGGCATAGCTGCCATATTCAAACCCTGCGCCAATCTCTTCCGAAAAGGCATGTCCACCCGGCTTGTCGATCCTCTTCCTGCCGATATTGTAGGTAGCCCATTCGAAGTGCTCAGGTGCAGTAAACTTGAAACGGCCCAGGCACTCGGTGCGCGCGCCTTCGGCAAAGGCAGTCAGGGGACCCAGGCCCAGTACTAGATACATTACAAACAGATATCTCATCAGACTTGCTCGCTGTCGGTGGCGGGACGATCGGTGCTTGCAACGGTGGCGGCACCGTTGCCCTCCTCGGTGCCTGCCAGAATGGTCAGGTTCAAGCCCAAGTCGTTGTTCTCGCCCGTCAAAACTCACGGATGCTCCGCGTGATGGCCTGGAACTTGGGGATCACCTCTTCGGGCGGTGGGGTCAGGGTTTTCAGCCCATCGGTGCCCTGCGGGAAGGTACGCATGTGGACCGCCATCAACGACCTGAACAGACCGCCCTCATGGGCGACGGCGAACCAGGCTCGCTCCTGCTCGCCGGAGTCAGGACGCGGGTCGAGGCGCCAGCCTTCGAGAAGCGTGGTGCGTTTGCCGAACTGGAGTTTTTCCGAGATCCCCGACCTATTCCACTTCCTCCAGTCGTAGCTGGGCTCGTAGTGCGTGTCGTAGAGGCCACGGGTGGGCTTGGTCGGGGTCGAGCTCTCCGGTGAAGCGTGGACCATGCTCATGATCACGTTCGGCGTGCTGGCCAGACGCAGGCTGTTCTTGACGCTGAACCCGGTCTTGCCGTCATCATGAATGAACCCATAGGGGAAGCAGACACCGGGGCCTTTGGGCACCTGATACAGCTCGCGGGGCTCGAAACGGGCGATCAGGTCCTTGATGCGCTCGATGGAGTTCTTGGCGGGTTTCTTCATGGAAAAGTAGTAGACGCGGCTGTTGCGCCAGAGAAAGAACTCGAAGGGCTTAGTCTCGCTACCCAGGATATGGGCATCGGGAATGCCCAGGTCGTGCTCGTAGACTTCTGCGGTCGCCAGCTCTTCTTTCGCCCGCTCGACCCGTGCTTGCTGGTCAGCCATGTCTTCGGCGGAGTGACGCCCGCGCATGTCGTTCTGAATACTTTTTTCGATCTCCAGCTTCTTCTTCAGATTTATCTTGGCCCGTTCAATATCGCCAAAGATGGCGCCACGGGCCAACTCGAAGGCTCGCCGCGTGGTGACGTCACTGACCTTGATGATCAGACCATCACCATCATAGGCATAGTCGGCATATTCGGACTCTGCGCCAATCTTTTCCGAAAAGGTATGTCCGCCCGAGTTGTCGATTCTCGTTCTGTCAATATTGTAGGTAGCCCATTCGAAGTGCTCAGGTGCAGTAAACTTGAAACGGCCCAGGCACTCGGTGCGCGCGCCTTCGGCAAAGGCGGACAGGGGACCCAGGCCTAGTACTAGATACATCACAAACAGATATCTCATCAGACTTGCTCGCTGTTGGTGGTGGGACGATTGGTGCTTGCAACGGTGGCGGTGCCGTTGCCCTCCTCGGTGCCGGCCAGAATGGTCAGGTTCAAGCCG
>NZ_JADNYP010000033.1 GCF_015680705.1 Pseudomonas fulva | reverse complement strand
ACACCTGGACCGCAACCTGCAGCTGCTCGAGCGCGGCGGCCAGGGCCCGGATCATCCGGTGCACCCGGCGATCGCGGAGACCCGGTATATCAAGAGCATGACTTGCCGGTTGTTGCCCAATGGCTGACCAAACACGTTAATGCACCGTTTAAAACCGGCGCTAGATGCCTAGCGCCGCTTCGTTTACTCAAATCCTCTCCAAGCAAGAAGTTCACCCGGCAATCGCCGAGACTCGCCACCGTGGCACTCCGATGCCTGGGCGGGGCGAGTCCGTTTAATTACGCGTGGGCCTTGTCAACGAAGGCACGACGGTGGATTCAGGACCCGCTTCGCGGCACGGCGCGGCAGGTCAGATATCCAGCACCTGGGAGGCGATGCCGAAGTACACCAGCACACCGGCTGCGTCGGCGATCGAGGTCACCAGAGGCCCGCTGGCCGTGGCCGGGTCGAGCTTGATGCGGCTGAGCAGGAACGGCAGGCTCATGCCGATCAGGCTGCCGACCAGCACGATCACCAGCATGCTGCTGGCGACGATCAGAGCGATGTCCGGCCCGCCGCGCAGAAGCCCGAGCGAGGCGACTGCGATCGCCATGGTTCCGCCCAGCGCCAAGGCCACGGCAGATTCGCGACCGAGCAGGTACAGCCAGTCACGCAAGGCCACCTCGCCAGTGGCCAGGCCGCGCACCATCAAGGTTGCCGACTGGGCACCGGCGTTGCCGCCGCTGTCCACCAACAGCGGCAGGAAGAACACCAGCGCGATGTGCGCGGCGATGGTGTCCTCGAAGGCGGCGATCCCGGCGCCCGAGAAGAGGTTGCCGAACACCAGCAGGACCAGCCATAACACGCGCTTGCGGTACAGCAGGCCGATGGTGGCATCCTTCAGGTTGCCGACATGGTTGGCGATCAGCGCGCCCTTGTGAAAGTCCTCGGTCGCCTCGTCGACCACCACATCCATGGCGTCGTCGCAGGTGATGATGCCGACCATGCGCCCACTCTCGTCGAGCACCGGCACGGCAAGCAGGTCGTGTTCGCGGATCAGGCTCGCCACTTCCTCCTGGCGGCTGGTAGTGCCGACGCAGATCACGCTGCGTGTCATGATCCGCTCGATCGGCCGGTCCGGCGCGGCCAGGATCAGCTCGCGCAGCGACAAGGTCCCGAGCAGGTTGCGCTCGGCATCGAGCACATAGGACTGGTAGATGGTCTCGGCGTCGGCCGCCTCGCGCCTGAGCATGTCGATGGCCTGGCTGGCGGTCAGGCCACTGTCGAGACTCGAATAGTCGCTGGTCATCAGCGCGCCGGCCGTGCCTTCGGGGTAGCGGCCAGGCTGCAACAGGTCGTCCCGGCGGGCCTGGGCGGCCTGGCGCAGGTCGTTTGGGAAGATGGACAGGTTGGAATCGTGGTGCATGAGTGTCTCCAGGCGCCGGCCAGGCACCTGCAGACCCCGCCCTCACGGGCTCAGGCCTTCGGGAGCCCTGGCGGCGGCGCGCTCAGTGCCAGATGACAGGTTCCGGGGGAACTGAAACTGGGAAGGTCCATGAAGTCGTGTCTCGTTACACCGCAAATGCGGCGGCGAAATGATAGGTAGCGATGGATGCCGCGTCAGCCCTGAAACCGGAAGGTTTTCGCAGTTTCAGAAATGTCCTACGCAAAGCTTCCTGCCGCCGAATGCCAACGCCATCGTCACGCCAATCCGGCCAGCCATCCATCTCGCCATTCCTTCCCCGCGCTGGCGGTGTAGAATCGGCCTATTCATCGCCAGACATCCCCGGCGGGTTTATGAGCTCTGGTCGGACACGCGGCGATCCCGTGGTGCCTTCGACCTCATCCGCGCCAGTGGCTACAGGCCTGGGCGACAAGGACAAGAGAGGCTCACTCCCCATTCCGTGAC
>NZ_JADNYP010000032.1 GCF_015680705.1 Pseudomonas fulva | reverse complement strand
CCACCTGGACCGCAACCTGCAGCTGCTCGAGCGCGGCGGCCAGGGCCCGGATCATCCGGTGCACCCGGCGATCGCGGAGACCCGGTATATCAAGAGCATGACTTGCCGCTTGTTGCCCAATAGTTGACCAACACGTTAGTAACTACCTAAAGGCGGCGCTAGATACTTAGCGCCGCTTTGTTTATTCAACCCTTCCCCAAGCAGGAAGTTTCCTACATAAGTTCCGGAAATTTCCGCATCAAAAAAAGATTGCACTTTTCTTCACTGTGCCTACCCTAAGAAGGGTCGCAATAACGCGGCACTTTTAGAAATCCAACTCGAGTCCAGTAAACTGGCCAACCCCAATCAACTGGTGAGAGCCAAGTAGCTCCTAGCTGCTGAAGCGCAGAGCCGGCCTGCGCTTCATTCACACAGGTGGGAGGATGAGATGATCAATAGTGAAGTATTCTTTCTCGCCACAGAAAATGGATTAATCTGCTGGAACTTCAAAGAGCACAGGCAATTTATTCTCAGCAGGGACTATGCGCTGCGCTTAGTAAATCTTGCCTATGATAAAAATCATATTGACCCTGAAGGCAGGACGAATCAAGAGCTTCTCGCCAGTAACTTGCTGACTTTAAATCAAGAAAACCAAACGCTTTGGGGCTGGGACCCCCTATCCAAAATATTCCACTTTGGCACTCGATACATTCGTTTAGAAGAAGCTCCCTGTAATGTCGAAGAACGGGCTAGATCTTACCTTCGACACTGCCAATTCATCATAGCATTTGTGCCCGAGACTCTAATCACTAAAGAGCTGTTCGATTTATCACGGCACATGCTGATACCAGGGGTTTACAATTTGTTGATAGACCACCTTCATGACGAAGGAAAACATTCAGCTTATTTTTCCTACTGCTTCGAAAAGCTGTGGTCAAGGCTATCAGAATCGCAACAGGATTTCGCCGCACGCTCACTGCTTGAGATCTTGCTTATTTTTGGTAGGCCCGACAAAGAATTTATATTATCCTTGTTCGCTAGTGACACCAGGCAAGGCGAGCTAATACTGAAGCATCTAGAAGTTCGAGTAACAAAGCGTATTGCCGCACTCGCCATACCCACTATGCAGACCGTTCAACGCACTACACTGCTTCAAAAGCATGACCTGCTGCATCTATTCAAAACCTACGGAATACTCACATGACCTGTGCCGATACTAGCTTACAGGGTCGAATGTTGGTGACATTATTAATACTTATGAGTATGCTAGGTGTATTTCCACTAGATGTCATTCTCCCTTCCTTTCAAGCGTTAGCTCGGGAATTTTCTGTAGAGAGTAACGATATCGCTCATTCCATAAGCGTCTTTGCCGTTGGCGTAGCCGTGTCTCAATGCTTCATTGGTCCACTTTCTGATCGTATCGGCCGCAAGAAATTGCTACTAGCGGGACTTCTGCTGTCCATGGCGGGTGCTGTCGGTTGCTCTTTAGCCTCAAATTATACGACGTTCACCGCTTTCCGTGTGCTGCAGGCGTTAGGATGCGGCTGCTTTGTACTGACTCAAGCCCTAGTGCAGGATGTCTATACCGGACATAAGCGCAACTCAATGCGCATACTGTTGACAAGCGCGAGCGGGTTATTCATATCACTCTCCCCGCTTGTGGGAAGCGTTCTACAGCACCTTTCGGGGTGGCAAGGTAGTTTTCATGTTTTCTTCGGCCTAGCTGCAGCGGTAACAATTCTTTCCTATATTTTATTAAGGGAAAAATCATCCCATACCAACGCTAACGGCGTCATGCAGAGCTACGGAATTTTGATCCGGGATCACCTATTCTTATCCTACTCTGCGCTGGCTGCTCTCGCTTTTACATGCCATTTTGCATTTATCGTCATTTCACCGTTGTTGATCATGGATCTTTTAGGATTTTCCGAATACGAATTTTCGCTTGTATTCATCGCTTACGGAATGGCCTATGTCTTTGGTGGCTTCTTCGCCACCGTGGTGAATGGCAAGTTCACCCCCCATGGCCAGATAGCCTTCGGACTAGGGTTAGTCTGCAGTGCAGGCTTGGTGCTTGTCTGCTGGCTCATAATTGGGAGATTGTCCGTGGCATCCATCCTGCTGCCGATGATCATCTGCACAGCCGGCACCACCATCACTCGGCCCGCGGCCACATCTTGCGCCTTGGAGCGCCACCCCACGCGTGCGGGTGCTGCAGCCGCGCTGAGCAACACCATGCTCTTCGCGATCGGCGGCTTGGCCAGTGGCCTGATCGCTTTGGCAGAGGAAAACCTGGCCGAGAGTCTGGGACTTGGCTTCATCGCCGTAGGCTTATGCGGCGGATTGATGATCAAGTGGCTCTCATCCCACCCGCCAGCTTCAGCAACCGGGAACACATGAGAAAATTCCTGTGACTATCCTCCAAATGCCACGCGTGCCACCGCCGTAAGGCCGCCAGCCGTCCACATCGCCATTCCCTCATTCGCCAGCGGTGTAGAATCGGGCTATTCATCGCCAAACATCCCCGGCGGGTTTATGAGCTCTGGCCGAACACGCGGCGATCCCGTGGTGCCTTCGACCTCATCCGCGCCAGTGGCTACAGGCCTGGGCGACAAGGACAAGAGAGGCTCACTCCCTTTCTGTGA
>NZ_JADNYP010000031.1 GCF_015680705.1 Pseudomonas fulva | reverse complement strand
TGATAGTCACCAAGATTATCAGCATCACAAGTGACACATGAGCAATCATAGTAGTCATTTGAGATTGCTGAGCCAAGTTTAGGGTTTCTTAAAAACCCAAGCAGTATTGAACTGAAGAGTTTGATCATGGCTCAGATTGAACGCTGGCGGCAGGCCTAACACATGCAAGTCGAGCGGATGACGGGAGCTTGCTCCCGGATTCAGCGGCGGACGGGTGAGTAATGCCTAGGAATCTGCCTGGTAGTGGGGGACAACGTTTCGAAAGGAACGCTAATACCGCATACGTCCTACGGGAGAAAGCAGGGGACCTTCGGGCCTTGCGCTATCAGATGAGCCTAGGTCGGATTAGCTGGTTGGTGAGGTAACGGCTCACCAAGGCGACGATCCGTAACTGGTCTGAGAGGATGATCAGTCACACTGGAACTGAGACACGGTCCAGACTCCTACGGGAGGCAGCAGTGGGGAATATTGGACAATGGGCGAAAGCCTGATCCAGCCATGCCGCGTGTGTGAAGAAGGTCTTCGGATTGTAAAGCACTTTAAGCCGGGAGGAAGGGCTGTAGGCTAATATCCTGCAGTTTTGACGTTACCGGCAGAATAAGCACCGGCTAACTCTGTGCCAGCAGCCGCGGTAATACAGAGGGTGCAAGCGTTAATCGGAATTACTGGGCGTAAAGCGCGCGTAGGTGGTTGATCAAGTTGGATGTGAAAGCCCCGGGCTCAACCTGGGAACTGCATCCAAAACTGGTCGGCTAGAGTACGGTAGAGGGTGGTGGAATTTCCTGTGTAGCGGTGAAATGCGTAGATATAGGAAGGAACACCAGTGGCGAAGGCGACCACCTGGACTGATACTGACACTGAGGTGCGAAAGCGTGGGGAGCAAACAGGATTAGATACCCTGGTAGTCCACGCCGTAAACGATGTCAACTAGCCGTTGGGATCCTTGAGATCTTAGTGGCGCAGCTAACGCATTAAGTTGACCGCCTGGGGAGTACGGCCGCAAGGTTAAAACTCAAATGAATTGACGGGGGCCCGCACAAGCGGTGGAGCATGTGGTTTAATTCGAAGCAACGCGAAGAACCTTACCAGGCCTTGACATGCAGAGAACGCCCCAGAGATGGAGCGGTGCCTTCGGGAACTCTGACACAGGTGCTGCATGGCTGTCGTCAGCTCGTGTCGTGAGATGTTGGGTTAAGTCCCGTAACGAGCGCAACCCTTGTCCTTAGTTACCAGCACCTCGGGTGGGCACTCTAAGGAGACTGCCGGTGACAAACCGGAGGAAGGTGGGGATGACGTCAAGTCATCATGGCCCTTACGGCCTGGGCTACACACGTGCTACAATGGTCGGTACAGAGGGTTGCCAAGCCGCGAGGTGGAGCCAATCTCACAAAACCGATCGTAGTCCGGATCGCAGTCTGCAACTCGACTGCGTGAAGTCGGAATCGCTAGTAATCGCGAATCAGAACGTCGCGGTGAATACGTTCCCGGGCCTTGTACACACCGCCCGTCACACCATGGGAGTGGGTTGCACCAGAAGTAGCTAGTCTAACCTTCGGGAGGACGGTTACCACGGTGTGATTCATGACTGGGGTGAAGTCGTAACAAGGTAGCCGTAGGGGAACCTGCGGCTGGATCACCTCCTTAATCGACGACATCAGCCAGCTGATGAGCCCCCACACGAATTGCTTGATTCCTTGTAGAAGACGATCAAGACCCTGCATATAGGTCTGTAGCTCAGTTGGTTAGAGCGCACCCCTGATAAGGGTGAGGTCGGCAGTTCAAATCTGCCCAGACCTACCAGTTTCTGGGGCCATAGCTCAGCTGGGAGAGCGCCTGCCTTGCACGCAGGAGGTCAGCGGTTCGATCCCGCTTGGCTCCACCACCTTGCCTGTCGTCAGAACCTAGACATGAGTCTTCCTCGTGAAGATTGATGTCTGGCTTTTGTCAGATCGTTCTTTAAAAATTCGGATGTGTGATAGATATAGACTGATGATCCCTTTCACTGGGGGTGATCAGGCTAAGGTAAAATTTGTAAGTGGCTCATGCGAGCCATGCGAATTTTCGGCGAATGTCGTCTTCACAGTATAACCAGATTGCTTGGGGTTATATGGTCAAGTGAAGAAGCGCATACGGTGGATGCCTTGGCAGTCAGAGGCGATGAAAGACGTGGTAGCCTGCGATAAGCTTTGGGGAGTCGGCAAACAGACTGTGATCCAGAGATCTCTGAATGGGGGAACCCAGCCAGCACAAGCTGGTTATCTTGCACTGAATACATAGGTGCAAGAGGCGAACCAGGGGAACTGAAACATCTAAGTACCCTGAGGAATAGAAATCAACCGAGATTCCCTTAGTAGTGGCGAGCGAACGGGGACCAGCCCTTAAGCCGGTTTGAGATTAGTGGAACGCTCTGGAAAGTGCGGCCATAGTGGGTGATAGCCCCGTACACGAAAATCTCTTGCCGGTGAAATCGAGTAGGACGGAGCACGAGAAACTTTGTCTGAACATGGGGGGACCATCCTCCAAGGCTAAATACTACTGACTGACCGATAGTGAACCAGTACCGTGAGGGAAAGGCGAAAAGAACCCCGGAGAGGGGAGTGAAATAGAACCTGAAACCGTATGCGTACAAGCAGTGGGAGCAGCTTCGTGCTGTGACTGCGTACCTTTTGTATAATGGGTCAGCGACTTATATTCAGTGGCAAGCTTAACCGTATAGGGGAGGCGTAGCGAAAGCGAGTCTTAATAGGGCGTCAAGTCGCTGGGTATAGACCCGAAACCGGGCGATCTATCCATGGGCAGGTTGAAGGTTAGGTAACACTGACTGGAGGACCGAACCGACTACCGTTGAAAAGTTAGCGGATGACCTGTGGATCGGAGTGAAAGGCTAATCAAGCTCGGAGATAGCTGGTTCTCCTCGAAAGCTATTTAGGTAGCGCCTCATGTATCACTGCTGGGGGTAGAGCACTGTTTCGGCTAGGGGGTCATCCCGACTTACCAAACCGATGCAAACTCCGAATACCAGCAAGTGCCGAGCATGGGAGACACACGGCGGGTGCTAACGTCCGTCGTGAAAAGGGAAACAACCCAGACCGTCAGCTAAGGTCCCAAAGTCATGGTTAAGTGGGAAACGATGTGGGAAGGCTTAGACAGCTAGGAGGTTGGCTTAGAAGCAGCCATCCTTTAAAGAAAGCGTAATAGCTCACTAGTCGAGTCGGCCTGCGCGGAAGATGTAACGGGGCTCAAACCATGCACCGAAGCTACGGGTGTCACCACCAGGTGACGCGGTAGAGGAGCGTTCTGTAAGCCTGTGAAGGTCAGTCGAGAGGCTGGCTGGAGGTATCAGAAGTGCGAATGCTGACATGAGTAACGACAATGCGAGTGAAAAACTCGCACGCCGAAAGACCAAGGTTTCCTGCGCAACGTTAATCGACGCAGGGTTAGTCGGTCCCTAAGGCGAGGCTGAAGAGCGTAGTCGATGGAAAACAGGTTAATATTCCTGTACTTCCGGTTATTGCGATGGAGGGACGGAGAAGGCTAGGCCAGCTTGGCGTTGGTTGTCCAAGTTTAAGGTGGTAGGCTGGGATCTTAGGCAAATCCGGGATCCTTAGGCCGAGAGCTGATGACGAGTTGCCACTAGGCGACGAAGTGGTTGATGCCAGGCTTCCAGGAAAAGCTCCTAAGCTTCAGATAATCGGGAACCGTACCCCAAACCGACACAGGTGGTTAGGTAGAGAATACCAAGGCGCTTGAGAGAACTCGGGTGAAGGAACTAGGCAAAATGGCACCGTAACTTCGGGAGAAGGTGCGCCGGCGAGGGTCAAGGACTTGCTCCGTAAGCCCATGCCGGTCGAAGATACCAGGCCGCTGCGACTGTTTATTAAAAACACAGCACTCTGCAAACACGAAAGTGGACGTATAGGGTGTGACGCCTGCCCGGTGCCGGAAGGTTAATTGATGGGGTTAGCGCAAGCGAAGCTCTTGATCGAAGCCCCGGTAAACGGCGGCCGTAACTATAACGGTCCTAAGGTAGCGAAATTCCTTGTCGGGTAAGTTCCGACCTGCACGAATGGCGTAACGATGGCGGCGCTGTCTCCACCCGAGACTCAGTGAAATTGAAATCGCTGTGAAGATGCAGTGTATCCGCGGCTAGACGGAAAGACCCCGTGAACCTTTACTATAGCTTTGCACTGGACTTTGAACTTGCTTGTGTAGGATAGGTGGGAGGCTATGAAGCGTGGACGCCAGTCTGCGTGGAGCCATCCTTGAAATACCACCCTGGCAACTTTGAGGTTCTAACTCAGGTCCGTCATCCGGATCGAGGACAGTGTATGGTGGGTAGTTTGACTGGGGCGGTCTCCTCCCAAAGAGTAACGGAGGAGTACGAAGGTGCGCTCAGACCGGTCGGAAATCGGTCGCAGAGTATAAAGGCAAAAGCGCGCTTGACTGCGAGACCCACACGTCGAGCAGGTACGAAAGTAGGTCTTAGTGATCCGGTGGTTCTGTATGGAAGGGCCATCGCTCAACGGATAAAAGGTACTCCGGGGATAACAGGCTGATACCGCCCAAGAGTTCATATCGACGGCGGTGTTTGGCACCTCGATGTCGGCTCATCACATCCTGGGGCTGAAGCCGGTCCCAAGGGTATGGCTGTTCGCCATTTAAAGTGGTACGCGAGCTGGGTTTAGAACGTCGTGAGACAGTTCGGTCCCTATCTGCCGTGGACGTTTGAGATTTGAGAGGGGCTGCTCCTAGTACGAGAGGACCGGAGTGGACGAACCTCTGGTGTTCCGGTTGTCACGCCAGTGGCATTGCCGGGTAGCTATGTTCGGAAGAGATAACCGCTGAAAGCATCTAAGCGGGAAACTTGCCTCAAGATGAGATCTCACTGGAGCCTCGAGCTCCCTGAAGGGCCGTCGAAGACTACGACGTTGATAGGTCGGGTGTGTAAGCGCTGTGAGGCGTTGAGCTAACCGATACTAATGGCCCGTGAGGCTTGACCATATAACACCCAAGCAATCTGCAGCGCAGGTTGCGGTGAGTGAAGACGCAGCACCGAAAATTCGCACCTTGCATCACACATCCGAGTTGGCCGACACGTCCCCTGGACGGATCGGCACCGTTTTTCTTGGCGACCATAGAGCATTGGCACCACCTGATCCCATCCCGAACTCAGCAGTGAAACGATGCATCGCCGATGGTAGTGTGGGGTTTCCCCATGTGAGAGTAGGTCATCGCCAAGATTCATTCCGCAAA
>NZ_JADNYP010000030.1 GCF_015680705.1 Pseudomonas fulva | reverse complement strand
GAATGCGTTGGAATGAACTACGGATTTGATCGTCATGACTGTATTCCAGTAAGGGAGCTGGGCCCCTGCCTTACCGGCAGAGGCACTCGTTTAGCGAAGAGACAGCTGCAGCTTGTCGCGCACGGTAAGTCCGTTCCTGTCATCCGCTTCGTCGATACCAAAGCTCAAGCGCAACCTGTGCAGGTTGCCTTCCTGGTCGATCAGTTCCAATTCCAACGGTCGTTCCAGGCTGGCACGGTAAGGTTCGCCGGTCTGAATATCGTCCCAGAACTTGAAGCCCGAGCGCCGGTGCAGGCTGATCAGCAACTCGCCGGGTGCGACGTTTTCTCCCTCAAGGCTTGGCAGGCTGTGCTCACGATGGCTTGCCATGCGAAAGAGAAGCCCGTCGAAGAGCAGTCCCTCATCCGCTTCTTTGCCGTCGGCACGGCTGAATGCGAAGCCGGTGTAGCTGCAGTAGTGATCCTCGTACTGCTGCGAAGCCCATCGGATCGTCGACTTGTTCGCCTGCGAAGCAATGCGCAGGCGAACGAACTTGACGACGGCCCCACCGCGCACGACATGCGCCAGACGCCAATGGTCCGTGGTGTTGTCCACATAGACGAATTCGTCCCCCTCGACAGGCGAAACATCGCCTGAAACACGCTTGCGCTCGAAAGAATAGGAAGGACGGGCAAAGCTGGGCACCGTAAGGCCGGTCAACTCGACCCGCCCTTTCTCGCCACTGTCTTTCGAATAGAACCACTGGTAGGTCTGGCTATTCTGTATGGCCGCATAGACCTCGATGGTCGTGGCCTGCCGGGTATGTACGAAAAGTCGGCGGCGCCTGATCTGCGCAAGACTGGTCGCAGGATCTTGCTCGGCGATCACTCCAGCGGGAGGATCGACCCTGTTCTTGCTGGTACTGACTGCCCAGGTCAGGTCACTCCCTGGGTCGATGCCTTCCTCGTCCGGCTTGAGGAACGGAATTTCATTCGAGCTGCCCTGCTCCATCAGCTTCAAGCTGGCCAGGTCGGCATCGGAGATTTCCAGAGGCTGTCCATCGGGGCCGTCCTGGGCCGCGACGCTGACTTCGATTTCCAGTTGCTGCCAACCGTTGGCGAAACACCGAGGTACGCCTATCACCTTCACTTCAAAAGTGCTCAGCCTGGTCCAGGACATCACTGCCGACGAAACGACTCGGTCCTGGGCGACCTCCACCAAGGCATAGCCTGTGCGTTCGTCACCGTCATCCGCCATGATCACGCTTACCGGCAAGGTCGGCTTCTGCGCAGGGGTATAGCGTCCATCGGCATCGATTTCGCCGTCGCCAAATACATGCCAGGTCACTTTCCGATTGCTGTTGGCCAGGCTGAACGTGACCGTCTGGGCAGACTCCAGCTGCGGCACATGATAAGGCTCGACGGCCAGGCTGGCTGGCCAGGCGATGATTACCACCGCACATTCTGCGCTCTGCCCGCTCTGCCTGTCGGTCACCTTGATCTGCTGGATGCGAATTTCCGGCACGAACGAGCTCGGGTTCGCGGGGGTGAAGCGCGCCCGCCCTGCGCCTAGGTCTTCGAGCACGCCAAGTGGCTCTTCGATGTAGGCCTGCCCGTTGGCTCGGGAGCCGTGGCGTTGCGCCCCCCCCGCCAGCTGATGGCTGCCCGCCAGGGTCCAGCTGAGGGTGCCGCCCTCGCTGGTGGCAGCGCGCAGCTCGATCGGCGCATTGCCAGCGACCCAGCTCGCCACCCGCGGGCTAACCTGGACGGAGCGCGCGCGCTCCGAAACCAGGGCATGCCGGCGGCCTTCGGGGTAGGTAGCGCTGACCACCACCAGTTGCCGATCCTGGGCGAAATCGGCTACACCGCGCGAGTTGTACGTCGAGCCTTGGAAGCTGCCCGAGGCCAAGGGTCGCAGCAAGTTGCTCGCTGACCACTGTACTGCCGATGGTGCGCCGTGCAAGGTGAATGGCTGGTGCTGCCCGGCAGCGACGGTAGCGAAGGCAGGCTCGATACGCACGGTCTGCGCGCTGGCCTGCCATTGGCCAAACAAGACCCAGTCGCAGGGGGTATGGCGGTCAGTATCGGCAAAGGCCAAGCCATTGGTCATGCGCAATGGCCTGAGCGCCTCCAAGGCATCGCCTGCACCTAGACCGTCTATGGTCGGGTCGAGAATCAGCGTACCGGCAAGGCCGCTCGCTTCTTCGGGAATCGGATAGGGGAAATCGAAGCCCGGATCAGGAGCGTCACCTGGTCGTGCATCGACACCCAGCTGCATGAACACCAACACGGCGCCGTCGCCATAACGTGGATCGGGCTCCGATTGCCCCCATGGCGCAGCCATGGTGCGCACCTCGATCCGGCTCGGACTCAGCGGATGATAGTCTTCCAGATCGAACCGGCCGAGCGTGTAGCTGCGACGGTAGGCTGGCTGGTAGCCGATGTACTCCTGCAGACGTCGGCCGAGCATCCGGTTGGCGTATTCGGTGGGCGCAAGGTTCGTGGAGACGTCATGCATTTGCGCCAGGTCGAGCACCACGGAAGCATAAGCGCTGCTGTCACCTGACTCGGTGCCAAGCGCAAGCCGAGCCTCGACTCGATAACCAAGTTCCTCGCCGATGGAGAAGCTCTCCACCACCCGCCTGGGTTGACCGACAGGCGCGACTTCGCGTACGAATTCGCCGGCGATGATGCTCAGCCGTAGGGTCAGCTCGGCCTTGGCAAACGTCGCCTGTTCGAAGGACACCTCGGGCGCGCCGAAAACCAGGCCACGGAACGATATGGTCACCTGGCCACCTTCGTCCAGATCGGCTTGCAGATCGATCGGCTCGACGAAGCTCAGGCCACCCAGCGCTTCGAGAAACTGCTCGCGCAGCGTCAGGTTCAGGACCTTCTGGTCAAGAGCCAGGACACCACCCCAGCCATGGCGAACGGAAGCCTGACTCAGGCGTTCGAGAAGTTGCTGCTTGGAATGTCCGCTCATGTCATACCTCCGAGACTGGAGTGCTGAGTAGTTGGATGAAATGCCGGGTCGAAACGAAAGGCACAGGCACGATCATGTAGGCGTACCGGTCACTGCTTTCGCCGTCATCGTAGAAAGCCAGGACGATCGCGTATTGCTCGGCGGAGTCGACGGCTGGGGTATAGACGCCGTTGCTCAACGTGCCATCGCCCTTGAACAGGTGCCAATGGGTATGCGCCGCGGGCACCTCATCCTTCGGTGATGATCGGGTAGCTCTGTAGAACGTCAGCTTCACTGCGTTGGCGCCTTGCGCGCTCGCTTCGAGCCAGTAGGAGCCGCTCTGGTTGCCGGCAATCAGCACATCGATGGTACGTGGCGTGCCGCCCGCCTTGGGCGTCACGGTCACCTGGTCGAGTCGCGATGCGAAATAGGCAAGCGGATCGCCAGGCTTGGGTTCAGGCAAGCGATTGGGCGCGGTGTACCGGCGGCCATCCTGCATTTCAGGATCCTTGTTCGGGTCGTCGCCGAGCGAGCCCAAGCCGTCCGCACCCAGCGACCATTCCAGGGCGGCGCCATCGGCAGTACCCGCCACCAGCGAATGGCTCGACCCCAGGCCGACGACAACTACCGAGGGGTATACGGACACTTCGTTTTCGACCAGGCTGACTAGCGCCTTGCTGATCATTGCGCCGCGGGTGGCCTTGACCACTACCCGACGGAAGCCATCGGCACGCAAGGAGGCAGCGGAAGGCGCCTGGTATGCCCCGTTGGCGTCGATCGTGCCGGTATCGCCTGACTCTCCGGGGATGTTCTCGACCGACCACTGCACGCTGCCGGCGGGCTCTACCTTGAAGTGCTGGGTACGGCCGCCCGATACCACCACTTCGGCTGGACTGATCTCTAGGCTGGTACGATCAGGTGCCAGGTCGCCCAGTATGGTCAGGTCGGTTGGCCAATGCAGTGCCTGAGGAACAACGGTGTTTTCTCCGCGAAACAGCAAGTTGTTCAAGCGGAAGGCGTCCAGCGTTGCGCTGACCGCCTTGAGCGGGTCGAGCAGCGAATCAGTGAAATAGCGAAAACGCGCCTGGGCAGTGTCCAAGATATTGCGGGCCATCTCCAGTTTGGTGCCATGGATTCGCTTATCCCACGACGTGAGCGTGATCGAGGAGTCTATCTTGGCCTCGCTCAGTTCCAAGCGAATACGGTGCTGTTCTTCCACCCGCTCGATCTTGAACGAAAACCTGCAGAGCACATCTTGCAGGACATCGACTTGCGCCTTGGTTCTAATTAGATTTGGCGGATTGTAGTCAGTATTCAGATAATTGATATCGATCTCATACGACTTTGGCTGAGTCTTCCAGCGAAAGATCAAGTGCTCATTTTCAACATAAAAACTCAAAGGCTCTTCGGAAACGAAATCCATCGACATGGCAGGCAGCGCCACGGTCAAGATGCCCAATGTATGCTCCCAGGCCTCGTAGGTATGGATCCCAGCTGTTGCGACCAACTGGTCACGTGGGGTCCATGGTTGCGCTCGCACCTCAAGTTTTGCGCCGGGTATCCAGCTCACGTCGTCCAAGGCCGGCAGGACGACCTTTTCCAGTATGAACTTGTTTCCCAACACCAGGTTGCTGGAATAAGTCCGAGGGCCGGACGGCAACATGTATACCATGTCCTCGTTCGCGGCAGGATAGCTTCCGTTTTGGCTGCCCTTCATGGCCACGAACAGCACCACGGCACCCTCGCCGTAGGCAGGGCCATCTAATACATTGCCACCCGGCGCCAAATGGGTACGTATGCCGAAGTTTCCCGGCTCCAGCAGCGACTGTTCACTTTTCTTCAGCTCACTAAGTTCGAATTGGGTAAGATCGTCCTGCCAATGCTCCAGGATGCCCTTGAAATGCACCCCGACCTTCTCCCGTTCGTACTCGGTCTCGACGCCGGTGAAGTAGTAGTCATAGCCTTGGGCCAGATCCAGCATCACCTTGCCGGCCGAGTCGACACTGCCCGGTACCGCCAGAAGATTGATGTTCATCAGCAGTGAAGGACCGACGACTGCATTGAGCGTCGACAGCCGGGTCGGTGTCTTGACCGGCTTGCCGTCGCGCAGCGCCTCGGTGAGCTGCATCTGCTTGCCGCCAACCATGCGCAGGGTCAGCCTGGCCCTGGAGTCGGAGATATTGGCGTTCTCGAACGACAGCCGTGGCTTGTCTAGCACCAGCCCTATCAGCGCGTGCTTGATGCCTTCGGCGATGTCGATCTCGCTAGGTTCGATCGGGGGAAAATAGGCATCGGCGTCGAAACGGTCGATGTACTCCTGCATCAACAGCATATTGGTCTTTTGACGATCAAAGACAAGAATGGCGTCCCAGCCGAATGTCCAAGGCCTTTCGGACATCTTTGCCAGAAATTCCTCGAGCGAAAGGGTTGCCGTGGAGGGAAGGGTCATGATTCATTGCTCCTGAATTTCGTAAAATCTGCGTGGCTGCCCAGTCAGAGGCTTTTACGGGGAGTGAGGCGCAGCAGCGGGGTGGCGTGCCAGCTGTCGCCCTGGTCGAAGCTGACCTGGCCGCGTACGGTATGCTGCACCCCATCAGCCATGCGTCCGTACACCGTCCGGCTCAACCATTGCTCGACCCTCGCCCCACTGACTTCTCCGACAGTGATCGGCTTGGCATCACGCAGCACACCACCCTCGACGTCGTCGATGCTGATCGTGAGCAACTGCCCTTCGGCGGCGAATGGCCATAAACCGGCACCGGTAATCAACAGCAGCGCGCCATTGGCAGTAAGCCTGGAGTTGCGCAGCTCGCCGTTGCTGTCCGCCTCCCGGCAGGCAATGGTCGGGTTGGGCGCCAACGGGGCGATACGCAAGTCCACCGAGGGCGAGTCCTGCAGCGGCGTGCCATCTTCCCCGACGATGCGGTAGAACACCTGGAAGCGCCTGCCTTCAGGGTCACGTGGCTGATGCATGTTGGCCGCGACCACCGCTGGGTCGATCCGGTAGCGACGGGTATCGGGCGATTCCGGTATGGCGGTGACCTGCTGGCCTCCGTTGCGGTAGCCTTGCCAATGAACTTCGATCTTCTCGCCAGGCCGCAACTCGAAGTCCGGCACGCTCACATAGGCACCGGTAATCGCCTTGGCCGCCTCCAGCATCTGCCTGCCAGGACCGTCCTCCAGCGCCTGTTCGATACGCGGCACTACGAGCATGCGCGGGGCCTCGACTTGGAGAACCATTACCTTGGAGCTTAGGGCTGCACCAGCGCGGGCAAATTGATAGGACACTCGGTGCTCGCCGGCTTCCAGCAGCTGCGCTTCGATTCCGAAGGTAATGTCCTCGACCTGCAGACTGCTCACGTCCATGCGTGCGGTCCGCACCTGCGGCTCGAAGCTGGTCGGTCCTTCCCAATACAGCAGCAGCTGGTCACCCACCTGCATGTCCGGATAGGCCGGAACACGCACGGTCAGCCCATCTGGAAACTTGCCAGGATCGATCGGATCACCGGCATGGCCATCGATCCTGACCTCGGGCAGGTAGTCTGTCAGGCTCGGCGCGCGAGCGACCTGCACACTCTGCACTGGCGACAGCAGGACATCGAGACGTCCCGTCAGCGTAACTTCATAGTGAATGTCCGCATGACCCTCGCGAATGGGCGTGAACGAGGCCTTTCGGACCTGCCAGCGCAGCGGCTGACCAATATCGGATGCGCTGATGTCATAGCGTTCAGTCACTGGAGAACGCTCTGTGCCAGTGGCATCGAAGCGCCGGATGACCAGTTCCACACTGTCGCCAACTTGCATGGCCTGGTACGGCGGAGCCATGAACAGTACGCCTTCGGTTTCCAGTTCGTCCCACACGATCACCCGATCATGGGACTCCCGGGCCTGGACAACCGATAGCCCTTCGGAGACGCCACGATCACGCCGCCCCAGGTAGCAGAACACGCGCCTCGAATCGGGGGTCGCATCGTCGAAACCATTGAGCTTGTAGGAATAGAAAGCCCATCCCCCCTTCGCCGATACCAGGAAACGGTTAGCGATCGGCACGCTCAGGCCAATATCCGGATCATAGCCCGGCGCTACATCGTAGGCAGAGCCGAGTACATCGAAGGGCATGCCGGCTGGATCGAGTGCGCGCCATATCGGATAAACGGTATCGCCCGGATTGATATGATCGCCTTTGATAAAAGTTTGCAGGTCTTGCCCCGCCAGGGCATCGATATCGATTTCGTCATATTCATTCTTCAAGGGGATTTCAGGCGGGGGTAAGAACGTGCGCCTGTTTCCATCCTTTTCAACTTTAGAGGCCATGAGCCAACTCCTTGCATCGCGGTATGGCCATAGTTTTACGATGCGTACGTCTGCTTTCCTACTGGCAGAAATGTCAGGCCACCCCGCAAACACACAGCCGCCCGCGCCTTAGCAGCCGACACTCGACTCGGGCGTCGCGCCTTTGGCTGTCATTTCTGTCAGGTGTCAGGCCAGGGCTGCTGCAATAGGCTGTGAACAGCGAACAGGTGAAGTTAGACCCTCTTCAGGACAACGTGTCGACGGATAACTTCTTCTTTCCTTCACTACTCATCAGCGGAAACTTGACGATGAAATGTTCACACTGCAACTTCCCAGCAACGCCTGGGCTTGCGCGCGCATTCTTGATCTTCGGCGCGCTGGTCATCGGCAGCGCAACATCCTGTGCCGTTGTCGCAAACGAACCGCCGGGCGTTCTCACGCTGTACCAGACCATCGATGGCCAGGAGCAGAGCTGCTCGTTTGACGTTCCTGGCCCTGGCAGCGGTACCGTGGTCAAACTCTTGCCCAAGCGCGCTGACGGTCCTTGTCCGGAAGGCGACAATGACGACAGCAAGGACGATTCCTTCAAGCCCCATGCGATCCGTATCCGGCAGGCGCCCGCCGCGGCGAAGTTCCTCCTGACCAACAACGAGCGTTGCGAGAAGAACGATAGCGCCTGGATCGAACTCGAGACGACCCGACCAGTAGCTGCGCTGGAAAAAATCGGCCTGGACAAGATCACCGATTATCGCGGCTATATCACCAATTCCGGTACGGATTCCGGCGCCCGGAGCCTGGGCTTCAAGCTGTTGGCGTCCGAGGGTCGGATCGACCAAGGCAAGCTGTCCTGCATCAGGATCACGACCTCCTCCGGTCCCTCTGCGGGGAGTAAATGAGCATGGCCAACGTCATTCATTCCAGTGCCGCG
>NZ_JADNYP010000003.1 GCF_015680705.1 Pseudomonas fulva | reverse complement strand
TCAGTCGACCGAAGCCCTCCCGAGCCTGCCTGATTCGTCCAACCCTTTGATTCCCAAGGAGTTTTCCGTTTCGACTGCGTCGGAAGTGGTGCGCATTATAAGGGGATTCGAAAGGCCGTCAAGCTTTTATTTCAGGAAAGTTTCATGACTTGCCAAGCCAAGCGCAGCGACCGCCCGGCCGCTGCGCTTGCGCCTACATCATTACAAGCTAGGGAACGCGAACTGCGACGCTTCATGACTCTTGCGTTGCGGCCAGCGCTGGGTGATCGCCTTGCGTCGAGTATAGAAGCGCACGCCATCCGGACCATAGGCATGCAGGTCGCCGAATAGCGAGCGCTTCCAACCACCGAAGCTGTGATAGGCCACCGGTACTGGCAACGGAACGTTGACGCCCACCATGCCCACCTCGATCTCGTCGCAGAACAGACGCGCGGCTTCGCCATCACGGGTGAAGATGCAAGTGCCGTTGCCGTATTCATGGTCGTTGATCAGCTGCATGGCTTGTTCGAGGCTGTCCACCCGGACCACGCACAGCACAGGCCCGAAGATTTCTTCCTTGTAGATGCGCATCTGCGGCGTGACCTTGTCGAACAACGTACCGCCAAGGAAATAGCCATCCTCGTTGCCGGATACCCGATAGCCTCGACCGTCCACCACCAGCCTGGCGCCGGCGGCAACACCATCATCGATATAGCCCACCACCTTGTCACGCGCCGCAGCCGTGACCAGCGGGCCCATGTCCAGGCCGCACGAGGTCCCTGCACCGATCTTCAGCGCCTTGATTTGCGGTTCGAGCTTGGCGATCAGCGCGTCGGCGACCTGGTCGCCCACGCACACCGCCACCGAAATTGCCATGCAGCGCTCGCCACAGGATCCGTATGCCGCGCCCATCAGCGCGCTCACCGCGTTATCCAGATCGGCATCGGGCATCAGCACCGCATGGTTCTTCGCGCCGCCCAGTGCCTGGACACGCTTGCCACGGCGCGTGCCTTCGGCATAGATATACTCGGCGATCGGCGTCGAGCCAACGAAGCTCAGCGCCTTTACCTCCGGTGCTTCGATCAATGCATCGACGGCTTCCTTGTCGCCGTTAACCACATTGAGAATGCCCTTGGGCAAGCCCGCCTGCTCCAGCAGTTGCGCGATGTATAGGGTAGAACTCGGATCACGCTCCGATGGCTTGAGGATGAAGGCATTGCCGCAGGCGATGGCAAGTGGGTACATCCACAGCGGAACCATCGCCGGGAAATTGAACGGGGTGATGCCCGCCACGATACCCAGCGGCTGGAAATCCGACCAGGCATCGATGTTCGGGCCGACGTTGCGGTTGTATTCCCCTTTGAGCAGCTCCGGCGCCGCGCAGGCGAACTCGACGTTCTCGATGCCACGCTTGAGCTCGCCGGCTGCGTCCTCCAGCGTCTTGCCATGTTCTTCGCTGATCAGCTGGGCAATGTGCGCCTCGTTCTGCTCCAGCAACTGCTTGAAGCGGAACATCACCTGGGCGCGCTTGGCTGGTGGCGTGTTGCGCCAGGCCGGGAAAGCAGCCTTGGCGGCCTCGATGGCCTGCCCGATGGTGGCGCGGCTGGCCAGTTCGACCTTGCGGACCGCCTGGCCGGTAGAGGGATTGAAGACGTCGGCGGTGCGCTCGCCTCGGGAAACCAGCTCGCCGTTGATCAGGTGCTGAACAGTGCTCATGCAGAACTCCAATGGAAGAAGATGGGAGCGGACGCATACCGGCGCGTCCGCGGTCAGCGTCACGGTCAGTCGACCTGGTTGAGTGCCTCGCCTACCGCATCGAACAGGCGGTCCAGCTCTTGCGGTTGAGTGTTGAAGGTCGGGCCGAACTGCAACGTATCGCCACCGTAGCGAACATAGAACCCGGCGCTCCACAACTTCATCGCCACCTCGTACGGACGCACGATCGGGTCGCCATCGCGCGCGGCGAGCTGGATCGCGCCCGCCAGCCCGTAGTTGCGAATGTCCACGACATTGCGGGTGCCCTTGATGCCGTGCAGCACTGCCTCGAAGTGCGGGGCCAGCTCGGCGGCCGACTGCACCAGGTTCTCGCGCTGCAGCAAGTCGAGCGCGGCCAGGCCGGCGGCGCAAGCCACCGGATGGGCCGAATAGGTATAGCCGTGGGGAAACTCCACGGCATACGCGGGCGTCGGCTGGTTCATGAAGGTCTGGTAGATCTCGCTGCTGGCGATGACCGCGCCCATGGGGATGGCGCCGTTGGTGACCTGCTTGGCGATGCACATCAGGTCGGGCGTCACGCCGAAGGCCTGCGCGCCGGTCATGGCGCCCATGCGACCGAAGCCTGTGATCACTTCATCGAAGATCAGCAGGATGTTGTGCTGGCTGCAGATCTCGCGCAGACGCTTGAGATAGCCCTTTGGCGGAGGCAGCACGCCAGCCGAGCCGGCCAGCGGCTCGACGATCACCGCGGCAATGTTGGAGGCATCGTGCAGCTCGATGAGCTTGAGCATCTCGTCGGCCAGCGCGACGCCACCCTCCTCCGGCAGCCCCTTGCTGAACGCATTGGTCGGTAGCACGGTATGCGGCAGGTGATCGACATCGAGCAACTGGCCGAACAGCTTGCGGTTGCCATTGACCCCGCCCAGGCTGGTACCGGCGATGTTCACCCCGTGATAACCGCGGGCCCGACCAATGATCTTGGTCTTGCTCGCCTGGCCCTTGAGTCGCCAGTAGGCGCGCACCATCTTCAACGCGGTGTCGGCGCACTCCGAGCCGGAGTTGGTGAAGAACACATGGTTCAGGTCGCCCGGAGTCAGCTCGGCGATCTTCTCGGCCAGTTGGAAGGACAACGGATGGCCGAACTGGAAGGCGGGCGAATAGTCGAGCACACCGACCTGGCGAGCGACGGCTTCGGTGATTGCCTTGCGAGTATGCCCCGCGCCACAGGTCCACAACCCCGACAGTGCATCGAAGATCTTGCGTCCTTTGTCGTCGGTCAGGTAGCTACCCTCGGCGGCGACGATCAAGCGAGGGTCGCGCTGGAAATCGCGATTGGCGGTATAAGGCATCCAGTGGGCGTCCAGCTTGAGCTGGCTGGCCAGGCCGGCGGGCGCTTGTTCGAGCATGTTCATCGGTGATTCCTCGAGAGACGATAGACAACGATGGGGGTTGTTGCGGCTAAGGTCGCACGGGGATAAAGTTCGAAAAAGACAACATTTCTAATCTTCAGTCAGGCACCATCTAAACATATGAGCCGCCGCCCGGACCTTCTCGCCCAAGTCAGCGATTTCGATATCCGGTTGTTGCGGATCTACCGCAGCGTGGTGGAATGCGGCGGCTTCTCGGCGGCGGAAAACGTCCTGGGCATCGGCCGCTCGGCCATCAGCCAACACATGAGCGACCTTGAGCAAAGGCTCGGCCTGCGCCTGTGCCAGCGAGGCAGGGCCGGCTTTTCCCTGACCGAAGAGGGGCGCGAGGTCTATCACTCCTCACTGCAACTGCTCGGGGCCCTGGAAACCTTCCGCACACAAGTCAATGGTCTGCACCAGCACCTGCGCGGCGAGCTGAACATCGGCCTGACCGACAACCTTGTCACCCTGCCGCACATGCGCATCACCCATGCGCTGGCCGAACTCAAGGACCGCGGGCCCGACGTGCGCATCCAGATCCGCATGATCGCCCCGAGCCAGGTCGAACAAGGCGTACTCGATGGCAGTTTGCACGTCGGTGTGGTGCCACAGACCAGCCCGCTGTCCGGGCTCGAGTACCAACCTTTGTACAGCGAGCGTTCGCAGCTCTACTGTGCTGTGGGACATCCCCTGTTCTACGCCGATGATCGGGACATCGACGATCGACGGCTGGAAGCTCAGGATGCCGTGGCCCCGACGTTCCGCTTGCCTGCCGAGATCCAGGCGCACTACCAGGCGCTGAACTGCACTGCCAGCGCATCGGACCGTGAAGGCATGGCCTTTCTCATTCTCACCGGACGCTACATCGGCTACCTGCCGGATCACTATGCCGACACCTGGGTTCGCCAAGGGCGCCTGCGCGTGCTCAGGGCCGAGGATCGCTTCCATGACCTGGGTCTGAGTTGGGTCACACGCAAAGGCCGACGTCCGAACCTGGTGCTGGAAAGCTTCCTGGAAAGCCTCGCGGCGACCCGTTGAGGCTTGTCACTTCGGCACAGGCAGGTAATCTGTCCGGCAATCGATGCTTTCCGAACCCGTATGGACACGCCAATGCCCCTTGAACAACCTGCGCCGGCCCAGCTGGCCCGAGGCAAGCCTGTCGGTCGTATCCGCCAGAAAAACGAGCAAGCCATCATCAAGGCCGCCGAAAGGGAATTCGCCCGCCACGGTTTCAAGGGCACCAGCATGAGCACCATCGCGCACAAAGCCGGCCTGCCCAAAGCCAACTTGCATTACTACTTTGGCCACAAGCTGGGGCTGTACGTGGCGGTCCTGAAGAACATCCTCGAACTGTGGGAAACCGCCTTCACCACCCTGACGGTCGAGGACGACCCGGGGCAGGCACTGGCCGGCTACATCCGGACGAAGATGGAGTTCTCCCGGCGCAACCCGCATGCTTCGCGTATCTTCGCCATGGAAGTGATCAGTGGCGGGCAATGCCTGAACGAATACTTCCAGACCGACTACCAGCGCTGGTTCGGCGAGCGCGCCAGCGTGTTCCAGGCCTGGATCGACGCTGGCAAGATGGACCCGGTAGAGCCGACGCACCTGCTCTTCCTGCTCTGGAGCAGCACCCAGCACTATGCCGACTTCGCCAGCCAGATCCGCCTGGTCACTGGCCGCAGCCGGCTGACCCGGCAGGACATCGAGCAAGCCAGCGATTCGCTCGTGCACATCATCCTCAAAGGCTGCGGCATCACTCCGCCGAACTGAATCCACTATGCCTTCTACCCTTCTCGACGTCTGCGAATTCCGCGAAGAGATCCGCAAGAGCCGCTTCATCACCTTCGCCGGGCCCATCGACAATCCCGCCGAGGCGGCGAGCTTCATCGAGCGCTACTCGGACCCCGCCGCGACCCACAACTGCTGGGCCTGGAAGCTGGGTACGCAATACCGCAGCACAGACGATGGCGAGCCTGGCGGCACCGCTGGCCGGCCGATACTCGCCGCCATCGAGGCGCAGGACTGCGACCAGGTGGTCGTGCTGGTGATTCGCTGGTACGGCGGGATCCAGCTAGGGACCGGCGGCCTGGCCCGAGCCTATGGGGGCGGTGCCAACAAGTGCCTGCAACAGGCGGCCAAGCGCCTTCTGGTGCAACGCAGCGAGTTCACCTGCAGTTGCGGCTTCAGCGAACTGGCGCTGGTCAAGCTGCGCCTGGCGGAAATCGACGGCCTGGTACTGGAGGAGCGTTTCACCGCCAACGGAGTCGATCTCGCCATCGCCGTGGGCGAGGCCTTCGTCGGGACCCTGCAACGGCAACTGGCCGACCTGAGCCGCGGCCGAATCCATCTGCAACCTCGCTGACATTGCCCACAACTACTGTGGGCCTGCCTGTGGACAAGCTTGGGGCATACCGCTGCAAGCCTTGTTAGGCAAGGCTTTGAAGACTTAGCTCAAATTTTGACCAAAGCGCTCCGAACGACCTCTCCAGCGCTTGTCCAGCCTGTTTGCCCCTAGGCCCGCGCCCTATCGTCTTGCAATCTTGTGGATAACTTTCGGTGATTGCCCAACGTTCACCCTCACCCGTTTCCGACAGGCAACGGTGGCCGCTATGAATTATCCTGAGGGCTTTTCCACTGTCGATAAGGAGCGTCCATGAGCACTTCCCGAACTGCCCTCATCATCGGTGCCTCGCGTGGGCTCGGCTTGGGCCTCGCGCAGCGCTTTCATGAAGAGGGCTGGAACATCATCGCCACCGTGCGTGACAGGCAAAACGCCCAGATACTGGGCACCTTGCCCGGCATACGCATCGAAACCCTGGACATGAACGACACCGCTCAGCTCGATGCGTTGCAAGAGCGCCTGCGTGGCGAGACGCTCGACCTGCTGTTCGTCAATGCAGGCATCATGGGTCCCCAGCCTCAGGCTCCCGAGAGCGTCACGCGCGAAGACATCGGCGAGCTGTTCATGACCAATGCCGTATCGCCCATCCGGGTGGCTCGTCGTCTGGCCGGCCAGCTTCGCCAGGATACCGGCGTGCTGGCCTTCATGAGTTCGGTATTGGGCAGCGTGGCCATTCCCGACGCTGGCGAGATCTGCCTGTACAAGGCAAGCAAGGCTGCACTCAACTCGATGATCAACAGCTTCGTCGTCCAGTTGCAGCGACCCGACCTGTGCGTGCTGGCCATGCATCCCGGCTGGGTGAAGACCGCCATGGGTGGGGAAAATGCCGAGATCGACGTGCTCACCAGCACCCGTGGCATGCTCGAGCAGATCAAGGCCAACGCCGGCAAAGGTGGCTTGCGCTTCATCGACTACAAAGGCCAGGCGCTGGCCTGGTAGGCACAGTTCCATACGCAGCGGCCGTGCCTGGCGCGGCCTGTGCGGATTACCCGGTCGGCCAATGGTCGTGCCCTGCCCGGTCACCACCTGTACAATGCGCACGACTGTTATCCCATCGAGATTCAAAAGAAATGTATGACTGGCTCAATGCCTTGCCCAAGGCCGAACTGCACCTGCATCTTGAAGGTTCGCTGGAGCCCGAGCTGTTGTTCGCCCTCGCCGAGCGCAACAAGATCGCGCTCCCGTGGGCTGACGTGGAAACCTTGCGCGGCGCCTATGCCTTTAACAATCTGCAGGAGTTCCTCGATCTGTACTACCGGGGCGCCGACGTGCTGCGCACCGAGCAGGACTTCTATGACCTGACCTGGGCGTACCTGCAACGCTGCAAGGCGCAGAACGTCATCCATACAGAACCGTTCTTCGACCCGCAGACCCATACCGACCGCGGAATTCCCTTCGAAGTGGTGCTTCAGGGCATCGGCCAGGCGCTCCAGGACGGTCGCAAGCAACTGGGCATCAGCAGCGGCCTGATCCTCAGCTTCCTGCGTCACCTCAGCGAAGAGCAGGCCCAGCAGACCCTTGACCAGGCCCTGCCATATCGTGATGCATTCGTCGCGGTCGGTCTGGACAGCTCGGAAAAGGGCCATCCGCCGAGCAAATTCAAGCGCGTCTTCGACAGGGCCCGCAGCGAAGGCTTCCTGACCGTCGCCCATGCTGGCGAGGAAGGTCCACCCGAATACATCTGGGAAGCGCTCGACCTGCTGAAGATCCAGCGGATCGACCATGGCGTGCGTGCCATCGAGGACGAGCGCCTGATGCAACGCATCATCGACGAGCAGATCCCGCTGACCGTCTGCCCGCTTTCCAACACCAAGCTGTGCGTATTCGAGCACATGGGCCAGCACAACATCCTCGACATGCTCGAGCGGGGCGTGAAGGTCACGGTCAACTCCGATGACCCGGCCTACTTCGGCGGCTATGTCACCGAGAACTTCCAGGCGCTGCACGAGCACCTGGGCATGACCGAGGACCAGGCCAGAAGACTGGCGCAGAACAGCCTCGACGCTCGCCTGGTCAAGTAACGCGCGCCTGGCCTGGCTGCAGGGAGGTGGCCGTGCCAGGGCGCCACGCCCATCCACCTGCCGCCAGGGTCGAGTCAGCTAACCGACCTTCCAGCTTTCCTGGCGAGCGATCGCATTGATCTGCTGCAGGCCGAACGTCGATATCTGCAAGGCCCGTGAGTTCTCCTGTTCACGCACCCAGCCCGATTGCAGGAACAACTTGAGCAAGGCATGCCCCAGGCTGCCGCCCAGGTGCGGACGCTGATCGCTCCACTCGCAGCAGTGACAGAGGACGCAATTGCGTTGCGGACCGGGGGCCAGCGCATCGATGTACAGGCCGATCGCCGCCAGTTGCGTCCGACCATCCAGGCTGACCGTCAGATGGGGCCCGTAGCCTTCCAGCCATCCTGCCGTGATCAGGCGATCGTGCAGGTCGGCGGCCAGTTCGCCGCCCAGGTGATCGCCACACCGGCGAGCCCGCCGCAGGGAAAGCGGGATGTCCGGGATGGCCGCCCGCTCGGGCCTGCCAGGACGCGGCCCGAGCTGCACGCTGGCCATGGCTTCCACCGCCGCCCCGACTTCCGGGGTGGCCAGCCGGAAATAGCGCTTGCGACCACGGGACTCGAGCCGCAGCAAGCCCCCGGCCGACAGCAGGGCCAAGTGGGCACACGCCGACGACGAGGTCAAACCGGTCATCGACGCCAGCTCGTCCGCCGGCCTGGGTACGCCATCGATCAAGGCCCAAAGCATTGCACTGCGCTTGGGGTCGGCCATCAGGCCGGCGATCTCGCTGATACTGGTGACAGCTTTCATTATGCCTCTTACTCCCTGCTAGACCATGTCTGATATGGAACGACCAGCCAGGGCCGCAAGAAACGCAAGGCAAGTGCGCCAGGAAGACCGGATGGTGCAAGCGCGCATGGACGCCGCCGGGCGGCGCCGGGCTCGAATCACGGTTTCACTTGCCTCCCTGACAGGGAAGGATGTCTCGCTGGCACTGGCTGCCGGCGCCAGTATAAGCGTCAGCGACCGAGGCGCTTCGCAGGCCCTGGCGGTCACCAGGCGGCGGTTACGTCAGGGTCGGCCAGGCATTGCGCGCGGCCGCGCCACGAACGATCGTCGATCGCGGCGCGGCCCAACCCGCAGAACCATTCCGGACAAGCCCGCGAGCCATTTTGGGCATGCCTGCCTACCGCGATGCTGCCCACGCCGCCCTTCGCGATGTATGGCAAAAAGATAAGAAATTTCCGCGCCAGGCCAGTCGTATCAAGATCTCACCGGAGCAAGCCCGGAAGCTGCGTGAGCAGTTCCTGGCAGCGCTCCCTGAGCAATTGCAGCAGAACTTGCACCGGTCTGCCCAACTGGTCCCTGTGGGTACATAGCAGGTTCAGTGGCGCCGGTTCGCCCAGCACTTGCGGCATGACCAGTTGCAGGCGGCCAGCGGCCACATCTGCCGCCACGTCCAGCCAGGACTTGCAGGCAATGCCGTGACCGGCGATGGCCCAGCGGCGTACGACATCCGCATCGTCGCTGAAGCGATCGCCAGCGACCTCCACCACACGCGCCTGGCCGTCCTCGACGAAGCGCCAGTGGTCATGCGTGCGGTTGCCAAGCTGGTACAGCAGGCAGTTGTGCCCCGCCAGCTGGCCCGGCTCGCCAGGCACACCACGGGCAGCCAGGTAGCCTGGCGAGGCGCAAAGCACTCGACGGTTGTCGGAGCAGACTGGCAGCGCCACCAGGCTGGAATCTGCCGGCTGGCCATAACGCAAGGCCACATCGGCCGCCTGGCGGTACAGGTCGGCGTTGCGATCGCCTAGCAGCAGGCGCACGTTCAACCGCGGATGCTGCGCTTGCAACTGGTCCAGCCAGGGCAGCAGCACGTTGCGTCCGAAGTCGGACGGTGCCGACAGTTGCAAGGTCGCATCGATCGCTTGCTGCCCGATCGCCAGCGCGCGCCGTCCGTCTTCCAGGCTGGCCAGGGCCTGACGCGCATGCACCAGGAAGCGCTCGCCTTCGGCGGTCAGGCGCAGATTGCGGGTCGAGCGCGCCAGCAAACGTACCCCAACATGGGTCTCCAGGCGCTTGAGCGCGGCACTGGCGACCGCCGGCGATACATCGAGCAGGCGAGACGCGGCCGACAAGTTGCCCAGGTCGGCCGCGCGGACGAACAGCTGCAAGTCACCCAGACGCACATGACCTCCCATTTTCAAAAAAATATTGAAAGATCCTCTAGTTTCCCTGGCTACAAAACTTGCGTCAAAAACTCAATGATGTCGGCATCAGCAAACACCCGAGAGATGTCCACCATGAAAGCCGTCGCTTATTACCAGAGCTTGCCGATCGACGACCCGCGCGCCCTGCAGGACGTCGACCTGCCCGAGCCGGAGCCGGGACCACGCGACCTGCTGGTCGAAGTCCGCGCCATTTCGGTCAATCCCGTCGATACCAAGATCCGCCGCAACGTGGCGCCCGAAGACGGCGCGGCCAAGGTTCTGGGCTGGGACGTCGCCGGCGTGGTGCGCGCCGTCGGCTCCCAGGTCAGCCTGTTTCGTCCCGGCGACAAGGTCTACTACGCCGGCGCCATCGATCGGGCGGGAGGCAACAGCGAGCTGCACGTGGTGGACGAGCGCATCGTCGGGCACATGCCGCAGACCCTGGGCTTTGCCGAAGCGGCTGCGCTGCCGCTGACGGCCATCACTGCCTGGGAATTGCTGTTCGAGCGTCTGCAGATTGCCGAAGGCCAGGAAGATCTCGGGCAACGCCTGCTGATCGTCGGCGCGGCGGGCGGGGTCGGCTCGATCCTCACCCAGCTGGCGCGGCAACTGACCGGACTGACCGTGATCGGCACCGCCTCGCGCCCACAAACTCAGGCCTGGGCCAGCGAGCTTGGCGCGCATCAGGTCATCGACCATCGCCAGCCGCTGGCGGTCGCCTTGCAGGCCCAGGGCATCGAGAACGTCACCCATGTCGCCGCTCTGACCCAGACCGATCTGCATTTCGAGCAGTTGATCGAAGCCTTGGCGCCACAAGGCCGGCTGGCCCTGATCGACGATCCGGCCCAGCTCGACGTGGTCAAGCTCAAGCGCAAGAGCCTCTCCCTGCATTGGGAGTTCATGTACACCCGTTCCCTGTTCCAGACTCAGGACATGATCGAGCAGCACAAGCTGCTGGAGCGTGTGGCCGAACTGGTCGACCAAGGTACGCTCAGGACAACGCTCGGCGAACACTATGGCACCATCGACGCGGCCAATCTGCGTCGTGCGCATGCCATGCTGGAAAGCGGCAAGGCCAAGGGCAAGATCGTGCTCGAGGGTTTCTGAGCAGAACGTCCTGACCACCGGTCGGGACGCTGGCCAGGCGGCGCGCAGGTACCTGGGGAGGCGCTAGACTTCATCGGCGTCTACCTTGGAGGTATGTCCCGATGAAGATCGTCGTCAGTACGTCCAACCACAACCCCAGGTGCCCCTGGCAAGTCCAGCTGGACCAGCAAGTGGTGTACTTCCGCAGCGAAGCCGAAGCCCGCGCCTTCGCCGCCACGTTGCAGAACCGGCTGCAGGCGCCTCATCCGCTCAGGCAGACGGGCTGAGACGCAGGCGGCGGGCAAGCGTGGCGACCCCGACCACCAATGCACCGCACAGGCTGATGACCAAGGCCATCGGTACCGCGCTGCCATCATGCAGCAGGCCGACCAGCGCTGCCGCGCCCGCGGCCACGCTGAACTGCAGGCAACCCATCAACGCCGAAGCACTGCCGGCACGCCCACCCTGTCCGTTCATGGCGCATGCCGTGGCGTTGGGGATGATGCAGCCAAGGCTGGCGATGCACACGAACAAGGGCACCAGCAGCGGCCAGAGCTGCGTCGGGCGTGTCGCCGCCACCGCCAGCAGCACCAGCGCCGCGGCCAGGTACAGCCAGACCGCGCGCCCCAGCAGGACCGCTGGGCCATGGCGGGTCAGCAAGCGTGCATTGATCTGCGCCACCAGAATGAAGCCGGCGGCGTTGGTCCCGAACAGCCAGCCGTAATGCTCGGCCGGGACACCGTACAGCTTGATGAAGACGAAAGGCGAACCGGCGATATAGGCGAACATCCCGGCGATGGCGATGCCGCCCGTCAAGGCGTGCCCCAGATAGGCACGGTCACGCAGCAGGCGCAGATACTGCCGCAAGGCGCCCGACAAAGGCTGGCGCGGCGCGCTCGGCGGCATGCTTTCCCGCAGGCCCAGCGCAACGGCCAGCAGGCAGCCGGCGCTGAACAGGCTCAGGCTCAGGAAAATCGCCTGCCAGCCCGACAGGCTCACCAGCAGGCCGCCCAGCATGGGCGCGAGGATAGGCGCCAGGCCCATCACCAGCATCAGCTGAGAGAAGACCTTGGCCGAGGTCACCGGGTCGCAGCGGTCGCTGACGATCGCCCGCGACAGCACCATGCCGGCGCAGCCGCCCAAGGCCTGCACGAACCGGGCGGCGATCAGCGCCTCCAGCGTCGGTGCATAAGCACAGGCAAGCGAGGCCAGGGTGAACAGACCGACACCGAACAGCAGTGGCTTGCGCCGACCGAAACGGTCGGCCACTGGTCCGTAGGCCAGTTGGCCGATCGACAAGCCGAAGAAATAGGCGGCCAGGGTCGTCTGGACATGTTGTTCGTCCGTGGCGAATGCCTGCGCCATCGCCGGAAACGCAGGCAGGTAGAAATCGATCGCCAACGGCCCGAAGGCACTCAAGGCACCCAGGATCAGGAGCATTCGCAGGTTCATGGAAAAATCCGTAGCAGGCTAAGCAATTGACTAGTTTACCTGCACAGCTGACAGCCAGCATGAAATCCTTACCAAGACCTGCTTTTTTTTCACACGCGCCTGCCCAATGGCTGGCGCATGACCTGAAACGACCTGCCCGTCGCTCAGGCAGCCTCGGCCTGGTAGCCTTCCTCACGGATCGCCGCCAGGATGCGCTCCGCCGGCAGCGCACTGCGCACCCGCACCTGGCCGGCAGCCAGGTCCACCTCCACCACGGCCGCCGAATCCTGTGCCTGCACGGCGCGGGTCACTGCCTTCACGCAATGGCCACAGCTCATCCCTTGCACGTCGAATACTTGCATCATCGTCTCCTCCAGGGTTTTCCTCAGTTTCAAGCTTGCCCCCATGGCAAGGTCAAGCGCGGTCGACAGGCACCAGGCTGGTAATACCCGTCCAGGTCGGCCAAGCTGCGCATTCGAAGACTTGGCAACCAGGAGAATTTTCATGATCAGGACAGCCATCGTCCTTGCCGGACTGCTGATGGCGCTGCCGCCTTCAGCCAGCGCCGAGGGGGCATCCGACTACAGCGTGCTGATCATTTCCCGGGAACGCCTGGAAGTGGCTACCCACTGCGAGATCGGCATCTACCTCAATGACCAGCTCTCGGCACGCCTGTTCCAGGAACAATCGACCTCCTTCAACTTGCCGCCAGGCCATGTCGACGTGCGCCTGCGCCTGCTGCCTGGGCAAGCCCCCGGCTGCAGCAATGGCATCGAGAACCAGCGCAGCACACGCCTGGCCTTGCAGGCCGGGCAGATCAGCAGGTACCGCATCGCCATGGACCAGGACGGGCTCGGCCTAAGACGGGCAAGCCTGGGCTATTGACCTTGACCACGTGGCAAGGTTGATGCTGGGCGCAGTGACTCACGGAGGATAGCCAATGTCCGCATCTACCACTTTCGACCTGCCGATTGCCGGCATGACTTGCGCCAGCTGCGTCGGCCGAGTCGAGCGTGCCCTGCGCAAGGTCGCTGGCGCCGAACAGGTCAGCGTCAACCTGGCCAGCGAACAAGCCCGCATCCAGGCGCCGGCAGACAGCCTGTCGGCCCTGGTCGAAGCCGTGCTCCAGGCCGGTTACGAGGTGCCGACACGTTCCACGGAACTGCAAGTGGGCGGGATGACCTGCGCCAGTTGCGCCGGTCGTGTCGAGCGCGCCCTGCGCAAGCTACCAGGGGTACTGCAAGTCAGCGTCAACCTGGCCAGCGAACGGGCGCATGTCCAGGCGCTGGACGGCATCGACGACGCCCAACTGGTCGTCGCGATCGAGGACGCCGGCTACAGCGCCACCGCGCCACGCCTCACCGGAGACGAGCAGGCGGCTGCGCGGCTGCGGCTGGGCAAGGAGCGCCTGGCCGTGGCGATCGCCCTGCTGCTGGCCTTGCCGCTGGTGCTGCCGATGCTCCTGCAGCCGCTTGGCATTCACTGGATGCTGCCCGCCTGGGCACAATTCGCCCTGGCCACGCCTGTGCAATTCCTGCTCGGCGCACGCTTCTACAAGGCCGCCTGGAAAGCCCTGCGCGCCGGTGCCGGCAACATGGACCAGCTGGTGGCGCTGGGCACCAGTGCCGGCTATGGCTTGAGCCTGCATCAGTGGGCAACGGCCGGCGAGCATGCGCCCCATCTGTATTTCGAAGCTTCGGCCGTGGTGATCGCCCTGGTATTGCTGGGCAAGTACCTGGAAAGCCGCGCCAAGCGCCAGACCGCCAGTGCCATCCGCGCACTGGAAGCCCTGCGTCCGGAGCGCGCACTGCGCCTGGTCGATGGCCACGAACAGGAAGTAGCGATCAGCCAACTGCGCGTGGACGATGTGGTCGTGGTCAAGCCTGGCGAGCGTTTCCCGGTGGACGGCCAGGTGCTCGACGGCAACAGTCATGCCGACGAAGCGCTGATCAGCGGGGAAAGCCTGCCGGTTGCCAAGCGCTCCGGGGACCAGGTCACCGGTGGCGCCATCAACGGCGAAGGCCGGCTGCTGGTACGAACCCTGGCAGTAGGCACCGAAACCGTCCTGGCGCGCATCATCCGCCTGGTCGAGGATGCCCAGGCGGCCAAGGCGCCGATCCAGAAACTGGTCGACCGGGTCAGCCAGGTCTTCGTCCCCAGCGTACTGGCGCTGGCCCTGCTGACCTTGGTTGGCTGGTGGCTGGCCGGCGCAGCGCTGGAAAGCGCCATCATCAACGCCGTCGCCGTGCTGGTGATCGCCTGCCCCTGCGCGCTGGGCCTGGCCACGCCAGCGGCGATCATGGCCGGGACCGGTGTCGCGGCACGCCATGGCATCCTGATCAAGGATGCCGAGGTGCTCGAGCGCGCCCATGCGGTCGATCGCGTGGTCTTCGACAAGACCGGCACACTGACTTCGGGCAATCCGCGCATCGTGCATGTCCGGGCCGCGCAAGGCGACTCGAGCACCGTGCTGGCCCTGGCCGGTGCCTTGCAACGTGGCAGCGAACACCCACTGGCCAAGGCAGTGCTCGATGCCTGCCGCGAACAAGGCCTGGACCTTGCCTCGGTCAGCGACAGCCGCTCGCTGGCCGGGCGAGGCATAGCAGGCCAGGTCGAGGGCCGTTCGCTCGCGCTCGGCAACCACCGCCTGCTGGAAGACAGCGGCCTGCAGGCAGGCGACCTGGCCAGCGCCGCGCAAGCCTGGGAAGCCGAGGGCCGGACGGTGTCCTGGCTGGTCGAACAAGGGCCAGTCGCGCGCGTGCTTGGCGTGTTCGCCTTCGGCGACAGCCTCAAGCCAGGGGCGGCGACGGCGATCAGCGCCCTGCACGCGCAGTCGATCGGTTGCCATCTGCTGACTGGCGACAACCGGGGCAGCGCCAAGGTCGTGGCCGAAGCGCTTGGCATCGATGACGTGCATGCCGAGGTGCTGCCGGCCGACAAGGCCGCTACCGTGCAGGCGCTGCGTCGCGACGGCGTGGTGGCCATGGTCGGCGACGGCATCAATGACGCCCCTGCCCTCGCCGCCGCCGATGTCGGCATCGCCATGGGTGGCGGCACCGACGTGGCCATGCACGCGGCCGGCATCACCTTGATGCGGGGCGACCCGCGCCTGGTGCCGGCCGCGCTGGAGATCAGCCGCAGGACCTATGCCAAGATCCGCCAGAACCTGTTCTGGGCATTCATCTACAACCTGGTCGGCCTGCCCCTGGCCGTGCTCGGCTTGCTCGATCCGGTGGTGGCGGGGGCGGCGATGGCGCTTTCGAGCGTCAGCGTGGTGAGCAACGCCCTGCTGCTCAAGACCTGGAAACCCCAAGACTTTCCGGAGACGACATGAACATAGGCCAGGCGGCCCGCCGCAGTGGACTCAGCGCCAAGATGATCCGCTACTATGAATCGATCGGCCTGCTGCGACCGGCCAGCCGCAGCGACAGCGGCTACCGCCTGTACCAGGAGCAGGACCTGCACAGCCTGGCCTTCATCAAGCGCGCCCGCGACCTGGGCTTTTCCCTCGACGAAGTGGCCAGGCTGCTGACCTTGTGGCAGGACCGCCAGCGCGCGAGCGCAGACGTGAAGGCGCTGGCCATCGAGCACATCGAGGCCTTGAACCGGCGTATCGCGGAACTGGCCGGGCTGCGCGACACGCTCTCGGAGCTGGTGGCCTGCTGCCAGGGCGACGAACGTCCCGACTGCCCGATCCTCAAGGACCTGGCCGAAGGGGGCCGCTGTCATTGAAGGCCGTCGGTTCGGGCATTGCGGCCACAGCATGACCGGATCGACATCGAACGCGGCCTGATCGAGCGAGCCAAGATTTTTTATTTCAAGAAACGACCACTGCCTGCCGATGGCTTGTAGACCTGCCACAGGTTTCCACAAGAACAAAACGGGAGCGTGGATGAACATCAAGCACAAACTGACCCTGGCCTTCGCCGTCATTGCCGGCCTGCCCATCGTCCTGGTGGCCACGCTGGTGATACTCAACCTGCGTGGCGAGGCGCGAGAAGGCTTTCTGGACAACAGCAGCCGTGAAATCCGCCAGGTCGCCAACGGCATGCAGCTGTTTTTCCAGGCCATCGACGAGAACGTCGACTTCCTCGCCGCGCAGCCGCTGGTCGCCGCCACCGGCGCCAACCTGAACAAGTACCTTGGTAGCCCCACGGTGCCCGAATCGCTTGGCGAACAGGATAGGCTGATCCTCGACTTCTTCACCCACCTGGCCAAAAGCCATCCTGGCTATGCCTACCTTTCCTATGGGGTAAGCGATGGCGGCTATGTAACCTGGCCCGCCGGCCAGAAGTTTTCCAACTACGACCCGCGCCAGCGCCCCTGGTACCAGGCGGCCATGGCCAACCCTGGCAAGACGGTCCGGACCGAAGCCTACTACTAGGCGGCGGACGACACCGTGCTGGTCAGCACCGTGCGCAGCGTCGCCAACCAGCTGGGCAACCCAGGCGGGGTAGTGAACATCGATGTATCGCTCAACGGCCTTACCCAGATCGTGCGCAACATCAAGCTTGGGGAAAACGGCTACCTGATGCTGGTGGAGAAGAACGGCAACGTGCTGGTCGACCCGCGTGAATCGACCCACAACTTCAAGCAGTTGGACAGCTTCGGCGAGGGCTATGCCGAACTCGCCCGCGTCGACCGGGGCCTGGTCGAAGTCACCATCGACGGCGAGCGCTACATGGCCAACGTCTTTCCGGACGACAAGCTCGGCTGGACCTTCATCGGCCTGATCCAGAAGCAGGAAGTCATGCAGTCGACCACTCGCCTGACCTGGATCATCGGGGTGATCGCCGTGCTCCTGGCCGCCTTGTTCGCCGCTGTCGGCGCAGCCTTCGCCCGCCTGATCGTGCGGCCGATCAACAGCGTGACCAGCGGCCTGGAAGACATCGCCCAAGGCGAAGGCGATCTGACGCGCAGCCTCGAGGTACGTGGTCGCGACGAAACCGCGCAACTGGCCAGCTGGTTCAACCAGTTCCTCGGCGCGATCCGCAACCTGATCCAGCACATTGGCGCGGCGGCCGGAAAGATCCTCAGCACCTCCAGCAGCTCCACTCGCGTGTCCAGCGACATGGCCGAAGCTGCCGGACGCCAGCGCGAGGCCGTGGACATGGTGTCCACCGCCTTCCATGAGATGGTCGCCACCGCCAACGAAGTCGCCCGCTCCTGCAGCCAGGCCGCCGAATCGGCCGACAGCGGCCAGCAGCAGGCGCGTGAGGGCCAGCAACAGATCGATGCCGCGGTACACAGCGTGGACCGCCTGAGCCAGGAAATCGAACAGTCGGCGCAGTCGATCCAGCAGCTCGAACGCGACAGCAACGCCATCCAGTCGATCCTCGGCACCATCCGCTCGATCGCCGAACAGACCAACCTGCTGGCCCTCAATGCGGCCATCGAAGCTGCCCGGGCCGGCGAGCAGGGGCGCGGGTTCGCCGTGGTCGCCGACGAAGTCCGCGCCCTGGCCAAGCGCACCGCCGACTCGACGGCGGAGATCGACGGTTTGCTGGGCAACCTGGCCTCACGCACCGCCGAAGTGGCCACGCAGATGCACGCCAGCCTGGAAGTCTCCCAGCAGTCGGTCAGCCGCATCGGCCTGGCGCGTGACAGTTTCGGGCAGATCCGCGAGTCGGTGGACATCATCCGCGACATGAACACCCAGATCGCCACCGCGGCCGAAGAGCAGCATCAGGTCGCCGAGGATATCAACCGCCACATCAGCCAGATCCATGGCGATGCACAGCTGGTGGCGGAACTGGCCCAGGCGGCGCGCAGTGACTCCGAAAGCCTGGCGGGCTTGTCCAACGAACTCGATGCGCTGGTGCGCAGGTTCAGGACCTGAGGGCGCTGCGCCAGGATCATTGCTAGACAACGATGCCCTGGGGCATGCACCCGCGCCCCTTCACCGTTGCACGATCATGGTCACGCCCTGGCCGCCGGCAGCGCACACGGAAATCAGTCCGCGACCCTTGCCGGCCTGGGCCAGCAGCTTGGCCAGGTTGGCCAGGATGCGTCCTCCCGTGGCCGCGAACGGATGCCCGGCGGCCAGCGAGCTGCCCTTGACGTTGAGCCTGCTGCGATCGATCGAGCCGAGCGCGCCGCTCAGGCCCAGCTGGGTCCGGCAGTAGTCTTCGTCCTCCCAGGCCTTGAGCGTGCACAGCACCTGCGCCGCGAAGGCTTCGTGGATCTCGTAGTAGTCGAACTGTTGCAGGTTCAGGCCATTGCGTGCCAGCAGGCGCGGCACGGCATGCACTGGCGCCATCAACAGGCCGTCCCGCCCGCTGACGAAGTCCACCGCCGCGGTCTGCCCATCGACCAGCCACGCCAGCACTGGCAAGCCGCGCTCGGCCGCCCACTCCTCGCTACCTAGCAGCACCAGCGAGGCGCCATCGGTCAGCGGTGTGGAGTTGCCGGGAGTAAGGGTGCCCTTGGCGCTGCGCTCGAACACCGGCTGCAATTTCGCCAGTTGCTCCAGACTCAGCTCCGCCCGCAGGTTGTCGTCACGGCTCAGGCCCAGGTAGGGCGTGACAAGGTCGTCATGCCAGCCTTCGGCATAGCTTGCCGCCAGGTGTCGATGGCTGAGCAAGGCCAGTTCGTCCTGTTCGGCGCGGGGGATCTGCCAATGCTGGGCCATCAGCTCGCAATGCTGGCCCATGGACAAGCCGGTGCGCGGCTCGCCGTTGCGTGGCAGTTCAGGCTTCAGATGAGCTGGACGCAGCTTCAGGAACGGCTTGAGACGGCTACCGACAGCCTTGCCACGATTGGCCTCCAGTAGCATGTGCCGCAGCCCTTCGTTGATCGCTACCGGCGCATCGGAAGTGCTGTCCACGCCCCCGGCGATGCCACAGTCGATCTGCCCCAGGGCTATCTTGTTGGCTACCAGCAAGGCCGCTTCCAAGCCCGTGCCGCATGCCTGCTGGATATCGTAGGCCGGTGTCTGCGGCGACAACCGCGAGCCCAGCACGCACTCGCGGGTCAGGTTCATGTCGCGCGAATGCTTGAGCACCGCGCCGGCGACCACCTCGCCCAGACGCAGGCCATGCAGCTCGAAGCGTTCGATCAGTCCTTCGAGGGCGGCGGTGAGCATCGCCTGGTCACTGGCCTGGGCGTAGGCGCCATTGGACCGGGCGAAGGGGATTCGGTTGCCGCCGATGATGGCGACCCGGCGCGATGCAGGCATGCGTATAGTCCTCCTGAAACAATTTGATCGGTACAGCCTAGGCGTTTTTCTGCTATTCGAACGTCCTCGGCGAATGGATGGTCCACACTTGCATGCCTGTTTCGAGGGAGACCCACATGAGTGATCGCTATCTCGGCTTTGCCAACTCCAACCTCGGCCGCCGCCTGGTCGATGCGCTCGGCCTGCCGCGTCCCGTGCCGCTGGAGCGCTGGCGCACAGGCCGTCTGCGGCCGGTGGAAGGCGCCCTGGTGCTGGGTGGCGGGCCACTGGCGAACCAGGTCGAGGCCCTCGCCCCGCGCCTGACCAGCCAGCTCTACGCATTCGCCGGCCAGGCCCTGCAATCGCCTGCCTGGGTAGCCGGGCTCGGTCCCAGAATAAAGGCCGTGGTATTCGATGCCAGCCACCTGTCCGACAGCAGCCAGCTCACGCAGTTGCGCGAATTCTTCCAGCCCTTGCTGCGCAGTCTCGATCGCTGCGCCCATGTGGCGATCCTTGGCCGCGCACCGGAAACCCTGGCCGAACCGCGGGCCAGCGTGGCCCAGCGCGCCCTCGAAGGCTTCAGCCGCTCGCTGGCCAAGGAACTGCGCAATGGCGCCACGGCGCAGCTGCTGTACGTCAGCCCCGGGGCCGAAGACCAGCTCGAAGGCGCCCTGCGCTTCTTCCTGTCGCCCAAGAGCGCCTACGTTTCCGGCCAGGTGCTGCGCCTGCAGCCTTGCGCGCGACACGTCGAGGACTGGACCCGTCCGCTGTCCGGGCGCCAGGCGCTGGTCACCGGCGCTGCACGCGGCATCGGCGCGGCGATCGCCGAAACGCTGGCCCGCGATGGTGCGGTGGTGACGTTGCTCGATGTGCCGGCGGCCCAAGACGATCTCGACGCCCTGGCCGCGCGACTGGGCGGTCGCGCCCTGGTCTTGGACATCGCCGCCGGCGACGCCTCGACGCGCCTGCGGCAAGCCCTGCCCGACGGGCTCGACATCCTCGTGCACAACGCTGGCATCACCCGGGACAAGACCTTGGCGAACATGACACCGGAGTACTGGGACGCGGTCATGGCGATCAACCTCGAAGCGCCCCAAGCCCTCACCCAGGCCCTGTTCGACTCGGGCACGTTGCGCGACGACGCTCGGGTGGTGGTGCTGGCATCGGTCAGCGGCATCGCCGGCAACCGCGGCCAGGCCAACTATGCCGCCAGCAAGGCCGGCCTGATCGGCCTGGCGCAGGCCTGGGCCCCTCGCCTGGCGGAACGTGGTGCCACCATCAACGCCGTCGCGCCCGGCTTCATCGAGACCCGGATGACCGCTGCCATGCCCATGGGCCTGCGTGAGGCTGGCCGGCGCCTGACGTCCCTAGGCCAGGGCGGACGAGCGCAGGATGTCGCCGAAGCGGTGGCCTGGCTTGCCCAGCCTGGTGCAGGCACCGTCAATGGCCAGGTCCTGCGCGTCTGCGGCCAAGCCTTGATGGGGGCCTGAGCATGACTCGCCAATGGCTTGAACTGCACGGCCCTGACAACCGCGCCCTGCTCTACCTGCGGGCATTGCGCAAGCGCAGAATCACCGGCACGGCGCTCCCTGCCCATGGTCTGCGCTGCCACCTGCGGGTGGATCAGGACAACCTGGCCGCCTACCGGCGCCTGTGCCATTTCATCGACGATCGCTGGCTGCCCGGCACCTACCCCCACGTCATGGCCTTCCCGCTGCACCTGCAACTGCTTACCGCCAAGGACTTTCCCTTCCCCTTGCTGGGCCTTGTCCACCTGCACAACCGTATCGAGGTGTCCAGGCCACTTGGCGGCATCGAGGCGTTGCATTTTTCCGTGCATGCCGAAAACCTCCAGGCCCATGCCAAGGGCGGCACCTTCGATCTGGTTACCGAGGCCGAAGACGGCCTGGGCGTGGTCTGGCGCGAGACCAGTCGCATGCTGGTGCGTGGCCTGGACCTGCATGGCGGCGGCCAGCCCGAGACACACAGCGAGCCCGAGGCGCTACCGGAGCTGACCCGCTGGTACGCCGACACTGACATCGGCCGCCGCTACGCCAAGGTCTGCGGTGACTGCAACCCCATCCACCTGAGCACGCCCAGCGCACGCCTGTTCGGCTTCCCCACCGCGATCGCCCACGGGATGTGGAGCAAGGCGATGGCCATGGCCGCGGTGCAGAGCCACCTGCCGGTCGATGGCTATAGCGTCCAGGTCGACTTCCACAAGCCGGTCCGCCTGCCTTGCGAAGTCATCCTCGCTGTGCAGCGTACCGCCGACGGGGGGCGGCTGCGCCTCGACGGTCATGACGGCCCGCTGCACATGCAGGGCAGCTGGCAGGTTCTGGGCGCCGCGCCCGATCGACCTGGGCCCGGCTAACCGCTCGTCCGGGCCGCGGCACTTGCTTTGCTCCGGTCCGGGGCCGAAGCTATGCGTCTGAGCCTGCCTCGAAGAACGACTTTCAATGAACCTGCAAGAACTGACCGAACGCCTGCACAAGATCCGTGACGACAACCATTGGCAGGGCTTTCACAGCCCCAAGAACCTGGCCATGGCCGCCAGCGTCGAGATGGCCGAACTGGTGGAAATCTTCCAGTGGCTGAGCGAGGACCAGTCGCGCCAGCTGCCACCGCAGATGCTGGCTCACGCTGGCCAGGAGGTAGGTGACATCGTGCTCTACCTGCTGTTGCTATGCAGCGAACTGGGCCTGGACATGAACCAGGTGGTACGCGACAAGCTGGCCGACAGCGAAAGGCGCTTCGCCCGATGAACGACCGGCATTTCGATGAACTGGCCAGCCGTTTCGCCGAGAAGATCTACGGTGGCGCCAAGGGCGCCATCCGCCTGGCGGTGCTGCAGGCGGACCTTGCGCAAATCCTTGCGCAGCGGCCGCTACGAGTGCTCGACGTCGGCGCCGGGCTCGGCCACATGGCGCTCTGGCTGGCCAGCCAGGGCCATGAGCTGACCTTGGCCGAGCCAGCCGGGCCGATGCTCGAGGGCGCCCGTGCGCGTTTCGACCAGGCCGGGCAATCGGCGACCTTCATCCAGGCGCCCTGGCAGGCGCTGGCCGAACGCCTGGACCCACCCTACGACCTGGTGCTCTGCCACGCGGTGCTGGAATGGCTGGCCGAGCCGCAGGCCATCCTGCCGGCGCTGCACCAGCTGACCCGCGCCGACGGCTGGTTGTCGCTGGCCTTCTACAACCGTGATGCCCTGGTCTATCGCAACCTGCTCAAGGGCCATCTGCGCAAGTTGCGCAGCAACAGCCTGGCCGGCGAGAAGCAGAGCCTGACACCCCAGACCCCGCTCGATCCCCGTGAGCTCAGGGCGCAACTTGATCCGCTCTGGCAGGTCCAAAGCGAAAGCGGCATACGGGTGTTCCACGACTACATGCCCCGAGAGTTCCAGGCCAGGACCGAGCTGGCCGACCTGCTGGAAATGGAGCTGGCCCACCGCCGCCATCCGAGCTTCGCCGGGCTGGGGCGCTACCTGCATTGGATGTGCAGGCCTCGCTGAGCTGTCCGGCAGGAGGAACACATGGTGTACCGAAGCTTCGCCCTGTTCGTGTCCTGCCTGACCCTGGCCGCTTGCCAGGGCAGCAACCCCTATGTCGCCAGCTCCAGGCCGTTGCCGCCTGCCCCACCCCAGGCCAGCGCCACCTTCGATGCCAGTGCCTATCCGGCAACGCCCCGTGACTATGGCCGTTACCGCAGCTGGAGCTGGCGCAACGGCCAGTTGCCAACGGGCAATGCCACGAGCGATCCGGCCCAGCTGGCCGATGCCGTCGGCAACGCGCTCGACCAGCAGGGCCTGCGTCCTGCGCGAAACGGCCAACCCGACCTGCTGGTCGCCGCGAGCATGCGCCTGGAACGACGCTTGCGCCAGGTCCGCGACTATGACGACTACTACGGCGGCTATCCCTATGCTGGCTACCCCTCGGCGGGGCTGGGCTACGGCGGCTACCGACACGGCTACGGTGCTTACGGCAGCGTGCCAGTGGTGCGTACCTATGCGGTCGACGTCATGGTGGTGCGTATCGAGCTGTTCGATGCTCGCAGTGGCCAGCCGGTGTGGAGCGCCAGCGCCGAAAGCGGCAGCGATGGCGGCTCGCCGCGCGAGCGTGAAGAGGCCTTGCGCCAGGCGCTGCGCAAGGCCCTCAGTGGCTATCCCCCTAGCTGATGACCATCGGAGAATCACCATGTTGCCCCGTCTCGTCCTGCTGTCGCTTGCCCTGCTGCTTGCCGCCTGTGCAGGCACCAACGTAACCCAGGATTTCGATGCCAGTCGCGATTTCGCGGCTTACCGCAGCTGGGCCTGGCGAGAGCCGGCCTTGCAGTACCGACCGGATGACCCGCGGATCAAGAGCGACCTGACCGAGCAACGTATTCGCCAGGCCGTCGCCGGGCAGCTCGACCAGCGCGGCCTGCGCCCGGTGCAAGGCAGTGCCAGGCCTGACGTGACGGTACGGGCCTACCTAGTGGTGGAGGACCGCCAGCAGCAGATCACCACCAATTACGGCGGCGCCTGGGGTGGCTACTGGGGCGGCTATTGGGGCGGGCCGATGTACAACGAGACGCGCAGCGTGGACTACAAGGTCGCCACCCTCCAGGTCGACCTGTTCGACGACCGCGATGGCAAGCTAGTCTGGCGCGGCAGTGCCGAGCAGATCATGAACAGTTATCCACCTAGTCCGCAGGAGCGCAACAGCGCCATTCAGAAGACCGTTGCCCAGCTGATGGCCAACTATCCGCCGCGCTGAGGCATGTCCATCGGGGCCGGGCGGTGCATTTTGCCGTACCTTGCGAGCCCGCTCGGCCGATTCCGTCTACCCTGAAAAGAGAGCCTTCAAGGCGGTATGGATCAGCTCGATGAACAGGATGGCGATCGGTCGATGCAAAGCATTGTTCTCTTGATGTGGCTTGCCTTGTGCAGCGAACAGGACATTCGCCAGCGCAGGATCGCGGATACCTTGACCATGGGCGTGGCGGCGGGCGCACTGGCCTGGCTGTTCTGCACCGGACGCACCTGGCTCGGGGCCGAGTCCAGCGATGCCGGTTGGGGCCTGGCCATCGTCATGCTGCTCACGCTGCCTGGCTACCTGCTCGGTCGCTTCGCGGCTGGCGACGTCAAGCTGCTCGGTGCGCTGGCCTTGGCGACCAGCCATGAATACGTGCTGGGCACCTTCATTGGCGCGGGATTGACCGTGCTGCTGTGGATCCTCGGTCGCCGGCGCTTGTGGAGCCTGCTCAGCCCCAGGCTGAAAAAGCGCCTGCAGCGCCTGCTCGAGGAGCTGGGTGACCGGCAGCCCTTTGCGCCCTACGTGTTGACAGGGTTTCTGCTGGCGGCCTTGTGGCTCCAATGAGCGCGCGCTGGTCGACAGTCTTGTAATTTTTCCTGTATTGAGGTTATGTCCTGCACAGCGCGGCTGGCATGGAAGCAGTATCCGTTCAACAGGGAGTCGAATGTGGGCAAGTCCGTCAGTGAAGTGAAAGTGCTGATCATCGATGATCGGCATCGGGTGGTCGAGGCGTTGGCCGGTTTTCTCGAAAGCAACGGCTACGCCTGCGTGCGGGCCGCTGACAGTGCGCAAGGCATCGCCTCGTACCAGGCCGATCCGCATATCGGGCTGGTGATCTGCGCCTTGCAGCCTGCCGATGAAGGCGCCGCCGCGCTGATCCAGGCGCTCAGGCGGGTCGGGGGCGGCCAGCGGGTCTTCGAGGCCATCATGCTGGCCGATGCCGCCAACGAAGCGCGCGTGCTCGAGGCCATGCGTGCCGGCTTCGCCGACTACTATCAATGCCCGCCGGATTTCCAGGAACTGCTGGCGGCCGTGGGCCGACAGGAACGCGCCATCCTGGAGCGACGCAGCGGCTTCCAGGAGCTCGGTCGCCTGAATCGACGCCTGCAGGAACTGGCCAGTTGCGTCGAAGACCTCTACCACGACCTGGAACGGGCGCGGGGTCAGGGCGGCTACCGTCGCGCCGGTGACCCACCCGTGGAACCCGGCCCCGAGCAATGCTCCGCGATCTTCGACAAGCTCTCGCCGCGCCAGCTCGAAGTGGCCAGGCTGGTCGGCCAGGGCAAGACCAACTACCAGATCGCCTGCGACCTGGGCATCACCGAGAATACCGTCAAGCTCTACGTTTCCCAGGTCCTTCGGCTGACGCACATGCATAACAGGACCCAACTGGCCCTGGCACTCGCTCCGGGCTCATCGCCCATCCATCGCCGCCTGGCCAGCCACTGAGGCTGCCGGGCGCCTCAGTCGACGACCCGGAACTCCACCCGGGCCGTTTCGCCGCTATCGTCCAGCACGCTGAGTTCGAAGCGCCCTTCGTGCTCGAAGCGTACCGGCAGCGCTTGCTGGTTGCGTGTCTCTCCCAGCGGCCGGCCATCGAGAAACCACCAGCGCTGGCCGTTGCCACCCAGCGCCGACACTTGCAGCTGCAAAGGCTCGCTGCTGGCGCTCGGCCGCTGGAGACGGTCCCCGTTGCGCACGCCGACGATCGACATCGGAGCCGCCACGTTCGGCCTGGCTGGTGGACAGCTCGGATCTACCGCCGGCAGCCGTGAAGCACGCCGTTCGGCACCCGGCAGCCAGGGTTCCAAGGGCGCCGGCCACAGCGCGACCACGCGACGCCGGGCGCCGGGACAGCCTTGTTCGACCCGCAGCCCGTTGGCGTTGACCCATAGGCTTTCCGTCAACCCAAGGCCGAGCGGCTGGTCCGCCGCCTGCAGCGTAGGTGGCGTGGTGCCGTCGAGGGTCCAGGCGAAGCGCTGGCGGCGACAGTTCGGGTCGCTGCGTTCCAGGGGTTGCCCCTGCGGCCAGCAGATCGCCGCCACGCCCACGCTTGCCGGCTTGCGCAGCACCGGCGCGGCGATTCCGCGCTGGCTGTCGCGACTGCTGAGCAGATCGTGCACCTGCAACATCAGCGGTGCCGCCGAAGCCAAACCGAACTGACCGGCCACCGGCGTGCCATCGGGGCGGCCAATCCATACCCCGATCAGGTAGCGCGGGCCCACGCCGATCGACCAGGCATCCCTGAAGCCGTAGCTGGTCCCGGTCTTCCAGGCCAGTGGCGGGCGCTGTACCAGCTCGGCATGCGGGTCCAGCTCTGGGCGAGCCTGCCCGGCCAGTATCCGCCGCACGATCCAGGCCGAACCCGGCGACAGCAAGCGTCGCTGTTGCAAAGGCGCATCGGGCTGCAGGCGAATCCTGGCGGCATTGCCATCGCGCGCCAGCGCCGCGTAGCCTCCGACCAGGTCTTCCAGGCGGCTGCCAGCGCCGCCGAGGATCAATGACAGGTTCGGCTCGGCCAGCGGTGGCAGAGCCAGTGGCAAGCCGGCCATTCGCAGCTGTGCGGCGAAGCGCTTCGGACCGTAGGCCTCCAGCAGCTGCACGGCCGGCAGGTTGAGCGAAAGCGCCAGTGCCGAGCTGGCCGAGACCGGACCACTGAAACCCATGGAGAAATTGCCGGGACGATAGTCGCCATAGCGCCGCGGTACGTCCTGCAGCAGGGACTCGGAATGGATCAGGCCGTCGTCCAGCGCCAGGCCGTACAGGAAAGGCTTGAGCGTCGAGCCTGGCGAGCGCAGCGCCTGCACCATGTCGACGTGGCCGAAGCGCCGTGCGTCGTCCAGGTCGAGCGAGCCCAGATAGGCACGCACCGCCATGGTCCTGGCCTCGACTACCAGCAGCGCGGCGGACGTGCGCTCAGGCAGGCGGGCGCGCCAGCTCAGCAGCAGGTCTTCGAGGCGACGCTGCAAGGCCGCGTCGATGGTGGTGCGGATCAGCGGTGGGCTATCGGCCCGGTTCAGCCTGCGGGCCAGCAGCGGGGCCAGTGCCGGTTCCTGGCGTGGTGCCAGCAGCAAGGGCTCCTCGCGTGCTTCGGCAATCCGCCTGGCTGGCCACACCTGGTATTGGTCAAGGCGTTCCAGGAGCTTGTCGCGGGCGCGGCGGGCACGCTCGGCGTGGCGGTCCGGACGCAGCCGGCTGGGTGCCTGGGGCAGCACGGCCAGCAGCGCCGCCTCGGCAGGCGTCAGTTCCTTGGGCGACTTGCCCAGGTAGGCCCAACTGGCGGCGGCCACGCCCTGCAAGGTGCCGCCGAACGGCGCCCGGTTCAGGTACAGTTGCAGAATCTGGTGCTTGGACAGATGCCACTCCAGCTGCAGCGTGCGCCACATTTGGCGCAGCTTGCCTGGCACGGTCCGGGCATGCGGATCGAGCAGACGCGCCACCTGCATCGACAAGGTACTGCCGCCCGACACCACCCGTCCGCCTCGCAGGTTCAGCCAGGCCGCGCGTGCCAGTGCCAGTGGGTTGATACCCGGATGCTGGTAGAACCAGCGATCCTCGTAGTTCAATAGAGCCTCCAGGTACAGCGGCGAGACCTGTTCCGGGCTGACGGGATAACGCCAGACGCCTTCGGCATCGGCGAACCGCCACAACGGCGTGCCGTCTTCGGCCAGCACCACCCGGGCCAGTCCATCGCTGGGAAGCGGCAGCGGCCAGATCCGGTCGGCCAGCCACAACAGCGCCAACGCCAGCGACAGACCTGCCAGACAAACCCACGCCCAGCGCGAGCGAACAGCGATGCGGCCTAGCATCGCCTGCCCTCGACTGGGGAACCGAAGCGACCGGCAGATGGCCAAAGCCTTGGCAACGGCAGCGACGCCGGTACCCTGATCAGGATACGACTATGCATGTAGAAGGCTTTTTCGAATGGCTGGGCCAGGCGCTGGGCTCGTTGATCCGCATCATCGTCGATGCCCTGAGCGGCCTGTTCAATGTGCTGGCCAACGCCGGCGGCAACTTCATCGACGGCTTGTCGCGGACCTTGGGCATGGACACCTCGCTGATCAGCATCCTGGCGCTGATCGTCGGCCTGGCGCTGCTGTATTCGGCGGTGCGCGCCTTCATGCGCGCCTCGGTCATTCTGGGAATCATCTGGCTGCTGCTGGGATTGTGGGTATTGAGCTGGGTCGTCCACTGAGATGCCGGCCCGGCGCCAACCGGCAGGCAGGCGCTGGGGCCGGACCCGTGGGCCCGGCCCCGGCTTCGCTCAACGGCCCTTGACCACCATCTGCCCTTGCGTCTCGCCAATGGCCTGCAGGTTGGGCCGGTACATCGACTCCACCTGTGGCGGTGGAACCTGGTAGACACCCGGAGTCACTGCCCGCGCCAGGTACAGCAAGTGGGTAGTGCCATAGCTGTCCAGCTTGAGCGCCGCCACATACCGGTCGTCGCGAAACTCCTGGTGCACCAGGTTGGCATTCTGCATCGCCTCTCGCCACTCCTTCACCGCGCTGCTGGCGGCATCCAGGCTGGCAGCGCTCTGCGCCAGGTTCTGGTTTTCCAGCTCCAGGCCCGCTGGCAGCAAGTCCACGACCAGCGCGTCAGGCACCAGAGTCCTGGCCCGCAGCGCCAGGTGCACCAGTACCAGGTCGCCGCTGCGCAGGTTGCCCAGATCCAGCGGCCGTCCTTGCAGGGTCAGGTAGTCGCGACGGATCTCCAGGCCATTGCTGCTGGCCGGCGGTGCCTGGCGTGGATAGCCGGAAAGGGTCAGTTGCTGATACAGCGTTTCGCCGCTCTGCTTGCGCACCACCAGCGGTGAAGCCAGGGCCGACCCTTCGAGCTCGAGGCCCGACTGGGTGTCGCTCAGCGCTCGTGTTTCGCTACCGCTATCGAGTTGCGCCTGCCACTTGCCTTGCGGCTTGCCCAGCAGGCCGCGACCGGCCAGGAACAAGGCATTGCGCTCCTGGGTGGAGAGCCAGCGATTGGCGGCCAGTTCGTCGGACAGCGCGAACAGGCGCTGGTCGAGCTGCTTGCCGGCCAGGTCATTTTCCTGCAGCAGGGCCAGGATCAGCGCCTGGTCGCGCAGGGCACTGCCGTAGTCGGCCAGCCAGCCGTCGCTGCGCGGCACGCTCAGGCCCGCCTGCAAGGCCTGTTGCGCCCGGGGCTTGTCGCCCATCTGGTCCAGGGCGATGGCCAGCTGCACCAGCGGCAGGCCGGAGCGGGCATCGGCGCGCCGCTCGAACAGACTGCGCAGGGCGCCGAGCGGTGCCTGCTGGCTACGCGCCAGGACCAGTCCGGCATAGGCCTGCACGGCGAACCGGGTGTGCTCGATGTCCTGGCTGGCATCGGCCTCGATCAGGTTGCGTTCCTGCACGTAGCGCAACAACCGCTCGCTGGCTTTCTTCAACGCCTCGGCCGGCACTGCGTAGCCTTGCTCACGAGCTCGCAGCAGGAAGTCGGTGGCATACGCGGTCAGCCAGTATTCCTCGTCGCCGTCGGCGCTCCACAGGCCGAAGCTGCCGTTGTAGCGTTGCATGCCGAGCATGTGCTCGATGCCCATTTCGATCTTGCGCTTGCGTGCCTGCTCCGGTTCGCCCTTGATGCCAAGGCGCGCGAGGCTTTCGGCATCGGCGTAGAGCGAGGGGTACAGGCCGCTGGTGGTCTGCTCCAGGCAGCCGTATGGGTAGGCTTCCAGCGCGCGGATCTGTTCGGCCAGGTTCAACGGCGGGCGGCTCGACAAGGCCAGGCTCGCTTGCAGGCCGGCAGGCTCGAAGGCGGCCAGGTCCGCCTCGGGCAACATCCACGGCTGGTCGGTCAGGGCGACGCGGTAGTGCTTGAGCATGGCCGGATAAGCCGGACGCACGCCAAGCGTCCACTCCCGCTCGAACGCACCAGCAGCCTCGCCCGGCAGGTTCAGGCCATCGACCCGTACGCGCACCTTGCCCTGGCCCAGGCCGCCACGCGCCTGTACCGGGACCATGAGGGTGATGCGCTGGCCCTTGGCCAGGGTCACCTGACGCTGCCCGCCCTCGGCAAGTTCCAGCTGGCCTTCGGCGCTGGTCTGGACGGTCAGCTGCTGAGGTTGACCGGACAGGTTGGCCAAATCCAGGGCCAGGTTGGTGCGGTCGCCACCGGCCAAGAAACGTGGCGCCGACAGCTCGGCGATCAGCGGCGCGGCGACCACGGTCTTGGCTTCGGCCATGCCGAACTGCTCGTCGGTCCAGGCTTGCGCCATCAGGCGCAGCTCGCCGTTGAAGTCGGGTATGTCCACGCTGACCTCGCCCTCGCCCTTTTCATCCAGGGTCACTGGCAGGCTTTGCCGGGCGACAATGGTCACGCTGGTATTGGGTCGCTTGCCACCCTTGGCCATGGCCGCGTCGCCACCGAATGCCAGGCTGGCCAGGCGGCCCTGGCCGGCTTCGATCAACTGCCCGTAGATATCCAGCTGGTCGACACCATAAGCCTTGCGGCCGAACAGGCTGGCGAAAGGATCCGGGGTCTTGAAGTCGGTGATGTTGAGAATCCCGGCATCCACCGCCGCCAGCAGCACATGCGCCTGCCGTGGCGTACTGCCATCGGCATTGCTGGCCTTGAACTTCACGGTCAACGGCTGTTTGGGGCGCATCTTGTCCGGCGCCTGGATGCTCAGGTCCAGCTTGCGCCCGGCGCGGTCCAGCGGCAGGTGCAGAATGCCCACCGCGCGCTTGGGCGTGGCATTGGCCTTGCGGTCTCCGGGACGGATCACCAAGGCGCTGACATACAGGTCGTGGCGTGCCCACTTGCGGTCCAGCTGCACCTCGAAGGTCTTGCCTTCGGCGGGCACCTCGATTTCCTGCCACCACAGCGGGCCGTCGCTGGACTCGATCATCAGGTAACCGCTGCCGGCCGCAGGCGGGGTGACGGTGACCTGGGCGCTGGCACCGTCGGCATAGGCGGGCTTGTCCAGCGCCAGCTTGACCTGGTCGGGACGCACAGCGCCGCCATCGGCGTTGTCCTGGGCGCGGTAGCCGGCCCAGAAGCGTTCGCTGCTGATCAGGCCGGTCTCGGGGTCCTCGACCTCGACCCGGTACGGGCCCCACTCGACCGGGAAGTCGAGCTTGGCGGTGCCACCGGCCTGGATGCTCAGGCTCTGCTCGCTCTGGGTCAGGAACTTCTCGTTGTAGTCGTAGCTCCAGCCATCGCTCTGCGAGTAGTTCCAATAGTAGTCGCGACGCTCGCGGATCAGGCGGACCTTGAGGTTCTCGGCAGCCAGCTTGTGTCCTTGGCGGTCGGCCACCAGGAACTCGAAGCTGACCGGCGCATCGCCGTCGGTTTCGTCGCCCTCGAACAGACCGCGCAGGCCAGGCAACCGCTCGGCCGGCCAGATCGGCTGCTCCAGGCGCCGGGTGATCGGCCTGCCACCGGACTCCTGCAGACTGGCCTGGACGGTGAGCAGCAGCGGCGAACGGGCTTCGGTCCAACGGCTGTCGATGTCCAGGGTGGCCTTGCCGGCCTTGTCGAGGGTGACTTCGTCCAGTTCCAGGTCCTGGCTCAGGTCGGCCTCGGTGACCGAGCCGAACTGGTACCCGGGCAAGGCCTCGACCGCTTCGCGCAATGGCCGCACGTAGGCTTGCCCGCCCAGCCGGTTGCCCGCCGCCGGGGCGCCATACAGGTAGCGCCCTGCGACCTGGATGCGGGCAGTTTCGTCCGGCCCCAGCGGCACTTCGCTGCCCTTGAGTTCCAGCGCCAGGCGCTCGGGCAGGAAGTCCTCGACGAGGAACTCCTGCACCTGCTGGCGCCCGCCGCCCAGGTCGATCAGCAGCTGCCAGCGTCCGGTCGGCGCCTCGCCAGCCAGCTGCAACTGGTACTGGTACAAGCCGTTGGCATCGGCCTCCCAGAGGAACTTGCGACTGACCTGGCCATCGGGACGACGCACTTCCACGTTGACCGGCTGGGCATTGACCGGCTTGCCATCCTGGTCGCGCAACAGACCATTGAGCAGCACGGTCTCGCCAGGGCGGTACAGGTCGCGTGGGCCGAACACGAAGAACTGCAGCGGGTTGGCCGCAGCCCCGGTGATGTCGAACTCGGCCAGGTCGAGCGCGGCGCTCCCCAGGCGCAGCAGCGTGGTGTTGCTACCTTGGGTGGCGATCAAGGTGTCTGCCTTGGGGGTGATCGGCAGCTGGCCATGCCCGGCGCCGTCGGTGCTGGCCTGGGCCAGCAGCTTGCCCTTGTCGTCACGCAGCTCCAGCTTGACCTCGCTCAGCGCCTTGCCGCCTTCCAACGCCTGAGCGAACACATCCAGGCGATCGCGGTAGCGGTGCGCCGAGACCCCGATGTCACTGAGCGTGAAGAGCGTCGCCGGCTGCGAATAATCGTAGGTGCCCGAGGCGCGCATCACCGCCAGGTACACACCCGGCGCCTGCAGCGGCTTGATCCCGGCGATCGGCAACAGCACGGTTTCGCGGGTATTGCGCGCTGGCGACAGCTCGAAGCGACCGCTGTAGACCAGCTCGGTCAGGTCGAGCAGTTCCTTGGACTGATAGTATTCCAGGCTGCTGTTGCGTCCCCAGTTGGCCAGGAAGGTCGACAGGGTGTCTGGCTTGATGCGGAAGAACTCCACATCGACCTTGTCGACGTTGAGCGCGATGACCGGCAGGCCCTCCGCCAGTCGCGTGGGCAACAGCGAGCCGCGGCTGGCGAAGCCAACGGTGGCCTGCATGTCGCGCGTCTCCAGGCGAGTGACCGACTCCTCGGCCAGGCGCTTGCCATTGACCGCCAGCAGCCCGGATTCGACGGTCAGGACCAGTTTGCGCCGAGGTTCCAGATGGCGCAGGCGTAGCTCCATCTGGTTGTCGGAGAGTTCCCAGGCGCCGTCGAGCTTGCCCTTGAGCGTGTCCACCAGGTGTACCTTGGCGGCGAAATCCTGCTCGGCATCCAAGGGCGCCGAGAAGCTGATCGACAGGGTGCTGGCACCGTCGAGCTGGACTTCCGAGACGTCCAGCACAGTGAGTTCGCGATCGGCATAGCGCTTGGCCAGCAGTGCCGGATCCTCGCGCTTGGGCGCCGGAGCCGCGGCTTGCGGCGTGGCAGGCTTGGACGCGGCGGTCTTGTCCGGCGTCGCGGAATCGCAGGCAGCGAGCAGCGCCAGAGCGCAGGCCAGCAACAGTCCTTTGTCGAGCATGGGGGAAACTCTTCGGCAGCGTGTTCGTGAGGGCGCCAACTATAGCGCAACGGCAAGCGTTATGGCGCATCGACAGCAGGCGGGACGAAACGCGCCCGGTGCCAGTGGCACGTCCGCTACAATACCGCCTTGCCACAGGAGCCCGCATGTCACTTCTTCGCGCCGACTGGCGTGACCGCGCCACCCACCGCAAGGTCTGGGGGCTGGCCGCGCCAATGATTCTCTCGAATGTTTCCGTGCCGCTGGTCGCGCTGGTGGACAGCACCGTCATCGGGCATCTGCCGCATGCCCACCAACTGGGCGCGGTGGCCGTCGGCGCCACCTTGTTCACCTTCATCGTCGGCCTGATGGGTTTCCTGCGCATGGGTTCCACAGGCTTCGCCGCCCAGGCCGCCGGGCGCGCCGATGGCGCCGCACTTCGCCAGGTGCTGGTCCAGGGCTTGCTGCTGGCTTTGTTCTTCGCGAGTGTGATCGCGATACTGGCCGCGCCCTTCAGCCGGCTGGCCCTGCACCTGATGCAGCCGAGCCTGGCGCTGCATCAGGCCACCGAAACGTTTTTCCAGACCCGTCTGCTCGGCCTGCCGGCCGCGCTGGCCAGCTACGCGCTGGTCGGCTGGTTCCTTGGCATGCAGAACGCCCGTGCACCGCTGGTCATCCTGCTGGTCGCCAACCTGTCGAACGTCGTGCTCAACCTGTGGTTCGTGCTCGGCCTGGACTGGGGCGTGCTCGGCTCGGCACGGGCCTCGGTGATCGCCGAATGGAGCGCCGCCCTGCTCGGCCTGGCATTGACCCGCCCGGCACTGCGAGCCTATCCCGGGCGCATGGCCTGGGCTGCCCTCGGGCGCTGGTCGGCCTGGCGTCCCTTGCTTGGCGTGAACCGCGACATCTTCCTGCGCAGCCTGGCCTTGCAACTGGTGTTCCTGCTGGTGGCCCTGCAAGGTGCGCGGCTAGGAGAAGCGACGGTGGCGGCCAATGCCCTGCTGCTCAATGGCCTGATGCTCACGGCCTATGCCCTGGACGGCCTGGCCCACGCCGTCGAGGCGCTATGCGGTCACGCGATCGGCGCTGGCGATCGCCAGACACTGCGTCGTTCGCTGGTGATTTCCGGTAGCTGGTCACTGATCGTGAGCACAGGCTTCGCCCTGCTGTTCCTTGTCGCCGGCCACCTGTTCATCGACCTGCAGACCGACATCGCCGAAGTTCGCGCCGCTGCCTATCCGGCCCTGCCCTACCTGGCCTTGCTGCCACTGGTGGCGGTATGGAGCTATCTGCTGGACGGGCTGTTCATCGGTGCTACCCGGGCGCGCGAGATGCGCAACGCCATGCTGTTCAGCGTGCTCCTCGCGCTACCGCTGGCGTGGAGCCTGTCGGGGCTGGGCAATCATGGCCTATGGCTGGCCTTCTTGGGCTTCATGGCCTTGCGCGCGGTAACGCTCGGCTGGACAGGCTGGCGCCTGCAGCGAGCCGATGGCTGGATGGCAGGCGCGCCAGTCCGTCACCCCGGACAGTGACTCGAGGGCCTGCCCGGCCGCCACAAGGCATGGCCAGGCAGGCCCCGGCCTCAGGAAGAGAGGTAGGAGGAGCGGGTCAGGCCCAGCCGCAGCGCGTCCAGGTACTGGGTCCGCTCCCGTGCGCTGATGCTGGCGCTGGCGACCTTGTCGCGGTAGTGGGTCATCAGCTCTTCCGGCGACAGATGCACGTAGCGCAGCATGTCCTCGATGGTGTCGTGCGTCTCGATACCGGCGTGATACACGCTGCCATCGGCGTTCTGGTAGATGTTCACCGAGTCGGTGTCGCCAAACAGGTTATGCATGTCACCGAGAATTTCCTGGTAGGCGCCCACCAGGAAGATGCCCAGCAGGTAGTCCTCGCCTTCGCGCACGGCATGCACCGGCAGGCTGGTCTCGATGCTCTGCTCGTCGACGTACTGGTTGATCTTGCCGTCGGAGTCGCAGGTCAGGTCCTGCAGCACCGCCCGACGCATCGGTTCCTCGTCCAGGCGATGCAGCGGCAGGATCGGCAGCACCTGGCCGATCGCCCAGGTATCGGGCAGGCTCTGGAACACCGAGAAATTGCAGATGTACTTGTCGGCCAGCTTGTCGTTGAGCTCGTCGAGCACCTGGCGATGCGAGCGCTGGCGCGCCTTGAGCGAATTGTACAGGCGCCGGCAGACGGCGAAGTAGCACTGTTCGGCCAGGGCCTTTTCCGCCAGGCTGACCTTGCCGTCGGCATATTGCGCGGCCACGTCGCTGATGTAGTGGGTGGCGCGCCAGTAGGTCTCGGTGACCATCTCGATGTCGGTCGGCCCGAGCAGGTCGACCAGCCATTGCACGGTTTCCGGCAGACTTTGCTTGTTCTCGATGGTCGGCACCTGATCATTGTGCCGCTCGACGTCGGTGACCTGCACCACCAGCATGGCATGGTGCGCGGTCAGGGCGCGGCCGCTTTCGGAGAAGATGTGCGGATGCGGCAGCCCCTGGGCGTCGCAGAATTCCTTGAGCATGCCCACCACCACGGCAGCGTACTCGTCGATGTCGTAGTTGATCGAACTGGCATTGCGCGAGTGGGTACCGTCATAGTCCACGCCCAGGCCGCCACCGACGTCGATATGGTCGACCGGCAGGCCCAGCGCACGCAGCTCGCCGTAATAGCGGATGGCCTCCTTGAAACCGTGCTGGTAGTCAGCCAGGTTGGCGATCTGCGAGCCCATGTGGAAATGCAGCAGGCGCACGCCGTTGTCCAGCCCGGCCTCGCGGAACCGCTGCACCACCGACAGCAGCTGCGCGGCCGACAGGCCGAACTTGGACTTTTCCCCGCCCGTGTCGGCCCACTTGCTCGACGCCAGGGAGGACAGGCGCACGCGCAGGCCCACCTGCGGCTTGACCTTGAGTTCGGTCGCCTCCTCGATCACCAGGGCGACCTCGGACTCCTTCTCGATGACGATGAACACGTTGTGCCCGAGCTTCTGCCCCATCAGCGCCAGACGGATGAACTCACGATCCTTGTAGCCGTTGCAGACGATGGTGCCGCCCTTGGGCGCCAGCGCCAACACGGCGAGCAGTTCGGGTTTGGAACCGGCTTCCAGGCCGATCGAGACATTCTGGGTGGCGATGATGTTCTCGACCACGGCTTCCTGCTGGTTGACCTTGATCGGATACAGCGCGGTGTATCGACTCTGGTACTCCAGGCGCGCGATGTTGGCGTCGAACGCGCCGGTCAGCTGGCGCACCCGATCCTGCAGGATGTCGGGGAAGCGCACCAGCAACGGCAGGGACAGGCCACTCTTGCGTAGCTCGTCGACCTGTTCGTAGAGGTCGATCGGGGCGCTGTCAGGCCCATTGGGGCGTACTTCGACACGCCCGGCCTCGTTGATCGCGAAATAACCGGCGCCCCAGTGGCGGATCCCGTAGACACTGCGGCTGTCACCGACCGTCCACTGGCTGCCATCGTCTTTGCGTGTGCGTCGTACGGACATTCAAGTCCCCTTTCATGAAGTCGGAAACACCGCCACGCCAGCAGGCGCGCACGGTGCAAGAACTGAAGAATTGACGGTTCCATGCCAGGGGTAGACCCCGACCACGGAAGCGAGTTTAGAAGCGTCGGCCAGAAGGCGCGGGCAAGGTTCAGCCGCCGGACTTCCTGGCCTTGAAACCTTGCTTGACGAGTTCGGCGATCAGCAGCTCGACATGGTCGCCCTGAATCTCGATGACGCCGTCCTTCAAGGCGCCACCGGTACCGCAACGGCGCTTGAGCACGCTGGCCAGTTCCTTGAGCTGGTCGGCCGGCAACGGTACGCCACTGATCGAGGTGACGGTCTTGCCACCACGCCCCTTGGTCTCGCGGCGGACCCGGGCAATGCCATCGCCCTCGGGGATGAGCGCCTGGCCGCAGCTGCAGGCATCGACCGGCTTGCTGCAGTCGGGACAGTGCCGACCGGCGTCGGTGGAATACACGAGGCCGCCCAGGGCGGCGAAGGATGAGGCTTTCTTGGCCACTTTTGTTCCTCTGGCTGAGGACAAAAACTGGTCGGCACCTGAGCCAGGACCGACCGCGAGGCCCCACTCTGGCAGGGGCGGCGCTACGACCGCAGGTGTTGCGATCGCCCGAAAAGGCCGGGCAGTTTAACGAGATTCCCCGGCATTGCTAAGTAGCGAAATGCGCCATTTCCGGAAACAATCGCGACCTCAGGCCCGGCTGGCCAGGAAACGCTGCAAGGCCACCAGGGAATCAGGACAGTATGGCTGGTGCTGGCTGTCAGCCATGACCTGGGACAGGCCGATGAAACACGCCTGGCTGACCTCTTCGGGCTGCAGCCGCAGCGGGCCGTCCCAGGTCGCCGAGTACACCGCCGCCCAGAGCCGGTTGCCGGGCTGGTCGAAGAAGAAGGTCTCGTGAAAGCGCAACTCGACGCCCTCGACACCCAGTTCCTCGGACAGCTCGCGTGTCGCGCACTGGTCGTAGTCTTCCGTCGCCGCGACCATGCCGCCGGCAGCCACGTCCCAGTAGCCAGGATACAGGGCCTTGCTCAAGGTGCGCCGATGCACGCACAGCTCCCCTGCTGCGTTGAACAGCAAGATGAAGGTGCAGCGGCCGACCAGGCCCCGTTCGCGCAGCTCGGCGCGTGGCAGCGCACCGAGCAGCTGGTCATGCTCGTCGACCCAGGCCACCCGCTCGGCCTCCGAGGCTGCGCGGTGGGCCAGTTCCCGGGAGTCGAGTCTCATCAGCCTTGCGACAGCAGCTGGCGCAGGTCGATGACGGCGGCGTTGGCCCGCGAAATGTAGTTGGCCATGACCAGCGAATGGTTGGCCCACATGCCGAAGCCGCTGCCATTGAGCACCATCGGGCTCCACAAGGCTTCCTGCGAGGCTTCCAGCTCACGAATGATCTGGCGCACGCTGACCGTCGCGTTCTTCTTGGCCAGCACGTCGGCGAAATCGACCTCGATGGCACGCAGCAGGTGCGACAGTGCCCAGGCCTGGCCACGCGCTTCGTAGAAGACATTGTCGATCTGCAGCCAAGGTGTCTCGACCACTTCCTCATCCACCTGCGGCGCCTGGCCGGCGACCACGGTCTCGGTCTTCAGGTTGCTGTTGAGCTTGACCCGGCCGACGCTGGCCGACAGGCGCTGAGACAGCGAGCCCAGGCGCGTGGCGACATCGCCCAGCCAGTTGTTGAGGTTGTCGGCGCGGGTATAGAAGATGGCCCCCTGGTCGCCAGCGGCCAGGCGCGCCTGGTAGCGGCTCAAGGAACGGATACCTTCCTGGTATTCCGATTCGCTCGACGGCAGGATCCAGCTCTTCTGGTCGAAGTTGAAGCGCGGCTCGGCGCGCGCCAGGTCCGCGTCCTCGGTCGACTGCGACTGGGAACGGGCGAAGTCCTTGCGCAGTGCACGCGCCAGGTCGCGAACCTGGACCAGCACCCCGTACTCCCAGCTCGGCATGTTGTCCATCCACAGTCCCGGCGGGAAACGGTCGTTGGAGATATAGCCGCCGGGCTTGTCCAGCAAGGTGGTGGCGACGCTTTTCAAGGTCTCGATGGTGGTATAGCCGACCACCATCTTCTGCCCGTTGCGCTCGGCGGCCGCCTGGGCACCCTGCTGCACCGGGAACAGGTCCGGCTCCTGGCTCCAGTACCAGCTCAGGCCAATGCACACCAGCAGGTAGAGGCCGATCACGATGCCCAGCGCCTTGCTCCACAAGCCGCCGAGGTAGCTACGGGTAGCGGCGCCCCGCGAATCGACCCGCTCGCGGGGCTCGGCTTCGCCTGTACGGTTTTTCCAGTCCAGCATGGGATTGTCCTTATCAGTCACGACGGTTCAGGGCTTGGACCGCAGGCACGGGTCAGGGTGCCGCGGCAAGCACGGGTCGCTGCACTATAAAACAAGCGAGGCCAGGAAGATAAGCGACCAGCCTGGCCAGTCGCCGTCGCGCCCCAGCTAGACAGGCCGCCCGAGCCGGCGAAGGCCCGTGCGGGCGTGCCAGATCGGCGCGCGCGCAGAGGCTGCAAACCGTCGCCCCGAGCATTGCCAGGGTCGTTCTGGAACCGCCGCAGCGCTGCTTGCCAGCCACCTCGAGCATAAAGGCAAAAAGCCACATTTTTTCCCGATGGGCTGGCTTCGTCATCATCGCGTCACGAAAACGCAATACGGTCGGCAGCCTAACCTGATCCCGCTGGAAGTCTGCGGCTATGCGCCTGAAGTGGCTCACCAATTTCAACACCTTGCTACTGCTCACCGTCTGCCTCGCTCTGGGGGCCACCTTGTGGTGGTCGCAGCGCGCCCTGGAGCGCCCCTACCAATTGGTGGAGCGCTACCTGGACCTTTCCCAGCGCTTCCAGAACCAGGCGGCCCGTAACATCGAAGCCTACCTGGCCAGTGGCGACGCGGTTCGTCATGCCCAGGCGCTGCAGGCCATCGAGCAATTGCAGGCGGCGCTGGCCGAATGGCCGTCGGCATTGGCGACCAGGCTGCGGCCGAGCCTCGAAGGCTTGCAGGCCTTCACCGGCGACGAACTGCTTGGCGCCGGCAAGCTGGCCGGCGATCCCCAGGCCCTGCTGTTGCAGGCCGAGCGTGAGCTGGGCGCCAGCCTCGAGCAGCTCACCGTGTATGCCAGGGACAGTGCCAGCGAGCACGCCAGCGCCTACCTGTCGCCACTGCTCGAAGCCACTCTGCACCTGGGTCGCTTGTCGCTGGCGCGTGCCAAGCTGGTCGGCAGCGGCCGCGCGGAACTGACCGATGAGGTCCTGCGCGAATTGCAGTCGATCCGCACCCAGGCCGAACTCATCGAGCAGTTGCCGCTGCTCGGCGTGACCCGTGCCCGCGAATCGGGCGCCGACGATTTCGCGGCGATGATGGGCTTGCAGAGCGAGGCCAGCGAGCAGCGCGAAGATGCCGCGGTGGCGCTCAAGCGCGAGCTGCAGGGCCTGCTCAGTCGTTATCCGGGGGAATTGCGTCGCACCCGCGAACAGATCGAACGACGCGCCATGCTGGCCAGCAGCACGGCGCAGCGGCTGGCGTCGGTTCGCCAGGCGATCGCCGCGCTGGAGCCGGAGGTGCGCGCCCGACATGCCCTGATCCAGCGTGAAGTGCGGGTCATGCAGGGCCTGATGATCGGCCTGATCCTGCTGATCGCAGTACTCATCGATGGTCTTCAGCGGCGTCTGGCGCGCGTGCTCACCAACCTGGCGCCGGCGCTCTCGTGCTGGGCCGAGGGGGATTTCGCCCAGCCCATCGCGCTGGGCCGGAGCAACCGGGAGCTGCACGATATCCAGGAATCGCTCAATCGCCTGCGCCAATATCTGGTCGAGCTGGTCGACGCCCTGCGCCACAACGCCGAGCAAGTGGTCGGCAGCAGCCAGGCGCTGGCTGGCATGAGCAGTGCGCTGCACGATGGCACCGAACGCCAGGCCGGCGACACCGCGCTGATCCGCGATGCCCTTGGCGCGCTGGAAACCACCATCCAGCAGGTGGCCAGCGATGCCAGGTCCGCCGCGCTGGCCAGCCATGACGCCGACCGCGCCGTCGAGCATGGCCAGGCGGTGATTGGCCAGAGTCTGTCCGGGCTGCGCACGCTGGTCGAGGAGGTCCAGGGCAATGCCCAGGCCATCGAGCAACTGGCCGAGGAATCGGCGACCATTGGCGGTGTGCTGACGGTGATCCGCTCGATCGCCGAACAGACCAACCTGCTGGCGCTCAATGCCGCCATCGAGGCGGCCCGCGCCGGCGAAATGGGTCGCGGCTTCGCCGTGGTGGCCGACGAGGTACGCTCCCTGGCGCAACGCACCACCGGCGCCACCGGCGAGATCCAGGCGTTGATCGACCGTTTGCAGCTGGCGGCCCGCGACTCGCTCGAAGGCATGCGCCATCAGCTCGAGCATGCCGAAACCACCGTAGGCCAGGCGCAGGCCGCCGATGGCGCGCTGGCCACCATCGTCAGCGCCATCGGCACCATCGCCGTTACCGCGACCCGCATCGCCGACGCGACCGCGCAGCAGACCGGCGCGGTCGGCGACATCCGCGGCCATAGCGAGCGCATCCATGCGCTGGGCGAAGACAATCTGCAACGCGTCGGCGAGGGCCGCGAGCAAGGCGAACAGCTGCTAAGGCTCGGCGACGCGTTGAACACGGCGGTGCGCGCGTTCCGCGTCTGACGTCCCGCCAGGCGCTGATCGCTGCGTCACCGCCCCAAGCCGAGCAGAGTCCGTTATCATGCGCGCACGTTTTACCTAGCGAGACCGCCATGCGCCGCCTGTTTTTGCTGCTGTTCATGCTGCTGGCCAGCCCGTCCTTCGCCAGCAGCCTGCTCGACAACCGACCCAGCGCTTCCCTAGGCGCCGCCTCGCTGGTTGCCAGCGCGGACTTCCTTCCGGTGCGCCAGGCTTTCAAGCTCAGTCTGGAGCACGTCGACCGGCAAACCGTCACCTTGCGCTTCGTCGCGGCGGAAGGCTATTACCTGTATCGCCATCGCTTCCAGTTCCGTACCGAGCCGACCGACGCAGGCCTGGGCCAGGCTCGCATCCCGCCTGGCGAGGCCAAGCACGACGAGTTCTTCGGCGACGTCGAGGTGTACCACGGCATCGTCGACATCGAACTGCCTCGCCAAGCCTCCGGGCAGCGGCCCGTCACCTTGCAGGTCACCTACCAGGGCTGCGCCGACAAGGGCTTGTGCTATCCGCCGCAAACCGAACGCCTGGAAATCCCTGGCGCCGCCGGGGCCCCCGCCGCGTCGATACCTGCCGTCGCCCCGGAAGGCTGGAGCTGGCGCTCACTGCTGCTGTTCTTCCTGGCGGGCGTCGGGCTGACCTTCACCCCGTGCGTGCTGCCGATGCTGCCGATCCTTTCCGGCGTGGTATTGCGGGGCCAGGTAGGTGGCCTGCGCGGCCTGAGCCTGTCGCTGGCCTACGTGTTGCCGATGGCGGCCTGCTTCGCCGTGCTCGGGGCGCTGATGGGCCTGTTCGGCGCGGGGCTCAATCTGCAGGCGCGCCTGCAATCGCCTTGGGTCCTGATACCCTTCGCGCTGTTCTTCGTGCTGTTCGCCCTGGCCATGTTCGGCCTGTTCGAACTCAAGCTGCCCCAGGCCCTGAGCAGCCGCCTGGACAAGGCCGCCAGCCGGACCAAGGGCGGCTCGCTGCTCGGGGCGGCCGTGCTTGGAGTGCTGTCCAGCCTGCTGGTGTCGCCCTGCGTATCGGCGCCTTTGGCTGGCGCGTTGCTGTACATCAGCGCCAGCGGCGATGCCTTCGGCGGCGCCTTGAAGCTGTTCGCCCTGGGCCTGGGCATGGGCGCGCCCTTGCTGCTGATGGCTACCGGCGGCGCCGCCTGGCTGCCCAGGAGCGGTGCATGGTTGGTGACGGTGAAGAACGCCATCGGCGTGCTGCTGCTAGGCCTGGCGATCGGTCTGCTCGCCCGTGTCCTGCCGGCGCCGCTGACACTCCTGCTGGTCGGGCTGCTGGCCGCCGGCGTGGCTCTGTTCCTCGGCACGCTCGAGTTCACGCACAAGACACCGGGCCAGCGTCTGGCGCAACTGCTGGGCCTGCTGCTGCTGTGCTATGCCTTTGCCTGCTGGCACGGCGCCCTGAGCGGCCAAGGAGATCCGCTGCGTCCGCTGGGCACGCCGGTCGGTAGCTCCGGCACTGCAGCGCAGCCGGCGCAGGTCGATGCCTGGCGCACCCTCACCACGCCAGCCGAACTGGATGCGGCACTGGCCCAGGCCAAGGCGGACGGGCAACCGGTCGTGCTCGACTGGTATGCCGACTGGTGCATCAGTTGCAAGGTGATCGAGCGCGAAGTGCTCGGGGCCGCCTCGATACACAAGCAGCTCGATGGCTTCGTGCGCCTGCGCTTCGACATCACCGAAAGCAACGCCGCCCAGCGTGCCCTGCTCGACCGCTACCAGCTGTTCGGCCCACCCGCCTTGCTGTTCTTTGCCGCGAACGGCAGCGAAATGACCGCCGATCGGGTAGTCGGCGAAACCACTGTCGAAGAATTCGCCCGACATCTATCACGCATGCGCCAGGACCTGGGGCTTTAACTTCCCAACTGGCGGGAAGTTTCCGGCAAGAGTGACCAAAGAACCGCTTTTGGTCACATACTTTGCGCGAATCTCGGGCATCGTGCCGGCTATTGCAGGGAACTGGACACTTGCCATCGCTTGCGGCATAGTCGCCGCGCTATATCGACTTGCCGAACAACAAGGAAACCGCAGATGGCGACCCTACTGGTGCTGCACGGCCCGAACCTCAACCTGCTCGGTACTCGCGAGCCAGGCCTGTATGGCGCCGTGACCCTGTCGCAGATCAACCAGGATCTGGAACAGCGTGCCCGCGCTGGCGGCCATCACCTGCAGTACCTGCAAAGCAATGCCGAGTATGAACTGATCGACCGCATCCACGCGGCGCGCAACGAAGGCGTGGACTTCATCCTGATCAACCCGGCCGCCTTCACCCATACCAGCGTCGCATTACGTGACGCATTGCTGGCGGTGAGCATCCCATTCATCGAAGTGCACCTTTCCAACGTGCACAAACGCGAACCTTTCCGTCATCACTCCTACTTCTCCGACGTCGCCGTGGGAGTGATCTGCGGCCTTGGCGCCACTGGCTACCGGTTGGCCCTGGAGTCCGCGCTGGAATACCTGGCTGCACACGCACAGCCCTGATGACAAGGCCCGGCCCGATGGGCACGGGTTTTACAGAAACGTCCTCGACACGTTTTCAAATTACATCCCTGACCGAACCTTGGGAGTTGATGCTTAATGGATATCCGTAAAGTCAAGAAACTGATCGAACTGCTGGAAGAGTCTGGCATCGACGAGCTGGAGATCAAGGAAGGCGAAGAGTCGGTTCGTATCAGCCGCCACAGCAAGTCCCCGGTCGGCCAGCAGTACTTCGCCGCCCCGGTGGCCGCGCCCGCTCCGACCGCAGCCCCGGCCTCTGCCCCTGCAGCCGCCGCGCCAGCCGCCGAAGCCGCAGCCCCGGCGCTCAAAGGCACGGTGATCCGCTCGCCGATGGTCGGCACCTTCTACCGCAAGCCGTCGCCGACCTCGTCCAACTTCGCCGAAGTCGGCCAGACGGTGAAGAAGGGCGACACGCTGTGCATCGTCGAAGCCATGAAGATGATGAACCACATCGAAGCCGATATCGGTGGCGTCATCGACGCGATCCTGGTGGAAGACGGTCAGCCGGTTGAGTTCGACCAGCCGCTGTTCACCATCGTTTGAACTGCGGAGAGCCTGCGATGCTGGAAAAAGTTCTGATTGCCAACCGTGGCGAAATTGCCCTGCGTATCCTGCGTGCCTGCAAGGAACTGGGGATCAAGACCGTCGCCGTACACTCCACGGCTGACCGTGAACTGATGCACCTGGGCCTGGCTGACGAGGCGGTGTGCATCGGACCCGCGGCCTCCAAGGATTCCTACCTGCACATTCCAGCGATCATCGCCGCTGCCGAAGTGACCGGCGCCACCGCCATCCACCCAGGTTATGGCTTCCTTGCCGAGAACGCCGATTTCGCCGAGCAGGTCGAGAAATCCGGTTTCGCCTTCATCGGGCCCAAGGCCGACACCATTCGCCTGATGGGCGACAAGGTCTCGGCCAAGGAAGCGATGATCAAGGCCGGCGTACCGACCGTGCCAGGCTCGGACGGCCCGCTGCCGGAAGACGAAGCGACCGCGCTGGCGATCGCCCGCGAAGTCGGCTATCCGGTGATCATCAAGGCCGCCGGCGGCGGCGGTGGTCGCGGCATGCGCGTGGTGCACAAGGAAGAAGACCTGATCGCCTCGGCCAAGCTGACCCGTAACGAAGCTGGCGCTGCCTTCGGCAATCCGATGGTCTATCTGGAGAAGTTCCTGACCAACCCACGCCACGTGGAGGTCCAGGTCCTGTCCGATGGCCAGGGCAATGCCGTGCATCTGGGCGACCGTGACTGCTCGCTGCAGCGTCGTCACCAGAAGGTCCTGGAGGAAGCCCCGGCACCGGGGATCGACGAGAAGGCCCGCCAGGAAGTCTTCGCTCGCTGCGTTCAGGCCTGTATCGAAATCGGCTACCGCGGTGCCGGCACCTTCGAGTTCCTGTACGAGAATGGCAGCTTCTACTTCATCGAGATGAACACCCGCGTGCAGGTGGAGCACCCGGTTTCCGAAATGGTCACCGGCATCGACATCGTCAAGGAGATGCTGAGCATCGCCGCGGGCAACAAGCTGTCGTTCCGCCAGGAGGACGTGGTGATCCGCGGCCATTCCCTGGAATGCCGGATCAACGCCGAAGACCCGAAGAAGTTCATCCCGAGTCCAGGTACCGTGAAGCATTTCCATGCCCCTGGCGGCAATGGCGTGCGCGTCGACTCGCACCTGTACAGCGGTTATGCGGTTCCGCCGAACTACGACTCGCTGATCGGCAAGCTGATCACCTATGGCAAGGATCGCGACGAGGCCATGGCGCGCATGCGCAATGCCCTGGACGAGATCGTCGTCGACGGGATCAAGACCAACATCCCGCTGCACCGCGAACTGGTGCGCGATGATGGTTTCTGCAAGGGCGGTGTCAACATTCACTACCTCGAGCACAAGCTGGCCAACCAGGAGTGATCCTGGCGTGAAACAGAGAACCCCGACCTCGTGTCGGGGTTTTTCATGGAGCCTGTTTCCAGGTGGTGCAGGTTGTGCGGCCCTGGTGCCGCGACCGGACCCGCGGAGACCGTAGGTTCGGTATCGTGACCTGGCAGTTCCATGGCGTGGCCTGGTTTACGGCCCCTGCGGGCCCGATCGCGGCGCAGCGGCCTGTCCCGCCAAGCGTCCTGCACAAACCTCGCGCACTCAAGTAAACTGCCACCCTCCGGCAGCCTCGGGCTGCCCCTGTCGATTTATCATAGGTACCCGCCATGCCCTGGCTGCAAGTACGCCTGGCCATCAGCCCGGAACAAGCCGAAACCTACGAAGATGCCCTGCTCGAAGTGGGCGCTGTCTCGGTGACCTTCATGGATGCCGAAGACCAGCCGATTTTCGAACCGGACCTCAATACCACGCCGCTGTGGAGCCATACCCACCTGCTCGCGCTGTTCGAGGCCGATGCCCAGGCCGAGGCGATCTTCGCCCATCTGCGCCTGCTTACCGATGCCGAGCTGCCCGAGCACCAGGCCGAATTGATCGAGGACCAGGACTGGGAGCGCAGCTGGATGGACAACTTCCAGCCCATGCGCTTCGGCCAGCGTCTGTGGATCGTGCCGAGCTGGCACCAGGCACCGGATGCCCAGGCGGTCAACCTGCTGCTCGACCCGGGACTGGCGTTCGGCACCGGCACCCATCCGACCACGGCCCTGTGCCTGGAGTGGCTCGACGGCCAGCAGCTCGAAGGTACCCAAGTGCTGGATTTCGGCTGCGGCTCGGGAATCCTCGCCATTGCCGCCCTGCTGCTTGGCGCACGTGAGGCGGTAGGTACCGACATCGACGTCCAGGCCCTCGAAGCCTCGCGCGACAATGCCGGGCGCAATGGTCTGGCCGCAGAGCGCCTGGCGCTGTACCTGCCCGAGCAGATGCCGCCGATGCAGGCCGACGTGCTGGTCGCCAACATTCTCGCCGGGCCATTGGTGTCCCTGGCGGCACAACTGTCGGGCCTGGTCCGCCCGGGCGGCTTGCTGGCCCTGTCGGGCATCCTCGCCGAACAGGGCGCCGAAGTGGCAGCTGCCTACGCCGCGGACTTCGAACTGGATCCGATCGCCGAGCGCGACGGCTGGGTGCGCATCAGCGGTCGCCGCCGCCCGGCAGCCCAGGCATAAACCCCAGCAGCCCCCACGGACCCAGCGCATGAGCGACAGTTTCGTCACCCAGTGCCCACATTGCCAGACCCGCTTCCGCGTCACCCATCACCAGTTGAGTCTGGCTCGGGGCGTGGTGCGCTGCGGTTCCTGCCTGCAGGTATTCAATGCCGCCCGGCAGCTGCTGGAGCGGCACCGCGCCGAAACCGGCCAGCTATCTGCGGAAGAAACCGCCGGGGCGCAACCGGACACGACGCCTGCAACCCGCCCGACCGAGCGAGTCGACGGGCCATCGCTCGGGGAGCAGGCTGGCGTGCCGGCGACGATGGTATCCGCGGCACCGATGTCAGCTGGCAATGCGCCTGCTGCGAGTGCGGAGGACTGGGCAATGGCGGGCAACCCGCTGGACGAAGTGGATCTCGACCAGGAGCTGGCGCGCCTCGAGCGACGCGGCGTCCCCGCGCCGGGAGACAGTCACCCTAACCACGCCAGCCTGCATGCCCGGCGCGACGATACCACGGATGATCACGATGGACGCCCGTTCGGCACGGCCATCGAAGACAGCGAGGTGCAACCGCCTTCGCTGTCGTTCGCCGATCCGGCCAGCCCCGATGCGCCACACCTGCCGCCGGCCGAACGGACCGAGCCGACCCTGAGCCTCGACATGGCGCTCGACGAACATGCCAGCCGTTCCTCGTCCAGTGACTCCATGGCCACGGCCATGCCGGACCAGCACGCGCCACTCGACCGACCGGAGCAGATCGGGCACGACCGGATCGAGCCGGGGCTAGGCGCGCCCGCCGCCAGGCCGCGCAAGGAGCCGCTGATCGGCGTGGTCGACGACCCGCTGCAACTCGATTGGCAAAAGCCCGCGCCCAACTGGCGCAAGCGCCTGCTGTGGGGCCTGCTGGTCCTGCTGGCGACCGCCACGTTGCTGCTGCAGTACGTCTGGTATCACTTCGACGAGCTGGCGCGCCAGGACCAGTACCGCCCCTGGTTCCAGAGCCTCTGCCCGAGTCTGGGCTGCGAGGTACCGACCCGGGTCGATATCTCGCGCATCCGAAGCAGCAATCTGGTGGTTCGTAGCCACCCCGACTTCAAAGGCGCGCTGATCGTCGATGCGATCATCTACAACCGCGCCTCGTTCCCCCAGCCGTTCCCCCTGCTCGAGCTGCGCTTCGCCGATCTCAACGGCCAGCTGATCGCCAGTCGCCGCTTCAAGCCCAGCGAGTACCTCAGCGGCGAGCTGGCCGGACGCGGGGACATGCCGAGCCAGACGCCGATCCACATCGCCCTGGACATCCTCGACCCCGGCCCCAAGGCCGTGAACTACAGCCTGAGCTTCCGCTCCCCGGAGTAGGGAACACAAGCCACAAGCGAGCGCCCTGACGCCTGTCACTTTCCTGCCAAGCAGGAACGCTTGCGCTCCAGCGATATCGCTACGCAACTGCTTGCCGCTTGCGGGTTGCCGTTCACGACCTACCGCTGTTCAGTTTTTATCCAGCCCCATCTTTATCCAGTCATCGAGAGCGGGTATCATGCCAACCCTTTTTCGAACTCCCAATGATTCGGCCCCACAACAGGGAACACCTATGTCGGCGGTACGCATCGGCCCTTATACACTACGCAACAACCTGATCCTCGCGCCCATGGCCGGGGTCACGGACCAGCCTTTCCGTACGCTTTGCCAGCGCCTTGGCGCGGGCATGGTGGTGTCGGAAATGGTCACCAGCGACCTGAGCCTGTGGGACAGCCGCAAGTCGCGCCTGCGACGCATCCATGAGGATGATCCGGAGCCCCGCTCGGTGCAGATCGCCGGAGGCGACGCGCAGATGCTGGCCGCTGCCGCCCGGGCCAACGTGCAAGCCGGTGCGCAGATCATCGATATCAACATGGGCTGTCCGGCGAAAAAAGTCTGCAACAAGGCGGCAGGCTCTGCTTTATTGAGAGATGAGGCACTGGTCGAGCAGATCCTGCGGGCGGTGGTCGACGCGGTCGAGGTCCCGGTGACCCTGAAGATCCGCACCGGCTGGGACCGGGCGAACAAGAATGGCCTGACGGTGGCGAAAATCGCCGAACAGGCGGGCATACAGGCACTGGCGGTGCATGGCCGGACGCGCGCCGACCTGTATACCGGCGAAGCCGAGTACGACACCATCGCCGCGATCAAGCAGGCCGTGTCGATCCCGGTGTTCGCCAATGGCGATATCACTTCGCCAGACAAGGCTCGCGCCGTGCTCGAGGCGACTGGCGCCGACGGGCTGTTGATCGGGCGCGCGGCGCAAGGTCGACCGTGGATCTTTCGCGAGGTCGAGCACTACCTGCGCACCGGTCAATGCCTGCCGGAGCCTGGCCTGGACGAAGTGGAGCGCATTCTGCTGGAACACCTTGCCGCGCTGCACGCCTTCTACGGCGAGGTGATGGGCGTGCGCATCGCCCGCAAGCATGTGGGCTGGTACCTGGCAACACGACCGGGCGGGAAGGAGTTCCGCCAGCAATTCAACGCTTTGGAAGATACGCAAGCGCAGTGCGCCAACGTTCGCCAGTTCTTCCGCGAACGTCGACAGAGCCTTGAGACAGGGGACGGACAAGGGGTGGCCGCATGACGATGATGACCGAGACTTTAGTGAGTGGAACAACGCCCGTGAGCGACAACGTCAACCTCAAACAGCACCTCAACACGCCGAGCGAAGAGGGTCAGACCCTTCGTGGCAGTGTCGAGAAGGCGCTGCACAACTACTTCGCCCATCTCGAAGGCGCGACCGTCACGGACGTATACAACCTGGTGCTTTCCGAAGTGGAGGCGCCCTTGCTCGAAAGCGTGATGAACTACGTCAAGGGCAACCAGACCAAGGCCAGCGAGATGCTCGGGCTGAATCGAGGCACTCTGCGCAAGAAGCTGAAACAGTACGATCTGCTGTAAGCCACAATCCCAACCAGAAAAGGCGACTCCTCGACGAGCTCGCCTTTTTTGCTGACTCCACCGCGTTATGGAATCCGAAATGACCGACCAGACTACCCGCCTGCCGATCCGCCGCGCCCTGATCAGCGTCTCCGACAAGACCGGTATCCTCGAGTTCGCCCGTGAGCTGCAACAGCTCGGCGTCGAGATCCTGTCCACCGGCGGTACCTACAAGCTGCTCAAGGACAATGGTGTGGACGCGGTGGAAGTGGCCGATTACACCGGCTTTGCCGAAATGATGGATGGCCGGGTCAAGACCCTGCACCCGAAGATCCACGGCGGCATTCTCGGCCGTCGCGGCCTCGATGACGCCATCATGGCCGAGCACGGCATCAAGCCGATCGACCTGGTCGCGGTCAACCTGTACCCGTTCGAAGCCACCATCGCCAAGCCAGGCTGCGACCTGCCTACCGCGATCGAGAACATCGACATCGGTGGCCCGACCATGGTCCGCTCGGCGGCCAAGAACCACAAGGACGTGGCCATCGTGGTCAACGCCAGCGACTACGCCGGCGTGCTCGAAGGCCTCAAGGCTGGCGGCCTGACCTATGCCCAACGCTTCGACCTGATGCTCAAGGCATTCGAGCACACCGCCGCCTACGACGGCATGATCGCCAACTACATGGGCACCATCGACCAGAGCCGCGACACTCTGGGTACCGAAGCGCGCGGTGAGTTCCCGCGCACCTTCAACACCCAGTTCGTCAAGGCCCAGGAAATGCGCTACGGCGAGAACCCGCACCAGAGCGCGGCGTTCTATGTCGAGGCCGGCAAGGGCGAGGCCAGCATTTCCACCGCCGTGCAACTGCAAGGCAAGGAGCTGTCGTTCAACAACGTGGCCGATACCGACGCCGCGCTGGAATGCGTCAAGAGCTTCGTCAAGCCCGCCTGCGTGATCGTCAAGCATGCCAACCCCTGCGGCGTGGCGGTCGTGCCTGAAGACGAAGGTGGCATCCGCAAGGCCTATGACCTGGCCTACGCCACCGATACCGAGTCGGCTTTCGGCGGCATCATCGCCTTCAACCGCGAGCTCGATGGCGAAACCGCCAAGGCCATCGTCGAGCGCCAGTTCGTCGAAGTGATCATCGCGCCGAAGATCTCCCAGGCTGCCCGCGACGTAGTGGCCGCCAAGCAGAACGTGCGTCTGCTCGAATGCGGCCAGTGGCCAGCCGAGCGCGCCACCGGCTGGGACTTCAAGCGCGTCAACGGCGGCCTGCTGGTACAGAGCCGCGATATCGCCATGATCACTGCCGATGACCTGAAGATCGTCACCAGGCGCGCCCCGACCGAGCAGGAGATCCATGACCTGGTGTTCGCCTGGAAAGTCGCCAAGTTCGTCAAGTCCAACGCCATCGTGTACGCCAAGAACCGCCAGACCATCGGCGTCGGCGCCGGCCAGATGAGCCGGGTCAACTCCGCGCGCATCGCCGCGATCAAGGCCGAGCACGCCGGCTTGCAGGTGCAGGGCGCGGTCATGGCCTCGGATGCGTTCTTCCCGTTCCGCGACGGCATCGACAATGCCGCCAAGGTCGGCATCAGCGCGGTGATCCAGCCAGGCGGCTCGATGCGCGACGCCGAAGTGATCGCCGCGGCCGACGAAGCCGGCATCGCGATGGTGTTCACCGGCATGCGTCACTTCCGCCACTGATCGGCTGCAAGCTGCAGGCATTGCGCATGACGCTTGCTTGCAGCGAACAACATTTCTGAACGATAAAGAAGTGGGAGCGGCAACGCGGCTTTAGCTTGCAACTCGAAGCTTTGGCCCCGCCCCCACGCCAAGGAGTCTTCAATGAAAGTCTTGATCATCGGCAGTGGTGGGCGCGAGCACGCCTTGGCCTGGAAGGTCGCCCAGGATCCGCGCGTCGAGAAGGTCTTCGTCGCCCCGGGCAACGCTGGCACCGCCACCGAAGCCAAGTGCGAGAACGTCGCCATCGACGTGACCGCCCTCGAGCAGTTGGCCGACTTCGCCGAGCAGAACGTCCAGATGACCATCGTCGGCCCTGAAGCGCCACTGGTCGCGGGTGTCGTCGACCTGTTCCGCAGTCGCGGCCTGGCCTGCTTCGGCCCAACCAGGGGCGCGGCCCAGCTGGAAGGCTCGAAAGCCTTCACCAAGGATTTCCTGGCCCGTCACCAGATCCCGACCGCCGACTACCGAAACTTCACCGAGATCGAGCCGGCCCTGGCCTACCTGAAGGAAAAAGGCGCACCGATCGTGATCAAGGCCGACGGCCTGGCCGCAGGCAAGGGCGTGATCGTCGCCATGAGCCTGGAAGAAGCCGAGGCGGCCGTGCGCGACATGCTGGCCGGCAATGCTTTCGGCGATGCCGGCTCGCGGGTGGTGATCGAGGAGTTCCTCGATGGCGAGGAAGCCAGCTTCATCGTCATGGTCGACGGGCACAACGTCCTGCCGATGGCCACCAGCCAGGACCACAAGCGCGTCGGCGACGGCGACAGCGGCCCGAACACCGGCGGCATGGGCGCCTACTCACCGGCACCGGTGGTCACTCCCGATGTCCACCAGCGCGTCATGGACCAGGTGATCTGGCCCACCGTGCGTGGCATGGCCGAGGAAGGCAACGTCTACACCGGCTTCCTGTATGCCGGGCTGATGATCGACAAGGCCGGCAACCCCAAGGTCATCGAGTTCAACTGCCGCTTCGGCGACCCTGAAACCCAGCCGGTCATGCTGCGCCTCGAGTCGAGCCTGGTCCTGCTGGTCGAAGCCGCGTTCGCCCAGGCCCTGGACAAGGTCGAGGCGCAGTGGAACCCGCGCCCGAGCCTGGGCGTGGTAATGGCCGCTGGCGGCTATCCCGGCGACTACGCCAAAGGCGCCGTGATCGGCGGCCTGGAAGCGGCCGCCAAGCTCGAGGGCAAGGTCTTCCATGCAGGCACTAGCCTCAAGGATGGCCAGGTGGTCACCAGCGGCGGTCGCGTACTGTGCGCCACGGCCTTGGGCGATACCGTGGCCCAGGCCCAGCAGCAGGCCTATCGCCTGGCCGAGCAGGTCAGCTGGGACGGCAGCTTCCATCGCACCGACATCGGCTATCGGGCCATTGCCCGCGAGCGTGGTGAGAGCCTGCGATAACCGCCGGGTGGAAGATCGGCGCGCCGCCGGCAGCCGACCTTTCGCCTCGTCGCCCAGGCCCTCGGCGGCCTTGCCTTGGCCTTGGCGCGCCGCGCATAGTGATGGGCCTAGCATCGAGCAAGGAAAGGAACTCGTCGTGCGTCGGCTTCGGATTGCCATTGTCCTGATCTTCAGTGCACTGACCCTGCTCTGCCTGCAGCCTGCCGCAGCCAGCCAGGGCGCGGGCTGGTCGGTCCTGCTCGACGAGCAGGCCAACCTGCAGCTCAGCGACATACGCTCCGATCGCTACCGCAACCAGTTCAGCCCGCTGCGCCTGGAAAACCTCGATGCCGGGCTGCCCGACCAGGCGCTCTGGCTGCATTATCGGATGCAACCTGGGCAGCAGGAACGTCTGTTACGCATCTTCGCGCCCGACCTGTCCCACCTGGACCTGTATGCGCTCGATGGTGACAGGGTGGTACGGCAGCTGCACCATGGTCGCACGAGCGAAGCCGACAGCTCGGCCTTGCGCAGCAGCGACCATGTCCTGGCCTTGCCGAACAGCACCCGGGTCCTGGATATCTACCTGCGCCTGGTTTCCGAACATCAGCTGCGCCCGGCGATTTCCCTGGAAACCGCCACGGCGGCGGCAGCCGACCAGCGCCAGCCGCTGCTCTTCGGCCTGCTGTTCGGCGGGTTGCTGATGCTGATCGCGCACAACCTGATCCGCTTTTTCTATTCGCGCGCCGGTGTCTGCCTGGCCCTGGCGCTGTACCACGGGCTGATGCTGCTCAGCGCCCTGATCCTGCTCAATCTCAGTGGCCCATGGTGGCATCTGTGGCATACCGCGCAGACGACTGCCGCCTACCTGACACTGGTCCTGGCGGGAATGGCCGGGCTGTACTTCACCCAACACTTCTTCGCCCCGTGTCGATCGACCCGACTCAATCGTCTGCTGCAGGCCGAGATCCTGATGGCAGGCACCAGCGGGCTGATCCTGCTGTTCGTCGACACCTTGCCACTGAACCTGATGACCTACGCCTTGCTGGCCACCGGTAGCCTGAGCATGCTGTTGGTGTCGGGCTACCAGCAGTACAAGGGCTATAGACCGGCCCGGATGTTCACCGCCGCGCTGCTGGTGTTCAACCTCGGCGGCCTGGTGCTGCTCCCCGCCCTGCTGGCGTTCACCCGTACGTCCACCCCCTGGCTGCTGTGCATCCTGATGGGGCTGACGGTACTCAGCGGCCTGCTGCTGAACTTGGCGGTCGGCGAACGCCTGCGCAAGATCAGCGAAGAGCGCATCCGCGCCAACCGGGCCCTGGCCGCCAGCGATGCGGAAATCAACGCCAAGGCCGAGTTCCTGGCCAAGATCAGCCATGAGATCCGCACGCCGATGAATGGCGTGCTGGGAATGACCGAACTGCTGCTGGGCACCCCGCTGTCGGTCAAGCAGCGCGATTACGTGCAGACCATCCATAGCGCGGGCAACGAGCTGCTGACCCTGATCAACGAGATCCTCGACATCGCCAAGCTCGAATCCCGCCAGATCGAACTGGACGATGTGCAGTTCGACCTCAATGCCTTGATCGAGGATTGCCTGAGCATCTTCCGCGCCAAGGCCGAGCAGCAGAACATCGAGCTGATCAGCTTCACCCAGCCACAGGTGCCGAGAGTCATCAGCGGCGACCCGACGCGACTGCGCCAGGCGCTGTCGAGCTTGCTGGACAACGCGATGAAGAATACCAGCGAAGGCGAGATCCTGCTGGTGGTTGCCCTCGACCAGCGCAGCGACATGCCGCGGCTGCGCATCGCCGTGCAGGACAGCGGCGAGTCGCTGGCCGATGCCGAGCGCGACGCCCTGTTGCAGACCGAACTGCACAGCCGACACTTTCTCTCGAGCGACAAGCTCGGCGGCCACCTTGGCCTGGTGATCGCCAAGCAGCTGATCGGCCTGATGCAGGGCGAGTTCGGTATCAAGAGCAGCGTCGGCACCGGCAATACCTTGTGGCTGACCCTACCGCTCGATCCACAGCGGCTGGAGCAGCCGCCGGCCGACCTGGAAGGGCCGCTGCGCGAGGCTCGCGCCCTGGTCGTCGACGACAACGACACCTGTCGCAAGGTGCTGGTCCAACAGTGCAGCGCCTGGGGCATGAGCGTCAGTGCCGTGCCGTCGGGCAAGGAGGCGCTGGCCTTGCTGCGCACCAAGGCGCACTTGCGCGACTACTTCGATGTGGTGTTGCTCGACCAGAACATGCCGGGCATGACCGGCATGCAACTGGCCACCCGGATCAAGGAAGACCCGAGCCTGAACCATGACATCCTGGTGATCATGCTCACCGGCATCAGCAACGCGCCGAGCAAGATCATCGCCCGCAATGCCGGGATCAAGCGGATCCTGGCCAAGCCGGTAGCCGGCTACACGCTCAAGACCACCCTTGCCGAGGAGCTGGCCCGGCGCAGCAAGGATCCGCTGCTGCCAGTGCCTGCTGGCGCCCTCCCTCCCGTGCAGGACCTGCCGGCGGACTTCCGTATCCTGGTGGCCGAGGACAACAGCATCTCGACCAAGGTGATCCGTGGCATGCTCGGCAAGCTCAACCTGGAGCCTGACACCGCCAGCAATGGGGCCGAAGCCTTGCAGGCGATGCAACGCACTCGCTACGACCTGGTACTGATGGATTGCGAGATGCCGATTCTCGACGGTTTCTCCGCGACCCAGCAGCTGCGCACCTGGGAACAGACTCAGGATCGCCCGCGCACGCCGGTCGTGGCCCTGACCGCGCATATCCTTTCGGAACACAAGGAGCGGGCCCAGCAGGCCGGGATGGATGGACACATGGCCAAACCGGTGGAATTGTCGCAGCTGCGCGAATTGGTTCAGTACTGGGCACGCCAGCGCGAGCAGCAGGCGGGAGCCTTGCGCACGCCTTGAGGCCAAGCGGGGCCTTGAATCCGTGCGCCCCGCCAGCGGGCCAGGCCAGGCGGCCGGGCCCGGCTCGGTTCAGGGTTTGCTGCCGTACCAGCGAGGCGTGTATACCCAGCTGCCACCACCGACGCGCTCGAAGGCACAGGTGGTCGAGGAGCCGACCAGCACCATGGTCCGCATGTCGACCATTTCCGGCGCCAGCTCGCCCAGACTGACCACCCGCAGCGCCTGGGCTGGCCGGCCGACATCGCGGCCGAGCACGACCGGCGTCGCTGGGTCCCGATGACGGCGCACCACGTCCAGGGCCTTGCCCAGCTGCCAGGGCCGGGCGCGGGAGATCGGATTGTAGAAGGCCAGCGCCAGGTCGGCCTGGGCCGCCAGCGCCAGGCGTGTCTCGATGATCGACCAGGGTTTGAGATTGTCCGAAAGCGACATGACGCAGAAGTCATGCCCCAGCGGCGCCCCTGCCAGCGCGGCCGTGGCCAGCGAAGCGGAAACGCCAGGCAGCACCTCCAGCTCGACCCGGTGCCAGGCCGGATCGTCCGACTCATGCAAGGCTTCCATGACGGCAGCTGCCATGGCGAACACGCCCGGATCGCCAGACGACACCACCACCACCGAACGCCCTTGCGCCGCCAACTCGAAGGCGTGCCGGGCGCGCTGCATTTCCTCGCGGTTGTCGGTGCAATGCAGCACCTGGTCGTCACGAAACGGCCCGGCCATGCGCACGTAGGTCTCATAGCCGAGCACGTCCTGGGCACGCGCCAGTTCAGCCTTGACCGCGGGCACCATGAACTCGGTCGCGCCTGGCCCCAGGCCAATGACCGCCAGCCGGCCACGCGCGCGGCCAATGCCACTTGGGTCGACCGGCACCGCAGCCACGCCCAGGCCCAGGCCTGGCACAGCGCTTGGCAGCGACTGGCCAGCGGGCATGGCCTGGCGCAGCCAGTGCTCGACGGACGGCCGTTCGGGAACGAAACGTAACGCCGTGCCAAGTGCCTGGGCCGCCTGCCGTAGCTGCGAATCGGCCATCTGCCGTTCGCCAGCCAGCAGGCAGGCCAGCGAGGCCTGGGCGATGCCCTGGGCCTCGAGTGCCGCTTGCACGCTTCGCGCCGGCTCCGGCACGCCGGCCTCGATGCTCACCACCACCGTGCGCGGATGGATCAACAGCTGCTCGCGGCTCGCCGGATGCGCCTGGTGACTGACACGGATGGTACGCCGGGCGGCTTCGCTGGCTGGCAGGCGCGCCTGCTCGAGCCACGGTGCCTGGCCTTCGATGCGCACGTCTTCGCCAGCCAGCAGGTCGGAGACGAACCGCTTGCCCTGCTCCAGGTCCGCCAGGACATAGCCTGGTGGCGGATTGAGCAGGCAGGTGCCGAAACGCAACTCGCCACTGGTGGTGATGGCTGCGGATACATCGAGCTCGGCGCCGATCTGTCGGGCCATGCCATTGACCCCGCCCAGCCCGCCCAACAAAGGCACCACGGCGCTGCCATCCTCGGCCACCGCCAGCACGGGCGGCTCGCTGCCCTTCTCGCTCAGCAGGCCGGCCAAGCTACGAATGACGATCCCCGCCGCGCACAAAGCGATGATCGGCGTGTCCTGCCGGTACAAGGCGCGCAGGGTTTCGCCGAATGAAGCGTAGGTGCTGTCGGCGCCTTCGACGCGGCCTTGCAGACCGTGGACCCGAGCCTGGGGGTAGAGCGCCTGGAGCCGCCGGGCCGTGGCCAGCCCGCCTTGACCCAGCACGATGATGGCAGGTGCCTTGTGCATGCTCATCCCTGCCATTTTTCCCCCGGTACGATGATCAGCGAGAAATACGGCGACGATTGTGGATCGACCTGGTCGAGCGGGACGATCTTCTGGTTGCCCATGGTCGCCCGCTCGACATACAGCGCTCGCTGCGCCAGCCCCAGCTCGACCAGCACTTGGCGGACCTTGTGGAAGTTGCGACCCAGCTTCATCACCACTGCCGCGTCGGCGTCGGCCAGGCGCCGCTTGAGCTCGTCATGCTCCAGCACGCCCGAAAGCACCGACAGGCTCTGGTTGCGATAGACCAGCGGCGCACCCAGTACCGAAGCACCGCCGAGCATCGAGCAGACACCCGGTACCACGCAGGCCTCATAGCGCTGCGCCAGACGATCGTGCAGGTACATGTAGGACCCATAGAAGAACGGATCGCCCTCGCAGATCACCGCCACGTCACGCCCGGCATCCAGGTGCGCTGCCACCTCCAGACCAGCCTGGTCGTAGAAGTCGCTGATCACCTGTTCGTAGGACAACGGTGCTGGCAGGACCTCGGTGGTAACCGGGTAGACCAGCGGCAGCAGGGTCTGCTCGGCCTGCAGGTGCGCCTCGATGATGCCGAAGGCGTTGCCGCGCTTGCCCTTGGCGACGAAGTACGCCACCACCGGGGCCTCGCGCAACAGGCGCAGGGCCTTCACCGTGATCAGTTCCGGATCACCGGGGCCGACGCCCAGGCCGAACAGCCGTCCACGTGGCGACATCATTCCACCTCCGTGGCCAAGGCATTGACCGCGGCGGCCGCCATGGCGCTGCCGCCCAGGCGGCCCTGCATGATCACGAAAGGCACCGCGCGGCTATCGGCGGCCAGCATCGCCTTGGACTCGGCAGCGCCGACGAAGCCTACTGGAAAGCCCAGGATCAAGGCCGGCCTGGGCGCCCCGGCGTCGAGCATCTCGAGCAGGTAGAACAACGCTGTCGGCGCGTTGCCGATCACCACCACGCTGCCTTCGAGGTGCTCACGCCACAGTTCCAGGGCGACCGCGGAGCGCGTGTTGCCTGCCCTGCGGGCCATCTCCGGCACCCGCGGATCGCGCAAGGTGCAGATCACCGCATTGTTCGCCGGCAAGCGGGCACGGGTGATGCCTTCGGCGACCATGTGCGCATCGCAGAGGATCGGCGCGCCCTGGGCCAAGGCCTCGCGCCCTGCCTTGCCGGCTCCCTCGGAGAACTGCAGGCCATCGATCGCCTCGACCATGCCGCAGGCGTGGATCACCCGCACGGCAAGCTTCTCGAGGTCGGCGGGGATCCGCTCGAGCCGGGCCTCCTCGCGAATGATGCGAAAGGAATTGCGATAGATCTCCTGACCATCGCGGATGTAGTCAATCATCAAGGTGCTCCGTCGGCAGGTCGAGCATGGCGCCTGCTTCTTTCAAGGTAAGGTTGCGTGCGCGCAAGGCTCCGAAGCCAGACAGGCGCGCATCGCGCAGGTACAGGTCATAGCGGCCCGGCGAGCGGGCCAGCAAGGTCGCCGGGGCGACATGCGCGGCGGCGCAGGAACGCGGGCAGCCGCTGAGATGGACGCTGCCGGCCCCACCGCCGCGCAGCAGGCTCGACAGCACCACGGCATCGTTCTTGGTGTCGGCCAGTCCCTTGGCGCAGCCACGCGAGCCCGTGCAGGCAGTCAGGCGCGCCAATGGCGCTGTCGCTTCGCAGAGCAGCCCGAGCCGGCGTAGCTGCTCGCCTGCCTCGGCCAGGCCGGCCGGGTCGAGATTGGTCAGCACCAGGCTCTGCCAGGGACTCAGGCGCAGGCTGCCGTCTCCCACCTCGCGCGCGATTCGCGCCAGGCCACGCAGCATGGCCGGTTCGAGGCGCCCCAGCGGTGGTGCCACGCCCAGAGCCATGCCCTGGCGCTGGGGAAGCACGCCGAGCCAAGGGCTCGACGCCTTGCCGCGCTGCCAGCGCAGTACCCCTTCGTCACGGCGCAGCGGCAGATCCAGCCCGGCGACGAACGTCTCGACGGTGCAGGTCTCGAGCAACTGGCGCATACGCGTCTGTTCAGGCGTGGCAAGCATGAGGAAGCGCTCCAGCACCGCGCGCACCAGCGCTAGCCCGGCGGCCAGCGGCACCGCCCCGACCGGCCGGTCGCGGCCGGGACAGCCGGCCAGGCCGAACGCCAGCCAGATCTGCTGGTCGAGCTCCAGCGCCGACAGCCAGAGGTCATGGGGATGCTCGAGCATCGCCAGCCCCTCGCCGCCATCGAGCTGCACGGCGAACTTGGCCGACAACGCGTGGAGGCGCGGCGTGCCCTCCAGCATGGCGAGAATCTGCGCAGCCAGGGGCCGGGCATCGAAGCGCATCTGCGGATCGACACCGGCCAGCGGGCTGAGCATGAGGTTGCGCACATCGTCGCCGGCCGCCTCGCGTGGCCCCAGCCCGGCAGCCAACAGGTGTTCGACCAGGCCGCGATGATCGTGGCCGATGCCACGGATCTGCAAGTTGCCTCGGTTGGTGGCCTCGATCAGGCCGCCCGCGAAGCGCTGCGCGGCCAGGGCCACCGCATCGGCCTGGTCGGCCAGCAGCAGGCCGCCGGGCAGCTTGATGCGGCAGATCCCGCCGTCACGGGCGGCGACGATGCGCCACAACCCCGGGCAGGCCGAGGGACGAGGCGATACAGCTGGGGGCGGGACCGGCTTCAAGGAGGGCATCCGACAATCGTGAAAGAGCACTTCAGTGTAGAAGGCACGGTATTATGCCTGCTTTGCTCGCTTGCATGAAAAGCCGGCGATCGAACGTGATGACGAATCGGGAAGTGGCCCGTGTCCTGGCGCCCGGCCCAGCGATCCTGCCGGCAATGCGCTTTTCACATGGTGGATGAGGTATGCAATGACACCCTGGCTGACGGTGGTGGGTATCGGAGAAGACGGTTTCAGCGGCCTGGGCAAGCAGGCCCGACGAGCGTTGCTGGGCGCCTCGCAGGTCTTTGGCAGCTCCCGCCAGTTGGACTTGCTGCCGCGTTGCGTGAGCGCGCGACGCCTGGCCTGGCCAAGCCCGTTCTCCCTCGCTGCGGTCCTGGCACTGCGCGGCGAACCGGTATGCGTGCTGGCCAGCGGGGACCCGATGCTCCATGGGGTCGGGGCCAGCCTGGCGCGCCAGGTTGGCAGCGACGAGATGCAGGTGTTCCCCGCGCCGTCGTCCTGCACACTGGCCGCCGCGCGGCTGGGCTGGGCGCTGCAGGATGTGCCGGTGGTCTCGCTGGTCGCCCGTCCGCTGGCGCTGCTCAATGCCCAACTGTTCGACGGCAGGCGTCTGCTGCTGCTGAGCAACGACGCTGGCAGTCCTGCCGCCATCGCCGGGCTGTTGCGCGAACGCGGCTTCGGGCCGAGCCGGATGCATGTGTTCGAGCACCTGGGCGGCGCTCTCGAACGTCACCTGCAAGCCAGCGCCGAAGACTGGCCCGATGAACCGGTCGCGGCGCTCAACCTGGTGGCCCTCGAATGCCGGGCCACGCCTCACGCAGCCTTGGCCTCGTTGGCTTGCGGCTTGCCCGACAGTGCCTTTCGCCACGATGGCCAGCTGACCAAGCGGGACATCCGCGCCATCACCCTGGCACGCCTGGCGCCACGCCCGGGCGAACTGCTCTGGGACGTGGGCGCAGGCTGCGGTTCGATCGCGATCGAATGGATGCGTGCCCACCCCAGCTGCCGGGCCCTGGCCATCGAAGCCGACGCAGGGCGCCAGGCGCTGATCGAGCACAACCGCGATCAGCTCGGCGTGCCTGGCCTGCATCTGGTCCGGGGCAGCGCGCCACACGCTCTGCAGACGCTCGAGCGTCCCGATGCCATCTTCATCGGTGGTGGCGTCACCCGCGAAGGCGTGTTGCCCCTGTGCTGGGAGCGGCTGCGCCCCGGCGGGCGGCTGGTCGCCAATGCGGTGACCCTGCAGAGCGAACTGACCCTGGCCCGCTGGCGCGAGCTGCACGGCGGCGAGCTTACTCGCCTGCATGTCGCCCAGGCCCAGCCACTGGGCAGCTTCGACACCTGGCGTCAGGCGTTGCCGATCACCCTGCTGGACGTGGTGAAGCCAAGCGATGCGTGAGGAAACCCAGGAACGCGCCGCGCCGCTGCGCAGCGGCCTGACCACCGGCAGCTGCGCGACGGCCACCAGCCTGGCGGCGGCGCGCCTGCTGCTCACCGGCCTGAGCAGCGATGCCGTGCGTATCACCCTGCCCAAGGGCCGGCAGGTACAGATGCGCCTGGAGTTCTGCCGCCGCGCCGGCGAACAGGCCGAGGCCGGCACCTTGAAGGATGCTGGCGACGATCCGGATGTCACCCACGGTGCCTTGCTCTACAGCCAGGTGCGCCTGACCACGACGCCCGGCATCCGCTTCCTGGCAGGCGAAGGCGTAGGCACCGTGACGCGCCCCGGGCTGGTACTGGCGGTGGGGGAGCCGGCGATCAACCCGGTGCCCCGGCGGATGATCAGCGAACACCTGCAGCGGCTGGCCGACGAGCATGATCATGCGGGGGGCTTCGAAGTCACAATCAACGTTCGCGACGGCGAACGGTTGGCGCTCAAGACCATGAATCCGCGCCTGGGGATCATCGGTGGCCTGTCGATTCTCGGAACCAGCGGCATCGTCAGGCCGTTCTCCTGCGCCGCCTATATCGCCTCGATCCAGCAAGGCATCGACGTGGCCCACACCAACGGCTACCAGCATATTGCCGCATGCACGGGCAACGCCAGCGAGGACACCATGCGCCGGCTCTACGACCTGCCGGAGATCGCCCTGATCGAAATGGGCGACTTCGTCGGCGCGGTGCTCAAGCACCTGCGCAAGGTGCCCGTGGCTCGCCTGAGCCTGTGCGGCGGTTTCGGCAAGATCAGCAAGCTGGCCGCCGGACACATGGACCTGCACAGCCGGCACTCGAGCATCGACCTGCCGCAACTGGCCGAATGGGCAGCCCAGCTCGGCGGCGATAGCGCGCTGCAAGCGGCCATCACCCACGCCAATACCAGCCAGCAGGCCCTGGCGCTTGCCCATGCGGCGGGCATCGGGCTCGGCGACGCGGTCTGCGCCCGGGCCCTGCAAGTGGCCCGTGGCGTGGTGCCGGCGACAGTGCGGGTCGAGGTCTTCGCCATCGACCGCCAAGGGGGCGTCGTCGGCCAGGCGGCTGGGCGATGAGCCTGCGCATCCTGCTGCTTGGCGGCGTCGCCGAAGCGCTGGCCATCGCCCGCCGTCTCGGCCCCCAGCATGTCTACAGCCTGGCCGGGATCGGTCGGGTGCCGCAAGACCTGGCCTGCCAGGTACGGGTCGGTGGCTATGGCGGTGCCGACGGCCTGGCCGCGTACCTGCGCCAGGCTGGCATCGGCCTACTGGTCGACGCCACTCATCCGTATGCCGCACAGATCAGCCGCAACGCAGCCCAGGCCGCGGCAGCGCTGGGCATTCCCTGCTGGGCCCTGCGCCGCTCTGCCTGGAAGCCGCAGCCGGGCGACGACTGGCGCGAAGTCGCGGACTGGGCGCAACTGAGCCAGGCCCTGGCCGTCTTCCGGCGCCCTTTGTTCACCCTCGGCCGGGAACCCCTGCAGCACCTCGAGCAGATCCCGACGCACCAGTTCTGGACGCTGCGTGCCCTCGAGGCTTGTCCCGGCAATGCCCGCTGCGAAGTGATCGGCGCACGGGGGCCGTTCCGTATCGAAGATGAACGCATGCTGTTCGAAAGCCGACGGATCGACGTGCTGGTCAGCAAGAACAGCGGTAGCAGCGCGACCGAGCCGAAGCTCGAGGTCGCGCGTGAACGGGGTGTCCCGGTGCTGGTGCTCAGCCGACCGCGGCTGCCTGAGGTAGACCGGGAATTCTTCGAGGTCGAGACGCTGTCGCACGCGCTGGGGCTTTAGGCATGCGGCCTGGCAGGCGGATCGACGCCTGCGGTGAAAGTGCCTACAAGCCATCGGGACTCGCCTGAATGGCTATCGGCCTTTACCCTGCCATACACTTCGCTCCCCCACATGGAAAGTCCCCTATGGAAATGCAATGGTGGGTCTGGCTGGTCTTCGGCTTCGCACTGATCGTGCTCGAGCTGGCCCTGCCGACCTTCTTCATCCTCTGGTTCGGCATCGGGGCCGTGCTGGTCGCGCTGGTCGCCCTTGCCGTGCCGAGCCTGCAACTGGACCTGCAGGTCCTGCTCTGGGTACTGCTGTCCTCCATCACCACCGCGGTATGGTTCAGGCTGTTCCGGCGCATGCGCCCGGATACACGCTGGACCGCCGACCACGTCCTGGGTGAGGTCGGCCTGCTGACGGTCGGCGTTTCGCAGTTCCGCAAGGGCCGGGTGCGCTTCCAGAAGCCGATCCTCGGCAATGAGGAGTGGGTCTGCATCGCCGACACCGAGATCGCCCCCGGCGAGCGCGTCCGGCTCGCCGCCATCGAAGGCAACATCGCCCGGATCGTCCGGGCCGAAACCGCTACAACAGGGAATCCAATGCCATGACCAGTCTCATCGTCGTCTGCACGCTTGCCCTCTTCGTCCTGATCACCGTCTTCAAGGGGGTACGAATCGTGCCCCAGGGCGAGGAATGGATCGTCGAGCGCCTGGGCCGCTACCACAGCACCCTCAAGCCCGGCCTGAACATCGTCATTCCGTACATGGACGTGGTCGCCTACCGCCTGCCGACCAAGGACATCATCCTCGATGTCCAGCAGCAGGAGATCATCACCCGCGACAATGCGGTCATCGTCGCCAACGCCCTGTGCTTCGCCAAGGTCGTCGATCCGCAGAAGGCTTCGTACGGCGTGCAGGACTTCTCCTTCGCCGTCACCAGCCTGACCATGACCTCGCTGCGCGCTATCGTCGGGGCCATGGATCTCGACGAGGCGCTGTCCAGTCGCGAGCAGATCAAGGCCCGCCTGCGCGATGCCATGTCCGAACAGACGGAGGACTGGGGTGTCACCGTGCGTTCGGTAGAGATCCAGGACATCAAGCCTTCCGCCAACATGCAGATGGCCATGGAGCGCCAGGCCGCCGCCGAGCGCGAACGCAAGGCCGACGTGACCCGTGCCGAAGGTGCCAAGCAGGCTGCCGTCCTCGAGGCCGAGGCACGCCTGCAAGCGGCCAGGCTGGATGCCGAGGCGCAGGTCAGCCTGGCCGAGGCCTCGGCCAAGGCCATCACCCTGGTACGCGAAGCGGTGGGCAGCGAAATCACGCCAGCCATGTACCTGCTGGGTGAACGCTATATCGGCGCGATGGAAACACTCGCTGGCAGTGACAATGCCAAGATGGTGGTGCTGCCCGCCGACCTCCAGGAAACCGTGCGCGGCCTGATGGGGCGCGGCAAGCCTGCCTGAGGCCAACGTGCTTGCCCTCGAGCGGCACGCAACACCCGGGTGCGGCAGTTCACCGCACCCTCGGCTTTTTACCTATACTCGGGCTTACAATAGCCGCCTGATTCCTGACCGGATCTCTCCATGCCCTCACGTCGGCACATTGCCTGGATAGCCTGCCTCGCGGTGCTGTTCAACCTGCTGGCCATGCCGCTATCTTGCGCCGCGCCGAAAAGCCCGACGCAGCAGCTGCTGTGGGGGGCCTTCTGTTCCAGCACGACGGGCAAGGCCAAGGCCGATCTCCAGGCCCTGGCCAAGATCGACCTAAGTCAGCAGCATGACGAGCATGCCCAGGTGCAGCACTGCTGGTGCTGCCTCGGCGGCCCGCCAGCGCTGGCCCTTTCCAGCCAGCCAGCCCAGGTGCGTGGCCCGCCTTCGCACTCGCAGGTGCATGCTCCGCCACTCCTTGCCAGCCAGCCCACACCGCGCCAGCTCTGGCCGGCACTCAATCCCAGGGCGTCTCCTCTGGTCTGAGTTCACTCGACACGTGCCGTGAACCTCGATCGACTGGAGAACCCCCCATGCTCAAGTACCTGGCCATACTGGCCGCCCTGCTGCTGCCCAGCGCCTTTGCCAGTGCTCATGAATATACCCAGGGCGAACTGCACATCGCCCATCCGTGGTCCCTGGAACTGCCCCCGAGCGCGCCCAATGTCGCCGCCTATTTCGTCGTGCACAACAATGGCAAGCAGGACGACCGTCTGCTCGGTGTCGACAGTCCGATCAGCAGCGATGCACAGCTACATGCCCATGTGCAGGACGCCAGCGGCACGCTGAAGATGCAGCAGGTGGCGAGCGTGCCGGTCCGGGCCGGCCAGGACCTGGTCTTCGCACCCGGCGCCTACCATGTGATGCTCATGCAGCCAGCGGATCGCAGCCAGCTGGGCGACGGCAAGCGCTTCCCGTTGACACTGCATTTCGAAAAGGCCGGCGACATCACCGTTCAGGTCCTGGTCCAGAAGCAGCCGCCTGTTGGCCAGAACGGCCAGGTCCACACGCACTGAGTCCCGGACGATACTGGCCATGAGCCTGCCACGCAGTCGCTTCGCCCGCCCTGCTCGCCCTGAACGCAAGCGTTCCGGTGGTGGCTGGCTGAGCCTGTTCGCCATGTGGATGCTGTTCATCGGTCCGCTGGTTTCCCAGTCGATGCCGATGAATCATCACGCCGGCATGGACATGCTCATGGCCATGCCGGCCGCGCACCATGCCGAGGCGTCCAATCATCACGGCCGCTCGCACGATGGCCAGTTGCACGTGCTGTGGGAAAAGTGCGGTTACTGCAGTTTGCTGTTCAACTGCCCGGCCTTGCCGCAAAGCCTCAGCCCGCTCGGCACCAACGCCGTACCATGCCCAGCCTGCCCAGCCATCGCGACCTTGCAGGGTCATGCCAGGCAGGCCGTGTTCCCTGGAGCCCGCAGCCGCGCCCCACCCCATTCGATCAGCACCTGAGCGCCTTCCTGCCTGCCCTGCAAGGGCCGGCTCCCTCATGACCGATCGATTGGAATGATTATGTCCGGCTACACCTGTCTGCCTGCTCCATCCCTGCGCGGGACCCTTGCCTTGCTTTGTGGCTCGCTGCTGGCCCCGCTCGCCGCCGTGGCGGCCGATGCTGGAGAGCAGCACCGCCCAAGCGACCTCGAAGAACTGCGCCCAACCGTGATCACCGCGCTGCCACCCAGCTCGCCGCTGACGGTGACCACCAACCCCAAGGACCCTCGCCAGCCGGTACCGGCCAGCGACGGTGCCGACTACCTCAAGACCATCCCAGGCTTCTCGGCGATCCGCTCGGGCGGCACTAATGGCGACCCGGTCCTGCGCGGCATGTTCGGCTCGCGCCTGAACATACTCACCAATGGCGGCCTGATGCTCGGCGCCTGTCCCAACCGCATGGACGCCCCCACGTCCTACATATCGCCGGAAACCTATGACCGACTGACCGTCATCAAGGGTCCGCAAAGCGTCATCTGGGGACCGGGCGGCTCGGCCGGCACCGTGCTGTTCGAACGTGAGCCGGAGGTCTTCGGCGAACTCGGCAGCCGCATCGATGCCAGCCTGCTGGTCGGCTCCAACGGTCGCCTGGACAAGCTGCTCGATGTCGCGGCTGGCAACAGCCAGGCCTATGCACGTTTCGTCGGCAACCAGTCGCGCGCCGATGACTACCGCAATGGCCGTGGCGACGATGTGCCTTCGCGCTGGGACAAGTGGAACGGTGACGTCACCCTTGGCTGGACCCCGGACGCCGAAACCCTGCTGGAGCTGACCGCCGGACGCGGCGATGGCGAGGCACGCTATGCCGGGCGCGGCATGGACGGTTCGCAGTTCAAGCGCGAGAGCCTGGGGCTGCGCTTCGAGAAGTCCGGCCTCGGCGATGTGCTGGACAAGATCGAGGCGCAAGCCTGGTACAACTATGCTGATCATGTGATGGACAACTACAGCCTGCGTCGCCCCTCCGGCAGCGGCATGATGGGCATGCCGATGGTCAGCAATGTCGATCGCCGCTCCTTGGGCGCGCGTGTCAAGGCCACCTGGCGCTGGGCCGACCTGCAGCTGATCGGCGGCCTCGACGCGCAGACCAACGAGCACCGCAAGCGTGGTGGCATGGGCATCGACGCGCACCGAGGCCAGCCCTGGACCAAGGATGCCGATTTCCATGACTACGGTGCCTTCGCCGAACTGACCTGGTACGCCACGAGCGAAGACCGCCTGGTCAGTGGCCTGCGCCTGGATCGCGCTTCGGCCCGGGATTTTCGCCAGGCCAGCGCCACCGGCGGTGACACCCGCGCCGACAGCTTGCCCAGCGGCTTCGTGCGCCTGGAGCACGACCTCGCTTCGCTGCCGGCCACGGCCTACCTCGGTATCGGCCATGCCCAGCGTTTTCCTGACTACTGGGAACTGTTCTCGCCCAGCCAGGGGCCTGCCGGCTCGCGCAATGCCTTCGACGGCATCAAGCCGGAAAAGACCACTCAGCTCGACCTGGGCGTGCAGTACCGTGGCGAGCGCCTGGATGCTTGGGCGTCCGCCTATGCCGGTCAGGTACGCGACTTCATCCTGTTCGACTACCGCACCAGCATGATGGGCATGAGCAGCTCGCAGGCACGGAACATCGATGCAAGGGTCATGGGCGGCGAGTTCGGCGCAGGTTACAAGCTGTCGGACAATTGGAAAGCCGACGCGACCCTGGCCTACGCCTGGGGCAAGAACAGCAGTGACGGCAGGGCGCTGCCGCAGATGCCGCCACTGGAAACGCGCCTTGGCCTGACCTACAGCCAGGATGCCTGGAGCGCCGGCGCATTGTGGCGGCTGGTGGCGGCGCAGCATCGCGTCGCCGAGAACCAGGGCAACGTGGTCGGCAAGGATTACCAGGACAGCGCCGGCTTCGGAGTCTTCTCGCTCAATGGCGCCTACAAGGTCAACAAACAGCTCAAGCTCAGCGCCGGTGTGGACAACCTGTTCGACAAGACCTACGCCGAGCACCTGAACCTGGCTGGCAATGCCGGGTTCGGCTATCCGGCCAACGATCCCAGGCCCGTCGACGAGCCCGGGCGAACCTTCTGGACCAAAGTCGACCTGAGTTTCTGAACCCGCATCAGGCGCGGCCCTTGGCCGCGCCTCCTGGCCACTATCGGAGCGTTCCATGAACGGTTCACGGATTTCCTTCTACAACCTGGCGTGGCGCTGGCATTTCTATGCCGGGCTGTTCGTCGCGCCCTTCATGATCCTGCTGGCCATCACCGGGATCATCTATTTGTTCAAGCCACAGCTCGACCCGCTGTTGTATCGCGACCTGATGGTAGTCGAGGCCGGCCACCACCGGCTGGAGGCCGATACCCTGATGGCCAATGTGCACCAGGCATATCCGCAAGGGCACATAGGGCAGTACCTGCCTGCCATCGATGCCGGGCGCAGCGCGCAGTTCGTGGTACATGACCATGGGCGCGAGCTGAACGTGTTCGTCGACCCGTACAGCGGCAAACTGCTTGGCGAACAGGACAGTCAGTACAACCTGCAAGCCATCGCCCGCGCCTTGCATGGCGAGCTGATGGTCGGGACCGTCGGTGACCGCCTGGTGGAGCTGGCCGCGGGCTGGGGCATCGTGCTGGTGGTGTCGGGCCTGTACCTGTGGTGGCCGCGTGGGCGCGGGCGTGGCGGCGTCCTCTGGCCGCGCCTGTCGGCGCGCGGCAGGCTGCTGTGGCGTGACCTGCATGCAGTGAGTGGCTTCTGGGGGGCCGGCCTGCTACTGCTGATGCTGCTCAGCGGAATGACCTGGACCGGCCTCTGGGGCAAGCAGTACGCCGACCTGTGGAATCGCTTCCCGACAGCCATGTGGAACGCCGTACCGGCCTCGGATCAACAGGCCCGCGAGCTCAATCATGCCCATCGCCAGACCGTGCCCTGGGCCATGGAGAACACGCCGCTGCCGCAGTCGGGCGCGCATGCCGAACACATGGGGCAGCACATGATGTCCAGCGCCCCGGCAGCCCCGCAGGTGAGCCTGCAGCAGGTGCAGGACATCGCCACGGCCAGTGGCGTCGAGCCGGGCTACAGCATCACCCTGCCGACCACCGCAGAAGGCGTGTTCACCATCGCCGTATTCGCCGATGATCCGCGCAACGATGCCACCTTGCACGTCGACCAGTACACCGGCAAGGTCCTGGCCGATGTCCGCTGGCGCGACTACGGCGCGGTCGCGCGTGCCACCGAACTGGGCGTTATGCTGCACGAAGGCAAGATGTTCGGGCCGCTCAACCAGATCGCGGTATTGCTGGTATGCCTGATGATCCTGCTGGGCGCCACCAGTGGCCTGGTGATGTGGTGGAAACGCCGCCCTGTCGGCGGCCTGGGCGTTCCTCCTTTGCGGCATGACTTGCCACGCTGGAAGACCGCCACGGCGGTGATGCTTGCGCTTGGCCTGGCCTTCCCGCTGGTAGGTGCGTCGATGCTGGTGATGTGGGTGGTCGACAGCCTGTGGGTACGACGCAAGGTAGCGATCGAGGCTTGAGCCTGGGCTGTTCGCGGCCGTCCCGGCCCGGGCGGCGACGAGCAGGCTGCCGCGCAAGGCTTTTCGGGATCCGCCTGGGGTCTTCGGAGCCGTCTGGGACTCGCGGAAACCCTTCGGGCCGATGCGCTCGAGCCTGCCCTGCCGCAGGCTTGCCGGGCATTGCCCGGCAAAAGTCGAGTCGATCTGTCACGCCCCGAATTGGTACGCTCGTGTTAGCCTGTACGGCTTTCTCGCACAACAAGACTGACCCTCCATGGAATGCAGCCAATGACCAGGACTTCCTCCAGCCCAGCTGACGACCAGCACCTGCAACGCAACCTGACCAACCGCCACATCCAGCTGATCGCCATCGGTGGCGCGATCGGCACAGGCCTGTTCATGGGCTCGGGCAAGACCATCAGCCTGGCCGGCCCATCGATCATCTTCGTCTACATGATCATCGGCTTCATGCTGTTCTTCGTCATGCGCGCGATGGGCGAACTGCTGCTGTCGAACCTGAACTACAAGTCGTTCATCGACTTCTCCGCCGACCTGCTTGGCCCCTGGGCCGGTTACTTCACCGGCTGGACCTATTGGTTCTGCTGGGTGATCACCGGGATCGCCGATGTGATCGCCATCGCCGCCTATACCCAGTTCTGGTTTCCCGAGCTGCCCCAGTGGCTGCCCGCGCTGGCCTGCGTCGGCGTGCTGCTGTCGCTGAACCTGATCACCGTGAAGATGTTCGGCGAGATCGAGTTCTGGTTCGCGCTGATCAAGATCATCGCCATTCTCGGGCTGGTCGCCACCGGCCTGTACATGGTGCTCATCGGCTTCGAGTCGCCGAACGGGCGAATCGCGAGCCTGGCCAACCTGTGGAACGACGCCGGCATGTTCCCGCATGGCCTGATGGGTTTCTTCGCCGGTTTCCAGATCGCCGTGTTCGCCTTCGTCGGGATCGAACTGGTAGGCACCACCGCCGCCGAAGCCAAGGATCCCATGCGCACCCTGCCACGCGCGATCAACTCGATCCCGGTGCGGATCATCGTGTTCTACGTGCTGGCCCTGGTGGCGATCATGGCCGTCACGCCATGGCGCGACGTGGTGCCTGGCAAGAGCCCGTTCGTCGAGCTGTTCGTCCTTGCCGGGCTGCCCGCCGCGGCCAGCCTGATCAATTTCGTCGTGCTCACTTCGGCCGCCTCCTCGGCCAACAGCGGGGTCTTCTCGACCAGCCGCATGCTCTACGGACTGGCCCAGGAAGGCGACGCGCCGAAAGCCTTCGAGAAGCTCTCGCGCCGCAGCGTACCGGCCAACGGGCTGTATTTCTCCTGCACCTGCCTGCTGCTCGGGGCCGCGCTGATCTATGTGATTCCCAACCTGGTCGAGGCCTTCACCCTGGTGACGACCGTGTCGGCGATCCTGTTCATGTTCGTCTGGTCGCTGATCCTGCTGTCGTACCTCAGATACCGCAAGCAGCGCGGCGCCTTGCACCAGGCCTCGACCTACAAGATGCCTGGCGGGCGTTTCATGTGCCATGTCTGCCTGGCCTTCTTCGCCTTCATCCTGGTATTGCTGAGCCTCGAGGACGATACACGCAAGGCACTGATCGTCACGCCGCTGTGGTTCCTGATCCTGGCCATCACCTATCGCTTCGTGCGAGCCAGGCGCATCAGCCGGCGGGCAGTGCCGCAATGACCGGACAGGGCCAGCCACGCCTGGCCCTGCCTGACGCCGATACGCTCATCGAACTCGCGAGGTTCTGTCATGCGCTACCAGATTCGTGATGCCTTGGCCGAGGATGTGCCCGGCATCCTGGCGATCTACAACGACGCCGTACGCAACACCACGGCGATCTGGAACGAGACCCCGGTCGACCTGGCCAACCGCCAGGCCTGGTTCGAAGCCCGGGCGGCGCACGGCTATCCGATCCTGGTGGCGGTCGACGACAGCGGCGTGCTGGGCTATGCCTCGTTCGGCGACTGGCGACCGTTCGAAGGGTTCCGCTACAGCGTCGAACATTCGCTGTACGTGCGCGACGACCAGCGAGGCAGGGGCTTGGGGTTCGCGTTGATGCAAGCCTTGATCGAGCGGGCGCGGGGTCGTGGCAAGCATGTGATGGTGGCTGCCATCGAACGCGGCAATGCGGCCTCGATACGGCTGCATGAAAGACTGGGGTTCGAGGTGACCGGGCAGATGCCACAGGTCGGGGTGAAGTTCGGGCGCTGGCTGGACCTGACGTTCATGCAGCTGGTATTGACGCCGGGAGCCGTGCCAATGTGAGCGGCCGCAGCGGCCTTGGGTCGCTGCCGGCCAGAACATTCCTGCCCGTGCCAGGTACAGCCGGCAGCAGTGCTCATCTGCAGATCCTGAGGCTGCTGCTCAGCCCATCGCGGCCGGGACGCCGTACCGACCGCAATGGCCCGCAACACGGGCCAGGATCTGCCAGGCGACCACCGCTTTCACCTCGCTGGCACGGCTGTATGCAGCCGTTGCGTCGGATTGGTCGTGATGGCTAGGCTGCACCCGCGTCCTGCCTGCACGCTCTGGTCATGCCTGGATAAACCGTCCCAGGCGCTGGCGCAGCATGACGTTCTCGCTGCGCAGTTGCCGTACTTCCTGCAGCAGCTCCATCGCCAGGGCCACACCCTCCCACTCCAGTTCCAGTTCCTGGCGCAACTTGGCCGCGCGCCTGGCCAGAAGCGGCGCCTGATCGTCGAACAACCATTCGTCGGGCGTTCGTCCCGACGGTTCGACGATGCCGTGTTCGACGATCTCGATCACGCAATCGGCCGTGAGGTCTGCCTCCTGGCAAAGGGTTCGCATGTCCAGCTGAACGATCAGGGTGCTGCTCATGATCAACTACTCCATTGAGTCCTCGGATTGAACGCGGCCTTCTCGGCAAGCTTGCTCCACAGTTCCCGGGTACTGGCGTCGGAATGGCTTGGCATCACCACCTTGAGCTGCGCATACAGATCGCCGCGCTCGCCCTGCTTGTTCGCCAGCCCCATGCCCTTGATGCGCAAGCGCTGGCCGCTCTGGCTGTCGGGGCGAATGGTCAGGTTGATCCGGCCGGTCAACGTCGGCACCGCCACCTTGGTGCCCAGCGCCGCCTCCCAAGGAGCCAGGGGCACGGTGATGATCAGGTCGTGGCCCTCGACATCGAACAAGGGATGCGGCGCCATGCGGATGGTCATGAACAGGTCGCCATTGGCACCTCCACCGATACCGGGCGCCCCCTGCCCCTTGAGGCGGATGCGTTCGCCGTCGGTCACGCCGGCAGGAATCCTGACGTTCAGCGTCCTGGTGGTGAACCCGCTGCGCTGGCCATTGGCGTCGAACTGCGGCACCTGGAAGCTGACCTGCTTGGACTCCTTGCTCAGGGTTTCCTCGAGGAAGATCGCCAGTTCCAGTTCCACGTCCTGCCCTCGCCTGCCCGCGCTACGTTGCTGAGCACGACCGAAGGGGCTGCCGCCACGGGCGCCGAAGATCGAGCTGAAGAAATCCGAGAAATCGCCGTTCTCGAAACCGCCGCCGCCACGCCCTTCCCAGCCTGGGGGCGCCTGGAACGGCCGGCCATGCTGGCCGCCGTACTTGCGGATCTCGTCGTACTCGGCGCGCTTCTCCGGGCTGCCGAGCACCTCATAGGCCTCGTTGGCCTCCTTGAACCTGTCCTCGGCGTCGCGTTCCTTGCTGACGTCGGGATGATACTTGCGCGCCAGCTTGCGGTAGGCCGCCTTGATCGCCTTGTCATCGGCCGTGGGCTCGACGCCAAGTATCTTGTAGTAGTCTTTGAAGTCCATTTAAGGGCTCACCCTCGAAAAATGTGCGTTGCAACTGAAGATAGGGGTCAAGCATAGCCTTTCCAAGGTGTGTCTGGCTGCGTCGCAGCGCAGACGATCGGTCTTGATTCTGCGAGCCACTGGCATACACTGCGCGGCCGTTTTGCCTCCGGAAGCTCTTCCCATGCCTGACCCAACCCCGGCCCGCGCCTGCGGCATCGACTTCGGCACCTCCAATTCGACGGTCGGCTGGTACCGTCCCGGCGTCGAGACGCTGCTCGCCCTGGAGGACGGCAAGATCACCCTGCCCTCGGTGGTCTTCTTCAATCTCGAGGAACGCCGGCCGGCCTATGGTCGCATGGCGCTGCACGAGTACCTGGAAGGTTACGAAGGCCGGCTCATGCGTTCGCTCAAGAGCCTGCTCGGTTCCAAGCTGATCAAGCACGATACCAGCGTGCTGGGCACGGCATTGCCGTTCAAGGACCTGCTCGGCATGTTCATCGGCGAGCTCAGGCAGCGTGCCCAGGCCAATGCCGGACGCAGCTTCGACGAAGTGGTGCTGGGGCGTCCGGTATTCTTCGTCGACGAGGACCCGGTCGCCGACCAGGAAGCCGAGGACACCCTCGCCGAAGTGGCGCGCAAGATCGGCTTCAAGGAAGTCTCTTTCCAGTACGAACCGATCGCCGCGGCCTTCGACTACGAGTCGGGCATCAGCCGCGAGGAGCTGGTGCTGATCGTCGACATTGGTGGTGGTACCTCGGACTTCTCGCTGGTACGCCTGGCGCCGGAGCGCCACCTGCTCGACGACCGCCACGGCGATATTCTCGCGACCGGCGGTGTGCACATCGGTGGTACCGACTTCGACAAGCAGCTCAGCCTGCAGGGCGTCATGCCACTGTTCGGCTACGGCAGCCGGATGAAGAGCCAGGCGCTGATGCCTACCAGCTACCACCTCAACCTGGCCACCTGGCACACCATCAACAGCCTGTACTCGCAGAAGTCACAGCTGTCGCTGGGCAGCATGCGCTACGACGTCGAGGACACCGTGGGCATTGATCGCCTGTTCAAGCTGATCGAGCAGCGCGCCGGACACTGGCTGGCCATGGAGGTCGAGACGAGCAAGATCGAGCTGACCGAGCAGCAAAACCGCTGCATCGACTTGCGAAGGATCGAACCCGACCTGGCCGTCGAGCTGACCCGGCCTTTGTTCGAGGATGCCATCGAAGGGCTGCTGCAGCGCGTGCGCGGCAGTGTCGGCGAGCTGCTGAGCAAGGCTGGCATCGGCCAAAGCCAGGTCGACACGGTCTTCTTCACCGGCGGATCGAGCGGCATTCCGGCCCTGCGCCAGAGCATCGCGGCCATGCTGCCCAATGCCCGTCACGTCGAGGGCAACCGGTTCGGCAGCATCGGCAGCGGCCTGGCCATCGAGGCTCGCAAGCGCTACGGCTGAGACGGCAAGCGGCAAGCGGATCGCGCCGCTCTTGCAGATGGCGCAATCTGCTTGCAGCTTGCCGCTTGCAGTTTGCTCCCCCTCAGACCAGTTCGGCGCGCCGCAGCTCGCTCTTGAGGTAGGCATAGTAGATCGGCCCGGCCACCACGCCGGGCAGGCCGAACGCGGCCTCGAATACCAGCATCGCCAGGAGCAGCTCCCAGGACTTGGCACTGATCTGCCCGCCGACGATTCGAGCATTGAGGAAGTACTCGACCTTGTGGATGACGATCAGGTAGCCCAGGGCCGCAACCGCTACCCAGATCGACAGCGACAGGCCGACGATGGTGATCAGCGTGTTGGACATCAGGTTGCCGATCACCGGCAGCAGCCCGAGCAGGAAGGTCAACACGATCAGCGTCTTGGTCAGCGGCAGGTGGATGCCGAACAGCGGCAGCACCAGCGCCAGGAAGATCCCGGTGAAGGCGGTGTTGAGCAGGGAGATCTTGATCTGCGCGAAGACGATGTTGCGAAAGGCCTGGACCAGCAGGTTCAGGCGTTCGAACAGGGCGGCGGCCAGTGGCTTGCGTCGCGAGACATCGGGAATGCGCTGCAGCGCGACGATGGCGCCAAGGATCATGCCGATCAGCAGGGTGACGAACATGTGCGCCGCGCCCTTGCCCAGCCATTGCAGCTCGCCGAGGTGGCTCTTGAGCCACTCGCCGATGGCGGTGCGGAACTCGGCCGCGCTGGCTGGCAGGTAGCTGTCGATGAACGGTGGCAACTGGCTACGGGCGCGATCGACCACCAGCATGAAGCGATCGAGCGAAGCGCCTGGGTTTTCCGCCTCGTGTAGCAGAAAGCTGATCGCGCCGGCAAACAACAGGCTCAAGGTCGTCACCACCAAGGTGCCAAGCAGGGCCACCGCCAGCCAGCGGGCACGCTGGCCGGCGAGCAACGGTTGCAGCCTCGGGGTGAGCATGTTCACCAGCTCGAAGACCAGCAGACCGGCCAGCAGGCTCGGCAGCAACTTCAGGGGCAAGGCCAACAGTAGGCCGGCAAAGACGATGATCCAGCTGGCCAGGATGACCTGGCGTGGGGTGAACGTCATACAACCTCGACGACGGACTGCGGGAAAGCTTGCAGTCTGCCAGCCTTCGACCTGCAGGCATAGTGACACGACCCTGTCATGAGCCTACAGCCCGGCGGCCTTGAGCCTGGCAGCGTGCTCGATGAACAGGCGCACGGGGTCGACCCCCTTGCCCACCGCGCCCAGCGACTGGTTGACGATATCCAGATGATCGAGCGGATAGTCATCGCCGATCACCTGGCCCAGGTGAGAACTGTAGCGACCGACCATGCCATCGCACTGGCCCCGCTCGCGCACGAAGCTGCGGGCACACAGGCGGCAGAAGCGATGGCTGCCATCCAGGCGATTGCGTCCCTGGTCGGTCAGGCCTGGTTGCAAGGTACCCGACCAGCAATAGTAGCGCACCCCATCGACCAGCCCCGGCCCCTCGGCGCCCCAGGCCAAAGGCAGTCCTTGGGGGCACGCCTGGTTGAACGAGGCGACCCCGGCGCTGGTCAGCGCCTGGTGCGCCGCCTGCGCATCGATGGGCAGGGGATGGCGGCGCCAGTCGGTTTCCAGCCAGACCAGCAAGGCTGCGATGCCCTCTAGCAGGACCTTGAGCAGCCTGCCTTGGGGCGAGCCGTCGGGTGCCTTGCGCTCGAGCCAGTCAGCCAGCTCCGAACCCTGGTTGGGACCGGCGATGGAGGTCACCGAGGCGACCCGGTCTGGTCGCCGGGCCGCGGCATGGCGTGCGTCGAGGGCGCCCTGGCTGTGGCCGAGCAGATTGACCTTGGCGGCGCCGGTACGCTGGCAGATGTCCTCGATGATCGCCAGCAGTTGCTCGCCTCGTACCTGGGTACCGTGCAGCGGCGAGACCTGCACCGGGAACACCTGGGCGCCGCCCTGGCGTAATGCCGCAGGGATGCCGTACCAGTACGGATAGAAGACCAGCCGGACGAACCCGAACATGCCCGGCACCAGCACCAGTGGATATCGCGTGGCCAGTTCCTGACTCATGCTTGCTCCTGTTCTTCGCCGACCTGCGCGCCGACAAGCGGCGTTCGCAATCGAACTCCCCAAGCGCGGCGCGGCTCCAAGCAGAACAGCATCCGAGCGAGGAACGACACCATGTACAAGCAGACCCTGGCAATTCTCCTGGCAAGCGCCACCCTGGCCGCCTGCGGCAGTCATCCGGAAAACCCCGTGGACCATGTCACCTATCGCGACCAGCCGCTGGTCAAGCAGGTCGAGAACGGCATGACCATGCAGAAGGTGATCGCCATCGGCGGCAGCCCTTCCACTGTCACGGACCTGCCCAATGGTGGCACCTGCAATGACTACATCCTCAACCGCGAAGGTCATCAGCAGCCGTACTACGTGCGCTTCGATGCCACCGGTCACGTCGATGCCAAGGGCTTCAAGACCTGCAAGCAACGTGAAGAAGACCGCAAGGCGGTACCGGGCGCCTGAACCCGCGAACCGTGAACACCTTACCTGAATTGCCTGGAGATAACCGATGAGCAGCATCGAACTGACCGACGTGAACGTCCTGCGCCAACGTGCCCGCCAGCACGTCGAACAGGGCGCCGTGACCGAGGGCTACAATGCCGACCGCCAGGAAATCCTGCGTCTGCTCAATGAGGCGCTGGCCACGGAGCTGGTCTGCACCCTGCGCTACAAGCGCCACTACTTCATGGCCAGCGGCATCAAGGCCAGCGTCGCCGCCGACGAGTTCCTCGAGCATGCCAATCAGGAAGCCGAGCATGCCGACCGGCTGGCCGAACGTATCGTGCAGCTGGGTGGGGAGCCCGACTTCAACCCGGACAACCTGAGTCGCAACTCGCATGCCCAGTACGTCGCCGGCAGCACGCTCAAGGAGATGGTCCTCGAGGACCTGGTCGCTGAACGCATCGCCATCGACAGCTATCGCGAGATCATCCAGTACATCGGCGAGAAAGATCCGACCACCCGACGGATCTTCGAGGACATCCTCGCCCAGGAAGAAGAGCATGCCGACGACATGGCGGACATTCTCAACGACCTCTGAACCTGGCCGGGCTTGGCCCCGGTCAGTCATGCATCGGCCCCAGGGTGACGCGCCCTGGGGCCGATGTGCTTTTGCCGTACGAACAGTGCCGGCGCGACGCTCCTGCTACGTTGAAAGCAGGCTCGCAATGCACATTCACACCTCGCGAACTGCGCTTGTTCGCCTGTTTTACTTGCCTGGTCGCCACTTGGTGACCTTTCGAAGAAACCTATTGCTTCGAATTCACAGCCTTGGGCGCCTGGCCAGCCTTCATCTTCTGCAGCAGTGGCTTGCACTGGTCCGGCACGTCGTCGCCAGGGGCGATCAGCGCCAGCAGGCCAGCCGCGGGGCCGACCGTCACACCGAGGGCAACCATGCCGGCACCACGCAGCGCCAGCGGCACCGCCTGCACCCCGGCGCTCGGATTGGCGAACGAGCCCCGGACATACAGAGGCGAGCGCAGCGAGAACAGCCGCAGCCCCTTGGACTCAGGGCTGATCTTCAAGTCCAGCCGCTCGCTGGCGAAATTGGCGGTGCCATCGATATAGATGATGGCGTTTTCCGTGTCGAAGACGAACAGGCGGGTCTTGGCCAGCCCGTCCTTGATTCCGACATCGGCCGCCGCGCAGTTGATCTTCACCTCCTCGTCGCCGAACAGCTTGTCGACGACGTAGTTGCCAACATTGAGCCCGGCGATTTCCATCAGGCTGCGGCTGATGGCGCCATCGTTGACCAACAGGCGCAGATCACCGCTGGAGCTCCCCAACAGCGCCGCTACCGAATTGCCACGGCCGCTCAGGTCGGCATCACCGTTGAGCTCGCCAAAGCTGGTCTGCATAGGGGCGAAGCCGGGGAACAGCTGCTTGAGCTTGAAACCCCGCGCGGTCAGCTGCGCACGGCCTTGCAACGGCGTGCTGCGCCCATCCAGGCGGATACGCGAATCCAGGTTGCCACCGGCCACGCCGAAGCGCAGCGGCTCCAGGCGCAGTAGGCCATCGTCGAGGATGACATGGGCCGACAGGTCGTTGAACGGCAGCTGTTCACTGTGCACGATACGCTTGCCGGTAAAGGTGACGTCGGCATCCATGGCTCGCCAGCGGTCGGTCCGGAACTCTTCGACCGGCAATACCTTGTCGGCCGGCTGCTTGCTGGCGCCACCACGGGCTTTCTGCTCGGCATTGGAGTCGGCACCGATCAATGGCGCCAGATCATCGAACAGCAGCTGGTTCGACAGCAGCTTGCCGGTCAGCTTCGAGCGGGGCTGGCTGGAGACGAAGCCCAGGTCCCCATGGATATCGCTGTTGCCGATCTTGCCGTTGAACTGCTCGTAGCGGAACCTGGGGCCTTCCTTGGCCTGCAGGTTGGCGGTCAGATGACCGTCGGTGGAGTACGCCGGGGTATCGGGCAAGGTCACGCCGGTCAACGGATAGAGATTGCCCAGGCTGTTGCCGGAAAGACGCAGGCGCAAGTCCAGCGCGCCGAGGTTGAGTGGATCGACCAAGGTGCCGGCGAGCACCACATGGGTGTCGGCGATACGTACATCGGCTTGCAGTGGGAATGGCTGCTCGGCGTCGCGCAAGGCCAGCAGCCCACCGATCTTGCCGGTGCCCGATACCGGCTGGCCTTTGTAGCGCCCTTCGGCCTTGAGACCGAAGGCGTAGTCCTGGGCGCCGCCGGTCTTCTGCGCGGTCGCCTTGCCGACGATGTCGCCGAAGGGGATCGGCTTGCCCAGCGGGTCGATCTGCACCTTCATGCTGGCCTTGAGCGTCTGGTCCTCGAAGCTGACGTTGCCCTGGTCGAACCCGATCGAGCCGATGTCCAGTTCCCAGCTGGACGGCTCGGCATTCTCATCCTTGGGTCCGAAGTCGAAGGTCCAGTTGGCCCGGCCATCGGCCAGACGGGTCAGGCTGGCGTCAGGACGCGTCAGGTCGATGCGTGGAATGACGATCTGCCGGAACAGCAGCGGCAGTGGCGAGAGGCGGAACTCCACCCGCTGCAGACCGACCATGCGCGGCTCCTTGAGCCATTCGGGGTTGCCCAGTGTCAGGTCTTCGGCAATGAAGCGTGGCCACGGCACCCAGGCACGCCAGCCGCCTTCCTCCGGCTCGCGCTGCCAGCGCACGGCAAGGTTGCCGTTGATGGCGAAGGGGCGGTGGAGCGCTTCGGAGACCTTCTCATTGAGCAGAGGCTTGATCCGATTCCAGTCGAAGGTGGCGATGACCACCACCAGGATCAACAGCAATGTGGCGATGCTGGCAAGGATCCAGGTAGCGATTCTGGCGGGGCGCGTCATTGCGGGAATCTCCTGATGACAACGAAAACGGTGGCGGCAAACGAGTGCGGTAATACCTCGGACTGATGAAAACCCGCCAGGTTTTATCCAAGGGGTCACGACAGTGGCATTTGCGCTGGACAAATCACCGGGCCAAGCCACCGGGCGCTACCTGGCCATTTGCTTTCATTTCGCGCAGAACCTTGTTCCAGAGCCCTTGCGATGAACATCGACAGCGTCGATTTTCACCATCACTCATATGCACTTCTGAATCGACCAGGCGCGAGTAGCATTGGCTTCGTCCCTATTGCAAAGCCCTCCAGAGGAGCGCCGATATCATGAAATTCCCACTGCTGCTTGGCCTTTCCTTCTCCGTTCTGGCTGCCAATGCCTTGGCCATGCCCGCCGACGAACAACAACTGGCGGCTGAGTCCCATCCTGACCGTCTCGAACGTTTCCTGCCACTGGACACGCTCGCAGAAGGTGGCGCGGACCGCCTGATCGAGCGCAACGACCGAGTCGCCGAAGGCGGAGCCGATCGCCTGAACCAGCGCAACGACCGGGTCGCCGAAGGCGGAGCCGATCGCCTGAACCAGCGCAACGACCGGGTCGCCGAAGGTGGAGCCGATCGCCTGAACCAGACGGGCCATGTCGGATGAACCGGCAGGCCGTGCAAGCTGGCCCCGCGGCGGCTGCAGCGCATTGACCGTGCTTCGTCTTTTTATCTAGAGTGCGAACTCCGTCCTCTCACAACGTTGCAACCATGCTGCCGCGCGCCGAACAGAAGCTTCAGACTCGCCAGGCCCTTCTCGATGCGGCGTGCCAGCTTATGGAAAGCGGCCGCGGTTTCGGCAGCATCAGCCTGCGTGAAGTGGCCCGGCTGGCAGGCATCGTGCCGACCGGTTTCTACCGACACTTCCCGGACATGGACGCCCTCGGCCTGGCCCTGGTCAATGAAGTCGATGCGACCTTTCGGCAGACCATTCGCCTGGTACGTCAGAACGAACTGGAGCTTGGCGGTATCACCGATGCCTCGGTGCGGATCTTCCTCGATGTGGTCGCCGCGAACCGCGCCCAGTTCCTGTTCCTGGCACGCGAGCAGTACGGGGGATCGCAGGCCGTCCGCCAGGCCATCGCTCGCCTGCGTCACGACATCAGTTCCGACCTGGCCACCGACCTGGCGCGCATGCCGCGCTGGCAGCATCTGGATCAGACGGCCTTGGCCGTCATGGCCGACCTGGTGGTGAAAACCGTGTTCGCAACGTTGCCGGAACTGATCGACAGCCCGGACGCCACCAGCCCTCAACCCTTGAGCGCACAGGACAAGATCATCCAGCAACTGCGCTTCATCTTCGTTGGCGCGCGCCACTGGCAGGGGCTCGGTACGCCTGGCTGAAGCGGCCAGGCCAGTGATTCTGCTACCATGACGCCCTGCCCGACCGCAACGAGCGTCCCATGCCCGCCCTCCAGCCCGACGTCATATCCCAGCTTGCCCGATTCGCCCGGCATTTCTCCGATACTATCGTGCCACTCTGGCAAGGACCCGGCTGGAACGCCGAAATGGCGTTGCCCTATGAGGCGCTGGACGAGCAGCACAAGCCCTTGCCAGTACAGCGCTATCGCGCCATGGCCTGTGCCCGGCAGCTCTATCTGTTCAGCAGCCGCATCGGTGAGCCGGGCGCGGCCGAACGTGCCGCGGCCTTGTTCCGCTCACTGGGCCAGCACTTCCATGACCAGCGGCAGGGTGGCTGGTTCTACAGCATCGATGCCCAGGGCAGGCCGCTCGATCGGCGCAAGGATCTCTACACCCACGCCTTCATCGTCTTCGCCTGCGCGCACTACTGGGGCAAGGTTCAGGAGCGGCTGGTCGAATCGACTCTCGACACCGCCCTGGGCATCGTCGCACGGCGCTTCGCCAGGGCGGATGGCCTGTACGAAGCCAGCCTCGCCGAGGACTGGTCGGACCTGGCCAGTGGCCCGCTGCAAAATCCCCAGATGCACCTGGCCGAGGCGTTGCTGCAAACGCTCGCGGTGCGTCCGGAGCGGAATGTGGAACGCGCTCTGCTGCAGTTGTGCGAAGCCTTGCAGCGACACTTCGTCGATCCGCGCTCCGGCGTGATGCTCGAAAAGCCGCGTGGTACCGCTGGCAACTGGTTCGAGCCGGGGCATCAGTTCGAGTGGTTCTTCCTGCTCGACACGTCGCCATTGCTGCGTGGCACTTCGCTGCATGCCTCGATCGCCCGCGGCTTCGAACATGCCGAGCAGACAGGCGTGAGAGACGCGGCGGTATTGGCGATGCTCGACACGGACGACAAGGTCCTCGATGCCAGCCAGCGTATCTGGGCACAGGCCGAGTACGTGCGCGCCCTGGCGCTGCGTCCTGACAGCCAGGCCAAGCTGTCTCGCCAGCTACAGGCGTTGCAGGCACGCTTCCTGCAGCCGGCCGGCTGGCATGAATGTCTCGATGCCAATGGCAAGCTCAGCCGTCCGGACATGCCGTCGACCACGCCATACCACCTGGCAACCTGCCTGGAAGGACTGCGTCGGCTGGAGGGCGCTTGACCAGGCGCTTGCGCTCGATGACGGTCGGCCAATCGGGCCGAGGTCCTGGCCCGACCTGGTATTTCTGCCAGTTTTTCACGCTCTGCTGTCGATGCTAGTGTCGCCCTGTCATTCATCGACGGGGACGCGATCATGGGCATTGAACCGGCATTCGGTACCTGGCTTGAACAAGAAATCACACGCGTGAAAAGCAGGATCAGCGGCAACAAGCTCAAGGACCTCTCCCAAGCTCGGCTCGACTACCTGTTGAGCCTGCAACGCATCCTGAACAAAAAAGCCAACAGCAAGGATATCGGTCTGCACGATGCCATCAACGATGTATTGCAGCAGCTGGCCGTGATGAAGGAAAACGATACCTACCTGCATCGTGCCAAAGCCGATTAGCAGCGCAACTCAGGCTTCTTGCAACGCGTGCCTGCACGACGATCCTGTCGCGTTGAACACAGGCTCGAAATGCTCACTGGCAACTCGTGAACCTAGCTTGCCTGTTGGATCGCCGCTCGCCACTTGCTGTACGAACCTCGGCCAGCAGGCAAGGAACCGGGGATTCGGATCCGTGCAGCGCTGATCCGGACCCTGGCCCGATACTCAGCGTTTTGCCGAGCGATCGATGGCGAACCCGGCCCAGTCCTGGCTCACCGGCATCAGCTCGAGGCTGTTGATATTGACGTGCGCCGGCTGGTTGATCATCCAGAAGATGGTTTCGGCGATATCCTGGGGCTGGATCGGCTCGGCGCCGGCATAAGTGGCGTCATAGCGGTCCTGGTCCCCGCCGAAACGGACCAGCGAGAACTCGCTTTCGCACAGGCCAGGCTCGATGTTGCTGACCCGCACGCCCGTCCCACGCAGGTCACAGCGCAAGCTCAGCGAGAACTGGCCGACGAAGGCTTTGGTACCGCCGTACACGTTGCTGCCTGGATAGGGATAGTTGCCCGCCACCGACCCGACGTTGAGGATGCTTGCGCCGCGCCCATGGGCGATCAGGCGCGGCAGCAGCAGGCGGGTGGTGTACATCAGGCCCTTGATGTTGGTGTCTACCATGGTTTCCCAGTCATCCAGGCTGCACGCCTGCGCCGGCTCGACACCCAGCGCTAGCCCGGCGTTGTTGACCAATGCGCGAAGCTTGGCGAATGCCGGTGGCAGTTGGGCGATCGCCTGCTCCATGGCCTGGCGGTCACGCACGTCGACGACCAGCGCATGCACCTCGGCCTTGGCCGACAGTTCCTCGCGCAACGCATCAAGGCGCTCCCTGCGGCGACCTGTGATGACCAGCGACCAGCCAGCCTCGGCGAAGCGGCGGGCGGTCGCCTCGCCAAAACCGGACGTGGCGCCAGTGATGAAAATGGTGGGCTTCATGCTCTTCTCCTTGCTGTGGATATCTGCGGCAGGCGTTGCAGCATGCCTGCCGTTCAGGTTGCCAGCAAGTGGCTTGCCAATCTGTACAAAATTTGATCAATCCCTTGGAGGCCCTGCCGGTACGGGCATCCCAGGGGATATACGCATCTTATCCACAAGGCTTTCCCCATGGATTGGGGGAAACTTTCCGACCTGTTATTTCCCTGGCATCTAGATCGCCTTATGCATCACCACAGGATGATGGCCCAACGCTGCCAACCATGCTGCCTACAGCATTCTTTCCAAGGCTTGCCCACAGACTTGTCCACAGCTTGTGCAAGCACGAGCCAAGGCCTTGTCAGGTACCGACAAGGCCCTGCAAGACGCTCCCGTATCCAATCGATCAAAAAACCAACAAACACGCGCAGGCCTTTGTTCTAGAAGGCTCCAGCGACATACCACCATGTTTTCCACAGCCGGCTCCACACGAACCGTGGACAATCGCTGGCTGTGGAAAAACGTCCGCTGGCCCGAGTCGCAAGGCACGCCACAGCGCTAGGGTGCGACAGGTTGTCCACATGCCGAGGAGCGCCTCCGTGCAACCGGAACGGGCCGCAGACAAGCCGGCCAGCCGATGATTGCCCGATGCCCAGACTGGACACACTCTTTCAGTGTCCACCCAGGTAAGCGTTGCGCACCTCTTCATTGGCCAACAGCTGCTCCCCGGTACCGCTCATGCGGATCTGTCCGTTGACCATGACATAGGCCCGGTCCGACAGCTTCAGTGCATGGTTGGCGTTCTGCTCGACCAGGAAGATGGTCATGCCAGTGCTGGCCAGTTCGCGCAAGGTGGCGAAGATCTGCTTGACCACGATCGGCGCCAGCCCCAGCGAAGGTTCGTCGAGCAGCAGCAGGCGAGGCCGACTCATCAGCGCACGGGCGATGGCCAGCATCTGCTGTTCGCCTCCGGACATGGTCATTGCCCGTTGGTTGCGCCGCTCCTTAAGGCGCGGGAACAGCTCGTACATGCGTTGCATGTCCTCGTTGGCGTACTTGTCGCCGATGGGGATGGTACCCATCATCAGGTTCTCTTCCACCGTCATGTCCGGGAAGACTCGTCGCCCTTCCGGCGACTGGGCGATGCCATTGGAGGCGATGTAGTGGGACGACTTGCGGGTGATGTCGATGCCGCGATAGACGACCTGGCCGGACGCGGCGCGCGGCTGGCCGAAGATGGACATCAGCAGGGTCGACTTGCCGGCGCCGTTGGCACCGATCAGGCTCACCGTCTCGCCCTCGTCGATATGCAGCGATACCTTGCGCAGGGCCTGGATCGGGCCGTAGAACACGTCCAGGTCACGCAGTTCCAGAATCGGTCCACTCATGCCAGTTCCTCTTCATCGGCGCCCAGATAGGCAGCGATCACCGTCGGGTTGTTACGGATGTCCTGTGGCGGGCCTTCGGCGATCACGGTGCCGTGATCGAGCACGACGATATGATCGGAGATGCTCATGACCATGCCCATGTCATGTTCGATCAGCACCACGGTGATGTCGTGCTCGTCGCGCAGCACGCGGATCATCCGGCTCAGGGCTTCGGTTTCCTGCGGGTTGAGGCCGGCCGCCGGCTCGTCCAGGCAGATGATGCCAGGGCGCGTACACATGGCACGGGCAATTTCCAGGCGCCGTTGCTGTCCGTAGGAGAGTTCGCCGGCCAAGCGGTTGGCGCAACTCACCAGGTCGACCACTTCCAGCCAGTAGAATGCATGGTCCAGCGCATCGCTCTCGGCCTGGCGGTAGGCCCGGGTATTGAGCACGCCGGCCAGCAGGTTACGGTTGACCCACATGTGCTGGGCCACCAGCAGGTTTTCCACGACCGACATTTCCCGGAACAGGCGAATGTTCTGGAAGGTTCGGGCCAGTCCGGCACGATTGACCAGATGGGTTCCACCGAACATCTTGTAGTACACCCGCTCGGCAAAGCGCGCTGGCGAGAGGAAGTCCGCTGGCTGGAAGCGTTCGCCCAGCAGCTGGATGACATCGGTCCGGCCGCCGCGCAGGTTCAGTTCGATGCGTCCGCCGCTGGCCTTGTAGAAGCCGGTCAGGCAGTTGAACACGGTGGTCTTGCCAGCGCCATTGGGGCCGATCAAGGCGAAGATCTGGTTGCGTCGCACCTTCAGGCTGACATCGCTCAGGGCCTTGATGCCGCCGAACTGCATCATCAGGTTATCCACCGACAGAATGATTTCATCGCTCATGGCGCCACCCCCTTGCGTAGCTCGACACCGGTGCGGCTGATGCGGATCAGTCCGCGTGGTCGCCAGATCATCATCAACACCATCAATACGCCGAACAGCAGCACCCGGTATTCCGAGAAGCTGCGCAGCAGTTCCGGCGCGACGGTCAGGACGAAGGCGGCGATCACCACGCCCACCGTCGACCCCATGCCACCCAGCACGACGATGGCCAGGATCAGCGCCGACTCGAAGAAGGTGAAGGACGACGGGTTGACGAAGCCCTGGTAGGTGGCGAAGAACACGCCCGCAAGGCCCGCCGTGGACGCTCCCAGGGTGAACGCCGAGAGCTTGACCAGCACGTGGTTGAGGCCCATGGAACGACAGGCGATCTCGTCTTCGCGCAGCGCTTCCCAGGCGCGTCCCACCGGCATGCGGGTCAGCCGGTGCTTGATGTACAGCACCGCCAGTACCACCAGGAACAGCACGATATAGATGAACAGGAATTTCAGGTTGGGGTTGTAGGCGATGCCGAAGAACTCGTGGAACGGCACCCCGCCATCCTTGGCCCTGCGGCCGAACTCCAGGCCGAGAAAAGTCGGCGAAGGTGCCGGCATGCCGTTGGGGCCACCAGTGAACGATAGCCAGTTGTTGAGCACCAGACGGATGATCTCGCCAAAGCCCAGGGTCACGATCGCCAGGTAGTCGCCATGCATGCGCAGCACCGGGAAGCCGAGGATGCAGCCTGCCAGCGCCGCGGCGATGGCGGCCAGCGGCAGCACGCTCCAGAAGCCCAGCCCCAGGTACTGGTAGCCCAGCGCCAGGCCGTAGGCACCGATGGCGTAGAAGGCCACGTAACCCAGGTCAAGCAACCCGGCCAGGCCCACCACGATATTGAGTCCCAGGCCGAGCAGCACGTAGATCAGCCCGAGGATCACCACGGTGAGCAGGTACTTGTTGGCGAAGAAGGGAAACACCACGGCAATCACGATCAGTGCGGGGATGATCCAGCGCAGCCGCGACTTGTAGCCCGGCTCCAGCACATGCACGCCGGAGCCACCGCTTTCGAAGCCCTGGAGCACCCGCTGACCGGTAGCGCTCTGCAGATACAGGCTGAGCAGCAGGCGCCCCGCCATCACCCCGCCGACCAGCCAGGCCACGCGTGTCGGCTCGGCGTTGAAGCTGTAGCCGTCGAGCACTACGCCGACCACCGGGCCGAAGACGATCAGTGCCAGCAACCCGGCGACGAGGGTCTCGACCAGGCTGCGTTTGACATCGATACCAGAGGAAACAGGATTGGCAGCGGACATGTTCACACCTTAGCCACGAGCGGGCGGCCCAGCAGGCCTTGGGGACGGAAGATGAGGATCAGCACCAGCAGCGAGAAGCTGAACACATCCTTGTAGTCGGAATTGATCAGGCCGGAGAACAGCGACTCCGATATGCCCAGCACGATGCCGCCGAGCATGGCGCCCGGCAGCGAGCCGATACCGCCCAGCACCGCCGCGGTGAACGCCTTGATGCCGATGATGAAGCCGGCATAGAAATCGAAGGTGCCGTAGTTCATGGTGATCAGCACGCCGGCCAGCGCCGCCATCACCGCGCCGATGACGAACACGTAGGAAATCACCCGATCGGTGTTGATGCCCAGGATCGAGGCCATCTTGCGATCCTGCTGGGTGGCACGGCACATGCGGCCAAGCTTGGTGTACTTGATCACGTAGGTGAGCAGGCCCATGCCGACGAAAGCGGCGACGAGGATGAAGATCTTGGTATAGGTCAACTGCACGAAGCCGGTGCCGACCTCGACGCGCCAGGCGCCTTCGAGCAGGGTCGGCACGCCTTGCTGGCGGGCGCCCTGGCTGATCTGCGCATAGTTCTGCAGGATCAGCGAGATGCCGATGGCGCTGATCAGCGGCGCCAGGCGGGTGGAGTTGCGCAACGGCTTGTAGGCGATGCGCTCGATGGTGAAGCCATAGACACCAGTGACCACGATAGTGAACAACAGCGTGCCGAGCATCAGCAGCGGAAAGGACTCGATGCCGAACCAGGCCAGCAATGCCAGGCTGATCGCCGCCAGGTAAGCGGAGATCATGTACACCTCGCCGTGCGCGAAGTTGATCATGCCGATGATGCCATAGACCATTGTGTAGCCGATGGCGATCAAGCCATAGACCGACCCGAGGGTCAGCCCATTGACCAGTTGCTGAAGGAAAATACCATCCATAACGCAATCTCACCTGATTGAGACCGCACCAGCGCCAACCGCGCAGGGGCTGGAATGACGCGCCCATGCAGCGCGGAACCGTGCAGATCCACGAATGAAGACGGGTACCGTCGAGCCCGGCCCGGAGCGCTGTCCGGGCCGGCTGGCGTCGTTATTGTTGTTTTTCCAGCTGGTGATACTTGCCGTTGGCGTCCCACTGGTAGACCACGTAGTCCGAGACGGTCAGGTCGCCTTTGTGGTCCCACTTCTTCTCGCCCATGACGGTCTTGACCGGGTTGGCCTTGAGCCACTCGGCGGCATCCTCGCCCTTGTTGGACTTGGCACCGTTGAACGCGGCGGCCAATGCCTGGATCGAGGCGTAGGCATAGAGCGTGTAGCCTTCCGGTTCGGTACCGCCCTTGCGGAACTCCTCGACCACCGCCTTGCTGTCGGGCAGCAGGCGCGGGTCGGCACCGAAGGTCATGTACACGCCGTTGGTGTACTGGGCACCGCCGGCGGTCGCCACCAGTTCGTCGGTGACGATGCCGTCATCGGACATGAACGGCACGTCCTTGAGGCCCTGCTCGCGCAACTGCCGGACCAGGGGGCCGGCTTCGGGATGCAGGCCGCCGAAGTACACGACGTCGGCACCGGCGGCGCGAATCTTGGTCACTACCGCACTGAAGTCCTTTTCGCCACGGGTCAGGCCCTCGTAGAGCACCGGCTTGACGCCACGTTTTTCCAGTTGCGCCTTGGTCGCATCGGCCAGGCCCTGGCCGTAGGTATCCTTGTCATGCAGCACCACCACCTTCTTGCCCTTGAGCACGTCGACGATGTAGTTGCCAGCGACGATCCCTTGCTGGTCGTCGCGGCCGCACATGCGGAACATGCCGGTGAGCCCGCGTTCGGTCACCTGCGGGTTGGTCGAGCCAGGCGTGATGGCGATCACCCCGGCCTCGTCATACACCTCGGATGCCGGGATGGTCGAGGAGGAACAGAAGTGGCCGACCACGCCGGCCACCTTGTCCTGGTCCACCAGCCGGTTGGCCACGGCCACGGCCTGCTTGGGCTCGCAGGCATCGTCGCCTCTGACCAAGACGATCTTTTCCCCATTGACGCCTCCGGCCGCGTTGATCTTGTCCGCCGCGGCCTGGGCACCTTTCATGTATTGCTCGCCGAACGCTGCGTTGGCCCCGGTCATGGGCCCCGCCACGCCGATCTTCAGGTCGGCTTGCACGTATGAAGAGAGACCCAATGCCGAAGCGACGGCAATGGCCAAAAAACCTTTCTTGTAGAACGTCTGCGACATGAGGTGGTGCTCCTAGATTTTTTTTTGGTAGGCACTACAACATCGAGCGATCAGCTGTGAGCAAGCGGCGTGCCATTCGTTTTGTCTTCCGGGAAAACACTTTTCAGCCAAGGCTCTCGGCTGCCAGGCAACTGCGTGCCACCACGCTTGCGACCGATGGCTTCGCGACTGGCGCAACTCCCGTTCCGCTGAGGGCGCAACCACTGGAAGCCATCATTGCAACCTGGGTAGTGCCATCATTGCGCAGGCGTGTAACGGCCAACGTCACCGATATGCACATCGCCAGTGCACGCCTGCTACGCAAGGCACTGTTTCAAGGCTAGCTGCTGCCCGGAAAAGCGGCAGGGTTTCTGCAGCTACCGCAGCGACGACATCAAAGGCGCGGGCCAACCGACTGATCGGGGTTTTTTGCTCATCGTGGCGCAAAAGGCTGGCACAATGTCTGCAACTACCGCGCGCTCGTGCCCATCGCCTAGCGCCGCCGACCTTGGAGCCCCTCAATGAGCGAGAGCGCATTTGCCGAGCGCATCGTGCATAACCTGCTCGACACCGACTTCTACAAGCTGACCATGATGCAGGCCGTCCTGCACAACTACCCCGATGCCGACGTCGAGTGGGAATTCCGTTGCCGCAATGGCGAGGACTTGCGTCCATACCTGGGCGACATCCGCCATCAGCTCGAGCTGCTCGGCGAACTCACCCTGGATGACGGACAGTTGCCGTTTCTCGAGCGAATCAGTTTCCTCAAGCCGGACTTCCTGCGCTTTCTCGGCCTGTTCCGCTTCAACCTGCGCTATGTGCGCATCGGTATCGAGAACGACCAGCTGTTCCTGCGCCTGCGCGGCCCGTGGCTCCATGTGATCCTGTTCGAGGTGCCGCTGCTGGCGATCATCAGCGAAGTGCGCAACCGTCACCTGCATCCGGCCATGCGCCTGAGCGAAGCCCGCGAGCAGCTGTATCGCAAGTTCGAATGGCTGCGCGCCAACGCCAGCGACGAAGAGCTCGATGCCCTGCAGGTCGCCGATTTCGGCACCCGTCGGCGTTTCTCCAGCCGGGTGCAGGAAGAGATAGTGACCGTGCTGCGCGATGATTTCCCGGCGCGCTTCGTCGGCACCAGCAACGTCGACCTGGCTTGGAAGCTCGACATCAAGCCATTGGGCACCATGGCCCATGAATGGATCATGGCGCACCAGCAATTGGGGCCACGGCTGATCGACAGCCAGATCGCCGCACTGGACTGCTGGGTTCGCGAATACCGTGGCCTGCTCGGCATCGCCCTGACCGATTGCATCACCATGGACGCCTTCCTCGGCGACTTCGACCTGTACTTCGCCAAGCTGTTCGACGGCCTGCGCCATGACTCGGGCGATCCGGTCGCCTGGGCCGAGAAGGCCATCGCCCATTACCGCAAGCTCGGCATCGACCCGATGACCAAGACCCTGGTCTTTTCCGATGGCCTGAACTTGCCGCGATCCCTGGCGATCTTCCGTGCGTTGCGTGGTCGTATCAATGTCAGCTTCGGCATCGGCACCAACCTGACCTGCGATATCCCGGGTGTGGCGCCCATGAGCATCGTACTCAAGATGACCGACTGCAACGGGTCGCCCGTGGCGAAGATTTCCGACGAGGCGGCCAAGACCCAGTGCCGCGACGCGAACTTCGTCACCTACCTGCGTCATGTGTTCAAAGTCCCCAACAAGGAGTAGCCCATGCAAGCCGTCCAGCGCGAAATTGCCCAGCAACTGAAGGTGCAGCCCCCGTTCGCCGACGACGCCGCCCTCGATCGCGAGATCGCCCGACGGGTGACGTTCATCAAGCAGCGCCTGGCCGATGCCAGGCTCAAGACACTGGTGCTGGGGATCAGCGGCGGCGTCGACTCGCTGGCCGCCGCGCTGCTGGCCCAGCGCGCGATCAACGAACTGCGCGACGAAACCGGCGACGCGGCCTATCGTTTCATCGGGGTGCGCCTGCCCTACCATGTGCAGCATGACGAAAAGGATGCCCAGGCCTGCCTGGATGTGATCAAGGCCGACGAGGTCCAGACGATCGACATCGCGCCGGCGGTCAAGGGCCTGGTGGCCGAGACCAAGGTACTTGCCGATGGCTCGCCGGGCCTGGTCGATTTCGTGACCGGCAACGTCAAGGCGCGCATGCGCATGATCGCCCAGTACACCATCGCTGGTGCCTGCCAGGGCCTGGTGATCGGTACGGACCATGCGGCCGAGGCGGTGATGGGCTTCTTCACCAAGTTCGGCGATGGTGCCTGTGACCTGGCGCCTCTGAGCGGTCTGGTGAAGAACCAGGTACGTGCCATTGCCCGCCGTCTCGGCGCGCCTGACGCCCTGGTGGAAAAAGTGCCGACCGCCGATCTCGAGGACCTGGCGCCGGGCAAGCCGGACGAGCTGGCCCATGGCGTCACCTACCGCGACATCGACGCCTTCCTGCATGGCGAGCCGGTCAGCCAGGAAGCCTTCGACACCATCGTGGCTACCTATCGCAAGACCCAGCACAAGCGCGAACTGCCTTTCGCGCCATGAAATGCGACGCGGGGCAAGCCGGGATACCGGCTTGCCCCGCGTTCGTCACAGCCATCGGTCACTTGACGATGACCTTGCCCTTCATCATCGCGACGTGGCCAGGGAAGGTGCAGAAGAAGCTGTAGTCACCGCCGGCTTCGAGCCTGGACAGGTCCAGCGTGATGCTGTCCTGCTTCTCCGCAGCGCCAATCAGCTTGGTATGGGCGATGATCCGCGGATCGTCCGCCTTCAGGTATTCCTTGTCCAGGCCCTGACCCATGCCTTCGGTGGCAATTGCCTGCATGTCCGCGGTCTTGCTGATGACCAGGTTGTGGCCCATGACATTCTTCGGCAGGTTGCCGGAATGAGTCAGCGTGACGGTGAACGCCTTGCAGCTCTTGTCGACCGTGAATTCCTTGGTGGTATAGGTCATCTGGTCGGTGGAGTCGACAGTCACCGCGCATTCGGCGGCGAGCAGGGAGGTACTGGCGAGCGTCAGCAGGGATACCGCAACGGCTTTTGCGAACATCGTGAATCTCCTTGGCAGGGTTTTCTTGTCCATCGCAAGACTGCCCGAAAGCAACGACTGCCGTCTGACCCAGGTCAAGCATGCACAGTCGGGCAGTTGAAGTGTTCTATGGGGCGCATGCAGATAATCTTGCGGCACATCATGCACTTTTATCGGACCATCGAACAATCGATCATTTAGGAGTAATTGCGATGTCCCTTGGTAGCTTGATGCGCGGCCTGCTGGCTGCCTACGCTTGTGGCGCCAGTGGCGCGGCCGTGTGCGAATTCGCTCGACCTGAGTGATGCTTGGCTGGAGTGAAAGGGTGTCGACCCTTATCCTGTGCGGGCCTTTCAGTGGAGAAGAACAATGCCCGTACGTTCCGTCTGTGTCTTTTGTGGCGCCAGCATTGGCGCCAATCCGCTCTACCGCGAAGCAGCCATCGCCCTGGGCCAGGCCATTGCCCGTCGTGGCCTGACCCTGGTCTACGGTGGTGGCGCGGTCGGCCTGATGGGGATCGTCGCCGATGCGGCCCTGGCTGCTGGTGGCGAAGTCATCGGGATCATCCCGCAAAGTCTCAAGGATGCCGAGATAGGCCATGCCGGCCTGACCCGCCTGGAGGTGGTGGACGGCATGCACGCGCGCAAGGCGCGCATGGCAGCGCTGAGCGACGCTTTCATCGCGCTGCCTGGCGGGCTCGGCACGCTCGAAGAGCTGTTCGAAGTCTGGACCTGGGGCCAGCTGGGCTACCACGCCAAGCCGCTGGGGCTGCTGGACGTGAACGGCTTCTACACGAAACTCGGCAGCTTTCTCGACCACATCGTCGACGAAGGCTTCGTCCGTGCGCAGCATCGCGCCATGCTGCTGCTGGGCGACCAGGCGGACCAACTGCTGGACGCGATGGAGCGGTTCGAGGCGCCAGTGGCGCCGAAATGGGTCCAGACCAATCCGGGTTGAGGAAGGCAAACCATACGAATATCCCTGCAAGCTCGTTCAGGACGCCGTCGCTTACCCGATCCCGAGGCCGCTGCGCCCTATCGTGACCGGTCCGGCGCCTCGACGGCGAGCCGCTTCACCAGCACCGATGGCGCTACCAGGGTAACGCCACAGGGGCCTGGGGAACCTGCGCAAGACATCGTCCCGGCCCAACCCTCGATCAGCGCGGCAGGACTGGCTGGCGCTGCTTGCGGTTAGCCTTGCCGCCCTTGGTCGCCTCCTTGCGTTCCTTGGCCGCCTTCTGGTTGCGCGCGAAAGCCTCGGCCTTGGCCTGTTCACGCTTGTCCCATGGCTTGCTGCCGTCACTGGCGCGTGGCGGCAGGCCGTTGTGCTGAGTGAGGATCTTCTGCTCCTTGCCCACCTTGTGGCTGCCCGAGGGCGTCGAGTTCTTGCGTCGCGCGCTCTGGTAGCTGTCTGTCTGGGGCTGGTGCAGCGGGACCAGCTGGTGTTTGCCCGGCCCGATCAGGTCGCTTCGCCCCATGCGTTCCAGGGCTTCGCGCAGCATCGGCCAACCCTTGGGATCGTGATAGCGCAGGAATGCCTTGTGCAGGCGTCGCTGCGCCTCGCTCTTGACGATTTCCACGCCTTCGCTCTTGTAGGTGACCTTGCGCAGCGGGTTCTTGCCCGAATGGTACATGGCGGTAGCCGATGCCATGGGCGAGGGGTAGAACGCCTGCACCTGGTCGGCGCGGAAGCCGTTGCCCTTGAGCCAGAGCGCCAGGTTCATCATGTCTTCGTCGGTCGTGCCTGGATGCGCGGCGATGAAGTACGGAATCAGGTACTGCTCCTTGCCCGCTTCTTTCGAGAACTTCTCGAACATGCGCTTGAAGCGGTCATAGGTGCCAATGCCAGGCTTCATCATCTTGTCCAGCGGACCACGCTCGGTATGCTCCGGGGCGATCTTCAGGTAGCCACCGACGTGATGGGTCACCAGCTCCTTGACGTACTCGGGCGATTCGACAGCCAGGTCATAACGCAGGCCCGAGGCGATCAGGATCTTCTTTACGCCCGGCAGCGCACGGGCCTTGCGGTACAGCGAGATCAGCGAGCTGTGGTCGGTATCGAGGTTCTCGCAGATGCCTGGGAACACACAGGACGGCTTGCGGCAATGCTTCTCGATGTCGTGACTCTTGCACGCGATGCGGTACATGTTGGCCGTCGGCCCGCCGAGGTCCGACACCACGCCGGTGAAGCCCGGCACCTTGTCGCGCATCTCTTCGATCTCGCGCAGGATCGAGTCGTGCGAGCGGTTCTGGATGATCCGCCCTTCGTGCTCGGTGATCGAGCAGAAGGTGCATCCACCGAAACAGCCACGCATGATGTTCACCGAGAAACGGATCATCTCGTAGGCCGGGATACGCGCCTTGCCATAGGCCGGATGCGGCACGCGTGCATAGGGCATGCCGAACACATAGTCCATTTCCTCGGTGCTCATGGGAATCGGCGGCGGGTTGAACCAGACATCTGCTTCGCCGTGCTTCTGCACCAGCGCACGAGCGTTACCGGGGTTGGTTTCCAGGTGCAGCACGCGGTTGGCATGGGCATACAGCACCGGGTCATTGCGCACCTTTTCGAACGAGGGCAGGCGGATGACCGTCTTTTCACGCGTCATGCGCGGGCTTTCCAGGATCTGCACCACCTTGGCTTCGTTCGGGTCCTGCACTTCGCCCTTGGCTTGCTCGATGGCGCAGGCTTGCATGTCCTGGGTATTGACGTACGGGTTGATGATCTTGTCGACCTTGCCCGGACGGTCGATGCGCGTGGAGTCGATCTCGTACCAGCCGTCGGGCGTATCGCGTCGTACGAAGGCGGTGCCGCGCACATCGGTGATGTCCTCGATCTTCTCGCCGAAGGCCAGTCGCTGGGCCACTTCGACCACTGCGCGCTCGGCGTTGCCGAACAGCAGGATATCGGCACAGGCGTCGATCAGAATCGAATGACGAACCTTGTCCTGCCAGTAGTCGTAATGGGCGATGCGGCGCAGCGAAGCCTCGATGCCACCGAGCACGATCGGCACATGCTTGTAGGCTTCCTTGCAGCGCTGGCTGTATACCAGGCTGGCCCGGTCCGGGCGCATGCCGGCCATCCCGCCAGGGGTGTAGGCATCGTCGGAGCGGATCTTCTTGTCCGCCGTGTAGCGGTTGATCATCGAATCCATGTTGCCGGCCGCGACACCGAAGAACAGGTTCGGCTCGCCGAGCTTCATGAAGTCGTCCTTCGACTGCCAGTTCGGCTGGGCAATGATCCCCACCCGAAAGCCCTGCGCTTCCAGCAGGCGGCCAATGATCGCCATGCCGAAGGATGGATGGTCGACGTAGGCGTCGCCGGTCACGATGATGATGTCGCAGGAGTCCCAGCCCAGCTGATCCATCTCCTCCCTGCTCATCGGCAGGAACGGCGCCGGGCCGAAGCATTCGGCCCAGTACTTGGGATAGTCGTAGAGAGGCTTGGCTGCTTGCATGTCAATGACCGGTGTTGGTGTGCAGGGAAATCGCGGGCGCGGAATATAGCACAAATTTTGATCACATCCGACCATCATGGTCGGATTTACCCACACCAGGTCTTTGTCATCCATGCGAGGCTGCGCTGCTTCCGCTGCTTGAAATGCGCAGCGCTCAAGCTAGGGATTGGCTACGAAACGGACGAACGGATCACTCATCGTCATCGAAGTTGTAGCTACCCGGCGCCAGGTTCTCGAACCGCGTGTACTTGCCGATGAACGCCAGGCGTACGAAGCCGATCGGGCCGTTACGCTGTTTGCCGATGATGATTTCGGCAATGCCCTTGTGCTCGGTCTCCGGGTGATATACCTCGTCGCGGTAGACGAACATGATCACGTCGGCATCCTGCTCGATCGCTCCGGACTCACGAAGGTCCGAGTTGACCGGACGTTTGTTGGGGCGCTGCTCCAGCGAACGGTTGAGCTGCGACAGGGCGACGACCGGACAGTTGAATTCCTTGGCCAGGGCCTTGAGCGAGCGGGAGATCTCCGAAATCTCGTTGGTGCGGTTGTCGCCGGCCGAACCGGGAATCTGCATCAGCTGCAGGTAGTCGACCATGATCAGCCCGATCTCGCCGTGCTCGCGCGCCAGGCGGCGGGTACGCGCGCGCATTTCCGACGGGCTGATTCCGGCGGTGTCGTCGATGAACAGCTTGCGATCGTTGAGCAGGTTGACCGCCGAGGTGAGGCGCGGCCAGTCATCGTCGTCGAGCTGACCGGAACGGACCTTGGTCTGGTCGATACGCCCGAGCGACGAAAGCATACGCATGATCAGCGACTCGCCTGGCATCTCCAGCGAGAACACCAGTACGGCCTTGTCGCTGCGCAACACGGCATTTTCCACCAGGTTCATGGCGAAGGTGGTCTTGCCCATCGACGGACGCCCGGCAACGATGATCAGGTCGGAAGGTTGCAGCCCGCTGGTCTTCTCGTCCAGGTCGGTATAGCCGGTGGACACCCCGGTAAGATCGCTATCGGAGTTGAACAAGGTGTCGATACGGTCGATGGCCTTGGTCAGCAGCTCGTTGACGCCCACGGGGCCACCGGTCTTGGGCCGGGCTTCGGCGATCTGGAAGATCTGTCGCTCGGCGTCGTCGAGGATTTCCTCGGCATTGCGCCCCTGCGGATTGAAGGCATTGTCGGCGATGTCGTTGCTGATGCTGATCAACTGTCGCAGCGTCGCCCGCTCGCGGATGATCTGCGCGTAGGCCTTGATGTTGGCCACCGACGGAGTGTTCTTGGCCAGCTCGCCCAAGTAGCCGAGGCCGCCAACCTGCGATGACAGACCCTCCTTGTCTAGCTGCTCGTGCAGCGTGACCACGTCGAACGGCTGGTTCTGGTCCGCCAGCTTGTGGATGGCGCGGAAGATCAGGCGATGGTCATGACGGTAGAAATCGCCGTCCGAGACCTGGTCCAGCACTCGCTCCCAGGCATTGTTGTCCAGCATCAGGCCACCGAGCACGGCCTGTTCGGCCTCGATGGAATGCGGCGGCACCTTGAGCGCTGCGGTTTGCAGGTCCAGCTGTTCGGAGTTGGAGATCTCGTTCATGTCCACTGGAAAATCTGGGTGGTGAAAAAGACAAAGGGCACGACCTGCGATGCAGGAGCGTGCCCGATGTTAACCGGCTGGCACGCGGGGAGCCAGCCGATCGGTACAGCTTAGGCGGCGACGACGACCACGCGAACGGTGGCTTCGACGTCGCTGTGCAGGTGCACGGCAACGTCGTATTCGCCGACGTTACGGATGGTGCCGTTCGGCAGACGAACCTCGGCCTTGGCCACTTCCACGCCGGAGGCGGTCAGGGCGTCAGCGATGTCGTGGGTGCCGATCGAACCGAACAGCTTGCCTTCATCGCCAGCGGTGGCGGTGATGGTCACTTCCAGCTCGGCCAGTTGGGCAGCGCGGCTTTCAGCCGAGGCCTTGCGGTCGGCAGCAGCTTTTTCCAGCTCGGCGCGACGCTCTTCGAACGCAGCCAGGTTGGCAGCGTTGGCAGCGACGGCCTTGCCGAAAGGCAGCAGGAAGTTACGGCCGTAGCCGGCTTTTACTTTGACTTTATCGCCCAGGTTGCCCAGGTTGGCGACTTTTTCCAGCAGGATCAGTTCCATTTGGTAAAACCTCTTAACTTTTAACCTTCACCGTTCGCGGAACCGTCACCCTTGGAGGGAGACGTGCGACCGCGAAAATCAATCAGGCTGTCGACAATGGCCAAGACCACGAGCAACGGATAGGTCAGCTGCATGAACAGCACCAGCGTTACGTACATCCCGATCAGCCAGAACCTGGCCAGTCGTTTGCGCGCCACCAGCCCATGCAGCAGGGCGATGCCTGCGAACAGGAGCGGCACACTGCACAGCGGCGTGAGCAGTGCCAGGCCTGAACCGAAGCTGGGCCCGAACAACATGCACGCCAGCAGTATCAGTGCTGGCACCAGGGGGATCCGCGCCGCCTGAAACTCGCGCGCGAAACCACCCGGGTTGTACAACGCGGCCTGCCAGTACCGCCCCAGCATCAGGGTCAGTACGGTGACGATCTGCAGGGCCGCCGCGAACAGGCCGACGAGCACCGGTACGATCAGCGTTCCCAGACGGCCTTGCTCCTCTACCGAAAGATTCTGGTAGAGACCGTCGAGCATCTGCGGCAGGACTTTTTCAAGTGCTCGCGCCAGAGCTTCGATCGGTTCGCGGAACACCGAACCCAGGATCACACCGTACAACAGGCCCAGGGCGACGCTGTACAACAGCACCCGGCTCCAGGAATGGCCGGCGCGCAGCAGCGCAGCCAGCCCCAGCGTTCCCAGCAGCACCATCAAGGTGCGCGGTTCGCCGAAGACCCACCAGGCCAGCGCGGGCAGCAATGCCCAGGCGACGACCGAGGAGGCGTCCTTGAAACCGCGCCGCAGGAATACCAGGCTCCCGGCGGCGGCACTCAACCAGAACAACAGCGGCAGCGCCGCACAACCGACCACCACCACAGTGGCCTGCACGCGACCGCGCATGATGAAATCAGCCAACGCTCGCATGCTCTATCCCTTGCTACCTGTCGATCGCCCGGTCTCAGCGGCCGTGGCTGTCGGTGTAGGGCAGCAGGGCCAGGAAGCGGGCGCGCTTGATAGCGGTAGCCAGCTGACGCTGATAACGAGCCTTGGTACCGGTGATACGGCTCGGAACGATCTTGCCGGTTTCGGATACGTAAGCTTTCAGGGTGTTGAGATCTTTGTAGTCGATCTCTTTCACGTCTTCGGCGGTGAAGCGGCAGAATTTACGACGACGGAAGAAACGTGCCATGTAATGGGCTCCTCAAAAAGGTCCGTGGATTACTCGTCAGCGTTATCGCTGTTGTCGCTGTCATTGCTGTCGTCGCCTTCGGCGGACTCGGCATGCTCAGGACGCTCGCGACGCTCACGGCGCTCGCTGCGGTTCTCTTCGGCCTTGAGCATCTCGGACTGACCGGTGACGGCTTCGTCGCGACGGATGATCAGGTTACGGATCACGGCATCGTTGTAGCGGAAGTTGTCTTCCAGCTCGGCCAGGGCCTTGCCGGTGCACTCGACGTTCAGCATCACGTAGTGAGCCTTGTGAACGTTGTTGATCGCGTAGGCCAGCTGACGACGGCCCCAGTCTTCCAGGCGGTGGATCTTGCCACCATCTTCTTCGATCAGCTTGGTGTAGCGCTCGACCATGCCGCCGACTTGCTCGCTCTGGTCAGGGTGGACCAGGAAGATGATTTCGTAATGACGCATGAATGCTCCTTACGGGTTAGTAGTCTGCCAGCGACCTGGTCAGACAAGGAGTGAATGACACTGTATGTCTCGCCAAGAGAAAGGCACATGCGCACCTGCCTGCGGGCAAGGGGCGCAATTGTAGAGAAGGCACGACGGACAAGCAAGGTGATTGGCGATTATTTGAACAGCGATGGTGACTTCGGGGAGCACTCCACCATACAGTTGCAAGCAAGCTGCAAGCGGTGGCGGGCTCCCCTGGCAACCCGTCAGGGCTTGGCCTGGCGCTGGCGCACGGCCTCGAACAGGCATACGCCGGTGGCGACGGACACATTCAGACTGCTGACGCTGCCGGCCATCGGCAACTTCACCAGGAAATCGCAATGGTCGCGGGTAAGCCGGCGCATGCCCTTGCCTTCTGCGCCCATGATCATCACCAGCGGGCCGGTCAGGTCCTGCTGGTAGATCTGCTGCTCGGCTTCGCCTGCCGTCCCGACCACCCACAGACCGCGCTGCTGGAGCTTCTCCAGGGTACGGGCCAGGTTGGTCACGGCCACCAGGGGAATGACTTCCGCGGCGCCGCAGGCGACCTTGCGCACCACTGGAGTCAAGGTCGCCGACTTGTCCTTGGGGATCACCACGGCGGTGACGCCGGCCGCGTCGGCGGTGCGCAGGCAGGCGCCGAGGTTGTGCGGGTCGGTGACGCCGTCGAGCACCAGGATCAACGGCGCCCGCTCGCTGCGCTCGAGCAGTTCCTCGAGCATCGCCTCGCCCCAGACCTGGCTGGGACTGACCTCGGCCACCACGCCCTGGTGCACGCCCTCGACCCAGGCATCCAGTTCGCGGCGCTCGGCCTGCCCGACCGGCACACGGTTCTCGGCGGCCAGTTCGAGCAATCGCTGCAGGCGTGGTTCGCTACGCCCCTCGGACAGCCAGATCTGCTTGACCCGCCGTGGATGATGGTCGAGCAGTGCCTGCACGGCATGTACGCCGTAGATCTTTTCCAGCTGACTCATGACTTGCTCTTGCCTTTGCGTGGCGCGCTCGATTTCGAAGGTCCCTTGCGATGCTTGGTGGGCTTGCCGGTCGACTTGCCGGACTTGTCCGCCTTGCCGCCGCCATGGCTACCGCGCGCCTCGCCCATGAGCGCTTTCTTCATTTCCCGGCTCTTGCGCACTTCGGCGTTGCGTTGTACCGCATCGCGGGCAAAATAGGCTTCGGCGCTTTCACCCTTGCGCGCGCGCGCGGCCGCCTTAGGTTTGGCAGCGGCCTTGCCTTGCGTTTCGTCGGCGGCCTGGGTTGCGGGCTTCGCCGCGCCGGTGCGCGCCTTGCGTCCGACCGAGGCCGCCAGCGTGCTTTCGGCGACCTCGAAATCGATCTTGCGTTCGTCCAGGTTCACGCGCATGACCTTGACGTCCACCGTGTCGCCCAGACGGAAACTGCGGCCGCTACGCTCGCCGGACAAGCGATGATGGAGCGGATCGAAGTGATAGTAGTCGCCCGGCAAGGCGCTGACATGCACCAGGCCTTCCACATAGATGTCGGTCAGCTCGACGAAGATGCCGAAGCCGGTCACCGCGGTGATCACGCCAGGGAAGGTCTCGCCGACGCGATCTTTCATGTACTCGCACTTGAGCCAGTTGACCACGTCGCGGGTCGCCTCGTCGGCGCGACGCTCGGTCAGCGAGCACTGCTCGCCCAGCTGGTCGAGGGTGTTCTCGTCGTATGGATAGATACGCGCCTTGGGAATGCTCGGGGCACCGGCACGCTTGACGTGCGGCGTCTCGACCTTCGAGCGGATCACGCTGCGGATGGCCCGGTGCACGAGCAGGTCCGGATAGCGACGGATCGGCGAGGTGAAGTGGGTATAGGCTTCGTAGTTCAGGCCGAAGTGGCCATTGTTGTCGACGCTATAGACCGCCTGGCTCAGCGAGCGCAGCATCACGGTCTGGATCAGGTGGAAATCCGGACGATCGGCGATGTTGGCCAGCAGGGCCTGGTAGTCCTTCGGCGAAGGCTCCTTGCCCTTGTGCAGTGACAGGCCGAGCTCGCCGAGAAAGGCGCGGAGCTTTTCCAGGCGCTCCGGCGGCGGGCCGTCATGCACCCGATACAGCGCCGGTACGCCATGTTTTTGCAGGAACTCGGCGGTGGCCACGTTGGCCGCAAGCATGCATTCCTCGATGAGCTTGTGGGCATCGTTGCGCACGGTCGGGCGGATCTCCGCGATCTTGCGCTCGGCGCCAAAGATGATGCGAGTTTCCTGGGTTTCGAAATCGATCGCGCCGCGGGTGTGGCGAGCCGCGACCAAGGCCTTGTACAGGGCGTACAGGTGCTTGAGGTCGGGCAACACCTCGCTGTACTCCTGGCGCAGGGCCTTGCCTTCGCGAGTACGGGCGTGCTCGAGCATGCTGCTGACCTTGTTGTAGGTCAGCCGCGCGTGGGAGTGGATGACCGCCTCGTAGAACTGGTAGTCGACCATCTGTCCGGCCTTGTTGATGGTCATCTCGCAGACCATGGCCAGGCGATCGACATGCGGGTTCAGCGAGCACAGCCCGTTGGACAGCTCCTCCGGCAGCATCGGCACCACCCGCTCGGGGAAGTACACCGAGTTGCCACGCTGCTGGGCCTCGACGTCGAGCGCCGAGCCCAGGCGCACGTAGCTGGAGACATCGGCGATCGCCACGTACAGGCGCCAGCCGCCAGAGAACAGCCGCAGCTTGCCCAGGGGCTCGCAGTAGACGGCGTCGTCGAAGTCGCGAGCGTCCTCGCCATCGATGGTGACGAACGGCAGGTGGCGCAAATCGATGCGCTTTTCCTTGTCCTTTTCCTCGACTTCGGAGCGGAACTTGCGCGCTTCCTTGGTCACCGCCTCGGGCCAGACGTGCGGAATGTCGTAGCTGCGCAGGGCGACGTCGATTTCCATCCCCGGCGCCATGTAGTTGCCGATCACTTCCACCACATCGCCTTGCGGCTGGAAGCGAGGCGTCGGCCAGTGGGTGATCTTGATCTCGACGAACTGGCCGACCCGGGCACCGCCATTGCGACCGGCGGTCACCAGCACTTCCTGCTGGATCTTCGGATTGTCCGGGGTGACATAGCCGATGCCGCCTTCCTCGAAGTAGCGCCCCACCACGCTTTCATGCGCGCGGGAAATCACCTCGACCAGCGCGCCCTCGCGGCGACCGCGACGATCGACGCCGGACACCCGCGCCAGGGCGCGATCGCCATCGAACACCAGGCGCATCTGCGTCGGGCTGAGGAACAGGTCTTCGCTGCCATCATCGGGGATGAGGAACCCGAAGCCATCGCGATGGCCGGAAACCCGGCCACAGATCAGGTCCAGCTTGTCCACCGGGGCATAGGTGCCGCGCCGGGTGTAGATCAGCTGGCCATCGCGCTCCATGGCGCGCAGGCGGCGGCGCAGGGCTTCGATCTGGTCTTCTTCATGAAGGCCGAATTCGCTGGCCAGCTGCTCGCGCGCGGCCGGCTCGCCGCGATCGGCAAGGTGTTGCAGGATCAGCTCTCGGCTGGGGATGGGATTCTCGTATTTTTCCGCTTCTCGGGCGGCCTCGGGATCGAGGGATTGCCAATCGGCCATCAGGAGGGGTTCACCTTGGTGTATATAGGGAGAGAGTTTGGCATAGACGTATTGAAACCGGAAATTTCGGTGTTGGACAGCCCCGCCGCGAGCCTGGGAAGCGGCTGACATGCCATTGAAATCAACAGGTTGAGGTTTTTGATATTTTTTTCGATCCAGGGCTTTACAGGCATCAGGCACGTCCGTATAGTGCGCACCACGACGACGGACACCCGACGTTGTAGTTGAGAATGGCAACGATGTAAAGCACCCCGTGCTCTTGCATGAAAGCGATCTCGATGATGTGCCCAGGTGGCGGAATTGGTAGACGCGCTGGTTTCAGGTATCAGTGACTTAACGGTCGTGGAAGTTCGAGTCTTCTCCTGGGCACCAAGATTTCAAAGTGATAGATAACAGATTCGTCTGTCGCTGTGTAGCATCAGCTGTCGCGCTCGAACGCTTCAGACTGAAGATTTAAAGATTTGCCCAGGTGGCGGAATTGGTAGACGCGCTGGTTTCAGGTATCAGTGACTTAACGGTCGTGGAAGTTCGAGTCTTCTCCTGGGCACCATACAAAAACCCACTAGCTTGCTAGTGGGTTTTTTCTTGCTCGTGATTCAGCCCAGGCGGCCAAGCCTGTCTCGCTTCACACTGGCCATGCCTTTGACGCAGGCGAGCCGCGCGCCGTCCTGGCGTCACTGTGTCACTTCAGTCATGAATTTTTCGCCATTCGGCCACTTGAGAAACGATTTCGTTTACCATTGTTTCCAAATATGTAGCCGTAAGCGAGGAAGTACCCGCATGACGATCCGTCCGCAAGCGCTGATGCGCACCTTGGCCGCCGCCGTCCTGAGCCTGGTTGTCGGCGCTCCGGCCGCCATGGCAGACGAACCGGTCACGTTGACCATGTACAACGGCCAGCACAAGGAAATCGGCGAGGCCATCGCCAAGGCCTACGAGGCCAAGACTGGCATCCATATCGATATCCGCAAGGGCAGCAGCAACCAGCTGGCCAGCCAGATCATCGAGGAAGGTGAGCGCTCGCCAGCCGATATCATCTACACCGAGGAATCGCCGCCTTTGAACAACCTCGGCGAGCTGGGACTGCTGGCGAAGATCGATGATGCCACGCTGGACATGCTGCCCAAGGAATATGTCGCCGCCAATGGCACCTGGATGGGCGTGACCGCGCGAACCCGTGTAGTGGTGTTCAACCCCAAGAAGACCGATGAAAGCGAGCTGCCCAAGTCGGTGATGGATTTCGCCAATCCCGAGTGGGATGGCCGCGTCGGCTTCGTTCCGACCAGCGGTGCCTTTCAGGAACAGGCCGTGGCCATCCTGAAGCTGCACGGGCGCGAGGCTGCCGAGGACTGGCTGACCGGCCTGAAAGCCTTCGGCAAAACCTATACCAACAACATGGTCGCGCTCAAGGCCGTGGAAAAAGGCGAAGTCGCCGCGGTACTGGTGAACAACTACTACTGGTATGCCCTCAAGCGCGAGCGCGGCCAGCTCGATTCGAAACTCTACTACCTGGCCGATGGCGATGCGGGCGGCCTGGTGACCATTTCCGGCGCGGCGGCGGTCAAGGCCAGCAAGCATCCGAAGGAAGCGCAGGCGCTGCTGCACTGGATGGCTAGCGAGGAAGGCCAGCGGGTCATCACCCAGACCACGGCCGAGTATCCGCTGCACAAGGGCATGGTTTCCGACCAGGGCCTGAAACCGTTCGAAGAACTGCGTCCGCCGAAGATCACCCCGGCCGACCTGGGCAACGCCGAGGAAGCCCTGGAGCTTGAACGCGAGGTCGGTCTGCTCTGATGACTGCCGCCCTGCCCGAGCCAGCCCTGGTTCGCTACGTACCTCGCCGCCGACGGCCCTCCATCTGGGTGGTGCTGCCGGTGTTGTTGCTGGTAGCGATGAGCTTGCTGCCATTGCTGTATGTCGCGCTCAAGACCTGGGAAGCCGGTTGGCGCGAAGCCTTGCACCTGTTATGGCGCCCCTTCGTGTGGGGCTTGCTGCGCAATACCTTGCTGCTGATGGCAGGCGTCACGGCAGCCTGCCTGGCGATCGGCCTGGCCCTGGCCTGGCTGCTGGAGCGCAGCGACATGCCAGGGCGACGCCTGTGGGGCGTGGTGCTGTGCTTGCCATTCGCCATGCCTTCGTTCGTCAGCAGCTTTACCTGGGTTTCCCTGAGCGCGGACTTCGAGGGTCTGGGCGGGGCGATCCTGGTGATGACACTATCCAAGTACCCGCTGGTATTCCTGCCGGTAGCCGCCACCTTGCGCAACCTCGACACCTCTCTGGAGGAGTCGGCACGAACCCTGGGCTGCAGCCGCTGGGGCGTGTTCATCAAGATCACCCTGCCGCTGCTATGGCCAGCCATGCTCGGCGGCGCACTGCTGATCGCCCTGCACATGCTGGTGGAATTCGGCGCACTGTCGATCCTTGGCCTGCAAACCTTCACCACGGCGATCTACCAGCAATTCGAGCTGGAGTTCAGCAACGCCAACGCAGCCATGCTTTCGGCGGTACTTCTGGCGCTGTGCTTGGTGATGCTCTGGCTCGAATTGCGGGTGCGCGGCAAGTCGCGGCATGTGCGCATCGGCCAGGGAGTGGCACGGCGCGCGCAACCAGTGAAGCTGCGCGGCTGGATGCCCGCCGGGCAGCTGCTGTGCATCGGCCTTGCGCTGCTGGGCAGCGGGATTCCGCTGGCGATGCTCGGCTACTGGCTGAGCATCGGCTCGTCGGCAGCCTTCCCGATCGCCGAGATCGGCAAGGCCTTGCTCACCTCGCTCTCGGTCTCCCTTGGCGGAGCCGGCTTCTGCGTACTGCTGGCACTGCCGATCAGCTTCCTGGTGGTGCGCTACAAAGGTCGCCTGGCGATCTGGGCCGAGCGCCTGCCTTACCTGCTGCATGCCCTGCCCGGCCTGGTCATTGCGCTGACCTTGGTATTCTTCGCCCTGCACTATGTGCCATTGCTCTACCAGACCACCGCACTGCTGATCCTGGCTTATGCGCTGCTGTTCCTGCCACTGGCCCAGGCACCGGTGCGCACGGCCTTGAACAAGGCCTCGCCGACTCTGGAAGAGGCAGCGCGAACGCTCGGCGCCAGCAGCTTCGCGGCATTTTGCCGGGTCACCTTGCCGATCATCTTCCCGGCCCTGGCGGCGGCGTTCGCGCTGGTATTCCTCGATGCCATGAAGGAGCTCACCGCCACCTTGCTGCTCAGTCCGACCGGCATGACGACCTTGGCAACCGAAGTCTGGGCACACACCGCCAATGTCGAGTTCGCCGCCGCGGCGCCCTATGCGGCATTGCTGGTGCTGGTCTCGGGGCTGCCGGTCTATCTGCTGACCACGCGCATGTACCTGAACAAGGCCTGAGCATTGCCTGCGAGCGCAGCCCGGCAAACCACTGCCTGGCTGCGCTCGCAGAGCCTTGCGGGTTCCATTCCCTCCTCGCTCAAGCCTTGAACTGGCCCAGGCTCCTCCGCAACTGTACCGCCAGGTCATCGAGCACCTTGCTGCTGGCCGTCGTCTGCCTCACGATCTCGGCCGAGCGCTGCGCCTGGGCATGGATGGTCTCCACGCGCCCGCGCACCGCCTGGGCGCCTTGGGACTGTTGCTCGGCGGCCTGGGTGGCCAGCCCGATCGCGGTGTGTACCTGCTCCACCGCCGCCTGCATCGCATGCTGGCGGCGTTGATTGTCACGCAGTACCAGCAATCCTTGGCCAGCCTGCTGTCCGGCTTGACCAATGGAAGCGACCGCCTCGCGGGCACCATGTTGCAAAGCCGCGATGTGTGCCTGGATATCGCCGGTGGAGCGCTGGGTCTTGCTGGCAAGCGCCCGAACCTCATCGGCCACCACGGCGAAGCCACGCCCGCTGTCGCCGGCGCGTGCCGCCTCGATCGCGGCATTGAGCGCCAGCAGGTTGGTCTGCTCGGCGATGCCGTGGATCACCGTCAGTACCATCTCGATCTGCTCGCTCTGCCTGGCCAGTCGCTCGATCACTGCCGAGCCGGTTTCGACCTGCCCTGCCAAGCTCTCGATCAGGTTGGCGAGCTGAGCAGAGACCTGGCTGTTTTCATCGCAAGCCATACGAATATCCGCGACCTGCCGCAGGGCTGCCTGCATGGCATGGCTTTCGGCCTGAGCTTCATCGGCCATGCTCGACAGATCCTGCAGGCTGGCGGCCACAGCATCACGCTGCAAGGCGGCCGCCGCATCCGCCCCGGCGCTGCGCTGGGCCATGGCATCGATCTCCACCCCGGTACGCTGTGCCACTTCCCCCGCCTCGCGCACGATGGGCTGCAGCTTGGCGACGAAGCGATTGACCGCCGAAGCCATGTCGCCGATCTCGTCGCGGCTGTCGAGCGGGACTCGCCGGGTCAGGTCACCTTCGCCAGCGGCCAGGTCATCCAGCGCAGTGATCAGCAGGCGCAACTTGCTGACCACACGACGCCCCAGCACTACCGCCACGACCAGCAGCACGACCAGACCGATCAGCACCAGCCCCACGCCCAGCCGCCAGCGCAGCGCCGTGGTGGCTTCATGCACGGTCTGCTCGGCGCTTGCCTGCATCGCATTGGCCGTGCCTTGCGCGGTTTCCAGGCGTGCCTGCAAAGCCTTGCCACTGTCGGCCGCGGCGCCGCCCAGGCTGTCGCCGACCAATTGCCCGGCGCTGCCGATCAACGCAGAGAAGCGCTCGTCCAGCGCCTTGAGCTCCTGATCCACGCCAGCCGTCGAGACGCCCATGAGCACTTTGCCGATTTCGACCCCGTTGGGACTGATTGGCGCCTCGACCAGGTACACCGATGCGTCCTTGCGCGCTGCATCCAGGACCCTGTCCAACGTTCGCTCACCCTCGCCGTTCTGTATCAGGGCCTGGTTGATCGGATTCTGTCGGTTGAGATAGCGAGTCAGATGCTGCCCCTGGGCGTCGTCATAGATGACGAAAAGCACGTTGGGGTTGCGCTGGGCACGTCGGGCGAACTCGGAAAGCATCGGTACGTCGCTGTCCCAGATGGCCCGCGGCGCGACCGAGGCTAGCAACTCGGCCATGTCGTTGGCTGAATCCTTGAGATGCTTCTCGAGGGTGGCCCGCAACTGCTGCTGTTCGCTCTGCAGTCGATTGGAAAGCCCGCTGCCGAGCCGTTGACGAGTACTGGCCGACAGGCCGTCGAGCCCAGAGCGAACCTCGTGCCCGGCCTGCTCGAGCTCACTGGCCAACTGGCGCGTGTCGTTTCCCAGGCGCTGTCCCAGATCGGCTTCGAGCGCGGTGACCGTGCTCCGGGTCAGCGCAAGGGCCACCAGGACCTGCGCCACAAAAGCGATACCCAATGCTACAAACACAGGCCGCAACAGGCGGCTTCGTAACAACGAAAGGATGACTGACACGGCAAGACCCTCGGGTTCCTGGCGCCACTATTTTGATGGCATCTGCAGAACGTTTGTACAGCAAGGGTCATGCCGTACGCAGCAGGTATACAGGCCACAAGGGCGACTTTTCCGCGACCGACAAAAAGCCGCGGCCCTTTCGGGCGCGCGGCTTTTGCCAAGCGAACGAGGATCAGGCGAACGGATGACGCAGAACGATGGTCTCGTTGCGGTCCGGGCCCGTGGAGATGATGTCGATCGGTGCGCCGACCAGCTCCTCGATGCGCTTGATGTAGGCGCGTGCGGCGGCCGGCAGCGCCTCGAGGGTCTTGGCGCCCAGGGTCGACTCACTCCAGCCCGGCATGTCCTCGTATACCGGCTCCAGGCCGATGTAGCTATCGGCATCGGTCGGTGCATCGATGACCGCACCCTGTGCGTTCTTGTAGCCAACGCAGACGCGGATGGTTTCCAGGCCGTCGAGCACATCGAGCTTGGTCAGGCAGATGCCCGAAATGCTGTTGACGTCGATGGCGCGACGCAGGATGACGGCGTCGAACCATCCGCAGCGACGAGCGCGGCCCGTGGTGGAACCGAATTCATGGCCACGCTTGGCGAGGGTGGCACCGGTCTCGTCGAACAGCTCAGTCGGGAACGGACCGGAGCCGACGCGCGTGGTGTAGGCCTTGGTGATGCCAAGGATGTAGTCCAAGTACATCGGGCCAACGCCGGAGCCGGTGGAGATACCGCCGGCCGTGGTATTGGAGCTGGTGACGAACGGATAGGTACCGTGGTCGATGTCCAGCAGCGAGCCCTGGGCACCTTCGAACATGATGTCCTTGCCAGCGCGACGCAGGTTGTGCAGCTCGGCGGTGACATCCAGCATCATCGGCTTGAGCTGCTCGGCATAGGCCATGCACTCGTCCAGGGTCTGCTGGAAGTCGATGGCCGGTTCCTTGTAGTAATTGACCAGCTGGAAGTTGTGATAGTCCAGCAGCTCGCCGAGCTTGGCAGCGAAACGCTCACGGTGGAACAGGTCGCCGACACGCAGGCCGCGACGAGCGACCTTGTCTTCGTAGGCCGGGCCGATGCCACGGCCGGTGGTGCCGATCTTGGCTTCGCCACGCGCCTTCTCACGGGCCTGATCGAGCGCCACGTGATAGGACAGGATCAGCGGAGCGGCCGGGCTGATGCGCAGACGCTCGCGCACCGGTACGCCCTTCTCCTCCAGCTTGGTGATTTCACGCATCAAGGCATCCGGCGCGACCACGACGCCGTTGCCGATCAGGCATTGCACGCCTTCGCGCAGGATGCCCGAGGGAATCAGGTGCAACACGGTCTTCTCACCGTTGATCACCAGGGTGTGGCCAGCGTTGTGGCCACCTTGGTAGCGCACCACGGCGGCAGCATGTTCGGTCAGCAGGTCGACGATCTTGCCCTTGCCCTCATCACCCCACTGGGTGCCCAGGACGACGACGTTCTTACCCATGATAACTTGTCCTCATTCACGCAAACTTGGTTGTCGGCCAACTGCCGACGGAAGCACTCAATAGGTCAGCGGCAGAACCTGCCAGCGCCCGTCTTGCTGAATCAATTGCCGATCACAATCCGCCTCGCGGGCAGCACTCAGCGGCTGGCCAGGCAGGGCCTGGACCACCCGCTGGCCCTCGTGGCGCAACTGGCAGACCATCTGCCAGAGGGCCGCATCGCTGCTGTCGGGCGTCCAGATGCCGCCGGCAGGCAATACGACCTCCGCTCGCCCCAGTGTGACCAGGGTCTTCAAATCCGTGGAAAATCCGGGGGCCGGGCGCGCCCGGCCGAAGTCGGCGCCGATGTCGTCGTAGCGCCCGCCTTGGGCGATGGACTGCCCGACGCCAGGCACGAACACGGCGAACACCACGCCAGTGTGGTAGTGATAGCCCCGCAGCTCACCTAGGTCGAAGTACAGCGGCAGGTCCGGGAAGCGTGCCGCCAGACGATCGGCGATGGCCAGCAGGTCGTCCAGCGCCGCGAGCACGCCAGCCGGGGCACGCCCCAGGCGCACCCGGGCCTCGGCCAGCACCTCGCGTCCACCGCACAGCTCGCTCAAGGCGCGCAGCATGCTGGCCAGGTCCTTCGGCAGGTCGGCGGTCAACGCCTGGACCTCATCGATAGCCTTGCGCTGCAGCGCGTCGAACAGCTGCTGCTCGACCGCACCGGACAGGCCGGCGGCACGGGCCAGACCGCGATAGATGCCGACATGCCCTAGGTCCATGTGCACATCGGGCACATCGGCCAACTGCAGCATCGCCAGCATCAGGCTGATCACTTCGACGTCGCTGGTCGGGCTGGCGTCGCCATACAGCTCCGCCCCCAGCTGGATCGGACTGCGCGAACTGGACAGCGCCCGCGGCTGGGCATGCAGCACGCTACCGGCATAGCACAGGCGGCTCGGGCCTTCGCGACGCAAGGTATGAGCATCGATACGCGCGACTTGCGGGGTGAAGTCGGCACGGAAACCCATCAGGCGTCCGGACTGCGGATCGACCACCTTGAATGTGCGCAGGTCGAGGTCCTGGCCGGCACCGGTGAGCAGCGACTCCAGGTACTCGATATGCGGCGTGACGACCAGCTCGTAACCCCAACTCTGGAACAGGTCCAACACCTGCCGACGCGCGATCTCGATACGCGCGGCCTCAGGTGGCAGTACTTCTTCGATGCCATCTGGCAGCAACCAGCGGTCTACCGTTGCCATTATGCCATTTCCCCTTTGGTCCGGGCGGCCTGCCTGCCGGCGAGCCATGAGTGGAACGGGTCTCCGCGCCCAACGGCGGGCAGCACTGATCCCAGCGCAACCGCCGTGCGAACACCCTTGGATACTTTGCGCCGGGGGCCGTCCCAGCGGCCGATGAACCTTGCAGACGCAAAAAAGCCGGGAATTTCCCGGCTGACTCATCATACACCCCTTTTTCCTCGGGATGCACCCCGCCTGGCGTTTTCGCTGCCAGGCAAGGTCGCATGCGCCGTCTTGGCTCAAGGCCTGCTTTTGTCGAGGAAGCGGAAGAATTCGTTCTTCGGATCCAGGACCAGCACGTCGCTCTTGCTAGAGAAGCTTTCGCGGTAGGCCTGCAGGCTCCGGTAGAACGCGTAGAAGTCGGCGTCCTGGGTATACGCCGCAGCATAGATGGCAGCCGCCTGGGCGTCGCCATCACCACGGGTTTCCTCGGCTTCGCGATAGGCTTCGGCCAGCAGGACCCGGCGCTGGCGATCGGCATCGGCGCGGATACCCTCGGCCAGCTCGTTACCCTTGGCGCGATGCTCGCGGGCCTCGCGCTCACGCTCGGTGCTCATGCGATCGAACACGCTGCGGTTGACTTCCTTCGGCAGGTCGATGGCCTTGACCCGCACATCGATCACCTCGATCCCCAGCTCCTTGTTGGCCATGCGGTCGAGCGATGCGGTGATGTCGGCCATCAATGCATCACGCTCGCCCGAGACCACCTCGTGCAGGGTGCGCTTGCCGAACTGGTCGCGCAGCCCGCTTTCCAGACGACGCGACAGGCGTTCGTCGGCGATCTGCTTGAGGCCGGACGTCGCCGTATAGAAGCGTTCGGCGTCCTTGACCCGCCACTTGGCATAGGCGTCGACCATCACTGCCTTCTTCTCCAGGGTCAGGAACCGCTGGGTCGGGGCATCGAGGGTCATCAGGCGGGCATCGAACTTGCGCACCTGGTTGACGTAGGGAACCTTCACGTGCAGGCCGGGCTGGACATCGGCCTCGACCACGCGACCGAACTGCAGCAGCACCGCGCGTTCAGTCTGGGCCACGATGTAGAAGCTGTTCCATGCGACGATCGCCAGCACCACGGCGGCAATCAGGGCGATCAGCGATTTGTTGCTCATCAGCGGCTCTCCCTGGAACGCAGCGACTGCTGTTGCTGTTGCAGGTCGGCGGCGGCGCGGGCGGCGGCATCGTTGACCGATGGCGACACGCTGCCGGTCGACGCTGCGCTGTTGTTGCGGCTACCTTCGACCATCTTGTCCAGCGGCAGGTAGAGCAGGTTGTTCTGCCCATCCTTGGTCGCCACCAGGACCTTGCTCGAATTGCTGTAAACCTCCTGCATGGTCTCCAGGTAGAGACGCTGGCGGGTTACATCCGGCGCCTTGCGGTATTCGGCGACCAGCTTGGTGAAGCGATCGGCCTCGCCCTTGGCGCGGGCGATAACTTCGTCGCGGTAGCCGTTGGCGTCCTCGATGATCCGCTGCGCCTGGCCACGGGCCTCCGGCACCACGCCGTTGGCATAGGATTCGGCCTGATTGCGGGCACGCTGTTCGTCCTCGCGGGCACGGATCACGTCGTCGAAGGCTTCCTGCACCTCGCGCGGGGCTGCCGCGCTCTGCACGTTGACCTGGGTGACGGTGATGCCGGTGCGATAGGTATCCAGGAAACGCTGCAGACGCTCGCGGATATCCACCGCCATCTGCTCGCGCCCCTCGGTCAGCACCTGGTCCATCGAGGTGGAGCCCACTACATGGCGCAGGGCGCTGTCGGTCGCGTGCTGGAGACTGATCTCCGGCTGGTCGACGTTGAGCACGAAGTCCTGCAGGTTGGTGATCTTGTACTGCACGGTCAGCGGCACCTCGACGATGTTCTCGTCCTCGGTGAGCATCTGCCCCTGCTTGGTATAGGCCCGTTCGCGAGTCACGTTCTCCAGGTACTTGCGATCGATCGGCGGGAAGTAGATGTTCAGGCCCGGCCCTACCGTCTCGTGGTACTTGCCCAGGCGCAGCACCACGGCCTGCTCCTGCTCGTCCACCACGTACACGGCGTTGTACAGCCAGATGGCCGCGAGGACCGCCAGGCCTATGCCCAGCAGACCGTAGCCACCGCCCTTGCCGACTTTCCGGTCACCCCCACCGCGTTTCTTGCCACTGCCGAACATGCCGTTGAGGCTGTCCTGCAGCTTGCGGAAGGCCTCGTCGAGATCCGGCGGCCCCTTCTTGTCGCCACCACCGCCACCGCGGCGGCCGCCCCAGGGATCCTGATTGTTCGAGTTGCCACCCGGCTCGTTCCAAGCCATAGCGCTCTCCATCTGATAAAGCAAAGACGCGCCCACGGCGCGCCGTCCAATGCTACAGAATGCCTGTCACGGCTGCCCGGCGACGTGGTCGGGCATTTATTGCAAAGTGTGTTGCTCAATGAACGCTTGTGGCTCCAGCCCTTCCCGGCTGATCAGACGATTGAGTTCCACCCTTGGAAGACGCACGCTCAGCAGGCTGCTGCCTTGCTCATCGTGCTCTTCCTCCTGCACCGCGCCCAGCTCGAAGAGCTGCGCCCGCAGCCGGGAAAGCCGTTGTTCCAGGCGCAGGGTACCGACGAACAGGTCATTCCCCAGCAGTTCCGCGATGGCCTGGCCAACCAGCTCCAGACCGCGCCCGTCACGCGCCGAGACCCAGACCCGTTCGGGCTTGCCGTCGGCATTGCGCTGGATCTGCGGCTCGACATCCTCGAGCAGGTCGAGTTTGTTGTATACCTCCAGGATCGGCAAGCCTTCGGCACCGATCTCGTCCAGCACCGCCAGCACTTGCTCGATCTGCTCCATGCGCTCGGGCTCATGGGCGTCGATCACATGCAGCAGCAGGTCGGAGTTGCTCGACTCTTCGAGCGTAGCTCGAAACGCCTCGACCAGCTTGTGCGGCAGGTGGCGGATGAAGCCCACGGTATCGGCAAGCACGATCGGCCCGAGGTCATCGAGCTGCAGGCGACGCAAGGTCGGATCGAGCGTGGCGAACAGCTGGTCGGCGGCATATACGTCCGAAGCCGTGAGCGCATTGAAGAGTGTCGACTTGCCAGCATTGGTATACCCCACCAGCGAGACCGAAGGGATATCGGCGCGCCGGCGCCCGCGACGCGCCTGTTCGCGCTGGCTGCGCACTTTCTCCAGGCGCGCCTTGATCTGCCGCAGGCGTACCCGCAGCAGTCGACGGTCGGTTTCCAGCTGGGTTTCGCCGGGCCCCCGCAGGCCGATACCGCCTTTCTGGCGCTCGAGGTGGGTCCAGCCGCGCACCAGCCGCGTGCTCATGTGCTCGAGCTGGGCCAGTTCCACCTGCAGCTTGCCTTCATGGGTACGCGCCCGCTGGGCGAAGATGTCGAGGATCAGGCCGGTACGATCGAGCACACGGCACTCGAAGACACGCTCGAGGTTGCGCTCCTGGCTCGGAGTGAGGGTGTGATTGAAGATCACCAGATCCACCTGCTCGACATGGACCAGGTCGCGCAGTTCCTCGACCTTGCCGCTGCCAATCAGGTATTTGGCGGTGGGCTGATGCCGCGCGATGCTCGACATCGCGACGATGTCGGCCCCTGCCGACAACGCCAGTTCCTGGAACTCCTGCGGGTCTTCGCGCGCCTCAGGGTTCTGACCTTCCAAGTGAACGAGAAGTGCTCGTTCACCGCCACCGTGGCGCTCAAAGAACAAGAGAGACTCCTATCAGGCGTTGCCTGGCTCGGCGTCGCCGTGATCGGAATCTGACGGGCTTGGCAGGCGAACAGGGCGAGCGGGGACGACAGTGGAAATGGCGTGCTTGTAGACCATCTGGCTGACGGTGTTCTTCAGCAGCACCACGAACTGGTCGAAGGACTCGATCGAACCTTGCAGTTTGATTCCGTTGACCAGGTAGATGGAAACCGGGACTTTTTCTTTTCTCAAAGTGTTCAGGTAAGGGTCTTGTAGCGAATGCCCTTTTGACATATGCCGCACTCCTGTAGGGATCAATAATAGAAAACAACAAAAAACAGAGATTTCTGCCGGCCATCGCAATGATAGACGGCATTTGCAAGGACTCAGCTCAATATGGAGATGGCCCCGAGGTATTTCAAGGTGCGGGACAGATTGTCACAGGCCAGGCTATCAAGCCAGTGTACGTCGGACCAGCTGCGTAACCAGGTGAATTGCCGCTTGGCCAGCTGGCGCGTGGCGATGATTCCGCGCTCGCGCATCTGTACCGCCGTGAGCTTGCCATCGAGATGGTCCCAGACCTGTCGATAACCCACCGCTCGTATAGACGGCAAACCTGCGTGCAAGTCACTTCTGTTTCGTAACATACGGACCTCATCGACGAAGCCCTGTTCCAGCATCCGTGAAAATCGCAGAGCGATCCGCTCGTGCAGCACGTGACGATCCGCAGGCGCGATCGCCAGGCTGGCGACGCTGTAGGGCAACGGTCCTTCGCTGCCCAGGCCTTGAGCCAGCTGGCGCTCGCGGTGGCTGGTCATGCTCTGCCCGCTCACCCGGTACACTTCCAGGGCACGGATCAGGCGCTGGGGGTCGTTGGGATGGATGCGCGCCGCGGATGTCGGATCGACCTCGGCCAGCTGTCGGTGCAGCTGCGCCAGGCCGAGTTCGCGCGCCTGCGCCTCGAGCTCGGCACGGACCTGTGCATCGGCAGCCGGCATGTCGGCCAGGCCCTCGACCAGTGCCTTGTAGTACAGCATCGTGCCACCCACCAGCAGCGGGATGCGCCCGCGTGCGGTGATCTCGGCCATGGCGGCCAGGGCATCGCGACGAAAATCGGCCGCCGAATAGCTGTCGACCGGATCGAGAATGTCGATCAACCGGTGCGGATGCGCGGCGAGCACGGCCTGGGACGGTTTGGCGGTACCGATGTCCATGCCTCGGTAGACCAGTGCCGAGTCGACGCTGATCAGCTCGCAGGGAAGCACCTTGGTCAGCTCGATGGCCAGATCGGTCTTGCCGGCCGCGGTCGGGCCCATCAGGAATATCGCAGGAGGCTTGTCGTTCATCATCGGCCGCGCAGGAAGAGTTTGTCGAGGTCGTCCAGGCCCATCTGGGTCCAGGTCGGGCGGCCATGGTTGCATTGGCCGCTGCGCTCGGTGTTCTCCATGTCGCGCAGCAAGGCGTTCATCTCGGGGATGGCCAGGCGGCGGTTGGCACGCACCGCGCCATGGCAAGCCATGGTGCCCAGCAGTTCGTTGAGATGCGCCTGAATACGGTCACTGGTGCCGTATTCCATCAGGTCGGCCAGTACATCCTGCACCAGGCGGTTGGCCTCGGCCTGTTTCAGCAGTGCCGGGATCTGGCGAATCGCCAGGGTTTCCGGCCCCAGCCGCTGCAGCTCGAAGCCCAGTCGCCGGAACCACTCGGCATGCTCCTCGGCGCAATCGGCCTCGCGCTGGCTCAGCGCCAGGGACTCGGGCACCAGCAAAGGCTGGCCGCTCAAGCCTTCGCTGGCCATGGCCAGTTTCAACCGCTCGTACATGATGCGTTCGTGGGCAGCGTGCATGTCCACCAGCACCAGCCCGGTGGCGTTCTCGGCGAGGATATAGATGCCCTTGAGCTGAGCCAGGGCATAGCCCAGCGGCGGGATATCGCCCTGCGCCTGGGGCAGCTCCGTGGGCGCCGCCCCGGTAAGCGGTGCGAAGAACTCGCGGTAGACCGCACGCGCTTCGGCCGCTGGCACGCTGGGCGCTGGCTTTGGGGTGTACTGGTAGCCATGGCCGACGCTACCGCTGCTGCCGCTGCCATCCCCGCCACTTGGCGAATAGGGCTGCCGGGGCGCGCCTGCCGGCTGGTCGAGCAGCGACGCGGACAAGCGCATCTCGCCCTGCGGCCCGAACTCGCCAGCCTGCAGGCCGGTCGCACGGGGCGCTTGCTCGATCGCGGCCGGCGCTGCCACCTGATCCTGCGGACGGACGTCAGCCAGGGCGCGATGCAGGGTGCCGTAGAGAAAGTCGTGGACCATCCTGCCTTCGCGAAAACGTACCTCGTGCTTGGTCGGGTGCACGTTGACATCGACACCGCTGGGATCGAGCTCGAGGAACAGCACGAAGGTCGGATGACGACCGTTGAATAGCACGTCGCGATAGGCCTGGCGCACGGCGTGCGCGACCAGCTTGTCACGTACCGTCCGGCCGTTGACGAAGAAGTACTGCAGGTCCGCCTGGCTGCGAGAGAAGGTGGGCAACCCTACCCAGCCCCACAGGCGCAGGCCGTTGCGCTCGACCTCGATCGGCAGCGCCTGCTCGAGAAAGCCTGGCCCGCAGATCGAGCCGACCCGCCGCGCCCGCGCCATTTCATCCGCCGCCTCATGCAGGCCAAGCACGGTCTTGCCGTTGTGCCGCAGATGGAAGGCCACGTCGAAGCGCGCCAGCGCCAGCCGACGAATCACCTCCTGCAGGTGATCGAACTCGGTTTTCTCGCTCTTGAGGAACTTGCGTCGGGCCGGGGTATTGAAGAACAGGTCGCGCACCTCGACCGAAGTGCCCACCGGATGGGCCGCCGGCTGCACCCGCGGCGTCATGTCCCGACCCTCGGTTTCCACCTGCCAGGCCTCGCTGGCGCTGGCAGTACGCGACGTCAGGGTCAGACGCGCGACCGAGCTGATCGAAGCCAGGGCCTCGCCCCGAAAGCCCAGGCTCAGCACGCCTTCGAGGTCTTGCAGTTCACGGATCTTGCTGGTGGCATGCCGAGCCAGCGCCAGGGGCAGGTCGTCGGCAGGGATCCCGCTGCCGTCGTCACGCACGCGCAGCAACTTGACGCCGCCCTGCTCGACCTCCACGTCGATGCGCCGGGCGCCGGAGTCGAGACTGTTCTCGAGCAGCTCCTTGATCACCGAAGCCGGACGCTCGACCACCTCGCCGGCGGCGATCTGGTTGGCCAGCCGCGGGCTGAGCAGCTGGATACGGGCCTTCTCGCTCATCATTGCGACGCCAGGGTGGTATTGGGAATGGCCAGCTGCTGGCCGACCTTGAGCGCCTCGCTCTTGAGGTTGTTGGCACTGCGCAGGCTGGCGACGCTGACCTGGTAGCGCACGGCGAGCATGGCCAGGGTTTCCCCTGGTCGGACCGTATGTTCGCGCGGGCCCTGGGCGATCTTGCCGCTGTCACGCAGCCAGGCGATATAGGTGCCCGGTGGCGGGTTCTGCTGGAAGAACTGGCGCACACCGGTATGAATCGAGCGCGCCAGGGCCTGCTGGTGGCTACGGGTCGCGAGCTTGCTGGCCTCGTTGGCATTGGAGATGAAGCCAGTCTCCACCAGGATCGACGGGATGTCCGGCGACTTCAGCACCATGAAGCCGGCCTGCTCGACCCGCTGCTTGTGCAGCGGGGTGATGCGGCCCAGGTTGCCGAGCACCTTCTGCCCGACGTTCAGGCTGGAACTCAAGGTCGCGGTCATCGACAGGTCGAGCAGCACACCGGCGAGCATGCGGTCCTTGTCGTCCAGGCTGACGTTGCCGGCACCGCCGATCAGGTCGGAACGGTTCTCGCTGTCGGCCAGCCAGCGCGCGGTCTCGGAAGTTGCGCCGCGATCGGACAGGGCGAACACCGAAGCGCCGAAGGCCGCCCTGGAAGGCGCGGCGTCGGCATGAATGGAAATGAACAGGTCGGCACCCTTCTTGCGAGCGATTTCGGTGCGCTTGCGCAGCGGGATGAAATAGTCGCCGGTACGCGTCAGCTCGGCGCGATAGCCCTTTTCGGAATTGATCTGGCGCTGCAGTTCCTTGGCGATCTGCAGGACGATGTCCTTTTCGTGCTGCCCGCGTGCGCCAGAGGCGCCAGGGTCCTCGCCGCCGTGTCCGGCATCGATGGCGATGACGATGTCCCGCTTGCCGCTTGGCGCTGGTGGCAGCTTGGCCGCTGGCTGCGCCGGAGTCACCGGGAGCGCCGGGGTGCTTGCCGACGTCGCGACAGGGGTCGGTGCCGGAGCGGGGCTGCTGGCGGCAATGGCGTCTGCCTCTTCATCGTAGAGGTCGACGACCAGGCGATTGCCATACTGGGCATTGGGAGCCAGGGTGAAGCTCTTGGGCGTCACTGCCTTCTTCAGGTCGACCACCACGCGCAGGTCGTTCGGCGTGCGCTGTGCCGAGCGCAGGCTGGTGATCGGCGTATTGGAGGTGGGCACGTTCAACGGCGCGCCCAAGCTCGCGCCGTTGATGTCGATGACCAGGCGATCGGGCGCGCTCAGGGTGAAGACGCTGTGCTGGACCGGACCGGAGAGATCGAACACCAGGCGCGTGTTGTCCGGCGCTCGCCACAGACGCACGCTCTTGACCTGAGTGAGAGCCAGCGCGTCCAAGGTCACCGTCGTCAGCAGCAGCCCAACCAGCGTGACCAGTGCGCGTATGCGCATACCTTTCCCCATTACTGTTTGAATTCGGCGGCAAGCGCCGCGCACCAGGCTTCGCCGCGGGCACCCTGCGGCGACAAGGCAAGCGAGCGCCCGCCCGTTTGCGGGCTTATGGTAATGGTCAGGTCAGGCTTTGGCAAAACGCCCTCGCCCTTGTCTGGCCATTCGAACACGCACAGCGGATCACCTTCGAAATAATCGCGGATGCCCATGAATTCCAGCTCCTCCGGATCGACCAGTCGATACAGGTCGAAGTGATAAGCACGGACCTCGCCGATCTCGTAAGGTTCTACCACGGTGAAGGTCGGACTCTTCACCGGCCCCTGATGCCCCAGACCACGGATCAGCCCGCGCGAAAGCGTGGTCTTGCCGGCGCCGAGGTCGCCCTCCAGGAAGATCACGCCATGGCCGCCAGTGATCGCGGCCAGACGCGCACCGAACGCGACGGTGGCCGGCTCGTCGGCCAGATACAAGGTTATGCCTGACACGCTGAATGCTCCTCCAACAGTTCTCGAATCACCGGAACCAGGTCGCTGGCCGCCAGGCCACGCCCCTTCACGCCCAGGCGCTCACCGGCACAGGCATGCAGCCAGACGCCCAGGCACGCCGCCGACCAGGCATCGAGCCCCTGCGCCAGGAACGCCCCCAGTACACCAGTGAGCACATCGCCCAGGCCAGCACCGGCCATCGCCGGGTGACCACGCTCGCACAGCGCCAGCTGCCCCCGTGGATCGGCCACCAGCGTTCCGGCCCCTTTCAGCACGCAGATGCTGGCGTGCCTGCGGGCCAGCTTGCGCGCCGTGCCAGGGCGATCGGCCTGGACCGCCTCGATCGAGATGCCCAGCAGCCGCGCCGCCTCGCCGGGATGAGGCGTCAGGATACTGCCACCGGGCATCGCCAGCGGCATGCGTGCCAACAGGTTGAGCGCGTCGGCGTCCCATACCTGCGGCACCTGCGCGTCAGCCGCCACCGACAGCAGGCTGCGCCCCCAGGCGGCCTGGCCCAGGCCCGGACCGACCACCAGCACCGAAGCGCGCTCCAGCACGCCCATCAGCTGGTTGGCGGAGCTTACGCCCAGGCACATGGTTTCCGGCAGCCGGGTCAGGCCGGCGCCGACATGCTCGGGGCGAGTGGCGACGCTGACCAGGCCGGCACCGCAGCGCAAGGCGGCCTCGGCACTGAGCAGCACCGAGCCGCCGGTGCCCAGGTCGCCGCCGACCACCAGCACGTGGCCGAAGTCGCCCTTGTGAGCCTGGGCCGGGCGCGGCGCCAGGCCCACGAGATGGTCACTGTCCAGCCGCCTGGGGCTGGCATCGATGTGTTTGGTCTGGGGCATGAGGTCAAAGGCTCCGATGTCTGGCAGAATTATACGCACCTGAGCTGGTAATGCCTTTGTTCATCCCAATGTCCGCGCAAACTCTCGATCTCGCCGACCTGACCCTGTCGATCAAGGACTGGGGCCGGGCGCTCGGCTTTTCCCATGTCGGCATCGCCGGAACGGACCTTGGCGAGCATGAGCAGCACCTGCAACGCTGGCTTGACGCCGGCCACCACGGCGAAATGGAGTACATGGGCGCACATGGCAGCAAGCGCTCGCATCCTGACGAGCTGGTACCCGGTACCTTGCGCGTGATTTCGCTGCGCATGGACTATTTGCCAGGCGACACGCAGATGGCTCGTCGTCTGGCCCAGCCGGAGAAGGCCTACGTTTCGCGCTACGCACTGGGCCGCGACTACCACAAGCTGGTACGCAAGCGCGTGCAGCAGCTGGCCGAGCGTATCGAGCAGGTCATCGGCCCGTTCGGCTTCCGCGCCTTCGTCGACAGCGCGCCGGTACTGGAAAAGGCGCTTGCCCAACAGGCCGGGCTGGGCTGGATCGGCAAGAATACCTTGCTGCTCAACCGCAAGGCCGGCAGCTACTTCTTCCTGGCCGAACTGTTCGTCGACCTGCCGTTGCCACTGGATGACGCCCAGGCTTCGGAACATTGCGGACGCTGCCAGGCCTGCCTGGACATCTGCCCGACCCAGGCGTTCGTCGGTCCCTACCAGCTCGACGCCCGACGCTGCATTTCCTACCTGACCATCGAATTCAAAGGCTCTATACCGGTCGAGCTTCGCCCGCTCATCGGCAATCGCGTATTCGGCTGCGATGACTGTCAGATCACCTGCCCGTGGAATCGCTTCGCCCGGCCGACCGCAGAACATGACTTCATGCCCCGTCACGGCCTGGACAACGCCGACCTGGCCGCGCTTTTCCTGTGGGACGAAGCGACCTTCCTCGGCAACACCGAAGGTTCGCCACTGCGCCGCGCCGGCCATGAACGCTGGTTGCGCAACCTCGCCGTCGGCCTGGGCAATGCCCCCTCGACCATCCCGGTACTCGAAGCGCTGCGCGCCAGGCGCGACCATCCCTCAGCGCTGGTGCGCGAGCATGTGGCCTGGGCCCTCGCCCAGCACGAACCCCAGCACTGAGCTGCAAGCTGCGAGCCGATCGCGGCGAAGCCTCTGTCGAGCACGCCTGTAAAGTCGTCGCGATCGGCTTGCAGCTTGCGGCTGGAGGCGGGAGGCGGGAGGATGCTCAGGGCTGGTCGTTGTAGTGGAACTTGGGCATTTCCCAATGGAAACGGATGGCCAGCAAGCGCATCAGGAAACCGCCGAACAGGGTCAGCAGCATGGACTGCTCGGCCGGCACCTTGAAGTAGACGCAACCCAGGTAGAACCAGGCGGCGGCGAAGGACACGCTGGCATACAGTTCGCGACGGAACACCAGCGGAATGTCGTTGCAGAAGATATCCCGCAGGATGCCGCCGAACACGCCGGTGATCACCCCGCTGATCGAAGCCACCAGCATGCCCTGGCCCATTTCCAGCGCGGTCATGCAGCCAATCAGGGTGAAGGCCACCAGCCCCAGTGCATCGAGCACCAGGAACAGCGAGCGCAGGTGTTTCATCAGAGGCGCGATGAAGATGGTGAACAAGGCCGCGCAACTGGTCAGGACCAGGTATTCGGGATGTTTGACCCATGTCAGCGGATAGTGTCCAAGCAGCACGTCACGCACCGAGCCGCCCCCCAGGGCGGTGATGCAGGCGATCAGCACCACGCCGAACCAGTCCATACCCCGGCGCCCCGCCGACAAGGCACCGGTCATGGCTTCGGCGGTAATGGCGATCAGATACAGCAGCAACAGCATGGCATGGCTCCCGGCAGCAAAGGCGCGCAGTCTACCTGCCCGGCCGCAAGCCGCAAGCTTATCGCGTTGAGGGGTCTGCCAAGCACGCCTGCAAAATCACCGAGTACAGCTTGCAGCTTGTAGCTCAAACCTTGATGAAATGCTCGCGATAATGGCGCAGCTCGGCGATCGACTCGCGGATATCGTCCAGGGCCAGGTGGGCGTTGCCCTTCTTGAAGCTGTCGCGAACCTGCGGTGCCCAGCGCGCCGCCAGCTCCTTGAGCGTCGAGACGTCCAGGTTGCGATAATGAAAGTAGCCTTCCAGGGTCGGCATGTGCCGGTAGAGGAAGCGGCGATCCTGGCAAATGCTGTTGCCGCAGATCGGCGACTTGCCCTTTGGCACCCATCGTTCCAGAAACGCCAGCGTCTGTGCCTCGGCCTCGGCCATGTCGATGCGGCTGTCGCGCACCCGCTGGGTCAGCCCCGAGGCGCCGTGGGTGCGGGTATTCCATTCGTCCATCCGCGCCAGCACTTCGTCGCCATGATGGATGGCGATCACCGGGCCTTCGGCCAAGGTGTTGAGCTCGCTGTCGGTGACGATGGTGGCCATCTCGATGATGACGTCGGTATCCGGGTCCAGGCCGGTCATTTCCAGATCGATCCAGATCAGGTTCTGTGGGTTGTGCATGGTGAGCTCCTCGACTAGGCCACCATGGTAGCCCAGTTGCAGGTGATTCGGGCCTGCGATCCGGCAGGATTTGTCGCAAGCGCGGCGTGCTAGACTGCCAACCGTTTTCCTCTGCCCGCCTACACGGAACATACATGGCCAAACGCCAGCTCAATCGTCGCCAGAACTGGCGTATCGAAAAAATCCAGGGTGAGCGCGCCGCGCGCGCCGCCAAACGGGAACAGCAGGTACTGCAGGAGCTCGAGGGCGGCGACCTGGGCCCTGAACAGTTGGGCCTGGTGATCGCGCACTTTGGCGTCCAGGTCGATGTCGAGGCCAGCGACGGCGAGTCGGCCGGCGAAATCTTCCGCTGTCACCTGCGCGCCAACCTGCCGGCCCTGGTCACGGGTGACCGGGTCGTATGGCGCGCCGGCAACCAGGGCATCGGCGTCATCGTCGCGCAGATGCCGCGCAGCACCGAGCTGTGCCGGCCCAACAACCATGGCCAGCTCAAGCCGGTCGCGGCCAACGTGGATCGGATCGTGATCGTCTTCGCGCCCGCCCCCGAGCCCCAGGCCAACCTGATCGATCGCTACCTGGTGGCCGCCGAACATGCCGGGATCCAGCCCTTGTTGCTGCTCAACAAGGCCGACCTGGTGAACGAGCAGAACGCCGAAGCGCTCGAGACCTTGCTATCGGTCTACCGTGAGCTGGGCTACCCCTTGCTGGAGGTGTCGGCCCACCATGGCGATGGCATGCAGCGCTTGCAACAGGCACTCGACGGCTGCACCAGCGTATTCGTCGGCCAGTCGGGCGTGGGCAAGTCCTCCCTCGTCAACAGCCTGCTCCCCGCGGCGCGAACCAAGGTCGGCGACCTGTCCGAGTGGTCCGGACAAGGTACTCACACCACCACCACGGCGCGGCTCTACCACTTCCCCAATGGCGGCGACCTGATCGACTCCCCAGGCATCCGCGAATTCGGCCTGGTGCATGTCAGCCGCGACGATGTCGAGGCAGGCTTCATCGAGTTTCGCGAGCTGCTGGGCAAATGTCGCTTCCGCGACTGCAAGCATGACCGGGAACCGGGCTGCGCCCTGCTGGGCGCGCTGGAGGGCGGTCGGATTCGACCGCAGCGGATGAACAGCTACCGGTCGATCATCGCCAGCCTGCCTGAAGACGAGTACTGACAGGCCCCTGCCAGGTCGCGCGAAGCAGTGCGGCCTGGCAGGGCATCACTCGCGCGGCTCGTCCAGCTTCAGCGTACCTTGCTCGAAGATGTTCAGCTTCTGCCTCAGTTCCCGCGGCTGCATCGGTGCCTGGGCGCCTTGGCTGTCGGCTGGAGCCTTCGGCGTGGCATCGGCGGGAGCGGCACCGGCTGGCGGGGTCGTGGCATCGGGCTGGGCCGGCGCGCCCTGCTCCCCTTCGATGTCACGCTGGGCCTTCTTGGTCAGGACGATGATGTCGATCCGTCGGTTGACCGGATTGAACGGATCCTTGCGGTCGAACAGCGAGGACGAGGCATAGCCGACCACCCGCGCCACCTGCTCGTCCGGATAGCCGCCGGCCACCAGCGCGCGCCGTGCCGCATTGGCCCGGTTGGAGGATAGCTCCCAGTTGCCGAACTCGCCGCTGCCGGCATAGGCCTTGGCATCGGTATGGCCGCTGATGCTGATCTTGTTCGGCACCGCCTTGATGGTATCGGCCATGGCCAGCAGGATATCTTCGAAATAAGGCTGCAAACGCGCGCTGCCCAAGGCGAACATGGGGCGATTCTCGGCATCCATGATCTGGATGCGCAGGCCGTCCTGGGTGATCTCGAAGAGGATCTGGTCCTTGAACTTCTGGAGCTCGGGGTTCTCCTCGACCTTGTTCTGCAACTCTTGCAGCAACAGCTCCAGACGCTCGCGCTCGACCTGTTCGGCAAGGCTTTCGACCTGCTCCTTGTCGAGCTGGACACTGTTCTCGCGACTGGGCTCGGCCTGCTGCTCGGGGTTGATGGTCTTCTCCGGCGACAACTGTGGCGAGCCACCCAGGTCGATGACATAGGGCGTGCCGCTTTCCGAGAAGCCGATCGGATCCTTGAAGTAACCGGCGATGGCGATCTTCTGTTCGGGCGTGGCCGTCGAGAGCAGCCAGAGCACCAGGAAGAACGCCATCATCGCCGTGGCGAAGTCGGCGAAGGCGATCTTCCAGGCGCCGCCATGGTGACCGCCGCCAAAGCGCTTGACGCGCTTGATGATAATCGGCTGATTGTTTTCCATGACTCAACGACCGCGAACGGCTTGTTCCAGCTCGGAGAAACTCGGACGATGCTTGGGATAGAGCACCTTGCGTCCGAACTCGACGGCCAGCGACGGTGGCATGCCCGAAGCCGAGGCCACCAGCGAGGCCTTGATCGCCTCGTACAGGTTCACTTCTTCCTTGGCATCGTGGGCCAGGCAGGTAGCCAGCGGGCCGAAGAAACCATAGGCGGCGAGAATGCCGAAGAAGGTGCCGACCAGTGCCGCGCCTACGTGCAGGCCGATCGAGGCCTGGTCGCCGTCGCCCAGCGAGGCCATGGTGACCACGATGCCCAACACCGCCGCGACGATACCGAAGCCAGGCATGCCGTCGGCGATGCCGGTGACCGCATGGGAGGGATGCTCGAGCTCTTCCTTCATGCTCAGCAGTTCCATGTCGAACAGCCCTTCGAGTTCGTGCGGCGCCATGTTGCCGGTGGACATGATGCGCAGGTAGTCGCAGATGTAGGCGGTCATGCGCTCGTCCGCCAGCACGGCCGGGTACTTGGCGAAGATCGGACTGGCGGCCGGGTCCTCGATGTCCGCCTCGACGGCCATCATGCCTTCGCGGCGGCTCTTGTTGAGGATTTCATAGACCAGGCCAAGCACTTCGAGGTAGAAGGTGTGGGTAAAGCGCGAGCCGAACATCTTGATCGACTTCTTGATCACATGCATGGTCATGTAGCCAGGGTTGGCCTGGAGGAACGCGCCAAAGGCAGCGCCCCCGATGATGAGGACCTCGAACGGCTGGATCAGGGCCGCGATCTTGCCGTGGGAAAGCACGTAGCCGCCGAGCACGCTCGCGAATACGACGATGATGCCGATAATTTTTGCCATGGTTCAAAACACTTGCTGTCGGGGTCTGGGTCGGGAGCTTGAAGACGCTCATCTCCTTATCGGCAGAACCGCGCCAGACTAAAGCCGGTCAAATCGAAAAGCCAGTTCGAGCTGATATCAGAATGCCAAGCGAAACCAAGACTCCAGCAACGCTCGATGCATGGGTGAAACTGCTCGACGGGATCCGCCTGCCCGTGCCCAAGCCCAGCCACGAGCGGGTCCTGTCGGCCATCAACGACAGCCGCCGTTCGCTGCGCGAGATTGCCGAATTGATGCAGGACAGTCCCGCGCTGGCCCTTGGTGTCATGCGCGAGGCCAATCATCGGGCCAATGCCAGCCAGGCCGAACCGGCCGAGAGCCTGGAAATCGCGCTCAACCGGCTGGGGCTCGAGCGCACCGCGCAGTTGCTTGCTCGCCTGCCGGCGCTGCAGCCAGACGATATTCCCCCAGTGCTGCGCCAGTTCCAGCTGATCAGCCAGCATGCCAGCCAGCAGGCCAGCGGCCTGTTCGCCAGTCGCCTGGCGCGCCTGTGGCAGGAAATCCACTGGGGCAGCCTGCTGTTCCTCGCCCCGCTCTGGCCACTGGCCATGACCCATCCCCGGCTGCTCGATGCCTGGGAGCTGCGAGTGATCCACAAGCGTGAAAACGCTGCGGCGGTGGAACACGAACTGTTCGGCGTGCGGATCATGGAGCTGTGCCAGGCCCTGGCCCGACATTGGCGCCTGCCCGCCTGGGTGACCCAGGGCTACCACTTGCTGATCGAGGAACGCGAGTCACTGGCCAAGGTGCTCGACATCGCCCGCGAGCCGCAAGTGCTCACCCAGCAGCGGCGTCTGGACGAGGAACCGGCCCTGCGCCGCTGGTTCAACCAGCCGGCCAATACCGTGATGCTGGCCAACGGCCTGGCACTGGCGGCCCAGGTGGGCTGGGACAACCCGCACCTGTTGCGCTGGCAGCTGCTTACCAGCCTCTATCTGCAGACTTCGCTCGACGATGTTCGTCAGCAGGTCCACCAGCAAGCTGCCGCCAGCGCGCGCCAACACGCGCGCAAGGCCTTGTTCCACCCGGCCGAGGCATTGCTCTGGCCATGGCACCAGCGTCGCCCGCACCCGGACATGCTGGCTCCCGAGCCGCCTTCGCCACAGCAGCTGGAACACTGGCGCAAGCTGTGCGGCGAACTGCTCGCCCAGCCCAGCCCTTTCACCAACGCCGTGCACCTGGGCAACCAGGCTCGGGAAGCCTTGCTGGCCTGTGGCATGCAGCGCGTCATGCTGCTGACCCTTGACAAGCCCAACCAGTGCCTGCGGGTCCTGCAGAGCGCCGGGTTGGCACGGGAGGCAGCAAGGCTGAGCCTGCCACTGGAGCAAGGCGCCGTGCTGCAGCGCCTGATGAGCCAGGCCGCGCAGTTGCGCCTGACGCCGGACAACCACGCCCGCCTGAGCGCCTCGCTACCGGCGTCTCTGCAGGCGCTCTGGCGCAGCGAACATGTGCTGTTGCGCTCGCTGGCGGTCAATGGCCAGGTGTTGATGCTGGTCATCGCCGACCAGGACGGTCGTCCCCTGGCCGACATAGGGGTGCAGGCCTTCAGCAGGACCAGCCAGTGCCTGGAGCGTGCCCTGGCCACGTTTGGCAACCGCAAGGCCTGAGCCTTGCGCTACAATCGCCGATCCATCTTCTTGGAGACTGCCGATGACCGACTTTTCCGGCTTGCCCTTGGTGATCGAACCGGCCGACCTGTTGCCGCGGCTGTCCAGCCCACGGCTGATCCTGGTCGACCTGAGCAGCGCACAGCGCTACGCCAGCGGTCATGTGCCAGGCGCCCGCTTCGTCGATCCCAAGCGCACCCAGCTTGGCTTGCCGCCGGCGCCGGGGCTGTTGCCCGCGCAAGCGGACCTGGAAAGGCTGTTCGCCGAACTCGGGCATCGCGAGGATGCCATCTATGTCGTCTACGATGACGAAGGTGGCGGCTGGGCAGGCCGCTTCATCTGGCTCCTCGACGTGATCGGACACAAGCACTACCACTACCTCAATGGCGGCATCCAGGGCTGGCCGACCGACCGGCTGACCACCCAGGTCCCGGCCAGCCTCGCGACCCCGGTGAGCCTGCAGATCGACGGCGAGCCGACCGCTACCCGCGAGTATCTGCAAAGCCGCCTGGGCGCGGCCGATCTGGTCGTCTGGGATGCCCGCAGCCCGGGCGAGTACCGTGGCGAAAAGGTGCTCGCGGCCAAGGGCGGGCACGTGCCGGGCGCGGTCAATTTCGAATGGACCGCCGGCATGGACCCCGCAGATGACCTGCGCATTCGCCGGGACATGCCGCAGGTGCTCGAGAGCCTAGGCATCACCAGGGACAAGGAAGTGATCACCCACTGCCAGACCCACCACCGTTCCGGCTTTACCTATCTGGTGGCCAAGCACCTCGGCTATCCGCGAGTGAAGGCTTATGCCGGCTCGTGGGGCGAATGGGGCAACCATCCGGACACGCCTGTCGAAGTCTAAGGAAACCCAATGAAATCCCGATTGTTCATCATCAGCCAGTACCTGTTGCCGCACCACCTGCTGTCGCGTCTGGCCGGCTGCGTTGCCGAGTGCCGCGTGCGCTGGTTCAAGAACGCCTTCACCGCCTGGTTCGCCAAGCGCTACCAGGTGGACATGTCCCAGGCGCTGGTCGAGGACCTGACCGCCTACGAGCACTTCAATGCATTCTTCACCCGTGCGCTCAAGCCAGGCGCAAGGCCGCTCGACCAGACCCCAGGCGCCATTCTCTGCCCGGCCGACGGTGCCGTCAGCCAGCTCGGCCCGATCGAGCATGGCCGCATCTTCCAGGCCAAGGGCCACAGCTACAGCGCGCAGGAACTGCTCGGTGGCGATCCGGCGCTGGCCGCGCCGTTCATGGGCGGCGAGTTCGCCACCATCTATCTTTCGCCCAAGGACTATCACCGGGTGCACATGCCCCTGGCCGGCACCTTGCGCGAGATGGTCTATGTGCCGGGGCGCCTGTTCTCGGTGAACCAGACCACGGCCGAGAACGTTCCCGAACTGTTCGCGCGCAACGAGCGCGTGGTGTGCCTGTTCGATACCGAGCGTGGGCCCATGGCCGTCGTGCTGGTAGGGGCGATGATCGTCGCCTCGATCGAGACCGTGTGGGCTGGCCTGGTGACGCCACCCAAGCGCGAGCTGAAGACCTTCCGCTACGACGAAGCCAGCCGCACGCCGATCCACCTGGAAAAAGGCGCGGAGCTGGGCCGCTTCAAGCTTGGTTCGACGGCGATCGTGCTGTTCGGGCCGCAACAGGTGAAATGGGCGGAGCTGCTGATGGCAGGCTCGGTGGTGAACATGGGACAGTTGCTGGCGGTGCCTGCCGAGGCCGTCGGTTCCGAGGACACTCCTGCACAAGGGTGAGCTTGTGGCGCAAGCCAGCCCGGCCGCGGTCGGTCCTACACAGCTCTCGGGCTGTGTTTGCCCATCGGTGCTGTCCGCGGGGCCGGCGAGCGGCCCGCGGCACACCCTCGAGAATCAGGCAGCGCGCCCCTGCGCTTCGCGATCGCGCATGCCCAGCAGGTAGAGCACCCCGTCCAGCCCCAGCGTGGAAATGGCATGACGCGCCGACTGGCGTACCAGCGGCTTGGCCCGGAACGCCACGCCAAGGCCGGCCAGCGCGAGCATTGGCAGGTCATTGGCGCCATCGCCGACCGCGATGGTCTGTTCCAGCTGCACCCCTTCCTTGTGCGCCAGCTCCACCAGCAGGTCAGCCTTGCGCTGAGCATCGACGATCGGCTCGACGGCGACGCCCGTCACCTTGCCATCGACCACTTCCAGCTCGTTGGCGAACACGTAGTCGATGCCCAGGCGCGCCTGCACCTGCTTGGCGAAATAGGAGAAGCCGCCCGAGAGGATCGCCGTCTTGTAGCCCAGGCGCTTGAGTTCGGCGAACAGCTTCTCGGCACCTTCGGTCAGGCGCAGGGAAGCACCGATCTGGTCGAGCACACCTACGTCCAGGCCCTTGAGCAGCGCCATCCGCTCCTTGAAGCTGGCCCGAAAGTCCAGTTCGCCACGCATGGCGCGCTCGGTGATGACCGCTACCTGCTCGCCGACCCCGGCAGCCTTGGCCAGTTCGTCGATCACCTCGGCTTCGATCAGGGTGGAGTCCATGTCGAATACCGCCAGGCGCCGATTGCGGCGGAACAGGTCGTCTTTCTGGAACGCCAGATCGATGTCCAGCGCCTCGGCCAAGGCGAAGAAGTCCGCGCGCAGGGCCTGCGCGTCGTCAGGTTCGCCACGTACCGAAATCTCGATGCAGGCCTTGCCCCTGTCGGTCGCGGCGTCGAGCGCGACCCGGGCGGACAGGCGCTCGATCCGCTCGATCGTCAGGCCGTGACGGGAGATGGTCGCGCTGACCCGCTGCAACTGCTCGGGGCTGATCCTGCGGCTGAGCAGGGTCACCACATGGCGTGGCTCGCGGTGCCCATCCACCCAGTGCTGGTAGTCGCTCTCGGAGATCGGCGTGTAGCGCGCCAGCAGGTCCAGCTCGTGGGCCTTGGCCTGTACCGCCTGAAGCAGGGCCGATGCGGCTTCGTTGTCGGGAATGTCGACCAGGATGCCGAACGACAAGGTACCGTGCATCACGGCAAGACCGATATCGAGAATGCTCACGCCGCCCTGGAGCAGGACGCCAGTGATGGCCGCGGTCAGACCGGGACGGTCTTCACCAGTGATGTTGATCAGGACGATTTCGCGCAAGACCTGGCTCCAGAATGATGAAAAAGGCGCATTCTACCGATTTTTCGTGACCATCGGGCGCGGACGACGCTTTGCCGACAAAACTCCGCTCGCTATACTGCGCACCACTTTTCCGCCACAAAGAGCCGAGCTCTGTGAACCGGCCCACGCCAGTCAAGCCTGACAACTTCTTCGTGATGCTTTTCCGTGCCTTGCGCCAGCGTCGTGTCCCGCTGGTGCTGCGGATAGCCTTCCACAACATCTTCCTGGTGGCTCTTGCCCTGGTGATCTATGCCTGCGTGATGGGCCTGCAGTTCAAGCAGGCCATGCATGAGCAGGCGGACGCGCTCGGCCAGAGCCTCACCACGCAGACCGCCACCTCGGCCACCGAGCTGCTGGTGGCCAACGACATCCTCAGCCTGAACGTGCTGCTGGGCAACCTGGTGAAGAATCCGCTGGTCGCCCACGCGGCGATCTACAGCCCGGACAACCGCATCCTGGCCGAGGCCGGGCAACGCCCTCGCAACGGCCTGCTCGGCGAGACCGAAGGCTTGTACCAGACCAGGATCACTTTCCAGGACGTCACCGCCGGCCAGTTGCGCATCAGCCTGGACATGAGCCAGTTCCAGCAGCCCATGCTGATCAGCCTGCAGAGCATGGGCATCCTGGCGGCCATCCTGCTGGCCCTGGCGCTTGCCCTGAGCCTGCGCATGGGCCGACACATCACCACGCCGCTACTTCAACTGCGGGTCTGGCTGCGCGAGCCGCACCCGTACACCCCGGCGACCGACCGTCAGGACGAAGTCGGCGATCTGGCTCGCCAGCTGCATGCCCGCCTGGCGCCCCCGCCGCCTCCGGAGCCGGAAGACGACGAGCAAGCGTATGCAGAGGATATCGAGCTGGACCCTGTGCAACCGGTGGCCAAGAACACGTCCAGGCCTGCTCGGGCCAGGATCGAGGTGCATGTCGACGAGGTCGAGGACGAGGACGACGAGGCTTTCGCCGGTCTGATCGACGACCCTGCGCCTGCCGACAGGCTCGCCGCCGCACCCGAGCCACCCCAGACCAGCGCCGTCCTGGCCGTGCAGCTCGGTTCGCAGGAACAGCTGCGTCGCCTGCCGCGCACGCGCCTGGCCGAACTGCTGGAGCGCTATCGAGATTGCCTGGAACAGGCTGCATCGCTGTACGAAGGCACCATGTACACCTTGAACGACGGCAGCACCCTGCTGCTGTTCAATAGCGGCGACAGTGGCGAGGACTACCTGACCAACGCCATCTGTTGTGGTGAACTGCTGCGTGCGCTGGGCCATGACTTGCAAATCGAGGTCGCCGACAGCGGCATCACCCTGCAAATGCAGCTGGGCCTGGTATTGGGCGAGAATCTTCATGGCCTGAGCCAGGTCGACCTGTTGCTGACTGAAAAGGCTCAGGATGCGCTGGCCTTGTCCCAGCACAGCCGCAACCTGCTGCTGGTCGAGCGCAACGTCAGCGATGACGCGCTGATCCGCCAGCGCGCCCGTATCCGACCGATCGCCAGCCCTGATGGGGCCTGCTGCGTCGAGCGGCTGATGGAGCCGTACCCGTCCATGCTCGAACGCCAGCTGGCGCGGATGCACGAACGCAGCCGCTGAGCGTCTGAAATGAAAAAGCCCGCAGCATTGCGGGCTTTTTCATGGACGGTCGGTCAGAACCGATAGATCTCCATGTCGGTCCGGATCGGGGTAGCCATCGGAATCTTCGGCTTTTCCGGCTCCTTGCGAACCTGGGCCGGCGCTGCCGGTTTCTTCACGGGCTCCTCGACGATGGCTGGCTGGTTGGCCAGCGGCTTGAGCGCGGTGCTAAGCTGCTCGGCCAGTTTCTGCAGCAACTGCCCCTGGGCCTGGACCTGCGACGCCTCGCTGCCTTGATGCTGCTGTTCCAGATGCACGATACGGTTGTCACGGACCTTGCCACGACGGTCGAGCAAACGCCATTGAGCGTCGAGCACGGCAGGCTGGTCGGCGCCGGAATCGAGCCGGGTGATGGAGAGCAGCACCTGGACATCCGGGGTGAAGCCGGCACTTGCCGGGGCCAGCACCACGCGCTGGCTGTCGAGACGCCAGGCCAGCTGGCGAACCAGCAACTGGTCGATGTCCGAGGACAGACTGCCGGCCCAGCGCCCGCCGGTCGAACCGGTCAAGCTGCCGTCGGCGCGGCGCTGCAGGAACGTCTCACGCTGCAGGTAATCGGCCACCGATACCGGGCCGAGCACGACCGCCATGCCCGCGCTTTGCGTGGGCTGGCCGGGGTCGCCGCTGTCGAGCTGATAGAGGGCGACCGGCTGGTGCATGCTGCATCCAGCCAGGCCCAATACGCCAGTCATCAGCAGAACAAATGGAAGGCGCAGAAGTTTCATTCATCCCACCCAGGCGGCTGCCAACACGGCAAACCGCAGTGATACGTGTCAGGTTTCATGCAGGCACACAGCCACGCTGGCGCCGAGAGGGCACTATCATCCGCGAAATGCCCAGGCAACTCCAGCATTTCTGCCGGAACGCCGCCGAAGCGGTCGTCCCGGTCGTCGCCAACCTTATGCCGGGCCTTCCGCCGTCATGCCATCGACACGCTGGAACCCACGCGGAAGCTTGTTGCCACGCCGGCCACGCTCGCCCTTGTAGTGCTCCAGGTCGTCCCCCTTGAGCGAAAGCGTGCGCTTGCCCGCCTGCAGTACCAGAGTGGCGCCATCGGCCAGAACCGCCAGGTCGGTGACGTATTCCTCGCGGCTAGCCACGCGCTCGCCAGGTATGCCGATGATCTTGTTGCCCTTGCCCTTGCCCAGTTGCGGCAGGTCGGCAACCTTGAACACCAGCAGCCGGCCTTCGGTCGTCACTGCCGCCAACCAGTCCTGCTCGCGGTCGGTGACCGGACGCGGGTTCATCACCTTGGCGCCCTTCGGCAGGCTCAGCAGGCCCTTGCCGGCCTTGTTCTTGGTCTGCAGGTCCTCGCCTTTAACCACGAAGCCGTAGCCGGCATCGGAGGCGACCACGTACAGCGCCTCGTCCTCCGGCATCAGCAGGCACTCGAACGAAGCGCCTGGCGGTGGCGCGAGACGGCCGGTCAGCGGCTCGCCCTGCCCGCGCGCCGAGGGCAGGCCATGGGCGGGCACCGAGTAGCTGCGCCCGGTGGAGTCGATGAACACCGCGGACTGGTTCGAGCGACCGGGCGCGGCTGCCTTGAAGCCGTCGCCGGCCTTGTAGGAGAGCCCCGTGGCATCGATGTCATGTCCTTTGGCGCAACGTACCCAGCCTTTCTCGGACAGCACCACGGTCACAGGTTCGGTAGGCACCAGTTCGTTTTCCGAAAGCGCCCTGGCCTCGGCACGCTCGACGATCGGCGAACGACGATCATCGCCATAGGTCTGGGCATCCTTGAGCAGCTCGGTGCGTACCAGCTTGCGCAGCTTGGCTTCGCTGGCCAGCAGGCCGAGCAGCTTGGCCTGCTCCTTGAGCAATTCGTCCTGCTCGCCACGGATCTTCATCTCTTCCAGGCGCGCCAGCTGGCGCAGGCGGGTTTCGAGGATGTAGTCGGCCTGGGTTTCGGAAAGGGCGAAGCGAGCGATCAGGGCCTGTTTGGGATGATCCTCTGTGCGAATGATCTGGATCACTTCGTCGAGGTTGAGGAAGGCGGTCAGCAGGCCTTCGAGCAGATGCAGACGCTTCTCGACCTTGTCCAGACGGAACTGCAGGCGCCGCCGCACCGTGGCGATGCGGTACTGCAACCACTCCTGCAGCAGCGTGCGCAGGTTCTTCAGTTGCGGGCGCCCGTCCAGGCCGATGATGTTGACGTTGACCCGGTAGGTGCTCTCCAGGTCGGTGGTGGCGAACAGATGCTGCATCAGCTCGCTGGCATCCACACGGTTCGAACGCGGAATGATGACGATGCGGCAAGGGTTTTCGTGGTCCGATTCGTCGCGCAGGTCGGCGACCATCGGCAGCTTCTTGGCCTGCATCTGCCCGGCGATCTGCTCCAAAACCTTCGCCCCGGACACCTGGTGCGGCAGCGCGGTGACGATGATGTCGCCATCCTCGATGCGATAGACCGCACGCATGCGAATCGAGCCGCGCCCGCTCTCGTAGAGCTTGAGCATCTCGGCGCGTGGCGTGATGATTTCGGCCTCGGTCGGGTAGTCGGGTCCCTGGATATGCTCGCAGAGCTGCTCGACGGTGGCCTTGGGCTCGTCGAGCAGGCGCACGCAGGCACTGGCCACTTCACGCAGGTTGTGCGGCGGGACGTCGGTGGCCATGCCAACCGCGATCCCGGTGGTACCGTTGAGCAGGATGTTGGGCAGGCGCGCCGGCAACACCGACGGCTCCTGCAGCGTGCCGTCGAAGTTCGGCACCCAGTCGACCGTACCCTGGCCAAGTTCGTCGAGCAGCGCTTCGGAATAGCGCGACAGGCGCGCCTCGGTATAGCGCATGGCGGCGAAGGACTTGGGGTCGTCCGGCGCGCCCCAGTTGCCCTGGCCATCGACCAGGGTATAGCGGTAGCTGAACGGCTGGGCCATCAGCACCATCGCTTCGTAGCACGCCGAATCGCCATGGGGGTGGAACTTGCCAAGCACGTCGCCCACGGTACGCGCGGATTTCTTGTGCTTGGCATCGGCATCCAGGCCCAGCTCGCTCATGGCATAGACGATGCGCCGCTGGACGGGCTTGAGTCCGTCGCCGATGTGCGGCAGGGCACGGTCCATGATCACGTACATGGAATAGTTGAGGTAGGCCTGTTCGGTGAAGTCCGCCAGGGAGCGGCGCTCGACGCCGTCGAGACTGAGTTCCAGGGATTGGCTCATGCGGGCCTCGTCATTTCAGGTTCTGGCGCAGCAGCAAGGTGCCGCTGCGCTGGGTAAATTCAAGTTGTTTCAAGGCGCTCATGCCCAGCAGCACCTGGTCGCCGTCGAGGCCCGGCACTACCAGGGCGCGGACCTGGCGCAGGCGAATCTCGCCCAGTTGCAGGCTGTCGAGACGGGTGCGATAGCCTTCGGTGCGGCCATTGGCGGTACTGAGCATCACGCTGGCGCCACGCTCCAGCCCAAGCCGGCGCGCCAGCGACTGGGGGATCGCCACGTCGGTAGCGCCGGTATCGAGCATGAAATGCACCGGCTGGTCATTGATCAGGCCATCGGCAACGAAGTGCCCTTGACCATTGCCTAGCAGCCGCACCTCGATGAAATCGGCACCACGTTCGGACTGCACCACCTGGTTGGGATTGTCGCGACGCTGCTCCCAGTCGCCGAAGAAACGCGTGGCCAGAAACAGCGCCGCTGCCCAGGCAAGGATCATCAGCACCTTGCCTGCACGCGTTCCCGGCGCCTGGCTCACGGCTTGGCGCTCCAGCCATCCTTCGGCGCGGCGAAGCGCCAGACGATCGGTCGGGTTTCGCCGTCGGCGCGCCTGGCCCCATTGTTGTCCAGCCCGACCCAGGCTCCCTCGGCATCGATCACCAGGGCCTCGGCCAGGCCGAACGGTTCGTCATAGCGACGCTTCTCATCCATGGCTCCCTCGGCGAACGACCAGCAACGCTCCACTTCGCCCTTGTCGACATCGCGGCGGCAAATACGGAAGGCGTTGCGCTCGAGGGTGAACAGCTTGCCCTGGTAGAAAGCCAGGTCGGCGAAGTCCCGTGGCACCGCACGCGTGCGCCCGGTCTGCGTTGGTGGCGCCTCGGTGCCGGCCTCGCTGAACAGCACGCAGTTGCCAGTGCAGTTCCATACCGACTGCTGGCGTTGCACCGCCAGCAGGCCGCGCCGCTCACGCTCCGCGGCCAGCCAGAGGCGATCACCCGCCGGGTTGATCGCCAGCCCCTCGAACAGGGCGTTGAAACGCAGCAGCATGCCGCTGGCGCGCGCCTGGCGAACCATGGCCGAGTCGATCTTCAACCAGTGCGCCTCGCCTTCGACGGGGATGTGCAGCACGGCGGCATTGGCTTCGCTGACCACATAGGCATTGCCAGCCTGGTCGCAACTGATCCCTTCGAAGTCCAGGGCACCGCCGCGCAGGTAGGAAGCCGCCCAACTGCTCGAACGCAGCCCCAACGGCAGCCCGCTGTCCGGCACCGGCGGCACGCTGACGATTCGCGACTCGGCCTGCCAGGTGCGCTGGCGCTGGTCCAGCCGGTAGATGCGATCGTCGTCCCGGTCGGACACCGCCCACAGCGCGCCCTGGCAGATGGCCAGGCCAGACAGATTGCCACCGAGCATGCCATCGATCGGATGCTCATCGACGAACTCGAGCTCAGGCCACTGCGCGGCCTGGCTCGACAAGGCCAGGCAGGCAAGCGTGACGGCCAGCCATCCACGGATCAAACCAGCACCTCGGCAAGGTTGCCCTTGGTTTCCAGCCAGCTCTTGCGGTCGCTGGCGCGCTTCTTGGCCAGCAGCATGTCCATGATTTCGCGGGTGCCTTGCAGATCGTCCAGGGTCAGCTGGACCAGGCGCCGGGTATTGGGGTCCATGGTGGTTTCGCGCAGCTGCGGCGGGTTCATCTCGCCCAGGCCCTTGAAGCGGGTGACCTGAGGCTTGCCGCGCTTCTTCTCGGCCACCAGACGGTCGAGGATCCCGTCACGCTCGGCCTCGTCCAGGGCGTAGTAGATTTCCTTGCCCAGATCGATGCGGTAGAGCGGGGGCATGGCCACGTAGACATGACCGGCCTCGACCAGCGGGCGAAAGTGCTGGACGAACAGCGCGCACAGCAACGTGGCGATATGTAGGCCGTCGGAGTCGGCGTCGGCCAGAATGCAGATCTTGCCATAGCGCAGCTGCGACAGGTCCGAGGCGCCCGGGTCGACCCCGATGGCCACGGCGATGTTGTGGACCTCCTGGCTGGCCAGGACTTCTCCACCGTCGACTTCCCAGGTGTTGAGGATCTTGCCGCGCAGCGGCAGGATGGCCTGGTACTCCTTGTCGCGCGCCTGTTTGGCCGAACCGCCGGCCGAATCGCCTTCGACCAGGAACAGCTCGGCCCGCATCGGGTCCTGCCCGGCGCAATCGGCCAGCTTGCCAGGCAAGGCCGGCCCCTGGGTAATGCGCTTGCGTTCGACCTTCTTGCTTGCCTTCAGACGACGACCGGCGTTGCTGATCGCCAGTTCGGCCAGCTGCATGCCCAGTTCGGGATGAGCGTTGAGCCAAAGGCTGAAGGCATCCTTGACCACGCCGGAAACGAAGGCCGCCGCCTCGCGCGAGGACAGCCGCTCCTTGGTCTGGCCGGAGAACTGCGGCTCCTGCATCTTCATCGATAGCACGAAGCTGATGCGCTCCCAGACATCCTCGGGCGCCAGCTTGACGCCACGCGGCAACAGGTTGCGAAACTCGCAGAATTCGCGCATGGCATCCAGCAGCCCCTGGCGCAGGCCGTTGACATGGGTGCCGCCCTGGGCAGTGGGGATCAGGTTGACGTAGCTTTCCTGAATGCTGTCACCGCCTTCGGGCAGCCACAGCAGCGCCCAGTCCACCGCTTCCTTGTTACCCGCCAGGCTACCGCAGAACGGCTCGTCGGGCAGGCGCTGGAACTCGCTGACCGAATCGACCAGGTACGAACGCAGGCCATCCTCGTAGTGCCACTCGACCTTCTCGCCAGTCCCCTTGTCCTCGAAGCTGATCGACAGTCCCGGGCAGAGCACGGCCTTGGCCTTGAGCACGTGCTTGAGGCGGCTGACGGAAAACCTGGGCGAGTCGAAGTATTTCGGATCCGGCGCGAAATAAACGCTGGTGCCAGTGTTGCGCTTGCCGACCGAGCCGATGATCGCCAGCTCGCTGGCCTTGAAACCATCGGCGAAGGTCATCTGGTATTCGTTGCCGTCACGCTTGACCCGCACCCGCACCTGGGACGAAAGGGCATTGACCACCGAGATGCCGACGCCGTGCAGGCCGCCGGAGAACTGGTAGTTCTTGTTGGAGAACTTGCCGCCCGCATGCAGCTTGGTGAGGATCAGCTCGACCCCCGAAACGCCCTCTTCGGGGTGGATATCGACAGGCATGCCCCGACCATCATCGGACACTTCCAATGCATGGTCGGCATGCAGGATCACCTGCACCGAACGAGCGTGGCCGGCCAGGGCTTCGTCGACACTGTTGTCGATGACTTCCTGGGCCAGGTGGTTCGGTCGGCTGGTATCGGTGTACATCCCCGGCCGCTTGCGGACCGGGTCGAGGCCGGAGAGGACTTCGATGGCGTCTGCGTTATAGGCGCTAGCGCTGGGATTGGCCATGGGTTCTCATCGTCAGTCTGGTGAATGCTGGAAAATCAGAGTACAGAAAAATCGAATGTCGCATATCGCTCTGCAGCGATGCCGGCAAGGGCGAGCAGTTGCCCGATGCGCTCGGCGAAGCCCTGGAACCCGTGGTCGCCGCCTTCCTCGATGCGCAGGTCGCAGGCTGCGTAATAACGCTGCGCCTGCCGATAGTCGAGGGTCTCGTCGCCGGTCTGCAGCCAGACCTGGAAGCGCCTGGGATCCCGTGGCGCTGGGACCTCCAGTTCGGCCAGCGCCTGGACGTGGTCCAGGGTCAGCTCCCATGCCTGCCCGGTATAGAGGTTGCGTTGCAGCCCCAGGTAGCCGTCGAACAGCCGGTGCGGGGCGACGGCCGGGTTGATCAGCACGGCCTTCAGGGCATGGCGCTCGGCCAGCCAGGTCGCATAGTAGCCGCCCAGCGAACTGCCGACCAGCAAGGGCGTGCCGAGCTCGGCGATGGCTGCCTCGAGCTGGGCGATGGCCTGGCGTGGATGGTGGTGCAGCGCCGGTACTCGCAACTGTTCGGCGAGCCCGAGACGCTGCATCACGGACTCGAGCTGACGTGCCTTCCTCGACAGCGGCGAACTGTTGAAACCGTGGATATAGAGGATCGAGGCCGACATGCTGCTCCTGGAATGTGGCGGCGACACGCCCATCGATGCGGGCGCAGGGACGCGCAGTTTAGCCTGTTCGCCGGGTCTTGATGCAACGCAGGCTTTGTAGCGACGTATTGTTCAATAGCCAGGACTGTCGAAATCCAGCTTCACGATGAAATCATGCGCACGCTCGATGCCGGTTTCCAGGCCCCCGTCGGCGTGCAGGCGCAGCCAGCGATAGCCGGGATGCTCCTCGCTGACCTGAAAGTCCTCGCTGCAGGCGGCGAACTGGATGCAGGTAGACGGCGAGGCCAGCAGGCGCCGGGTGCCGTCGAGCTGGTCCCAGGCCTGGTGCACATGCCCCCAGAGCAACGCGCGCACCTGCGGGTGCGCCCGCAGGCACTGGAACAGGCTGTCGGCATTGCGCAGGCCGATCGGCGCCATCCAGGCGCAGCCGATATCCACCGGCTGGTGATGCAGGCAGACCAGGCAATGCCGCCCGCCCGCGCCATCCAGAGCCTGGTCGAGCAGCGCCAGCTGCGCCTCGTCGAGCCAGCCATGGGCAGCGCCGCGCACGGTCGAGTCGAGCATGACGATGCGCCACGCGCCGATATCGGTGACCTGCTGCAACAGTTCATCGCTGCCGGCCAGCTGAGCCATTACCCGCCTGTCGTCGTGGTTGCCAGGCAGCCAGCGGGCCCGCGTGCCGCAGGTGGCCGTCAGGTCGCGAAACGCTTCGTATGCAGCCACGCTGCCATCCTGCGAAAGATCCCCGGTGCAAAGCAGCAGGTCGACCCGCGGTCGTTCGCGACGGACCTGCGCTACCACATGGCGCAGGCTGTCGCGGGTATTGAGGCCCAGCATGGCGCCTTGTGGATCGCCGAACAGGTGAGCATCGGTAAGCTGGACCACCTCTATGGAGGACTGATCGGACCTGTGGTGTGACTGCGACAAGAAGCCGGCTCCTGGACAATGGAATTGGGTTCTGCTGAACGGCAGCACGTCGGTCGTGCCGGACGGTCCTGGCCGGGCGCTCAGCGCACCGCGGCGAGTTCGTGCCCACAGGCCAGGCAGTGGCTGAGCCACTCACCGAGAAAAAGGTTGAGCTGGGCCTTTTCGTCGGGCTGGTGCATCGCCGCATTCGGATAGGGATAGATGCTGCGCAGGCGACGGGCATGCTCGGCGCTGACCACCTCGGCCATCCGTGCGTCATGATAGACCTGCACTTCCAGCTGCGGTACCGGCAGCCAGGGCAGACTGTGTTCCTGGCGCACGCGCAAGGTGGTGGTATAAGGGCAGGCCAGTGCCACCTCGAGCACCAGCACGCCGAGCATCTGGTCGCCCTGGGTCATGCCGATGCGACGCGAACTCTGGGTGCTGCGCATGTCCGGCAACAATCGCATCAAGCGTGCGTAGTTGGCCTCGCAGGCCGCCTGCAGGCCAGCCAGGTCGACCCGGTAGCGTTCGCGCAAGGGGCTCACGACCACATGCCCCTGACTTCGCCACGGTTCAGTGCCAGCCATTGCAAGGCGATGATGCTGGCGGCGTTGGCGATGCGCCCATCGCGCACCGCCTGCAGGGCATCCTCGAAGGACCAGACCTTGACTCGGATGTCCTCGCCTTCTTCTTCCAGCCCATGCAGGCCCCCGGCCCCCTCGCTGCTGCAGCGGCCAAGGAACAGGTGGACGAATTCGTCGCTGCCGCCTGGCGAAGGAAAATAGCGAGTCATCGGCCACAGCGCGGAAAACGCCAGGCCCGCTTCCTCTTCGGCTTCCCGGTGGGCGACCTCCTCGGGCTGCTCGTCCTTGTCGATCAACCCAGCGACCAGTTCGATCAGCCAGGGATTGTCGGTCTTGCCCAGGGCACCGACGCGGAACTGCTCGATCAGCACTACCTCGTCGCGCAGCGGATCGTAGGGCAGTACGCAGACTGCGTCATGGCGCACGAACAGCTCACGGCTGATTTCACGACCCATGCCGCCGGCGAACAGCTCGTGACGCAGGCGCAGCTTGTCGAGCTTGTAGAAGCCCTGGAAACAATTGGCCCGTTCGACGATCTCGACCGCCCGGGGTATCGAATTCAACGTATCTGACATGAAAACCTCGTGACCTCGTCTACCGCATCGCGCCATCCTACTCTGCACATCGCTGGCTTTCATCCCTTTCCGTTGCCCGCTCGGCCAGTCACGACAGGCTGTCATCACTCTGTTAGCTTAGTGGCGAACCGAAGGCCCCGCCGACGGTCGAAGGCCGACTCACCTTTGTCTTGCAAGGATCACCATGACGCTGGTCAAACTGACTTCCGTGGCCGTGCTGGCCCTGGCTCTGGGCGCCTGCCAGAGCCTGTTCACGCCCGATTACCGGGCACCGCTCGAGGTCAAGCGCGAAGCCTGGGAGCACGTCAAGCCCGGCTGCAGCGAAAGCGACTGCCCGCTGGTGAACATCGACACCGTGCATTTCCCGGCGCTGCCCAAGCTCGATGCCATCGTCGAACGCCGCCTGCTGCAGCTCACCGAAGACAATCAGCATGGCGGCGCGCCCGCCACGCTCAAGGACTACGAAACGCAGTACCTGGCCCAGGCCGACAAGCGCAACAGCAGCTACCTGCAGGCCAAGGTACGCGAGCAGCATGACGGGCTGGTGATCATCGAGCTGTCCAGCTACCTCGACAGCGGCGGCGCCCATGGCATGCCCGGCCGCGGCTTCATCAACTACTCGCGCAAGCTGGACAAGGTCCTGACCTTGCAGGACATGCTGCTGCCTGGCCAGGAAGAGACCTTCTGGAAGACCGCCGCGCAATCCCACCGCGCCTGGCTGATCAGCACCGGCATGGACAAGGATCCAGAGTTCGTCAAGACCTGGCCGTTTCGCAAGAGCCCGCACGTGGCCCTGACCTATGGCGCGGTGGTGGTCAAGTACGAGGTCTATTCCATCGCGCCCTATTCCATGGGCCACATCGAGCTGAAGATTCCTTACCCGCGCCTCAATGGCGTGCTCAGGCCCGAGCTGTTTCCTGGGCGCGGCTGACGCTCAGCAAGCCGTGCAGTGCCCCTGCCAGCAGCACTGCCGGCAGGGTCGCACCGACCTGCGGGGCCAGGCTGGCGAGGGCGTGGTAGGCCGCCACGCCTGCCGACCAGGCGAGCAGGGCATGCCAGTGCAGCCCTCGCACCGCGGCCGGCGCACGCCGGCGACGCACCAGGAAGTGGTCGGTCAGCACCACGCCGAACAGCGGCGCGAACAGCGAACCAATCAGTAGCAGGAAGTTCTCGTACTGGGCCAGGGGAGCCAGGCAGGCGATCGAGGTGCACAGCAAGCCGACCGCCACGGCCAGGTGCTCGACCTTCAGCCGCACCAGCAAGGCACTCGAGACGGCCGCCGAATGGATATCGGCAAAGGCGTTTTCCGACTCGTCGAGCAGGATCAGCAGCAAGGGCATGCCCAGCCCGGCGCCGGCCAATGCCAGCAGTAGCGCATTGGCCTCGCTGCCTTGGGTGAATGCCAGGGTATAGGCAACGCCGAGGCTCATCAGCCAGGCGTTGCCGAGGAAATAGCCCAACGCCGTGGCGCCGAACACCCGGCTGGCGCGCTGGCCGAAACGTGAGTAGTCGGCGATCAGCGGCAACCAGGACAGCGGCATGGCGATGGCGATGTCGATGCCGACGGCCAAGGGCATCGAGCCGTCGCCTGCCCGGTTCCAGATCGAGGCCAGGGCAGCCTTGGCGAACAGGTTCCAGGTCAGCCACAGGCAGGCGCCGAGCAGCAGCCAGATGCCCCAGGTGCGCAAAATGCGACGCACGAAGGTCAGCGGGCCGCTGACCGCCAGCACGGTGGCCAGCACGCCGAAGCATGGCGTCCACAGCCACGGACTGCTCCAGGCGCTGCCTTCGCCGAAGGCACGCGCACCGAGCAGGCTGGCGGCATCGCGCATGACGATGATCTCGAACGCGCCCCAGCCGACCAGTTGCAGCAAATTGAGCACAGCCGGCGCCCGGGCACCATGGGCACCCAGGGTCAGACGCAGCGAGGCCATGGCCGACAGTCCGGTATCGGTGCCGATCACCCCGGCCGCGGCCAGCAGCACCACACCGATGGCGGTGCCAGAGCAGATCGCCAGCAAGGAGCCGCCCAGGCCCAGGCCGGGCGCCAGCATCGCACCAACCTGCAGGACCATCAGGCCGGTGCCAAGGGAAAACCACAGGGCGAAAAAATCGCGGGCGCCGAAGGGACGGTGGCCCAGCGGGATGGGCTGGTCAGGGGAAAATTGGCTAGGCGTGCTCACGGATCGATACTCGATGAAGGATGGATAGATCGTTGGGGCCGCCGTGCGGCCCATCGCGGCTCCGGGGCCGCTTGTGCATCAGACCTTCTGGTACAGCTGGCTTCCCGCCTGGCGGAAGCGCTCGGCCTGCTCGCGCATGCCCTCCTCCAGCGAGACATCCAGCGCGTCGATACGCTGGTTGGCGGCGTATTCGCGCACCTCCTGAGTGATCTTCATCGAGCAGAACTTCGGCCCGCACATGGAGCAGAAATGCGCCACCTTGGCCGACTCCTTGGGCAAGGTCTGGTCATGGAAGGCCCTTGCGGTATCCGGGTCCAGGCCGAGGTTGAACTGATCCTCCCAGCGAAATTCGAAGCGCGCCTTGGACAATGCGTTGTCGCGGATCTGCGCGCCGGGGTGACCCTTGGCAAGGTCGGCGGCGTGGGCAGCGATCTTGTAGGTGATGATGCCGGTCTTCACGTCGTTCTTGTCCGGCAGCCCCAGGTGTTCCTTGGGCGTGACGTAGCAGAGCATGGCGCAACCGAACCAGCCGATCATCGCCGCGCCGATGCCTGAGGTGATGTGGTCGTAGCCTGGAGCGATATCGGTGGTCAGCGGACCGAGGGTATAGAACGGCGCTTCGTCGCAGCATTCGAGCTGCTTGTCCATGTTTTCCTTGATCAACTGCATCGGCACGTGGCCTGGGCCTTCGATCATGCACTGCACGTCATGCTTCCAAGCGATCTTGGTCAGCTCGCCGAGGGTCTCCAGTTCACCGAACTGGGCCTGGTCGTTGGCATCGGCGATCGAGCCGGGCCGCAGGCCATCGCCCAGCGAGAAGCTGACGTCATAGGCCTTCATGATTTCGCAGATTTCCTCGAAATGGGTATAGAGGAAATTTTCCTTGTGGTGGGCCAGGCACCACTTGGCCATGATCGAGCCACCGCGGCTGACGATGCCGGTGACCCGCTTGGCGGTCAGCGGTACGTAGCGCAGCAGCACGCCGGCATGGATGGTGAAATAGTCCACGCCTTGCTCGGCCTGTTCGATCAGCGTGTCGCGGAACAATTCCCAGGTCAGGTCCTCGGCGACCCCGTTGACCTTTTCCAGCGCCTGGTAGATCGGCACCGTGCCGATCGGGACCGGCGAGTTGCGGATGATCCATTCGCGAGTCTCGTGGATGTGCTTGCCCGTGGACAGGTCCATGACCGTGTCGGATCCCCAGCGGATGCCCCAGGTGAGCTTGGCGACTTCTTCCTCGATGGAGGAGCCCAGCGCGCTGTTGCCGATGTTGCCGTTGATCTTCACCAGGAAGTTGCGGCCGATGATCATCGGTTCGAGTTCGGTGTGGTTGATGTTGGCCGGAATGATCGCGCGACCACGGGCGATTTCCTCACGTACGAACTCGGCGGTGATCTCCTTGGGAATACTGGCGCCGAAGCTATGCCCGGCGTGCTGCTGCGCCAGCAGCCCTGCCGCACGGGCCTCTTGCAGCTTCATGTTCTCGCGGATGGCGACGTACTCCATCTCTGCGGTGATGATGCCCTTGCGTGCATAGTGCATCTGGCTGACGTTGGCGCCAGCCTTGGCGCGGCGCGGGTTGCGCACATGGGCGAAACGCAGCCTGGCCAGTTCGGCATCGGCCAGGCGCTGCTGGCCGAAATGCGAGCTCAGGCCCGGCAGGCGCTCGGTATCGCCACGCGCCTCGATCCAGGCTGAACGCACGTCGCCCAGGCCCTTGCGCACATCGATGGCGACATCGGGGTCGGTGTACGGGCCGGAAGTGTCATAAACCAGCACTGGGGCGTTGGGCTCGCCACCAAAGTCGGTCGGCGTGTCGTCGAGGCTGATCTCGCGCATGGGCACCCGGATGTCCGGGCGCGAGCCCTCGACATAGACCTTGCGCGAACGCGCGAAAGGTTGCACGGACTGCTGGTCGACCTGTGCCGACTCGCTGAGGTGGATCGCTCTTTCTTGTTTGCTCATCAATGGCTCCCGGACAAGCGCCTGGCGGTGGATGTCGGAGGAAGAACCTGAGCAGGCGCGGACGCACCCATGCTGGGCGCTGTGCCGGATACGCGAAGTGCCTGAGCCGAAACAGCTGCTGGACATCCCGGAACCGGCACAAGAGATTCGCCGGGATGGCGATAAATCTTGTTCCCTACGCAGGCGCTAACCTGATCAGGTTCAACGGGATCCGGAACTTTCCGATCTCAGCCTTCGACTCAAGGCACCCCGACAAGAACACCGGCAGTCTAGACTGGAGCGATCCATAAGCCAAGCGAGACAGGAATGATCCACGCCGCCGGTGGTCGATTGTTGCTGGATATCCGCGGCACTACACTGGCGCATCGCACGGAACCGACAGTTCAGTCACTCAACATCGTTCAAGGATTGCCCTATGTTGCGCAAACTTTCACTGGTCATTGCCGTGTCCTGTGCGTCCACTGCAATGGCCTGGGCAGCGGACGTGCCCAGGACGGTGAAGACCGACCTGGTCAGCGTCTACCAGGAGGCGGTCGACAACAACGCCGACCTGGCCGCGGCACGGGCTGACTATGGGGCGCGCCGCGAAGTGGTACCGCAGGCGCGCGCCGGGCTGCTGCCGAACCTGTCCGGTGGCGCCGAGATGATGAACACCCGCACCCGGCTCGATCGCCCCGCCTACACCGCCAACCGCAGTGGCAACTCCTGGAGCGCCACCCTCTCGCAACCGATCTTCCGCGCCGATCGCTGGTTTCAGCTGCAAGCGGCCGAGGCGGTGGACGAGCAGGCGGCGCTGGAGCTGTCGGCGACCGAACAGAACCTGATCCTGCAAACAGCCGAGAGCTATTTCGCGGTGCTGCGGGCTCAGGACAACCTGGCCGCGACCAAGGCCGAGGAAGCTGCACTCCAGCGCCAGCTGGACCAGTCCAACGAACGCTTCGACGTGGGCCTCTCGGACAAGACCGATGTGCTGCAGTCGCAAGCCAGCCATGACACTGCCCGGGCCAATCGCCTCATTGCCGAACGCCAGGTGCAGGATGCCTTCCAGGCGCTGGTCACGCTCACCAACCGCGAGTATCCGGCGCTCCAGGGCGTGGTCCACAGCCTGCCGGTACAGGTGCCGAGCCCCAACGATGCCACGATCTGGGTCGAAACCGCCGCGCGCCAGAACCTCAATTTGCTGGCGACCAACCACGCGGTCGCTGCTGCCGAGCAGACCGTGCGCCAGCGCAAGGCCGGCCATGCGCCGACCGTCGACGCGGTGGCGCGCTACCAGAAAGGCGACAATGACAGCCTCGGCTTCACCAACCCGGCGCCGCAGCCCGGCGTGATCTATGGCGGCGATGCCGAGCAGACCAGCATCGGCCTGCAGTTGAACATCCCGATCTACAGTGGCGGGCTGACCAGCTCCCAGGTGCGCGAGGCCTACCAGCGCCTGGTCCAGGCCGAGCAGCAGCGCGAGAGCCTGCGCCGCCAGGTCGTGGAAAACACTCGCAATCTGCATCGCGCGGTCAATACCGACGTCGAGCAGGTACAGGCACGCAAGCAGTCGATCATCTCCAACCAGAGCGCCCTGCAGGCCACCGAGATCGGCTATCAGGTCGGCACCCTCAACATCGTCGACGTGCTCGACGCCCAGCGCCAGCTGTACAACTCGGTGCGCGACTACAACGACAGCCGCTACGACTACATCCTCGACAACCTGCGCCTCAAGCAGGCGGCCGGCACCTTGAGCCCGCAGGACCTGCAGGACCTGGGGCGCTACCTGAAGGTCGACTACAACCCGGACCGCGACTTCCTGCCCCCGGACCTGGCTGCCGCCGCGGCGAAGAACTTCGAGCGCAAGCGGTGAACGATCCTCGACCCAAGGCTTGCGCAGCATGTCCACGGCGCAGACGCCGAGCATGCCGGCGCAGATCCAGCGCTGGGTAAGCATGGCACTTGGGTGAGTGGACGGGAGCCGGCTGGTACGCCTAGTTGCGCGATTCGGTTCAAAGCAGGCGGCCGAGCCCGTCCAGCAGTCGTTGCAACGCCCCTTGGTTGGCTTGCATCACGGCCCGACCTGCCTCGCCCATCCGGCGCGCCTGCTGTGGCAGTTCGAGCCGCTGGCGCACCGCCAGGGCCAGGCCATCGGCATCGTCCACCTGCTGCAAGGCGCCGGCCTGGCGCAACATGGCGCTGATCTCGAGGAAGTTGAACACGTGCGGGCCCATGATCACCGGCAAGGACAACGCCGCCGGCTCGAGCGGGTTGTGGCCACCGTTGGCGACCAGGCTGCCACCGACGAAGGCAATGTCGGCCAGCGCATAGAGAAACAGCAGTTCGCCCATCGTGTCGCCCAGCAGCACGCGCGTAGCCCCGTCGACCGCCGCGCCTGACGAGCGTCGCACCGTGGCGAAACGTTGGCTGCACAGGGCATGCACCGCATCGAACCGCTCCGGGTGACGCGGCACCAGGATCAGCAAGACATCGCCGTGGATCGCCAGCAGCTGGCGATGGGCTTCGAGGATCAGCGCATCCTCGCCTTCGTGGGTACTGGCTGCGATCCAGACCGGGCGCTGGCTGGCGCCCCAGCGCTGACGCAGCTCACGCGCGCGGGGCAGCAGCTGCGCGTCGATCTGCAGGTCGAACTTGATCGAACCGGTGACTTGCACGCACTCGGGTCGTGCCCCGAGCTGGCGAAAACGCTCGGCCTCGGTTTCGGTCTGCACGGCAATCAGGCTCATCTCGCCGAGCATCGGCCTGGTCAGCCCGGCGAAGCGTGCGTAGCCACGGGCGGAGCGCTCGGACAAGCGAGCATTCGCCAAGGCCACCGGGATACCGCGTCGATGACACTGGTGAATCAGGTTTGGCCAGAGCTCGGTTTCCATGATGATGCCCAGGCGTGGCTGGACGTGCTCGAGAAAACGCCCAGTGGTCCAGGGCAGGTCGTAGGGCAGATAGCAGTGCTGTACCCGCGGCTCGTCGGCGAACAGCGCGCGGATGCGCTCGGAGCCGGTCGGTGTCATGCAGGTCAAGGTGATCGGCAGGCCCGGATAGGCTGCGAGCAAGGCGCGGACCATGGGCGCGGCGGCGATGCTCTCGCCGACCGAGACTGCATGCACCCAGATACCGCCCGGGCGCAAAGCCGCAAGGCCACAGGCGAAGCGTTCGCCGATGCGCTGGCGATAGGCCGGCGCCTTGCGCCCGCGCAGGAACAGGCGCAGCGCGACCAGCGGCAGGCCCAGGTGGAACAACAAGGTGTAAAGGGTTCTGTTCATGACCGCGCAGTGTACTAGGCTTCGTACGAAAAGTGCCTGCGCGGCGCTCATGCTGCCTCGAAAGCAGGCCCGCACTGCTCATCCACCCGTCGTGCACTGCTTGCTCGCCCGTTTTCGCCTGGCCTGAGCGCCGCTCGACGACTTCCCTTGCAACCCTAGCCGATCGCACGCAAGTGCACCGCGAAACGCTCCGCCAGCCACTGCGCGGCTGGCCCCAGCGGTTCGTCGCGGCGCCAGGCGAGCTCCACCACCAGCGCCGGCGGGCACCAGTCGCAAGCCAGCTCGACCATCTGCGCCTGGTAGGTGGGGTATTGCACCACATGGCGCGGCAGCCAGGCCCAGCCCAGGCCGCGCATCAGCAGCTCGGCCATCGCATAGAAACTGTCGGCACGCCAGACCTGCGGGCTGATCGCCTCGCCACCTGGGTAGCCGCTCTGTTGCGGGGTGATCAGCAGCTGACGGTGGCGAGCCAGGCGCTGACGAGTCACCCTTGGCTCGCTTGCCAGCGGGTGGTCGATTGCGCATACCGTGACCATTTCCACGCTGCCGAGCGAACGCCGTTCGAGCGAGGCCGGAATACGTTCGTGATGAAAGAACAGGCCCAGGTCGGCCCGGCGCTCGAGCAGCTTGCGCGCAACGTCGCCCTGGGCGCCACTGGCCAGCTGGACTTGCAGATAGGGATAACGACTGGCCAGCTCGTCAAGGCTGTCGATCACCGGCTGGTACGGCATCGCCTCGTCCTGCGCCACGCGCAGCGACGCCTCCTGGCCACGCATCAGCGCCAGCGCCCGACCATCGAGACGCTCGCACTGGCGCAACAGTTCACGGGCATCCTCGAGCAGGGCCGCGCCACTTTCGCTCAGGCGCGGCTGGCGCCCGCTGCTACGGTCGAACAAGCCCACGCCCAGGTCAGCCTCGAGTAGAGCGATGGCACTGCTCACGGCCGATTGCGCCTTGCGCTGCTCGCGGGCCACGGCCGAGAACGAGCGCAGCTCGGCGACGCGAACGAACAGCCGGAGCTGCTCGAGATTCCAATGCTCAGCCATCGAACCCATCTCCCAGACAGATAGGTAATGACTTTATCGCAGCCGCCTGAGGGATAGAATGCCGCTCCAAACGGAGGATTTGCCAATGAACGCCTACATCTACCTGGCCATCGCGATTTGCGCCGAAGTCATCGCCACCGCGTCCATGAAGGCGGTCAAGGGCTTGAGCACGCCCCTGCCGCTGCTGCTGATGGTTTGCGGCTATGGCGTGGCGTTCTGGATGCTGACCCTGGTGGTGCGCAGCATTCCGGTAGGTATCGCCTATGCGATCTGGTCGGGGCTGGGCATCGTCCTGATCAGCGTGGCGGCGTTGGTGATCTACGGGCAGAAGCTCGACCTGCCCGCGATGCTTGGCATGGCCATGATCGTCGCCGGGGTGGTGGTGATCCAGGTTTTCTCCAGCACGGCCGGACACTGACGGCGAACTCGGCATGCCGACGCATGCGGGCCGAGCGCAGCCTGTATACTGGGTCCCTGTCCTAGTTTCCGAGGTATCCGCATGCCATCCGCCATTTCCACTGACGTCCTGATCGTCGGCGCCGGGGTCGCTGGCCTCTGGCTCAACGCCAGGTTGCGACGGCTCGGCTATTCGACGGTGCTGGTGGAGCGTGGCAGCCTGGGCGGCGAGCAGACCATCAAGTCCCAAGGCATCATTCACGGCGGTGCCAAATACGCCCTGCATGGCGCGCTCACGGGTGCCTCCGAAGCGATCGCCGACATGCCGCGACGCTGGCGCGAAGCGCTGGCCGGCCACGGCGAGCTCGACCTGAGCGCTACCCGCCTCTTGTCCGAGGCGCATTATCTCTGGTCGCCAGGCACCCTGGCCGGCAACCTTGCCAGCTTCTTCGCCAGCAAGGCCGTGCGTGGCCGCGTCGACCAGGTCAAGGGCGAGCAACTGCCCCCTGCCCTGCAGGATCGAGCCTTCAAAGGCAAGGTCTATCGCCTGGCCGAGCTGGTGATCGATGTGCCTAGCCTACTGGCCAACCTGGGCCGCCTGGCCGGCGACAGCCTGCTGGCTGGCGAGCGGATCGAACCCCTGCGCGATGACGGCGAGCTGGCCGGCCTGCGCGTGGATGACCGCGAGATCCGTGCACAGCGGATCGTGCTTAGCGCCGGAGCCGGCACCGAGCAGCTGCTGCAGGCCCTGGGCATCGGCCAGCCGGCGATGCAGCGGCGCCCCCTGCACATGGTGCTGGTCAAGGGACCGACCCTCAAACCCCTGTATGCCCATTGCCTGGGGGGTGGCCCCAAGCCGAGGATCACCGTCACCAGTCACCCGGCCGCCGACGGGCAATGGGTGTGGTACCTGGGGGGCGATCTGGCCGAAGCCGAAGGGGTGGCCCGTGAGCCTGCCGCGCAGGTTGCCGCGGCGCAGGAGGAAATCGCCAGCCTGCTGCCCTGGATCGACCAGCGCCCGCTGCACTGGGCGACGCTGCGGGTCGACCGCGCGGAGCCGGCGCAGTCCGGCCTCGTGCGCCCCGACAACGCCTTCCTGGCAGAACAGCAGCGCTTGCTGGTGGGCTGGCCGACCAAACTGGCATTGGCCCCGGATTTCGCCGACCGCGTGCTGGCGGCTCTCGAGCGTGACGAGATCCGTCCCACCGCCCGGCCAAACCTGTCCGACCTGCCGCGCCCGGTAGTCGGTATCCCTGCCTGGGAGCATCTGTTGCCATGAGCCTGCCTACCCTGCATGACCACCATCGCCCACTGGGCAGTACCGGCCTGAGCGTATCGCCCTTGGGACTGGGCACGGTCAAGCTTGGCCGCGATCAGGGAGTGAAATACCCCTCCGGCTTCAGCATTCCGGATGACCAAGCCGCACGTGCGCTGCTGCGCCAGGCCCGCGAGCTTGGGCTCAACCTGCTGGACACCGCGCCTGCCTATGGCATCAGCGAGGAGCGCCTCGGTCCTCTGCTGCGCGGGCAGCGGGAGCATTGGGTGATCGTCAGCAAGGTCGGCGAAGAGTTCGAACAGGGACGCTCGCGCTTCGACTTCAGCGCCGCGCACACGCGGCGCTCGGTGGAACGCAGCCTGCAGCGCCTGGAAACCGACCGCATCGAACTGGTGCTGGTCCACTCCGACGGCAATGACCTGGATATCCTCGAGCACCAGGACGTCTACGCCACACTTGCCGAGCTCAAGCGCGAAGGCAAGATCCTTGGCTTCGGGCTTTCCGGCAAGACGGTCGCCGGCGGCCTGAAAGCCTTGCAACAAGGCGATTGCGCCATGGTCACCTACAATCTGAACGAGCAGGCGGAACGGCCGGTGCTGGACTACGCTGCCGAACAGGGCAAGGCAATCCTGGTCAAGAAAGCGCTGGCCAGCGGGCACATTTGCCTCGCGCCCGGTGTCGACCCGGTCCGGGCCAGCTTCGAACTGCTGTTCGCCCACCCCGGCGTGAGCAGTGCTATCGTCGGCACCATCAACCCGCTGCACCTGGCCCACAACGTGGCCACCGTGGCTCGTATTCTGGGCCGGCCTTGAGCCGCCCGCGCGGCCGCCCGAGACGAGGAGCAACCCCGTGGCGCGAACGTTGATCCGCAAGAACCCGAGCAACTTCAAGACCCTGCCGCTGCACGTCGAGGCCACCGCCGAGGGCCTGACCTACCAGAGCATCGGCATGCCTCGCAACTTCGCCCAGACCCAGGCCCGCCGCCGGCCGATCCAGCTCCCCGACCACGAGCGCTTCGTGGTCGAACTGGCCAACCTCGGCGTCTCGGTGCGGCTCACGCTGCACTGGCAGCATCGCGACTACTGGGTACTGGTGCGCCAGCGTCGCCAGGATCGCGGCGACGTGGTGCTCAAGCTGATTTCCGGCTACGTACCGGCGCATGAGCTCAACCTGCCACTGCACACCGCCGTACAGGAGGTCGCCGAGGAATGCCTGCTGGAAACGCCCGAAGGCTGGCTGGGCGGACGTTTCAACGATACCTGGCTGCCCGCGCCCTACGCGGCCGCGCTGCATTACCGCGAGGCGTTGCCCTTCATCCTTACGCCCGAGTCGGGCGCCGCGCTACCTGTGCACTGCGGCGGTCTCAGGCTGCTGGAGCGGCCAAGGGCCTATGTGCACCTGCCCACGGCCTCGCTGCAACTGGTCTATGACATGCGCCTGCAAGTGCCCAAGGAGGCCAAGTCCTTGAGCCTGTTCCACGTCGACGAGCGCCTGGAAGGCGACCAGCTGGTGACGAGGCTCGATCGCAAGCGCCCGGACCTGTACCTGATGCCGCTCGAGGATGGACGGCCGCTGGCCGAGCTGTATACGTTGCGCAAGGGCGAGCTGATCCCGGCCAATACCCGTGGCCTGTACCTGGCGGAGAGCTTCGCTCCGCAAGCGGGTTGGGTAGTGACGGACGAGCGGATTCGCTGGAAGGAGTGGTTGAGGCAGCAAGGGCTGGTGGAGCCGAACAGCCCCCGTAGCGGCCTGCAGCGATTCAAGCAGCAGGCCCGCGGCCTGGTACGAATGATGCGCGGCGCATTGCGCAAATAACCCATCGAGCCGCTCTGACAAGCAAGCCAGCCATGCTGGGCTGGCTCAGCCCAAGCGCCTGTCCCACCAGGTACGCAGCCGGGCGAAGAAATGAAAATAGCGATTCTCGCGCTTGCCCATGCCACGCTTGGGCGAGAACGATTCCTCGGCGAATTCGCCATGGATGCGCACGCGCGAAGCGGTGGTCGGCAAGGTGCAGACTTTCGCCTCTGCCCGCTGCAGGACGAACTTGAGCAAGCGCTCCGAATGCAGCTTGCGCCCGGTCTTTTCGCAGAAAGCGAAGATCTGCTCGATGCGCTTGCCATAGGCCTGGTATATGTCGCGCCCACAAATCGAGAAGCGATCGTTGAGCCCGCCCCACCATTGCCAGTCGGGAATGTAGGCGTTCAGCCTGCGGGCCCTGGCGTGGCTGAAGATGTAGCCTGGCAGGGGCGAATGGTAGAAATTGTCAGGCCGGATGAAGACCACGAAGTCGGGGTCGAAGCCCTCCACCATCTGCGTCACGCAGCGCAGCGAATGAAGCTGGTAGACCAGGTTGCGCAACGAGGCATGCTGGTCGTTCCAGGTATCGCCCTGAGCCTTGATACGCTCGAAATCCCACTGCTCCAGCACGCCTTCGGTCGAATCCAGGCGTCCGCTCATGCGCTCGAACGGCGCGTAGTTGTCGTCGTGCAGCGCGCCGCTTTCACCAGAGCGAGCGTTGTGCACCGCGTCGATCCGATACAGGTGATAGAACGTTCGGACCTGGCAACCGGCCGGGATCTGCGCAAGAACGTTCTGCTCGATGGAGGGAAAGCAGATACTCGAGTTGCGGGGAATCCCGAAAAATGCAACGGCGACTTTCAACACGCGAGTGAACCCTATTGAAGATGAGTGACAAGCTCGGCGGCCAGGCGAGTCAGGCCGACGTCAGCAACGACGCCACCACTGCCACCATTTGCGGCGAGCCTGCAGTTCCACCACGGTGACGTTGGCACGCAGTAGCCAGGCACGCTCGTAGTCCCAGGCGTGGCCACCCCACAGTTTGCCCGCTTCGTTGGAGAACCCGAGGGTGGCTAGCGAATACTCGAACCCCGGCTGGCCGCGCAATGCATCGAACAGCACCAAGGCATTGAATCCGGTGGAAGGCCCCACGAAACGTTTGCCGCCAGGACGCTCCACAGGGTAGTTCCAGAGCGCTGGCAGCGGTATGCGTTCGTGAAAAAGACTCACGCCTGGCAAGGGGCATAGCGGCTGGGTGCAGCCGACGAGCATGGTGAAGCAGCCCACGCCACCATCGCGCAGCCACGCCGGCAGGTCGCGGTGCATGGGCAGGCCGAAGAAATAATGATCCGGTGCATTGTAGCCATGCACCAGCACGTGGCTGCTGCGTGGGCTGAGCAGGCCACCTTTGAGGCAGGTGTTGAAGCTCACTACCACGTCGCGCTCACCGAGTTGCAAGGCGTGCAGGTCGGTCGCACTGATGGCGGGGTTGTTGGCCACCAGCACCACCCGTTCGGCGCGGCGCAGGCAGGCCTTGAGCTCGGGGGAAACACTGGCGAAGACATCCTGGTGCCCACCCGGTAGCGCATCCAGCTGCATGGTGGCGTGCTCGACAGTCATTCGCTCACTCCGCCACACGCATGCCGTAGCGCCATTTCACCCACAGCCGAACCAGCGCCGAGGGCCGGCGCCAGGGCCGCATCGGTCGCTGGATCTGTTCGGCCAGGTCACGTCCGACACGGGCGAACCCATAGCGCTGGCGGACGAATGCCTGGCCATTGGCAGCGATGTGCGCTGCCTGCCCAGGGTTGTCCTCCAGCCACCGCAGCTTCTCGAGCGCCTCTTCCAGCGAACGATAGAACACCACGTTGTGCCCATCCTCGAAGCCGAGCAGCCGGTCTTCCTCGCCCTGGCTCCAGGCCAGCAGCACGCAGCCGCAGGCCATGGCTTCGAAATTCTTGATCATGAACTCGCCCATGCCGATGTCGGCGCTCACGAATACCTTGATCCGGTTGAGCATCCGCAGGTACTCCTCGCCCGAACTGGTCCGCGTCACCAGCATGCCGGTACGCTGCGCCAGCGTCTCGAGCAGGGCTTTGCGCTGGGCATACTCCCGGCTTTTCAAGCTGCCCAGGAAACCTGCCGGTATGTCGCGCTGCAGGCCCAGGTTGTCGAGCATCTGTTCGTCATAGCCCTTGGAGACGAATGCGGCATCGATGCCTTCGGCCTGCATGCGCCTGGCGACCACGGCGCCGGAGACCAGCACCCGAGCCCAGGGCAGACGCTTGTAGAGGCGGGAATAGACCTGGCGGTACTTGCTAGACGGCATGTAGTTCTGATACGCGTCATGCTCCAGGAACACCAGGCCGGGGATGCAGCTCAATACCGCCAGCTGCGGTGCGAGACGCTTGACCCTGGAAAAGATCACGATGCGGTCGAACTGCTGGTGGTCCACCGAGGCGAGGAACGGCCCCAGGTTCATCTGCTGCTGCTTGCTCAGCCGCTGAATGACGCACTCCTCGCAGTTCTGCTGCACGATGTCGTACAGACGGTCGAGAATGACCCGCTGTTCATCCATGACCAGTAACATGACTTTCATACGTTCATCTATCGCTTTCCATGGGCGCCACCGGGCACCAGCCTGTTGCGCTTACCGGTTGAGGATCTTTTCCACGATGGCGGTGGTGGAGCTGTTCTCCACCAGTCCCAGCACCTTCACCGTGCCGCCATAGCCGCGCACGATATCGGCGCCTACCACCTGGTCGACCGCATAGTCGCCGCCCTTGACCAGCACGTCGGGGCGTACATGGGCCAGCAGGCTTTCCGGTGTGCTCTCGGAAAAGCTGATCACCCAGTCGACCGCGCCCAGCCCGGCCAGCACGGCCATGCGTCGATCGACGCTGTTGATCGGCCGCCCGGGGCCTTTCAGGCGACTGACCGAGGCGTCGTCGTTGACTGCGACGATCAGGCGATCACCCTGGGCACGCGCCTGCTCGAGGTAAGTCACGTGCCCGGCATGCAGGATGTCGAAGCAGCCATTGGTGAAGACGATGCTTTCACCATGCGCGCGGGCATCGTCGATGGCCACCAGCAGCTGCTCCAGGCTCAGCACGCCACGCTCCGAACCTTCCTCGCGCTGGATGGCGCGGCGCAGCTCCGGAGCACTGATGGCGGCGGTCCCGAGCTTGCCGACCACGATGCCTGCGGCCAAGTTGGCCAGGGCCACCGCGCACGGCAACTCCTCGCCGGCGGCGATCGCCGCGGCCAGGGTGGAAATCACGGTATCCCCGGCGCCAGTGACATCGAAGACCTCACGTGCGCGAGCAGGCAGATGCAGCGGTGGATGGCCAGGGCGCAGCAAGGTCATGCCGTGTTCGCCACGGGTGACCAGCAAGGCGCCCAGCTGCAGTTCGCTCATCAGGTCCGCGCCCTTGGCGACCAGCTCGGCCTCGTCGACGCAGTGACCGACGATCGCCTCGAACTCGCTGAGGTTGGGCGTGATCAGACTGGCACCGCGGTAGATGGAGAAGTCCTTGCCCTTGGGGTCGGCCAGCACCGGAATCTGCCGGGCGACTGCTGCCTGGATGAGGGCCTGGTGGTTCTTCAACGCCCCCTTGCCATAGTCCGAGAGCACCAGCACCTTGACGCCCTCGAGCAGTTGCTCGACTTCGGCGCCCAGCTGCACCGGGTCGGTGGCGAACGCTTCTTCGAAGTCGATACGCAAGAGTTGCTGATGGCGGCTCATGACCCGCAGCTTGACGATGGTCGGCTGGTGGCCGATGCGCTGGAGCACGGCCTTGACGCCGGCGGCTTCCAGGCTGTTGGCCAGGCTGTCGGCGGCTTCGTCCTCGCCGGTGACCCCAACCAGCAATGCCGGCGCGCCCAGCGCGGCGATGTTCAACGCCACGTTGGCCGCGCCACCAGGCCGGTCCTCGATCTGCTCGACCTTGACCACCGGCACGGGCGCCTCTGGAGAAATGCGCGAAGTACCGCCATGCCAATAACGGTCGAGCATGACGTCGCCGACCACGAGTACTGGGGCCGATTCGAAACGCGGCATGGATAACTTCATGGGCAACCCACATACAAAAGGAACAGGGCCGCGATATTAGCACAGGGTTTGTGCCCGACCTTAATGCCGCACGCTCGGAGAGGCCTGGCTGGCCTGGGTGTCATCGATGGGTGTTGCGTGCTTCCAGCACCATCGGTGAGTGTTTGCAGGGCCGGCGCAGGAACGGCCGCGATAGGGCGCGCGGCGGCCTGCGGTTCTGGCAGGCTCGAAAGACAGCCGCACGTATGCCGGTCGTGCTAACGGAGGTGGGCCATGGCGGGCGGTCCTGGCAAGCCGACCACTACCCATGCCAAGGCGTGCCAAAACGCCTTAGGCTCGGTCGGATAAACGACGCACCCAGAACAGCTCATGGCGACGTACCGCCTTGCGGAAGAACTCGTCCTCGCCTGTCACAGGCCAGCGACGCCCGGCGAGCAGGCGCTGGATCCAGCGACGTACCCGCTTCTTCAAGGGCGGACGGCCCTGCAGGTCGTGCTGCATGCGTAGCGCCATGGCCTTGTCGAGCTGCGTCTGGGTATCCAGGGTCGGGCTCCACAACCCATCGGTCACCGGCTCGTCGACCGCAGGGGGCAAGGCGATGCCGGCTCCCGCCGGGCCCATCGGCCAGCGGTCGTTGTCGTGCAGGTGGTTGGCATAGAACAAGGCCACCTCCGGCTTGCGGTCGCACTCGGCGATGGCTTGCAGCAGCGCCTGGGTCGTGGCCAGGTGGTCGGCGTGAGGATCGAGCTGGGGATGCGGGGTGACGACCACTTCAGGCTGGAAGTGCCGCAGCAACGCACCCAGATCAGCCACCAAGTTGTGCCAGGTCGGGCGACCGTCGGCATCGCCAGGCAATGCCAGGGGGTTGGCCTGGCGCGCCGAGCGGATATCGGCTTCACCAGACTCCAGCGAGCCGAACGGGCTGTCGGGCGCGCCGGCCATGTCGGGCAGGCGCAGGCAGTAGTAGCCCAGTTGCACGCAACGACTGGCGGGCACCCCGCCCCAGAGCGGTACGGCCAGGCTGTCCCAGCTGCGCAGCCGGCCCTTGAGGCGGGCAGCCTGCATCGGATCCAGCCCTAGCGCCTGATAGGCTTGCGCCTCGATCTCGCCCTGGGTGATCGTCACGATGCAGGCCTGGGGCGAACGGCTATAAAGCCCGAAGGCAGCCAGCTCGGCATCGTCGGCATGGGGCGCGAGCACCATGATGCGCCGGCGGGTGTAGTCCGGATTGCCCTGCACGTGCAGTATGCCTTCGCCAGCAATGCGGCAGAATCGCGGGCGCAACTGGAGCGTACCGGCCATGAGCGCCTCGCGCTGCCCCGACAGGTTCAGGTAGCGACGCCCCGCCACCCCGCGCTCGAAGGCTTGCTGGTCGTCACCGATCAGCACGTACGGATCGAGCAGACGGCCTAGCCAGCCAGCCTTGAGCGTGACCTCCAGGATCAGGGTTTCGCCTTCGGCCAGCGGTCGCTGCAGGACGACCCGCGGTGTCGTGCTCACTGGCTGGCTGGAGGTGCTCGGCGCGAAGGCATGGTGGTAATCGTCGCTGGGTCGATAGAACAGATGATCGGCGAACCAGGCCTCGTGGGCGATCCACCCCAGCAGCGCGAGCAAGGGCACCGCCCATGGCCCCAGCAGCAAGCCGGCCAGCGCGAGAGCCAGCAAGGCCACCAGCAGGGCGATCCGCTTGGCGCGCCGGTGGGCCTTGAGCAGCGCCTGTTTTCGGTTACTCATCGGCCTCTACCTCTGATAGACCGGTACGGTATGGCACCAGCGATCCTTGTATTCACGGTCGGCTCGGCCGAAGGAATAGCGTAGCGGCTTGCCCAGCGCACGGGCAGCTTCCCATTCGGTCTGGGTGTTGACGAAGCTGAGCACGCTGCCGGGGCTGAACGCCCGGCTCTGCGGGTCGACTCCGCCATTGACGTATTCGACCGAAACCCAGGCCGGCGCCTGCACCTTGTAAAGGACCTGGATGGCCACCGGGGCACCTTCGAGCTGGACGACGAAGCCGGTCATGAACTCGCGCAGCAGCGTGAACACCTCTTCCAGCCTTGCCTTGCCGGGAGCGGCGAAGTTCCAGCGACGCATGAACAGCTCGGCATACATCAGCGCCAGCTCGGCTGGCGAGAATTCCTGCACCGGACGCAGCGAACCTCCGGCTTCCTCCAGCAGTCGCTGCTCGCGGCGCTGGTTGTAGCGAAACTTCTTGGAATAGTCTTCCGGTGCCCGGGCCAGCGCCAGCCCTTCGCGTTGCAACTCAAGCGTCGGAAAGCTGCCATGGTTGAGTTCCGACACGTAGCGCGCCCGCTGCCGCAGCGGCACTTGCACCTCGCTGCTGGCTGGCAGGATGACTTCGGCATTGCCCAGGTCGAACAAGCCACGTTGCCCGCGACGCTTGAGCACGTCCTTCGACAATGCCAGGTGGCGTCCCCAGCAGGGTATGGCCGCGACTACCTCGCCGTGAACTTCCCAGCCCAGGTAGCGCACGGGAATCCCGGCCAGATCGGCCAGGCGTTCCACTACCTGCGGATGCGTGGCGACACTGCCTCCCCAGCGCGCCCAGGCCTGGGCGTAGCTCGCCGCATCGATGACCGTCCAGCCTCGCTCACGCCAGCTCCGCAATGCATTCAGCATGGACCGGCAACCTGCTCGGACTGGGCATCGGGACCGTCTTCGAACTGCCTGGCGTGCAGACGAGCATAGTGGCCGTTGCGCGCCAACAGCTCGCCGTGGGTGCCGCGCTCGACGATACGACCCTCGTCCATCACCAGGATCAGGTCGGCCTTCTCGATGGTACTCAGGCGATGGGCGATCACCAGCGTGGTGCGGTTCTTCATGACTTCATCCAGGGCACCCTGGATATGCCGTTCCGACTCGGTATCGAGCGCCGAGGTCGCCTCGTCCAGGATCAGCAGGGGCGCATCCTTGAGCAGGGCCCGGGCGATGGCTAGGCGCTGGCGCTGGCCACCGGAAAGCAATACGCCGTTCTCTCCCACCAAGGTCTGGTAGCCATCGGGCATGCGCTCGATGAATTCGTCGGCGTAGGCAGCCGCCGCAGCGCGCTTGATGCGCTCGAGCGGCGCGCCCGCCAGGTCGCCGTAGGCGATGTTGTTGGCCACCGTGTCATTGAACAAGGTGACCGACTGGGTCACCAGCGCCGTATGGCGCCGCAGGTTGTGCAAGCGATAGCGCTGTATCTCTTCGCCATCGAGCAGTATCTGGCCCTGGCTGTGCTGGTAGAAGCGCGGCACCAGGTTGGCCAGCGTCGACTTGCCGCTGCCGGAGCGCCCCACCAGGGCTACCATCTGGCCTGCTTCGGCGACGAAGCTGATATCGTCGAGCACCTGCTTGTCGGTGCCCGGATAGGTGAAGCTCAACCCACGCACTTCCAGCCTGCCGCTCACCCGCTGCGGCTCCAGCTGGCCTTCGTCCAGCTCGGCCGGCTCGTCGACCTGCTCGAAGATGCTTTCCGCGCCGGCCACCCCCTTCTGGATGGTCGAGCTGACTTCCGACAGCTGGCGGATGGGCTTGGGCAGCAGGCCAGCCATGGTGATGTAGGCCACCAGGTCACCTGGCGAGGCATCGCCACGCAGGTACAGGACCAGGAACATGACCACCGCCATGGCCGAATAGGTCACCAGTTGCAGCATCGGCGTGTAGACCGCGCCGGTCTTGGTCATCTTCAGCTGTTTCTCGGTATTGCTCTGGCTGGCCCTGGCGAAGCGCTGCTGCTCGTACTGTTCGCCACCGAAGCTGCGCACCACGCGGAAGCCATGAATGGTCTCGGATGCCACGTGGGTCACGTCGCCCATGGCCACCTGGATCTTCTTGCTCTGCTTGCGGAACTTGCGGCTGGTGCTGTTCACCATCAGCCCGATCAGGGGCAGGATGGCCAGCATGACCAGGGTCAGCTTCCAGTTCATCCACAACAGCGATACGAACAGGAAGACAATGGTCATGCCTTCGCGGATCACCACCTTGATCGCATCCGTCGCAGCGCCGGTCACCATGGTGACGTTGAAGGTGATACGCGAAATCAGGTGTCCGGAATTGTGGTTGTCCAGATAGTAGGTGGGCAGTTTCAGCAGCTTGTTGAACAGCAGCACGCGCAAATCGTGGATCAGCCCGAGCGACACGCGCGCCAGGAAGAAATTGCCCAGGTACGAGCCCACGCCCTGCAGGGCGGCGATCAGCACGATCATCAGTGGCACTGCCTGCAGCAGCTGCAGCTCGGGCAGCCAGGCATGACCGGCGAACAGCCTGGCCTCGGGATTGGCCAGGCCATCGACGAAATACTTGAGGATGTACGCCAGCATCGGCTGCGTCGAGGCGAAGAGCAGAAAGCCCAGGATGCTCAGCAGGAACAGGCCGACGTAAGGGCGGACATAGGTCAGAAGGCGCAGGTAGATCTTGAGCGTCGATTGCGCGCGAGGTTCAGGGCGACTCATGGGTTTCCATTACATAACGGCATGAAACGGCAATGGTAACACAGCCAAAACCACGCCCGGATGGTGGCCGTCAGCAGCCCTTGGCCGACCAACTGCGGTACCATGGCGGGCTTATCTGCCGAGGACACGCCATGCAGCAACTGGACCACACCGCCTATCTTGCCCTTCGCGAAGGGGCGAAAGTCATCGAGGCCGATGGTTCGGGAGACAAGGTGCTGCAAATGCCCGATGGGCGCTTTCTCAAGCTGTTCCGGCGCAAGCGCTGGCTGACCTCGGCAGCGCTGTTTCCCTATGCCCAGCGATTCGCGGACAATGCGCGGCAGTTGCGCAGGCTCGACGTGCCCACGCCTGAAGTGCTCGCGGTCTATCGGATCAAGAGCATCGAGCGAGACGCGGTGTACTATTCCCCGCTCCAAGGCCAGACCCTGCGCCAGCTGATCGCCGAATCGGCCGCCACGGATGAACTGCGCGAGGCGTACGGGGCCTTCGTCGCCCGGCTGCATGAGCAGGGCGTGTACTTCCGTTCGCTGCACCTGGGCAACGTGGTGCTGACGCCCGGACAGACGCTGGGCCTGATCGATATCGCCGACCTGAGCTACCGGTCGGGCCCGCTCAGCCAGGGCAAGCGGTTGCGCAACTTCCAGCACATGCTGCGCTACCGTCACGATCATGCCTGGCTACGCGCGCAGGATGCCGGCCAGGCCTTTCTCCGGGGCTACGCCCGGGCCCTGGGGGCAGGCAAGACAGGCGAAAGGCTGCTCGGTCGTATCCGCGCCCTGCTCGCCAGCCAGGCTTTGCAATAGCGTCTGCGCGACGATCATGTCGCGCTGAAAACAGGCTCGCAATGCTCATCCCCCTCGTAAACCGGGCTTGCTTGCCTGTTTTCGCCTTGCCTGAACGCGCTCGGCGACGTTTCGCACAAACCCTAGCGCCCGATCACCAGCATTTTGTCACCCTTGCGGTTGGCGAAGCTCGCCAGTATCCGCTGCCGATGCTCCAGCAGCCAGGTCTGCAGCCACTGTTCGTCGGCGTCCGCCTCGATCACGAAGTACTGGTAACGCTCGACCAGCTCCGGCCCCATGGCAGCCTCGCGGGTCAGCTCGCTGAGTTCGTAGCCGCGCCCCGCATAATAGGCGATCCGCCCATCCTCATAGAAAATCGAGGCATTCGCCGGGGTGTGCGCCGATACCCAATGCCCGGCCTCGATATAGTGGGTCTTGCGTGCGCCCAGGGAAATCACGTTCGCCAGCATCACCAGCAGCCCCACCACCACCAGGGCCTTGCCCAAGCGTGGGTGGGACCGGGAAAAGAGACTCAGGCCCACGGCCAGCAGCGGCACGAGCAGCAACACCAGCAGGCTCAGGTAACGACCATTGATGAACTGCGTCCGGATGAAGAACAGCATCAGCACGACGAAATAGAGCAGGCCGATGATCGCCGCCAGGCGAAACTCACGCCAGTAGACGGCGAAGGCCGCCCAGGAGCGCCTGCTGGCGAAGGCGACCGCGCCAGGCCCCATCAGTCCGATGCACTTGAGCAGCAAGGAGCCTGTCAGTCCGATGAAGATGATGCGGCCCGCCTCGTTGGCCGAATACTTGTTGATCAGCGAATCGGCAAATTGCTGGCTCAGCTGCTTGAATGCGCCGAACATCGCCGAGGGCCGGATCAGGTCGATGTAGTAGTCCAGGCGCCGTACCTCCAGGCCGCTCCAGGCCAGCAGGGCCAGGCCGCCAGCCACGCCTGCCAGGACCGGGAGCCAGGCTATCTGGGCAAAACGTTGCCGCTGTCCGGCCCGCAACAGGTCGGGTAGACGCCACACCAGGATCGCGCCGAACAGCAGCACGGCTTCCAGGCGGAAAAGGCTGCCCAGCACGATGGCCACGGAGATGGCCGCAGCCAGGCCCCAGCCGCCCCTGGCCTGCCAGCATACCGCCAGCCAGAGCGCCAAGGTGCAGAAGAACCAGAAACCGGACTCGCGAATGATGTCGCCACGAAACTCGTTCATGGCTGGCATCGCCAGGACCACCAGGCAAGCCCAATGGGCCGCTTGCGGCGCCCGCTGGCGCACGACGTCGACCATCAGGGCGCAGGTGCCGGCCAGAAACAGGGTCGACCACAGGTAGGCGCAGTATTCCAGCGGCAGGCGCAGCACCCCATGGGTCCCGGCCAGCAGTAGCGAATACCACGGCCAGTCGAAACGCGCCCAGGCCACCTCGGCGCCCTGTTCGCTGGCCTGGCGCGCCAGGTCCAGGTAGAACGCCCCATCGCGCCCGACCGTCACCACGCCGAGGATGGCGATCAGCGATAGCAGAAGGCTGCCGACCAAGGCCAGGACTGCCGGGTCGAAGCGCCCGATCGAACCTGTGACAGGCATGCCTGCGCGACTGGAAGAAGCTTCGGTACGCATGGAATCAGACCTTGGAAAATTGATGCTGGGGCATTGGGCAACGAGATGCTTGGCAAGTGCCGCTCGGCGCTGAAAAACCTGTATCGCGGCCGCAGCGACAGGCGACTGTCACTTGAACAGGCACCGAATGGCTTTGCGGGTATAGGACCAACGCCTGAACGAGCATGGGTCCGAACGCAGTGCTTGCAGGTACAGGCCCTTGGCCCGGGCATAGTCGCCAGCGCCATAGCAGTCACGGAACAGCGACAGGCAACGCTGGGTCAGGAACGCCTGGCGCAGGCTGTGCAGGGCGCTGGGCATGCGCGTAGGCGAAAACACCTCGTCGACCATGCCGACTCCGGCCGCCAGGCTTTGCTGCAAGTCGTGACGCATGCTGTCGTGATGCTTGTAGATCAAGGCCAGCGGTCGGTCCAGAATGGTGCATTCGCAGCGAGCCAGCACCTGGGCGAACACCGGGATGTCCTCGACGTTGCGCAGGTGTTCGGGATAGTTGCCGTGCACGAACACCTCCCGGTGCATTGCGCACGCGCCGTTGGACAGCGAAACGGTCTTGTCCACCAGGTAGCCGCGTACGCGGGCATAAGGCGAGGCCGGCAATGGCTTGGCCGTGTGCAGCACGCGCGAGCCATCCTCGAATACCGACCAGTGCCCTCCGATGACCATGCGCGTGCGGGGATTGGCATCGATATGCAGGCGCAGCGCATCCAGCGCGCCAGGCGCCATCTCGTCATCGGCATCGAGAAAGATCAGGTACTGGCCGCGCGCTTCGGCGATCCCCAGGTTGCGCACCGAAGACAGGCCGCCGTTGGCCTTGCGCAAGGTTCGAAAACGTCCGGCATGCTGCATCGACAGTCGATGCAGCACCTCAGGTGTTTCATCCGTGGACCCGTCATCGATGACCAACAGGTCACAATCGATGTCCAGCTGCGCTAGTACGGAGGTTACAGCCCTTGGCAAGACCTTGGCATAGTTGTAAGCAGGAATAACGACGCTGATCAGCACGTCAGTCTGCATATCCGTTCGCGCCCTCTTTGACCACCAGAATGTCTTCCATGATCAAGTATTGCAGGTCCGAGCCGAAGAACATGTTCAGGGCGTCGGTCGGCGAGCAGATCATCGGCTCGCCGCGCCGATTGAGCGAGGTGTTCAGTGAAACGCCGTTGCCGGTCAGCGCTTCCAGGGCTTTCATCATGTCGTAGTAGCGCGGATTGTACTCGCGCTTGAGCACCTGGGCGCGTGACGTACCGTCCTCGTGGACCACCTCCGGCACGCGGGTCTTCCACTCCTCGGCCACCTCGAAGGTGAAGGTCATGAACGGCGCGGGATGGTCGACCTTGATCATCTGCGGCGCGACGGTGTCGAGCATCGACGGACAGAACGGTCTCCAGCGTTCGCGGAACTTGATCTGTTCGTTGATGCGGTCGGCCACGCCCGGCACGCTAGGGCAGCCGATGATCGAGCGACCGCCCAGCGCGCGCGGACCGAACTCCATGCGTCCCTGGAACCAGGCCACCGGATTGCCGTCGACCATGATCCTGGCGATGCGCTGGGGCATGTCGTCGATCTTGCGCCACTGCGGCTGGCTCGGGTGGCGGGCGCAGGCCGCGATGACGTCCTCATTGCTGTAGGCGGGGCCGAGGTAGACGTGTTCCATCTTTTCCACCGGCACGCCGCGAGCATGCGAGACGTAGGCCGCCGCGCCCACCGCGGTACCGGCATCGCCGGAGGCCGGCTGGACGAACAGCTCGCTGACGTCGGCGCGATCGATGATCTTCTGGTTGAGCTTGACGTTCAGCGCACAGCCGCCAGCGAAGGCCAGCTTGCCGGTCTCCTTGAGGATGTCGCCCAGGTAATGGTCGATCATCTGCAGGGCAAGCTTCTCGAACAGCGCCTGCATGCTGGCTGCGTAATGGATGTACGGCTCGTCGGCGATGTCACCCTCGCGCTTGGGCCCGAGCCATTCGATCAGCTTGGGCGTGAAGTAGAACCCCTTGCCCTTCTCCTTGTAGCGGCGCAAGCCGATGACGTTGGCGTATTCGATATTGATCACCAGTTCGCCGTTCTCGAAACTGGCCAGGCGGGAAAAGTCGTACTTGCTGGCATCGCCATACGGCGCCATGCCCATGACCTTGAACTCGCCATCGAGCATCTCGAAGCCGAGGAACTCGGTCATTGCGCCATACAGGCCACCGAGCGAGTCGGGATCGAAGAATTCCTTGATCTTGTGGATTCGGCCATTCTCGCCGTAGCCGAAGAAGGTCGTGGCATATTCGCCCTTGCCGTCGATACCGAGGATCGCGGTCTTCTCCTGGAAGCCCGAGCAGTGGTAGGCGCTGGATGCATGGGCCAGGTGGTGCTCGACCGGCTCGATCTTCACCTTCTTCGGGTCGAAGCCCAACTGTTCCAGGCACCAGACGATCTTCCTGCGATAGCGCTTGTAGCGGCGGTTGCCCATCAGGATGGCGTCCAGCGCACGATCCGGGGCGTACCAATAGCGCTTGGCATAGTGCCAGCGAGCCTTGCCGAACAGGCTGATCGGCGCGAAGGGAATGGCCACCACATCGACATCCGACGGCTTGATACCTGCCTGCTCCAGGCAGAACTTGGCCGACTCGTAAGGCATGCGATTCTTCGCATGCTTGTCACGCACGAAGCGCTCTTCTTCGGCGGCGGCAATCAGCTTTCCGTCGATGTACAGAGCCGCGGAAGGGTCATGGCTAAGGGCGCCGGACAGGCCAAGAATCGTCAATGCCAAGGGTCTAGCCTCTTCATTCGGTAAAGATGCGCCACGTCTGGAGGTACATGACGGCTAAAGGGCGCGATTATAACGCAAAGCAGGGTTTGGGTAATGCAGCGCAATGGCGGCGACCAGCTGGCACTCGTCGGCCATCGCTGGCGGCTCAGCCACCAGGCCGGCAATGACGAGCCGCGCAGGGCAGCGGACGCTTGCGGCCATACCCGCCTTGACGCACCCTGAAAAACTTCCAGACGCTACTCTGCTATCAGCCAGTCCATTCGCCAGCTGCCGTGACTCTGCGCCAGCTCGCGCGCCAGCCATGGCAGCAGTTCGCGCAATTGCTCTTCCAGCCCCCAGGGCGGATTGGCGATGGCCAGCCCGGAACCGTTCAAGCCCTGGGGGCTGTCCTGATGATGCACGTACAGTTCGGCGCGCAGCAGTTTCGGCGCACCGGTACTGCTCAGGTCCTGATAGAAGCGTGTCAGCTGGCGCTGGTCCTTGATCGGGTACCAGATCGCGACCACGGTCTGGCGCATGCGCCCGATGGCCTCCTTGAGCGACTGGGTGCAACGCTTGAGCTCGTCGGCCTGCTCGAAGGGTGGATCGATGAGCATCACGGCGCGCTTTTCCTGGACCGGCAACAAGGCACGCGGCACATGCCAGCCCTCGCCCAGATGCACGACCACGCGCGGGTCCTTCTTCATGTTTTCCTTGAGCAGCGGACCGTCCTGTGGATGCTTTTCGTTGAGCAAGGCACGGTCCTGCTGGCGCATCAGGCGGCGCGCCAGCTCGGGGGAGCCCGGATAGTAGCGCAACTCGCCATCGGGATTGAGCCGCCCGATCACGCGCAGGTAATCGGCCGTCATCGCTGGCAGGTCAGTGCGCCCCCACAGCCGCGCGATACCTTCGAGGTACTCGCCGGTTCGCACCGCCTGGTCGCCCTGCAGGTCATACAGGCCAAGGCCGGCGTGGGTATCTAGGTAGGCGAACGGCTGCTCCTTGCGCGACATCAGGGCGATGAGGCGGGTCAGCACGATGTGCTTGAAGACGTCGGCATGGTTGCCGGCGTGAAAGGCGTGACGATAGTTCATGGCGACTCCTGCAGGGCCACCAAGTCTACCGCCTGGAGCGGGAGCCGCAAGCTCCAGGCCTCAAGCTGCAGGTTGCAAGCTGAGCGGCGATGCAACAGGTCCGCCGATCGGCTTGCAGCTTGCAGCCAAAGACTCATTTGTCCGCGTGATAGGCCGCGTCAGCCTTCTCGAAGCGGGCGATCATGCTTTGCGAAGGGCTGCCCAGCTTGCTTACCACGACGATGGCGAGGCTGGCGAAGAGGAAGCCCGGGATGATCTCGTACAGGTCGGAGATCGCCAGATTCTTCCACAGGATGACGGTCACGGCGCCGACCACGATGCCGGCCAGCGCACCGTTGCGGGTCATGCCTTTCCAGAGCACCGAGATCAGTACCACAGGCCCGAAGGCAGCGCCGAAGCCGGCCCAGGCGTAGGCCACCAGGCCAAGTACGCGGTTCTGCGGATTGGCCGCCAGAGCGATGGCGATCAATGCCACGGCCAGGACCATCAGGCGGCCGACCCAGACCAGCTCGCCTTGCGATGCGTTCTTGCGCAGGAAAGCCTTGTAGAAGTCTTCGGTCAGGGCGCTGGAGCATACCAGCAGCTGGCAGCTCAGGGTGCTCATCACCGCTGCCAGGATGGCCGAAAGCAGCACGCCGGCGATCCACGGATTGAACAGCAGCTTGGAAAGCTCGATGAACACGCGCTCGGGGTTCTCGGTGACCGGCCCGGCGACCTCGGGGTGGGCCGAGAAGTAGGCGATGCCGAAGAAGCCTACCGCGCAGGTCCCGGCCAGGCAGAGGATCATCCAGGTCATGGAGATGCGACGGGCCTTGGCGATCGACTTGACCGAATCGGCCGCCATGAAGCGCGCCAGGATGTGCGGCTGGCCGAAATAACCCAGCCCCCAGCCAAGCAGCGAGATGATGCCGACGAATGTGGCGCCCTTGAACATGTCGAAGTGCGCCGGATCCTGCAGCTCGATGGCCTGGAAGGTGGTATCGAAGCCGCCGGTCGAGATGAGCACGATCACCGGGGTCAGGATCAGCGCGAAGATCATCAGCGAGGCTTGCACGGTGTCGGTCCAGCTGACGGCCAGGAAACCGCCGACGAAGGTATAGGCGATGGTCGCGGCGGCACCGGCCCACAAGGCGGTCTCGTACGACATGCCGAAGGTGCTTTCGAACAGGCGGGCACCGGCGACGATGCCGGAGGCGCAGTAGATGGTGAAGAACACCAGGATCACGATTGCCGAGATGACGCGCAGCAGGCCGGTCTGGTCCTCGAAACGACTGGCGAAGAAATCGGGCAGGGTCAGGGCGTCGCCGTTGTGTTCGGTCTGCACGCGCAGACGCCCTGCCACGAACAGCCAGTTCAGGTAGGCGCCGATGGTCAGGCCGATGGCAATCCAGGCTTCGGACAGGCCGGACAGGTAGATGGCGCCCGGCAGCCCCATCAGCAGCCAGCCGCTCATGTCGGAAGCGCCGGCGGACAATGCGGTCACCACGCTGCCGAGGCTACGGCCACCGAGGATGTAGTCGGAAAGATTCTTGGTGGAGCGATAGGCGACGAAGCCGATCAGCACCATTGCTGCGATGTAGACCACGAAGGTGATCGTAAGCGGATTGCCCATGTGTGTGCCCTGGCGTTTGTTTTTATCTCTGCGACCGGACCCCTGCCGGTTGCACCAGGCGACGGATCCTATGCAACAACTTGAACAAGGTGCAACCATTTTTCGCTTGCAAGTAGCGCCTCGGGCATTTTTTCGGAAATGACCTACAGTTTTGGCGCATCTTGCAACAGCCTGGGATTTGCCCCCGGACCGCCTTCTTGGCCGCTGCCCCAGCCTTGTCCGGCGCGCTCGGACGAACAGCACGGGGCCAGGCGAAAAACAGGGTTGCACTAGGTTGCACCCAAGCGCTCCTACCGCTAATCTTGGCGCCAGCTTAAGCCACGACCGTGGTAATAATGAGGACAACAAAATGGCGACGACCACCCTTGGGGTCAAACTCGATGACCCGACCCGCGAGCGACTCAAGACAGCCGCGCAGTCCATCGACCGGACACCGCACTGGCTGATCAAGCAGGCGATCTTCAACTACCTCGAGAAGCTCGAGGGTGGCGCCACCCTCACCGAACTCGATGGCCAGGCCGCAAGCCCCGCCGACGACGCCGGGGAAGTCCAGGCCGAGCACAGCCATCAGTGCTTCCTGGAATTCGCCGAGAGCATCCTTCCCCAGTCGGTGCTTCGCGCGGCCATCACTGCGGCCTATCGGCGCCCCGAACAGGAAATGGTGCCGGTATTGCTGGAGCAGGCACGCCTCACCGCGGCCCAGGCCGAAGCCACCAACAAGCTGGCCGCGCGAATCGCTGACAAGCTGCGCCACCAGAAGAGCGCCAGCGGTCGGGCAGGTATCGTGCAAGGTCTGTTGCAGGAATTCTCGCTGTCTTCCCAGGAAGGCGTCGCCCTGATGTGCCTGGCCGAAGCCTTGCTGCGCATTCCCGACAAAGGGACTCGGGACGCCCTGATTCGCGACAAGATCAGCACCGGCAACTGGCAGCCGCACCTGGGCAATAGTCCGTCGCTGTTCGTCAACGCCGCCACCTGGGGCCTGCTGCTGACCGGCAAGCTGGTCTCGACCCATAATGAATCGGGTCTGACCGCCTCGCTCAGCCGGATCATCGGCAAGAGCGGCGAGCCGATGATCCGCAAGGGTGTCGACATGGCCATGCGCCTGATGGGCGAGCAGTTCGTCACCGGCGAGACCATCGCCGAGGCGCTGGCCAACGCCAGCCGCTTCGAATCCAAGGGTTTCCGCTATTCGTACGACATGCTCGGCGAGGCGGCCCTGACCGAGCACGACGCGCAGAAATACCTGGCCTCCTACGAGCAGGCGATCCATTCGATCGGCAAGGCTTCCCACGGCCGTGGCATCTATGAAGGCCCGGGCATTTCCATCAAGCTTTCGGCCCTGCATCCACGCTACAGCCGGGCACAGTATGAGCGGGTGATGGAAGAACTCTACCCACGTCTGCTTTCGCTGACCCTGATGGCCAAGCAATACGACATCGGCCTGAACATCGATGCCGAGGAAGCCGATCGCCTGGAGCTTTCCCTGGATCTGCTCGAGCGCCTGTGCTTCGAGCCGCAGCTGGCAGGATGGAACGGCATCGGCTTCGTCATCCAGGCCTACCAGAAGCGCTGCCCCTATGTGATCGACCATGTCATCGACCTGGCCCGGCGCAGCCGTCACCGACTGATGATTCGCCTGGTCAAGGGCGCCTACTGGGACAGCGAGATCAAGCGCGCCCAGGTGGAGGGCTTGGAGGGATATCCGGTCTATACCCGCAAGGTCTATACCGACATTTCCTATATCGCCTGCGCCCGCAAGCTGCTGTCGGTGCCGGAAGCCATCTACCCGCAATTCGCCACCCACAACGCCCACACCCTGTCGGCCATCTACCATATCGCCGGACAGAACTACTATCCGGGCCAGTACGAGTTCCAGTGCCTGCACGGCATGGGCGAACCGCTGTACGAGCAGGTGGTCGGCAAGATTTCCGAAGGCAAGCTGAACCGGCCGTGCCGGATCTACGCGCCTGTCGGCACCCACGAGACCCTGCTGGCGTACCTGGTCCGCCGGTTGCTCGAGAACGGTGCCAATACGTCCTTCGTCAACCGTGTGGCGGACCACTCCCTGTCCATCCAGGAACTGGTCGCCGACCCGGTGGTGAGCATCGAGCGGATGGGCACCCAGGAAGGCTGCATCGGCCTGCCTCACCCGCGCATCGCGCTGCCACGCGACCTTTACGGCAGCGAGCGGGCCAACTCGGCCGGCATCGACATGGCCAACGAACACCGCCTGGCCTCGCTTTCCTGCGCCTTGCTGGCCACCGCCCATAACGACTGGAAGGCTTCGCCGGTACTGGCCTGCCCGGCCAGCGAAGAGGCAGCTTCGGCAGTGCTCAATCCTTCGGACCACCGCGATGTGGTCGGGCATGTGCAGGAGGCCACGGTCGCCGACGCCGACAATGCCGTGCAGTGCGCCGTGAATGCCGCACCGATCTGGCAAGCCACGCCGCCCGCCGAACGCGCCACGATCCTGGAGCGCGCCGCCGACCTTATGGAGGCCGAGATCCAGCCGCTGATGGGCCTGCTGGTGCGCGAAGCCGGCAAGACCTATGTCAACGCCATCGCCGAAGTGCGCGAGGCGGTCGACTTCCTGCGCTATTACGCGGTCCAGGCGCGCAACGATTTCAGCAACGATGCCCACCGTCCGCTGGGGCCGGTGGTATGCATCAGTCCCTGGAACTTCCCGCTGGCGATCTTCTCCGGCCAGGTTGCCGCCGCGCTGGCAGCCGGCAACCCGGTCCTGGCCAAGCCGGCCGAACAGACCCCGCTGGTCGCGGCGCAGGCCGTGCGTATTCTGCTCGAGGCAGGCATTCCCGAAGGCGTGCTGCAATTGCTGCCGGGGCGCGGCGAAACCGTCGGCGCTCGCCTGGTCGGCGACGAGCGGGTCAAGGGCGTGATGTTCACCGGCTCCACCGAGGTGGCGCGCCTGCTGCAGCGCAACGTCGCCGGACGCCTGGATGCACAAGGCCGGCCGATTCCGCTGATCGCCGAAACCGGCGGGCAGAACGCAATGATCGTCGACTCCTCCGCGCTCACCGAGCAGGTAGTGGTCGACGTGGTGTCCTCCGCCTTCGACAGTGCCGGCCAGCGCTGCTCGGCCCTGCGCGTGCTGTGCCTGCAGGAGGATTGCGCCGATCGGGTGGTCGAGATGCTCAAGGGCGCCATGGCCCAGAGTCGCCTGGGCAATCCGGAGCGCCTGTCCGTGGACATCGGCCCGGTGATCGACGCCGAGGCCAAGGCCGGCATCGAAAAGCACATCCAGGGCATGCGCGAGAAGGGCCGTTCGGTGTACCAGGTGGCGCTCGCCGATGCCGAGGAATGCAAGCGCGGCACCTTCGTCATGCCGACCTTGATCGAACTGGAAAGCTTCGACGAACTCAAGCGCGAGATCTTCGGCCCGGTCCTGCATGTGGTGCGCTACAACCGCCGCAACCTGGATCAGCTCATCGAGCAGATCAATGCATCCGGCTATGGCCTGACCCTGGGCGTGCATACCCGTATCGACGAGACCATTGCCAAGGTCGTGGACAACGTCAAGGCTGGCAACATGTACGTCAACCGCAACATCGTCGGTGCCGTGGTCGGCGTCCAGCCGTTCGGTGGCGAGGGTCTGTCGGGCACCGGTCCGAAAGCCGGTGGTCCGCTGTACCTGTACCGCCTGCTCTCGACCCGCCCGGCCGATGCCATTGCCCGTCACTTCAAGCGCGTCGACGGCGACGCCGTGCCGAGCGATCCGGTCCGCGAGCAGTTGCTCAAGCCATTGGAGAGCTTGAAGGCCTGGGCTGACGGCAGCCAGCAGGGCGATCTGGCCACGCTCTGCGAGCAGTTCGCCGAACAGTCCCAGAGCGGCATTACCCGCGTGCTGCCAGGCCCCACCGGAGAGCGCAACAGCTACACCGTCCTGCCACGCGAGCACGTGCTGTGCCTGGCCGAAAGCGAAGCCGACCTGCTCGCCCAGCTCGCCGCCGTGCTGGCTGTCGGCAGCTCGGCGCTGTTCCCCGACAGCGAACCGGGCAAGGCCTTGCGCACCCGCCTGCCGAAGGACGTGCAGGCCAGGATCGGGCTGGTGGCCGACTGGCACAAGGACGAAGTCGCCTTCGATGCAGTCCTGCACCATGGCGACTCCGACCAGCTGCGCGCCATCTGCCAGCAGGTAGCCAAGCGCGGCGGCGCCATCGTTGGCGTGCAAGGGCTGTCCAGCGGTGACCATCAGATCGCTCTCGAGCGGTTGGTGATCGAGCGGGCAGTCAGCGTGAACACCGCCGCGGCGGGGGGTAATGCAAGCCTGATGACCATCGGCTGAAGCAAGCAGTCACGCTCAGGACGGGCCGAAGTGGCGAATGGCTGCTTCGGCCCGTTTTTCATGACACGGCGTCTTCCAGAACGCTCGCCGCCAGCCTGGGAACCTTCCCATCGTTGCGTTGGCTATCAGAAATATCTGGCTTTTCCTTGGGAAATGTAAGGCAGATTCGGCCAGGGGCAATCAGGTTGAATGGCCTATCGCTTCGACAAGGTGTGCCGGGATGCCCATACAAAACGTTGCTCCTCCGATTCAGCAACTCAGCGAGGCCAAGGTTGGCGAACCCATGTTCTTCGTGGTTTCGATACGAAAGCTGCTGATCCTGAGTCTGCTCACCTTCAATGGGTACTGGCTGTTCTGCTACTGGCGCAGCTGGGTCTTCTATCGGCGCAGCAGCGGCGAAAAGATATGGCCTGCCCTGCGTGCGGCCGGCGGCTTTCTGTTCCTGTACGGCTTGAACCGCAGGATCGATCAGCAAATTCGTCTATCGGGAAGAACCTACCGCTGGTCCCCGTTCCTGATCGCCCTCGCCGCTCCTCTGGCACTGGCCGCGCAAATCTGGCTGTCGCTGCTGGCCAGCTCGAAGCCGGAATGGTCCTGGCTGCCGATCGCCGTGGTTGGCCTGGGCTTGTGCTGGACTGTCAGGCTGCAGCAGGCGATCAACTTCTGCGTGGGGGATCCAGCCGGAGAATCCAATTCTCGGTTCACCTGGGCTAACGGTATATGGATGGCTTGCGGGGCGTTGTCATGGCTGGCGTACCTCGCGGCCATCATCCTGCCGGGTGCGGTGTCGATGTCGATACCATCGAGCTGAACGCTCTGGCAGAGGCGGACGGGCCGCGCAGCGATCGAGGACCATGAAGCACGCCCGTGCCGCTACATCCCTGCCATAATGCTCCTTTCGTCCGAGCCAGACCTGGCCCCGGTCAGGCCGTGACCACATGGAGGTCCCTGCATGTTCGACTCGACCGCCCTGCTGCGCCAGCGTTTCGCCGCGCTGCGCAGCGAGGCCGAAGTGTTTTCCCTGCGTCATGTGAAGCAGTCCTACCAAGGGCTGTCGGTACGCCGCAACGTCGTCGAGCCTCCTTTCTTCAGCCAGGACGAGGGCGCCATGCTCACTGTCCGCCTGGCTGGCGTGCAAGCCTATGCGGCCACCGCCGACCTGTCCCAGACGGGCCTGCAGCGAGCGCTCGAGCAGGCCGAGACGCTGGCCCGCCAGGTCGCGGCTTGCAACCTGCTGGACCTGAGCGGGCAGCCCGTGGCCAGCGAGCGCCATGAGCATGTCTCGCCGAATCTGGATCAGCCGCTGCCAAGCCTCGCCGAGTGGCTTGAGCTGCTGGCGACCGAATCGGCACGGGTCCCCAGGGACGAGCGCCTGGTGGACTGGCAGGCCACGCTGGGCATCACCCAGGTCGAGCAGACCTACCTGAACAACGCCGGAGCCGAACTGCGGCACGCCCAGCGCTTCCTCTTTCCCGGCATGGGAGTGACCGCCAGCGATGGCCGGGACAGCCAGAGCCGTAGCCTGGGCCGCGAGAACTTCGGCCAGCAGGGCGGCTTCGAGGTCATCGACGACTGTGGACTGGTTGGCGCCGGCGCACGCGTGGCCGACGAAGCCTTGCAGCTGCTGCTGGCGCCGAACACACCCGACGGCGTGCGTGACCTGCTGTTGATGCCGGACCAGATGATACTGCAGATCCACGAATCAATCGGCCATCCGCTGGAAATGGACCGAATCCTCGGTGACGAGCGCAACTATGCCGGGACCAGTTTCGTCAGGCGCGAGGACTTCGGCCGATTGCAATATGGCTCATCGCTACTGAACGTGACCTTCGATCCGACCATCGCCCGTGAACTGGCCAGCTACAGCCATGACGACGAGGGTAGCGTGGCGGACAAACAGTTTCTGATCCGCGATGGCCTGTTGCTGCGCCCGCTCGGTGGCGCCCTGTCGCGGTTCCGTTCGGGCCTGGACGGGGTTGCCAACAGCCGCGCCAGCAGCTGGAACCGCGCGCCGATCGACCGCATGGCCAATATCAACATCGAGCCGGGCGACCGAACGCTCGAACAGCTGGTCGGCGGTATCGAGCGTGGCATCCTGATGCGCACCAACCGTTCCTGGTCGATCGACGACGCGCGCAATAAGTTCCAGTTCGGCTGCGAATGGGGTCAGTTGATCGAGGATGGCGAACTCAAGGGCGTGGTGAAGAACCCCAACTACCGGGGCATCTCGGCGAGTTTCTGGCGCAGCCTGGCAGCTGTCGGTGATCGCGGTACCCTCCAGGTGCTCGGCACGCCCAACTGCGGCAAGGGCGAACCCAACCAGGTGATCCGGGTCGGCCATGCGTCGCCAGCGTGCGTGTTCAGTCAGATCGACGTATTCGGAGGGCAAGCCTGATGCTGGGCAAGGCACAGCAGCATTTCGAGGACCTGGCCGGCGCACTGCGGGACAGCATCCGCCCCGGCGAGCGGTTCACCTTCGGCTACAGCGCCGAACGTTCCCGGTTCGTGCGCTTCAACCACGCCAAGGTACGCCAGGCCGGCTCGGTCAGCCAGGCCCACGCACAGCTGCGACTGGTTCACGAGGGCCGCCAGGCAGAGTCACAGCTGACCTTGAGCGGTGACCCCCAGGTCGATCGCCAACGCCTGCGCCAAGCCCTGGCGCAATTGCGCCAGACCTTGCCGCTGTTGCCAGCCGACCCCTGGTTGCGCCTGGACGAACGTGCCTGGCGCAGCCATAGCGTCCAGGACCATGCCCTGCCCGAGCTGGCGGATGTGCTGGGCCAGATCGAGCATGAAGCAGGCGATCTCGACCTGGTCGGCATCTATGCCGCAGGCCCCATAAGCCGTGGCTTCGCCAGCTCCTGCGGAGCGACGGGCTGGCATCAGGCCAACAGCTTCAACCTCGACTGGAGCCTGTTCCACGGCAACGGCGAGGCGGTGAAGGCCAATTACGCCGGGCAGGCCTGGAGCCAGCAGACGTTCGCCCAACGCATGCGCCTGTGCCGCGAACAACTTGACGCACTGGGCCGCCCGGCCCTGACCTTGCGGCCAGGCAGCTATCGTGCCTACCTGGCACCGGCCGCCATGGACGAAATCGCCGCAATGCTCTGCTGGGGCGGCTTTTCCGCTCAGGCGTTGGCGACTGGCAACAGCGCGCTGCAGCGCCTTTACCATGGCGATGCGCAATTGGCCCCGATCGTGTGCTTCGACGAACAGGTCAGCGGCTCGCTCAGCCCGGCGTTCTCCGACCAGGGTTCGCCGCGCCAGGACGTATGCCTGATCGAGCAGGGGCGGGCCAGCGGGCGCCTGGTCAGCATGCGCAGCGCCGCCGAGTTCGGCCTGGCCGCCAACGGCGCCGACAGTCACGAATCGCCTTGCGCCCTGAGCCTGGCCCCCGGCGACCTGGCCCAGGCGCAAATCCTCGAGCGCCTCGGCACAGGCCTGTATATCAGCAACCTGTGGTACCTGAACTATTCGGACCTGCCAGCGGCGCGCATGACGGGCCTGACCCGCTTCGCCACCTTCTGGGTGGAAGACGGCCAGATCCGCGCGCCAGTGACCACCATGCGCTTCGATGACAGTCTGTACAGCCTGCTAGGCGAGCAACTGGAAGCGCTGACCCGCGAGCGTGAACTGATCCTCTCGACTAGCACCTATGGCCAACGGCATACCGGATCGAGTCATCTGCCAGGAGCGCTGGTCAAAGCCATGACCCTGACATTGTGATCGCCCTTTCGTGGGCCGGGCGGCGAACAGCCCGACCCGCCCGCGACGGCCCAGACGAGACCACCAATGCCTGAACGCACGCCGCTCGACCCCGTCACCGCCCGCTGGATTCCCTGGGTGGTGGCCATCGCTTTCTTCATGCAGTCCCTGGACGGCACCATTCTCAATACCGCGCTGCCGGCCATGGCCCGTTCGCTGGAGGAAAACCCGCTGCGCATGCAGGGCGTGATCATTGCCTACATGCTCACCGTGGCCCTGCTGATTCCCGCCTCGGGCTGGATCGCCGACCGTTTCGGCACCAAGCGCATCTTCTTCAGCGCCATCCTGCTGTTCAGCTTCGGCTCGCTGCTCTGCGCCATTGCCAACAGCCTGACATTCCTGGTCGCCGCCCGGGTGATCCAGGGTCTGGGGGGCGCGCTGATGCTGCCGGTGGGACGTCTGGTGGTACTGCGAGCCTACCCGCGCTCGGAGCTGGTGAGGATCATGAGCTTCATCACCATTCCCGGCCTGCTCGGTCCGCTGCTTGGCCCGACCGTGGGCGGCTGGCTGGTGGAGATCCTCAGCTGGCACTGGATCTTCCTGCTCAACCTGCCGGTGGGCGCACTCGGCTGCTGGGCGGTCTGGAAGCTGATCCCGGACTTGCGCGGGGCGCAGCGTACACCGTTCGACGGGCCGGGCTTCGTGCTCTTCGGCGCGGCGATGGTACTGATCACCATCGCCATGGAAGGCCTGGGTGAACTGCACCTGCCGCACCTGCGCGTGATGCTCCTGCTGTTCGCGGGCATGGCCTGCCTGGCGGCCTACTGGCTACGAGCGGGACGCGACCCGGACCCGCTGTTTTCGCCAAGCCTGTTCCGGGTGCGGACCTTCGCCATCGGCATCCTGGGCAACCTGTTCGCACGCCTGGGCAGTGGCGCCCTGCCCTTCCTGGTGCCGCTGCTGCTGCAGGTGGCGCTGGGGTATTCGCCTTCACAGGCGGGCATGAGCATGATCCCGCTGGCCGCCGCGGCAATGATCGCCAAGTCCATCGCCCGCCCGCTGATCGAGCGCCTGGGCTACCGGATCATCCTGACTGGCAATACCCTGCTGCTCGGCCTGTTGCTGGCCAGCCTGGGCCTGGTCGACGAACAGACGCCCTATGGACTGCTGCTGGTGCAGCTCGGCCTGCTTGGAGCGGTCAATTCGCTGCAGTTCACGGCAATGAACACCGTGACCCTGATCGACCTGGACGATGCCAGCGCCAGCAGCGGCAACAGCCTGTTGTCGGTAGTGGCGCAACTGTCGCTGAGCCTGGGCGTGGCCTGCGCCGGCGCGCTGCTCGGGGGGTTCACCGCCGCCGGCAGCGCTGACGGTGTCGAGACGACCCTGGGTGCCTTCCAGCTGACCTTCCTGACCATCGGCCTGATGGCCATGCTTGCCGCGGCGATCTTCCTCCAGTTGTCGCCGTCCGATGGCCGACGTGCCCGTCGTCCGGAACCGGAGCTGGAGCCTTAGGAAGAATGCTCGCGAGCCTGTAGACTGTGCGGCATTTTTTGCACTCCAGGCTCGCCTCGTGACCACCGAATCCACCGCCTTCGCTACCCTGCCGCTGTCCACCGCCATGCTGGCCAACCTCCAGGCGCTTGGCTACGCCTCCATGACCCCGATCCAGGCCCGCAGCCTGCCGGTGATCCTCAAGGGCCAGGACCTGATCGCCCAGGCCAAGACCGGCAGTGGCAAGACCGCGGCCTTCGGCATCGGCCTGCTTCACCCGCTCAACCCTCGCTACTTCGGCTGCCAGGCGCTGGTGCTGTGCCCGACCCGCGAGCTGGCCGACCAGGTCGCCAAGGAGCTGCGCCGCCTGGCCCGTGGCGAAGACAACATCAAGGTCCTGACCTTGTGCGGCGGCGTGCCGCTGGGTCCACAGATCGCCTCGCTGGAACATGGCGCGCACATCGTCGTCGGCACCCCAGGCCGAGTGCAGCAGCACCTGGACAAAGGCACCCTGGTACTCGATGGCCTCAACACCCTGGTACTCGACGAAGCCGACCGCATGCTCGACATGGGCTTCTTCGATGCCATCGCCAGCATCATCGGGCGCACGCCGACGCGACGCCAGACCCTGCTGTTCTCGGCCACCTACCCGGCCGGCATCGAGAAGCTGGCAGCGGACTTCATGCGTCAGCCCCAGCAGGTCAAGGTCGAGAGCCTGCATGCCGACAACCAGATCGAGCAGCGTTTCATCGAGATCGATCCCGACCAGCGCATGACGGCCGTCACCCGGGTGCTCGGGCATTTCCGCCCGCAGTCGTGCGTGGCGTTCTGCTTCACCAAGCAGCAGTGCGAAGAGCTGGTCGCCCATCTCAAGGCCAAGGGCATCGTCGCCCAGGCCCTGCACGGCGATCTCGAGCAGCGTGATCGCGACCAGGTCCTGACCCTGTTCGCCAACCGCAGCAGCTCGGTGCTGGTGGCTACCGACGTGGCGGCGCGCGGCCTGGACATCGATGGGCTGGACATGGTGATCAATGTCGAGCTGGCACGTGACGCCGAGATCCATGTGCACCGGGTCGGCCGTACCGGACGCGCCGGCGAGAAAGGCCTGGCGGTGAGCCTGGTGGCTCCGGCCGAAGGCCACCGTGCCCAGGCCATCGAGCAGTTGCAGCAGCGCCCGCTGCGCTGGGAGCAGCTTGACGCGCTGAGTTCCAAAGGCGGTGAGCCGCTGTTACCTCCCATGAGCACCCTGGCCATCGCCGCAGGGCGCAAGGACAAGCTGCGCCCTGGCGATATCCTCGGCGCCCTGACCGGCGAAGCCGGAATCGCCGGCAGTCAGGTGGGCAAGATCGCGATCTTCGACTTCCAGGCCTACGTCGCGGTCGAGCGCGGCGTGGCCCGGCAGGCGCTACAGCGGCTCAACAGCGGGAAGATCAAGGGCAGGTCCTTGAAGGTGCGCATCGTCTAGGGTACGTACTCGTCGGACCAAGGAGCTGCCGCGCAGCCCTTGGGGCCGCGCCTGTACGTCGCCCTGCAAGCACCCACCGGGGCGCTGTAACCCGGATGGATCAACCCCTGCCAAGACAAGGACCCTTCGTGCAAACCATCGATGTGATCATCATCGGCGCTGGCGCCGCCGGCCTAATGTGCGCCCAGCTCACCGCCCGCCGCGCACGCCAGGTGCTGCTGCTCGACCATGCCAACAAACCTGGCAAGAAGATCCTCATGTCCGGCGGCGGGCGCTGCAACTTCACCAACCTGTATACCGAGCCGGCCAATTTCATCTCGCAGAACCCGCACTTCTGCAAGTCGGCCCTGGCGCGCTATACGCAATGGGATTTCATCGAACTGGTCGCCCGCCACGGCGTGCCATATCACGAGAAGAAGCTCGGCCAGCTGTTCTGCGACAACAAGTCCAGCGACATCCTCCAGATGCTGCTCGCCGAGTGCGACCAGGCCGGGGTCGAGCTGCGCATGAACACCAGCATCGAGCGGATCGACAAGGCCGATACGGGCTATCGCTTGCAGACCAGCGCCGGGGCGTTCGCCTGCCAGTCATTGGTGATCGCCACCGGTGGTCTGTCGATCCCCACCCTGGGCGCCACCGGTTTCGGCTACCAGGTCGCCCGCCAGTTCGGCCACAACGTGTTGCCGACCTGCGCCGCGCTGGTGCCGTTCACCATTACCGAGCCCCAGTTGAAGGCACTGTGCAGTGAATTGTCGGGCACCTCCCTGGATTGCATCGCCAGCTGCAACGGCGCCAGTTTCCGCGAAAACCTGCTGTTCACCCATCGCGGCCTGAGCGGCCCGGCCATGTTGCAGATTTCGTCGTACTGGAAGCCCGGCGACACGCTCCAGATCAATCTGCTGCCTGACCGGAACGCACTGGACTGGTTGCGCCAGCAGCAGGCCGAGCGGCCCAACAGCGAACTGAAGACCGTGCTTGGCGAAGTCTTCACCCGCAAGCTCGCCAACCTGCTGGCCGAGCAGTGGTTCGTCTCCAAGCCGATGAAACAGTACACACCGGCGCAGCTGGCCGAGTTCGCCGAAAGGCTGGCGGCCTGGCAACTGGTGCCCGCTGGCACCGAGGGCTATCGTACCGCCGAAGTCACTCTTGGCGGCGTGGACACCCGGGAAGTCTCCTCCAAGAGCATGGAGTCGCTGAAAAGCCCTGGCCTGTACTTCATCGGCGAAGTGCTGGACGTCAGCGGCCACCTCGGTGGCTTCAACTTCCAGTGGGCCTGGGCATCGGCCAACGCCGCCGCGCAGTTCGCCTAGGCTTCGGGCTAGAATCGATGACGCACGGAACGCTTCTTGCTGGTCCGTGACCAAGAGAGTGCCAGGCTCTCTTGACCGGTATCCTTTCGTTCATTGCCCAGCAGGCCACCATGTCATCGTCCCCTTTGCGCCACAGGCTGCGTCGCCTGTGGGCCCAAGACAAGTTCAGCTACAGCATCCGCGTCACCATCGCGCTCACCGGCAGCATGGCTCTGTGCTGGCACCAGAACGAAATGAGTCTGCTGATCCCGTTGTTCCTCGGCATCATCGCCTGCGCCCTGGCCGAGACCGACGACAGCTGGCAAGGCCGGCTCAGCGCCCTGATGGTCACGCTGGTGTGCTTTGCCATCGCCGCGCTGTCGGTGGAGCTGCTGTTCCCCTACCCCTGGCTGTTCGTCGGTGCGCTGGCGCTGTCCGCCTTCAGCCTGACCATGCTGGGGGCCTTGGGCGAACGCTATGGTGCCATTGCCTCGGCGACGCTGATCCTCGCCGTGTACACCATGATCGGCGTCGACCAGCGTGGCGGGCAGGTCAGCGACTTCTGGCACGAGCCCGTGCTGCTGGTAGCGGGTGCGGCCTGGTATGGCCTGCTGTCGGTGCTATGGCAAGCCCTGTTCTCCAACCAGCCGGTACAGCAGGGACTGGCCCGGCTGTTCTTCGAACTCGGCGCCTACATCAAGCTCAAGGCCAGCCTGTTCGAGCCGATTCGCAACCTGGACGTCGAGGCACGGCGCCTGGAGCTCGCCCGGCAGAACGGCAAGGTGGTCGCCGCGCTCAACGCGGCCAAGGAAATCATCCTGCACCGGGTCGGCAACAGTCAGCCCAACTCGAAGGTCAGCCGATATCTCAAGCTGTACTTCCTGGCCCAGGACATCCATGAGCGGGTCAGTGCCTCGCACTACCCGTACAATGCCCTGGCCGAGGCTTTCTTCCACAGCGACGTGATGTTCCGCTGTCAACGACTGCTGCGCCAGCAAGGCAGCATCTGCCAGCAGCTGTCCGAATCCATCCGCCTGCGCCAACCGTTCGACTACGACACCGGCTTCGCCGAGGCCCTGGACGACCTGCACGCGTCCCTCGAACACCTGCGCAGCCAGAACAACCCCGCCTGGCGCGGCCTGCTGCGCTCGCTGCGGGCGCTGGCCAGCAACCTGGCCACGCTGGACCGCCTGCTTGACGCGGCAAGCAATCCGGAAACCCTGGCCGAAGCCACCGACAGCAGCCTGCTCGATCGCTCGCCGCGCGGTTTCAAGGATGTCTGGGTTCGCCTGCGAACCCAACTCACGCCCACTTCGCTGGTCTTTCGTCATGCCTTGCGCCTGTCGCTGGCGTTATCGATCGGCTACGGCATGGTGCATCTGATCCACCCGACCCAAGGCTACTGGATCATCCTCACCACGCTCTTCGTCTGCCAGCCCAACTACGGGGCCACCCGGCTCAAGCTGGTCCAGCGGATACTCGGCACCGCGATCGGCCTGACCGTGGGCTGGGCCCTGTTCGACCTGTTCCCCAGCCCGATCATCCAGTCGATGTTCGCGGTCATCGCCGGCGTGGTGTTCTTCGTCAACCGCACCACTCGCTATACCTTGGCCACGGCTGCCATAACGCTGATGGTACTGTTCTGCTTCAACCAGATCGGCGATGGCTATGGCCTGTTCCTGCCACGCTTGTTCGATACGCTGGTCGGCAGCCTGATCGCCATCCTGGCGGTGTTCCTGTGCCTGCCGGACTGGCAAGGCCGCAAGCTGAACAAGGTGCTGGCCAACACCCTGGCCTGCGCCAGCGAGTACCTGCGCCAGATCATGCAACAGTATGCACACGGCAAGCGCGACGACCTGGCCTACCGCCTGGCCCGGCGCAACGCCCACAATGCCGACGCCGCGCTGTCGACGACGCTGTCGAACATGCTCATGGAGCCGGGCCACTTCCGCAAGGAAGCCGATGCCGGCTTCCGCTTCCTGGTCCTGTCCCACACCTTGCTCAGCTACCTGTCCGGCCTCGGTGCCCATCGCGACACCGCGCTGCAACCCGAGGCCCATGCACAATTGATCGACGGTGCCGGTGCCAGCCTGGCGGCCAGCCTGGAAGAAATCGCCAATGGCCTGGCCGCGCGTCTGCCGGTGGCCATCCACAGCGACGCCGAGCAGGCCCTGGCCAGCAGCCTGGAGCAGATGCCCGACGACCTGGACGAACACCAGCGCCTGGTACAGAGCCAGCTGGCGTTGATCGCCCGGCAGCTCGGCCCCTTGCGAACCCTAGCCGCGCACCTGGTCAAGGCCACCCCGGCCTGACTGCCGGCCGGCAAGCCCCACGTCCCCTGTCAGATCGAGGCGGGGCTCGCTGGCAGACGCCTGGTTTGCGATGATGGTCGTCCTACTCAAGGAGCCACCCGATGTCTCTCGACTGGATCTGCAAGCATCACACCGACCTTGGCAAGCAACAGCTGCACGCCATCTTGCAACTACGTACCGAAGTCTTCGTCGTGGAACAGCGCTGTGCCTATCAAGAGGTCGATGGCCAGGATCTGGCGGGCGATACCTGCCATCTCATGGCCTGGCAGGATGACCAACTGGTTGCCTACCTGCGTCTGCTCGATCCGCAATCACAAGGCGGCGACGTGGTGATCGGCCGGGTGGTGATCGCCGCCTCGGCGCGTGGCCAGGGCCTGGGTGACCAATTGCTGCGCAAGGGCCTGGAATTCGCTTCGCGCTGCTGGCCGCAAACGCCGGTCTATCTGTCAGCCCAGGCCCATCTGCAAGCCTTCTATGCCCGTCATGGCTTCGAGGTGGCAAGCGAGGCCTACGTCGAGGACGGGATCCCCCATATCGGCATGCGCAAGGCTTGAGCCGCCGCCATCGGGCCAGACAGGTTCACGGATAGCCCAGTACCTGGCGGATCTGCCGCAGGTGACGACCCACCCAGGCCTTGTCGATCGCCCCCCAGTCGCGAATGCGATAGTGCCCGGCATGGTTGCGCGCACCGGCCTGCTGCTCGAACTCGCAGACGATATCCAGCTCGGCCAGCGCGGCGATGGTGTCCTGGGCGGTGCGCCGGGGCATGCCGGTCGCCTCCATCAGGGCCGGCACGCTGGCGGCAGCCTGGCTGTCGATCAGCCAGGCCACGTACAGACGTCGGTAGAAGCTGCTGCGGGTCTTGCTTGCAACGGTGGTCATGGCGTACTCCTCAGACGCTGCCGGGCAGTTCTTTCCAGGTGAGGTAGACCCTCAGGTCGAACTCCAGTTGGTGGTAGGCCGGCTCCATGTGCTGACACAGCTGGTAAAAAGCCTTGTTGTGCTCGCGCTCTCGCAGATGCGCCAGCTCATGCACGACGATCATGCGCAGGAACTCCGGCGCCGCCTCCTTGAACAGCGAGGCGATGCGGATTTCCTTCTTGGCCTTGAGCTTGCCGCCCTGGACACGCGATACCGCCGTGTTCAGGCCCAGGGCGCGATGGGTCAGATCGAGGCGGTTGTCGAACAGCACCTTGTCAGGGCTGGGCGCGCTGCGCAGGCTCGACTGCTTGATTGCCTGCACATAGTCATACAGCGCCCTGTCGCTCTGCACCGCGTGCCGGTCAGGATAGCGTTGCCGCAGGTAGTCGCCCAGGCGCCCATTGGCGATGAGTTGCCGCACCTGCTCTTGCAGGTTCGGCGGATAGGCTTGCAGGTAACGCAGTACGATCATGGCAGGCTCGAGTAGCCGGAAGATGCGCCAGTTTATCAATCAGCGCTGCGGCCAGGGATAGCACTGGGGAAAATCGCCGGCACTGGGTGGTGTCACCGCAGCAATGCCTCGAAAGCCCGCAGGCGGCCATCGGGGAAGGCTACCTGGAGCTGGTAGACCAGGCTGAAATCCCGCTGCCCGATGGCCGTGCGCACGCTGTCTTCGAGCATCAGCGGCGAGCGCGCACGACCATCGAGTTCTTCGTCATAGAAGCGATACTGCTGCCGGCCGGCTTGCTGGGCGGCAAGAAAATCCACAGGCATGAAAAAACCCGCATCGCTGCGGGTTCTTCATCGTGCCTGACGTACCTGATCAGTTGACCTTGGCGGTCAGCTCGCCTTTGGCGTAGCGCTGGAACATGCCTTCCAGGGAGATCGGCTTGATCTTCGAGGCATTGCCGGCAGTGCCGAACGCTTCGTAGCGGGCGATGCACACGTCGCGCATGGCTTTCACGGTTTCGGCGAAGAACTTGCGCGGGTCGAACTCGCTCGGATGCTTGGCCATGTACTGACGAATGGCACCGGTGGACGCCAGGCGCAGGTCGGTGTCGATGTTCACCTTGCGCACGCCGTGCTTGATGCCTTCGACGATTTCCTCGACCGGCACGCCATAGGTTTCCTTGATGTCGCCACCGTACTGGTTGATGATCGCCAGCCATTCCTGCGGTACCGAGGAAGAGCCGTGCATGACCAGGTGGGTGTTGGGAATGCGCTTGTGGATTTCCTTGATGCGATCGATCGCCAGGATGTCGCCGGTTGGCGGCTTGGTGAACTTGTAGGCACCGTGGCTGGTACCGATGGCGATGGCCAGGGCATCGACCTGGGTTTTCTTGACGAAATCGGCGGCCTCTTCCGGATCGGTCAGCAGCTGGCTGTGATCGAGAGTACCTTCGGCGCCGACGCCGTCTTCCTCACCGGCCTGGCCGGTTTCCAGGCTGCCCAGGCAGCCCAGCTCGCCTTCCACGGAAACGCCGCAGGCGTGGGCGAACGCCACGGTCTGCTGGGTCACGCGCACGTTGTATTCGTAGTCCGACGGGGTCTTGCCGTCTTCCTTGAGCGAGCCGTCCATCATCACCGAGCTGAAGCCCAGCTGGATCGAACGCTGGCAGACGTCCGGGCTGGTACCGTGGTCCTGATGCATGCAGACCGGAATGTGCGGGAATTCCTCGATCGCCGCCAGGATCAGGTGACGCAGGAAGGGTGCGCCAGCATATTTGCGCGCGCCTGCCGAAGCCTGGACGATGACCGGGGAATCGGTCTTGTCGGCGGCTTCCATGATGGCGCGCATCTGCTCGAGGTTGTTGACGTTGAAAGCCGGAACGCCATAGCCGAACTCTGCGGCGTGGTCCAGCATCTGGCGCATGCTAATGAGTGCCATTGTGTATCTCTCTCCCGACAATCGTCGTTTTTTCGTGCAAGCCTGCCGCGAAGGCGGTTGCAGTTCAAGTTAGTATGGGTCGCCACAGCGACCCGGCCAGTCACGGTGCCTTGCAGCCCCGCCCTATCAGATCATTGGTTGCGACCCAGTAGGCCAACCCTTCGCTGCCCTGGACATGCAGGGCCAGCACTCCATCACTGTACAAGGCGCCCGATGCGCCCGGCTCGGCACGCAGCTGGTAGACCCGCTCGCTGCCGCCAAGGCGGACTTGCACGCGGCCCTGCTCGGGATCGGCGAAGCGCCATAGCACCTCGGCCTGGCTGTCGCATACCCAACGGGTCCAAGGCCCTGGCGTCGCGGGCTCGGTGTCGAAGACAGCGCAGCCTCCCAGCGCCGCCAGGGCCAGCATGAGCAGGAGCGCCTTCATCGCACGCCCTCCAGCAGACCGCCGAACGCCTGCCAGGTTGCCTCGTCATGCCTCATGGACACCCCTGCGCACGCTGCTGGTGCTCCTCGTCGTACTTCTCCAGGCCGGCCGGCCCCAGGCGCTTGTTGATCACCGGCACGGTTTCCGCCTGCCACTGCGACTGGTAGCAGCCGCCCTTGGCAGGCTGCACAGGCTCGTCCTGCGGGGCCGGCGTGCCGGAACAGGCCGCCAGCGACGCCAGCATGGCCAGCGCAACCATTCGTTCGATCATCAAGCCGCTCCCTCCGCCAGGCGTGCCGTCGTCAGGCCTTGGCCCGCTGTTCCAGGATTTCGACGGCCGGCAGGACCTTGCCCTCCACGAACTCCAGGAAGGCACCGCCGCCGGTAGAAATGTAGGAGATTTCCGAAGCAACGCCATATTTGTCGATCGCGGCCAGGGTATCGCCGCCACCGGCGATGGAGAAGGCCTCGCTGTCGGCGATCGCCTTGGCCAGGACCTGAGTGCCGTTGCCGAACTGGTCGAACTCGAACACGCCGACCGGACCGTTCCACAGGATGGTCCTGGACGACTTGAGCAGCTGGGCGAAGTTGGCGGCGGTCTGTGGCCCGATATCGAGGATCATGTCGTCATCGGCCACGTCGGCGATGGCCTTGACGGTCGCCTCGGCGCTTTCGGCGAACTCCTTGGCGACCACCACATCCACCGGCAGCGGCACGTTGACCTTGCCAGCGATGGCCTTGGCAGTCTCGACCAGGTCCGGCTCGTACAGCGATTTGCCGACCTTATGGCCAGCCGCGGCAAGGAAGGTGTTGGCAATGCCGCCCCCGACGATCAGCAGGTCGCAGACCTGGCTCAGGCTGTTGAGCACGTCCAGCTTGGTCGAGACCTTCGAACCGGCGACGATCGCCGCCATTGGCTTGGCCGGTGCCTTGAGCGCCTTGCCCAGCGCGTCCAGCTCGGCGGCCAGCAGCGGGCCGGCCGCGGCCACCTTGGCGAAACGGGCCACGCCGTGGGTCGAACCTTCGGCGCGATGAGCGGTGCCAAAGGCATCCATCACGAAGACGTCGCACAGGGCCGCGTATTGCTGCGCCAGCTCGTCCGTGCTTTTCTTCTCGCCCTTGTTGAAGCGAACGTTCTCGAACAGCACCAGCTCACCGGGCTTGACCTCGACACCCCCGAGGTAGTCGGTGACCAGTGGCACCTCACGGCCCAACGCCTTGGCCAGATAGTCGGCGACCGGCTTGAGGCTGTTCTCGGCGGAAAACTCACCCTCGGCCGGACGGCCCAGGTGCGAGCAGACCATCACGGCCGCACCTTTTTCCAGGGCCAGCCTGATGGTCGGCAGCGCAGCCTGGATACGCGCATCGCTGGCTACCGCACCGTCCTTCACTGGGACGTTGAGGTCTTCGCGGATCAGTACGCGCTTCCCTTGCAGGTCGAGGTCGGTCATCTTCAACACGGTCATGAATGCAGTCCTTCAGGGCTGTTTGCAGGTGGTACGGGTTCGCTCGACGGCCTGCAGGTAATGGCCTGCGACGTCGAGCATGCGATTGGCGAAACCCCATTCGTTGTCGAACCAGGCGAGCAGATTGACCAGTCGCGGGCCCGAGACCCGGGTCTGGCTGGCATCGACGATGGCCGAATGGGGATCATGGTTGAAATCACAACTGGCGTGCGGCAACTCGGTATAGGCCAGCAGTCCATGCAGCGGACCGCCCAGGGCGGCGTCGCGCAACACGCGGTTGACCTCGGCAGTCGAAGTCGCGCGGGCGGTCTGCAAGGTGATGTCCAGGCACGATACATTGACCGTCGGCACGCGTACCGCTTTGGCCTGGATTCGCCCGGCAAGTTCCGGCAGCAGACGCTCGATGCCCCGGGCCAGCCCGGTGGATACCGGGATCACCGACTGGAAGGCCGAACGCGTACGTCGCAAATCCTCATGGTGATAGGCGTCGATGACCGGCTGGTCGTTCATCGCCGAATGGATGGTGGTGATCGACACGTATTCGATGCCAAAGGCGTCGTCCAGCACGCGCAACAGCGGCACGCCACAGTTGGTGGTGCAGGATGCGTTCGACACCAGGCGTTCGCTGCCGGTCAGCGTCTGGTGATTGATACCATAGACCACCGTGGCGTCGACGTCTGCCTCGCTGGCCATCGGCTGCGAGAACAGCACCCGCGGGGCGCCGGCGTCCAGGAAGCGCTGGCCGTCGGCACGCGTGTGATGGACGCCCGAGCATTCCAGCACCAGGTCGATATCCAGGTCGGCCCAGGCGATGTCCTCGGGCGCGGCGCTGCGCATGACCTGGACACAGTCACCATTGATGTACAGGCAGCCGCCATCGACCTTCACCTCACCGGGAAAGCGACCGTGGGTGGAGTCGAAACGCGTCAGGTATTCCAGGCTGGCCAGGTCGGCCAGGTCGTTCAGCGCGACGATCTCGAGATCGGTCCCGGCGCCCCGCTCCAGCAATGCACGCAAGACGCAGCGGCCGATGCGGCCATAACCGTTGAGGGCAACCTTGAAAGGACGCGAATGGGGCATGAGGTACTCACGTGGCAGTAGCGTTCATACGACTGTCGCGGGCCTGCACGGGGCTGCGCCAGCAGAGTGCCCAGGGCTCGTACCCTCGGTCGCGCACATGTCGCGCCACCGAGCCAGCGCGCCCACGGCAGCCATGCATCGGAAAACGATGCACGGCCACTTCAGGAACGAAGGCTCGGCCTTGCGACTCGCCTCGCGACCGCGCGAGTACAGGCCCTGGACATTCCGGGACGCCGGCGCGAGGCCTGGCCTGCGATCGAAGGGGGCATCATTGCCCCCGGACCTCTACATCAGTCTTCCAGCAGTTCCTCGGCGGTGCCCAGGATGTTTTCCAGGGTGAAGCCGAACGCCTCGAACAGCGCGGCGGCCGGCGCCGACTCGCCGTAGCTGGTCATGCCGATCACACGACCCTCGAGACCGACATACTTGTACCAGAAGTCGGCATGCGCGGCCTCGATGGCGATCCGCGCACCGACTTCCAGCGGCAGCACGGACTGCTTGTAGGCAGCATCCTGGGCATCGAAGACGCTGGTGCACGGCATGGACACCACGCGGACCTTGCGGCCCTGCTCGCTGAGTTTGTCGAACGCCTGCACGGCCAGGCCCACCTCGGAACCGGTGGCGATCAGGATCAGCTCGGGCTCGCCCACGCAGTCCTTGAGGACATAGCCGCCACGGCCGATGTTGGCGATCTGTGCCGCATCGCGCTGCTGGTGCTGCAGGTTCTGACGCGAGAAGACCAGCGCCGAAGGCCCATCGTTGCGCTGCAAGGCATAGGCCCAGCACGCCGCCGACTCGACCGCATCGGCCGGACGCCAGGTGTCCAGGTTCGGCGTGCTGCGCAGGCTGGTCAACTGCTCGATCGGCTGGTGGGTCGGACCATCCTCGCCCAGGCCGATGGAGTCGTGGGTATAGACATGGATCACCCGCTGCTTCATCAGTGCGGACATGCGCACCGCGTTGCGCGCATATTCCATGAACATCAGGAAGGTCGCGCCATAGGGCACCAGGCCGCCATGCAGGGCCACGCCGTTCATGATCGCGGTCATGCCGAACTCGCGCACGCCGTAGAACAGGTAGTTGCCGCTGGCGTCATCGCTCTTCACGCCCTTGCAACCTTTCCACAAGGTCAGGTTGGAGCCGGCCAGGTCGGCGGAACCGCCAAGCAGCTCCGGCAGCAGCGGACCGAAGGCGTTCAGGCTGTTCTGGCTGGCCTTGCGGCTGGCGATCGTCTCGCCCTTGGCCGCCACCTCGGCGACATAGGCCTGGGCTTTCTCGGCGAAATCGGCAGGCAGCTCGCCAGCCAGGCGACGCTTGAACTCGGCGGCCAGCTCGGGGTAGGCCTTGGCATAGGCATCGAAACGCTGCTTCCATTCGGCCTCGAGCCGGGCGCCGGCAGCCTTGGCATCCCATTCGGCATAGATGTCGGCGGGGATTTCGAACGGGCCGTGGTTCCAGCCCAGCTCCTGGCGCGCCAGGGCAATCTCGTCGTTGCCCAGCGGAGCGCCGTGGCAGTCTTCCTTGCCTTGCTTGTTGGGCGAACCGAAACCGATGATGGTCTTGCAGCAGATCAGGGTCGGGCGATCGCTCTTGCGTGCGGTTTCGATGGCCGTCTTGATCTCTTCGGCATCGTGGCCGTTGACGTTGCGGATCACCTGCCAGTCATAGGACTCGAAACGCTTGGGCGTGTCGTCGGTGAACCAGCCTTCGACTTCGCCGTCGATGGAGATGCCGTTGTCGTCGTAGAAGGCGATCAGCTTGTTCAGGCCCAGGGTGCCGGCCAGCGAGGCGACCTCGTGGGAGATACCCTCCATCATGCAGCCGTCGCCAAGGAACACGTAGGTGTTGTGGTCGACGATGGTGTGGCCTTCACGGTTGAACTGCCCGGCCAGCACCTTCTCGGCGATGGCGAAGCCGACGGCATTGGCGATGCCCTGGCCAAGAGGCCCGGTAGTGGTCTCGACGCCTGGGGTATAGCCATACTCGGGGTGGCCCGGGGTACGGCTGTGCAGCTGACGGAAGCCCTTGAGATCGTCGATCGACAGATCGTAGCCGGTCAGGTGCAGCAGCGAATAGATGAGCATCGAGCCGTGGCCATTGGATAGCACGAAGCGGTCGCGATCGGCGAACTGGGGGTTGCTCGGGTTGTGCTTCAGATAATCGCGCCACAGCACCTCGGCGATATCCGCCATGCCCATGGGGGCACCTGGGTGGCCGCTGTTGGCCTTTTGCACGGCATCCATGCTGAGTGCACGAATAGCGTTCGCACGCTCACGACGGCTGGGCATCGCTAATCTCCTGGGGCTTTGTATTGGGTGATGAAACAAAATGGCGCCCATTTTCGCCCACGTTGGCCCCTCGGAGCAATGACGGATGGTCGCAGCCAGGCGATTTGCCGAAGTTATCGGACAGCCTGGACCGTAGCGAAGGTGCCTGGAAGAACATCCGAGTCGGCCAGTCGCACCCTCCATCCAATATCAAAACTTTTTGATATTGCTGTTGCGAGTCGTGCATCCCCTGTCTAGACTGCGATCCATGAACCTTCGTGTCCCCGCTCCCGTACTCCAGCAAAGCGACGAACTGACCGCCCTGTGCAAGGCCGGCGGCGATCCGCTGCGCCTGAATGTGCTACGCGCCCTGGCCAACGATTCCTTCGGCGTGCTCGAGCTGGCGCAGATCTTCGACATCGGCCAGTCAGGCATGAGTCATCACCTCAAGGTGCTGGCCCAGGCCGAACTGGTGGCCACCCGACGCGAAGGCAACGCCATCTTCTATCGCCGTGCGCTGCCCGATACCCAGCGCCTCGGTGGCCGCCTGCATGCGGCATTGCTCGACGAAGTGGATGGACTGTCCCTGGCCGAGGACGTGCAGGCCCGCATCGCCCAGGTCCAGCAGCGCCGCGCCGCCACCAGCCAGGACTTCTTCCTGCGCGTGGAGGAAAGGTTCCGCGCGCAGCAGGACCTGATCGCCGGCCTGCCGCAATATCGCGAAAGTCTCCTGGCACTGCTCGACAAGCTCGGCTTCGCCGAGCCTGCCACCGCCCTCGAGATTGGCCCCGGCGACGGCGAATTCCTGCCGGACCTGGCCCGGCGCTTCAACCGGGTAGTGGCGCTGGACAACAGCCCGACCATGCTCGAGCTGGCGCGCCAGGTGTGCCAGCGCGAGCACCTGAACAATGTCGAGCTGCGCCTGGCCGATGCGCTGTGCGCGTCGGACGAACAGGCCGATTGCGTCGTGCTGAACATGGTCCTGCATCATTTCAGCGACCCGGCCGAGGCCTTGCGCCGGCTGGCCTTGCGGCTCAAGGCAGGCGGCAGCCTGCTGGTCACCGAGCTGTGCAGCCATGACCAAGGCTGGGCCAGGGAAGCCTGTGGCGATCTCTGGCTCGGCTTCGAGCAGGAGGAGCTGGCAGGTTGGGCCGTCGCGGCGGGGCTGGCTCCCGGCGACAGCCTCTACGTCGGTTTGCGTAACGGTTTCCAGATTCAGGTCCGACACTTCCAGCGACCTGCTGGCGACATTCACCATCGGTAAACTTTAGGAACCCGTCGAGATGAGCGAATACTCCCTTTTTACTTCCGAGTCCGTGTCTGAAGGCCATCCGGACAAGATCGCCGACCAGATTTCGGATGCAGTCCTCGATGCCATCATCACCCAGGATAAGTTCGCCCGCGTCGCCTGCGAAACCCTGGTCAAGACCGGCGTCGCCATCATCGCCGGTGAAGTGACCACCTCGGCCTGGGTCGACCTGGAGGATATCGTCCGCAAGGTCATCGTCGACATTGGCTACGACAGCTCCGACGTCGGCTTCGACGGCGCGACCTGCGCCGTGATGAACATCATTGGCAAGCAGTCCGTCGACATCGCCCAGGGCGTCGACCGCTCCAAGCCCGAGGATCAGGGCGCTGGCGACCAGGGCCTGATGTTCGGCTATGCCAGCAACGAGACCGACGTGCTGATGCCGGCGCCGATCTGCTTCTCGCACCGCCTGGTCGAGCGCCAGGCCGAGGCGCGCAAGTCCGGCCTGCTGCCATGGCTGCGCCCCGATGCCAAGTCCCAGGTCACCTGCCGCTACGAAGGGGGCAAGGTGGTGGGTATCGACGCCGTCGTGCTGTCGACCCAGCACAACCCGGAGGTCGCGCAGAAAGACCTGCAGGAAGCGGTCATGGAACTGATCGTCAAGCACACCCTGCCAGCCGAGCTGCTGCACAAGGACACCAAGTTCCACATCAACCCGACCGGCCAGTTCATCATCGGCGGCCCGGTTGGCGACTGCGGCCTGACCGGGCGCAAGATCATCGTCGACAGCTACGGCGGCATGGCCCGTCACGGCGGCGGTGCCTTCTCCGGCAAGGACCCGTCCAAGGTCGACCGCTCGGCGGCCTACGCCGGTCGCTATGTGGCCAAGAACATCGTTGCCGCCGGCCTTGCCGAGCGTTGCGAGATCCAGGTGTCCTACGCCATCGGCGTGGCGCAGCCTACCTCCATTTCGCTGAATACCTTTGGCACTGGCAAGATCTCCGACGACCGGATCATCCAGCTGGTGCGCGAGTGCTTCGACCTGCGCCCGTACGCGATCACCACCATGCTCGACCTGCTGCATCCGATGTACCAGGAAACCGCCGCCTATGGCCACTTCGGTCGCACGCCGCAGCAAAAGACCGTGGGTGACGATACCTTCACCACCTTCACCTGGGAGCGCACCGACCGCGCCGAGCAACTTCGCAGCGCGGCTGGCCTCTAAGCTCCACGCTGCGCCAGGCAAGGCGAATCGAGAGCCCCCGTCGAGTGATCGGCGGGGGCTTTTCGTGTCATATCGACTGACAAGTTCGCCGGGTGGGTTGGCTATCGCCTGTCTAGGCTGATCCTCTTCTGTCAGGCAAGGATGCCTACCTATGACGAGGTGGTTGATAGCACTCTGGGTATGGGCCGGCTTCGGTCCATCGGCAGTGGCGACCGAACGGTGCCCCGACTGGCCGGCAATGCGGGCCAAGGCGGAGGTGCAACGGCTGCGCGCCACGCTGGCGGATTGGGATGACCATTATCATCGCCTGGGCGTCTCGCCAGTGGCCGATGCGCTCTATGACCAGAGCCGCCAGCGCCTGGAGCATCTGCAAGGCTGCTTTGCCCTGGCGCAGGCCTACGACCCCCTGGCGACGGCCGCAGGGCCGGTCGCTCACCCGGTACCCCATACCGGCGTCGGCAAGCTCGCCGATGAAGTGGCCGTCCGGCGCTGGCTGCATGGCAAGCAGGATGTCTGGATACAACCCAAGGTCGATGGCGTGGCGGTCTCGCTGGTGTATCGGAAGGGGCGCCTGGTGCGCCTGCTCAGTCGCGGCGATGGCGAGCGCGGGCATGACTGGAGCCGACATATCGCCCAGCTTGCCGACATTCCCCGACAATTGCCCGAGCCACTGGACCTGTATCTGCAAGGCGAGCTTTATTGGCGCCTGCCTGGGCACATCCAGGCACGTTCCGGCAGCCTCAACGCCCGGAGCCGTGTCGCCGGGCTGATGGCGCGTAGCCAGATGAACGCCGAGCAAGGGCGCGGCATCGGCCTGTTCGTCTGGGAGTGGCCTGAAGGTCCGGCGAGCCAGGCGCAGCGCCTGGCTCGCCTGCAAGCCTTGGGTTTTGCCGACAGTGCACGCTTGAGCGTGGCGGTCAGCGGTTTCGACGAAGCGCTGCGCTGGCGCCAGCACTGGTACCGGACACCGCTGCCCTTCGCCACCGATGGCGTCATCCTGCGCCAGGGCAGCCGTCCGCCGGCTTCCCGCTGGCGGGCGCGGGCGCCTTACTGGATCGCGGCCTGGAAGCACCCTTACGCCCAGGCGCTGGCCGAGGTGCGCCAGGTCGAGTTCAGGATCGGCCGTAGCGGCCGGGTGACGCCCGTGCTGCGCTTGCAGCCGGTCCAGCTGGATGACCGACGCATCGCTCAGGTCAGCGCCGGTTCGCTGGCCCGTTGGCGGCAGATGGATATACGCCCTGGCGACCAGGTATCCATCAGCCTGGCCGGGCTGACCATTCCACGCCTGGATGGGGTGATACACCGCAGTACCGAACGCCATCCGGTCAGTGCCCCTGATCCGGCTCGCCATCATCCCTTGAGCTGCTGGACAGCCAGCGAGGCTTGCCAGGAGCAGTTCCTTTCGCGGCTGGCTTGGATGACCGGCAAGCAGGGCCTGGACTTGCCTGGCCTGGGCCGCGGCACCTGGGCGCATCTGGTCGAGAGCGGCAAGGTGGCGTCACTCGGCGACTGGCTGGCACTCGGGGAGCACGACCTGCTGGAGATACCGGGCATTGGCCAGGCGCGTGCCGCGCAACTGCTGCAAGCCTTCGCCAAGGCACGCCAGCGGCCATTCGAGACCTGGCTGCGGGCGCTGGGCTTGCCGGCTCCGGCAAGCCTGCGGCTCGGGCCGGACTGGTCGGCCCTGGCGGCCAGGAGCCGCGAACAGTGGCTGGCCGAGCAGGGCATTGGCCAGCGACGCGCAGCCCAGCTACGCGCCTTCTTCCTGGACGAGCAGGTCCAGGCGCTGGCCGCGCAACTGCATGCACATGCAATCGAGGGTTTCTAATTTCACGCGATCAGGGCAGCATTTCCCTTTTGCTGCCCCGTTCGACTGGAGCCCCCATGAAACTGCTCTGCACCTTCACCCTGCCTGTCCTGCTCGCCTTCACCGCCACGCCACTGCTGGCCGCCGAGCAACAGCCGGGCCTGACCGGCTGCGCCGCCAAGCGCCAGGCAATCGGTGAACAGCTTGCGCAAGCTCGCCTGAGCGCCGACGGACAACAGGTCGCGGCCCTCGAGAAAACCTTGCAGGAGGTCTCCGAGCGCTGCACCGAAGCCAGCCTGCGCAAGGAACGCGAGCAGAAGGTCCTCGACGCCCGGCATGAAGTCGCCCAGCGCAGGAAAGACCTGGACAAGGCCATGAAAAAAGGTGATCCACAGCGGATCGACAAGCGTAAGGAAAAGTTGGCCGAAGCCAACAGGCAGCTGCAGGAAGCCGTGAAGGATCTGGAACGTTGACCCTGGTTGCCGAGGCAACATGTAGGACTTTTCTGAAGTTGAAGCCCCTCTCGTTCCTTAAGAGGCATCGCCTTCTACAATCAGCCGCAGATTTTGAATCATTTCGACAAATTTGCTTCGGCAGGAGACGTCCAATGAAACTGCTTGCCCCGCTCTTTCTCGCCTGCGCATGGTGCCTGTCCGCCGGTTCGCTGCAGGCCGCGCAGCCGGCGCCCGGCCTGAGTGGCTGCGCGGCCAAGCAGGACTCGATCAGGAAGGAAATCGAGATGGCCCGCGAGCGTGGCCACCTGTTCAAGATCGCCGGCCTGGAAAAGGCGCTCAAGGAAAACCAGGCCCACTGCACCGATGACAGCCTGCGCGCAGCTCGCCAAGCCGACGTGCGCAAGGCCGAGCAGGAAATCCGTGAACGCGAGGCCGACCTGGCCGAAGCCAGGGCCAAGGGCGACGCCGACAAGATCGCCAAGCGCGAACGCAAACTGGCCGAGTCCCGCCAGGAACTCGAGCAGGCCAGGCAAGCGCTGGACAAGTGAGACTGCACGGGCGCTGAACGAGCCGTCCGGCTCCGAAGCGCGACAACCATAGCCCGCCGAGCACCTGCTCGGCGCCTCCTTGCGCCTGCAGAAGCTGCATGAGCGAAGACCGCCTTGCATCGAGACATGGGTAAGTTAGCATCGGCACTGCCACGGGTCGGAAGCAGACCGGCGTCATCGTGACGACCACGCCTTCGCGACGCAGCGCCGGCTTTCGCCTGTGAGCACCCTCCCACTCTCTAGCGAACCTGGCCAGGGCCACCACCCTGGTCCCCAAGGATGCAAAGCATGACACCTCTTCTGCGCCATCTCGCCTGGGCGCTTCCCGCCCTGGCCTTGCTGGTCGGCTGCAACGACGGCGACAAGGCCCAGCCGCGACCCCATGCCCTGGCTACCTATGTCCAGGCCGACTGGCAAGACCTGCCGGCCGTCGAAGATGCCGACATGCTGGCTGGCTTCCAGTCATGGCGCAGCGGTTGCGACAAGCTTCGGCGCGACCCGACCTGGGCGAGCACCTGCGAGGCGGCCGCCGCGGTCCCGGCCGACGCGGCCCAGGTGCGCGCCTTCCTGCGCCAGAACCTGCAGGTCCATGGCTTGCGTTCGGCCGCGAACAGCGCCGACGGCCTGATCACCGGCTACTACGAACCCGTGTACCCTGGCAGCCTGAGCCGCAGCGACTCGGCCAACGTGCCAGTGTATGGCGTGCCGGACGACATGGTAGTCGTCGACCTGGCCAGCCTTTATCCGGAACTCAAGGGCAAGCGCCTGCGCGGACGCCTGGAGGGCCGGGTGCTCAAGCCCTACGACAGCGCCGAGGTGATCAATCGCCAGGGCGTCCCGGCTCCGGTGCTGGCCTGGCTGACCGATCCGATGGACCTGCAGTTCCTGCAGATCCAGGGCTCGGGCCGCATCCAGCTCGAGGACGGTCGACAGTTGCGGCTCGGCTATGCCGACCAGAACGGCCATCCCTACCGCCCCATCGGCCGCTGGCTGGTCGAGCAGGGTCAGCTGAAGAAGGAAGAGGTGACCATGGGCAGTATCCACGCCTGGGCCCAGGCCAATCCGCAAAAGGTGCCCGAGCTGCTGGCCAGCAACCCCAGCTACGTGTTCTTCAGCGCTCGCCCGGACAGCAACGAAGGGCCGCGCGGTTCGCTCAACGTGCCGCTGACCGCCGGCTACAGCGTGGCCATCGATCGCAAGGTGATTCCGCTGGGCAGCCTGCTCTGGCTGTCGACGACCCGCCCTGACGGCAGCCCGGTGGTGCGCCCCGTGGCTGCACAGGATACCGGCGGCGCGATCACCGGCGAGGTACGCGCAGACCTGTTCTGGGGCACCGGCGCCGAAGCCGGCAAGCTCGCCGGCGACATGAAGCAGCAAGGACGGCTCTGGCTGCTCTGGCCCAAGGGCATGCCGCTGCCCGACGTACCCAAGGCGCCTTGAGCGTTCGAACTCAGGCGGAGACTACGAAGAACGCCACGATCAGCGCCAGGCCGATGAACCATGTCAGCGAGCGCAGCGCCGCCCAGTCGGCCAGGTAACAGATGATGTAGAGCAGACGACTGGTGATGTACAACACTCCGAGCACATCCTGGGTCACCTGCTCGGCATTGCCGACGATATCGGCGACCAGCACCGCGGCGATGAACGGCGGCAAGGCTTCGTGGCTGTTCTGCTGGGCGGCGTTGGCCCGGCGCGGCAGCCCTTCGAGCGTATCGAGAAAGCCGCGCGGGTCATGGTTGTCCTTGATACCGAAGCGCCCGCTGCTCAGCTTGGCGATCAGCGAGCAGAGCGGTGGCAGGAAGATCGCGATCAGCACGCACCATAGAGCGACGGTCATGACAGGTTCCTTGTGCAAATGTCGGGGTTGGAGCCTGATCCGGCGTATCCCGCCAGGACCTGCTCGCAGGCTAGGATTCCCGGCCTTGGAAAAGGTTCTCGCAGCCCGCTCCAGATGAACGAATTCGATAATTTCGGTCATAAGCTGTGCCCCGAACCCTGGATCAGGTCATCAAAGAACTGCCCGGGTCATTCGGGTTACGAATCGGAAGCCACTGTTACAGGAATCGGGATGCTTGAGCTTGTCGCTGCGTTTATCTGCCTGACCACCCTCCTCACCTACGTCAACTATCGTTTCATCGGGCTGCCACCGGCCATCGGCGTGATGGTCACGGCCCTGATGTTCTCCCTGATGCTGCAAGGGCTTAGCCTGGTCGGCTATCCCGGCCTGGAGGAACGTGTCGAAGGCCTGATGAACCAGATCGACTTCAACGATCTGCTGATGCACTGGATGCTGGCCTTCCTGTTGTTCGCCGGGGCCCTGCATGTGAATCTCGCCGACCTGCGCAGCTATCGCTGGCCGATCGGCCTGCTGGCTACCGTGGGCGTGCTGATCGCCACCGTGGTCATCGGTTTCCTGGCGCACTGGGTCTTCGCCCTGTTCGGCTGGCATGTCAGCCTGATCTACTGCCTGCTGTTCGGCGCACTGATCTCGCCCACCGATCCGATCGCGGTGCTCGGCGCGCTGCGCACGGCCAATGCCTCCAAGCCGCTGAAGACCACCATCGTCGGCGAGTCGCTGTTCAACGACGGCACCGCGGTGGTGGTCTTCACCGTGCTGCTGGGCATCATCCAGCTGGGCGAGACACCCAGCCTCACCGATACCGCCATGCTGTTCGCTCACGAAGCCATTGGCGGCGTGCTGTTCGGCGGGCTGATCGGCTATGCCACCTACCGCATGATCAAGAGCGTCGAGCAATACCAGGTGGAGGTCATGCTGACCTTGGCCCTGGTCATCGGTGGCTCGGCCATGTGCTACGAACTGCATGTCTCGGCCCCCATCGCCATGGTGGTGGCAGGGCTGATCATCGGCAACCTGGGCCGCAACCTGGCCATGAACGACATGACCCGTCGCTACATGGATGGCTTCTGGGAGCTGATCGACGACATGCTCAATGCCCTGCTGTTCGCCCTGATCGGCCTGGAGCTGCTGCTGTTGCCATTCAACTGGCTGCACCTGGCGGCGGCGGGCGTTCTCGCGGTAGCCGTGCTGCTCTCGCGCCTGCTCACCGTGGCGCCGGCGATCCTGCTGCTGCGCCGCTGGCGCAGCGTGCCCCAGGGGACCATCCGGGTGTTGACCTGGGGTGGCCTGCGCGGCGGCGTCTCGGTCGCCTTGGCGCTGTCGCTACCGATGGGCGAGGAGCGAGACCTGCTGTTGTCGATCACCTACATCGTGGTGCTGTCGTCGATCCTGATCCAGGGGCTGTCGATCGGCCGCGTGGTGCGCGGCGTCACGCGCCAGCCTAACGGGACACCAGAACAGCCGTGATCACCCTTGCAGCACCCGCCGCGCCCATGGCCCATGGGAGCGGCGGGTGCTGATGGTGAGTCTCTGCTTTGATGCTGTACCGCACTTTTGCCTGCTGGCACGATCGAGCGTACAAGCGGCACCGTGGCAGGGCGATGCCGCAACCAAGACGAGCCCTTCTGGTCATGCAGGGGAAGAGACTGCCCTGCTCATTCCACCGCCGTATCGAACTGGTCCTCGATATACTTGATCCTGGTGCGCCCATGCGGCGCCGGCAGCCCGTCTTCGCCCAGGTTGACGAACACCATGCGATCAACCGTCAGGATGCTCTTGCGGGTGATCTTGTTGCGCACTTCGCAGCGCAGGGTGATCGAGGTCCGACCGAATTCGGTGGCGGTAATGCCCAGCTCGATGATGTCGCCCTGGCGTGAAGCGCTGACGAAGTTGATTTCCGACATGTACTTGGTCACCACGCGCTGGTTGCCCAGCTGGACGATCGCATAGATCGCCGCCTCCTCGTCGATCCAGCGCAGCAGGCTGCCTCCGAACAGCGTGCCGTTGGGGTTGAGGTCTTCTGGCTTGACCCACTTGCGAGTATGGAAATTCATGGTTGCTCCTGCTGCTTGGCTGTCGTGCAACCATCATGGCAGAGCCTCTCGGACGACTCCATGGAAGATCGACCATCGTCTCGATCAATCGATCGAAGCGCTTGGGCATGGCTGCTGACAAGGCTATAATCGCCAGGTTTCCACATGACTGTCCGACAGGAGGGTCATGCCCGCCACCCAGCCGAGGGGCGCTGCAGCAGGTTCGACCTGTCAGGCTCGGTTGGGGCGTTGTCCGCCTCGCGGACGCTCAACGCACAACGGCGCCCATTCGCACACTACGAATGGAGGCTCTAATGAGCGCTGTAAACACGCCCGCAGGTTTTTCCGACTTCAAGGTCGCCGACATCTCCCTGGCCGACTGGGGCCGTCGCGAGATCATCATCGCCGAATCGGAAATGCCCGCGCTGATGGGCCTGCGCCGCAAGTACCAGGCCGAGCAACCACTCAAGGGCGCCAGGATCCTCGGCTGCATTCACATGACCATCCAGACCGCCGTGCTGATCGAGACCCTGGTCGCGCTGGGCGCCGAGGTGCGCTGGTCGTCGTGCAACATCTTCTCCACCCAGGATCAGGCCGCCGCCGCCATCGCCGCCGCCGGGATCCCGGTATTCGCCTGGAAAGGCGAGACCGAGCAGGAGTACGAATGGTGCATCGAGCAGACCATCCTCAAGGATGGCCAGCCCTGGGACGCCAACATGGTCCTGGACGATGGCGGTGACCTGACCGAGATCCTGCACTTGAAGTACCCGGCCATGCTGGACAAGATCCACGGCGTCACCGAAGAGACCACCACCGGCGTGCATCGCTTGCTCGACATGCTGGCCAAGGGCGAACTGAAGGTGCCGGCGATCAACGTCAACGACTCGGTCACCAAGAGCAAGAACGACAACAAGTACGGCTGCCGCCACAGCCTCAACGATGCCATCAAGCGCGGTACCGACCACCTGCTGTCGGGCAAGCAGGCCCTGGTCATCGGCTACGGCGACGTGGGCAAGGGCTCGGCCCAGTCCCTGCGCCAGGAAGGCATGATCGTCAAGGTCAGCGAAGTCGATCCGATCTGCGCTATGCAAGCCTGCATGGACGGCTTCGAAGTGGTTTCGCCCTTCAAGGACGGCATCAATACCGGCACCGAGGACGGCATCAACCGCGACCTGCTGGGCCGCATCGACCTGATCGTCACCACCACCGGCAACGTCAACGTCTGCGATGCCAACATGCTCAAGGCATTGAAGAAGCGTGCCGTGGTCTGCAACATCGGTCACTTCGACAACGAGATCGATACCGCCTTCATGCGCAAGAACTGGGCCTGGGAAGAGGTCAAGCCCCAGGTGCACAAGATCCACCGCACCGGCCACGGTGACTTCGATCCGCAGAACGATGACTACCTGATCCTGCTGGCCGAAGGCCGCCTGGTCAACCTGGGCAACGCCACCGGTCACCCTAGCCGGGTCATGGACGGCTCGTTCGCCAACCAGGTCCTGGCGCAGATCTTCCTCTTCGAGCAGAAGTTCGCCGAGCTGTCGCCAGCCGAGAAGGCCGAGCGCCTGACCGTCGAAGTGCTGCCCAAGAAGCTCGACGAGGAAGTCGCCCTGGAAATGGTCCGCGGCTTCGGCGGCGTGGTCACCCAGCTGACGTCGCAGCAGGCCGAGTACATCGGCGTGACCGTCGAAGGGCCGTTCAAGCCGGACAGCTATCGGTACTAAGGCGCCGCGGCAAGCGGCAAGCCCTGAACGCAGCGCCGGTCAGCTTGCCGCCTGCCGCTCGAGGAGACACCAGGCCGGACGGCGCCAAGCCGCTCCGGCCTTTACCTGCAGCCTGAAGCTCGAGGCTTGAGGCTTGAGGCTGAAGAGAGAACGAGATGGCACAAAAGCGCAGTTACAGCTTCGAATTCTTCCCGACCAAGACCGAAGCTGGCCATGAGAAACTGATGAACGTCGCTCGCCAGCTGGCGAGCCTGGAACCGGAATTCTTTTCCTGCACCTACGGCGCCGGTGGTTCGACCCGCGACCGCACCCTCAATACCGTGCTGCAGCTGGAAAACGAAGTGAAGGTGCCTGCCGCGCCGCACCTTTCGTGCGTTGGCGACAGCAAGCAGGAGCTGCGGGCGCTGCTCGCCCAGTACAAGGACGCCGGCATCAAGCGCATCGTCGCGCTGCGCGGCGACCTGCCATCGGGCATGGGCATGGCCTACGGCGACCTGCGTTACGCCAGCGACCTGGTCGAATTCATTCGCCAGGAAAGCGGTGACCACTTCCACCTCGAAGTCGCTGCCTACCCGGAGATGCACCCGCAGGCGCGCAACTTCGAAAGCGATCTGGCTCATTTCGTGCAGAAGGTCAAGGCGGGCGCCGACAGCGCCATCACCCAGTACTTCTTCAACGCCGACAGCTATTTCTACTTCGTCGAGCGAGTACGCAAGCTGGGCGTGGACATCCCGATCGTGCCGGGCATCATGCCGATCACCAACTACAGCAAGCTGGCGCGCTTCTCCGATGCCTGCGGCGCGGATATCCCGCGCTGGATCCGCAAGCAGCTCGAAGCGTACGGCGACGATGCCCAGAGCATCCAGGCATTCGGCGAGCAGGTCATCACCCGCATGTGCGAACAGTTGCTGCAAGGCGGCGCCCCAGGCCTGCACTTCTACACCTTGAACCAGGCCGAGGCGAGCCTGGCGATCTGGAACAACCTGCAACTGCCCCGCTGAATCGCCGCTGGGCCAGTCGGCCATGGCCGGCCCATGCTCAGCCGTGCATCGGATCCCTGGCAGCACCGGCATCCCGCCGGTGCTTGGCCGGCCTGGCCCATCCGTCGTAATCTGTCGCGATGCCCTATTTCATTCGTCTCTTCGCCATCCTCCTGCTGGCCTGCCTGGGTTCGACGGCGCATGCAGAGCGCCTGCGCATCGTCAGCGATGACTGGGCGCCCTACATTCACTTCGAGGCAGGCGAGCCCAAGGGCATGCATGTGGAGGTGGCCAACGAAGTCTTCCGGCGCCTGGGTATCGAGGTGCAATGGCAGTTCATGCCATGGCGGCGTTGTCTGGCGATGGTCGAGCGCGGCCTGGCCGACGGGGTGATGGACGTGTTCCGCTCCGGGCCACGCCGGCAATACATCGTCTATCCCGACGAACCCATGTCGAGCGTGGACTTCGTGCTGTTCCAGGCCCGTGCGCGTCCGCACCGCGTGCGGCGTCTGGAAGACCTCGCCGGCCTGGTCGTGGGCGTCTCGCCCGGCTATGACCATGGCAAAGCCTTCGAGCAGTCGACGCTGTTTCGCCGCGAGCCAGCGCCGACCCTGCAAGCCAATTTCGGCAAACTGATGCTCGGTCGCATCGACTTGCTTGTCACCGATCGACGTGCCGGGCATCACGCGCTGCATGCGCTGGGCTTGCAGGACGCGGTGCAGATGCTGCCTTGGCGGGTCAACCAGCGTCCCCAATACCTGGGCTTGCGTCTGGAACCTGGCCGGGAGCGATTGGCGCAACGATTTGCCGAAGAACTGCGGCGCTTCAAGCGGGAGCCGGCGTTCCAGGCGATCGATGCGCGTCATGCCGTGGCGATGGATTTTCCTGACGCCGTTGAGCAGCAGGAAAGCGGCACACTTCGATAGCTCTGTTATACTCGGGCCTTCCCGCCCGGCTCACGCCCGGACGCTCGGTCTCGAAACAGGCATCTCGACCGGCAGGCATGCGCCCCGTGCGCCGCCCGCCACCGTTCGATGCATGGCCAAGGCCCAGCAGTACCGGACGCGATCGCATCTTCCGATGCCCATCGCGCCAGGCAAGATCATCCCATAGGGCCCAGCCCCCACTAGAACAGGATTGCCCATGTCCTTTGCCTCCCTCGGTCTCTCCGAGGCTCTAGTCCGCGCTATCGAGGCTGCGGGCTATACCCAGCCAACCCCGGTGCAACAGCGGGCGATTCCCGCCGTGTTGCAAGGTCGTGACCTGATGGTCGCCGCCCAGACAGGTACTGGTAAAACCGGCGGCTTCGCACTGCCGATCCTCGAGCGGCTGTTCCCGGGTGGCCACCCTGACAAGTCGCAGCGTCACGGCCCGCGCCAGCCACGCGTGCTGGTGCTGACCCCGACCCGGGAGCTCGCCGCGCAGGTGCATGACAGCTTCAGGCTGTATGCCCGCGACCTGAACTTCGTCAGCGCCTGCATCTTCGGCGGCGTCGGCATGAACCCGCAGGTCAAGGCGATGGCCAAGGGCGTCGACGTCCTGGTCGCCTGTCCCGGACGGCTGCTGGACCTGGCCGGCCAAGGCAGCGTGGACCTCTCGCATGTCGAGATCCTGGTGCTCGATGAAGCCGACCGCATGCTCGACATGGGCTTCATCCATGACGTCAAGAAGGTCCTGGCCCGCCTCCCGGCCAAGCGCCAGAACCTGCTGTTCTCGGCGACCTTCTCCAAGGACATCACCGACCTGGCCGACAAGCTGCTGCACAATCCCGAGCGCATCGAGGTCACGCCGCCCAACACCACGGTCGAGCGCATCGAGCAGCGCGTCTACCGACTGGCCGCCAGTCACAAGCGCGCCCTGCTCGCCCACCTGATCACTCTCGGTGCGTGGGAGCAGGTCCTGGTGTTCACCCGTACCAAGCACGGCGCCAATCGCCTGGCCGAATACCTGGAAAAGCACGGCCTGACCGCTGCCGCCATCCATGGCAACAAGAGCCAGAACGCCCGCACCAAGGCCCTGGCCGACTTCAAGGCCAATAGCGTGCGCGTGCTGGTCGCCACCGACATCGCCGCCCGCGGCCTGGATATCGACCAGTTGCCACACGTGGTCAACTTCGAACTGCCCAACGTCGAGGAAGACTACGTGCATCGCATCGGCCGTACCGGCCGTGCTGGCCGCTCCGGCGAGGCGATCTCGCTGGTGGCGCCCGATGAAGAGAAACTGCTCAAGAGCATCGAACGCGTCACTCGCCAGAAGATTCCCGATGGCGACCTGATGGGCTTCGATGCAAGCCAGGTGGAAGCCGAGAAACCCGAGGTTCGCGAACGCCAGCCGAACAACGGCCGTGGTGGACGTAACCAGCCGCGCGCCGAGGGCGCCGCCGGACGCAAGGACAAGGCCAAGGAGAAGGACAAGGGCAAGCCCCGGCAAGGCACCGAAAAGTCCACCGAGAAAGCCGCTCGCGGCGAGAAGGACAAGCCTGCCGCCGACCGCCAGCCGCGCAAGTCGCGCGCCAGCAAGCCACGTCAGCAGCCAGGTGAAAAGACCGTGGCGGGCCCCATCGCGCTACCGCCTGATCGCGATCCGGAGGAATTCCTCGACGACGAGATCGACAACTTCGGCAATCGTGCCGACTATGTCAGTCCGTACCAGAACCGCAACCAGGGCCGCAACCGCGGCAAAGGTGGCAGCGGCGGCCAAGGCCAGTCTGGCGGTGCTCGCAGCGGCGCCGCCGGTCAGGGGCGTCCAGCCGGCCCACGCAATGGCGGCGTCAACGAGAAGCGTCCGCGCTCGAACAACCCTGCCGGGCGCCGCGACAACAACGCTGGCCGCAAGCGGCCGGCCGGTCGCGACGACTTCGCGCGCCAGGAGCCGGCAGTACGCAGCTCGCGCGAGCCGCAGAACCAGCCGGTGATCATCCGCAAGGAATCCAAGCTCGACCGTTATCCAACGCCAGAGCAGCTGGACGACGTGCCAAGCCGTCCACGCGGCGAACGCCCGGCCTTGCTGACCCGCAACCGCTGATTGGCGCTACAGAACGAAAACGCCGCCCCGATGGGCGGCGTTTTCGTTCATGGTCTACTCGTCACTTCTGCTTGACGCCTTCCAGGCTGATATCCAGGTCCAGGGTCTGGGAGGTCGGGCCCGGTCCCTTGATGCCGAAGTCGCTCAGGTTCAGCGTGGTCTTGGCATTGAAGCCTGCGCGCTCGCCGCCCCATGGGTCCTTGCCTTCGCCGTTGAACACGGCCTTGAAGGTCACCGGCTTGGTCACGCCGTGCAGGGTCAGGTCACCGACCACATCGGCGGTCTTGTCACCGGTGGGCTTGACGCTGGTGGAGACGAACCTGGCTTCGGGGTACTTCTTCACGTCGAGGAAATCGGCGCTGGCAATATGCTTGTCGCGCTCGGCATGATTGGACCACAGACTGGCAGTCTTGAGATCGACGCTGATCTTGCTGTCCTGGGGCTTGGCGCTGTCCCAGGTGAAGGTCCCGTCGAAGTCCTTGAACGTGCCATGGATGAAGCTGTAGCCCAAGTGGCTGATCTTCCAGTCGACGAAGGCGTGCTGGCCTTCCTTGTCGATCTTGTATTGCGCGGCCATGGCCTGACCGGCCGAGAACAGTGCGCTGCCCAGCGCCAGGGCGGCAAAAGTCTTCTTCAACATCCTGAGGTCCTTTCTTTGCGATTGAGGATCGAGATTCAAGCCTTGCGACCGAACATGCGCAGCAGGGTCGCGTCACGGTCGATGAAATGATGCTTCAGTGCGGCCAGGCCATGGAGCGTGGCGAAGATCACCAGCCCCCAGGCCAGGTAATAATGCACGACCCCGGCAAGGTCCGCCTGGTCGGGCAAGTCGCTGACCAGCGCCGGCACTTCGAACAGGCCGAACACCGGGATACCGACACCATCGGCGGTGGAGATCAGGTAGCCGGCGATCATCACCGCGAACAGCCCGCCATACAGCGCCAGGTGGCCAAGCTTGGCGGCCACGCGGGTGAACATGCCGTGGGTGGCAATCGCGGGCGGCGGCGGGCTGGCCAGGCGCCAGAGCACCCGCACCAACATGACCGCCAGCAGCACCAGGCCGATGCTCTTGTGCAACTCGGGGCCTGCCTTGCGCCAAGGACTATAGTAGTCCAGCCCGACCATCCACAGACCGAGCGCAAACAGAGCGAAGACCGTCAGCGCCACGCTCCAGTGCAGGACGATGCTGACAAGACCATAGCGAACAGGTGAGTTGCGCAGTTGCATGAGCCATGTTTCCCCATGAAAGCCGAGTACAAGATTAACGCGTCATCGATCGAATAAAAGCGGAAAAACCTGCCGCAAAATATCGATAAATACGATGATCAGTGTGAGGCTTGGTCATTAAGCAAACGTTAACGATAGCCATTGGCCTGCTTGTCGCAACCCAGACTGGCGCCAGGCGCCAGCCTTGGGGCAGGCTTCAATGGGTCGTCGATCGAGGACGGGGCGCTGCCTTGTCGATGCCGTCGGTCTTGGTCGGCGTCTTGTGGACCGAGGCTGGCTTGCCGGCGTGCCTGGCCGGCGCCGGATGCTTGGCGGGCGTGGGTGTGCGAGGGTTGGCCTTGGCCTGGTCGCCGGCCGTGGTCGCAGCGGCCTTGACAGGTTGTGTTCTGGCCTGGGAAGCGGTGCTCGCTGTCGCCGCAGCGGCTGGCTGCGGCGCGACCAAGGGCTGCGGCGCAGGTGCCTCGCTCTTGCCGGCAGGCTCGCTCGAGGCTGGTGCCGATGGCTTGGCCCAACCGAACAGCCTCGAGAAGAAGCCTGGCCTGGCCTGCTTCGTTTCATCGGCCTTGCCTTGCCCAACCTCGGCAGGCGCCGGCTTGGCTCTGCGCGGCTCGCCTGCCTTGCTTGACGAACCGCCGAAGAGCCTGGAGAAGAATCCGCCCTTGTCCGCGGCGGCGGCGGCGCTGACACCGGTGGCAGCCACGGCGACGCCGGGCGCGATCTTGACCGGGTCGAACGACCTGCCCGCCGCCAGTTCCTGAACCTGTGTGGCGGCCCGCTGGCCGCTGCGCAAGGCGCCTTCGAGGGTGCCCGGGTACAGCGCATCGGTATGTTCACCGGCGAAGGCGATGCGCTGCACCGGCCGCTCCCACAGCCGCCAGTATTTGCTGATCTGCCCGGGGCCGTACGCCAGGTACGCACCGCCAGTGCCTGCGTCGGTGCTGTAGCGGCGCACTTCATAGCCGGTGAACGCACCACGCGCCTGTGGATAGAAGGCATGCAGGCGAATCAGCACCTGGTCGACCATCTGCCTGTCGCCGAAGGCCTGCAGCAGGCGCGCGTTGTCGCCGGACAGGTTGATCACCACGTTGGCACCGCCCTTCAAGGCCGGCTCGATCCACAGCATGCCCAGCCCAGCATTGCTGAAGATTTCCCCGGACATCCGCGCCCGGCTTTCCCATACCGGCTTCTTGAACTTGAGCAGCAGCTGGTCGCGCCAGCCGTAGTTGGTGCCTTTGAGGGCAGCCAGGTGCTGGTCGTCGAGCCCTGGGGTGATCTGGATCCTGGCCAGGGCGCGCAGGGGAACGGCCATGACCAGGTAGTCAGCCCGGTAACCGACGCCGCCGACCTTGACCGTGACGCCCTCCTTGTCCTGGACGATGGCCGTCACCGCCGAAGCGGTCTTGATGGTCCTGATCTGCTTGACGAATGCCTGGGCAAGCAGCGGACTGCCGCCCGGCAGGCGCGAGGCACGCAAGTCACGGTCGCTGATGTCGCGGTAGACACGGCTCTGCTGGGCGAAATACAACAGGGAGAGACGCGACGGTTCGTCGTAGCGACTGCGGATCTGCTGGTTGATCAGCTGTCGCGCGGTGGCCGGCAGCTGCAGCTTGTCCAGCCAGTTGGCAACGGTGATCTGGTCCAGGGCGAACAAGGTGCTGGTGGCAGCCGGCTCGAGCGGATCATCGATCGAGCCGGCCAGCTCGTCGAGGGTCTTCTCATAGCGTCTGATCGCCTCGGCGATGGCCGGTTGCCTGGTCGCCAGATCGGCGCTGCTGAAATAGTCGCCGTCGATCAGGTAGCCAGGGTTGCGCACGAACTCAGGTGCCGCAAGCGTCGTGAGCTGGAAGCGCTGCAGGTAGTGGTTGAGCACCGGCTGGATCTTCTCGTTGCCGACCCACTCACTGGTCGCCAGGCCCGAGCGCCCGCCCACGCCAGGCTTGGCTTCGAGCAGGGTCACCTGCCAACCCTTGCCTTGCAGCTCGTAGGCGGCGCTAAGCCCCGCCAGGCCGCCACCGACGACGATCGCCGAGGGCACCTTGTCCTGGGCCAGCGCAACGCTGCCGGACATGCCGATCACTACCCATGCGCACACGCGCAGCCAACCACCAGCCATCTTGCTGTACTCCGGTTCAACGGTAGGGAATTGGGAGGCAGGACGCCTCCTGAGGAAAAAGACCAGGCGAAGAATACGCCAGGGCCATCATGCCTGCCAGCATTGCCGCGGAGGTGGCAAGGCGATTGCGGGTTGTCCTCGGACCTGGCATTGCATAGGCTTGCCGGCCAAGTCCGCGCCGCGAGCCAGGAGAACGACCATGGGCCTGAACCAACAGTGGATGCAACGCGACCTCGAGGTCCTGTGGCATCCCTGCACCCAGATGAAAGACCACGAGCAACTGCCGCTGATTCCGATCAGGCGTGGCGAAGGCGTCTGGCTGGAAGACTTCGAAGGCAAGCGCTACCTGGACGCCGTGAGCTCCTGGTGGGTCAACGTATTCGGGCATGCCAATCCACGCATCAACCAGCGCATCAAGGACCAGCTCGACCAGCTGGAACACGTGATTCTCGCCGGTTTCAGCCATCAGCCGGTGATCGAGCTGTCCGAACGCCTGGTCGCCATGACGCCGGCGGGCCTCGACCGGGTGTTCTATGCCGACAACGGCTCCTCATGCATCGAGGTGGCGTTGAAGATGAGCTTCCACTACTGGCTGAACAAAGGCCAGCCGGGCAAGAAGCGTTTCGTCACCCTGAGCAACAGCTACCATGGCGAAACCATCGCCGCCATGTCGGTCGGCGATGTGCCGCTGTTCACCGAGACCTACAAGGCCCTGCTGCTCGACACGCTCAAGGTCCCGAGCCCGGACTGCTACCTGCGTCCGGAAGGGATGAGCTGGGAAGAGCACTCGCGGAACATGTTCGTTGCCATGGAGCAGACCTTGGCCGAACACCATGCCAGCGTCGCCGCGGTGATCATCGAGCCGCTGATCCAGGGCGCCGGCGGCATGCGCATGTATCATCCGGTCTACCTGAAGCTGTTGCGCGAAGCCTGCGATCGCTACGGGGTGCATCTGATCCACGACGAGATCGCGGTCGGCTTTGGCCGCACCGGGACGATGTTCGCCTGCGAGCAAGCCGGGATCCGGCCCGACTTCCTCTGCCTGTCCAAGGCCTTGACCGGAGGCTACCTGCCGCTGGCCGCCTGCCTGACCACCGACGAGGTGTACCAGGCATTCTATGACGACTACCCGACTCTGCGCGCCTTCCTGCATTCGCACAGCTATACCGGCAACCCGCTGGCCTGCGCCGCGGCGCTGGCGACCCTGGACATCTTCGAGCAGGACAACGTGATCCAGGCCAACCAGGCACTGTCGGCGCGCATGGCCAGTGCCACCGCGCACCTGGTCGATCATCGGCACGTGGCCGAAGTCCGCCAGACCGGCATGGCGCTGGCCATCGAGATGGTCCGGGACAAGGCCGGCAGGCTCGCCTATCCCTGGCAGGAGCGGCGTGGCCTCAAGGTCTTCGAACACGCCCTGAGTCGTGGCGCCCTGCTGCGCCCGTTGGGCAGCGTGGTCTACTTCCTGCCGCCTTACGTGATCACGCCCGAGCAGATCGATTTTCTCGCCGAGGTCGCCAGCGAAGGGATCGAAATCGCCACGCGCGATAGCATCAGCGTGGCGGTGCCTGCGAACTTCCACCCGGACTTTCGTGATCCGGGCTGACCTGATCCCATGAAACGGGCGCGAAGAGGTGGTTTCATTGGTCATTTTGGGGCCGCCATGCGACCCTCGCGGCCGGGCGTGCCCATTCCACCCGCTTCAGGAGCGGCCGGGGTGCCGCGATAAGCCGCAAGGCGCCCCGCACAGCCCATCTCCAGCCCGTCCTACTGGCCCAGCAGTCAGCTGAACGAACAACGACACCAGAGCAGAACCATGAGACTCTCCCGCTTCTTCATCGACGCCCCCTTGAACCTGGGCGAACACGCACTCCCCGAGGCCCAGGCTCACTACATCGGTCGCGTACTGCGCATGGCCGCGGGTGACGCCGTGCAGCTGTTCGACGGCAGTGGCCAGGAATTTCGCGGCCGGTTGCTGGAAGTAGGCAAGAAAAGCGTGCGCGTCGACCTCGACCAGGCCCTCCCTGGACAGCCCGAATCGCCATTGCACGTTCACCTTGGCCAGGGCTTGTCGCGCGGCGAGCGCATGGACTGGGCGATCCAGAAAGCCACCGAACTGGGCGTCAACGAAATCACCCCGATCATCAGCGAACGCTGCGAGGTACGTCTCAAGGACGAGCGCGCCGACAAACGCATGGCCCATTGGCGCCAGGTGGCGATCAGCGCCTGCGAGCAATGCGGTCGCTCGGTCTTGCCGGTGATCCATCCACCGCTGGCGCTCGGCGACTGGATCAAGGCCAGCGAAGCCGACCTCAAGCTGGTCCTGCACCCCGTCGCAGCCCCCTTGACCAGCCACGCCAAGCCGGCCCGCCTGGCCTTCCTGATCGGTCCGGAAGGTGGCCTCGGCGACGCCGAGGTCGAACAGGCCAGGCACGCCGGCTTCCATGCCGCCCGCCTCGGCCCGCGCGTGCTGCGCACCGAAACGGCGCCGGTGGTCGGATTGGCCGTGGCGCAACAGCTCTGGGGCGACTTCTGAAAGACTACTTGGGCGCCTGGGCCGAACGAACTAGCGATATCGCGTCTTGGAACACGTCTACTTCAGGTTCGCCTAGCACGGCCATGTAGTCATCGAAAAGTTGTACGGTGGCGCTGTCGACCTTGCCATCCTGGCCACATTTGGCATCCACCACTCGCAAGCCACCCGTCATGAGAAGCCGCCGTCCGTCATAGTCCTTGTACGGACCGGATTCTTCCCTGAACCTGAACATGAACTTCTTCGGTAGCTCCAGATAACCGACGCCACCGTTGAGCATATCGATCTTGAAGTTCTGCAACTTCATGTCGATGGAGGGCTTGTTAGGATAGGCCGTGGGCGTCAGCGCAAGGGTGTCGCCCACACTGATGCCACGACCGTGGTCCAGCTTGGACTTGCCAACGGCATCCACCGTGTAGTTCAGAGTGCCACTTTCCGGCGTCCAGTCGCGTATGTTGAAACCGCACTCACTGGCCTGGGAGCCTATCGACAGGGAAAGGGTCAATGCAGCCAACGCAAGCTGAAACAAGTTCATGGATTTCATGATCGTTCCTTTCATCTCGACAAAGGGTTGTGCAGGCCGTTGACGAGCTTGGCAACACGGCAACTTCTCTGCAGGTACTGCTTGCCGAAAGGCTACGGACGTCTCGATCAGCTTGCTACTGACAGAAATGATGGAATGTATCTCGGATGAAGATATCCAGCGTGCCGTTCATATCACGAACAGCCCTATTGCCACGAAGTGCAACGAACTGCCTGCCATGACGAACAAATGCCAGATGCCGTGCCAATGGCGATAACGCCGGTCGAAGGCGAAGAACACGATGCCGATGGTATAGAGCACGCCGCCTGCCGCCAGCCAGGCGAAGCCGGCGGTGCCGAGCGAGAGCAGCAGCGGCTGGACGGCCACCAGCACGATCCAGCCCATCAGCGCATAGATGATCACTGAAAGCACGCGCGCTTCCGAGCGCGGCTTGATTTCCTGCAGCATGCCGACCACCGCCAGGCCCCAGACCACGCCAAACAGGCTCCAGCCCCAGGGGCCGCGCAAGCTGACCAGGCAGAACGGGGTATAGCTGCCAGCGATGAGCAAGTAGATGGACAGGTGATCGAGCTTGCGCATGATCACCTTCAGCCGCCCGCGCGTGCTGTGATACAGCGTGGAAACGCTATAGAGCACCAGCAGCGTGACGCCATAGATCGAACAGCTGACGATCTTCCACGGATCGCCTTGCAACCCGGCGGCGACGATCAGCCAGATCGCCCCGACGCAGGCCAGTAGCGCACCGACCAGGTGCGTCCAGGCATTGAAACGTTCACCGTAATACATGCCTGAACAGACCTCGTCGGGCCCTGGCCGGTTCCTGTGGGCCTGCAGCCGGTAGCTCCAAGCTGCAAGCCGATCGTGTCGACCTTGCCAGTGACGCTGGGCTGGAAGATAGCACCGCTTGCAAAGACAACTCGGGCTGCCTTGGCTTGCGGCTACCGGTTGCGCACGAGCCGCTCCAGGCCGACCAGGTCCGGTACACGGGCGACCTGGTCGCCCACTTGCACGGCGGCAAGCTCCAGGTCGGCCAGCGGCACGTCCACGTAGCTGAGCTGGCTGTCGAGCTTGCACGAACGCGGCATGCCCTGCAGCAGCAGCGCGAGGTAGCGCAGGCCGGTGTCGCCCAGGGCGTTGAGCACGACGATACGGGACCGCTCGCCCCAGGGGGTGTGGCCGCCACAGGCGGCTTCGAAGCCGATCAGCGGCAGGCGGCGCTGGCGCCAGTCGAGCCAGCCGAGGTGCCACTGGGCCTGGCCGGCTTCGGGGATGCTGGCTGGCTGGCCGACCAGTTCGGCAATCGCGACATTCGGCAGGACCAAGGTACGGTCGGCCAGGGGCAGGAGCAGGCCGGTGAGGATGCTGCGCTGGCCGGCGATGTGTTCAAGCATGACGTTCACTCCAGCGGGCGATGCTCTGGAGCAGGAGCGATTCCTGGTACGGCTTGCCCAGGTAGTCGTTGACCCCGATCGCCATGGCCCGGTCGCGGTGCTTCTGTCCCGTGCGCGAAGTGATCATGATGATCGGCACGTTCTTGAAGCGTTCGTCGGCACGCATTCGCATGGCCACCTCGAAGCCATCCATGCGCGGCATTTCGATATCCAGCAACAGCAGATCCGGCCGATGCTCCTCGAGCAGGCCCATGGCATCGACACCGTCCTTGGCGGTAATGACATTCATGCCATGGCGCTCCAGCAACCGCCCGGTGACCTTGCGCACGGTCACCGAATCGTCCACCACCATGACCAGCAATGGCCGGGGCGTGGGCCCGAACCCTTGGCGTGGGGCGATCGGTGGACGGGCCAGGCTTCTTTGTCGTCCGCGCAATTGCCCAAGCAGATCGAGGATCAGCACGACTCGCCCATCGCCAAGCAAGGTGGCGCCTGCCAGGCCAGGCACGGCGGCCAGCTGCGGCCCCAGGCTCTTGACCACGATCTCGCGGCTCGGCGAAAGGCTGTCCACCTGGATGGCGAAGGATCGCTGGCTGGATTCGACCAGCAGTACCGGCAGTGGCACGCTCTGCCCCAGCAGCTGTGGCTGGCTACTGCCTTGCAGCAGGTCACCGAGGTAATACAGCTGGTATTCTCGCCCGGCATAGCGATAGCGAGGCGGGTCTTGCTGGTAGCACAGCTGCAGCTCGGTCGGCGGCACGCGGACGATGCCTTCGATGCTGTCGAGCGCAACGGCGTACTGCTCCTCGCCCAGGTTGACCATCAGGGCCCGGTTGACCGAGACAGCCAAGGGCAGGCGGATGGAAAACCTGGCGCCCTTGCCGGCGCTCGAGGCGATGCTCATGGAACCACCCAGCTGCTTGACCTCTTCGTGCACCACATCCATGCCCAATCCGCGCCCGGAAATCTGGGTGATCTTCTCGGCAGTGGAAAAGCCCGGCCGCAGGATGAACTGCATGACCTCGTGATCGCTCAGTTGCGCCCCGGGGTCGAGCAGGCCGCGCTTGATCGCCTTGCGACGCACCGCTTCCAACGGCACGCCGGCACCGTCGTCGCTCATTTCGATGACGATGTCCGAGCCTTCGTGGAGCAGGTTGAGCAGGATGGTGCCGTGCTCGGGCTTGCCCGCGGCCAGTCGCGCCTCGCGGGTTTCCAGGCCGTGATCCACCGCATTGCGCAGCATGTGCTCTAGCGGCGCCACCATGCGTTCGAGCACGCTGCGGTCAAGTTCGCCCTCGGCGTTCTCCACCATCAGTTCCACCTGTTTGCCCAGTTCGCTGGCCACTTGCCGGACAACCCGCTGCAGGCGCGGAACCAGTCGCTCGAAAGGCACCATGCGGGTGCCTAGCAGCCCCTCCTGCAGGCGGCCGTTGACCCGGGCCTGTTGCTGCAGCAATGCCTGGGCTTCGCGGCTTTTCTGGCAGAGCGTTTCCTTGAGCTCAAGCAGGTCCGACGCCGATTCGAACAGCGCCCGCGACAGCTGTTGCAACTGGGAATGCCGGTCCATCTCCAGCGGATCGAAGTCGTCGTAGTCATCGCCTTCGGCTGGCTGGCGCCCGAAGCTGCGGCCCTGGGTCTCGGTATCCAGGCGCAGCAGCTGGTCACGCATGCGCTCGAGGGTGGTTTCCATCTCGCTCAGGGCGAACTGGGCATCGTTGACATGCTGCTCCACGCGCCCACGGATGATGGAATGTTCGCTGGCCAGGTTGCCAAGGTCATCGAGCAGTTCCGCCGCTACCTTCACCATGTCCCCGGCGGACCGGTCGGGCGCCGCCACGACGGCTTCGGACAGGTCTGCCTCGGGCTTGCCTTGGCCGGCGGCACTGTCGGTCAGGGCAGCGCTGCTGAAATTGCGGATGTAGTCGATCAGCGCTGTCGCCGCATGCAAGGGCTGGCCGAGCCGAATGGCATCGAGCATGTGCGCGAGGCGATCGTGGCAGTTCTGCAGCAGCCCGAACAGTGCCGGGCCGGGGGGCAGGTGGCCAGCAGCCAGCAGCTCGTAGAGAAACTCCAGTTCGTGGGCCAGGTCGCCGATGGCGCCGACCTGCACCATGCGCGCGTTGCCCTTGAGGGTATGCAGGTCGCGCAGCAGGTTCTCGACCTCCACCGTGTTGCGTGGCTCGGCCTGCCAGCGAACGAGCGACTCGCTGGCGTTTTCGACGAGGTCGGAGCTTTCATCGAGGAAGACTTCCAGCAGTTCCTTGTCGCCTCGGACGCCTTCGCAGGCGGCCAGCCGATCCGACTCGGCTGGTCTGGGCGGCGTGCTCTGCTCGGGCCTGAGCGCCTCGTCGAGATCGACGACCCCGTCTCGCTGGCTGAGCACACCGAGCGAAGACGGTGCAAGCGCTTCGCCAAGCAGGCCGCGCAGCGCCGACACGACCTGGGGCCGGGACGTGACCCCCTGTCCGGCGGCCAGTTCGTCGAGCATGTCGATAAGGGCTTCGTGGGCCTGCTGCGCCTGCCTGAAGAAGCCAGCATCGACCGCCAGGCTGCCTTCTTCCACGGCACCGTACAGGTCGAGCAAGGCTTCGCAGACGTCGTCGATCTGCCAGAGCTCGGCAAGGTGCGCGGCATGACCGAGCGAAGTCAGCTCGGCGAGCAAGGCGTCCAGTTCCTGCCGTTCGCGCGGATGCTCCTGCCAGCGCGACAGCAGCGACTCGGCATCGAGCAGGATATCCATGCCTTGGGCCAGGAAACCGGCGATCAGCTGTGGATCGCGCCGGGTGCGCCGCGCCTGGCCATCCTCATCGGCCAAGGCCAGCAGACGGGCATCGACCGCCGCGCCAAGCGCTTCGATCAGGACGTTCGCACCGGCGATGACCGCCAAGGGCCTGCCCAACTGCGCCACTGCGCCGCGCAGCAGCGCGCTCGCCGCGCCGAGCCGCTGCAGGTCGCCGGTCTCGAGCGGCAACTGGTGCGCCTTGTATTCGCGAGCCAGGCGATCGAGCGCAGTCGCCAGTTCGGCGATCGGCAATACGCCAGCCATGGCAGCGCTGCCCTTGAGGGTATGCAAGGCACGCTGCAATTCGTCGCTGACCGGCGTCGCCTGGCCACCTGCAGCCTCCAGGAACTGCTCGAGCACGGTCAGGTGTCCTTGCGCCTCGCCACGAAAGATCTCCAGCAACCTCAGGTCGGGGCCGCCGGCTTCGGCGTGAGACGCTGTGTCGCGGTTCGCCAGTCCATGCAGGTGCTCGGCCAGCCGCTCGACTTCGGCAAGCGCCGGCAACCGGCCATCGGCGAAGTCCCCAAGCAGGACTGGCAGGCGCGCAAGCGCCTGCTGCAACATCACCTGAGCCTGTGCATCCAGACTCGCGCGGTCCTCCAGCACCCGGTTGAGCAGATGCTCGGCGCCCCAGGCCAGTTCCGCAACGACCTGGGCATGAGCCATCCGACCGCTGCCCTTGAGGGTGTGCAATACACGGCGCAGCGCTTCGAGGGCACTGCGCTGGCTATTGTCGGCACACCAGCGCAGCCAGTGCCGCTCGAGCTGCTCAAGCAATTGGCGAGCCTCTTCGAGAAACACGCGACGCAGTTCATCATCCACGCCAGGCTCAGCCGGCGTGGGCAGACTGTCCTCGGTGGGGCTGGGGCACTGCACTCCAAGCGAGCGCAAGCTGGCCCGAGCCTGCTCCTGGAACGGCTCGGTATCGGCCTGCGGATCGGCGATGCGCCATTGCAGATCGCACTCCATGGCACTCAACGCCCGCGCCAAGGCATCGAGCTCATCGCTCGACGGATCCCGCTCCGGCTGGCGCAGCCAGCTTTCGAGGTAACCCGCGCAGCCGCTGGCAAGGTCGCCAGAGCGGGGCAGCATTAGCATCTGCAGCGCGCCGCGCATCTGCTGGAACAGGCCCGGCAGGGCTTGCAGGCGCTGGCGCGACCATCCCGACTCGATACAGTCGCCGATCAGGTCCTTGGCCTGGCGCAGTACCGCCAGCGCTTGCTCCAGGACCACCTGGCGAATCTCGGCCAGGTCCGTTGCGGACAGCGACGCCTGCCCCGGGTCTTCCAGCGGGCCGACCATGCCGTTCAGGCTGGCTTCGACATACGACAGGGCGCCGGCCATGTCCATGAGCAGCGCAGCGTTCATCGGCTGCGCTTCGCGCGACAAGCCCTGCAAGGCCAGGACCTGGTCCAGGATGACCCGCCGGGGCTGCCGGAACCCTAGGACGGCCAGGGTATCGGCGACCTGACGCAAAGGTGCCAGCAAGGTGTCGAGCTGCTCCTGACGACATTCGCCACGCGCGGCCTGGTCGAGCCGCTCCCGGATCCGCACCAGGTCATCGCAAAGAGCCATCACCACGGAGCGCAAGGCATCACGTCCGTGGCCATCTTCGTGCAGCTGCTCGGGCCAATCGGCATAGGCCAGGTCGGCATCGGTCGGCCGCGAACCGGCGTCGGCACCCGCTTGCAAGCTGTCCTGGTCAAGCGGTTCGGCCCCTCGACAACCGCGCAACTGGTTGAGCAGGGGCAGCACCACCAGCGGCAGGTCATGGCGTGCGCTGCGCAGGCGCTCCAGATAGACCGGCAACTGGGCGATGCCGCGCCACAGCGCGCCCAGGCATTCGCCGCGGGCTCCATGGCCATCGGCCAAGGCCCGCCCAAGCAGCTCGAGTTCCTCGGCCAGGCGCGCCGCGCCGCGCAGCTCGAGCATGCGCAGGCAGCCTTGGACCTGATGCAGGTTGTCGACGAACACAGTCAGTGCCGTGGCTTCGCCAGGCTCGCTGGCAAAGCGCTCCAGGGCCTGCCGGGCATCGGCCAGGCACTCGTCGATCGCTGCCCTGGTCCAGGCCAGGGCGACCATGGAGTGACGCTCGGGCGTTGCAGCTGTGCGGTTCATCGGCTCATGCTCGGCGGTGCGCGGTCGGGGCGGGCAAGGTGAAGCCGGAAACCGACCGACGCATCTCGCTGGCCATCCGCGCCAGATGGCGAATGCTGTCGGCGGTAGCCCCCGAACCTGCCGAGGTCTGCGCAGTGATTTGCTGGATCACCGCCATGGTATGGGAAATCTGCCCAGCCGAGGACGTCTGCAGCTGGGCCGCGTCGGAAATGTTGTGAATCAGTTCGGCCAGCGTCTGCGATACCCCTTCGATCTCCGCCAGCGCCACCCCCGCGTCCTGCGCAAGCCGCGCACCGCGCACCACCTCGGCGGTCGTCTGCTCCATGGAGATCACCGCCTCGTTGGTATCGGCCTGGATGGCCCTGACCAGCGCCTCGATCTGCCGGGTGGCCGAGGACGAGCGTTCGGCCAGGCGCTGCACTTCGTCGGCGACTACGGCGAAACCACGGCCGGCCTCCCCGGCCAGCGACGCCTGGATGGCCGCATTGAGCGCCAGGATGTTGGTCTGGTCGGCGATGTCGTCGATCAGGCTGACGATATCGCCGATTTCCTGTGAAGACTCGCCGAGCCGCTTGATCCGCTTGGCCGTATCCTGGATCTGTTCGCGGATGTTGGCCATGCCCTGGATGGTGTTGTGCACCACCTCGTTGCCTTTGTTGGCGATCTCCACCGAGCGCTCGGCCACCTTGGCCGACTCGTAGGCATGGGCGGAGACCCGGTCGATCGATTCGACCATGTCACCGACCGCCACCGACGCTTCGCTGATCTGCTCGGCCTGCTGTTCGGAAGCCTTGGCCAATTGGCGCGCAGTGGTCTGGGTGTCCTGCACCGCGCTGGCGACCTGCTCGGCGCTATGGTTGATCGTGGCCACCAGGTCCCGCAGCTGGTCGACCGAATAGTTGATCGAATCGGCGATGGCGCCGGTGAAGTCCTCGGTCACCGATACGGTCACGGTCAGGTCGCCGGCGGCCAGCTCCTCGATTTCATCCAGCAGGCGCATGATCGCTTGCTGGTTGCGCTCGTTCTTCTCGGCGGTCTCACGCAGCTGGCGATGGGTGGTACGCACCATGATCAGGCCGATCAGGATGATCGAGGCCAGCGCCAGCAGCCCTAGCGCATAGCCACCGACGGTGTCGAGGGTGCGGCTGGCCACCAGGTTCTCGAAACCGTTGGCCAGGTGCGAGGCTTCGTCGAGCAAGGTCTGCGACAGGCTGAAGATGCTGCCTGCCGCCTCGCGGACGCGAAACAGCTCCGGCGAAGTCTCCAGGATTTCATCGACCGAACCGGCGACGAACTGGAACAGTTCGGCAATTTCGGCCAGTCGCGCTCGCGCATCGGCATCGGCCACTCGGGTAACCTGGATCGCCGGGTTGCCGGTCAGCATGCCATCGAGCACCTGCCCGAAGCGGCTGGCATCGCGGCCGAACGCGTCGGCCGCCTGGGCGGCGCTGTCGTCACCGGCCAGCACCGTGTTGACCGAGCCGAGGATACGCTCGGCCAGCAGCAACTGGCGCTGGGCCACGGCCACCTGGCTGGCTGGCGCGCCACTTTGCAGGAGGATCTCGACCACCTTCTCGTACTCGACCTGCAGCTGTGGCACGGTTTCGGCCAGGGTCGCGGCCACCTGGTGCAGGGAGAGCACGGTCTGCTCGCTGGCCAGGATGGTATCGGTGTTGCTTCGCAGGTTTTCCCAATCCTGCCGTACCGCGGCCATTTCGTCGCGGACCGCTGCCGGTGCCGCCGGCAGACCAGTGGTCGCATCGCCATCCTTGAGGTAGCTCCAGCGCCTCTCGAAATCATTGCGCGCATCGCTGAGCAGCTTGAACGCCAATGACTTGCCGGCTGCCGCCTCGGTGGCGTTCTTGGCAATGCGTTGGGACAGTACGCGCAGCTCGCCGGCATGACCGATGTACTGCTTGTCATAGCCGGACTGGGTATTGAGATAGGCGAAATTGGCGAACAGCAGGATGATCGACAGGATCAGCACCACGAACAGCACGGTGATCTGCGCACTGCTGCGCGATCGGCTGGAAACGGCGGGGGTCACAGGCGTGCTCACGAATCGAAGTCCTCTACAGCGCCACGTCCAGGAAACCGGGCGCCTGGGCCAAGGCATAAGGGCTGAAGATCGCCCAGTTGCGCTGCGTCGCGAAATGTCCACGGACGAACGGGGCAGCGGCCGGGATCAAAGGTTGTGGTGGCACAGGTTGCAGGCTGGCGGGGGGAAAATGCTGCAGCCCCAGCACCTCATCGACCAGCAGGCCGGCGAAAATGGCTTCGTGGTCCAGCACCAGCACCCGACGCTGCTTGCCTGGCAACACCGGCCCCACGCCGAAGAAACCAGCCAGGTCCATCACCGGTAGCAACCGCCCGCGCAGGTTGGCCACGCCCCGGACCCAGGGCTGCACGCCGGGCACCCGGGTGCTGCGTGGCTCGTTGAGCACTTCGGCGACCTCGCCCATGGGCGCGACGAACCATTGTCCGGCAAGGCGAAAACCGATGCCGCTCCACTGTTCGACCCGGCGCTCCGATGACGGCTGGTCGGCAGTCAGCAGCCGGCAACGCCGATCGATGTCCAGCAGCAGTTCGAAGGCGGTCGGCGTCCCCCCGGATGACTGCATGATCAAGTCTTGAGCACACCATCGAGCGCCTGGATCAGGGTCTGCTCGTCGACTGGCTTGACCAGATAGCTGCGCGCGCCCTGGCGCTGCCCCCAGACCTTGTCGGTGGCCTGATCCTTGGTGGTGACGATGATCACCGGGATGGCACTGGTCTCGGCATCCTTGCTCAACTGGCGAGTGGCCTGGAAACCGTTCATGCCAGGCATGACGATATCCATCAGCACGGCATCGGGTTTCTCCTGGCGGGCCAGAGCGACCCCGTCGGCACCATTGTCGGCCTTCAGGACGCTGTGACCATGCTGTTCCAGCATCTGGGTCATTTTGTACATTTCCGTCGGCGAGTCGTCGACGATCAGAACTCGAGCCATGCTGCGTCCCCATGGAAGGCTATCGATGCGCAACGCGTGCGACATCACGGTGCGTGTTGTGCCTGCCCGGCGAACCCAGGCACATGGGCCCTGATCGCATCGAGCAGTTCGTCCTTGCTGAAAGGCTTGGTCAGGAATCGATCGGACCCGACTACCCGTCCCCGCGCCTTGTCGAACACCCCGTCGCGCGACGACAGCAGGATCACCGGGATGTCCTTGAAAGCGGTATTGTGCTTGATGATGGCACAGGTCTGGTAGCCATCGAGGCGGGGCATGAGGACGTCGACGAAGATGAGCGCCGGCTTGTGGTCGACGATCTTGGCCAAGGCCTCGAAACCATCGCTGGCGGTGATCACCTCGCAGCCCGCCTCGCCGAGCAGCAGCTGGGCGGTACGGCGGATGGTGCGAGAATCGTCGATCACCATCACCTTCAGGGGTCGTTCCATGGTTGCGTCACCGTCGCGGGGCTTTGAGCTGCAAGCTGCAAGTCGAAGCAGACCGAATTGCCTTTGCAAGCGGCTCCATCTTCCAGACCAGCGTCATTGGCAAGATCGACACGATCAGCCTGTGGCTTGCCGCTCGAAGCTCGAAGCCAATGCCGGCCTTTGTAGCACAGTCCGGATGGGCATTCCATCCGTGCGCCTCTTGACCATCCGCGCGCCCGGCGCCACCCTGAACGACTTTCAATCGAGTAGCGCGGCCAATCGCCGCCAATGAGGAATCACCCATGAGCGTTCGCCTCGGGATTGTCATGGACCCCATCGCGGGCATCTCCTACAAGAAGGACAGTTCGCTGGCCATGCTGCTGGCCGCGCAGGAGCGCGGTTGGACGTTGTTCTACATGGAACAGCGCGACCTCTACCTGGGGGCTGGCCAGGCCCGTGCGCAGATGCGTCCGCTGAAGGTGTTCGCCGATCCGGCACGCTGGTTCGAACTGGGCGAGGAACAGGATGCGGCGCTGAGCGAGCTGGACGTGATCCTGATGCGCAAGGATCCGCCGTTCGACATGGAGTTCGTCTACAGCACCTACCTGCTGGAGCAGGCCGAAGCCGAAGGCGTGCTGGTGGTCAACCGGCCGCAGAGCCTGCGCGACTGCAACGAAAAGCTGTTCGCCACGCGCTTCCCCGAATGCATGGCGCCAACCCTGGTCAGCCGCCGTGCCGATGTCCTGCGCGAGTTCGCCAGCACCCATGGCGACGTGATCCTCAAGCCGCTCGACGGCATGGGCGGCGCTTCGGTGTTCCGTCATCGCCCGGGTGACCCCAACCTGTCGGTGATCCTCGAGACCCTCACCCGACATGGTCAGCAGCAGATCATGGCGCAGGCCTACCTGCCGGCGATCGTCGATGGCGACAAGCGCATCCTGATGATCGATGGCGAACCGGTGCCCTACTGTCTGGCGCGCATTCCGGCAAGCGGCGAAACCCGCGGCAACCTGGCCGCCGGGGGGCGTGGCGAGGCGCGCCCGCTGAGCGAGCGAGACCGCTGGATCGCGGCGCAGGTCGGCCCGACACTGCGCGAGAAAGGCCTGTTGTTCGTCGGCCTGGACGTCATCGGCGACTACCTGACCGAGATCAACGTCACCAGCCCGACCTGCATCCGCGAGATCGACGCCGCCTACGACACCCGCATTGGCGCCCGCCTGATGGACGCCATCGATCGCCAGCTCAAGGCCCGCTGACAACCGACGCGAAGCCACCGTGCAGAGTGAGGTATCATGCAGTTCGTTCCCGACCTGCGCGCCCGCCTGCCCGGATGGCGCCCCGCCTTGCGGTTTGCTGGATATTCGATGACGTTGCCTGCCGACATCCCCTCCGACCTGCTTCCATCGCGCGTGCGCCCGGTGGATCGACTGGGCTTTACCTTGTTCCTGGCTGCCCTCGTACACTTGGCGCTGATCCTCGGGCTGGGTTTCTCGTTCGCCGAACCCAAGGAAATCCGTCGTTCAATGGAAATCACCCTGGCCACGTTCAAGAGCGAAAAGGCTCCGGAAAAAGCCGATTACCAGGCCCAGGAAAACCAGCAGGGCAGTGGCACGCTGGAGAAGAAGGCGCTGCCCAGCACCACCGAGGTAGCGCCATTCCAGGACAGCAAGATCAACAAGGTCACTCCGCCCCCGGCTGCCAAGCCTGAAGTACGGGTACCGCCGAAGCCGCAGAAGGCTGCCGTGACCACCAGGGCGGCCAAGCCGGAAAAGCTGGTGACCCGTCCTCGGGAAAGCAAACCGCAGCCCAAGCCCACGACCAACGTGCCGAAGTTCGACAGTTCACAGTTGTCCAGCGAGATCGCCAGCCTCGAGGCCGAGCTGTCCCAGGAGCGGCAGCTGTACGCCAAGCGCCCGCGTATCCACCGCCTCAATGCGGCCTCGACCATGCGCGACAAGGGCGCCTGGTACAAGGAGGAGTGGCGCAAGAAGGTCGAACGGATAGGTAACCTCAACTACCCCGACGAAGCGCGCCGTCAGCAGATCTATGGCAGCCTGCGAATGATGGTATCGATCAACCGCGACGGGTCGTTGTACGAGGTGCTGGTACTGGAGTCCTCCGGCAGTGCGATCCTCGACCAGGCCGCTCAGCGCATCGTCCGCCTGGCCGCGCCGTTCGCCCCGTTCACGGGAGACCTGGCCGAGTTCGACCGGCTCGAGATCATCCGCACCTGGCGCTTCGCCCGCGGCGACCGTCTGTCCAGCAACTGAGCTGCAAGTCGAAGCGGACCGAGTCGCCTGGCAAGCGACTTCATCTCCCAAACCTGCGTCATTGGCAAGATCGACAAGATCAGCTTGTAGCTTGCAGCTGAAGCCCCCTGAAGCCACACTATCAACCATGAAAACCTTCGCCCCCAGCTACCTCAAGCATCAGTTCCTGATCGCCATGCCGCACATGAGCGATCCGAACTTTGCCCAGACCCTGACCTATGTCCTCGAGCACAATGCCAATGGTGCCATGGGGCTGATCGTCAATCGTCCACAGGACATCAGCCTGGCGGACATCCTCGAACAGCTGCGACCGGACCAGGAACCGACGCCGAGCAGTGTGCAGGTCCCGGTCTACATGGGGGGACCGGTGCAGATCGAGCGTGGCTTCGTCTTGCACAGCGACGATATCAGCTACCAGGCGACCATCGAGCTGCAGGGGCTGTCGTTGTCGACCTCCCAGGATGTGCTGTTCGCCATCGCCGATGGCGTGGGCCCGCGCCAGAGCCTGATCACGCTCGGCTATGCCGGCTGGGAAGCTGGCCAGCTCGAGGCCGAAGTCGCCGACAACGCCTGGCTCACTTGCCCGTTCGACCCGCGCATTCTCTTCGACACCGCCAGCGAACTGCGCCTGGAGGCGGCCGCGGCCAGCCTGGGTATCAACCTCAGCCTGCTGACCAGCCAGGCGGGGCACGCCTGATGGCTGAAGTGCGTCTGTTGCTGGGCTTCGACTATGGCAGCAAGCAGATCGGCGTGGCCGTTGGCCAGGTCATCACCGGCCAGGCCCGTGAACTCTGTACGCTGAAGGCGCAGAATGGCGTGCCGGATTGGTCGCAGGTGGAAAAGCTTGTCAAGGAATGGCAACCCGATGCCCTGGTGGTTGGCCTGCCCCTGAACATGGACGGCACCCCCAGCGAGATGAGTGCCCGGGCCGAAAGGTTCGCCCGTCGCCTGCACGGGCGCTTCAACCTGCCCGTGCATACCCATGACGAGCGCCTGACCACATTCGAGGCCAAGGGCCAGCGCCTGGCCCAGGGTGGCCAGCGCGGCAGCTACCGTGACAACCCGGTCGACGCCCTGGCCGCCGCCCTGCTCCTGCAAGGCTGGCTGGAGGCCAACGCCGGGACGTGACCTGACCACCCGGTCCAGGCCGGGTATACCCTGGTTTCTTGAGGAGCAAGCATGAGCCTACCCAACCCCGCCGAGCTGATTCGGCAGATGGCCGTCGACCTGCGCGCGCACCTGGCGCGCCGTTCCATCAGCGCCCCGCGCTTCATCGGTATTCGCACCGGTGGCGTCTGGGTGGCCCAGGCACTGCAGGCGCAGATGCATGACAGCAGCCCGCTGGGTACCTTGGACGTGTCGTTCTATCGGGACGACTTCAGCCAGAACGGCCTGCACCCGCAGGTCCGTCCTTCGGAGCTGCCGTTCGAGGTCGAAGGCCAGCACCTGGTGCTGGTGGACGATGTGCTGATGAGTGGGCGGACCATCCGCGCTGCCCTCAACGAACTGTTCGACTACGGGCGTCCGGCAAGCGTGACCCTGGTCTGCCTGCTCGACCTGGACGCAGGCGAACTGCCGATCCGCCCCAACGTGCTTGGCGCCACGCTGTCATTGGCGGCCAACGAACGGGTAAAATTGTCCGGACCCGCACCGCTCGTTCTCGAGCGCCAGAACCTTGCTTGCGCACCAGCCCTTTGAGAGTCCCCCCGCGATGACGCCAACCGACGCCAAGCGCCCGCTGCAGCTCAATGACCAGGGCCAGCTGCGCCATTTCCTTTCGCTTGACGGCCTGCCCCGTGAGCTACTCACCGAAATCCTCGACACAGCCGACTCGTTCCTCGAAGTCGGCGCCCGCGCGGTCAAGAAAGTCCCCTTGCTGCGCGGCAAGACCGTCTGCAACGTGTTCTTCGAAAACTCCACGCGCACCCGTACCACCTTCGAGCTGGCCGCCCAGCGGCTGTCGGCCGACGTGCTCACCTTGAACGTATCGACCTCCTCGACCAGCAAGGGCGAGACGCTCTTCGACACCCTGCGCAACCTCGAGGCCATGGCCGCCGACATGTTCGTCGTACGCCATTCCGACTCCGGGGCCGCGCATTTCATCGCCGAGCACGTCTGCCCCGAGGTCGCGGTGATCAATGGCGGTGATGGCCGCCATGCGCATCCGACCCAGGGCATGCTCGACATGCTGACGATCCGTCGCCATAAGGGCGGTTTCGAGAACCTGTCCGTGGCGATCGTCGGCGACATCCTGCATTCGCGGGTAGCCCGCTCCAACATGCTGGCCCTCAAGACCCTGGGCTGTCCGGACATCCGGGTGATCGGCCCGAAGACGCTGCTGCCGGTCGGCATCGAGCAATACGGCGTGAAGGTCTACACGGACCTTTGCGAAGGCCTCAGGGACGTGGACGTGGTGATCATGCTGCGCCTGCAGCGCGAACGCATGGCAGGCGGCCTGCTGCCTAGCGAGGGCGAATTCTATCGCCTGTTCGGCTTGACCACCGCGCGTCTGGCCGGCGCCAAGCCGGACGCCATCGTCATGCATCCGGGGCCGATCAACCGGGGCGTGGAGATCGAGTCGGCGGTCGCCGACGGCGCCCAGTCGGTGATCCTCAACCAGGTCACCTATGGCATCGCCGTGCGCATGGCCGTGTTGTCCATGGCCATGAGCGGACAGAACGCACAACGTCAAATCGATCAGGAGAACGCCCTGTGAGCATCAGCATTCTCGGTGCACGGGTCATCGATCCCAACAGCGGTCTCGACCAGGTCAGCGACCTGCACCTGGCCGAGGGCAGGCTGATCGCCTTCGGCGCCGCGCCTGCTGGCTTCCAGGCCAGCCGCACGATCCAGGCCGCCGGCCTGGTCGCCGCGCCCGGCCTGGTCGACCTTGGCGTTGCCCTGCGCGAGCCTGGCTACAGCCGCAAGGGCAACATCGCCAGCGAAACCCGCGCCGCCGTGGCCGGTGGCGTCACCAGCCTGTGCTGCCCACCGCAGACCCGTCCGGTGCTGGATACCTCGGCGGTCACCGAGCTGATCCTGGACAAGGCGCGCGACGCCGGCAACAGCAAGGTGTTCCCGATCGGCGCCTTGACCAAGGGACTGGAGGGCGAACAACTGGCCGAACTGGTCGCCTTGCGCGATACCGGCTGCGTGGCCTTCGGCAACGGGCTGGCTGGCGTGGCCAACAACCGTACCTTGGCGCGCGCGCTCGAATATGCGGCCACCTTCGACCTGACCGTGGTATTCCACTCCCAGGATCGTGACCTGGCCCAAGGCGGCCTGGCCCACGAAGGCCCCATGGCCAGCTTCCTCGGCCTGCCCGGCATCCCCGAGACCGCCGAGACCGTGGCGCTGGCCCGCAACCTGCTGCTGGTCGAACAGACCGGCGCCAGGGCGCACTTCACGCAGATCACCAGCGCCCGTGGCGCTCGTCTGATTGCCCAGGCGCAGGCCATGGGCCTGCCAGTGACCGCCGACGTCGCGCTTTACCAGCTGATCCTGACCGACGAAGCCCTGCGTGATTTTTCCAGCCTGTACCACGTCCAGCCGCCACTGCGAACCGCAGCCGACCGCGACGGTCTGCGCGAAGCGGTGAAGTCCGGGGTGATCCAGGCCATTTCCAGCCATCACCAGCCGCACGAGCGCGACGCCAAGCTGGCCCCCTTCGGCGCCACCGAACCGGGTATCAGCAGTGTCGAACTGCTGTTGCCGCTGGCCATGACCCTGGTCGAGGATGGCCTGCTCGACCTGCCGACGCTACTGGCTCGCCTGAGCAGCGGCCCGGCCCAGGCCATGCGCCTACCGGTCGGTGAACTCAAGGTCGGCGGGGCCGCCGACCTGGTGCTGTTCGACCCAGGCGCCTCGACCCTGGCCGGCGAGCATTGGTATTCCAAAGGCCAGAATTGTCCGTTCATCGGCCACTGCCTGCCCGGTGCCGTACGCTACACCCTGGTCGACGGGCGGATCTGTCACGAACCGGGCTGAGGGGCGCAGCTTGCAAGCCAAAGCAGACCGAGTCGCCTTTGCAAGCGACTCCGTCTGCCAGACCAGCGTCCTTGGCAAGATCGACACGATCAGCTTGTCGCTTGTCGCTTGCGGCCTGCGGCTTGTGGCTTGAAAAGCCCGCCCCCCTCCCCCATATGAGTCTGCATCAGGCATTTTCGCCCCGCTGCGTGGAGACTCCCCCTTGACTACCATCGTTTCAGTTCGCCGCCACGGCAAAGTCGTCATGGGTGGCGACGGCCAGGTTTCCCTCGGCAATACCGTAATGAAAGGCAACGCCAAGAAAGTCCGTCGCCTGTACCACGGCCAGGTCATCGCCGGCTTCGCTGGTGCCACCGCCGATGCCTTCACGCTGTTCGAGCGATTCGAAGGTCAGCTGGAGAAACACCAGGGCCATTTGGTCCGCGCCGCCGTGGAGCTGGCCAAGGACTGGCGTACCGACCGTTCCCTGAGCCGCCTGGAAGCCATGCTGGCGGTCGCCAACAAGGACGCCTCGCTGATCATTACCGGCAATGGCGATGTGGTCGAGCCCGAGGACGGGCTGATCGCCATGGGTTCCGGTGGCGCCTTCGCCCAGGCCGCGGCCCGCGCGTTGCTGAACAAGACCGACCTTTCGGCTCGAGAGATCGCCGAAACCGCCTTGAACATCGCCGGTGACATCTGCGTGTTCACCAACCACAACCTGACCATCGAGGAGCAGGACCTGGCCGAGTGATCAGCTGTTCTGGCGCCCGGCCCTGGCGGCCGGGCTTTTCCACGCTGACTCACCCTGTTTCAGGACCAGACACATCATGTCCATGACCCCCCGCGAGATCGTCCACGAACTCAATCGCCATATCATCGGCCAGGACGACGCCAAGCGCGCCGTGGCCATCGCCCTGCGCAATCGTTGGCGGCGCATGCAGCTGCCGGTCGAGCTGCGTAGCGAAGTCACCCCCAAGAACATCCTGATGATCGGCCCCACCGGTGTCGGCAAGACCGAGATCGCCCGGCGTCTGGCCAAGCTGGCCAATGCCCCCTTCCTCAAGGTCGAGGCGACCAAGTTCACCGAAGTCGGCTATGTGGGTCGCGATGTCGAATCGATCATCCGCGACCTGGCCGATGCCGCGCTGAAGATGCTGCGCGAGCAGGAAATCATCCGGGTGCGCCATCGCGCCGAGGATGCGGCCGAGGACCGGATTCTCGATGCCTTGCTGCCCCAGGCGCGGGTCACCAACTTCGCCGAGGAAGCCGCGAGCACCAGCAGCGACTCCAATACCCGCCAGCTGTTCCGCAAGCGCCTGCGTGAAGGGCAACTGGACGACAAGGAGATCGAAATCGATGTCGCCGACGCGGTAGGCGTCGAAATCGCCGCGCCACCTGGCATGGAAGAGATGACCAACCAGTTGCAGAGCCTCTTCGCTAACATGGGCAAGGGCAAGCGCAAGACGCGCAAGCTCAAGGTCAAGGAAGCGCTGAAGATGGTCCGCGACGAGGAGGCCAGCCGCCTGGTCAACGAGGACGAACTCAAGGCCAAGGCGCTCGAGGCGGTCGAGCAGCACGGCATCGTGTTCATCGATGAAATCGACAAGGTCGCCAAGCGCGGCAATGTGGGCGGCGCCGACGTTTCCCGCGAGGGTGTCCAGCGCGACCTGCTGCCGCTGATCGAAGGCTGCACGGTCAACACCAAGCTGGGCATGGTCAAGACCGACCATATTCTCTTCATCGCTTCCGGCGCCTTCCACTTGAGCAAGCCCAGCGATCTGGTGCCCGAGCTGCAAGGCCGCCTGCCGATCCGCGTCGAGCTCAAGGCCCTGACTCCGCAGGATTTCGAACGGATCCTCCAGGAGCCACATGCTTCGTTGACCGAGCAGTACCGCGAACTGCTCAAGACCGAAGGCTTGCACATCGAGTTCGCCGCCGAAGGCATCAAGCGCCTGGCCGAAATCGCCTATCAGGTCAACGAAAAGACCGAGAACATCGGTGCCCGTCGCCTGCACACCTTGCTCGAGCGCCTGCTCGAAGAGGTATCGTTCAGTGCTGGCGACCTGGCCAGCGCCCATGACGAAGCGCCGATCCGCATCGACGCCGAATACGTCAACAGCCACCTGGGCGAACTGGCACAGAACGAAGACCTGTCTCGCTACATTCTCTGATTAGCTGCAAGGGACAAGCCGACCTGTGTCGGCTTGTCGCTTGAGGAGCAAGTCGGGCGCTTGCGCTGGCTGTCCACACTCAGACTGATGCGAACCGGTGCTCGATGCACGAGCCACCTCGGCCAGCTTGAAGCTTGCGGCTTGCGGCTTGCTGTCGCACACTCCTCACTCACTTCGAGCCAATGCTCGATGCATGGATCAGCTCGACCAGCTTGCCGCTTGAAGCTTGCAGCTTGAGGCTGGACCTTTAAGCCGAGGAGCCCGTCATGCCGAGATTGCCCACCGCGATCAACCTGCACAAAGCCACCAAGACCTTGAGCCTGACCTATGCTCCGGACGAGGTCTATCATCTGCCTGCGGAATTCCTTCGGGTGCATTCTCCGTCCGCCGAGGTCCAGGGCCATGGCAATCCGGTCCTGCAATACGGCAAGCTGGGGGTCGGCCTGACAGGGCTGGAGCCGGCTGGCCAGTATGCATTGAAGCTGACCTTCGATGATGGACATGACAGCGGCTTGTTCACCTGGGAGTACCTCGAGCAGCTGTGCCTGCGCCAGGATCAGTTGTGGAGCGAATACCTCGACGAGCTGCACAAGGCCGGCCGTTCGCGTGACCCGTCCGAGTCGGTGGTCAAGCTGATGCTCTAGCCTGTCGGGCGCCCATGTAGCCTGGCCAGTTTCTCCGCCCGCATGGATGGGGCCGTGCGTCGGCGCTTGCTGTCCATCCCCTGCCCAGACAACGGAGCGTCGTAGATGAGTGGCAAGAAAGACGATGAGGTGCAGCGACAGGCATCGAAGAACCCTCTGGGCCTTGCTCCGGTGGTCGGCCTTCGGGCCAGGAACCTGTTGTCCACGGCGCGCACGATAGTGCGCCAGGCAGTACGTCAACCGTTGCACAGCGCCCGCCATGCCGCCCATCTGGGCCTGGAGCTGAAGAACGTGCTGCTTGGCACGTCCAGCCTGCGGCCGGACAGCGACGATCGCCGCTTCAACGATCCGACGTGGAGCCAGAACCCGCTCTATCGGCGCTACCTGCAGGCTTACCTCGCCTGGCGCAAGGAGTTGCACGACTGGCTGGACGACAGCGGCCTGGATCCGCGGGACATCGACCGTGGCCACTTCGTCATAAACCTGATGACCGAGGCCATGGCGCCGACCAACTCCATGGCCAACCCGGCCGCGCTCAAGCGCTTTTTCGAAACCGGCGGCAAGAGCCTGCTCGATGGCCTGGGCAACCTGGCCAAGGACCTGGTCAACAACGGCGGCATGCCCAGCCAGATCAACATGGACGCCTTCCAGGTCGGCAAGACCCTGGCCACCAGCGAAGGGGCCGTGGTCTACCGCAACGAGGTGCTGGAGCTGATCCAGTACCGGCCCGTCACCGAACGGGTGCATGCCCGGCCATTGCTGGTCGTGCCACCGCAGATCAACAAGTTCTACGTGTTCGACCTGACGCCAGAGAAGAGCGTGATGCGCTTTTGCCTTCGCTCCAGTCAGCAGACGTTCATGGTCAGCTGGCGCAATCCGACCAAGGCACAGCGCGACTGGGGCCTGTCGACCTACGCCGAGGCACTCAAGGAAGCCGTCGACGTGGTGCTGGCCATCACCGGCAGCAAGGACCTGAACATGCTCGGCGCCTGCTCGGGCGGCATCACCTGCGCGGCGCTGGTCGGTCACTATGCCGCCCTGGGTGAAGCCAAGATCAACACCCTCACCTTGCTGGTCAGCGTGCTGGATGCGACGCTGGACAACCAGCTCGCGCTGTTCGTCGACGAGCAGACCCTGGAGGCGGCCAAGCGCCACTCCTTCCAGGCCGGCGTGCTCGAAGGCAGCGAAATGGCCAGGGTATTCGCCTGGATGCGCCCCAACGATCTGGTCTGGAACTACTGGGTCAACAACTATCTGCTGGGCAACGATCCGCCGGTCTTCGATATCCTGTTCTGGAACAACGATACTACCCGTCTGCCAGCGGCCTTCCATGGCGACCTGATCGACATGTTCAGGGACAATCCGCTGCCGCGCCCCGGTGCCCTGGAGGTCTGCGGCACGCCCATCGACCTCGGGCAGGTCCGTTGCGACATCTACAGCGTCGCTGGAAGCGCCGACCACATCACCCCATGGCAATCGTGCTACCGCTCGGCCCACTTGTTCGGCGGCAAGATCGAGTTCGTGCTGTCCACCAGCGGACACATCCAGAGCATCATCAATCCGCCCGGCAATCCCAAGGCACGCTTCATGACCAGCAGCGAGCGACTGGATGACCCGCTGGCCTGGCAGGAGACCGCCATCAAGCATGCCGACTCCTGGTGGCTGCACTGGCAGGGCTGGCTGGCCGAGCGCGCCGGCCGGATGAAGAAGGCTCCGGCGCGCCTGGGCAATCGTGCCTATCCGGCCGTCGAACCAGCCCCAGGCACCTATGTACACGAACGCTAGGCTTTGTACGGAAAGTCGCCGAGCGGCGATCAGGCAAGGCGAAAACAGGCGAGCAAGCGAAGTTTGCTGGTTGTAAATGAGCATTCCGAGCCTGTTTTCAACGTAGCCTGATCGTCGCGCAGGCACTTTTCGTACAAAGCCCAGGCCAACCCTGGCGCCCGCCGGTGGGGCGGGACACCTCTCAACCAAAGAGTCTTGTGCATGTCGCAACCGTACATCTTCAGGACAGTCGAGCTGGGCAACCAGTCCATCCGTACCGCTGTCCGCCCCGGCAAGCCGCACCTGACACCCCTGCTGATCTTCAATGGCATTGGCGCCAACCTGGAGTTGCTCTTTCCGTTCATCGAGGCACTCGACCCGGACCTCGAGGTCATCGCCTTCGACGCTCCTGGCGTGGGTGGCTCATCGACCCCCGCGCGACCCCATCGGTTCTCCGGCCTGGCGAAATTGACCACGCGCATGCTCGACTGCCTGGACTACGGGCAGGTCGACGCCCTGGGCGTATCGTGGGGCGGAGGGCTGGCGCAGCAGTTCGCCCACGATTATCCCGAACGCTGCAGAAGGCTGATACTGGCGGCTACCGGCGCTGGTGCCGCGATGGTGCCCGGCAAGCCCAAGGTCCTGTGGATGATGGCCAGTCCGCGACGGTATCGGCAGCCTGCCGATGTGACCCGCATTGCGCCCGTGATCTATGGCGGCAGCTTCCGTCGCAACCCGGAGCTGGCCTTGCAGCATGCCGCCACGGCCCGCTCTAGCGACAAGACCGGTTACTACTGGCAGCTGTTCGCCGGCCTTGGCTGGACCAGCGTGCACTGGCTGCACAAGCTCCGGCAACCGACGCTGCTGCTGGCAGGCGACGACGACCCGCTGATTCCATTGATCAACATGCGCCTGCTGGCGTGGCGGATTCCCAATGCCCAGCTGCATGTGATCGACGACGGCCATCTGTTCCTGATCACTCGGGTCGAGACCATCGCGCCGATCGTCATGCGGTTTCTCGGGTAGCCAGGACTGCAAGCTGCTTGTGGCTTGTGGCTTGTGGGCGGTGAGGTCAGGCCAGGGCCTTGTCCACGGCCCGCTCGATCTCGCTCTTGATGGCACCGCTCATCATCGACAGCATCATGCCGAGCTTGAGGTCGATACGGATGCTGTCGTCGCCGATGAAGACGCTGCCATTGGCACCGCTGCGCGAGATGTCGACGCGGTCGCCTTCCCAGCGCGCCGCCAGGTCATACTTGCTGGTGAGCTTCTCCACCAGCGCCTCGGCCTTGGCGCGGGCGGCCTCGCGGCCGAGGGAATGTTTACGTTCGACACTGATCTGAGTCATGCAGGTGTTCCTGAAGATGAAGACATGCTTGGCATTATGCCTGCCCCCGCCTACCGGTACACCCCGCCAAGACAAATCGGCCGGTTCACCCTAGAATGGCGATAATTTTTCCCCGGTGAAGCGATATGAACGACCAGCGCAAAGGCGAACACGCCGAACCCACGACCCACTTCGGCTACCAGAACGTGCCGGAAAGCCAGAAGGCGGCCAAGGTCGCCGAGGTCTTCCATTCGGTCGCCGCCAAGTACGACCTGATGAACGATGTCCTGTCCGGCGGCATGCATCGTCTGTGGAAGCGTTTCACCATCGAGCTGTCGGGCGTGCGCACCGGCAATCGCGTGCTCGACATCGCTGGTGGCACCGGCGACCTGGCGGCGAAGTTCTCGCGCCTGGTCGGCCCGACCGGCCAGGTAGTGCTGGCGGATATCAACGCATCGATGCTCAAGGTTGGCCGGGATCGCCTGCTCGACCGTGGGGTCGCCGGGAACATCGAGTTCGTCCAGGCCGATGCCGAGAAGCTGCCTTTCCCGGACAATCACTTCGACTGCGTGACCATCGCCTTCGGCCTGCGCAACGTGACCCACAAGGAAGAGGCCCTGCGCTCGATGTTGCGCGTGCTCAAGCCTGGCGGCCGGCTGCTGGTGCTGGAGTTCTCCAAGCCCACCAACAAGCTGATGTCCAAGGCCTACGACGCTTATTCCTTCGCCTTCATGCCCCTGGCTGGCAAGCTGATCACCAATGATTCGGACAGCTATCGCTACCTGGCGGAGTCGATCCGCATGCATCCGGACCAGGAAACCCTCAAGTCGATGATGACCGCGGCCGGGTTCGATCGTGTCACCTACCACAACATGACCAGCGGCATCGTCGCCCTGCACAGAGGAATCAAGCCCTGATGTTCATGGCCGGTGTTCTCGCCAGCGTCGAGCGGGGTCTGAACCGTGTTCTGCGCCTGGACAGCACGGCCCTGCCGCGCCTGGCCAGGCTCGAGGGCAAGGTGATCGCCATCGACTGCCGCCAGCCGGCCATGCGACTGTTCATCCTGCCCGATGAAGAGGGCCTGATGCTCGCCGGGCATTGGGAAGGCGAGGTCGACTGCACCCTGAGCGCTCCCGCCGGCAGCCTGGTCCAGCTGGCGCTGGCCGAGGACAAGACCGCCGTGCTGCATGGCCCGCAGGTCCAGCTGCATGGAGACAGCGCCGCGCTGCTGGACCTGTTCGGGATCCTGCAGGACCTCGAGCTGGACTGGGAGCATGAGCTTGCGCGCTGGCTCGGGCCGGTAGCCACCGCCTTGCTGGCCGGCCATGTGCGCCTGCGCTCGCGCTGGACCCGTGACGGGCTCGCGCGCCTGGGCCGGAACCTGTCCGATTATCTGGCCGAGGAATCCCGCTCGCTGGTAGGTCAACGCGAGGCCGAAGCGGCCTTTGCCGAACTGGACGTCCTGAAGCTCGACCTTGAACGCCTCGAGGCACGCATCGCGCGCCTCGCCCGATCCCTTGATACCAGCGATAACGCATGAAGCTGCTTGCCGTCCGCCGTCTGTTGCGCATCCAGCGCGTCGTGATCCGCCATCGCCTCGACGACCTGCTGTTCGACCTGCCCCTGCCCTGGTGGCTGAAGAGCCTGCGCCTGTTCATGCCGTGGCGCTGGCTGCCGCGCAAGCCACCGGCGCACAACCGTGGCGCGCGCCTGCGCATGGCGTTGCAGGAACTGGGGCCGATCTTCATCAAGTTCGGCCAATTGCTGTCCACTCGCCGCGACCTATTGCCGGCCGACGTGGCCGACGAACTGATGCTGCTGCAGGATCGGGTCCCGCCGTTCGACCCACGCAAGGCCATGGCGCTGATCGAAGCCCAGCTGGGCGCCAGCATTGGCGAAGTCTTCAGCCGCTTCGACGTCGAGCCCCTGGCTTCGGCATCGGTGGCCCAGGTCCATGCCGCGCGGCTCAAGAGCGGCGAGGAAGTGGTGGTCAAGGTGGTGCGGCCCGGGCTCAAGCCGATCATTGCCCAGGACCTGGCCTGGCTGTTCCTGATCGCCAGGGGCGCCGAGCGTGTCTCGGCCGATGCGCGCCGCCTGCATCCGGTGGAAGTGGTCGGCGACTACGCCAAGACCATCTACGACGAACTCGACCTGCTGCGCGAGGCCGCTAACGCCAGCCAGCTGCGCCGCAACTTCGAAGGCTCGGAGCTGATGTACGTGCCCCAGGTGTACTGGGACTGGTGTCGTCCGAAGGTGCTGGTGATGGAGCGGATCTATGGCGTGCCGGTGACCGACCTGGCGACTTTGGCCGACCAGCGCACCGACATGAAGCTGCTGGCCGAGCGCGGAGTGGAGATCTTCTTCACCCAGGTGTTCCGTGACAGCTTCTTCCATGCCGACATGCATCCGGGCAATATCTTCGTCAGCAACGTCAAGCCCTGGAGCCCCCAGTACATCGCCATCGACTGTGGCATCGTCGGCAGCCTGACGCCGCAAGACCAGGATTACCTGGCACGCAACCTGTTCGCCTTCTTCAAGCGCGACTATCGCCGGGTCGCCCAGTTGCACATCGATTCGGGCTGGGTGCCGGCGCAGACCAAGCTGAACGAGTTCGAGGCGGCGATCCGCACCGTGTGCGAGCCGATCTTCGAAAAACCGCTCAAGGACATTTCCTTCGGCCAGGTACTGATGCGCCTGTTCGAGACCGCCCGGCGCTTCAACATGGAAGTCCAGCCACAGCTGGTACTGCTGCAGAAGACCTTGCTGAACATCGAGGGTCTGGGTCGACAGTTGTATCCTGACCTGGACCTCTGGACCACTGCCAAGCCCTATCTGGAACGCTGGATGCGCGAGCGTTACAGCCCCAAGGCCGTGCTTGGCAACCTGCAAAGCCAGGTCGAGCAGCTGCCGCACCTGGCCGACATGACCCGCGACCTGCTCGAGCGCCTGTCGCAACCACACCTGCACGATCCGAAGATGCCACGCCAGCGCGACGACGAGCGCTGGCCGCTACGCCTGCTCGGTGCCGGCCTGCTCGGCGGCGGTGCTACCCTGGCGGCGAGCGCGGCGAGTCTTGCCGCGCCGGCCGCCTGGCCAGCCTGGCTGATGCTTGCCGGCGGGCTCTATCTCATCGTTCGCCGATAGCCAGTCGGGTCCCCGGCTGGCAAACTAGCAGCAGGGGCCGGTACAGGAACGGGCCCGGCTTTGGAGTCGATGATGAAAGACTGGCTGGACGAGATCAGATGGAACAGCGATGGCCTGGTGCCTGCCATCGCCCAGGATCACAAGACCGGGCGCGTCTTGATGATGGCCTGGATGAACCGTGAGTCCCTGGCCCTCACCGCTGCCGAACGACGTGCCATCTACTGGTCACGCTCGCGTGGCAAGCTGTGGCGCAAGGGCGAGGAATCGGGGCACGTGCAGAAGCTGCATGAAATGCGCCTGGACTGCGATGCCGACGTGATCATCTTGATGGTCGAGCAGCTCGGCCAGATCGCTTGCCATACGGGCCGCGAAAGCTGCTTCTACCGGGTCTTCGAGGAGGGCCGGTGGAAGACCGTCGATCCGGTCCTCAAGGATCCCGATGCCATCTACAGCGCAGGACACTGACATGAACGACACCCTGAGCCGCCTCGCCGAAGTACTCGAAGCCCGCAAGCACGCGGCGCCTGACAGCTCCTACGTGGCCAGCCTGCATCACAAGGGACTCAACAAGATATTGGAGAAAGTTGGCGAGGAAGCGGTCGAAACCATCATCGCCGCCAAGGATGCCGCCATCAGCAGGGACTGCAGCGACGTCATCTACGAGACGGCCGACCTGTGGTTCCACAGTCTGGTCATGCTCAGCGCGCTGGGTCAGCATCCGCAAGCCGTGCTCGACGAACTCGAACGACGCTTCGGTCTTTCCGGGCATGCCGAGAAAGCCGCTCGGCAACCTTCCGCCTGATCAAGGAACTAGGAGAACCCCATGGGTATTTTTGACTGGAAACACTGGATCGTCCTGCTGGTGGTCGTGGTGCTGGTATTCGGCACCAAGAAGCTGAAGAACTTTGGCAGCGACCTGGGCGAGTCGATCAAGGGCTTTCGCAAGGCGATGAACGACGAAGAGCACAAGCCCACCGAGCAGACTCCGCCGCCGGTGACACCTGTGCAACCGGTCCAGCCCCACGATACCGCGCCACTGAACCAGCCCAACACCTTCGATGGCCAGGCAAGGCCAGCACAAGAAACGCAACGGAAAGACTGACCCATGTTCGGGATCAGCTTCAGCGAGCTTCTGCTCGTCAGCCTGGTGGCCTTGCTCGTGCTGGGTCCTGAGCGCCTGCCTGGCGCGGCACGCACCGCCGGGCTGTGGATCGGTCGGCTCAAGCGCAGCTTCAACAGCATCCGCATGGAGGTCGAGCGCGAGATCGGCGCCGATGATATCCGCCGTCAGCTGCATAACGAGCACATCCTTTCGATGGAGCAGGAAGCGCGGCGCATCCTCGACCCGAAGACGGCTTCGTCGGCACCGGCGAGCGCCGCCACGCAAGCGGATCCTGATCCTGCCGCGGTTGCTCCAGCGATCACTGCGCCTACGGCCGACGCGAACGAAGTCGCGGCCAAGAGCGGCGCGCAACCCGACTTGCCGAAACCTTCAGAGCCGCCCAAGAACCCATGAGCGAAACTCCGGAACATGACCAGCCGATGCCGCTGGTATCGCACCTGACCGAATTGCGCACACGCCTGCTGCGCTGCGTTGCCGCCATCCTTCTGATCTTTGCCGGGCTGTTCTCGTTCGCCCAGCAGATCTACACCCTGGTCTCGGCGCCCCTGCGCGCGCACCTGCCGGCCAACGCCACGATGATCGCCACCGACGTGGCCTCGCCGTTCCTGACGCCGTTCAAGCTGACCATGACCGTCTCGCTGTTCCTGGCCGTGCCGTTCATCCTGCAGCAGGTCTGGGGGTTCATCGCGCCGGGCCTGTATCGTCACGAGAAGCGCATTGCCATCCCGTTGCTGGTGTCGAGCATCATCCTGTTCTACGCCGGCATGGCTTTCGCTTATTTCTTGGTGTTCCCGCTGATCTTCGGCTTCTTCGCCGCGGCGACACCCGAGGGCGTTTCGATGATGACGGACATATCCAGCTACCTGGACTTCGTCATGACGCTGTTCTTCGCCTTCGGCGTGGCGTTCGAGATACCGGTGGCCGTGGTGCTGCTGGTATGGATCGGCGTGGTCGACGTGCAGTACCTCAAGAAGGTCCGGCCCTATGTGATCATCGGCTGCTTCGTGGTCGGGATGGTGCTGACACCACCGGACATCTTCTCCCAGACTCTGCTGGCGGTGCCGATGTGGTTGCTGTTCGAGGTCGGCGTGCTGTGCGGCAGCCTGATCCGCAAGCGCAGCGCGGAACGCGACGCCACCGACAACCCCGATGACCAACCGCCAGCGACCCAGCCGTGAACCTGCTGCTGCTCGAGGACACCGACTTCATCGCGGCCGATCGCGTGGTCCTGGCCGACCGACGCTTCATCCACATGCAGCAGATCCATCGGGTCGCCGTTGGTGACCACCTGCGCGTGGGCCGGCTGGGGGGCGCCATGGGCCAGGCGCGGGTAGTCCGCCTGGAAGGGCACGAAGCCGAGCTCGAGGTCGGCTTCGAGCAGGCGCCTCCGGCCAAATTGCCGCTGACCTTGGTATTGGCCCTGCCCCGCCCGAAGATGCTGCGCAGGGTTTTCCAGAGCGTGGCGACCCTGGGTGTACCGAGGCTGGTCCTGGTCAACAGCTACCGGGTAGAAAAAAGCTTTTGGCAAACCCCCTTCCTCGATCCCGCGGCGATTCGCGAGAACCTTGTCCTGGGGCTCGAACAGGCCCGCGATACGGTGCTGCCCGAAGTGCTCATCGAAAAACGCTTCAAGCCGTTCGTCGAGGATCGTTTGCCGGCCATCGCCGACGGTACCCTCGGCTTGGTCGGTCACCCCGGTCCTTACCCTGCCTGCCCGCGCGCGGTCGCTTCGGCCGTGACCCTGGCCATCGGCCCGGAGGGCGGCTGGATTCCCTATGAGATCGACCTGCTGAGCAGGGCCGGCCTGCAACCGGTTCAGTTGGGGGAGCGCATCCTGCGCGTCGAGACGGCGGTCACTGCGCTTCTTGCCCGGCTTTTTTAGCGGCAAGACAGAGCGTAGCACGCATCCATCCGTGAACCGCTTCGTTGCCCGTCGCAGCTCTGGCCCACCTTGCGGGTCATTGCCGCCGGCTCGGCGCCCCGACGGCGGCGTTGCGAACACCCCACCGATGGTCCTGCAAGCCCGTCTTGCCTGGTTTTTCTTGGGCCGCGTTGCAGCCCTGGAACCCTCCTGCCTCATATACATAGGGCAAGGGCGACGTCTCAAAGCACCTGACGCAGGAAAGCCTGGGCCCGTGCGTCGTTGGGGGCGCTGAAGAACGCTTCGGGGGCGGCATCCTCCAGCAGCTTGCCATGATCGAAGAACAGCACGCGATCGGCGACCTCGCGGGCGAAGCCCATCTCATGGGTCACGCAGACCATGGTCATGCCTTCCTGCGCCAAGGTCTTCATGACATCGAGCACCTCGCCGACCATTTCCGGGTCGAGGGCCGAGGTCGGTTCGTCGAAGAGCATGACCTGCGGATCCATGGCCAGGGCGCGCGCGATGGCTACCCGTTGCTGCTGGCCGCCAGACAGCCGGGATGGATATTCGTTGGCTTTCTGGGCAATGCCGACTTTTTTCAGCAACATCCGTGCCTTGGCCTCGCGTTCGGCCTTGCCACGCTTGCGAACCACTTTCTGCGCCAGGCACAGGTTCTCCAGCACGGTCATGTGCGGAAACAGGTTGAAATGTTGGAACACCATGCCGACTTCGCGACGGTAGGCGTTGATGTCGGTCTTCGGATCATCCAGCGCCAGGCCATTGATCGACACATGACCAGCGTCGAAATCCTCGAGGCCATTGAGGCAGCGCAGGAAGGTGGACTTGCCGGAACCCGAGGGGCCAAGCACCACGACCACTTCGCCCTTGGCCACCGTCGTCGTCACGCTGTCCACGGCGCGCACCACATGGCCACGGGTATCGAAGACTTTCAGCAGGTCACGTACTTCAATCACTTTGCGCAAGTCTCCGTTCGAGCCGGCTGGCGAGGTGCGACAGCGGCAGGTTGATCAGCAGGTACAAGCCTGCTACGCAGAACCAGATCTCGAAGGTCGAGAAGGATGTCGTGATGGCCTCGCGGCCGCTCTTGGTCAGCTCGGTGATAGCGATCACCGAAACCAGCGAGGTGTCCTTGACCAGGCTGATGAACTGCCCTGCCAGTGGCGGCAGCACCCGCTTGAACGCCTGGGGCAGGATCACGTGGCGCATGGACTGGCTGGCATTGAGTCCCAGCGAGCGCGCGGCTTCGCTCTGGCCCTTGGCGATGGACTGCACCCCGGCACGCACGATTTCCGCCACGTAGGCCCCGGTGAACAGCGCCAGGGCAGCCACCCCGGCAAATTCGCGCGACAGGTTCAGCACCGTGCCGATGAAGAAGTAGAAGATGAAGATCTGCACCAGCAGGGGCGTGCCGCGCACCAGTTCGACATAGACCGTCGACAGGTCGCGCAAGGTGGGATTGTTCGAAAGCCGGCAAAGCCCCGCCAGCAGACCGACCAGCAAGCCCAAGGCGCCGGACACCACCGAGATCCACAGCGTGGTCCACAGACCCCAGGCCAACGGCCCGGCCGTCCAACTGCGAGTGACACCAACCTGGTCGCCCTCGGCGACATCGTCGCCGCGGCTCACTTGCAGGCTGTCCTTGGCCACCTCGAGCGTCTGCTCGCCACCGTGCTCATCGCGCAGGGTCACTCGAGCCAGCTCGCCCTGCTCGACGATGTCCTGCACCGTGCCGTAGCCTTCGGCGCGCTGGGCTTGTTCGGCCTGGTAGAGGAAATATTGCGGCACACGGTTCCAGCGCCACTCATAGGAAATCATGGAAGTGGCCAGGTACAGACTAAACGCCAGGCCCACCAGAACCAGCGCCGTAAGGCCGTGCCAGGGCCACCGGGCCTTGTTGTGTTTGATCACGTTCGGGTCGTTCCGTAAAAGCGAACGCGCAGGGCCAGCCTGCGCGTCGGGGTCAAAGACTGGTCAGCAGGCCAGGCTCATTCCATTTCCTTGAGCCATTCCTTGTTCTTGAACCACTTGTCGTGGATACGATCGTAGGTGCCGTCGTGCTTGATCTGGTGCAGGAAATTGTTGATGAAGTTGAGGCTGTCGTGATCGCCTTTCTTCAGGCCGAAGGCCAGGGGCTCGTAAGTGAACGGCTCGTCCAGGTACACCAGCTTGCCGCCACCGACCTTGTCCACCGCCACCACGTTATAGGGCGCATCGTAGACGAAGGCATCGGCCTTGCCGTTGACCACGTCCATCACCGCTTCGGGCTCGTTGTCGTAGCCGTGGTACTTGGCCTTGGCAATCAGCTTGCGGGCCACCAGTTCGCCGGTGGTACCCAGCTTGGAAGTGATGCGGTACTTCTCGTTGTTCAGGTCCTTGTAGGACTTGATCTCGCCTGCCAGCTCCTTGCGAATCAGCAGCGTCTGGCCCACCACGATGAAGGGTTCGCTGAAGTTCAGGCGCAGGTTGCGTTCCTGGGTCAGGGTCATGCCGCTGCCGATCATGTCGAACTTGTCGGTCAGCAGGGCCGGGATGATGCCGTCGTAGGCCGTGGAAACGGTCTCCAGCTTGACTCCCATGGACTTGGCCATGGCCTTGAGAATGTCCACTTCGAAGCCGATGATCTCGCCGCGCTTGTTGGTCATCTGGAACGGCATGTAGGTCGGATCCATGCCGACACGCAGGGTGCCACGCTTGACCGCATCATCGATCGCACCGGCCTGCACCGCCGAAACCGCGAGCAGAGCGGTCATGCCGAGCACGAGCCGCGACAGGTATTTCTTGATCATTACCAGGTCCCCTAGCAGGAAAGACATATCTTCTTATGTGCCGCTGCAAGGTCTGACAGACCGATCGGCATTTTCGGGGAGCGATGCTAACGCATGCGCGCCTCCTCACCTAGAGGCGCGACGGACTTTGTCTGGCAAAAACGATGATGGGTGGTCGACGAGCTGATCGGCTGGGCGACCCAGGGCACGGCGATTGCCCCAGGTCGTGGCCAAGCTCGGTCAGGTCAGGTGCTGGCCAGTGCGGGTTGCGCACCGCCTTCCGGATGCAGGGGCAGCAACGGTGAATGCGGATCGTTGGCGATCGAACCCCGCCACAGGTCGATCCAGGCCCGGTGCTGTTCGCTCCAGACCCGTTCATGCAGACGTGCCAGCGCGACCGGGTCGCTCAGCAGGGCCAGGCGTGTAGCAGCATCCAGTGCCTGAGGCCCGACTTCCAGTGCCTTGGCCAGGTTCGCCGCGCGCTGTTTCTCGATCGGTTCGGCATGTCGGTGGCGGGCCGTGGCCATGGCGCACGCCAAGGCGTTCTGGCGCGGATCGACCACGGCGCGGACGAAGCCGTCACGCATCGCATGCCAGCGGTTTTCGTGCGCATAGTGGTCGGTGGCTCGCAGCTCCTGGGGCGTGTCGTACTCCTCGGGAATGAGGAACAGTTTCTCGTCCTTGGCACGCAGGCCGAGATTCACGCGGCTGGAAATGACCGAGACCGGAATCGACAGCACCAGCGAACCGACGATCGGCGCCAGCCACCACAGGAAGCTTGGGTTGAGCCAGGCCACCAGCGCTGCCCAGGCAATGCCGAGCAGGGTTTGCGGCCCATGGCGGCGCACCGCCTCGCTCCATGGCGTGGAATCGTCATCACGCTGCGGCGAGTTCCAGGTGGCCGCCCAGCCGAGGAACGCAGCCAGCACGAAGCGCGTATGGAAGATCATCCGCACCGGGGCCAGCAGCATGGAGAACAGCATCTCCAGCAACATCGACACCGTCACCTTGATCCGCCCGCCGAATTCGGTCGCGCCCTTGGCCCAGATCAGCACCACGCTCAGCAGCTTGGGCAGGAACAGCAGCACGATGGTCGTGGAGAACAGGGCAATGGCTTTCTCCGGATGCCATTGCGGCCACAACGGATAGAGCTGGAACGGCTCGATGAAGTATTGCGGCTCCATCAAGGTGTTGGTGGCCAGCAAGGCGGTGGACAACACCAGGAAGAAGAACCACAGCGGCGCCGACAGATAGGACATCACTCCGGTCAGGAACACGGCGCGATGAACCGGGTGCATGCCCTTGACCAGGAACAGCCGGAAGTTCATGAGGTTGCCATGGCACCAGCGCCTGTCGCGCTTGAGTTCGTCGAGCAGGTTGGGCGGCAGTTCTTCGTAGCTGCCTGGCAGGTCGTAGGCGATCCATACGCCCCAGCCGGCTCGCCTCATCAACGCGGCCTCGACGAAGTCGTGCGACAGGATCGCGCCGGCGAAGGCGCCCTTGCCCGGCAACGGCGCGAGGGCACAATGCTCGATGAACGGCTTCATGCGAATGATCGCGTTATGCCCCCAGTAATGCGATTCACCCAGTTGCCAGAAATGCAGGCCAGCGGTGAACAGCGGCCCATAGACACGCGTGGCGAACTGCTGCAGACGCGCATACAGGGTATCCATGCCGGACGCCTTGGGCGCGGTCTGAATGATCCCCGCATCCGGATTGGCTTCCATCAGCCGCACCAGGCTGGTCAGGCATTCGCCACTCATCACGCTGTCGGCGTCGAGCACGACCATGTACTTGTAGTCGCTCCCCCAACGGCGGCAGAAGTCGTCCAGGTTGCCGCTCTTGCGCTTGACCCGGCGGCGGCGGCGCCGATAGAAGATCCGGCCGAAACCCTTGGCCTCGCGGCAGACTTCGAGCCAGGCCTGCTGCTCGGCGACGGCGATGTCGGGGTTGTTGGTGTCGCTGAGCACGAAGAAGTCGAACCGATCCAGGTCGCCCGTGGCAGCCACCGATTCGAACGTGGCGCGCAGGCCGGCGAACACCCGTGGAACGTCTTCGTTGCAGATTGGCATGACGATCGCGGTACGCGATTGCTCGGCGATCGGCTCGTTACCCGCGCTGCTCCCGGAAATGCGGTACTTGTCGCGCCCGGTGAGCAGTTCGAGGAACCCCATCAAGGCTGTCCAGAAGCCGGCCGATACCCAGCAGAAGAGAATCCCGAAAAGGATCAGGATGCTCGTCTGCAGCGCATAGGGCCAGACCTGGACCACGGTATCCCATAGCGGCTGGTTCACCACCTCGTCGAAATCGACGAAAGACCAGCCCTGGTACGGCAGGATACCCTTCATGTACCAGCCGGCCACGGCGGTCTGGCCGAGCATCAGCAGCAGCAGGATGTAGCGGCGCATCGAGCCTACCCAGCGCCAGCGAGCCGCCGGCAGATCGCGAAGCTCGCGGTCGAGCTTGGGCTGCGGGGCGACGGAGCGTCCGGTCAGGCGCCGCCAGATGCGTACCAGGACGTTGGTGCGCCACGGCTCGGGCAGCATGCGGGTGCGCCTGATCGGCGGGGCGACCTTCAGGCCGACCCGACCGTTGCCATCGACGCCAAGCATCTCGGCGTCCTCCAGGTCGGCAGCCGAGTCCAGGGCCAGGCGGGTGGCCACCGAGCCTTGCACGGCTTCGTCGGGCTCGGTGCACGACTGGCCCGACAACCGCTGGTGCAGTTCGCCGAACGAGGAGCAGCCGGCCAGCTCGGCACGCTGCTCGTCGCTCAGGGGTAGGTGGGCCAGGTACTCGTCAAGCGATCCTGGCCTTGCGCTTGAGTTACTCATCGGCAGGCAACTGATAGCTCCAGGTCTCGGTCACCACCTGCTCGGTAGTGGCCGGTTTTTCTTCGACGGCGGGCGCCTCGGCAGCAGCCTGCTCGGTCGGCTTGGCAGCCTTGTCCTGCTTGGCAGACTGGGCGGCAGGCTTGTCCTGCTTGCCAGCGCTGGCAGGCTGAACCTGCTTGGCAGGCTCGACCGGAACGTCACGCAACAGCGCGGCACGCATTTCGGTGGACTTGGCCGGATCCTTGACCTTCAGTCGCAAGGTCAGGCGCCAGCCCTTGGTTTCGGGGTTGTGGCGCAGGTTGTTCTCGACCACCTCGGCATTGTCGCCGACGCTCACCTGGCTGCGCAGCGGGGTATCCTCGGGCAACGCGGCCAGTGCCGGGCCCTCGAAGTCGACCAGGAAGGCGATGCTGCCGTCAGGCTGGCGGATCAGGTTGGACTGCTTGACGTCACCGGTCGAGCGCATGGTCTTCTTGACCCAGCCCAGCTCCGGCGAGTGGAACCGCGACTCGTCGATGGTCCAGTGCAGGCGGTAGTCGTACTCGAACGGCTGGCCCGGCTCCGGCAGTTTCTCCGGGCTCCAGAACGCCACGATGTTGTCGTTGGTTTCGTCGGCGGTGGGGATTTCCACCAGGTCGACGGTACCTTTGCCCCAGTCGCCACGCGGCTCGATCCAGGCGCTCGGGCGCTTCTGGTAGTTGTCGTCCAGGTCCTCGAAGTGGCTGAAGTCACGTTGACGCTGGAGCAGACCGAACCCGCGCGGATTTTCCACGCTGAAGTTGCTCACGGCCAGGTGCCTGGGGTTGTTCAATGGGCGCCACAGCCATTCGCCGTTGCCGGCATGGATCGAAAGCCCTTCGGAATCATGCAGGGCCGGGCGATAGTTGAGCACCTTGGAGGGCTGGTTGCTGCCGAACAGGAACATGCTGGTCAGCGGGGCGATGCCAAGGCGGCTCACATGATCGCGCAGGAACACCCGCGACTTGACGTCGACGATGGTGTCGCTGCCGGGCCGCAGGATCAATTTGTAGGCGCCGGTCGAACGCGGCGAATCGAGCAGCGCGTAGATCACCAGGTGCTTGTCTTCAGGCTTGGGGCGTTCGATCCAGAACTCGCGGAAGCGAGGGAACTCCTCGCCCGATGGCAGCGCGGTATCGATCGCCAGGCCACGCGCCGACAGGCCATACACGTGCCCCTTGCCGACCACGCGGAAATAGCTGGCGCCGAGCAGGGTCATGATCTCGTCCTGCTTGTCCGCCTTGTTGATCGGGTACAGCACACGGAAGCCCGCATAGCCGAGCTGCTTGGTGGCGTCGGCATCGAACTGCAGGTCACCGAAATCGAAACGGCTCGGGTCGTACTTGATTTCCTCGACCGTGGTGGCGGTGACCTCGTTGATCCTGACCGGCGTATCGAAGTGCATGCCCTGGTGATAGAAGGACAGCTTGAACGGGGTCTTGTCGCCGGCCCACTCGGCCTTGTCCTGCAGGAAGCGGATCTTCTGATAGTCCGCGAACTTCATGTCGCGGAAGACCGCTGGCAGGTTGCTCTTGGGCGCCTCGTATTTCTGACCAGCCAGATCCTTGGCCTTGGCTGCCACATCATCAAGATTGAACGCCCACAGCTGGCCGGCGCTCAACAGGCCGACCAGAGCCACGCCGGCGGCCAGGGCCTTGCGCAGACGATTGCCGGGGATTCTTGGTGCGTTACAGGGACTTACAATCACGAGCAACCCTCGCCGAAAACAGATCATGAAACCAACGGCCAGCGACCAATGCCGGGTTGGCGAGCACTGTTCGGACTCCGAAAGGGCGGAATGATTCCCCAAACGGTTCCGGACGGTACTCGAGTCAGAGTGAAACGGACCTGCGAATGCAGGCCCAGGCAGCAGGCGATTATCCAGCAGGCCGACTGACAACGCATCAGTGCGGCCTAACTATTTAATACGCAAAGACAGGTTTTTCACGCCCATGGAGCGCTTTTGTGCCTCATATTTGTAACATGAATGTTACAGGGCCATCATTGACCAGGTGAACCTGCATGTCCGCGCCGAAACGACCACTGCAAACCGGGTCATGCAGCTGCCTGGCCTGCGCCAGCAGATAGTCGAACAGCTCGGCGCCCAAGGCAGGCGGGGCGGCCGTGGAAAAGCTCGGCCGCATGCCGCTGCGGGTGTCTGCCGCCAAGGTGAACTGCGAGACCAGCAGCAGGCCGCCGCCCGTGTCCTTGAGCGACAGGTTCATCCTGCCTTGCGGATCGCCGAACACACGATAGTTGAGCAACTTGTGCAATAGCTTGTCGGCATGCTGCGGTGTGTCCTGCGGCTCGACCGCGACCAGGGCCAGGAGTCCCTGGTCGATGGCTCCGACGGTCTGCCCTGCCACCTCGACCCGCGCCCTGCTCACCCGCTGGATCAGCCCCTTCATGCTTCTTCCAGCGGCAGGTCGAGCAGACGACGGGCCATCTGGTCGGCAGCCCGGACCAGCGCATCGGTGATGCCTGGCTCGGACGCCGCGTGCCCGGCGTCGCGGATGACCTTCAATTCGCTGTTGGGCCAGGCCTGGTGCAGTTCCCAGGCGTTGTCCAGCGGACAGATGACATCGTAGCGCCCATGCACGATAACCCCCGGCAGGTGGGCGATCTTGTGCATGTCCCGGACCAGCTGGTTTTCTTCCAGGAACGCATTGTTCATGAAGTAGTGCGATTCGATACAGGCGATCGACAAGGCACGCTGCGGATCGGAGAAACGGTCGACCACCAGCGGGTTGGGTCGCAGGGTGACCGTCCTGCCCTCCCAGATCGACCAGGCCTTGGCCGCATGCATCTGGGCGATCTGGTCGTTGCCGGTCAGCCGCTTGTGGAAGGCCCTGACCAGATCGCCACGCTCCTCCGCGGGGATCGGCGCGATATAGTCCTGCCAGTAGTCAGGAAACAGGCGACTGGCGCCTTCCTGGTAGAACCAGTGGATTTCCTGGGGCCGGCAGAGGAAGACGCCGCGCAGGACCATGCCCAGGACTCGATCGGGATGGGTCTGCGCGTAGGCCAGCGCCAGGGTGGAGCCCCAGGAGCCACCGAAGAGCACCCATTTCTCGATGCCCAGATGCTCGCGGATGCGCTCCAGGTCCTCGACCAGATGCCAGGTCGTGTTGTTCTCCAGGCTCGCATGCGGCGTCGAGCGACCGCAACCGCGCTGGTCGAAGGTGACGATGCGGTAGACGTTCGGATCGAAATAGCAGCGGCTCTGCGCGTCGCAACCAGCCCCCGGCCCGCCATGCAGGAATACCACGGGCAGCCCCTCTGGCGAGCCGCTTTCGTCGACGTACAGCACATGCGGCGCCTCCACGGCCAGATCGTGCCGGGCGTAGGGTTTGATCTGCGGGTACAAGGTCTGCATTGCGCACTCCGTGTGAGGATTTAGTCTGCCGTTGGCATCATAAACCTGAATTGCGCTTTGAGCATGTGTACTTGTGGGGCATTGGACGCGAAGCGGCCGCGATGGGACGCAGAGCGCCCCCAGCTCACACGGTGCAAGGCCGAAACCGTGTCGTCTGCCAGATCCCAGGCCGTGGCCCCCATCGCGGCACGGCGGCTCCTACAGCCGCCACGCACCCTGGCAGAGCCGCTCAATGCGCCTTGGCGATATCCCGGTCGGCCACTCGCCAGATCAACCGGCTGGTGTCGTACCCCTGCTGGCGGGCCCTGGCCAGCAACCTCTCACGTTCGACGACCGCCAGGGCGGGCGTGCGTGAAAGCACCCAGAGATGGCGGCGATCCGGGCTGCCGACGATTGCGACCTGATAGCCTTCGTCGACATACAGAATCCAGTAGTCGGTCGTGGCCAGGCCGGGCACCAGGTGACTGAACCAGCTGTCGAACTCGACCATCAGCCTGTCGCTCTGGCCAGGCACTTGCTGCCAGGCGCTGCCCTGCGCGCGCAGCCACTGGCCGTCGAGCGTGCGACAACGGTTCAGTACGCCTAGCGTACCGTCGCCACGCAGGTTGTAATGCGTCTCGGACTGGGCGCAGCCGCGCTCTAGGTACATCGGCAGGCGCGCCAGCTCGAACCACTTGCCCTGGTAGGCCTTGAGGTCGATGGCGCCGGCGGTGTTCGGCGCCAGCGAGTCGCCGGGCGTGGCACAGGCGCCGAGCAGGACGCTCAGGCAGATGCCCAGCAGGACCTGCAAACGTGTCATTTCAACCCCTGCCCGGAATACATCAGTACCTTGTCGGCGGCATACTGCACGCTGATGAAGCTCTGCTCGTCACCCCAGGTGCAGCTGCTCATGCCGAGCGCGCCGGCGCATTCGGTCGGCGTGCCGAGCAGTTGCTCGACCTCGCCCCGGGTCATGCCGGCCTTGAGCCTGGAATAGTTTTCCTGGTTGATCTTGCTGCAGGCAGTCAGGACGACGCACAGGGAAAGCAAGGCGAGAGAACGCATCGACGGCATGCGGGGGCTCCTGGAAAAAAGGGGCAGGCGTAGCGCCTGCAGGGGCCTTAGAAGCGAAAACGGCTCCTCGGTTCCCTGGTCACCCCTTTTTGTTCATCCAGCGCCTGTTCAGAAGCGCGAGCCTGGCTCGAGCAGGAAATCCATCTCCTCGTTGGTGCTCGGTCTTCCCAGGACCAGGTTGCGATGCGGGAAGCGTCCGAAGCGCTCGATGATGCGCTGGTGTTGCCGGGCATAATCGAGGAAACCTTCGAACAGCCGGCGATTGGCCTCGGGCTGCTCGTCCAGTAGAGACTGGTGGCGTTCGACCGACAGGTTCTGCCAATCGAGCACTTCCGAATGCTCCAGCACCAGCAGGATGAAAGCCCGCTGGATGGGCAGCAGCTGGTAATCCCAATGCTGCTGCAGCCCCTGCATGGCGATGACCTGGGCCCGCCGGTCGCCCTCGAACGCGCGCGGCGTGTCGCGATGGATCATCCGCGGCAGCTGGTCGAGCAGCAGGATCAGGCCCAGCCAGCCCTGCGGGCTCTGCTGCCATTCGTCCAGCCCTCCAGCCAGGGCCTGTTCGACCAGGTCGCCGAAGCGCTCGCGCGCCTCGTCGTCATGGTGCTTGCCGAACCACAGCGTGCTTTTCTCGTCAGCCACGGCCTGGGCACTGGTACCCCAGCCGAACCACCATTCCAGCAACGGCTGCCAAGGTGCAAGCATGAATCTACTCCTTATGATAGGCGGTAACGCGCTCGACCTCTTGCTTCGAGCCGAGGATCACCGATACGCGCTGGTGCAGGCTTTCCGGCTGGATGTCGAGGATACGCTCGTAGCCGTTGGTGGATGCGCCACCGGCCTGCTCGATGATGAAGGACATCGGGTTGGCTTCGTACATCAGGCGCAGCTTGCCCGGCTTGGACGGTTCACGAGCATCGCGCGGATACATGAACAGCCCGCCACGGGTGAGGATCCGGTGCACGTCGGCGACCATCGAAGCGATCCAGCGCATGTTGTAATTCTTCTTCAGCGGCCCGGTGTCGCCCGCCAGCAGCTCGCCCACGTAGCGCTGTACCGGCGCTTCCCAATGTCGCTGGTTGGACATGTTGATGGCGAATTCGGCAGTGCTTTCCGGCACGCGGATGTTCTCGTGGGTCAGGACGAAGCTGCCCAGCTCGCGATCGAGGGTGAAGCCCTTGACGCCATTGCCGAGAGTCAGCACCAGCATGGTCTGCGGCCCGTAGATCGCGTAGCCGGCGGCCACCTGCTGGGTGCCTGGCTGCAGGAAGGCCTTTTCGTTGAGCGTTTCGTTCTGGCTCAGGTACTCGTTCGGGCAGCGCAGCACCGAGAAGATGGTGCCGACCGAGACGTTGACATCGATGTTCGAGGAGCCATCCAGCGGGTCGAACACCAGCAGGTAGGCACCCTTGGGGTACCTGCCGGGAATCTGGTAGGCATTGTCCATTTCCTCGGAAGCCATGCCGGCCAGGTGCCCCCCCCATTCGTTGGCTTCGAGCAGGATCTCGTTGGAAATCACGTCGAGCTTCTTCTGCACCTCGCCCTGCACGTTCTCGGTGCCCATGCTGCCCAGCACGCCACCCAGGGCGCCCTTGGAGACGTTGTGGCTGATTTCCTTGCATGCGCGCGCCACCACCTCGATCAGGAAGCGCAGATCGGCAGGGGTATTGTTGCTGCGGGTCTGCTCAATCAAATAGCGACTCAGGGTAACGCGGGACATGTGTGGCTCCGGAAAGGGAATAAGGTAGGTAAACCTACGCAGTTTACAGGGAGAGTGGCAGGCTAGCGAGCCGCCAGGCAGTGCCCGACGCCCGTCGGCCAAGGCGCCAGGGCCTGTCGAGGAGACCATGCTGGCTCCTCGTGCCCGGCTCCAGGGCCGCGGCTTGCGCATCTGACGACCTGGCGCCAAGGTAGTTCAGCACCGGCCTGGAGACTTGTCCATTCCAGGCCGGCCGAAACACCTGCCTTCATTCCAGCGCCTTCCAGATGTCGGTGGCGTACTCGCGAATGGTCCGGTCGGACGAGAACCATCCCATGTGCGCGGTATTGAGCACGGCCTTGCGCCACCACTCCTGGGGCTGGCGCCATAGCTCCTCGACACGCCGCTGGGCTTCCCAATAGGCATCGAAGTCGGCACATACCAGGAAGCGATCATGCTCGACCAGGGCATCGACCAGCCCGGTATAGCGCGATGGATCGTCCGGCGAGAACACCCCGCTGCGGATCGCCTGCAGCACATCGTTGAGCCGGTGGGAAACGGCGATCGCGGCATTCGCGCCAAAGTCGCCGCTGCGTCGACGCGACTCGACCTGCTGGGCGGTAAGGCCAAAGATGAACATGTTCTCGATACCGACGTGGTCGCACATCTCCACGTTGGCACCGTCGAGCGTGCCAATGGTCAGCGCGCCATTGAGGCCGAACTTCATGTTGCTGGTCCCGGAGGCCTCGTAGCCTGCGGTGGAGATCTGCTCGGACAGGTCGGCGGCCGGAATGATGCTCTCGGCCAGGCTGACGTTGTAGTTGGGCAGGAACACTACCTTGAGCAGACCGCGCACGGTCGGGTCGTTGTTGACCACCCGGGCGATGTCGTTGGTCAGCTTGATGATCAGCTTGGCCTGGTGGTAGCTGGCCGCTGCCTTGCCGGCGAAGATCTTCACGCGCGGTGCCCAGTCGGTCCCCGGCTCGGCGCGAATGGCCTGGTACAGCGCAACCGTGTGCAACAGGTTCAGCAGCTGGCGCTTGTATTCGTGGATGCGCTTGACCTGTACGTCGAACAGCGCCTCGGGATTGATCGTCACGCCCAGGCGCTCCTGGATGATGCTGGCCAGGGCACGCTTGCTGTGCAGCCGCTGGGCCGCGAACTGGCGACGGAAGCTGGCCTTGTCGGCGTACGGAGCCAGGTCCTGCAGGCGCCCTTCGGGATCGTCCAGCACTTGCTTGCCCAGTGCCTCGACCAGCATGTCGGTGAGCTGCGCATTGGACTGGTAGAGCCAGCGGCGGAAGGTGATGCCGTTGGTCTTGTTGTTGATCCGCTCGGGATAGAGCTTGTGCAGCTCGGCGAACACGGTATCGCGCATCAGCTTGCTATGCAGCGCCGAGACACCGTTGACACTGTGCGAGCCGAGGAAGGCCAGGTTGCCCATGCGCACGCGCCGGCCGTTGTCTTCTTCGATCAGCGACACGGCACGCAGCACTTCGAAATCATGCAGCCCCTTCGCCCGCAAGGCATCGATGTGATAGGCGTTGATCAGATAGATGATCTGCATGTGCCTGGGCAACATGCGCTCCATGAGCGAGACCTGCCAGGTTTCCAGGGCCTCGGGCAGCAAGGTGTGGTTGGTATAGGCCAAGGTCCTGACGGTCAGGTCCCAGGCGGTATCCCAAGGGATCTCGTGCAGGTCGACCAGCAGGCGCATGAGTTCGGCCACCGCGATCGACGGGTGGGTGTCATTGAGCTGGATGGCAGCCGCGTCGGGCAAATTCAGCAGCGTCTCGTGCATGGTCAGGTGGCGTCGCAGCAAGTCCTGCAAGGATGCCGAGACGAAGAAGTACTCCTGGCGCAGACGCAGCTCCTGGCCGGCTTCGGTGCTGTCGGCGGGGTACAACACACGCGAAATGCTTTCTGCCCGGGCCACCTCCGCCACTGCCCCGAGGTGGTCGCCGGCGTTGAAGCGTTCCAGGTGCAGCTCCTCCAGCGCGCGTGCCCGCCACAGCCGCAAGGTATTGACGCTGGCGCCACGCCAGCCGACCACAGGCGTGTCGTAGGCGACCGCGCGGACCGTCTCGCCTGGGGTCCAGATCTGTCGCTGCTGGCCGTCGGCGTCCTGCACGGTTTCGACGCTGCCGCCAAAGCTGATCGGATAGATCACCTCGGCCCGCTCGAACTCCCAGGGGTTGCCGAAATCCAGCCAGTTCTCGGTCTGCTCCTGCTGCCAGCCATCGACCACCGCCTGGCGGAACAGTCCGTGCTCGTAGCGGATGCCATAGCCATGCGCGGCAATGCCGAGCGTCGACATGCTTTCCATGAAGCAGGCCGCCAGGCGCCCTAGCCCGCCGTTGCCCAGAGCCGCATCGGGCTCGAGCAGACGGATCCGTTCGAGGTCCACATCCAGGCCGTCCATGGCTTGGCGAGCGATCTCCAGCAAGCCGAGATTGCTCAGGCTGTCGTACAGCAGCCGGCCGATCAGGAACTCCAGGGAGAGGTAGTAGACCCGCTTCTGGCTGCGTCTGTAGGACTGGCGGGTGTGATCCATCCAGTGATCGACCATGTGGTCACGGGCGGCCAGAGCGACGGCTTCGAACCAGTCGTGTTCGAAGGCGTGCTCCGGATCCTTGCCGACCGCGTAGGTCAGTTTGTCCAGTACAGCGGCGCGGAAGGCAGCCACCTCTGCGTCACGTGCGGTGAGTTCCTGAGACATGCAGCGTCCTCGGGCAAGTTGACGAAATACGGATGGGAAGATTGAGCCTAGACGCTTCGACACGCAGCGCCTGGCTGGGTTCGAGGTTTCTGCCGCGTGCGCCGAACCGGCGAAAGGTCATCCACAGGCCTGGCGACTCCGGTATGATCGCGCGCCCCGTCCCCTTGCCCTTTGTCGAAAAATGAAACCGACCCTGATCGCCGCTGCCGAAGTCGACCGCCTGGACACCTGGCAACGTTATGCCAGCCACATGTGCGGAGGCTGTCACTCGACCTGCTGCACACTACCGGTGGAGGTGAAGATCAAGGACCTGATCCGCATCGGAGTGGTCGACGAATTCGAGCAGGACGAGCCGCCGAAGAACGTGGCCAAGCGCCTGCAGAAAGACGGCATCATCGAACGCTTCAATCAGAAGTCGGGCATCTTCACTCTGGCCCGGATGAGCAACGACGATTGCCTCTACCTAGATCGCAAGAGCCGGCTGTGCACCATCTACGACAAGCGTCCGGATACCTGCCGCAACCATCCCAAGGTCGGGCCGCGGCCGGGCTACTGTGCCTACAAGCCAAGGATGCCTGGGCGTTGAACACCTTCTGCCCATAGCCCTGGCAGCGGGTCCAACCCGGGCACGAAAAAGCCCCCGGCCTTGCGGCGGGGGGCTTTTTCATTCAGCCAGCGCTGGCGATCAGGCCTTGGCTTTCTTGGCCGCGCGGGTACGCTCGCCTTCGTCCAGGATCTTCTTGCGCAGACGGATCGACTTCGGCGTCACTTCGCACAGTTCGTCGTCCTGGATAAACTCGAGTGCCTGCTCCAGGGTATGGCGAACCGGCGGTACCAGGGCGATGACTTCGTCCTTGCCCGAGGCGCGCATGTTGTCGAGCTTCTTGCCCTTGGTCGGGTTCACGCCCAGGTCGTTGTCACGGCTGTTCAGGCCGATGATCTGACCATTGTAGATCTCCTGGCCATGCTCGACGAACAGCTTGCCGCGCGCCTGCAGGGTTTCCAGCGAGTAGGTCAGCGCCTTGCCGGTCTCGACCGATACCAGCACGCCGTTCAAACGGCCGGACATCTGGCCCGACTTCATGGTGTCGTAGCGATCGAAGATCGAGGTCAGGATGCCGGCACCGTTGGTCAGGGTCAGGAACTGGTTGCGGAAGCCGATCAAGCCACGGGCCGGAATGTTGTACTCCAGGCGAACGCGGCCCTTGCCATCGGGCACCATGTTGGTCAGATCGCCCTTACGCAGGCCCATCTCTTCCATGACCTTGCCCTGGGATTCCTCAGGGATGTCGATGGTGACGTTCTCGAACGGCTCCTGCTTCACACCGTCCACTTCGCGAATGATCACTTCAGGACGGCCCACGGCCATTTCGAAGCCTTCACGACGCATGGTTTCGATCAGCACCGACAGGTGCAGCTCACCACGACCGGAGACCTTGAACTTGTCCGGGGAGTCGGTTTCCTGAACGCGCAGGGCCACGTTGTACAGCAGCTCCTTGTCCAGACGGTCCTTGATGTTGCGACTGGTGACGAACTTGCCTTCCTTGCCGCAGAACGGCGAATCGTTGACCTGGAAGGTCATCGAGACGGTCGGCTCGTCGACGGTCAGTGGCTTCATCGCCTCGACGGCGGTCGGGTCGCACAAGGTGTCGGAGATGAACAGCTCGTCGAAACCGCTGATGCAGACGATGTCGCCTGCCTGGGCTTCTTCGACGTCGACGCGGTGCAGGCCATGGTGGCCCATCAGCTTGAGGATACGGCCGTTACGCTTCTTGCCGTTGGTGTCGATGGCAACCACCGGGGTGTTCGGCTTGATGCGACCACGGGCGATGCGGCCCACGCCGATGACGCCGAGGAAGCTGTTGTAGTCCAGTGCCGAGATCTGCATCTGGAACGGGCCGTCGAGGTCGACGCTCGGTGCCGGTACGTTGTCGATGATCGACTGGTACAGCGGGGTCATGTCTTCGGCCATGTCGGTGTGGTCCAGACCGGCGATGCCGTTCAGGGCCGAGGCGTAGACGACCTTGAAGTCCAGCTGTTCGTCGGTGGCGCCGAGGTTGTCGAACAGGTCGAAGATCTGGTCCAGCACCCAGTCGGGACGCGCGCCCGGGCGGTCGACCTTGTTGATGACCACGATCGGCTTGAGGCCGGCTTCGAAGGCCTTCTTGGTCACGAAGCGGGTCTGAGGCATCGGGCCGTCCTGGGCATCGACCAGCAGCAGCACGGAGTCGACCATCGACATCACACGCTCCACCTCGCCACCGAAGTCGGCGTGGCCGGGGGTGTCGACGATGTTGATGTGATAGCCATTCCAGTTGATGGCGGTATTTTTCGCCAGGATGGTGATGCCGCGCTCTTTTTCCTGGTCGTTGGAGTCCATCACGCGCTCGTCGTTGAGCTCGTTGCGCTCCAGGGTGCCGGACTGGCGCAGCAGCTTGTCGACGAGGGTGGTCTTGCCATGGTCGACGTGGGCGATGATGGCGATGTTACGCAGATTTTCGATCACAGGTGTATCTCGATCAGAGGATTCGGTTGCCGCCAGTCTAGGCGGCCAATATGAATGAATGGTGCTCAGCGGGCCCGTGGGTCGGGAGGGCGATGGCGGATGCTGCCGCCATTGAGCCCCGGAACCTTATGCCGGACGATAAACACGCACATTGGCATGTCCCTCACTGAGCAGATGATGCGCATGCAGGCGGCTCATGACGCCCTTGTCGCAATAAAGCAGGTACTGGCGGTTGGCATCGAGCTGCTTGAAGCGGCTGTTGATCGCGTAGAACGGCAACGCCTGCACTTCGACGCCCTCGAGCACCAGCGGCTCGTCTTCCTGGGCATCGGGATGGCGGATGTCGATCACGATCTGCCCTGGCAGGGCCTCGGCGACTTCCTCGATCTCCACGTCCTTGCCCAGTTCGTCGATGACATTGTCGATCGAGATGAAGCGGGCGCGCTCCAGGGCGCGCTCGAGCACGGCCATGTCGAACTGCTCTTCCTCGCGGGCGACCCGGTGCGGCTTGGCGCAGGTGGTCGGGTTCACCGAGATCACGCCGCAGTATTCAGGCATGTGCTTGGCGAATTCGGCGGTGCCGATCTGGTAGGCGGTATCGATGATGTCCTGCTTGTGGCTGGCCAGCAACGGACGCAGCACCAGCTTGTCGGTAGCCTGATCGATCACGGCGAGGTTCGGCAGGGTCTGGCTGGATACCTGGGAGATGGCCTCGCCGGTGACCAGCGCGTCGATTTCCAGGCGATCGGCCAGGCGCGCCGAGGCGCGCAGCATCATGCGCTTGAGCGTGACACCCATGTAGCTGTTGTCGACCTTGCCGAGGATCTCGCCGATCACCTCCTCGAAGGGCACGCTGATGAACAGCACGCGCTGGCTGCTGCCGAATTTCTTCCACAGGTAGTGGGCCACTTCCATCACGCCCAGCTCGTGGGCTCGGCCGCCGAGGTTGAAGAAGCAGAAGTGCGTCATCAGCCCGCGGCGCATCATCTGGTAGGCCGCGACGGTGGAATCGAAGCCGCCGGACATCAGCACCAGGGTCTGCTCGAGGGCGCCCAGCGGATAACCGCCGATGCCTGGATGGCGGGTATGCACCACATACAGGCGTTGGTCACGGATTTCCAGGCGCACTTCGACCTCGGGATGTTTCAGGTCGATGCCGGCGGCACCGCACTGCTGACGCAGCTGGCTACCGACATAACGGTCGACGTCCATCGAGGTGAAACCATGATGGCCACCGCGCTTGCAGCGAACGGCGAAGCGCTTGCCGGCCAGCAGGTGGCCGAAGTGCTCCCGGCACTTGGCGACGATATCGTCGAAGTCGCCCAGCGGGTATTCCTCGACCTGCAGGAAGTGCGCGATGCCGGGCATGCAGGTCATGCGCTCGATCATTTCGCGCTGAACCTTTTCATCCTCGACGCAGGTGTTCACCTCGAGATTATCCCAGACACCCTCGACCGCGAGCTGCGGATCGAGATCCTTGAGCACGGTACGAATGTTCTTGCCGAGCTGGCGGATAAAGCGCTTGCGCACCGGCCGGCTCTTGATCGTGATTTCTGGAAAGACTTTGACGATGAGTTTCATGAAAACAGCGCGCGCATGCCTGCCGAAAATGGGGGGCGCGAATTATAGCGGAAATTGCTCAAGCTTTGAGCAACTTTTGTACAGACGGCAGGCATGGCACTTTTTTGGTGCGCATGTTGCCTTGAATGCATCCAAAGGGTGCATCCAGTCGGCCGTTTTGCACCGAGATGCCGTGCGCAAGCACGTACATGGCGCAACCTGGCCATTTTCGGGCACTGGCATGCAATTTGCTCCCTTGTGAGGCAGGTAAGCTTGGCCGACTATGCGCGCCCAGCGGCAACCTTTTTCCAGGGTAGCGGCCCACCGTGCCCTAGACCATCCGGAGGACAACATGTCGAAGTCGGTTCAACTCATCAAGGATCATGACGTCAAGTGGATTGATCTGCGTTTCACGGACACCAAAGGCAAGCAGCAACACGTCACCATGCCAGCTCGCGATGCACTGGAAGACGACTTCTTCGAAGCTGGCAAGATGTTCGACGGTTCCTCCATCGAAGGCTGGAAGGGCATCGAAGCTTCCGACATGATCCTGCTGCCGGATGACAGTACCGCCGTGCTGGACCCGTTCACCGAAGAACCGACCCTGATCCTCGTCTGCGACGTGATCGAGCCTTCCACCATGCAGGGCTACGACCGCGATCCGCGCGCCATCGCCCGTCGCGCCGAGGAATACCTGAAGTCCACCGGCATCGGCGACACCGTCTTCGTCGGCCCGGAGCCGGAGTTCTTCATCTTCGACGAAGTGAAGTTCAAGTCCGACATTTCCGGCGCCATGTTCAAGATCTACTCCGAGCAGGGCTCCTGGATGACCGACCAGGCCGTCGAAGGTGGCAACAAGGGCCACCGTCCGGGCGTCAAGGGCGGCTACTTCCCCCTGCCGCCGGTCGACCACGATCATGAAATCCGCACTGCCATGTGCAATGCCCTGGAAGAGATGGGCCAGGTCGTCGAAGTGCACCACCACGAGGTAGCGACTGCCGGCCAGAACGAGATCGGCGTCAAGTTCAACACCCTCGTGGCCAAGGCTGACGAAGTACAGACTCTCAAGTACTGCGTACACAACGTCGCCGATGCCTATGGCCGCACCGCGACCTTCATGCCCAAGCCACTGTATGGCGACAACGGCTCGGGCATGCACGTGCACATGTCCATCTCCAAGGAAGGCAAGAACACCTTCGCTGGCGAAGGCTACGCCGGCCTGTCCGATACCGCCCTGTACTTCATCGGCGGCATCATCAAGCATGGCAAGGCCCTGAACGGCTTCACCAACCCGTCCACCAACTCCTACAAGCGCCTGGTGCCAGGCTTCGAAGCCCCGGTCATGCTGGCCTACTCGGCACGCAACCGTTCGGCCTCGATCCGCATCCCGTACGTGTCCAGCCCGAAAGCCCGCCGCATCGAAGCCCGCTTCCCGGATCCGGCCGCCAACCCGTACCTGTGCTTCGCCGCCCTGCTGATGGCCGGCCTGGATGGCATCCAGAACAAGATTCACCCTGGCGATGCCGCCGACAAGAACCTGTACGACCTGCCACCGGAAGAGGCCAAGGAAATCCCGCAGGTCTGTGGCAGCCTGAAGGAAGCCCTGGAAGAACTGGACAAGGGCCGTGCATTCCTGACCAAGGGCGGCGTGTTCTCCGACGACTTCATCGATGCCTACATCGAGCTGAAGTCCGAGGAAGAGATCAAGGTCCGCACCTTCGTCCACCCGTTGGAGTACGACCTGTACTACAGCGTCTGATGTAGGCGACGCCAGGCGTTCGATGCATCCGCGAGCGGCCTCCATTGGAGGCCGTTCTTGCTTTTCGGACAAGCATACGGGAAAGCGCCGACTGGTATGGCCTGATCCACGGAGCAGACTCGGAACTTCTGACCTGGAGTTTCCATCATGCGCCCGACCTTTCCTGCCTGCTCGCTTGTTCTTTTCGCCCTGGCTGGCTGCGCCACTACCGCACCTGCCGACCCAACCATCACGCCCCTGCTTGATACCATCGAGCGACGCCTGGAACTGGCCGATATCGTTGCATTGCACAAATGGGACCTTGGCCAGCCGGTCCAGGCCAGCGAACGGGAGCGCCAGGTCATCGCCGCGGTTCGCCTGGCAGCAGCCGACCATGACCTGGCGCCTGATCGGGCAGAAGACTTTTTCGTCGACCAGATGGAAGCCAGCAAGCTGGTGCAGTACACCTTGCTGTCGCGCTGGCATGCCCTGGGTGAAGCGCCGGCCCTCGAGCGGCAGGACCTGGGCCAGGTCTTGCGCCCGCGACTGGACCGATTGCAGCACCAACTGCTTGACGAGCTTGCCCGCTTCGACCAGCAGAGCTGGCCGCAATGCCAGGAGCGACTGGCCGCTGCCTTGGCAGAGCGTTCGGACGACATGCTCAGGCAGGTTGCGCTGGCCCGTGCCACTGGACGACTTTGCCAAGCTCACTTGGCCGAAAATGCTCCAAAATAGTGCATTCTCCGACTACTTCCATGGCTAGAAAATTCATTACGGGGCGTCTTGTCATGCCGTCAGGGCCTTCGACACTGGGACATGCCCGAATAGAGGTCTTTTCCTAAAAACCTCGCTTCGTTTCGGAGCCTTGGTTTGGTTCTTGCATTTTTCCAGCATCAGCGGATTGTCGGCGCGTTCGCCTACGGTCCATACCGAGGCATCCATGTGCCAAAAGAGGTCAACGACGCCCCATGACCATCAGCGATGCACTGCACCGTCTCTTGCTGGACAACCTGACCACCGCGACCCTCCTGCTCGACGGCGCCTTGCGCCTGGAGTACATGAACCCGGCCGCGGAAATGCTGCTGGCCGTCAGCGGCCAACGCAGCCATGGCCAGTTCATCAGCGAGCTGTTCACCGAGTCGGCCGAGGCACTCAACTCGCTGCGCCAGGCCGTCGAGCAGGCGCACCCTTTCACCAAGCGCGAGGCCCAGCTGACATCGTTGACGGGGCAGACCCTCACCGTGGACTACGCCGTCACGCCAATCCTGAACCAGGGCCAGACGTTGCTGCTGATCGAGGTTCATCCGCGCGACCGGCTGCTGCGCATCACCAAGGAAGAAGCCCAGCTCTCCAAGCAGGAAACCACCAAGATGCTGGTCCGTGGCCTGGCCCACGAGATCAAGAACCCCCTGGGTGGTATCCGCGGGGCCGCGCAGTTGCTGGCCCGAGAGCTGCCCAGCGCCGAACTGCGCGACTACACCAACGTGATCATCGAAGAGGCGGACCGCCTGCGCAATCTGGTCGACCGCATGCTCGGCTCGAACAAGCTGCCTTCCCTGGCGCTGACCAACATTCATGAAGTGCTCGAGCGTGTCTGCAGCCTCGTGGAAGCGGAAAGCCAGGGCGGCATCACCTTGGCCCGCGACTACGACCCGAGCCTGCCGGATGTCCTCATCGATCGCGAGCAGATGATCCAGGCCGTGCTCAACATCGTGCGCAACGCCATGCAGGCCATCGGCGGCCAGAACGAATTGCGCCTGGGGCGCATCACCTTGCGCAGCCGGGCCATGCGGCAGTTCACCATCGGTCACACGCGGCACCGCCTGGTGGCTCGTGTCGAGATCATCGACAACGGCCCTGGCATTGCCCCGGAACTGCAGGACACCCTCTTCTATCCCATGGTCAGCGGACGCCCGGACGGCACCGGGCTGGGCCTGGCCATCACCCAGAACATCATCAGCCAGCACCAGGGTCTGATCGAATGCGAGAGCCATCCCGGGCATACCACCTTCTCGATCTTCCTGCCCCTGGAACAAGGAGCCACAGCCTCATGAGCCGAAGTGAAACCGTCTGGATCGTCGACGACGACCGCTCGATCCGCTGGGTCCTGGAAAAAGCCCTGCAACAGGAAGGCATGACCACCCAGAGCTTCGACAGCGCCGACGGGGTCATGGGCCGCCTGGCCAGACAGCAACCGGACGTGATCATTTCCGATATCCGCATGCCTGGCACCAGTGGCCTGGACCTGCTGGCCCAGATCCGTGAGCAGCATCCCCGCCTGCCGGTCATCATCATGACCGCCCATTCCGACCTTGACAGCGCCGTGGCGTCCTACCAGGGCGGGGCGTTCGAGTACCTGCCCAAGCCGTTCGACGTCGACGAAGCCGTCTCGCTGGTCAAGCGCGCCAACCAGCATGCCCAGGAACAGCAAGGTCTCGCCGCGCCACCCAGCCTGGCCCGCACCCCGGAAATCATCGGCGAGGCTCCGGCAATGCAGGAAGTGTTCCGGGCCATCGGCCGACTCAGTCATTCCAACATCACCGTGCTGATCAACGGCGAGTCCGGTACCGGCAAGGAGCTGGTCGCCCATGCCCTGCACCGACACAGCCCGAGGGCTGCCTCTCCGTTCATCGCCCTGAACATGGCAGCCATTCCCAAGGACCTGATGGAGTCCGAGCTGTTCGGGCACGAAAAAGGCGCCTTCACCGGCGCGGCCAACCTGCGCCGCGGACGCTTCGAGCAAGCCGACGGCGGGACGCTGTTCCTCGACGAAATCGGCGACATGCCCGCCGATACCCAGACGCGACTGTTGCGGGTCCTGGCCGATGGCGAGTTTTATCGGGTCGGCGGGCATGTACCGGTGAAGGTCGATGTGCGTATCATCGCGGCCACTCACCAGAACCTGGAAACCTTGGTCCAGGCCGGCAAGTTCCGCGAGGACCTGTTCCATCGCCTGAACGTGATCCGTATCCATATCCCGCGCTTGGCCGACCGGCGTGAAGACATCCCTACCCTGGCTCGTCACTTCCTCGGGCGCGCCGCCCAGGAACTGGCGGTCGAGCCCAAGCTGCTCAAGCCGGAAACCGAGGCGTTCATGCGCAACCTGCCCTGGCCAGGCAACGTCCGTCAGCTGGAAAACACCTGCCGCTGGATCACGGTCATGGCCTCTGGCCGCGAAGTGCTGATCGGCGACCTGCCACCGGAGCTATTGAACCTGCCGCAGGACACCGCACCGGTGACCAATTGGGAGCAAGCCTTGCGCCAGTGGGCAGACCAGGCGCTTGCGCGTGGCCAGTCCAACCTGCTGGACAGCGCCGTGCCCAGCTTCGAGCGCATCATGATCGAGACCGCCCTGAAGCACACCGCCGGCCGCCGCCGCGATGCCGCCGTGCTGCTGGGCTGGGGCCGCAATACCTTGACACGCAAGATCAAGGAACTGGGCATGAAGGTCGATGGCACGGACGAAGACGATGGCGAGTAACATTGAGCCGTCGGGATCGAGGTGGATCCGAGCGATTGTTTCGCGTCGCGCGCTGCAAACACCCACCGATGGCGCTGGAAGCACACCTCGCGTGTAACGGCCGCTGTGCCGCGACAGGGCACGAGCGGTCCCAAGATCCGCAGACTAGAAAGCCAATTGCTCCCGTGCGGGCCGTGTCGGCGAGAGGTCTGGCAGACCCTGGGGCCGCGTTGCGGGCCATCGCGGCCGGTCCGGCGGCCACCGCTCTAGCGGGTGTGATTCCAGCCACATTGCACCGATCCTGTGCCTGCTGCACTGCCAGAAGGCAATATTTCCCCTGGCCCTCCCCTGCGACAACCCGCAAACCCTGATTACAGGGCCATTGCGAAACTGGCACGGCACCTGCATTAAGTCAGGTATCTCCAGTTTCGGGGACCCTGGTACAGGCAGGCCAGGATATCCCCTCTTTTATTCGTGCAGCCTCACCTGCACCCGCCAGCGCCCCGCCTCCTCTGCAAGGCTCCATTCGCCCTGCAGAGGACGCGCGGCGACCACCGTCAACAGCATGCCATGGTCGCTCTCGCGCAGTTGCCAGCCAACCGGCTTGCCTTGCATGCGCAACTGTCCACGGCGCGCCTTGCCTTGGGCTTCGAACACCAGCGCCAAGGTGCCATCCACCGTTTCGCCATGCAGCTTCGGCGCCTCGTTGAACCACAGGTCCAAGCCACTCTCGACGACCTCGACACGCTCCAGCAGTCGTGGCTCGGGCGCGGTCAGGCGGCCAATCATCAAGCCCACCAGCATGCCGAACAGGGCCAGGGAGAGCAGCACCCGTGGCCAGGCTTTAGAACGCGGGTCCGGTTCAGGGGTAGAATGCGCGTCATCTTCATGCCTGGAGCCGTGCATGTTTCATGTCATCCTTTTTCAACCAGAAATCCCGCCCAACACCGGCAACATCATCCGGCTCTGTGCCAACAGCGGCTGCGACCTGCACCTGATCGAGCCGCTCGGCTTCGAGCTGGACGACAAGCGCTTGCGCCGCGCCGGGCTGGACTACCATGAGTATGCCACGCTCAAGCGTCACGAGAGCCTGGCCGCCTGCCTGGAAAGCCTCGGCCAGCCACGCCTGTTCGCCTTCACCACCAAAGCCTCGCATCCGTACCATGAAGTCGCCTTCCAGCCAGGCGATGCCTTGTTGTTCGGCCCGGAAAGCCGTGGGCTGCCCACCGAGATCCTCGACAACCTGCCCGCGCAGCAGCGTCTACGCCTGCCGATGCAGCCAGGATGCAGAAGCCTGAACCTGTCCAACACCGTGGCCGTGACGGTCTACGAGGCCTGGCGCCAACAAGGCTTTGCCTGAACCTGCCGCAAGCACCGGGTCCCTGTCCGACGGCCATGAAAAAAGCGCCCCGCAAGGCGCTTTTCTGCCCAGCACGCGGCGTCACGTCACTGCAGCGACGGTGCCTCGCCAGCTTCCTGCATGCGCTGCATTTCCTGGGCATACAGGGCGTCGAAGTTGACCGGCGAAAGCATCAACGCCGGGAACGAGCCACGGGTGACCAGGCTGTCGAGGGTCTCGCGTGCGTACGGGAACAAGATGTTCGGGCAGAACGCACCCAGGGTGTGGCTCATCGAGGCCGCGTCAAGGTTTTTGATCAGGAAGATGCCGGCCTGCTGGACTTCGGCGATGAAGGCCACTTCCTCGCCGTTCTTGACGGTAACCGAAAGGGTCAGCACCACTTCGTGGAAGTCGCCCTCGAGCGTCTTCTGCTTGGTGTTGAGGTCCAGCGAAACACTCGGTTCCCATTGCTGGCGGAAGATCGCCGGGCTTTTCGGTGCCTCGAACGAAAGGTCGCGCACATAGATGCGCTGCATCGAGAATTGCGGGGAGTTGTCTTCGGCTGCGCCGTTGTTCTGTTGGTCGGTCATGGCAGATCCTTTCTGATGTTTGGGGCGAACGTGCGTCAGGCCTGGAGCAAGCCGTCAAGCTTGCCGGCCCGCTCGAGGGCAAAGAGGTCATCGCAACCGCCGACATGGGTGTCGCCTATCCAGATCTGCGGAACCGAGGTGCGGCCTGCCTTCTGGCTCATCTCGGCGCGCAGCTGCGGCTTGCCGTCGACCCGGATTTCCTCGAAGGCGACGCCTTTGCTGTTGAGCAGCTGCTTGGCGCGGATGCAATAGGGGCAATAGTCGCTGGAATAGACGATGACGGGTTTCATATCACTTCACCAATGGCAGGTTGTCGGCTTTCCAGCTGGATACACCGCCACTGAGCTTGGCTGCGGTGAAGCCGGACTTGAGCAGCTCGCGGCAGAGCGTACCGGAATGCTGGCCCATGCTGTCGACCAGGATCAAGGTCTTGGACTTGTGTTTCTCCAGCTCGGGCATGCGCTTGGCCAACTTGTCCTGCGGGATGTTGAGCGCGCCGACGATATGGCCGGTGGCGTACTCCTTGGCCGGGCGGATGTCGATGACCACGCCCTTGTCGGCGTTGACCAGCGCGGTCAGCTGGCCGTTGCTCAGGCTCTGACCGCCGCGACGGATTTCATTGACCAACAGCAGGATCAGCAGAACGAAGAAGATCGCCACCAGAATGAAGTGGTTTGTCGCGAATTGAATCAGGTTAGCAACCATCGGGGTGTTCCAGGCGATTGAAAATGCCGGCCAGTATACACTTCGCCCCAGATGGGCCAAAGTCCGAAGGACAGGTCGGGCTCTCGACGACCGGCAGTTTGTCGGTACCTGCCCGAATGCAGGAGGAATATTCGTCAACCTTGGCGAATTTGCCCTAAAATGCGTGTCTTTATCATCTTTGACAAGCGCGAGTGGGATCGATGACGAGCACGCCCAAACCCCTGGTCCTGATCATCCTGGATGGATTCGGCCACAGCGAAAGCCCTGAATACAACGCCATCCACGCGGCCAGCACGCCGGTCTACGATCGCCTGCGCGCAACCCGGCCGCATGGCCTGATTTCCGGCTCCGGCATGGATGTCGGGTTGCCGGACGGCCAGATGGGCAACTCGGAAGTCGGGCACATGAACCTTGGCGCAGGGCGCGTGGTGTACCAGGACTTCACGCGAGTGACCAAGGCCATCCGCGATGGCGATTTCTTCGACAACCCGGTGCTCACCGAAGCGGTGGACAAGGCCGTGGCAGCTGGCAAGGCGGTCCACGTGCTCGGGCTGCTGTCCGACGGTGGCGTGCATAGCCATCAGGACCATCTGGTGGCGATGGTCGAGCTGGCTGCGCGCCGCGGCGCCGAAAAGATCTACCTGCATGCCTTCCTCGATGGCCGCGATACCGCACCCCGCAGTGCCAAGGCTTCCATCGAGCTGCTCGACGACACCTTCGCGCGCCTGGGCAAGGGCCGTATCGCCAGCCTGATCGGCCGCTATTTCGCCATGGACCGCGACAACCGCTGGGAGCGTGTCAGCGCAGCCTACGACCTGATCGTCGACAGCGTGGCCGAATACAGCGCCGACAGCGCTCTCGCCGGCCTCGAAGCGGCTTATGCGCGCGACGAGAGCGACGAGTTCGTCAAGGCCACGCGCATCGGCGAGGCGGCCAAGGTCGAGGACGGCGACGCCGTGGTGTTCATGAACTTCCGCGCCGACCGTGCCCGCGAGCTGTCACGCGTGTTCGTCGAGCCCGACTTCGCCGAGTTCCCGCGTGCGCGGATGCCCAAGCTCGCCGCCTTCATCGGCCTGACCCAGTATTCGGCCAAGATCCCGGCGCCAGCGGCGTTCGCTCCGGCGAGTCTGGACAACGTCCTGGGCGAATACCTGGCCAAGCATGGCAAGACCCAGCTGCGGATCGCCGAGACCGAGAAGTACGCCCATGTCACCTTCTTCTTCTCGGGTGGTCGCGAGGAACCGTTCGAAGGCGAGGAGCGCATCCTGATCCCATCGCCGAAGGTCGCCACCTATGACCTGCAGCCGGAGATGAATGCCCCGCAGGTGACCGACCGTATCGTCGAGGCCATCGAGCAGCAGCGCTTCGACGTGATCGTGGTCAACTACGCCAACGGCGACATGGTTGGCCACACGGGCGTGTTCGAAGCGGCAGTCAAGGCGGTCGAGGCGCTCGACACCTGCGTGGGCCGCATCGTCGAGGCGCTCGAGAAAGTCGGTGGCGAGGCGCTGATCACTGCCGACCACGGCAATGTCGAGCAGATGGAAGATGAGTGCACCGGACAGGCGCATACGGCGCACACCACCGAGCCGGTACCGTTCATCTACGTCGGCAAGCGCAACCTCAAGGTTCGCGAGGGTGGCGTGCTGGCCGACGTGGCACCGACCATGCTCAAGCTGCTGGGGCTGGAAAAGCCCGCGGAGATGACCGGGAGCTCGATCCTGGTCGATGCCTGATCAGCCTCGCGGGGGCGTCGCGCCCCCATCGCGGCCGGTCGATGCGGAACGGGCATACCGGCCAGCGCACTGATTCGTCTCTGGTCTTCGCATTGGCGACCGCAGGCGTGCCGCTGATACAGCGAAGCGTTTTTTTTGCGCGCCATGGCGGGCATACTAGGCCGAACTCCATCCCCGGTATGCCCAGTCCATGCTTCGCGCCCTGATCCCTCTCGCCCTGACCTGCCTGCTGAGCCCGGCGTTCGCCGACGAGCGCGCGCAGACCCAGCAACAGCTGGAAGCCACGCGTCAGGATATCGCCGAACTCAAGAAAGTGCTCGACAAGCTGCAGGCAGAGAAATCCGGCGTGCAGAAGGACCTCAAGACCACCGAGACCGACATCGGCAAGCTCGAGCAACAGGTGGAGGCACTGCAGCAAGAGCTAAAAAAGACCGAAGGCGAGCTGGAGCGCCTTGATATCGAGAAAAAAAAACTCCAGAGCGCACGCATTGAGCAGCAGAGGCTGATCGCCATCCAGGCCCGTTCCGCTTATCAGAACGGCCGTGAGGAATACCTCAAGCTGCTGCTCAACCAGCAGAACCCGGAGAAGTTCGCTCGCACCCTGACCTACTACGACTACCTGAGCAAGGCGCGGCTGGAACAGTTGCACGCCTTCAACGAGACGCTGCACGAGCTGGCCGGCGTCGAGCAGGACATCGCTCGCCAGCAAGCCCAGTTGCTGGCCCAGCGCGGCAACCTCGACAGCCGTCGCCAGGAACTCGAACAGGTACGCAGCGAGCGCAGGCAGGTGCTGGCCAGGCTCGACAACGACATGAAGGACCGCGATCGCAAGCTGCAGGCCCGCCAGCAGGACCAGGCGCAACTGAGCCGCGTGCTCAAGACCATCGAGGAAACCTTGGCCCGCCAGGCTCGCGAAGCCGAGCAAGCGCGCCAGCGTGCATTGCTCGCTCGCCAGGAACGGGAAAGACGCGAGCGCGAGGCACTGGCCAGCCGCGACGCCGAGACGCCGCGCCCGCCACGCAGCGCCGCCGGCCCGCGGGTGAGCAGTGGTGGCGAGACCTATGGCGGTGCTTTTTCTGCCGCGCGGGGAAAACTTCCATGGCCGGTCGATGGTCGATTGCTGGCGCGCTTCGGCGATGCCCGAGGTGGCGACTCCAGGGCCAAGTGGGATGGCGTGATGATCGGCGCGCCACTGGGCAGCCGGGTACGTGCCGTACATGGCGGGCGCGTGGTCTTCGCCGACTGGTTGCGCGGTGCCGGGCTTCTGGTCATCCTCGATCACGGCAATGGCTACCTGAGCCTGTATGGCCACAACCAGAGCCTGCTCAAGAGCGCTGGCGACATCGTCAAGGCCGGCGAAGCGATTTCCACCGTAGGCAACAGTGGTGGCCAGGAAAGCGCGGGGCTGTACTTCGCCATCCGCCAGCAGGGCCGCCCGAGCGATCCGGCGCAATGGTGTCGAGGTTAGAAGGCGTATTCGTTCATCAGACGGTGTGACGCAGGCACTGGCCGCACCGATGCTCCCGCGGGAGCGATACCAGGATCAGGAGTTCGTTCGACATGTTGCATTCGCCTCGCCTCTCTCAACTGGCCCTGGCCATGACCCTGGCGCTCGGTGGGCCAGCCGCCCTCGCCGCCGAGCCGGCCAGGTCGGCTTCGGTCCCGGCCACCGAGGTCACCGCCAAGGCGCCACTGCCGCTGGATGAACTGCGCACCTTCGCCGAAGTCATGGACCGCATCAAGGCCGCCTACGTGGAGCCGGTCGACGACAAGACTCTGCTGGAAAACGCCATCAAGGGCATGCTCAGCAACCTGGACCCGCACTCGGCCTATCTCGGCCCCGAGGATTTCCAAGAGCTGCAGGAAAGCACCAGCGGCGAGTTCGGTGGCCTGGGAATCGAGGTCGGCATGGAGGACAACTTCGTCAAGGTGGTTTCGCCAATCGACGACACGCCGGCTTCGCGTGCCGGGATCCAGGCGGGTGACCTGATCGTCAAGATCAATGGCCAACCGACCCGCGGCCAGTCCATGACCGAGGCCGTGGACAAGATGCGAGGCAAGATCGGCGAAAAGATCACCTTGACCCTGGTTCGCGACGGCGGCAGTCCGTTCGACGTGACGCTGGCCCGTGCGGTCATTCAGGTCAAGAGCGTCAAGAGCCAGCTGCTGGAAAGCGACTACGGCTACATTCGCGTCACCCAGTTCCAGGTCAAGACCGGCGAAGAGGTCGGCAAGGCACTGGCCAGGCTGCGCAAGGACAACGGCAAGAAGCTGCGCGGCATCGTCCTGGACCTGCGCAACAACCCAGGCGGCGTGCTGCAGTCGGCGGTCGAAGTGGCCGACCATTTCCTGACCAAGGGGCTGATCGTCTATACCAAGGGGCGCATCGCCAACTCCGAGCTGCGCTTCTCCGCCGATGCCGCCGACGCCAGCGAAGGCGTGCCGATGGTGGTGCTGATCAACGGTGGCAGTGCCTCGGCCTCGGAAATCGTCGCCGGCGCCTTGCAGGACCAGAAGCGTGCGGTGCTGATGGGTACCGACAGTTTCGGCAAAGGCTCGGTGCAGACCGTGCTGCCGCTGAACAATGACCGTGCGCTCAAGCTGACCACTGCGCTGTACTTCACGCCCAATGGGCGCTCCATCCAGGCCCAGGGCATCGTTCCGGACATCGAGGTGCGTCCGGCCAAGCTCACCGCCGAGGCCGACCTGGAAAACTTCAAGGAGGCCGACCTGCAAGGCCACCTGGGCAACGGCAACGGCGGTGCCGATCGGCCGTCCGGTGGCGGCAAGCGCAAGCAACGACCACAGGACGATGACTTCCAGCTCAGCCAGGCCCTGAGCCTGCTCAAGGGCCTGAACATCACCAAAGGCAGTTGAATCGCCCCATGCGCCTGATGTCGTTGCTGCTGGCCGTGCTGCTGGCGGGTAGTGCCCACGCTGCGCCCGCGCCCACCAAGGCCTACCTGAGCCTGATCATCGATGACCTGGGCCAGAACATCGAGCGCGACAACCGGGTCCTGGCGCTACCGGGCCCGGTGGCCGTGGCGATCATGCCCGATACGCCCCACGCCACCAATTTCGCCCGCCAGGCGCACAAGGCCGGCAGGACCGTGATCCTGCACATGCCCATGGAGCCGGCGACCGGCCCTTACGCCTGGCATCCAGGCGCGCCGGTCGAAGCGCTGTCGCGACGACTGGACGCGGCCTTGGCGAAAGTGCCGTTCGCCGCAGGTCTCAACAATCACATGGGCAGCCGCATGACCTCGCAGGCCGCGCCGATGGCCTGGCTGATGCGCGAGCTGCAAGGACGCGGACTGTTCTTCGTCGACAGTCGCACCAGCGCGGCCACCGTCGCCGCGGCCAAGGCCCAGGCGATCGGCCTGGCCCATGTGTCCCGCGATGTGTTTCTCGATGACGTGCGCACGCCCGAAGCCATCCTGGCGCAGTTGCGCCTCGGCATCGAGCTGGCGCGCAGGCAAGGCTCCGCCGTGCTGATCGGTCATCCCTACCCGCAGACCCTCGCGGTTCTGGAACGAGAACTGCCCCGCCTCGCGAGCCAGGGCATCGAATGGATCGAGATCCGCCAGATGATCGCCGAGCGCGGCAACCTGGCCATGCCAGCCCATGGTCGACATGGTCTGTACCCCGGGCGCTGAGCCGGGACAGCGCCGATCATTCGAAGGGAATCAGCCCCTCGACCTGTTCGGGCCGCAAGTCCCCCCGGTAGATGGCCAGCAGGTCCCTGCCCGTCGACGCTGCGCGCAACTGCGCTTCGCGCCCGAGATTGCGCTGCGACCACAGTTTCAGGTGCCCCTTGCGAAATGCCCGGGCCGGTGCGCTCGCCTCGAGATAGTGGAAATGCGCCTCCCAGAGACCTTCGCCCCTGGACTGCCCCGGCGCCGGCTGGCGGCGGATCTGGTAGACATCCAGATAGTCGTTCGGCCCCAGCGCCCTGCGCGCACCCGCGCGCGTGATGGTCACCTGGCCATGCTCATGGAGAAAGCGCAGGCTTTGGGCCGTCGGATGGCTGGTCGCCAGGTAAAGCCCGATCAGCAGGTCGCGGCGTGCGGCCTGCAGGCGCTCGATGGCCTCTGCCAGGGCACGTTGCAAGGCCGCGTCGAGCTCTCCACGTGGCAGCTTCATCTGCACCTCGAGCAGCTTTTCCACATGCAGGTCGATGACCGATGACAGCCCATGCGGTTCATCCGTCCTGACGTACTTGCGGGCCAGGCGGATGACCGACTCGACCTCGGCTATCAAGGCCTGCCCCCGTTGGCGCAAGGCATCAGGCTCCTGACCCGTTCCAGGCGTCTCCACCGCGCTGCCTGCATCTTCCAGCCACTCCGAGCCGTGCCGGTGAAAGGTCTTGAGTACCCGGTTGGTGCGTGAGTCACGCTGTTGCACCACGGAAATGCCGTCTATCACGACCTCGGTTCCGACCACGCTGCGCCCGCGCTGGGTCCTGACCACCCGACGCCTGCCTCCGCGACTTGCATAGATCGCTGGGCGACTGAGCCGAGGCGTAGCCAGTTCCTTCTCCCGCACCGCTTCCTCGAGTTCTCTTTCCGCATGGCCCTTGAGCCTTTCCAGCGTCTTGCAATAGAGCTCGAGCTTGTCCGCACGAATGGTCTGCGTGGCTATGCTGCCCAGGTAGTCCGCCGATACGGCAGCTTCCTCATAGGCTTCCAGCACACCGTTGAGGACGCTGATCCGCTCTTCGAGCCCCAGTTCGCTGCCGGCCAGCTCACCGTGCGCCACACCTGCGCTGTGCAGCGCATCGCCGGCCAGATGAGCCTCGAACTTCCTGAGCGTGCGCTCATCGGCTCCAGCCAGCCGATCGATGCTCAGCTCGCCCAGATCCAGCAGCAGACGGAACTCCAGGTCGACGGCATTGAGTCGACGCCTCTCGATGATCTCCGACAGCCGTTGCTGCTTGGACACCCTGGTACCGCTCTCGGCATGCCTGAAGACGATCGAATGATCGTTGAGCGTCTCTTCCAGTAGGCGATCGAAATGGCCGGACACCTCGACCAGGTCAGCTTCCCACTTCACCACTTTCTCCAGCGCGTCCCGGTAGCGCTTGTACTGCTGGATCTCCGCTTCGTCCTCGGGATGGATGGCGATCGCATCAGCCAACTGGTCGAGGCTTTCCGCGTTGATCAGCGACACCATCTCGTTGTAGAAGACCTCGCAGTATTCCAGCAGCTCCTGCCGCAGCTCGCTGCGATGCGTCTTGACGGCCTCGTCGAGCAGCTGTTCGCCATGCCTGAGCGTGAAGATTTCGGCCACGGTCTGGTCATGCACCAGTCCGTGATCGATCAGGGCCTTGAGATCGTAAACGACGGTTTCCCTGATGCGCTTTTGCAGATCCTTGAGCAAGGCAAGCTCCCTGACTTGCAAGTCACCCGGATTCGCCACGGCTTCGAGATCCAGGATCTGCGCCGCCTTGTCCATGAGCACGTTGCGGTGTGCGCCCAAGGTCTTGGCCAGCGCGTTGCGCTGTTGGATTAGGCCGGCTTCCTTGTGCTTGAGCGCTTCGAGACGCTGTTGATTCTGCTCCCTTCTGAGCTGCACGCGGCTCTTGGGCATGCCGCCGCGCAGACGCAAGGCTGCATCGACACGCCACGCCCCGAACGCGAAACGAAGCCATGGCCCCGTTTCGCCTTGTGCGCCGATCACGCGAACACCGCTTTCGGACCGCTCGACAGCGTAGACATCGCTCATCATGGCGACGTACAACTGCTCGCCCACCTTGTACAAGCCGGAATCCTCCAAGGCTGCGCCACGCAGGTCGATGGCCGAACGCAGCCCGCGTAGCCGCTCACGCTGCGCGGCAGCAAGCGCATTGAAGCCCTGCGCACCGCGCCAGGAAAAATCCAGGTGCATGCCGGGCCGGGCGGCCAGGGCCTGCGCCGGCCGCAGACCGCCTTGCCGTGACATTGCCTTGCTCTGGCCAACGGTCAGTCGCGGTCGGGGCATCATGCCAAGCGCCGTGGTGCTGGCCGCCAGGAACGTGCTGGAGGAACTGCGCCTGGGCAGCCTGGCGTGAAGCAGGATCATGCCCAGGCCGAGCAGCAGATCGACGATCGCGGCGGAGCGTTCGAAGGTACTGCCCTGGGTAATGGCCGGCAGGTCGCTCTGCAACGCCGCCACGCCCTGTACCAGCCAGGCGACTACCGCGGCAGGCCCGCGCAGCACCAGGCTTGCCACGTCGAACAGCAGCCAGGCACCCTGGACGAGCAGAGCCCAGCGTCTTTCCAGATTGGAAAGCGATTGCCGATCCGCGAGCTCGACCAGCAAGTCGCGATTGGCCTGGTAGAGCCTCGCATCCACGTCGTGCATCCAGAAGCTCGCATGCAGCACCGCAGGACCCGTTCTCGACAACAATGCGCTGTCATCGAGGATCGGCTGCAACGGATGAGGCTCGAGGAACCCGCCATGGGCATAGACGCGGCGAGCCTGCTCAGGCAGCCAGTCGAGCACGCTGTCCTGCAGCTCGCCCGTGGTCGCGATTGCCTTCATCAGTTCCTCCAGGCTCTGGAACATCATGATCGGCTCCTGCGCATGCAGCGGCCTGTACAGGACTACCATCGCAGGCTCGGCCGAGAACAGCACGTACATGCCACGCACTGTATCCACTTGCTCTGCATCTGCATCGGGCCTGAATGCCAGCGGCATGAGCACGACACCTGGGACATCCCGGTCCAGATGGCCGCGACAGTAATCCAGCAGGCATCCCAGCGCTGCCTCGTCGAGCTTGCCGGCCAACTTCGCCTCCAGCGCGGCGGACAGTAGCGCGCAACGCCACTCCCTGGCGAAACAGGCGATCCGCTGGGCCTTGCCTTCGCTTTCGTCCATGCTTCGTGCCACATAGGCGGGATAGCTTGCGCCGATGTCGACACGCCGTACCAGCTCGTCCACATAACGCGTGCTCAGCCAATGCATGATCAACTGCCCGTGCCGGTGCTCGACAGTCGTCAGCAGCGCGTCCTGGAACCGGCCAAGCTTGCCGATGGCATAGTCGACCAGACTCACCTTGGCGGTCTCCACGACGCCATCGCCTGGGCCGACCGAAGCACCACCCGGCGTTGCGCGGGCAATGCTCAAGGTCAGCAGAAGATCATCGGGAAGGTAGTTGGCGTCATCGGGGTGATCCTCCAGCAGCGCTTGACGCAGGCGCTGGGCTGCATAGCCGTGCAAGTCCATGACGCTGTCACGGGAGGAGCAGCCGGCCGATTCGGCTTGTGCCAGGGCCAACTCGAACAGGATCGCCTGGCAGGCGAAACCATCGGCGCCCGAAGCGTTGCGCAAACCGGGCGGTACCGGCAGCGATGGTTCGCTCACGGCGCGGTAGCCCGCGATGAAGGCCCGGGCCGGATCGCTCAAGACGGCGAACAGCGCTTGCAGCGTGCCTGCATCGGAGCACTGCCAGTAGCGAACGGTGCGGATCGCATCGAGCATCGCCTCGAGCAGCAAGGCCGACTGCTGGGCAAACGGATCGCCCTGCAACACGTAGCGAGTCCAGGTCAGCAGGTCGAAGCGATACTGCTCGGCCAGTTCGTCATGCAGCGCAGCCGCGAACGCCTCGAAGGAGTCGAACGCGCGCACCACGCTCGACGGGGCGCACCACAGCAAGACCATGCGCTCATCGTACTCGCCCTGCACCAGCAGGTTCGGCAAAACCAGGCAATGACTGGCACCTTCGCATTCGAGCCGTGCCTCGAGAGCGAAGACGGTCGGCCTGGCCTTCGCGCCCCGGAGCAAGCCATGGACACAGGCCAGCTGCTGATCATCGAGTCCTTGCAACGGAAGGTTCTGCAAAAGTGCCGACTTGATCGTCAACTGCAGCCAGCGATCTCGGCTGGCACCAAGACTGCTCGCCTGCGCCCAATACTCGACCTGAGCATCACAAAAGGTCTGAACCAGTCTTCTTAACAATGCATCGAGCTCATCGAGCTGTTTTTGTATCGAGATGGCCTCGTCGAGCAGCGGGCCCTGGGCGTCCCTGAACGGATACTCGTCGCTCGAGGCGATCATGAACTCATCCCCCTCCACGCCGAGAGTCCGGAGCGTGTTGCCCTGCAGCAAGGCATCGAGCAAGGCGTCCACCAGAGGGCGTCGGATCCAGTACGGATAGGACGGCGAAGCATCGCTCTGGATCTGTGGAATCAGCAGCACCATGGGTTCGGCGTTGGGCATGTTGGCGGCGGCCACCGCCGGATGTGTCGCGGCAAGAATTTTCAGCGCCTCGCTGCCAGCCACCTGGCGTAGCGTCGGCCGCGCATCGAATTCGGCGGCGACAGCCTGCTGGTAGTCCCTGGCGGTATCCAATCGATTCGTCATGCGTAGTGCTCCTGTTGGTCGGCGGAGCAGCAGACATTGGGCAAAACTGACGACGAGGCGGTGGTACATAAGGCAGCGTCGGACGAGAGCCGCGCTTGCCGGCCAAACGCAAAGGCCCGGTTCTGGCGAACCGGGCCTGGTACCCGTTCAAGCAGGATCAGCTATACACGCGGCCCAGTACCTGGCGATGACTTTCGAACTGGTCCAGTACATCACGCACGATCTGCTCGCCGCGCAAGCCCATGAGGTCGTACTCCTGGCTACCGTCATGCAAGTACACCTCGGCGCGGTAGAAGCGCTGGCGTACCTCGGGCTCGCCATCGACCGGCGCTTCGTTCGAGGCGGCCAGGTACCCATCCAGGCTCACTTCGTAGACGAACGGGTTACCCTCGGCCATCGGCACGCGCAAGCCCATTAGCGCACGTGACTGCCCCAGACGCGTCTCGACGTCGAAACCAAGGCTGCTCATCTGCGCCGCCGCTTCGCGCAGCGCCGGGGCGACCTGTTTGTCCATGAAGCGCTGGACCACGGCCTGGGTGGGTTGCAGCTCCAGCTGGGTCAGCCGCTCACTGAAGCCGCGGCGACCGCGGGCAGCCAGCTCGGCGCGCTCCTGCTCGAGCTGGGCATCCTGCTTCATCGCCTTGTACAGGCCGAACATGAATAGCACCAGGACTACCGAGAACGGCAGACCCGCCAGCACCACCATGGTCTGCATGGCTGCGAAATTCCCCGCGAACAACAGACCAATGGTGACCAGCGTGATGATCACCGCCCAGAAGATCCGCATCCAGTTGGGTGCGTCTTCGTCGACGTGGCCGCCCTTGCAGGATAGGTTGGCCATCATCACCGCGCCGGAATCGGCCGGTGTCAGGAACAGCACGAAACCGACGAACACCGCCACCCCGACCACGATCCGCGCGGCAGGGAAGTACTCGAGCAACTGGTAGATCGCCATCGAGGGTTGCTCGACCGCCGTCTTGCCGAGCTCCACCGCGCCCTGGTTGATGACCAGGTCGAGCGCGGTGTTGCCGAAGATCGACAGCCAGGCCAAGGTGAAGCCCAACGGAATCAACAATACGCCGGCGACCAGTTCGCGCACCGTGCGCCCCTTGGAGATACGCGCAATGAACATGCCGACGAACGGTCCCCAGGAAATCCACCAGGCCCAGTAGAAAACGGTCCACAGGCCGAGCCAACGCTCGGACTTGGCCCCATCGTCCCCATACACGTACAAGTCGAAGGTCTTGAGCACGAAGCCGTTGAGGTAGTCACCGACGTTCTGCACCAAGCCATTGAGCAGGTGCAGCGTCTGGCCACCGAGCAACACGAACAGCAGCAGGCCACTGAACAGCAGGATGTTCAGGTTGGACAGCCGGCGAATGCCGTTTTCCACGCCGGACACCGCAGCGATGGTCGCCACGCCGCTCATGACCAGGATCACCACCAGCAGGTTGGTCCGGTCGTGCTCCATGCCGAACAGGTACTCCAGGCCCGAGGCCACCTGCATGGAGCCGATGCCAAGATTGGTCACCAGGCCCAGCAACGTCACGAACATGCCGAAGATGTCGACCGCATGGCCTGCGCCGCCCCTGACCCAGCGCTCGCCGAACAGCGGGAACAGGGCCGAGCGCAACGCCAGCGGTTGATTGTGACGATAGGCGAAGTAGCCCACGGCCAGGCCTACCAATGCATAGATGGCCCAGCCGTGCAGCCCCCAGTGCAGGAACGTCAGTTGCAGGCCATGACGGGCCGCCTGCATGCTCGACGGCACCCCTTCCGGTGGGTTGAGGTAATGATCCAGAGGCTCGGAGGCTCCGAAGTACAGCAGCGAAATGCCGATGCCCGAGGAGAACAGCATGCCGGCCCAGGCACCATAGCTGAAGTCCGGCTGGTCATCCTTGCCGCCCAGCCTGAGCTTGCCGAAATCCGAGAAAGCCAGCGCGACGACGAACACCAGGTAGCCGCAGATCGCCAGCATGTAGTACCAGCCGAAGGTTCGGGTGAGCCACGACTGGGCGACATCTAGCACACGGCCGGCAGTGTCGGGCACGGCGATGAGCAGCAGGGTCAGCGACAGGATCAGTAACGCCGAGGTGCAGAACACCACGCGGTTGACGCGCACCCTTTCGGCGGGAGGTTTGGTAAGGGAGGCAGAACTCATTGCACGAAGGCTCCGGCAGTGCGGGTATGGAGGCTAATCGGTATGGCCCCGAGCAATTGGTGCAATAGCCCTACTGCTTCAGGTGTTATAAAAGCGTCCAGGGAAACGTGGTTCGTGCACGCAGCGGGACGAAACAGGCACGCCTGGCTACGCTCCGATCGGTTCGCTGCGCTGGCGATGACCGTTCGGCAGTTGCCACTGGCACCCTGCCGATGTTTTCAAAGCCCTGCCATACGGCGCTTCCACGCATTCCTGGGACTCGATTCGTGCCGGCCTCGACGGCCCTTGAAGCTGTCAATGGCACAAATTGTCGCAGAGCTTATTCTTTATTGATTGAACGTTCAATCAAAACAAAATAGACTGGCTTCGCCGAGGCAGTTGCGCGTCGACTGCTCGCAGGCCTGAGGAGATGTACGAGATGCCCAAGGTCGGTATGCAACCCATCCGCCGCCAGCAATTGATCGAAGCCACCTTGCAGGCTGTCGACCAGGTCGGAATGGGGGATGCCAGCATTGCGCTGATCGCCCGCCTGGCCGGTGTGTCGAACGGGATCATCAGTCACTACTTTCGGGACAAGAACGGCCTGATCGAAGCGACCATGCGCTACATCATGAGCATGCTCAACCAAGGCGTTGCGCAGCGTCGCCAGGCACTGGCGGACGGCAGCCCGCGGGCCCACCTGAAGGTGATCATCGAGGGCAACTTCGATGCCAGCCAGGTCAACGGTCCAGCCATGAAGACCTGGCTGGCCTTCTGGGCCTCGAGCATGCACCAGCCGTCCTTGCACCGGTTGCAGCGGATCAACGATCACCGCCTGTATTCCAACCTGTGCTGCCAGTTCCGTCGCGCGCTTCCCTTGACCGAGGCGCGCCTCGCGGCCCGCGGGCTGGCGGCGCTGATCGACGGCCTATGGCTGCGCGGTGCCCTTTCGGGGGATTCGTTCGATACCGAGCAGGCGATTCGCATCGCCTACGAATACATGGATCTACAACTGGCCAAGCGCCAGGCCCCGTCCAACGACGGCGCCCAGGCCGCTGGAAAAACGCGCGAAGCGATCGCCGAACTGGCAGGAGCACGACGCGAATAGCCATTCACATTGCACTTGCGAGGACTCTATGGCCCGTTTCGGAACGCAAAAACTCTACATCGACGGTGGTTATGTCGACGCTGGCACCGACGCCACCTTCGAAGCCATCAACCCGGCCAACGGCGAGGTCCTCGCCCATGTGCAACGCGCCACCGAAGCGGACGTCGAGCGTGCCGTGCAGAGCGCCGAGCGTGGCCAGAAAGTCTGGGCGGCAATGACCGCCATGCAACGCTCGCGTATCCTGCGTCGCGCCGTCGAGATCCTGCGCGAGCGCAACGACGAGCTGGCCATGCTGGAGACGCTCGACACCGGCAAGGCCTACTCGGAAACCCGTTACGTCGACATCGTCACCGGTGCCGACGTGCTCGAATACTATGCAGGCCTGGTTCCGGCGATCGAGGGCGAGCAGATCCCGCTGCGCGAAAGCGCCTTCGTCTATACCCGTCGCGAACCACTGGGCGTGACCGTCGGTATCGGTGCCTGGAACTACCCGATCCAGATCGCGCTGTGGAAATCCGCCCCGGCTCTGGCCGCTGGCAATGCGATGATCTTCAAGCCCAGCGAAGTCACCTCGCTGACCACCCTCAAGCTGGCCGAGATCTACACCGAGGCCGGCCTGCCGGACGGTGTGTTCAACGTCCTGACCGGCAGCGGCCGAGAAGTCGGCACCTGGCTGACCGAGCACCCACGGATCGAGAAGGTCTCCTTCACCGGCGGCACCACGACCGGCAAGAAAGTCATGGCCAGTGCCTCGAGTTCGTCGCTCAAGGAAGTCACCATGGAACTGGGTGGCAAGTCGCCGCTGATCATCTGTGATGATGCCGACCTGGACCGCGCCGCCGACATCGCCATGATGGCCAACTTCTACAGCTCCGGCCAGGTCTGCACCAACGGCACCCGCGTGTTCGTTCCGGCAGCGCTCAAGCCAGCCTTCGAAGCCAAGATCCTCGAGCGCGTCGCCCGGATCCGGGTCGGCAACCCCGAAGAGGAAAACACCAACTTCGGCCCGCTGGTCAGCTTCGCGCACATGGAAAACGTGCTGGGCTACATCGCCAAGGGCAAGGAACAGGGTGCACGCGTGCTGTGCGGTGGCGAGCGTCTGCTGGACGGCGACTTCGCCAACGGCGCCTTCGTCGCCCCGACCGTGTTCACCGACTGCCGGGACGACATGACCATTGTCCGGGAAGAAATCTTTGGCCCGGTCATGAGCATCCTGACCTACGAGACCGAGGAAGAAGTCATTCGCCGGGCGAACGACACCGACTACGGTCTGGCCGCTGGCGTATGCACCAACGACCTCAGCCGCGCGCATCGCATCATCCACAAGCTCGAAGCGGGCATCTGCTGGATCAATGCCTGGGGCGAATCGCCCGCGGAAATGCCAGTCGGCGGGTACAAGCAATCCGGCATCGGTCGCGAAAACGGGGTGAGCTCGCTGGCCCAGTACACCCGAATCAAGTCGGTCCAGGTCGAGCTGGGCGACTACGCCTCGGTGTTCTGACCCGCAGGTCCAAGCCGCAAGTTTCAAGCGGCACGCTGCAAGCAAGAGCCGAGTGGCGTCGCGCCGCCGGCCCTTGCAGCCCCCATCCATTGCGCAAGCGCGCCGAGTTGCCTTTGCTTGCAGCTTGCCGCTCGAGGCTTGCAGCTGCTCCCAGGAGAGAGCCATGACATACGACTACATCATCGTCGGAGCCGGCTCGGCCGGTAACACCCTCGCCACCCGCCTGACCGAAGACGCCAGCGTCAGTGTACTGCTGCTCGAGGCAGGCGGGCCTGACTACCGTTTCGACTTCCGCACCCAGATGCCCGCCGCGCTGGCATTCCCACTGCAAGGGCGCCGCTACAACTGGGCCTACGAGACCGACCCGGAGCCGCACATGAATGGCCGGCGCATGGAGTGCGGGCGCGGCAAGGGCCTGGGTGGTTCCTCGCTGATCAACGGCATGTGCTACATCCGCGGCAACGCCCTGGACTTCGATGGCTGGGCCAAGCTGCCCGGCCTGGAAGACTGGACCTACCTGGACTGCCTGCCTTACTTCCGCAAGGCGGAAACCCGTGACATCGGCCCCAACGATTACCACGGCGGCGATGGTCCGGTCAGCGTGGCAACGCCCAAGGCAGGCAACAATCCGCTGTTCCACGCCATGGTCGAGGCAGGCGTGCAGGCGGGTTATCCGCGCACTGAAGATCTCAATGGCTACCAGCAGGAAGGCTTCGGCCCGATGGACCGCTCGGTGACCAAGCAAGGCCGTCGCTCCAGCACGGCGCGAGGCTATCTGGACCAGGCCAGGAAACGCCCCAACCTGACCATCGTCACCCACGCCCTGACCGACCGGGTACTGTTCGAAGGCAAGCGTGCCATCGGCGTTACCTACCTGGTGGGCGACAGCGAGGAGCGCATCGAGGCGCGTGCGCGCGAGGAAGTCATCGTCAGCTCCGGCGCCATCGCTTCGCCACAGCTTCTGCAACGCTCCGGGGTTGGCCCGCGCGCGCTGCTCGAAAGCCTCGACATCCCCGTGGTGCACGACCTGCCAGGCGTGGGCGAGAACCTTCAGGATCATCTCGAACTGTACCTGCAGTACGCCTGCACCCAGCCAGTCTCGCTGTACCCTTCGCTGCTGTGGTGGAACCAGCCGGCCATCGGTGCCCAATGGCTGTTCAGTGGCACTGGCATCGGCGCCAGCAACCAGTTCGAGGCCGGCGGGTTCATCCGTACCCGTCCCGAGTTCGAATGGCCGAACATCCAGTACCACTTCCTGCCCGTGGCGATCAACTACAACGGCAGCAACGGTGTGAAGGAGCACGGCTTCCAGGCGCACATGGGCTCGATGCGCTCACCCAGCCGTGGCCGTGTGCAGCTCAAGTCGAAAGACCCACGCCAGCACCCGAGCATCCTCTTCAACTACATGGCGACCGAACAGGACTGGCAGGAATTCCGTGATGGCATCCGTCTGACCCGCGAGATCATGGCCCAGCCAGCCCTGGACCCGTACCGTGGCCGCGAGATCAGCCCTGGCGAACACGTGCAGACCGATGAGGAGCTGGACCAGTTCATCCGCGAGCATGCCGAGACAGCCTTCCACCCTTCCTGCTCGTGCAAGATGGGCGAAGATGAAATGGCGGTGGTCGATGGCCAGGGCCGCGTCCATGGCATGCAAGGCCTGCGAGTGGTCGATGCTTCGATCATGCCGATCATCATCACCGGCAACCTTAATGCCACCACGATCATGATCGCCGAGAAGATCGCCGACCGGATCCGCAACCGCCCGCCGCTGCCCCGCAGCAACGCCAAGTACTACGTGGCCAACGGCGCCCCGGTACGAGGCAAGCCGGTACGCGAGGTCAAGCGCGGCTAAGAAGCTGCAAGCTGCAAGCTGCAAGCTGCAAGCTGCAAGCAAGAGCAGACCGGTGGCGCCGATCCGCTTGCGGCTCGCAGCTTGTGGCTTGCACCTGATTCCTCAGGTTAGAATCGATTGGCACGCGACCTGCTTGCCGTAGCCCAGCCAGGTCCCCTTCCCGCGATGTACCGGAGTGAAGCCTTTGGATGCGAGCACCATCAACAGCCTGTTCCTGATCGGCGCCTTGCTGGTGAGCGCAAGCATCCTGGTCAGCTCGTTGTCCTCGCGCCTGGGCATTCCCATCCTGGTCATCATCCTCGCGGTCGGCATGGTTGCCGGCGTCGATGGCGGCGGGATCATCTTCAACAACTACTCCGTCGCCTATCTGGTGGGCAACCTGGCGCTCGCCGTGATCCTGCTCGATGGCGGGCTGCGCACCCGCGTGGCAAGCTTTCGCGTGGCCTTGTGGCCGGCACTGTCGCTGGCGACCGTCGGGGTACTGATCACCACCGGGCTGACCGGCATGGTCGCCGCCTGGCTGTTCGACCTGAGCCTCATCCAGGGGCTGCTGATCGGTGCGATCGTCGGCTCCACCGATGCCGCGGCAGTGTTCTCGCTGCTCGGCGGCAAGGGCCTGAACGAGCGGGTCACCGCGACCTTGGAAATCGAATCAGGCAGCAACGATCCCATGGCGGTGTTTCTCACCGTCACCTTGATCGAGATGATCGCCAGCGGCCAGACCGGTCTGCACTGGAGCCTGCTGACCCATCTGATCCGCGAATTCGGCATCGGTGGCCTGCTAGGCCTGGGTGGTGGCTGGCTGCTGCTGCAACTGGTCAACCGTATCCACCTGGCCAGCGGCCTGTACCCGATCCTGGTGATCGCCGGCGGGCTGGCGGTCTTCGCCCTGACCAATGCCCTGCATGGCAGCGGCTTCCTGGCGGTCTACCTGTGCGGGCTGGTGCTGGGCAACCGGCCGATCCGCAGTCGCCACGGCATCCTGCACATGCTCGACGGCATGGCCTGGCTGGCGCAGATCGGCATGTTCCTGGTCCTCGGCCTGCTGGTCACGCCCCATGACCTGTTGCCTATCGCAGTGCCGGCACTGGGTCTGGCGCTGTGGATGATCCTGTTCGCCCGGCCGCTATCGGTGCTCGCTGCGCTGCTGCCGTTCAAGGCCTTCCATGGCCGCGAGAAAGCCTTCATCTCATGGGTCGGCCTGCGCGGCGCGGTACCGATCATCCTCGCCGTGTTCCCCTTGATGGCAGGGCTCGAGGATGCACAGCTGTTCTTCAACCTGGCCTTCTTCATCGTCCTGGTGTCGCTGCTGGTACAAGGCACCAGCCTGCCGTGGATGGCCAAGCTCCTGAAGGTCACCGTCCCCCCGGATCCGGCGCCGATCTCCCGCTCTGCCCTGGAGGTGAACATCACCAGCGAATGGGAGCTGTTCGTCTATCGGCTCGGTGCGGAAAAGTGGTGCATCGGCGCGGCCCTGCGTGAACTGAAGATGCCCGAAGGTACCCGCATCGCCGCGCTGTTCCGTGGCGAACGGTTGCTTCACCCTTCAGGCAGCACGGTGCTGGAAGTCGATGACCTGCTTTGCGTGATCGGCCACGAACATCATCTTCCGGCGCTCGGCAAGCTGTTCAGCAAGCCGCCGCAGCGTGGTCTGGACCTGCGCTTCTTCGGCGACTTCGTGCTCGAGGGCGATGCCGAGCTGGGGGCGATCGCCGCGCTGTATGGCCTGCAGATCGAGACCCAGGACCCGAAGATGCCGCTCGCGCAGTTCATCCGACAGAAGGTCAAGGGCGCGCCAGTGGTGGGCGACCAGATCGAATGGGCCGGCACGCTGTGGACCGTGGCGGCCATGGAGGGGAACAAGATCCTCAAGGTCGGCGTCAAATTCCCCGAAGGTACTCGACCCAGCCCCGGGTTGTTCCTCTAGAATCCGTTGTCGCCCCGTTTCGCAAGATCCTGACTATGTCCCTGCGCGTGACCCTTCGCGCAGCCCTGCTGGGGCTGTGCCTCTCGCTTTCGTTCGCCAGCCTGGCCGAAGAAGCGCCTACCACCGCCAGCGTCCAGCACAGCCTCGACAAGATCGCCGAGCGCAAGCTGCCTGAGGCCGAGCAGAAGGCGCTGCAACAGGTGCTCGAGCAGACCCTGGCCCTGCTCGCCAGCAAGCAGGACAGCGATGGCAGGCTCGCGGCGCTCAAGCAACAGCTCGCCCAGGCGCCTGCTGAAATTCGCGATAGCCAGCAGGAGCTGGCCAAGCTCCACGCCAGCAAGACGCTGCCGGTCGCGCAGCGCTACGCCAGCTTCAGCGTGCCGCAGCTCGAGCAGATGCTCAGCGAACGCACCGCCCAGCAAGGCGACCTGCAAAGGGCCTTGTCCGAGGCCAACAGCCTGATCATCAACTCGCAGACCCGACCCGAGCGGGCGCAGGCCGAGATCAGCAACAACCAGACACGTATCCAGCAGATCAACAACAGCCTCAAGGCTGGCAAGGACAACGGCAAGACGCTCAATGCCGACCAGCGCAACCAGCTCAACGCCGAGCTGCTTTCGCTCAATGCCCTCATCTTGCTGCGCCGTCAGGAACTGGCTGGCAACAGCCTGCTGCAGGACCTGGGCAACGCTCGCCACGACCTGCTGCTCGAACGGGCAGCGCGCCTGGAGCAGGAGATCCAGGACCTGCAGACGCTGATCAACGAAAAGCGTCTGGAGCAGTCTCGGCAGACCGTCACGCAACAGTCGATCGAAGCGCAGAAAGCTGGCGGCAGCGCCCTGCTGGCCAACGAGAGCGCGACCAATCTGAAGCTGTCCGACTACCTGTTCAGGAGTACCGATCGGCTCAACGAGTTGACCCAGCAGAACCTGCAGACCAAACAGCAGCTCGACAGCCTGACCCAGGCCGACCAGGCCCTGGACGAACAGATCAGCGTACTCAAGGGCAGCCTGTTGCTGTCGAAGATCCTCTACAAGCAGAAGCAGGCCCTGCCACACCTCAAGCTCGACCGTGACCTGGCCGACCAGATCGCCGACACTCGCCTGTATCAATTCGAGGTCAACCAGCAACGCGAGCAGATGAGCACGCCGGGCAGCCATGTCGATCGCCTGCTGGCCAACCAGCCCCAGGAAGAAGCCACGCCGCAGTTGCGCAAGGCCTTGCTGGAACTGGCGATCACGCGCAGCGACCTGCTCGAGCGCCTCAACCGCGAACTCAGTGCGCTGCTCAACGAGTCGATCACGTTGCAGTTGAACCAGAAGCAGCTGCTGGCCATGGCCCAGAACCTGCGCACCACCCTCGACGAACAGATGTTCTGGATCCCCAGCAACAAGCCGCTCGACTGGGAGTGGCTGCGCCTGGTGCCACAACGGCTGGTCGAGCAGGTCGCCAGCCTGCCTTGGGGTTCGGGCGTCAAGGAGCTGGGTGACGGGCTGGCCCAGAGGCCTTTGCTGTTCCTCCCCCTGCTGCTGCTGATCGGCGCCTTGCTGTGGCGCCGGACCTACCTTTACCAGCGTCTGAGCAAGGTCCACCAGGATATCGGCCATTTCAAGCGCGACAGCCAGTGGCACACCCCCCAGGCGATCCTGATCAATGTCCTGCTGGCGCTGCCAGTGGCCCTGGCCCTGGCGCTGTGTGGCTACGCCCTGCAGATCGATGCGCGTGGGCAGAACGCCAACCTTGGCGCCGCGCTGTGGCAACTGGCACAGGCCTGGCTGGTGTTCTACACCGCCTATCGGATACTCGCCCCAGGTGGCGTGGCCGAGGTGCATTTCCGCTGGTACAAGCCGCAGGTCGAGTTTCTTCGCGGCTGGGTGCGGCGGCTGGGCATCGTGGTGCTGGCCCTGGTTGGCGTGGTCGCGGTCGCCGAACACCAGCCTTCGGCCCTGGCCGACGATGTCCTGGGGATAGGCGTGGTGCTGACCTGCTACGCATCGATGGCCTGGCTGCTCAGTCGCCTGCTGCTCAGCAGCCCGGCCCACCGCAGCACCTCGCTGTTCCGCAAGGCGGTGGGCGTGGCCTTCACCGCCTTGCCCATCGCGCTGTTCGTCGCTGTCTGCTTCGGCTACTACTACACGGCGCTCAAGCTCACCGACCGATTGATCTATACCCTCTACCTGCTGCTCTTCTGGCTGGTGATCGAGGCGGCTTTCGTGCGCGGGCTGAGCGTGGCTGCCCGGCGCCTGGCCTACCAGCGAGCCCTGAGCAAGCGCCAGGCAGCCAAGGACAACCAGGACGGCGAGCTGATCAGCGAGGAGCCGACACTGGATATCGAGCAGGTCAACCAGCAGTCCTTGCGGCTGATCCGCCTGGCCCTGCTCGGTGGCTTCATCGGTGGCCTGTACTGGGTCTGGTCGGATCTGATCACGGTCTTTTCCTACCTGAACAATGTCACCCTGTACGAATACACCAGCGGCACCGGAGCGGCCGCCAGCATGGTGCCGATCAGCCTCGGCGACCTGCTCGGCGCGCTGGTGATCGTCGGCATCACCTTCGCCCTGGCCGGCAACCTGCCGGGCCTGCTCGAAGTGCTGGTGCTGTCGCGCCTGAACCTGGCCCAGGGCAGCGCCTACGCCACCACCACCCTGTTGTCCTACGCGATCGCCGGCATCGGCTTCGTCAGCACGCTCTCGACCCTTGGGGTCAGCTGGGACAAGCTGCAATGGCTGGTGGCAGCGCTTTCGGTGGGGTTGGGCTTCGGCATGCAAGAGATCTTCGCCAACTTCATCTCGGGCATCATGATCCTGTTCGAACGCCCGGTGCGCATCGGCGACACCATCACCATCGGCAACCTCTCCGGCACCGTCAGTAAGATCCGCATCCGTGCCACCACCATCACCGACTTCGACCGCAAGGACATCATCGTCCCGAACAAGACCTTCATCACCGGGCAGCTGATCAACTGGTCGCTGACCGATACGGTGACCCGGGTCACCTTGAAGCTGGGCATCGACTACGGCTCGGACCTGGATCTGGTGCGCGAACTGCTGCTCAAGGGCGCCCATGAGAACCCGCGCGTGCTCAAGGATCCGGAACCGTTGGTCTATTTCCTGAACTTCGGCGAGAACGCGCTGGAGCATGAACTGCGCATGCATGTACGCGACCTGGGCGACCGCAACCCCACCCTCGACGAGATCAACCGCTACATCGACCGGGAATTCAGGGCCCACGACATCAAGATATCGGTACGTCAGGTCGAGGTGTTCCTGATGGAGCCGAACGGCAGCCGGCAGAAACGCATCGCTACCCAAGGCGACGGCGTCGACAAACCCGATGGCACTCGACCGGCCTGAGCGGACTCCATAGCACATGAGCGCCCGGATACGGGCGCACCCCCTTCGTATCGCGCCGTCCCGACGTGCGATCGGATTCGATAGGAGCAGGCCCTTGAAAACCCTCGATCAACTGACCTTCGACAATCGCTTCGCCCGACTGGGCGATGCCTTTTCCACTCAAGTGCTCCCCGAACCGATCGCCGAGCCGCGCCTGGTGGTGGCCAGTGAAGCAGCCATGGCCCTGCTCGACCTCGACCCTCGGCAGGCCGAAACGCCGCTGTTCGCCGAAATCTTCAGCGGGCACCAGCTATGGGAAGCAGCCGACCCGCGGGCGATGGTCTATTCGGGCCACCAGTTCGGCGGTTATACGCCACGCCTGGGCGATGGCCGCGGCCTGCTGCTCGGCGAAGTGCTGAACGATGCAGGCGAGCATTGGGATCTGCACCTCAAGGGCGCCGGGCCGACACCCTACTCGCGCATGGGTGACGGCCGTGCCGTGCTGCGCTCGTCGATCCGCGAGTTTCTCGCTTCCGAGGCCCTGCATGCGTTGGGCATCCCGAGCAGCCGCGCCCTCTGCGTGATCGGCTCCAGCACACCGGTATGGCGCGAAACCCGCGAAAGCGCCGCGATGGTCCTGCGCATGGCCGAAAGCCATGTACGCTTCGGCCACTTCGAATATTTCTACTACACGCGTCAACCGGAACAGCAACGCGTGTTGCTCGACCATGTGCTCGAGGCCCACTATCCCGAATGTCGCCAGGCCGAGCAGCCCTACCTGGCCATGTTCCGCAGCATCGTCGAATGCAACGCCGAGCTGATTGCCCGCTGGCAGGCATATGGGTTCTGCCACGGCGTGATGAATACCGACAACATGTCGATCCTGGGCATCACCTTCGACTTCGGCCCTTATGCCTTCCTCGACGACTTCGACGCCAACTTCATCTGCAACCATTCCGACGATCGCGGCCGCTACAGCTACAGCAATCAGGTGCCGATCGCCCGCTGGAACCTCAGCGCGCTGGCCCAGGCGCTGACGCCTTTCATCGAGGTAGAGCCCCTCAAGCAGGCGCTGGACATGTTCCTGCCGCTGTACCAGGCCCATTACCTGGACCTGATGCGCCGCCGCCTGGGCTTCACCGTCGCCGAAGACGACGACATGGAGCTGGTCGAGCGCCTGCTGCAACTGATGCACAAAGGCGCGGTCGACTACACCCTGTTCTTCCGCAAGTTCGGTGACCAGCCGGTAGCCCAGGCCCTGCGAGTCGTGCGTGACGACTTCGTCGACCTGGCAGGCTTCGATGAATGGGGCAAGGCGTACCTGGCGCGTTGCGAGCGCGAGCCGGACAATGCCGCCGGCCGGCGGGAGCGCATGCATGCAGTCAACCCGCTGTATGTTCTGCGCAACTACCTGGCCCAGAAGGCCATCGAGGCCGCCCAGGCAGGCGACTACAACGAGGTGAGGCGCCTGCACCAGGTACTGACCAGGCCTTTCGAGGAGCAACCGGGGATGCAAGCGTACGCCGAGCGTCCACCGGAGTGGGGCAAGCACCTGGAGATCAGCTGTTCTTCGTGATCGCGCCCGCAAGGTACACTGGCCATGTCCATGCACTGCCAACGACTTCGACGGAGCCCTCCATGATGTCCTCGTTACTGGTCCCCTGTCCCTACTGCAACGGCCTGAACCGGCTGCCGACCGAACGCCTTGGCGATGCGCCCAGGTGCGGGCGTTGCAAGCAGCCCGTCCTGCCTGGCAAGCCATTCGATCTGGCCGAGGGTGACTATGCCAGCCAGATCAAGGGCGACCTGCCCTTGCTGCTGGACGTCTGGGCCGACTGGTGCGGCCCGTGCAAAGCCTTCGCCCCGGTGTTCGAGCAGGCTGCCCGGCAACTGCTCGGTCGCTGCCGTCTGGCCAAGCTCGACAGCGAGGCCAACCGGCAACTGGCCGGGCAGCTCGGCATACGCTCGATTCCCAGCCTGATTTTGTTCAGCAATGGCAGTGAGGTGGCGCGCCAGGCCGGAGCCCTGCCGCTGCCAGGCCTGCTGCAATGGCTGGGCAGCCAGGGCGTTTGAGGCCAGCGTTTCGCCTGTGCGGTGCGCAAGGCTGCCACAAGCGGACCAGGCCAGCCCCGGCAAGCTTTGCAGCCGCCGGAACGGCCCTGATCCTACTAGCTGTCGGCTTCGAGCAGCGCATGCAGCTCGACGAATTGCCGGGTCAGCTTGTGCCTGGCATCGAGGTGAATCAGTGGCAGGCTGGCGTGGTGAGATTCGCGCATCTTCACCGAACTGCCCAGATACACCGGCAACACGGGCAAACCTTCGGCGAGCAGTTCGTCGAGCATCTGCTGGGGTAGCGTGGTGCGGGGCTGGAACTGGTTCACCACGATGCCCTCCACTTTCAGATCCTCGTTGTGATCCTCCTTCAACTCGTCGATCTCGGCGAGCAGGCCGTACAGGGCATTGCGCGAGAAGCTGTCGCAATCGAAAGGAATGAGCACGCGGTCGGCAGCGATCAGGGCGGAAACTGCATAGAAATTCAAGGCAGGCGGCGTATCGATGTAGATACGCTCATAGTCTTCGTCCAGCGAGTCGAGCAGTTTGCGCAGCTTGTTGATCTTGTGCTTGGCCTCGAGCTTGGGTTGCAAGTCGGCGAGCTCGGCGTTCGCGGTGACCAGGTGCAGGTTCTCGAAGGGGGTTTCGTGGACCTCGACCTTGTTCTTCTTGGCCTGTGGGCCACCGGCCAAGGTCTGCTTGAAGAAGTCGGCGATGCCAGTGGGGATGTCATCGCCGGCAAGGCCCGTCAGGTACTGGGTCGAGTTGGCCTGGCTATCCAGGTCGACCAGCAAGGTACGGTAGCCGTCGCTGGCGCTGACCGCCGCCAGGTTGCAGGCGATGCTGGACTTGCCCACGCCACCTTTCTGGTTGAACACCACACGTCGCATGACTGGCCTCCATGTCTCGGGAATGCCCGAGTATGTGTCGCCTGGAACTGATTGGCCAGCGTGTTTGCGATCGACTGGGCCGGCATCAGGCCATGATCACCTCGCTGGTCAGCAGCTCGACGAATGCCTTGGCCATGGCTGAACTGGGGCCCTGGCGCTGGACCAGCCAGACCGCGCTGACTGCCTCTTCATCGGTCAAGGTGCGGTAGACCACGCCTTCGATTCGCATGCGCTGGTAGGAGGCTGGCAATACCGAGACCCCAAGCCCGGCGGCGACCAGCCCGATGATGGTCATTACCTCTCCGGCCTCCTGGGCAAAATAGGGATTGAAGCCTGCCTGGCGCGCCAGGCTGAGCAGTTGCGCGTACAGCCCACTGCCATAGCTGCGTGGGAAGAAGACGAAGGGCTCATGGGCCAGAGCCTGCATGGACAACCCGGCTTCGCTGCCCTCGGCCAGCGGGTGGGCCGCGTTGAGCACCGCCACCAGCGGCTCGCGAAACAGTTCGGTCATCCTCAGCCCCTCGGGCAGCGGCATCGGTCGCATGATGCCGACTTCGATCGACTCGTCGAACACCGCATCGGCCACCTCCCGGCTGCTCATTTCCTTGAGATCCAGGTGCACCGCCGGATAACGCTGGCGAAACGTGCGCAGTGCCTTGGGAATTCTCGAGGTGAACGGAGCGGAAGAGGTGAATCCGATCTTCATGTCCCCCAACTCGCCCAATTGTGCCCGGCGTGCCACGTCGGCGGCTTTCTCGACCTGAGCCAGCACCAGGCGGGCCTCGTCCAGGAACAGCCGACCCGCCTCGCTGAGTTCGACCCGGCGGTTGGTACGCTCGAACAGCCGGGCCCCCAGTTCCTGCTCCAGTGCCTGGATCTGCTGGCTCAACGGCGGCTGGGAGATACCCAGCTGCTGCGCGGCGCGTCCGAAATGAAGCTCTTCGGCCACGGCAACGAAATAGCGCAAGTGACGCAATTCCATGATACCCCCAATGATTCGCAAGACCTATCAAATAGGTCGAACAATATATTGGATCTAATCATTAGCCAGCTATATGATTTTCCACATAGCGTTGCTCATCGACTCCAGAGGTCACCTGTTCGTGAAAACCGCCCTAGCCTCGTCTTCCCTTCAAGCCAAGCCGGCGACCGCTGGGGTGGCCGGCGATGCCTGGATCGAGAAAGGCACCCCGGCCTTCATGAAGACCGTTCTGGCCCTGTTCAGCGGTGGCTTCGCCACGTTCGCACTGCTCTATTGTGTACAGCCGATGATGCCCCTGCTGTCACGGGAGTTTTCCATCAACGCCGCACAAAGCAGCCTGGTGCTGTCGGTCTCGACCGCCATGCTCGCCATTGGCCTGCTGGTTACCGGCCCGCTCTCCGACCGCATCGGGCGCAAGCCCGTGATGGTCTTTGCCCTGGTCTGCGCAGCGCTGGCGACCCTGGCCAGTGCCATCATGCCGACCTGGGAAAGCGTGCTGGCCACCCGTGCGCTGGTCGGCCTGTCGCTCAGCGGCCTGGCAGCCGTGGCCATGACCTATCTGAGCGAGGAAATCCATCCACGGCACATTGGCCTGGCGATGGGCCTGTACATCGGCGGCAACGCGATCGGTGGCATGAGTGGCCGGCTGATCGCTGGGGTACTGATCGATTTCGTCAGCTGGCATACGGCAATGCTGTGCATCGGTGGCCTGGCCTTGGTGGCGGCATTGGTGTTCTGGAAGGTACTGCCCGAATCGCGCAACTTTCGCAGCCAACCGCTTCGCCCACGCACTTTGCTCGACGGCTTCGTGATGCACTTCAGAGACGCCGGCCTGCCTTGGCTGTTCCTCGAAGCCTTCCTGTTGATGGGCGCCTTCGTCACGCTCTTCAACTACATCGGCTACCGGCTGCTCGCCGAGCCCTACCACATGAATCAGGCCTTGGTCGGCCTGCTCTCGGTAGTCTATCTCTCGGGGATCTACAGCTCCGCCCAGATCGGCGCGCTGGCCGACCGGCTCGGACGCCGCAAGGTGTTCTGGGCCAGCATCGTGGTGATGGCGAGCGGCATGACGATGACGCTGGCCACACCTCTGCCATTGGTGATCTTCGGCATGCTGGTGTTCACCTTCGGTTTCTTCGGCGCCCATTCGGTAGCCAGCAGCTGGATCGGCCGGCGAGCATTGCAGGCCAAGGGACAAGCTTCGTCACTGTACCTGTTCAGCTACTACGCAGGTTCGAGCGTTGCCGGGACGGCAGGCGGGGTGTTCTGGCACCTGGGTGGCTGGAACGGCATCGGACTGTTCATCGGCGGCTTGCTGGGCGTCGCCCTGTTCATCGCCTGGCACCTGAGCCGCCTGCCGCCAAAGACCGCCTGAGCCCGACGGATCGACCCGGCGACGATGGCCTGCTGTCGCCGGTTTCGAGGATCAGTTGACGATTTCGACCCTGTCCACGTCCACCTCACGATTCATCAGGTGCTTTTCCACCTCGCCGGTCAGCTTGACCTTGGTCTTGTCGTCGAACGGCGTCGGCGGCAGGTCCTCGTCATCGATTTCGATGGTGATGGTGCCGGTGTTGTCCCTGAATTCGTACTTGTCGTCATTGTCGATCTTCCTGGTCACGAAGCCTTGCAGCACGATGGGCGTGTCGTCGGCGGCTTCCTTGGCGGCGGCGACGGTCGTCACGGGCTGCGCGCCAGGGCCGGTATAGCCGGCAGCGAGGGCGGCAGTGCTGAACAGCGGGGCGAGCAGCAAGGCAAGATGACGAGTCTTCATGGTTCTGGTCCTGTGCGGGTTGGGATGGGACCAGATTAGCGGCGGGGGCTGAATTCAAGCTTAATGGCACAAGGCCGCGAGCTGGGAGCCCCCCGCGGCCGCTTCGGTGCGTTACCGGTGATACTGCGCCGAGTACTCATGTACGGCCTCGATGAAGGCACCAGCGTGCTCGGGATCGACCTCGGGCGTGATGCCATGGCCGAGGTTGAACACATGTCCGCTTCCGTGACCATAGCTAGCCAGGATCCGGGCCACCTCCTTGCGGATTGCCTCGGGCTTGGCATAGAGCACGGTCGGGTCCATGTTGCCCTGCAGCGCGACCTTGTCGCCGACCCGGCGGCGGGCATCGCCGATATCGCAGGTCCAGTCCAGGCCCAGGGCATCGGCTCCGGCCTCGGCGATGCTTTCCAGCCACAGGCCGCCATTCTTGGTGAACAGGATCACCGGAACCTTGCGTCCATCGTGCTCGCGGATCAGGCCAGCGACGATCTTGCGCATGTAGGCCAGGGAGAACTCCTGGTAGGCCGCGGCCGAAAGATTGCCGCCCCAGGTATCGAAGATCTGCACGGCCTGGGCGCCCGCCTGGATCTGCCCGTTGAGGTAGCTGGTAACCGACTGCGCCAGCTTGTCCAGCAGCAGGTGCATGGCCTGTGGCTGGTCGTAGAGCATCGCCTTGGTCTTGCGAAAGTCCTTGGACGACCCGCCTTCGACCATATAGGTGGCCAAGGTCCAGGGACTGCCGGAGAAACCGATCAGTGGAACACGGCCATCAAGCTCGCGGCGAATGGTGCCGACCGCATCCATGACATAGCCCAGGTCCTGGTGTGGATCCGGAATCGGCAGCGCCTCGATGTCGGCCATGCTGCCGATCACCTTCCTGAAACGAGGCCCTTCGCCGGTCTCGAAATACAATCCCTGGCCCATGGCATCGGGAATGGTGAGGATGTCGGAAAAGAGAATCGCCGCATCCAGGGCATAGCGGTCCAGTGGCTGGAGGGTGACCTCGCAAGCGAACTGCGGATTCTTGCACAGGCTCATGAAGTCCCCCGCCTTGGCACGGCTGGCCCGGTACTCCGGCAGGTAGCGCCCGGCCTGGCGCATCATCCAGACAGGCGTCACGTCCACGGGTTGCTTGAGCAGTGCGCGCAGGAAACGGTCGTTCTTCAAGGCAGTCATGTCGGCATCCGGGAGAAAAGTGAGGGCATTTTCTCAGACGCACGGTAAAAAGGCACGGCTGTTCTGTAGCCGCCGCCGGGGTGGCGCGGTGAACACCCACCCATGACGCCGCGCAGGAGCGGCCGCCGCTCGGCAGATACCTACCAATGGCGGCGCAGCCCACGCGCCGGCAGCGCTCGATCAGACTTCCAGGTAGTCCAGGATTCCCTCGGCCGCGGTACGGCCTTCGAAGATCGCCGTGACCACCAGGTCCGAGCCGCGGACCATGTCACCCCCGGCGAACACCTTGGGATTGCTGGTCTGGTGCTTGAACCGGCCTTTCTCCGGGGCGACGACGCGGCCCTGGCTGTCGGTCTGGATGTCGAACTGCTCGAACCAAGCTGCCGGGCTGGGACGGAAGCCGAAAGCGATCACCACGGCATCGGCCGGGAGGATTTCCTCGGAGCCTGGAATCGGCTCGGGGCTGCGCCGCCCGCGTGCGTCCGGCTCGCCGAGACGGGTCTCGACCACCTTGACGCCTTCGACCTTGTCCTCGCCGACGATGGCGATAGGCTGGCGATTGTAGAGGAACTTTACCCCTTCTTCCTTGGCGTTCTTCACTTCCCTGCGCGAACCTGGCATGTTCGCCTCGTCACGCCGGTAGGCGCAAGTCACCGACTTGGCGCCTTGGCGGATCGAGGTGCGGTTGCAGTCCATCGCGGTATCGCCCCCGCCGAGCACTACCACCGTCTTGCCTTGCATGTCGATGAAATCCGCCGGCGATTTCTCGAAGCCCAGGTTGCGGTTGACGTTGGCGATCAGGAAGTCCAGCGCATCATGCACGCCCGGCAGGTCTTCGCCGGGGAAGCCACCTTTCATGTAGGTATAGGTGCCCATCCCCATGAATACCGCGTCGTATTCGGCGAGCAGTTGCTCCAGGGTGACATCCTTGCCCACCTCGGTATTGAGGCGGAACTCGATGCCCATGCCGGAGAACACCTCGCGGCGATTGCTCAATACGGTCTTCTCCAGCTTGAACTCCGGAATGCCGAAGGTCAGCAGGCCACCGATTTCCGGATTGCGGTCGAACACCACCGGCGTCACCCCAGCGCGTACCAGCACGTCGGCGCAGCCCAGGCCCGCCGGGCCCGCACCGATGATGGCGACACGCTTGCCGGTCGGCTTGACCTTGGACATGTCCGGACGCCAGCCCATGGCGAAGGCAGTGTCGGTGATGTATTTCTCCACCGAGCCGATGGTCACGGCACCGAAGCCATCGTTGAGGGTACAGGCACCCTCGCACAGACGGTCCTGCGGGCAGACGCGACCGCAGACCTCGGGCAAGGTGTTGGTCTGGTGCGACAGCTCCGCCGCGGCCAGGATGTTGCCTTCCGACACCAGCTTCAGCCAGTTGGGGATGAAGTTGTGTACCGGACACTTCCATTCGCAATATGGGTTGCCGCAGCCCAGGCAGCGATGTGCCTGCTCGCTGGACTGCTGCGGCTTGAAAGGTTCGTAGATTTCCACGAACTCCTTCTTGCGCTGGCGCAGCAGCTTCTTCTTGGGATCCTTGCGCCCTACTTCGATGAACTGGAAGTCGTTGCTCAGACGTTCAGCCATTTTTCAAAACCTCTTTACAGCAGCCGCGAGCCTCAAGCTCCAAGCCGCAAGTCGATCACGTAAGCCGGGGAGCCCGAGCGGCTGCCTGCAGCTCGAAGCTCACCCCGTGCAGCTGCCTTTACTGCGGGTTGGCGCGGGTGCTGGAGAGCAGGTGCTTGAGGTTGGCCGCCTTGGGCTTGACCAGCCAGAAGCGCCGCACGTAGTCATCCAGATTTTCCGAGAGCTCGCGGCCCCACTCGCTGCCCGTCTCTTCCACGTATTCGGCCAGGACCCGCGCCAGATGGCTGCGATAGGCCTCCATCGCCTCGCCACTGATGCGCTGGATCTCCACCAGCTCGTGGTTGAGCTTGTCGACGAAGGTGTTGTCCTGGTCGAGCACGTAGGCGAAGCCGCCAGTCATGCCAGAACCGAAGTTGTAACCGGTCTTGCCAAGGACGCAGACAAAGCCACCGGTCATGTATTCGCAGCAGTGATCGCCGGTGCCTTCCACGACGGCATGGGCGCCGGAATTGCGCACCGCGAAGCGTTCCCCGGCAGTGCCGGCGGCGAACAGCTTGCCGCCCGTGGCGCCGTACAGGCAGGTGTTGCCGACGATGGCGCTGTGCTGGGTCTGGAACGGGCTGCCGGCTGGCGGGACGATGGTCAGCTTGCCGCCGGTCATGCCCTTGCCGACATAGTCGTTGGCATCGCCTTCCAGGTGCAGGTGCAGGCCACCGGCGTTCCACACGCCGAAGCTCTGCCCCGCGGTGCCCTTGAAGCGGAAGGTGATCGGCGCGCCGGCCATGCCCTGGTTGCCGTGCAGCCGGGCGATCTCGCCAGACACCCGGGCACCGATGGAGCGATCGCAGTTGCAGATGTCGAGGCTGAACTGGCCACCTGCCAGGTCGCGGATCGACGGCATGGCCATCTGTACCATCTTCTCGGCCAGCTCACCCTGGTCGAACGGCGGGTTCTTCTCGACCTGGCAGAATTGCGGCTTGTCCGCCGGGACATGACTGCTGCCCAGCAATGGGCTGAGGTCCAGGTGATGCTGACGCTCGGTGTCGCCTGGCAGCACCTCGAGCAGCTCGGTGCGGCCGATCAGCTCACCGAGGCTGCGAACGCCAAGCCTGGCCAGCCACTCGCGGGTCTCCTCGGCAACGAAGGTGAAGAAGTTCACCACCATGTCGACGGTCCCGATGTAGTGGTCCTTGCGCAGCTTGTCGTTCTGGGTCGCCACGCCGGTGGCGCAGTTGTTCAGGTGGCAGATGCGCAGGTACTTGCAGCCCAGGGCGATCATCGGCGCGGTGCCGAAGCCGAAGCTCTCGGCACCGAGGATGGCCGCCTTGATCACGTCCAGGCCAGTCTTCAGACCGCCGTCGGTCTGTACCCGCACCTTGCCGCGCAGGTCGTTGCCGCGCAGGGTCTGGTGGGTCTCGGCCAGGCCCAGCTCCCATGGCGCGCCGGCATACTTGATCGACGTCAGCGGCGAAGCGCCGGTGCCACCGTCGTAGCCGGAAATGGTGATCAGGTCGGCATAGGCCTTGGCCACACCGGCGGCGATGGTGCCAACGCCGGCCTCGGCCACCAGCTTGACCGAGACCAGCGCCTGCGGATTGACCTGCTTGAGGTCGAAGATCAGCTGGGCCAGGTCCTCGATGGAATAGATATCGTGGTGCGGCGGTGGCGAAATCAGCGTCACTCCAGGCACCGCGTAGCGCAGCCGCGCGATCAGGCCATTGACCTTGCCGCCTGGCAGCTGGCCACCTTCGCCGGGCTTGGCGCCCTGGGCCACCTTGATCTGCAACACTTGCGCATTGACCAGGTACTCGGGCGTGACCCCGAAGCGGCCGGTGGCCACCTGCTTGATCTTGGAACTGCGCAGGGTGCCGTAGCGCGCCGGGTCCTCGCCGCCCTCGCCGGAGTTGGAGCGCGCGCCCAGGCGGTTCATGGCTTCGGCCAGGGCCTCGTGGGCTTCCGGCGACAGTGCGCCGAGGGAGATGCCGGCCGAGTCGAAGCGCTTGAGGATCGCGTCCAGTGGCTCGACCTGCTCCAGCGGGATCGGCTGCTCGGCTTCCTTGACCTTGAGCAGGTCGCGGATCATGGAGACCGGGCGCTTGTCGACCAGCGCGGTGTATTCCTTGAACCGGGCATAGTCGCCCTGCTGTACCGCGGCCTGCAGGGTGTTGACCACGTCAGGGTTGTAGGCATGGTACTCGCCGCCATGGACGAACTTCAGCAGGCCACCTTGCTGGATCGGCTTGCGCGCGCTCCAGGCTTCGGCCGCCAGCAGCTTCTGGTCACCTTCCAGGTCGACGAAACGCGCGCCCTTGATGCGGCTGGGCACGCCCTTGAAGCTCAGCCCGACCACTTCGTCCGACAGACCGACAGCCTCGAACAGCTGGGCGCCGCGGTAGGAAGCGATGGTCGAGATGCCCATCTTCGAGAGAATCTTCAACAGGCCCTTGGAAATGCCCTTGCGGTAGTACTTGAAGACTTCGTCCAGGTCGCCCAGCACTTCGCCGGTGCGGATCAGGTCGGCCAGTACCTCATAGGCCAGGTAAGGGTAGACGGCCGAGGCGCCGAAGCCGATCAGCACGGCGAAGTGATGCGGGTCACGCGCGGTCGCGGTCTCGACCAGGATATTGCTGTCGCAGCGCAGGCCCTGCTCGGTCAGGCGGTGGTGGACCGCCCCGACGGCCAGGGATGCATGCACCGGAAGCTTGCCCGGAGCGATGAAGCGATCGCTGAGCACCAGCTGGGTCTTGCCACCGCGCACGGCCTCCTCGGCCTGGTCGGCGATGTTGCGGATGGCCGCTTCCAGCCCGATGCCCTGCTCGTAGTTGAGGTCGATCAGCTGGCGCTCGAAACCTTCGCGCTCCAGCGCCATCAACGAACGCCACTTGGCCGGGGAAATCACCGGCGAGCTGAGGATCACCCGCGAGGCATGCTCGGGAGACTCCTGGAAGATGTTGCGCTCGGCGCCCAGGCAGATTTCCAGAGACATCACGATCGCTTCGCGCAGCGGGTCGATCGGCGGATTGGTCACCTGCGCGAACTGCTGGCGGAAGTAGTCGAACGGCGAACGCACCCGCTGGGACAGGATCGCCATGGGCGTATCGTCGCCCATGGAGCCGACCGCTTCCTGGCCTTGCTCGCCGAGCGGACGCAGAACCTGGTCGCGCTCCTCGAAAGTGACCTGGAACATCTTCATGTACTGCTTGAGCTGGTCGGCATCGTAGCTGGCGACGCCCGGATCGTCGCTCAGGCTGGCCTGGATACGCAGCGCATGCTGACGCAGCCAGCGCTTGTAGGGATGGCGCGACTTGAGGCGATTGTCGATCGCGTCGGTATCGAGGATCTGCCCGGTCTCGGTATCCACGGCGAAAATCTGGCCTGGCCCCACGCGGCCCTTGGCCACCACTTCCTCAGGCTTGTAGTCCCAGACGCCGATTTCCGAGGCGAGGGTGATGTAGCCATTGGTCGTGGTCACCCAGCGCGCCGGACGCAGCCCGTTGCGGTCGAGCAGGCAGACGGCATGCCGGCCTTCGGTCATCACCACGCCGGCCGGACCGTCCCAGGGCTCCATGTGCATGGAGTTGTACTCGTAGAACGCGCGCAGGTCGGCGTCCATGGTCTCGACGTTCTGCCAGGCCGGCGGAATGATCATGCGCACGCCGCGGAACAGGTCGATGCCGCCGGTGACCATCAGCTCGAGCATGTTGTCCATGCTCGAGGAATCCGAGCCGACACGGTTGACCAGCGGGCCAAGCTCTTCCAGGTCGGGGATCAGATCGTTGGCGAACTTGGTACGACGCGCCATCGCCCAGTTGCGATTGCCAGTGATGGTGTTGATTTCGCCGTTGTGCGCGAGGAAGCGGAATGGTTGGGCCAGTGGCCACTTCGGCAGGGTATTGGTGGAGAAACGCTGGTGGAATACGCAGATCGCGGTCTTCAGGCGTTCGTCGCCCAGGTCGGGATAGAAGGCGGACAGGTCCGCCGGCATCATCAGGCCTTTGTAGATGATGGTCTTGTGCGAAAAGCTGCAAATGTAGTGATCGGCATCCTCGGCGTTGGCCACCGAGGAACGACGACGGGCACTGAACAGCTTGATGGCGAACGCCTGGTCGCTCAGCCCTTCGCCTCCGATGAACACCTGCTCGATCTGCGGCAGGCGCTCGAGCGCCAGGCGGCCGAGCACGCTGGTATCGATCGGCACCTTGCGCCAGCCGACCAGCTGCAGGCCGGCGGCAAGGATCTCGCGATTCATGTTGGCGCGAGCGGCCTCGGCCTTCGCCGGATCCTGATTGAAGAAGACCATGCCGACGGCGTACTGCCTCGGCAGCTCGATGGCGAAATGCTCGCTAGCGACGGCGCGCAGGAAGGCATCTGGCTTCTGCATGAGCAGACCGCAACCGTCGCCGGTCTTGCCGTCCGCGTTGATGCCACCGCGGTGGGTCATGCAGGTCAACGCCTGCATCGCGGTTTGCAGAAGATGATGGCTCGGCTCGCCCGTCATGTGGGCGATCAGGCCGAAGCCACAGTTGTCCTTGAATTCTTCGGGATGGTACAGACCTGTTTTCATAGACACTTCTCACCAGGTTTGCCTCTCAACCAAGGCAAATCTCTTTTTTTAACAAACACTTACCATCCGCGCCGATCAATCGCCAGCTTTTTGCAGGGGGTAATGGATGACCATTGTTGCACAGCGACAATCAGACCCACAAATTTTCATGACGAATCATCGAAAACTTGTGTCGCCATTTTGAATTTTTCTTGTCAGTTTCCGTGATAACGGATCGACTTGAGTCTGAAGCGTTTCAGCCTGGACTGCAAGAGAGGCTCGTGGCCGGCAGCCTGGGACAGGCAAGCCTGCCGCACGACGCGCAGCAGGCCTGGAAAGTTCGGAATCGCTCAGCTACAGGGCAGCGGGGTGATGCTGCCCGGAAGGTATCAGCGGGCGGTCGCCAGCTCTTGTTGGACGCTGGCCACCGTACGAGGCCAAGGTTTACCAGCCTGGACCTTGGCTGGCAAGGTTTTGATTGCGGCAACGGCGGCATCACGGCTGGCGAAGCTGCCATAAGTGACCACGTACAGTGGCTTGCCTTGCAGGGTTTTCTTGAAATAGCGGTAGTCACCACCTTGGGATTTGACGAACGCCTGGGCCGACGCTTCGGAACTGGTGCCGAGGATCTGCACCACGTAATTGCCAGGCTTCTGCGCTGCATACCAGCCGCCCCCGGCATTACCGCCAGCGGGCTTTTCAGCAGGCTTGGCGGCAGCCACCGGATTGGCCGGCGCGGAGGGCTTGGCGGCCGGTGCGACAGGCTTGGCAGGCGCAGCAGCCACCGGCTTCTGTACCGGAGCGGTCGCCGGCGCGGATGGGGCACTGCTGCCAGGCTGCACCGGCGTTGGCGCGGGGCCTGCGGCCATGCCTTGCGGTGGAGCGGTGGTGGTCACGGTCGGCGGGTTGGACGGCTGCAAGGCGGTAGTGCCAGCGGGACCGCCTTCGTCGCCCTCGCCCATGCCGGCCGCTTCGGCCAGTGGCTCGCGCATGATTGGCTGCGATTGCCCGCCCAGCGGCAGTGGCTGCGATGAACCGGAGAACTCGATGGCCGGATTGCCGCCGGAAGAGCGGCCATCGGCAGGCTGGCCCTGCCCCAGTGGAAGCTGCGCTTGCTGGGCCGGCGCCTCGACCGGCTTGTCGCTCTTCTTGGGCATGAGCACGGCGGCGGCCACGGCGACCACGACGACAGCTGACAGTGCCAGGACATGTTTCTTAGGCATATTGAACCCCATGGATGGTCGCTTGGCCGAGCTGCGGCTGGCGATCATGGCTTCGATCAAGGTCTCCCTGGCGACCTGGTTGATATTGCCAGGCCAGCCATCGGAATTCTCATGGATATCGGCGATCTGCTCACGGGTGAACACCTCGATGCCTCGACCGGCGCCCTCCAGGCGCTGCTCCAGGTATTCGCGGGTTTCGTCTTCGCTGTAGGGCGCAAGCTCGATGACGTGGAAACGCTCCTGGTCTTCATTGAGCTCCTCCAGCCCAGCGATCAGTGACGGCTCGCCGAACAGGAACACATGCGGACGCCCCTCGGGGACGCCAGCGGTCAGTTCCAGCAACGCTTGGAGTGCCGACTCGTCAAGTTGTTCCGCATCGTCCACCAGCAAATAGACTTCCTGTCCGGTCAGGGCCAGTTGCACGACCTGGGCGAGGATATCCGGCACCTCTGGCCGAGCCACACCCAGCGTCTGGGCTACCTGGCCGAGGACGCTGGCGGCGTCACCGGCCGCGCGAGCCGACACCACGACGCTCTGCACGGCCTGCTTGTTGGTACTGGCGACCAGTGCCTGGCGCAGCAGGGTCTTGCCACTGCCGACCGGCCCGGCCACCACCAGCATCAGCTGGCTATAGCGCGCCAGGTGGTGCAGTTGCCCCAGCACCGGCTTGCGCTGCGCCGGGAAGAACTTGAAGCCTGGTACACGCGCGGCGAACGGGTCATGGCTCAGTTGGTAGTGCTCGAGAAACGCCTCATCGGCATGCAAACTAGTCATTGCGCTGTCACAACCTCAAAGCTGGGCCACGATCGCGCGATAATCCGCCGCGAGCGTTGCCTGAAGGATCTCTTTCGGATAATCGTCGGTCACCACGGCCTGACCCATCTGCCGTAGCAGCACCAGGCGCAGGCGGCCGTCGAGCACCTTCTTGTCGACCGCCATGTGCTCCATGAAATGGGCCGGGGTCATTTGCGTGGGCGGCACGACCGGCAGGCCTGCCTCGACCAACAGGCGAATGCCGCGATCACGCGCTGCCCGCTCGATCCAGCCCAGCCGCATGGACATCTCCAGAGCCATCGCGGTGCCAGCGGCGACCGCCTCGCCATGCAGCCAGACGCCATAGCCCATGTGGGTCTCGATGGCATGGCCGAAGGTGTGGCCCAGGTTCAGGGTAGCCCGCACACCAGACTCGCGCTCGTCGGCACCGACCACGGCGGCCTTCGCCGCGCAGGAGCGACGAATCGCCTCGGTGAGTGCCTGCGGCTCGAGCCGGCGCAGTGCGGCCATGTGTTCTTCCAGCCAGCCGAGAAAGGGCTCGTCACAGATCAGGCCGTACTTGATCACCTCGGCCAGCCCGGCCGACAGCTCCCGATCGGGCAAGGTGGACAGGCTGGTGGTATCGATCAGCACCGCGTTGGGCTGGTAGAAGGCCCCGACCATGTTCTTGCCCAAGGGGTGGTTGATGCCGGTCTTGCCGCCCACCGACGAGTCCACCTGGGAAAGCAGGGTGGTCGGCACCTGGATGAAATCCACGCCACGCTGGTAGCAGGCGGCGGCGAAGCCCGCCATGTCGCCGATGACGCCGCCGCCCAGGGCGACGATGGTGGTACGGCGATCGTGCCGGGCCCCCAGCAGGGCGTCGAAGATCAGCTGCAGGGTTTCCCAGTTCTTGAAGGCTTCGCCATCGGGCAGCACGATCGGCAAAACCGACCAGGCGCCCAGGGTTCGGCTCAGGCGCTCGAGATACAGAGGAGCGACGGTCTCGTTGGAGACGATGGCAACCTGCTTGCCGGCAATGTGCGGCCTGAGCAGATCCGCCTGGCCCAGCAGGCCTTCGCCAATGTAGATCGGGTAGCTACGGTCACCCAAGTCGACCTTTAGTGTCTGCATGTATCCCCACAATGAACTTGGGCGCGGCATCGACGTGCGACCCGCGCTGAGTTTTAACCCTGCCTTCGGCACCGGTCGCCGAGCATAGTGCCGGCTTATCGGGGCGGCAACTTCTCCAGGCGCTCGAGGATGTCGAGCACGACCATGCGTGGCGGCCGTTCGTCGGTTTCCACGATCAGGTCGGCAATTTCCCGATAGAGCGGATCGCGCACGGCCAGCAGCTCGCGCAAGGTCTGCTCCGGGTTGGCGGTACGCAGCAAGGGGCGGTTGCGATCACGCGCGGTTCGCCCGACCTGCTGCTCCACCGAGGCATGCAGGTAGATCACCCTGCCCCCCTGGTGCAGGGCCGCGCGGTTGGCTGGGCGCATCACCACGCCGCCGCCGGTGGCCAGTACCACGCCATCAAGCGCGCAGAGCTCGGCGATCATCGCCTGCTCACGGTCGCGAAAGCCCGGCTCGCCTTCCTTGTCGAAGATCCACGGGATATTCGCTCCGGTACGCTGCTCGATCTCCTTGTCGGAGTCCCGGAACGGCAGGCGCAGTTCTTTGGCCAACAGCCGCCCGATGGTGCTCTTTCCGGCCCCCATCGGTCCCACTAGTATCAAATTTCGCACAGAATCAACGACTCACGACAATCGCCTGGTCATTCATGATACGCGGAGTCAGGAAGACCAGCAGCTCGGATTTTCTTTGTTGTAAAGCATCGCGTCGAAACAGTCGCCCAACATACGGCAGATCGCCGAGAAATGGCACCTTGTCGACCACATTGCTCTGCACGGTCGAATACACCCCGCCGATCACGACCGTCTCGCCATTTCTCACCCGTACCTTGGCGTTGACCTCATTCTTGCGGATCGGCGGTACGTCGTTGAGCGCGTTGAGATAGTCCGGTTCGTCCTTGGTGACCCGCACGGCCATGATCACGCCGTCGTCCGGCGTGATCTGCGGGGTGACCTCCAGCGACAGGGATGCCTCGCGAAACGACACGGATGTCGCGCCGTTACGGCTGGTCTCCTGATACGGCACCTCGGTGCCCTTGAGAATGCGCGCGGTTTCCTTGTCCGCGGTGAAGACCCTCGGTTGCGACACGATCTCGCCATTGCCACTCTTCTCCATGGCGGTGAGTTCGAGGTCCAGCATGATATCGCTGCGCAGCAAGCCCAGGCCGAGGCCGGAAGTCGCCCGTTCCACGCCAAGGTCGACGAACAGCTCGCTGCCCAGGCGGACCTTCTCGCCGTACAGCGGCCCGCCCCAGCGCACCCCCAGGTGCTTTTCGTAATCGACATCCGCCTCCACGATACGCGCCTCGATCATCACCTGGCGCACCGGCACGTCCAGCTGCCCGACCAGTTCGCGTATCTGCGCCAGGCGCCGGGCAGGCTGGGTCACCACCAGGGTATTGGTGCGCTCGTCGACACTTATCGCGCCACGCCCAGCCAGGATGCCATCGTCCTCGAAGGCAGCCATGACCAGCGAAGCCAGTTCGCTAGCCCGGGCATGGTGGACCGCCAGCAAGGCCCGCTCGAGCGGCTGGCGGTCATCTTCCAGCTCGCGCTCGACGCGGCTGTCCCGGGCCTGTCCCGCCAGCTCGGCCAGAGGCGCCACGAGCAGCACTCCGGCGACCTCCCTGCGCCCCAGTCCCTTGCTGCGCAGCACCAGGTCCAGGGCCTGGCTCCATGGCACATCCTGCAGGCGCAAGGTCACATTGCCTTGCACCGTGTCGCTGACGACCAGGTTGACGCCGACATAGTCCGCCAGCGTCTGCAAGGCCGAACGCACCTCCACATCCTGGAAATGCAGCGAAAGCGGTTCATCCCGCTCGTCCGCCCCGCTCGAGAGCGGCAGCGCCAACAGCGCCAGCATCCATCCCAGCCACTTGAGCCTGCCCATCCTGATTCTCCTTGGTCGTGCCTTTTCCGAGCACGATGAACCGCGAGCGCTGTACCCATCCCTGGCCGGCCACGAAGGCCGGGGCGCTCACCTGTACGCGGCGGGCATCGATGCCGATGACCCGTCCCTCGCCGTGCCCGAGTCGCTCGCCCACGGCGACCCGGTGCAAGCGTCCGTCCAGGCGCAGTACGGCCTGGTGCACGCCGCGCCGAGCCAGGACGCCGACCATTTCCAGCCGTTCGAGCGGCACCTCCTCCAGGCCTTGGGGACCTGCCGTGGCGGTCGCGTGCTGAAACGGATCCACGCCTGGCGCCGCTGGCGCGGCTCGCGAGGGTTCGTGGGCAAGCGATGACGGGGCTGGCGATCGCGCGATCTCGCCCTGGTAAGCCCGGACCTGCAGTTGCAGGCGCACTGCCCCGGGATACGGGGCAAGCTGGGCCAGGTGCAGATCCTCTACCTGCAGCAGTCGCAGCTGGCCCAGCCAGTCATCCAGCCAGAGCCGCAAGCTTGCATAACGACCGACCACCTGCAGCTGCAAGGGCATGCTGCGATAACCATCGGCGTCTTGTTGGTCCCTGGCCTCGATCCGTTCGAACACCAGGTCGTATTCACTGGCCTGCCTGCTCAGTTGCTCTTGAAGCTCGTCGAAACCGGCACCCGCCGATAGCCGCCAGGAAGCATCCTGCAAGGCCTGCTCCGCTTGTCCGATAGCCGCCTCGACGGCCTGTGCACGGCCAAGCGCCACGCGCCGCTCGTCCTCTCGGGCCTGAAGCGCCTGCGCATTCAGGCGGGCCATGCGATAGGTCTCGGTCAGTGGCTCGATACGCCAGGCCCAGCCCAGTCCGAGCGCGACCAGCACGAACAACGTCAGTAACAGCGCCTTCACGGGCCAGGGCAGCAGCGCCGCCTGTTGCCATGTCAATCCCGCGCAGCCGCTCATGACAAGCGCTCCTGCAATTGCAGCGAAAGTCGAAAGGCATGGCCCTGCCCGCCAGCACGCAGTTCATGCAGTTGGGCCGACCGTACCGCGGGCGCCGCCTGCAGCGCGCGCAAGAAGTCTGCAACCGCAGCTGCGCGTGCGGCTTCGCCGCGAATGTGCAGGCGATGCTGCTCGAACTTCAGTTCCGTGAGGTACAGGCCTGGCGGCAAGACATCTTCTAGATGACGCAGCAGGGCGAGCGGATCGCCCGCCTGCTCGCGCAGCCTGGCCAAGGCCCGATGCTTGCTGCGCAAGGCTTCGAGCCGCTCTTGCAGTTCGGCCAGTTGCTGCACGGAAGCTTCCAGGGACTCGAGCTGTGCCTGCAACGAGGCATTGTCGGCCTGCAGGATGTGCAAACGGTGTCGGTGGCGCAGCTCCCAGCTGGCAACCAGGGCTCCAGCCAACAGCACGGCCACCACCATCGAGACTTGCCAGCGACGAACCCTGGCCTGGCGCCGATGTTCGCGCCAAGGCAGCAGGTTGATACGGTTCATGGCTCCAGCCCGCGCATGGCCAGGCAGCAAGCCAGGCTCATCAGGGATGCGTGGCGACGCAGGTCGTCGCTGTCGCGAGGTATGTCAGCCGTGTGCACCGGTAATGATTCGATGAAATGGCAGCGCATCGCCAGGCGCTCGCTCAGCGAGCGCCCCAGGGTCGCGTGCGCACCGAGCACATACAACCCTTGCGCGCGGTACGTCGATGGCGGGTCGCCGAGCCAGCGCGCCAGCTCATCGATCCATGTCCCTTGCGAATCGGTGCGCATCACCCGGCACCACGGTGCTTCGTCTTCCGGCCAGGCGTGCAAGGCCGCCCTGGCGCCGTCGATTCGGAGCAGGCGGGCGTGGGGCCCCGCGCTGGCCGGCAGCAAGCGGCGCAGGACCAGGGTGTCCACTTCGAGCACGCTCGCCCGCAGGTCGGCTGCCTGGAGCAGGTCCTGCAGCGTGTCCAGCTGGACCTGGCGGCAGGCTGCGACCAATACGTCCAGCATTGCCGGGTCGCGCGGGCAAGGCCTCTGCACGTGAAAGTCGAGGGCCAGTTCGTCGAGCGCGAACGGCACGAAGCGATCGGCCTCGGCCAGCAGCTGCGCTTCCATTCGCTCCTCGCCCAGCCCGGCTGGCAGGTGGTGCCGCTTGACGATCACCTGGTTGGCCGGCAAGGCCAGGGCCATATGCCGCGGGCCACCGAGGCGTTGCGCCAGCCTGCGCAGCGCGGCGACCAGGGGCTGGGGGTCGCGAACACGGCCCTCGTCCAGTGCCGTCGGTGGGAATGGCTCGATGCCCCAGGCCAGGACCTGGTACCGGCCAGCCTGCCTTCGAAGCCGCAGGGCGCGCACGGAATCCGGACCTATTTCCATCCCTGAGAATGAACCGGCATCCTTGCCGAAGCGTCCCAGCATGACTGCTTTCCTCGTGTTTTTTCGCGGGCGGCATGGCCCGACGGTGGCACAGGCGTGCCCGTCGGCCGGTCACCCGGCAGAGTGAAAAATGCTTATAATGCCCAGCGTTTTTTCCTGAGCCCGGCCATTGCGCGCAACCTAAATCCTCAACCTGGACGCCCTAGAACCTTGATACGCCTGCTGAAGTTTTTCTGGTGGTCTTTCGTCGCTGTCATCTGCGCGCTGGTACTCGGTGTAAGCGGTGCCTTCCTTTATCTTAGTCCCAGCCTGCCCTCGGTCGACGCGCTCAGAAGCATCCAGTTGCAGATCCCGCTGAGGGTCTACAGCAGCGACGGCAAGCTGATCGCCGAGTTCGGCGAAATGCGTCGCTCGCCGATCCGCTTCGAGGAAATCCCCCCGCAGTTCATACAGGCGCTTCTGTCAGCCGAAGACGACAATTTCCTCAATCACTATGGCGTCGACCCGGGCAGCCTGATGCGTGCCGCCACCCAGCTGCTCAAGTCGGGGCATATCCAGACCGGTGGCAGTACCATCACCATGCAGGTGGCGAAGAACTTCTTCCTCAGCAGCGAGCGCAGCTTCTCGCGCAAGACCACGGAAATCCTCCTGGCCTTGCAGATCGAGCGCGAGCTGACCAAGGACGAAATCCTCGAGCTGTACGTGAACAAGATCTACCTGGGCAACCGCGCCTACGGTATCGAGGCAGCGGCGCAGGTCTACTATGGCAAGTCGATCCGTGACGTGAGCCTGGCGCAGATGGCGATGATCGCCGGGCTGCCCAAGGCGCCATCGCGCTTCAACCCGCTGGCCAACCCGATCCGCGCCAAGGAGCGTCGCGACTGGATCCTGGGGCGCATGTACCGCCTCGGCAAGATCGATCAGGCCAGCTACCAGGCCGCCCTGGCCGAACCGCTCAATGCCAGCTATCACGTGCCAACGCCCGAGGTGAATGCGCCCTGGATCGCGGAAATGGCCCGCGCCGAGATGGTCGGCCGGTACGGCAGCGACGCCTACACCGAAGGCTTTCGCGTGACCACCACGGTGCCCAGCGACCTGCAGGAAATGGCCAACGATGCCGTGCGCGACGGCCTGGCCAGCTACGACGAGCGCCACGGCTACCGGGGCCCGGAGGCACGCTTCCCGGGCAAGGACATTGCAGCCTGGCAACAGGCGCTGAACAAGCAGCGCAGCCTCGGCGGGCTTGAGCCGGCCATCGTCACCCAGGTGGAAAAGACCGGCCTGCAGGTACTGATGCGTGATGGCAAGCAGGAGCATGTCGCCTGGGAAACCATGAAGTGGGCCCGACCGTTCATCAATACCAACAGCCTGGGGCGCGTGCCACGCGGGCCTGCCGATGTCGCCGAGGTCGGCGACCTGGTGCGCCTGCAGCGCTTGGCCGATGGCACCTTGAAGTTCAGCCAGGTGCCAGGCGCGCAGAGCGCACTGGTGACCCTCGATCCCTACAACGGTGCCATTCGGGCCCTGGTAGGCGGCTTCTCCTTCGAACAGAGCAACTACAATCGTGCCATGCAGGCCAAGCGCCAGCCCGGCTCGAGTTTCAAGCCGTTCATCTACAGCGCGGCCCTGGACAATGGCTATACCGCAGCCAGTCTGGTCAACGATGCCCCGATCGTCTTCGTCGACGACTACCTGGACAAGGTCTGGCGCCCGAAGAACGACACCAACACCTTCCTCGGCCCGATCCGCATGCGCGAGGCGCTGTACAAGTCGCGCAACCTGGTGTCGATCCGCCTGCTGCAATCGATGGGCGTCGACCGTACCATCGACTACATCGCCAAGTTCGGTTTCAACAAGCAGGACCTGCCACGCAACCTGTCCCTGGCGCTGGGCACCGCGACCCTGACTCCGATGGAGATCGCCACCGGCTGGAGCACCTTCGCCAATGGTGGCTACAAGATCAGCCCGTACCTGATCGAGCGGATCGAGAGCCGTACCGGCGAAACCCTGTTCACGGCCAATCCCGCGCGCGTGCCACAGGCCAACCAGGACCAGGCCGGCATCGCCGCGCCGGAGCAGCCTGTCGGTGTCCAGTTGCCAGGCGAGGCCATGCCGGCCGATGCCAAGCCAGCCGCAGCGCCACAGGTGGCCGAACGCATCGTCGACGGGCGCACCACTTATATTCTTACCAGCATGCTGCAGGACGTGATCAAGCGCGGCACAGGTCGCCGGGCCATGGCGCTCGGACGCAACGACCTGGCAGGCAAGACCGGTACCACCAACGAGTCCAAGGATGCCTGGTTCTCCGGCTACAACGCTGACTACATCACCACTGTCTGGACCGGTTTCGACCAGCCTGAGACCCTGGGTCGTCGCGAGTACGGCGGTACCGTGGCGCTGCCGATCTGGATGAAATTCATGGGCGCTGCGCTGAAGGACAAGCCAAGCCATCCCCCAGCCGAGCCGGAAGGTATCCTCAGCCTGCGCGTCGACCCGGTCAGCGGACGCGCCGCCACGCCTTCGACGCCCAACGCCTACTTCGAGCTGTTCAAGGCCGAAGATTCGCCGCCTTCGTCCAGCGAGCTGGGCAACGGCGTGGCGCCAGGCAGCCCGCTGCCGGCGGACGAAGCCGCACCGATGGACCTGTTCTGACGGGAGCGGCCGCGAGTCGTAGGAGCGGCCCTGCAAACACTCACCATGGCGCCGCAAGCACGCCGGGAGCGCCAGGGTCTGATCAACGAAAAATCTATGGTCACCCCATTTTTTGCAATACTGATTAACGGATGAAGTGGTTGGCTTGCTTAAATCTATCCGGCGTCCAGTTGGGGCTTGCCCCGCGCCATGATGAGAGTCGCGCCTGACGATCCTAAAAAGCCCCTCGGCTTCGAGAGCCGATTTTCATGTCAGGATCTTCGCCAGGCCGGTAGGCCGTTTACGTCATCTGTTGTTCAGCTATCGCAAAACCTGAAAGGTGAATCGTTGTACAGCAACAACCGCAGGGTCAGGCGTTCAAGGTGCACGCAGGCAGGTTGGCAAAGAAGCGCATCATCTGCTGCCGTGAGAGCTTCTTGCGAAACAGCTCATGACCGGATTTGTCCTGGCCGTGCAGATGGAAGGTGTGTTTGCCGAGGTCGATACCGACCAGTGCCAAATCGCTCATGGTGATGGTCTCCGAATTAAAAACACCCTGCGAAAGCGTAGCCTTCGCAGGGGGTCGGGGTGACCATCTCATTAGCCCCGGCTTTCGCAAGCCGGGGCTTTTCTTCACGACAGGGTCACCGATCAGCCGTTGAACACGTCATCCACGCTCTTGAGCGGATAGTGCTGCGGATACGGCAGAGTGGCGACGCCGGACTCGATCGCAGCCTTGGCTACAGCGTCCGAGACCACCGTGATCAGGCGCGGATCCATCGGCTTGGGGATGATGTACTCGCGGCCGAACTCCAGGGATTCGACGTTGTAGGCAGCGCAGACTTCCTTTGGCACGGGCAGCTTGGCCAGGTCCTTGAGGGCCACGGCCGCTGCGATCTTCATCTCTTCGTTGATGCGCTTGGCGCGTACGTCCAAGGCGCCACGGAAGATGAACGGGAAGCCCAGCACGTTGTTGACCTGGTTCGGATAGTCGGAACGACCGGTGGCCATGATCACGTCATTGCGGGTTTCGTGCGCCAGCTCCGGCTTGATTTCCGGATCCGGGTTCGAGCAGGCGAACACGATCGGGTTGGCCGCCATGGACTTGAGCCCTTCGGCGCTGAGCAGGTTCGGGCCGGACAGGCCGACGAACACATCGGCGCCTTGCAGGGCATCGGCCAGGGTGCGCTTGTCGGTGGCGTGGGCGAACTGGGCCTTGTACTGGTTGAGGTCGTCACGGCCGGCATGGATCACGCCGTTGCGGTCGATCATGAAGATGTTCTCGACCTTGGCGCCCATGCTGACCAGCAGCTTCATGCAGGAAATGGCCGCGGCCCCGGCGCCCAGGCAGACGATCTTCGCCTCGTCCAGGGTCTTGCCGGCGATTTCCAGCGCGTTGATCATGCCCGCCGCGGTGACGATGGCGGTGCCGTGCTGGTCATCGTGGAACACCGGGATGTCGCACTGCTCGATCAGGGTGCGCTCGATCTCGAAGCACTCTGGCGCCTTGATGTCTTCCAGGTTGATGCCGCCGAACGTGATGGAAATGCGCTTGACGGTGTCGATGAACGCCTGCGGGCTTTCGGCATCGACTTCGATGTCGAAGACGTCGACACCGGCGAAGCGCTTGAACAGAACACCCTTGCCCTCCATGACCGGCTTGGAGGCCAGCGGACCAAGGTTGCCCAGGCCGAGGATGGCGGTGCCGTCGGAGATGACGGCGACCAGGTTGCCCTTGCCGGTGTACTTGTAGGCCAGCTCCGGATCGCGACCGATCTCGCGCACGGGCTCGGCGACGCCTGGGCTGTAGGCCAGGGAAAGATCGCGCGCGGTGGCGGTCGGCTTGGTGAGTTCGACGCTCAGTTTCCCCGGACGGGGATGGGCGTGGTATTCGAGAGCGGCGGTTTTTAGATCTGACATGATGGGCATTCCGCTATTGGACTGTTCTGACGGACCGCCGAGGATACGCAAAGAGCCGAATAGCGACAAGACTGCCCGGTCACTTGTGTCAAGGCCTGTTGCCTACGACTTTACGCTATATCTGGCCAGGCGCAACGCGCTTTCGCAACGACCGTTGCGCTCGCCGCGCGGCAGGCTCAATGTCGTTGCAACATGACCGGGTCGCTGACGGAAACCAGCCAGCGCGGCCTTTTCCCTCGGCGCGCGGCCGTCGTGCCGCGCTCGCGCACCCAGCCACGGACTTCCATCGTGCGGCCCTGGAGGCGATCGAAGAAACCAGCCGGAAACCGGCGCTGCTGGCCTGCCGGTATATGCACGGTCAGATGACCATCGAGCTCCAGCCAGGTCCCGCCACGATTGCGCTCGATGCTGCCGACACGCCCTGCGACCAGCGCGAACCCCGGGCGCATGATGCTTGTGGCTCGCCGTACCGGGGCGTGTCGCCATAGCCCCAGGCGCGCCTGCCGAGCCTGGCGCTCGGCCTGGCGCTGGCAGTCGACGAGGGCAAGGTTCGGCGCCAGGGCAACCTGGTAGGCCAGCCCCTCGGCCAGCAGACGCGCCTCGAAATTGTCACCTTCGCGTCCATATACATGCGCGAGGGTTCGGCCATAGTGATCCTTCGCCTGTCGGCCCAATACCAGGCCGACACGACCATCGCTGGCTCTTACCAACGCTTGCAGCCGACGCCGCGCAGCCTCGGCATAAGGTTCGCCGGCCTGTCCCCTGCGGCCGACTTCCGGCGCATTGATGCCGATCAGGCGAACGCTGCGACCATCGGCCAGACGCAAGGTATCGCCATCGACCACCTGGCGAACCGCGGCCTGCTGCGCCTTGGCCGGCACGGGACAATGCGCATGGGCCGACGCATGCCAGATCGCGCCCATGAAAAAGGCGCCCACAAGGGGCGCCTTCTTCGACAGCCATGCGAATCCCGAAGGTTTCGCCATGTGCATGCTTACTTCTTGGTACCGAACATGCCGAAGCGGTCGGCGAACTTCTGGACGCGGCCACCGGTGTCCAGGACTTTCTGCTTGCCGGTGTAGAACGGGTGGCACTGCGAGCACACGTCGATCGCCAGCGGCTTGGCCAGGGTCGAACGGGTTTCGAACTTGTTGCCGCAGCTGCAGGTGACTGCTACGACTTCGTAATTCGGATGAATATCTGCTTTCATGGTCACTTCCTCGGCTGCGTGCCGCCATCCAACACCATTGTTGAATACCGCACGGAATCAGGCGGCGAATAATAACAGAGCCGCGCTCGAGCGCAAGTTTTCGCACCCACCGACCGTCGTGCTAGGCTCGCTTGGGCTACCGCCCCTTCAGAGATTGCCGCGTGTCCGACGTCATCCTGCGCCTCGCCCTGCCTTCGCCCCTGCGCCGTCTGTTCGACTACCGGGCGCCAGCGGGCACGGCAAGTCATTCGCTTGCTCCGGGCATGCGCCTGCGCGTGCCCTTCGGTCGCCGAGAGCTGATCGGCGTGCTGATCGAGGTGTGCGATACCAGCGAGGTGCCCGCCGACAAGCTCAGGCCCGCCGTCGCCGTGCTCGACTCCACCTCGCCGATGCCGGCTTCCCTGCTCAAGCTGTGCCTGTGGACGGCCCAGTATTACCAGCACAGCCTGGGCGACACGCTCAACTGGGCCTTGCCGACCCTGCTGCGCCAAGGCGAACCGGCACAGATGCGCCAGGACCGTTTCTGGCAAGTGGCGCCAGGCGCGCGCCTGGACGACCCACGTATGGCACGGGCACCTCGCCAGCGCGAAGCCTTGCGTACCTTGAGCCAGCACCCCCATGGGGTAGCCCATGCCCTGCTCGGCAAGCTGGGCCTGAACAAGGACAGCCTCGATTTGCTGCTGGCCAAGGAGCTGGTGGCGGTCGAGGTGCGGCGCCATCTGCCGGCGCCTCGCCACGAACACTGGCTGGCGCAGCCGGAACTGCCGCTCAATGACGAGCAACGCGCCGCGTTCAATGCGGTGCGCTCGGCCTTCGGCGGCTTCCAGGCGTTTCTGCTGGCAGGCGTCACCGGGAGCGGCAAGACCGAGGTCTACCTGCAACTGATCCGCGAAACCTTGGAGGCCGGCAAGCAGGCATTGATCCTGATTCCGGAAATCAACCTCGGCCCGCAGACTCTGGCGCGCTTCGAACAGCGCTTCAACGCCCGCATCGCCCTGCTGCATTCGGCGGTCAATGATCGTGAGCGCCTGGACGCCTGGCTCGCGGCCCGCGACGGCGAGGCAGACATCATCATCGGCACGCGATCGGCACTGTTCACGCCCATGAAGCATCCCGGGCTGATCATCATCGACGAAGAGCACGACAGCTCCTATAAACAGCAGGAAGGCCTGCGCTACCATGCCCGGGACCTGGCACTGGTGCGTGCTCGACAGGAGGGCATTCCCATCCTCCTGGGTTCGGCGACTCCGTCGCTGGAAAGCCTGCACAATGCCCACTGCGGCCGCTACGGGCTGTTGCGCATGAACCAGCGTGCCGGCGGTGCCCGTCAGCCGCGCTTCCTGCGCCTGGATGTGAAGAGCAGGCCGCTGGACAGCGGCATCAGCGGCCCGTTGCAGCAGGCGATCGGGCAGACCTTGGCCGCCGGCCAGCAGGTGCTGGTGTTTCTCAATCGACGCGGCTTTGCGCCCACCTTGCTCTGCCACGATTGCGGCTGGCTTTGCGAGTGCCCGCGCTGCGATGCGCGCATGACCGTGCACCAGCGCTCCGGCGTGCTGCGCTGCCATCACTGTGGCCATGAGGAACGGATTCCACGGCAATGCCCACAGTGCGACCACGTCGACCTGCGTCCGGTCGGCGCTGGCACCGAACGCGCCGAGGAGCGCCTGGCCACGCTGTTCCCCGATTACCCCGTGCTGCGCGTGGACCGAGACAGCACCGCGCGCAAGGATGCCATGCAGCAACTGTTCGCCACCATCCAGCGCGGCCAGCCGTGCATCCTGGTCGGCACCCAGATGCTGGCCAAGGGTCACCACTTTCCGCGCGTCACCCTGGTAGCAGTGCTGGACGCCGATGGCGGCCTGTTCTCCGGCGATTTCCGCGCCAGCGAGCGCATGGCGCAGATGATCGTCCAGGTCGCCGGCCGCGCCGGACGGGCCGAAGAGCCCGGCAAGGTCATCGTGCAGACGCACCTGGCCGAGCACCCTTTGTTGGTCCAGCTGACCGAGCAGGGCTATTTCGCCTTCGCCGAACAGGCGATCAGCGAGCGCCGGGCTGCGGGCCTTCCACCTTTTTCCCATCTGGCCCTGCTGCGTGCCGAAGCGCACAAGCCTGGTCAGGCCGAAGGCTTTCTGGACGAAGCCTGCAACGCGGCGCAGCGCCTGCTGGCCGAACAAGGCGCCAGCGGAATCGAACTGCTCGGCCCGGTCCCGGCGCCGATGGAGCGTCGTGCCGGTCGCTACCGTGCCCAGTTCCTGTTGCAGGCCAGCGCCCGCGCACCTTTACATCGCCTGCTTGGCGCCTGGCTGCTTGAACTCGAGCAGATGCCTTCGGGACGGCAGGTCCGCTGGTCGCTGGATGTCGATCCGGTCGATTTGTACTGAGCCGCAGGCTCCAAGCTGCAGACAAGAGCAGGCGGTGCAGGCGTCGCGGTCTGTCTTCGCTTGCAGCTTGTGGCTGAAAGCTGCGGCTTGACGCTCGCCGCCTGCGGCTCACCCCGTGGAGGTTGGCAAGCCGGCCCTGGGCACGGATAATGCCCAGTTTTTCCACCTGCGCATCGAAGCGCCTTGCCGCGCTTGCGGTCGAAAGAGATCCCGATGAAAGACACCATTCGCCAGCTGATCCAGCAAGCCCTCACCCAACTCGTCGCCGACGGTGTGCTGCCTGACGGGCTGACGCCGGCGATCCAGGTGGAAAATGCCCGGGACAAGAGCCATGGCGACTTCGCCAGCAACATCGCCATGATGCTGGCCAAGCCGGCCGGCATGAAGCCGCGCGACCTGGCCGACAAGCTCATCGCGGCCCTGCCGGCCAGCGAAGAGGTCAGCAAGGTCGAGATCGCCGGCCCTGGCTTCCTGAATTTCTTCCAGAATACCCAGGCCCTGGCCAACCGTCTCGATGCCGCCCTGGACGACGATCGCCTGGGCGTGCGCAAGGCAGGCCCTTCGCAGCGCGTGGTGATCGACCTGTCGGCACCGAACCTGGCCAAGGAAATGCACGTCGGCCACCTGCGCTCGACCATCATCGGCGACAGCGTCGCCCGGGTGCTGGAATGGCTCGGCGACGAGGTGATTCGGCAAAACCATGTCGGCGACTGGGGCACCCAGTTCGGCATGCTGCTGGCCTACCTGGAAGAGAATCCGGTCACCAGCGACGAGCTGTCGGACCTGGAGAATTTCTACCGCGCCGCCAAGAAGCGTTTCGACGAGTCCGAGGCGTTCGCCACCCGGGCGCGTGGTCTGGTGGTCAAGCTGCAGGCGGGCGATGCCGAATGCATGGCATTGTGGACGCGCTTCAAGGACATCTCGCTGTCGCACTGCCAGAAGACCTATGAACTGCTCAACGTCAAGCTGACCATGGCCGACGTCAAGGGCGAAAGCGCCTACAACGCCGACCTGGCGAATGTCGTCGCCGACCTGGCGGCAGCTGGCCTGCTGGTCGAGAGCCAGGGCGCCCAGTGCGTGTTCCTGGACGAATACAAGACCGCCGAAGGCGACCCGCTGCCGGTCATCGTGCAGAAGGCCGACGGTGGCTACCTCTATGCCACCACCGACCTGGCGGCGATCCGTTATCGCAGCAATGTGCTCAAGGCCGACCGGGCACTGTACTTCGTCGATCAGCGCCAGGCCCTGCACTTCAACCAGGTGTTCGAAGTGGCACGTCGCGCCGGCTTCATCGGCCATCCGATGCACATGGAGCACATGGGCTTCGGTACCATGAACGGCGCCGACGGCCGTCCGTTCAAGACTCGCGACGGTGGCACGGTCAAGCTGGTAGACCTGCTGAACGAGGCCAAGGAACGCGCCTATGCCCTGGTCAAGGAGAAGAACGCCGGCCTCGATGAGCAGGAGCTGCGCCAGATCGCCGAAGTGGTCGGCATCGGTGCGGTCAAGTACGCCGACCTGTCGAAGCACCGTACCAGCGACTACAGCTTCAACTTCGAGCTGATGCTCAATTTCGATGGCAACACCGCGCCTTACCTGCTGTATGCCTATACCCGAGTCGCGAGCATCTTCCGCAAGCTGGGCAAGACCTTCGACCAGGCCGACGGTCAGATCATGCTGCAGGCCGCCCAGGAACAGGACTTGGCCGCGCGCCTGGCCCAGTTCGGCGAAGTGCTCAACAGCGTGGCCGAAAAGGGAACGCCACACGTGCTGTGCGGCTACCTGTACGACATCGCCGGGCTGTTCTCCAGCTTCTATGAAAACTGCCCGATCCTCACCGCCGAGACTCCCCAGCAGCAGCAAAGCCGCCTGCGCCTTGCCGCACTGACCGGTCGCACCCTCAAGCAGGGCCTGGAACTGCTGGGCCTGGAAACCCTGGAGCGCATGTAAGTTGGCCGCCAAGAAGAAACCCGCCCCCAAGCGCGGCGCCAGCCGTACCCAGGCGCCGGCCAAGCAGCCGATTCCCGGCTGGATCTGGCTGGCGGTAGGCCTGACGGTAGGTGCCTTCGTCGTGTTCCTGATGAAGCTCGAGCCAGGCGGCAACGATATCAAGCGCACCAAGCCCGAGCAGCAGGCGCAAAAGCCTTCCGAGGCAGCCAGGACCACGCCGTCTCCCCAGCAGCCGGTCAAGCCGAAGTACGACTTCTATACGCTGCTGCCTGAGTCGGAAGTCATCGTGCCGCCAGAGGCCGTACCCGAGAAGACTCCGCCTGTCCCGGCGCAGCCGGTCAAGCCGGTCACGCCCGAAGAGGCCGCGAAGATCGACACGGCCCGCGCCCAGGCCGCCCTGCTCGGCCAGACGCCGCCCCCCGCGCCACCGGTGCTCAAGCCGGCGGCCACTACCCAGTACTTCCTGCAAGCCGGCTCCTTCCGCAAACAGGCCGATGCCGACAAGGTTCGCGCACAGATCATCCTGCTCGGCCAGTCGGTCAAGGTCGAGTCGGGTACCGTGAAGGAAGAAACCTGGTACCGCGTCCTGGTCGGCCCGTTCAGCAATCGCGAACAGTTGACCGGAGCCCAGAAGCAGCTGGCGAGCGCCGGCTTCGGCAACCTGCTCCTGCAACAGCGCCAGACGCGGCAGTAAGCTGCAAGCAGATCATCGAGATTTCACGATCGGCTTGCAGCTTCAGGCTTGCAGCCTGGAGCCCTTAACGACGCTCGGCATTGAGCCTGGAGATCTGCCCGTTGAGCGTCCAGAAGTCGTACAGGACCCCGACCAGGAACAGCCCACCGGTGCACAGGTAGACCAGCGCGCTGATCCACTTGCCCTGGTACAGCCTGTGGACTCCGAACAGGCCGAGGAAAGTCAGGAAGATCCAGGCCAGGTTGTAATCCACCCGCCCTGGCTGGAATCGCAGGTCGGCCTGGCGATCCATCTCCGGGATCAGGAACAGGTCGATCAGCCAGCCGATGCCCAGCAGACCCAGGGTGAAGAACCAGATCGTCCCGGTGATCGGCTTGCCGTAGTAGAAACGGTGGGACCCGGTGAAACCGAAGATCCATAGCAGATAGCCCAGCACCTTGCTGTGCGTGTCATGGGGGATGGGGGGCTGCTGATAACCATTCATTAGTAAACCTCGTAACAAAGCATGAAAATTTTCTAAAAATTTTTGTGACTTTTTTGAACCTGCCCGACGTATGGCGGTCTCGGATCGACCAACGGATCATTAAATGATCACAAGCTGTTATAGAGTTGCGCGCCAAGACACCAACAAGAGCTTCAACTATGCCACCCTTGCTCAAGACATGGCTGACCCTCTGCCTATTATTGCCACTGGCCGCCCACGCCACCAATCGTGAGCAACGTCTTCCCAACGGTTTCACCACCTACACCAGCAACGCCTCGGCCAGCCATGCCAAGGTCTCCCACGCGTCGCTGCGGGCCAAGCCCGCCAATGCCGCCAAGGTACGCACCGGCAAGCTCGTGGCCGCGTCGGGCAAGCAGAGCAGCGCCGTGCTTGGCCGCGCGGTCAGCGCCCTGGGCACGCCTTATCGCTGGGGTGGCAGCAGCCCGAGCAAGGGCTTCGACTGCAGCGGCCTGGTCAGGTATGCCTTCGATGACGTGGCCAACGTCAACCTGCCACGCACGTCCAACGCGATGGCCCAGGGACATGGGGTGAAGGTCGCACGGGGTGACCTCAAGCCTGGCGATCTGATCTTCTTCAACATCAAGAGCCGCCGGGTCAACCATGTAGCCATCTACCTGGGTGACGATCGCTTCATACATGCTCCGCGTCGGGGCAAGCGCGTGAGCATCGACAGCCTCAACAAGCCTTACTGGAAAAAGCACTACGTCGTGGCCAAGCGCGTGCTGCCGAAGGACCAGGGCAACGCTGGGCTGCGCGTGGCCAAGCGCTGACCTGATACCAGGCGACCGGCTCGGCGCGCTTGACCGTCGCCTACTCTACCAGGCCTTGCACTCTGAGCAGACGCAAGGCCTCCTCCATGGTCCGCATGCCCTGCGTCGCGCCCGACTGGATCGCCGAATCCAGTTGCGCGATACGTCCCTCGCGGATGAGGTTGCGTACCGCTGGCGTACCTACCAGCACTTCGCGCGCAGCGATGCGCCCGCCGCCAATCCGTTTGACCAGTGTCTGGGCAATCACCATGCGCAGGGACTCGGCGAGCAGCGCCCTGATCGTCGACCGTTCCTCGCCACTGAAGACTTCGACCAGGCGATCGACGCTATTGGCCGCCGACCGCGTGTGCACCGTGGCCAGCACCAGGTGCCCGGTCTGCGCCGCGCGCAAGGCCAGGCGGATGCTTTCGAGGTCGCGCAGCTCACCGATCATCAGCACATCGGGGTCCTGTCGCAGAGCACTGCGCAAACCTTGGGCGAAGTCGCGGGTATCCCGCCCTATCTCCCGCTGGGTGACCAGCCCCTTGTGGCTTTGGTGGAGGATCTCGATCGGATCTTCCAGGGTCAGGACATGCACCGCATGCCGGCGCACGAGCTGGTCGACCAGTGCAGCCAGGGTCGAGGACTTGCCGCTTCCGGTTGGCCCACCGACCAGCACCAAGCCCTCGCGCCACTGCGAAACAGCCTGAAACACTTCCTCGAGCCCTAGCGCCTCCAGGCCAGGTGCCTGCGCTGGCAGCAGGCGAAAGCTCGCCGCCAGGCCCGCGGCCTGGCGAAACAGACTCGCACGCAGGCGACCGACAGGAGCCACGGCAAGGGCGATGTCCAGCTCGTCCCCGTGCAACCATTGCTGGCGCTGGGTTTCGCTGAGCCAGGGTGCCAAACCCAGGCGCAGGTCATCGCAGGATAATGGCTTGGGCTGCATTTGCCGCAGCTCTGCGTCAAGACGCAGCATCGGTGGTCGCCCCGTCGCCAGATGCAGGTCGCACGCGCCCGACGCAGCCGCACGCGCCAAGAGATCGGTCACATCCATGAGACTCCTCAAAGGCCATCAAGCAGGTAGAATGCCGAGGACCCCAGAGCCGTCGGCAGCGATCCATGTCCACCATAGCAGACAACCTGTACGCCCTCGCCATGCGCATCGACCACGCGGCGAACGCCGCCAGGCGCGACCCGACCAGCATCCACCTGCTGGCGGTGAGCAAGACCAAGCCGGCCAGCGCGATACGCCAGGCCTACGCCGCGGGCGTGCGCGACGTCGGCGAGAACTACCTCCAGGAGGCGCTGGCCAAGCAGGAGCAGTTGCGCGATCTGGACCTGACCTGGCATTTCATCGGCCCCATCCAGTCGAACAAGACCCGCGCCATCGCGGAGCACTTCGACTGGGTCCATTCGGTCGATCGCCTCAAGATCGCCCAGCGTCTGTCCGAGCAACGCCCTGCGCACCTTCCCGAGCTGAACATCTGTCTGCAAGTGAATGTCAGCGGCGAAGCCAGCAAGTCCGGCTGCAACCCGACCGAGCTGCTGGCTCTGGCCAGGGCCGTGGCAGCCCTGCCGCGGCTGCGCCTGCGCGGTTTGATGGCCATTCCCGAACCCAGTGACGAGCGCGTCACGCAGGAGGCTGCCTTCGCCAGCCTGCGTCGACTCCAGGAAAGCCTCGCTCTCGACCTGGACACCCTGTCCATGGGCATGAGCCATGACCTGGAAGCGGCAATCGCGCAAGGAGCGACCTGGGTGCGCATCGGTACCGCCCTGTTCGGTGCTCGCGACTACGGGCATGGCTGAATCCATGTTCTACTCACCCTTTCCTTCAAGGACCTGACATGAGCAAGACACGTATCGCCTTCATCGGCGCGGGCAACATGGCGGCGAGCCTGATCGGCGGCCTGCTCGCCCAAGGCATGGAAGCGTCGCGCATCCGCGCCAGCGACCCGGGCGCCGACACCCGGACGAAAATACAGGCCGAGCACGGTATCGAGGTTTTCGAACACAACGACCAGGCGATCGCCGATGCAGACGTGATCGTGCTCGCGGTCAAGCCGCAAGTGATGAAGGCCGTGTGCCAGTCCTTGCAGCCGAGCCTCGTGCCTGGCCAGCTGATCGTTTCCATCGCTGCCGGGATCACCTGCCAGAGCCTGCAAGCGTGGCTCGGGCCACGCCCGGTGGTCCGTTGCATGCCCAACACGCCTTCGCTGCTGCGCCAGGGGGCCAGTGGCTTGTATGCCACCGAGGAAGTCTCGACACAGCAGCGCCAGCAGGCCGAACAACTGTTGTCAGCCGTCGGCATCACCGTATGGCTGGACCAGGAGCAGCAGATCGACGCGGTCACGGCCGTGTCCGGCAGCGGCCCGGCCTATTTCTTCCTGTTGATCGAAGCGATGACCACGGCCGGGGAAAGACTGGGCCTGTCTCGCCAGACTGCTTCGCAACTGACCTTGCAGACGGCGCTGGGCGCCGCGCACATGGCCACTGCCAGCGACGTCGACGCCGGCGAGCTACGCCGCCGGGTGACCTCGCCGGCAGGCACCACCGAGGCGGCGATCAAGTCGTTCCAGGGCAACGGCTTCGAAGCGCTGGTCGAGCAGGCGCTGCAAGCCGCCGCGCAGCGCTCTGCCGAGCTGGCCGAACAATTGGGCAAATGAGGAGCTTTCGATGAATGCACTGTCTGGCGCCATGATCTTCGTGGTGCAAACACTGGTCAGCCTGTACCTGGTGATCGTCCTGCTGCGTTTCGTGCTGCAGCTGGTCAAGGCCAACTTCTACAACCCGCTGAGCCAGTTCGCGGTGCGTGCCACCCAGCCGCTGCTCAAGCCGGTACGTCGTGTCATTCCGAGCATCGCCGGGCTGGATACCTCCTCGCTGCTGCTGGCGATCGTGATCCAGGCGCTGTTGATGGCTTTCGTGCTGATGGTCAGCTACGGCACCTTCGGTGACATTCCACACCTACTGATGTGGGCGGTGATCGGCGTCACTTCGCTGTTCCTGAAGATCTTCTGGGTGGCGATGATCGTCATGGTGATCGTTTCCTGGATCGCGCCCAACAGCCACAACCCGGCGGCCGAACTGGCCTACCAGATCAGCGAGCCGGTACTGGCGCCGTTTCGCCGGATCGTGCCCAATCTCGGCGGCCTGGACATCTCGCCGATCTTCGCCTTCCTGGCGATCCAGGTGGTCCAGTCGTTCGTCATGCCTCCGCTGGCCGCCTATGCCGGCATGCCGCAGGAACTGTGGCGGATGATCTGAGGCCGTGCGCCCACGTCGATGAACGACAGTGGCAAGCTGCGGCTTGCCGCTGCCTAGGGGGGTCTTTAGACTTACGCCTCATTCAAGCGTGAGCAGGATCGATGTCCACTGTCTTTCCCGAAGATTCCGTCGGCCTGGTCGTACCGCAACTGGCGCGGTTCGACGAGCCGCTGGCCCTGGCCTGCGGGCGTTCGCTGGCTGGCTACGAGCTGATCTACGAAACCTATGGCACCCTCAACGCCACGGCCAGCAATGCCGTGCTGATCTGCCATGCGCTGTCCGGCCACCATCACGCCGCCGGCTACCACAGCCCCACCGATCGCAAGCCAGGCTGGTGGGACAGCTGCATCGGCCCTGGCAAACCCATCGACACCAACCGCTTCTTCGTGGTCAGTCTCAACAACCTTGGCGGCTGCAATGGCAGTACCGGGCCAGGCAGTATCAACCCGGCCAGTGGCAAGCCCTATGGTGCCGACTTCCCGGTCCTGACCGTGGAGGACTGGGTCCACAGCCAGGCGCGCCTGGCCGATCGCCTCGGCATCGAGCAGTGGGCGGCCGTGGTCGGTGGCAGCCTGGGCGGCATGCAGGCGATGCAGTGGACCATGACCTATCCGGAACGCGTCCGGCATTGCGTCGACATCGCTTCGGCACCCAAGCTGTCGGCCCAGAACATTGCCTTCAACGAGGTTGCTCGTCAGGCCATCCTGACCGACCCGGAATTCCACGGCGGCTCGTTCCAGGACCAGGGAGTGATCCCCAAGCGCGGCCTGATGCTGGCACGCATGGTCGGGCATATCACCTACCTGTCCGATGATTCCATGGGCCAGAAATTCGGTCGCGAGCTCAAGAGCGACAAGCTCAACTACGACTTCCACAGCGTCGAGTTCCAGGTCGAGAGCTACCTGCGCTACCAGGGCGAGGAATTCTCCGGGCGTTTCGATGCCAACACCTACTTGCTGATGACCAAGGCTCTGGACTATTTCGACCCGGCTGCCGCCCATGCTGGCGACCTGGCGGCGACTCTGGCGGGAGTCAAGGCCGACTACTGCGTGATGTCCTTCACCACCGACTGGCGCTTCTCCCCGGCCCGCTCGCGAGAAATCGTGGACGCCCTGATGGCCGCGCGCAAGAACGTCTGCTACCTGGAAATCGACGCGCCCTACGGTCACGACGCCTTCCTGATCCCGTCGCCTCGCTACATGCAGGGCTTCTCGAACTACATGAACCGTATCGCCATCTGAGGACAGCATGAGAGCCGACCTGGAAATCATCCAAGACTGGATTCCCGCCGGCAGCCGGGTGCTCGACCTCGGCTGCGGCAATGGCGAGTTGCTGGCTTCGCTGCAGGCGCACAAGCAGGTCAGCGGCTATGGCCTGGAAATCGACCCCGAGAACATCGCGGCCTGCGTGGCCAAGGGTGTGAACGTGATCGAGCAGGACCTGGACAAGGGCCTGGGCAACTTCGCCAGCGACAGCTTCGACGTGGTCATCATGACGCAGGCTTTGCAGGCCGTGGAATATCCCGACCGCATCCTCGATGAAATGCTGCGGGTCGGGCGTCAGTGCGTGATCACCTTCCCCAATTTCGGTCACTGGCGCTGCCGCTGGTACCTGGCCACCAAGGGGCGCATGCCGGTCTCGGACTTCATGCCGTACACCTGGTACAACACGCCGAACATCCACTTTTGCACTTTTGCCGACTTCGAGGCCTTGTGCCTGGAGCGGCGAGCGAGGATCATCGACCGCCTGGCCGTGGATCGCCTGCATCAGCACGGTTGGGCAAGCCGTCTCTGGCCGAACCTGCTGGGCGAGATCGGCATCTATCGCTTGAGCAGCCCCGGCCTGCGGGAGCAGCAGGTCGCGGTCTGATCCGATCGGGAGGTTCGCATCCATGCATCGCCTGGCTTCCCTGTTGCTGAGCCTGTGCCTGGCCCTGCCAGCAGTGGTCGCCGATGCGGCCAGTGCGCAGCGCAGCCAGGCCTTCGGCGACGTCACGATCCACTACAATGCCTTCGCTTCCAGCTTGCTGCAGCCGGAAGTGGCAATGGCCAATGGCGTGCTGCGCAGTCGCCACCAAGGCGTACTGGTGATCGCCGTGCTCAAGGCCGGCAAGACCAGCATGGCCACGATCAGCGGCACGCTCGGCAGGCCAGGCGCCACCGCCAGGCCGCTTTCCTTCCGCCAGGTCAGCGACCATGGGGCGGTGTCCTATGTGGCCCAGTTCGACATCGAGCAGCCGCAGGTCCTGAGGTTCGATCTGGACATCCAGGCCAGCGGCAGCCGCTATCCACTCAGTTTCAACCAGGAAGTCTTCCCAGGCGAATGATGAATCTCCAACAACTCGTATTGGCCAGCCACAACGCTGGCAAGCTCAAGGAACTGCAAGCCATGCTCGGCGAGTCCGTGCAACTGCGCTCGATCGGCGAATTCAGCCAGGTCGAACCCGAGGAAACCGGCTTGTCGTTCGTCGAGAACGCCATTCTCAAGGCACGCAATGCCGCGCGCATTTCCGGCCTGCCGGCGCTGGCCGACGACTCCGGGCTGGCGGTCGACCACCTCAAGGGCGCGCCAGGCATCTATTCGGCACGCTACGCCGACGGCCAGGGGGACGCGGCGAACAACGCCAAGCTGCTCGACGCCTTGAAGGATGTCCCGAGCGAACGACGTACCGCCCAGTTCGTCTGTGTACTGGCACTGGTGCGGCACGCCGATGACCCACTGCCGATCCTCTGCGAGGGCCTGTGGCATGGACGCATCCTGTTCCAGGCCAGCGGCGAGCATGGTTTTGGCTATGATCCCTTGTTCTGGGTGCCCGAACGCGGCTGTTCCAGTGCCGACCTGACGCCAGCCGACAAGAACCAGCTCAGTCATCGAGCTCGCGCCATGGCCGTGCTGCGCCAGCGCCTGGGCCTGGCATGATCGCAACGACCTCCGACAGGCCGTTGGCGGGGTCGCCAGGGCTGCCTGAGCTGCCGCCATTGGCGCTGTACATCCACATCCCATGGTGTGTGCGCAAATGTCCCTATTGCGACTTCAATTCGCACGCGGCCGGCCCTGAACTGCCGGAGCAGGCTTATGTGGACGCATTGCTGGCCGATCTGGAAGAGGAGCTGCCGGCGGTGCAGGGTCGCGCACTGTCATCGATCTTCTTCGGCGGCGGAACGCCGAGCCTGTTCAGCGCCGCCGCGCTCGGCCGCCTGCTCGCCGGCGTGCAGGCGCGGGTGGCGTTCGCCGCCGACATCGAGATCACCCTGGAGGCCAACCCGGGAACCTTCGAGCAGGAGAAGTTCAAGGCGTACCGGCAGTTGGGCATCAACCGACTGTCGATTGGCGTGCAGAGCTTTGAGCAAGGCAAGCTCGAGGCCCTCGGCCGCATCCACAGTGGCGACGAAGCCGTACGCGCCGCCAGCATGGCCCGCGCTGCCGGCTTCGACAATTTCAATCTCGACCTCATGCACGGCCTGCCCGGTCAGTCGCTCGACGAAGCGCTGGGCGATCTTCGTCGCGCCATCGACCTGGGGCCTACCCATCTGTCCTGGTACCAGTTGACGCTGGAGCCGAACACGGTGTTCTGGAGCCAGCCACCGGAGCTGCCGGAAGACGACATCCTCTGGGATATTCAGGAGGCCGGCCAGGCCCTGCTCGCCGACCACGGGTTCGCGCAATACGAAGTCTCGGCCTATGCTCGCCCTGGGCTGGCAGCCCGACACAATCTCAACTATTGGAGTTTTGGCGACTTCATCGGCATCGGCGCTGGCGCCCACGGCAAGCTCAGCCATCTGGACGGCCGCATCCTGCGGACCTGGAAGACCCGGCTGCCCAAGGACTATCTCAATCCTGCCAAGCCTTGCAAGGCCGGCGAGAAATCCCTGCCGGCCGATGAACTGCCCTTCGAATTCCTGATGAATGCCCTGCGCCTGACCCAGGGCGTCGAGGCCGAACTGTTCACCCGCCGCACCGGGCTGCCGCTGGCCCAGCTTGCCGTCGCGCGGCGCGAGGCAGAACGAAAGGGACTTTTGCAGGTCGAACCGCATCGACTGGTGGCCACGCCACGCGGACAATTGTTTCTGAACGACCTGCTGCAGTATTTCCTGAACTGAGGACGACCCATGGATCTGGTACTGGACCTGCTCTCGAACGTGTCTCGCTGGAGTCGCGGCAACCTGTCCGAAATTTCCCTGGCTCTGGTGGGCTGCGTCCTGGTGCTGTTCGGTACGGATATCAAGTCCACGGTGGAGCAGCGGCTCGGCAGCCTGACAGGCGCGTTGCGAGTGCCCGCCATGGCCGCGCTGGTGCTGGTCGGCAGTGGCGCCGCGCTGATCCATGCCACGCCCTGGGTAGAGAAAGGCCTGGCGCAGTTCAACAACTATGCGCTGGCCCCCGTGCTACTGGTGGTGCTGGTATTGCTCGGCGTGGTGGCCGATCGCCGGAGCTGATTGCCGCGCAGGCAGTCATGCTCCACTGCGCTCGCCCAGGCCGGTACAGCGACCGGCCCGGGCAGGCCGGTCCTGTCAGGCCAGCTTTTCGAACTTCAGGTCCCACACGCCATGGCCGAGCCGTTCACCGCGACGTTCGAACTTGGTGATCGGACGCTCTTCGGGTCGTGGCACATAGGTGCCGTCAGCGGCCAGGTTGCGATAGCCGGGCGCGGCCTTCATCACCTCGAGCATATGCTCGGCATAAGGCTCCCAGTCGGTCGCCATGTGGAAGACACCGCCAGGCTTGAGCTTGCTGCGCACCAGTTCGGCAAAGGCTGGCTGGACGATCCGGCGCTTGTGGTGGCGTGCCTTGTGCCACGGATCGGGGAAGAACAGCATCAGCCGATCGAGGCTATTGTCTGCCACGCAGCGATTGAGCACCTCGATGGCGTCGCAATCATAGACGCGCAGGTTCGTCAGCCTCTGGGTCAGGACGCCGTTGAGCAGCGCGCCGACGCCTGGACGATGGACTTCCACCCCAATGAAATCCTGCTCGGGGGCCGCCGCGGCCATTTCCAGCAGCGAATGCCCCATGCCGAAGCCGATCTCCAAGGTACGCGGCGCCGAGCGACCGAACACCTGGTCATAGTCCACCGGCTGGTCGGCCAGCGGCAGGATGTACAGCGGGCCGCCCTGCTCCAGGCCGCGCTGCTGGCCTTCGGTCATGCGCCCGGCACGCATCACGAAACTCTTGATGCGACGCTGGGGCCGCGCTTGGCCGTCGGCAGGGATCGGCATTTCTTGCGATTCAGTCATCAGGGGCTCTTACTTGATCAGACCTTCCAGCGGCGAGGAGGCGCTGGCGTAGAGTTTCTTCGGCATGCGTCCGGCCAGGTATGCCAGACGACCCGCGACGATGGCATGCTTCATGGCTTCTGCCATCATGACCGGTTGCTGGGCATGGGCGATGGCCGAGTTCATCAGCACCGCTTCACAGCCCATCTCCATGGCGATGGTGGCGTCGGAAGCCGTGCCGACGCCTGCGTCGACCAGCACGGGCACCTTGGACTCCTCGAGGATGATCTGCAGGTTGTAAGGGTTGCAGATACCCAGGCCGGTGCCGATCAGGCCAGCGAGCGGCATCACCGCGATGCAGCCGGCTTCGGCCAGCTGGCGGGCGATGATCGGGTCGTCGCTGGTGTAGACCATCACGTCGAAACCATCCTTGACCAGCACCTCGGCGGCCTTGAGGGTCTCGATGACGTTCGGGAACAGGGTCTTCTGGTCAGCCAGAACCTCCAGCTTCACCAGGTTGTGTCCATCGAGCAGCTCGCGCGCCAGGCGGCAGGTGCGCACCGCTTCGCTCGCGTCATAGCAGCCGGCCGTGTTCGGCAGGATGGTATAGCGCTCCGGCGGCAGGACATCGAGCAGGTTCGGCTCGTCCGGATTCTGGCCGATGTTGGTCCGGCGCACGGCAACGGTGACGATCTCGGCACCGGAAGCCTCGATGGCCAGGCGCGTCTCTTCCATGTCACGGTACTTGCCGGTGCCTACCAGCAGGCGCGACTGGAACGTGCGCCCGGCCAGGGCTAAAGGCTTGTCGCTACGAGCGTTGCTCATCGTTGTTCCTCTGGAAAGGTTGCAAGGGCTTGGAGTTGATCGTCGGGTGCTCAGCCACCACCGATGGCATGCACGATTTCGACCTGGTCGCCGTCATTGAGCAGGGTCTGTGGATGCTGGCTACGCGGCACGATGTCCATGTTCAGCTCCACTGCCACTCGCCGGCCCGTCAGGTCGAGCCGGCCAAGCAGGGCCGCGACCGTTTCGCCGTCGGGCACTTCGTAAGGTTCACCGTTCAGTTGAATGCGCATGGGCGGCCACCACGGTTGTTTGGGGTCGGCATTCTAGCCCCGATCAGGACCCGAACCCAAGGGTACCGGCCACCATTCGTCCAGGCTGACGACGGTTTCAGCCCAGGCGCCAGGCCGCCAGGCCGAGGCACAGCCAGCCGGCCAGCAAGCACAGCCCGCCCACCGGCGTGATGATGCCGAGCCGGCCCAGGCCGCTCAGGGTCAGCAGGTACAGGCTGCCGGAGAACAGCACGATGCCCAGCACGAACAGGGCGCCGGCCCAGCCGACCAGCCGGCCTGGCAGGTGCGCCGACAGCACCGCCACGCCCAGCAGGGCCAGGGCATGGACCAATTGGTAGGTGACGCCGGTCTGGAAGATGGCCAGGTAGTCCGTCGTCAACCGGCCCTTGAGGCCATGGGCGGCGAAGGCACCAAGGGCGACACCGGTGAAACCGAAGAACGCGGCAAGCATCAGGAAGCTGCGAAGCATGGGAGGACTCCTCCAGAGGGGTCTGTATAATGGCCCGTTCCATCAGCCCGGCCAAGCCATTGCCATGTTGTCATCCCTCGTTCGCCGACTTGTCCATGCACTGCTCTGGTTCGCCGCGGGCAGCCTCGTGCTGGTACTGCTGCTGCGCTGGGTGCCACCGCCTGGCACCGCGCTGATGGTCGAGCGCAAGGTACAGTCCTGGTTCGCCGATGAAAGCATCGACCTGCAGCGTGACTGGGCGCCCTGGGAAGACATCGCCGACGACCTGAAGGTGGCGGTGATCGCTGGCGAGGACCAGAAGTTCGCCCATCACTGGGGCTTCGACATCCCGGCCATCCAGGCCGCCCTGGCACACAACGAGACAGGCGGCAATCTGCGCGGTGCCAGCACGCTGACCCAGCAAGTGGCCAAGAACCTGTTCCTCTGGTCGGGCCGCAGCTGGCTGCGCAAGGGCCTGGAAGCCTGGTTCACCGCCTTGATCGAACTGTTCTGGTCCAAGCAGCGGATCCTCGAGGTCTACCTCAACAGCGCGGAGTGGGGTCCTGGCGTGTTCGGCGCACAAGCGGCGGCGCGCTACCATTTCGGCGTGGATGCCAGCCGCCTGAGTCGCCAGCAGGCCAGCCAGCTGGCTGCCGTGCTGCCTAGCCCGCTCCGCTGGAGCGCCAGCCGGCCAAGCACCTACGTGGCCAGCCGGGCAAGCTGGATCCGGCGGCAGATGAGCCAGCTGGGCGGCCATGGCTACCTGATGCAACTGGATAGGCCTCGGCAATAGCGCGCACGAGGTAGGCGGTGGCGGTAAAGCAGCCCTGAAAGACTGCGGGGCAAGCCGGCTCGCCGACTTGCCCCGCCTTGGACGCTGCGCGGGATCAGGCGGCGATCAGCGCCTTGACCTTGTTCATGGCATTCTTTTCCAGCTGGCGGATACGCTCCGCCGATACGCTGTACTTTTCCGCCAGCTCATGCAAGGTGGCCTTTTCCTCGGCCAGCCAGCGCTGGTAGAGAATGTCCCGGCTACGCTCGTCAAGCCCGTTCAGGGCTTCGTGCAGGTTGCTGGTGGAGTTGTCGCTCCAGTCCGCGTCCTCGAGCTGCCTGGCCGGATCGTAGCGATGGTCTTCCAGGTAGTGTGCAGGCGACTGGAAAGCACTGTCGTCATCGGCTTCGGCGGCCGGGTCGAAAGCCATGTCCTGGCCACCCAGACGGCTTTCCATCTCGCGCACTTCGCGCGGCTCGACACCGAGGCTCTCGGCCACGCGATGGACTTCGTCGTTGTTCAGCCAGGCCAGGCGCTTCTTCTGGCTGCGCAGGTTGAAGAACAGCTTGCGCTGAGCCTTGGTGGTCGCCACCTTGACGATACGCCAGTTGCGCAGGATGAACTCGTGGATTTCCGCCTTGATCCAGTGCACGGCAAAGGACACCAGGCGCACGCCCATCTCCGGGTTGAAGCGCTTGACGGCCTTCATCAGGCCGACGTTGCCCTCCTGGATCAGGTCGGCCTGGGCCAGTCCGTAGCCGGCATAGCTGCGAGCGATGTGGACGACGAAACGCAGGTGCGCCATCACCATCTGCCGAGCGGCTTCGAGATCCTGCTGGTAATAGAGACGCTCGGCCAGTTCACGCTCCTGCTCGACAGACAGCAGCGGAATGCTGTTGACCGTATGCACGTAGGCTTCCAGGTTCGCACCGGGCACCAGGGCATGGGCAGGTTGCAACGAAGTGGTCATTCAAGAACCTCCGACTCACTGAATTCGTGCTCAATAGGCACCGCCAACATTGACCGGAACCTGGCAGGCAAGTTCCGGTCGTGAAAAAGGCTTAATGTTGGCCGGGAAACATTAGCGGGGCGCCAGCTCGTTCAAGTGACGAGCCACTGCGATCCACGCACCGATATACCCTAACAGTACAGCACCTATCAAGAGTGAAAGTCCATCCGATGCTGGTACACCTGCCAGGGCGAAATCACTGCCATACAGGTCCGACAGGCCGACGACGGCGTCGTTCAGCCAGTCCAGGGCGAACGCCAGGATACCCCAGGCCAGCACGCCGGCGCCCAGGCCATACAAGGCGCCCATGTAGAGAAACGGGCGCCGGACATAGCTGTCGGTACCGCCTACCAGCTTGATCACCTCGATCTCGACACGCCGGTTCTCGATGTGTAGGCGAATCGTGTTGCCAATGACCAGCAGCAGCGCGGATATGAGCAGCACCGCCAGGCCGAACACGAACCGATCGCCGAGCTTGAGAATCGCCGCCAGGCGTTCTACCCAGACCAGGTCCAGCTGCGCGACATCCACGCGCGGCAGTTCCGCCAGACGCTGACGCAGGGCTTCGAGTGCCGGCTTGTCGACTTCGGTCGGCGTCACCACCACTACGCCGGGCAGCGGGTTCTCTGGCAGTTCGCGCAAGGCTTCGCCAAGCCCCGACTGCTGCTGGAACTCGTCCAGCGCCTGCTCCCGGCTGATGTACTGAGCCTCCAGCACGCCAGGCATGGCCTTGATTTCATCGCGTAGCGCCTCGCCTTCGCGGCTGCCCGCATCGAGCTCCAGATACAGCGAGATCTGCGCTGCGCGCTGCCAGGAACCGCCGAGACGCTCGACGTTCTTGAGCAGCAGCGACAAGCCCATGGGCATGCTCAAGGCCACTGCCATCACCAGGCAGGTGAAGAAGCTGCCGATCGGTTGCTTGCCGAGCCGGCGCAGGCTGTCAGCCAGGCTCGCACGATGGCTCTCGAGCCAGGCGCGCAACAGGGCGCGCAGGCCGGGTCCGTCGTCGTCGGCGTTGCCTCGCTTGCGTCCTGGTTGGGGGTCGGCGGCCTTGGGCGCGACCCGTTCGGAAACTTTCGGCGTGCGTGCAGCGCTCATTGGCCCGCCTCCCCGTCGCCGATCAGGCGACCACGTTGCAAGGTCAGCATGCGATGACGCATGCGAGCGATCAGGGCCAGGTCGTGACTGGCGATCAGCACCGTGGTGCCGAGCCTGTTGATGTCCTCGAAGACACCCATGATCTCGGCAGCCAGCCGCGGATCGAGGTTGCCGGTCGGCTCATCGGCCAGCAGCAAGGCCGGCTGGTGCACGATGGCCCGGGCGATGCCGACGCGCTGTTGCTGGCCGGTGGAGAGATCGGCGGGGAACAGCTCGCCCTTGTCGCCCAGAGCCACGCGCTCCAGGGCCGAGTCCACGCGCTTGGCGATCTCCTCCCTGGACAGGCCGAGGATCTGCAGCGGCAGCGCGATGTTGTTGAACACGGTGCGATCGAACAGCAGCTGGTGATTCTGGAACACCACGCCGATCTGGCGACGCAGGAAGGGAATCTGCGCATTGGTGATCTGACCCAGGTCCTGCCCGGCCAACAGCAACTTGCCGCTGGTCGGCCGCTCCATGGCCAGCAGCAGCCGCAGCAGGGTGCTCTTGCCGGCGCCGGAATGGCCTGTCACGAACAGGAATTCGCCGCGTCGCGCGCGGAAGCTCAACTCATGCAGGCCGACATGGCCGTTTGGGTAGCGCTTGGCGACCTGCTCGAATCGGATCATGAATGCTCCCGCTCGGCGAACAGAGCCTTGACGAAGGGCTCGGCTTCGAAGGTCCGCAGGTCGTCGATGCCTTCGCCGACGCCGATGAAGCGGATCGGCAGGCCGAACTGCTTGGCCAGGGCGAAGATCACCCCGCCCTTGGCCGTGCCGTCCAGCTTGGTCAGCGCCAGGCCGGTCAGCTCGACGCTCTGGTTGAAATGCTTGGCCTGGTTGATGGCATTCTGGCCAGTGCCGGCATCGAGCACCAGCAGGACCTCATGCGGGGCATCCGCATCGAGCTTGCCAATCACCCGCCGGACCTTCTTCAGCTCCTCCATCAGGTTGTCCTTGGTGTGCAGCCGACCGGCCGTATCGGCGATCAGCACATCGATGTTGCGAGCCTTGGCGGCTTGCACGGCGTCGAAGATCACCGAGGCCGAATCGGCTCCGGTGTGCTGGGCGATGACCGGGATCCGGTTGCGCTCGCCCCACACCTGCAACTGCTCGACCGCCGCGGCACGGAAGGTATCGCCAGCGGCGAGCATGACCTTCTTACCCTCGAGCTGCAGCTTCTTGGCGAGCTTGCCGATGGTGGTGGTCTTGCCGGCGCCGTTGACCCCCACGACCAGGATCACGAAGGGCTTGCCCTGGGACTGGATCTGCAACGGGCGCTCGACCGGACGCAGCAGGTCGGCCAGCTCGCCCTGCAACGACTTGTACAATGCATCGGCATCGGCGAGCTGCTTGCGCGCGACCTTCTGGGTCAGGTTGCGAACGATCAGCGATGTCGCTTCGACGCCGACATCGGCGGTGAGCAGGCGCGTCTCGATCTCGTCGAGCAACTCGTCATCGATGGCCTTGCGGCCGAGGAACAGGCTGGCCATGCCTTCGCCAATGCTGGCGCTGGTCTTGCTCAGACCCTGCTTCAGGCGAGCGAAGAAGCCGGTCTTGACTTCCTCGGCTCGGGCCGGCGCGGCGGCCGGCTCATCGACAGGTTCGGGCTGCGCGGCCTCGGCTTCGGCCGGCGGCACATCCAAGGGCGCAGGCACAGCCGGCTCGACTTGGCTATGGCTGTGCGCGGCGGCCGCTGGCGGGGTTTGCGTGGCGGGGTGCGGTGCTGCTGGCGCGGACGGTGAGCGCTCGGGAATCGCCGGCGGCGTCTGTGGCTCGAGGTCGGGCACCAGCGCCACCGGCTCTTCGGCGACCGGGAGCACCAGGCTGCCGGTGGGTGGTTCGTCCGGGTCGATATGCGCCGGCATGGCCGCGCCAGGTGCCTGCGGTGGTGCCAGCGGAGCCTCGTCGAGCGACGCAGGCGACTGTGCCGCGGTCGACGCTACGCGTTCCGTTTCCGCGGGAACGTGCGCCTCTACCGACTCGGGCGCTTCTTGAGGCTGTTCGGCGACAGGGGGCTGCGGCTTCTTGCGAAACCAGCTGAACAGGCCTTTCTTCTGGCCAGCCTCGGCCGGCGCTTTTTTGTCGTCGTTGGAACCAAACATGGAAGACGGCTATCTCAGGGTAGCGATGAGCCATCAGCGGCGCATCGGAATTCTCTAAACGCAGAACAGACTGTTTTGAATCCGGCTGGTTCATGCGCAACATTTTGTCGTGAGGCCTGCGGGCAACAACGGCAACAGGCATGGTCGCCAGGCAGGCAGATCAGTATCCTAGCACCTCCTGGCCCGCAGACGCTAAACCCGAGCGGGCCGCCGTACAGGTTGAACAACGTATGAATGCCCTAGCCCGCCGCGCCGCTGGCCTGTTGCTAAGCGCGCTCTGCCTGCCCCTGGCCGCGCTTGCCGCCGATCCCCAACCCACCCACGAATTCAGTCTCGACAATGGCCTGAAAGTGGTGGTGCGCGAAGACCATCGCGCCCCGGTCGTGGTCTCGCAAGTCTGGTACAAGGTCGGTTCCAGCTACGAGACCCCTGGCCAGACCGGGCTGTCCCACGCACTCGAGCACATGATGTTCAAGGGCAGCGCCAAGCTCGGCCCCGGCGAGGCTTCGCGCATCCTGCGCGATCTCGGCGCCGAGGAGAACGCCTTCACCAGTGATGACTACACCGCCTACTACCAGGTTCTGGCTCGCGACCGCCTGGCGGTGGCCCTGGAGCTGGAGGCCGACCGCATGGCCAGCCTGCGCCTGCCGCCCGAGGAGTTCAGCCGCGAGATCGAAGTCATCAAGGAGGAGCGCCGCCTGCGCACCGACGACCAGCCCAACGCCAAGGCGTTCGAGCTGTTCCGCGCCATGGCCTATCCGGCCAGTGGCTACCACACCCCGACCATCGGCTGGATGGCCGACCTCGAGCGCATGAAGGTCGAGGAGCTGCGCCACTGGTACGAGTCCTGGTACGCGCCCAACAATGCCACCCTGGTGGTGGTCGGCGACGTGAGCGCCGACGAGGTCAGGCAACTGGCGCAGAAGTACTTTGGCGCCATCCCCCGGCGCCAGGTCCCAGCGGCCAAGCTGCCCCTGGAGCTGGCCGAGCCGGGCCAGCGCCAGTTGACCCTGCATGTGCGCACCCAGCTGCCGAGCCTGATCTACGGCTTCAACGTGCCCGGCCTGGCCACGGCCAAGGACCCGCGTACCGTGCATGCCCTGCGCCTGGTCTCGGCCCTGCTCGACGGCGGCTACAGTGCGCGGATGCCCGCGCGGCTGGAGCGCGGCCAGGAACTGGTGGCAGGCGCCTCGTCCAGCTACAACGCCTTCACCCGGGGCGACAGCCTGTTCCTGGTTTCGGCGACCCCGAACGTGCAGAAGCACAAGACGCTGGCCGATGTCGAGAAAGGCATCTGGCAGCTGCTCGAAGAACTCAAGAACACGCCACCGAGCGCCGAGGAACTCGAGCGCGTGCGTGCCCAGGTCATCGCCGGCCTGGTCTACGACCGCGACTCCATCAGTAGCCAGGCCACCACCATTGGCCAGCTCGAGACGGTCGGCCTCTCGTGGAAGCTGATCGACAAGGAGCTCGAGGAACTCCAGCAGGTCACCCCCAAGGATATCCAGGAGGCCGCGCGTACCTACTTCACCCGCGAGCGCCTGAGCGTTGCCCACGTTTTGCCCGAGGAGTCCGCCCATGAATGATCGCAGCGCTCTGCGTTCCACCCCGTTCGGCCTGGGCAGGCTGGTGCATGCCGTGGCCCTGGGCCTGCTGCTGGCCGGCGGCGCCCATGCCGAGGGCACCGCGAAGAGGCCTGTCGACGCCGAGGCCCGGCAGCCGGCCCTGCAATCGCTGGCCGAACTCGACGGCAAGGCACCGGCCCGCCGCCAGTTGAACATCCAGTCCTGGAACACCGCCGAAGGTGCCCGGGTACTGTTCGTCGAAGCGCGCGAGCTGCCGATGTTCGACCTGCGCGTGACCTTCGCCGCGGGCAGTAGTCAGGATGGCGCCACGCCGGGCCTGGCCACCCTGACCAACGCCATGCTCAACGAGGGCATCGCCGGCAAGGACGTCACCGCCATCGCCGAAGGCTTCGAGGGGCTTGGCGCGGACTTCGGCAACGGCTCGTACCGTGACATGGCCGTGGCCTCGCTGCGCAGCCTGAGCGCTGCCGACAAGCGCGAGCCGGCGCTCAAGCTGTTCGCCGAGGTGGTCGGCAAGCCGACCTTCCCGCAAGACGCCCTCAAGCGCATCAAGAACCAGCTGCTGGCGGGGCTGGAGTACGAGAAACAGAATCCAGGCAAGATTGCCGCCAAGGCGTTGTTCGCCAACCTGTATGGCAGCCATCCCTATGCCCACCCCAGCGACGGCACCGCACAGAGCATCCCGTCGGTCACCATCGACCAGCTTCGCGCCTTCCACGCCAAGGCCTACGCGGCGGGCAATGCGGTCATCGCGATCGTCGGCGACCTCGATCGCAGCGAAGCCGAAGCAGTTGCCGCCCAGGTGTCCGCGGCCCTGCCCAAGGGGCCGGCACTGGCCAGGCCGCCGCAGCCTGACGAGCCGAAACCGGGGACTACGCATCTGGACTTCCCTTCCAACCAGACTCACCTGCTGCTGGCCGAGCTCGGTATCGACCGGACCGACCCGGACTGGCCTGCCCTCTCGATGGGTAGCCAGATCCTGGGCGGTGGCGCCTTCGGTACCCGTCTGATGAGCGAAGTGCGCGAGAAGCGCGGCCTGACCTATGGGGTATACTCCTCGTTCACTCCGATGCAGGTCCGCGGCCCGTTCATGATCAACCTGCAGACCCGCGCCGAATTGAGCGAGGGGACACTGGAACTGGTACGTGGCATCCTTGCCGACTATCTCCAGACGGGGCCTACGCCCGCAGAACTGGAAAACGCGAAACGTGAACTGGCCGGCAGCTTCCCGCTGTCCAACGCGAGCAACGCCAGCATCGTCGGACAACTGGGCGCGATCGGTTTCTACAACCTGCCCCTGACCTGGCTCGAAGACTTCATGCGGCAGTCCCAGGCGCTGACGGTCGAGCAGATCAAGGCCGCCATGAACAGGCACTTGTCCGTCGACAAGCTGGTTATCGTCACGGTCGGACCGAAGGTTGCGCAGAAACCGTTGCCGCCTCCCACCGAAAAACCCGCCGAGCGGCCGCTTGGTGTACCGGAGCATTGATGGCACGACCTTCCAACACCGCCCGCCCCAGCCAGGGGCCGGGCCAGCTGCGCATCATCGCTGGCGAGTGGCGCAGCCGCCGCCTGGCGGTGCCTCAGGGCGACGGGCTGCGTCCGACACCGGATCGCGTTCGCGAAACCGTGTTCAACTGGCTGGCGCCAGTGATCGAGGGCGCCATGGTCCTCGATGCCTTCGCCGGCAGCGGCGCCATGGTTCTCGAAGCCTTGTCCCGAGGCGCCAAGGATGCGGTGGCGCTCGATACCAATGCCGCGGCCGTCGACAACCTCAGGAACAACCTCGAGGTGCTGCGCTGTCCTCGCGGCCAGATCCTGCAGACCGATGCCCTGCGTTACCTGCAGGGCCCGGTGAAGCAGCAGTTCGACGTGGTTTTCCTCGATCCGCCTTTCCACAAGGACCTGCTGGGCAGCACCTGCGACCTGCTCGAGCGGGGCCAATGGCTGCGCGAACATGCATGGGTCTACACCGAAAGCGAAGCCGCTCCTTCTTCCCTGCCGATGCCTGAAAGCTGGCGCCTGCACCGCGAGAAGAAAACCGGCCAGGTGCACTACGCCTTGTGGCAGAAGGCTTGATTAGCCAGTGCCCTACTGGCACGGCTCGCGCATGCGGGCAGGCCAGGGGCCCGGCGGGATCCATCGCGGTGCAAGGCCTCGCCCATAGACCGCTGGGCTGGAGAGTGTCGGCGTAGGCGCGAAAGCCAGCGCCGTGTGGCAAGCTGGCGGATCATTTGCAGAGTGCCCGTGCATGCCGTTCGACTTCACACCGTTGCGCCCCGCCACTGCCTTGGGCAACCCCCACTTGCAGACCCTATGGGGGCCGCTGTTTCGCCGACAGGCTCAGCCAGAACGTGACCGAGAACGTTTCTGGCTTGCCGATGGCGACTTCCTCGACCTGGACTGGCATGGCCCACATTTATCTGATACGCCACTCGTCCTGATCCTCCATGGTCTGACTGGCTCCTCTCGCTCGCCCTACGTGATCGGCTTGCAGCAGGCCTTGGCGACCATGGGCTGGGCCAGCGTGGCGGTCAACTGGCGCGGCTGCTCCGGCGAGCCCAACCTGTTGCCACGCAGCTACCATTCGGGCATCAGCGAGGACTTGGCCGAAGTGATTGCCTACCTGCGCGGCCGGCGTCCATTGGCGCCACTACATGCGGTAGGCTACTCGCTAGGAGGCAATGTATTGCTCAAGTACCTGGGGGAAACCGGGCGACACAGCCAATTGCAGGCGGCCGTGGCAGTGTCCGTGCCATTTCGCCTGGACCAGTGCGCCGACCGCATGGCGCTGGGCTTCTCGAGGCTCTACCAGGCGCACTTCATGCGCGAGCTGGCGACGCACCTGCAGGCCAAGCGACAGCACTTGCGCGACCTTGGGCACGCCGACGCGCTTGCAACGCTCGAGCGGCTGGGGCCTTTGGGACGACTCCGGACTTTCTGGGACTTCGACGGCAAGGTCACTGCCCCGCTCAACGGGTTCGAGGATGCCCAGGATTACTACCGGCGCGCCTCGAGCCGCTACTACCTCGGCGCCAATCGCACGCCTACGCTGATCATCCAGTCCAGCGACGACCCGTTCATCTTCCGCCACAGCCTGCCGACGGCAGGCGAACTGGCCGCCGACACCTGGTTCGAACTGCATGACAAGGGCGGTCACGTAGGTTTCGTCGAAGGCAGCCTGCGCCGGCCACGCTACTATCTGGAGCGACGCATTCCGCAATGGCTGCAGGAGCGCACCTGAGGCATGCGACTCAGGCGCCCATCCGCCACCCGCACGGCCTGCCCAATTGCTATTCGCCCAAGGCGACGCCTCGCTGCGGATCGTTGATCCATTCGCTCCACGAGCCGGCATAAAGACGCCCCAGCGGGTAACCCGCCAAGGCCAGGGCGAACAAGTCATGGCAGGCGGTGACCCCGGAACCGCAATAGGCTACCAGTTGCTCCGGCGCCCGCCCGGCCAGCAGCGACTCGAAGCGCTGGCGCAGTTGCTCGGGCGGCAGGAAATGCCCGTCGGCGTCGAGATTGTCACTGAAGGCTGCGCACTGGGCGCCGGGAATATGCCCGGCGACCGGGTCGATCGGTTCGACCTCGCCACGGAAACGCGGTAGCGCACGGGCATCGATCAACGTCAGTTCCGCCCTGCCCAGACGCTTGGCCAGACGCTCGGCATCGATCAGCAGGCCGTGGTCAGGCTCGCCTTCGAAACAGCCCAGACGCTTGACCGGTGGGTCCAGACTCAGTGGCAGATGCGCGTCATGCCAGGCCTTGAGCCCCCCATCGAGCAGGTAGACGCCGCTGCGCTTGCCCAGCCAGGCCAGAAGCCACCACGCGCGCGCCGCGAAGGCGCCCGGCCCGTCATCGTAAAGCACCACGTCGCTGTCATTGTCCACGCCCCATTCGCGCAGGCGCTCGACCAGGCGCTGCGGGTCCGGCAAAGGATGGCGACCGGTCCGGCCTTTTTGGACAGGGCCACTGAGGTCCCGTTCAAGATCCGCGAAGTGCGCGCCGGCGATATGCCCCTCGGCATAGCTGCGCTGGCCGTAGTCGGCATCGTCCAGCGCAAACCTGCAATCCAGGACCACCAGAGCAGGCGCCTCCAGGCGCTCGGCCAGTCGTTGTGGGGTGATCAATTGCGCGAGGGGCATGTCAATCTCCTGATCTACGAAAAGACGCCGGCCCAAGGTCTACCGGCTGACCCGGCGTGGGCAAGTCGTTGCATCTTACGGCCTACTCAGCCTGACATGCACCCGCTACCAAGGAAAGAGCATCAGCGGCCTCGTCCTTGCTCCCCGACCTTGGTCTCATGCGGCCATCGTGCGCCCCACATGACAAACAATATCCACACTGTCTATAGTGCCTGCATTGCCCACGCGACTTGGCCGGGCGCGGTCGCTGCGCTACCATCCGACTCCCCAACGCACTCCAGCCAGGATGACGCGATGAACCGAGTGTTGTACCCGGGTACTTTCGACCCGATTACCAAAGGCCACGGTGACCTGGTCGAACGTGCCTCGCGGTTGTTCGACCACGTGATCATCGCGGTGGCGGCCAGCCCGAAGAAGAATCCGCTGTTTGCGCTGGAGCAACGAGTGCAGCTGGCTCGCGAGGTGACAAGCCACCTGCCGAACGTCGAAGTCATCGGTTTTTCCACGTTGCTGGCGGGCTTCGCCAAGGAACAGGGCGCGAACATCCTGCTGCGCGGACTGCGCGCGGTCTCCGATTTCGAGTACGAGTTCCAACTGGCCAACATGAATCGGCAACTGGCCCCGGACGTGGAGAGCCTGTTCCTGACCCCGTCGGAACGGTACTCCTTCATTTCCTCCACCCTGGTACGGGAAATCGCGGCGCTGGGCGGCGACATCAGCAAGTTCGTGCACCCGGCCGTGGCGCAGGCGCTGACCGAGCGCTTCAGCCAATAGCCAATCGGGCTGACCGTCGCGTTCGCGTGCACTGCGGGCGCGAATGCGGCACAATCATGCCCATTGTTTCGTACATGCCCGGGCCCAGAGCCCCGGCCGGAGTCCCCATGTCCCTGATCATCACCGACGATTGCATCAATTGCGACGTCTGCGAACCTGAGTGCCCGAACGCCGCGATTTCCCAAGGCGAAGAGATCTACGTGATCGACCCGAACCTGTGTACCCAATGCGTCGGCCACTACGACGAGCCGCAATGCCAACAGGTTTGTCCGGTCGACTGCATCCCGCTGGATGAAGCCCATCCGGAGAGCCACGACGAGCTGATGGCCAAGTACCGCCGGATCACTGGCAAGCACTGACCTGGCGCCACACGTGCCAAGGTCGTGGCGCTCTTCAGCGCTGGCAGCGCGGACAGTAGACGCTGGCGCGCTGGCCCAGCCGGACTTCCCGCAGCAGCGTGCCGCACACCTTGCATGGCTGGCCACCGCGCCCGTAGACGAACAGCTCCTGCTGGAAATAGCCCGGCTGGCCATCGCCGCCGACGAAGTCGCGCAAGGTCGTGCCGCCACGCTCGATGGCCGCGGCCAGCACCCGCTTGATCTCCACCGCCAGCTTGACATAGCGGGCTCGCGAGATGCCGCCTGCTGCCCGGCGTGGGTCGATCCCTGCCGCGAACAGCGCCTCGGTCGCGTAGATGTTGCCGACCCCGACCACCACGGCGTTGTCCATGATGAACGGCTTGACCGCCATGGCCCGCCCCCGGGAAAGCTGGAACAGGCGCTCGCCGTCGAACAGGTCGGTCAGAGGCTCGGGGCCCAGACGCAACAGCAGCTCATGGTTGAGCGGGTCGGGGCTCCAGAGCATGGCACCGAAGCGCCGCGGATCGGTATAGCGCAGGGCCAGCCCCGACTCCAGCTCGATGTCGACATGTTCATGACGCGCCGCCGCCAGCCCCAGCTCCACCAGGCGAAGATTGCCCGACATGCCCAGGTGACTGATCAGCGTGCCTACCTCGGCGTTGAGCAGCAGGTACTTGGCACGACGGTCGACGCTGAGGATGCGCTGGCCGGACAGGCGCACGTCCAGGTCTTCTGGAACGGGCCAGCGCAAGCGACCATCGCGCACCACCACGCGCGTCACGCGCTGGCCTTCGAGGAAAGGCGCGATGCCACGGCGTGTCGTTTCTACTTCTGGCAATTCAGGCATGGATCAGCGTCCGCTCAGTTCACGAAGGGTCTGCTTGAGGTTCTCGAAGTCGTACTCCGACAGTCCGATGTAGTCCAGCACCAGTGGGGCCACCGCTTCCCATTCATGGTCCTGCGCCTGGTTGCCGAGCATCTGGTGGGAAGCGCAGATGTGCTCGGCCATCTTGAGCACGGCCAGGAGGCTCTTCAACTGGGTATTGCGTGGCGATTCGTCGCGAAATACCGAGAGCGCGTTGTGATGGTTGGCGATCGCCGCGCTCAGGTGCTCGGGTAGCCGCCAGGACTTGGCGGTGAAGTAGCCGACCACCGAATGGTTGGTGTTGAACACCTGGTTCTCGGTGTCGACCACGCGCCGCTGCGTCCCGGCCTGGGCATAGGCCTCTTCCAGTACATCCATGTAGTCAGGAAAGCGCTTGAGCATCAGGGGCACGCCGCAGTCATGGAAAAGCCCGAGGGTATACGCCTCGTCGACCGCGGGGATACCGGTGCGCTTGGCCAGGTTCAGGCAGGTCATGGCGACGTCCTGAGCGTTGTCCCAGAAGCGATTGAGCGTGACGATGGTCTCATCGCTCATCTCGCCCTTGATCGACTGCGCGTTGATCAGGTTGATGATCGAGCGACTGCCCAGGATGTTGACCGCGCGCTGGATCGACCCGATCTTGTTGCAAAGGTCGAAATGCGCCGAGTTGACCAGCTTGAGCAGGGCTCCGGAAAGCCCGGGGTCCTGAGAGATCAGCCTGGCGATGGTTTCCAGGTCAGGGTCGGGCATGTACTGCTCGAACTGCAAGTCGACCAGGATCTGCGGCTGCGGTGGAATGCTGATGCCTTGCAAGGCTTGCCGGATCTGTTCAGGGGTGAGTTCCTGGGACATCGATGCACACTCGGGAATGACAGGCGATTCTAACCTCCGACCCCCGTGCGCTACCAACCGCTCGACCCTCTCCAGGAACTTTCGCCTCGAGATGATGGCCTGTTTTTCCAGACCCATTTGAAATGCGAAGGAGTAATCCATGACGAGTTCATTGAACGGCAAGCGCGTGGCATTTCTGGTCACCGATGGCTTCGAGCAGGCCGAACTCACCGGCCCGCGCGATGCCTTGAGGCAGGCAGGCGCGACCGTCGACATCCTCAGCCAGCAGCCAGGCAAGGTGCGCGGCTGGAACCATGACCAGCCGGCGGACGAGTTCGACGTCGATGCCACGTTCGACGACGCCGCTGCCAACCTCTACGACGCCATCGTGCTGCCGGGCGGCGTGCAGAACTCCGATACCATCCGCCTGGTTCCCGGTGCCCAGAAGCTGGTCAAGAGCCATGCCGCGAGCAACAAGCCACTGGCGGTCATCTGCCATGGCGGCTGGCTGCTGGTCTCGTGCGACCTGCTCAAGGGCCGCCGCCTGACCAGCTACAAGACCTTGCAGGATGACATCCGCAACGCCGGGGGCGACTGGGTGGACCAGGAGGTCGTGGTCGACGGCAACCTGATCAGCAGCCGTCAACCTGACGACATCCCTGCCTTCAACAAGGCCATCCTCGCCGCTCTGTCCTGATCGACGCCCGTCGTCGGCCGCGCCAGCCGCGTGGCCGACGCGCTATACTCCCGCTCTTTTTTCCGGAGCGACAGTCATGTCCCTGCCCAGCCTTCGTCTCAAAGCCAATGCCGATCGCCGCCTGCGCGCCGGTCACCTGTGGGTCTACAGCAATGAAGTCGACGTTGCGGCGACACCATTGCAGGGCTTGCAGGCCGGCCACCAGGCGATCCTCGAAGCGGCCAATGGCAAGCCGCTGGGCATCGTCGCCCTGAGCCCGAACAACCTCATCTGCGCGCGCCTGTTGTCACGCGACGTCAAGCTGGCGCTGGACAAGTCGCTGCTGGTGCATCGCCTCAACGTGGCGCTGTCGCTGCGTGAACGGCTGTTCGAGCGACCCTGCTACCGCCTGGTCTATGGCGACTCGGACTTGCTGCCCGGTCTGGTGGTCGATCGGTTCTTCGATATCCTCGTGGTGCAGCTGGCCTCCGCGACCATGGAACGGCACAAGGACGAGGTCATCGCCGCACTGGTGCAGGTACTCAAGCCCAGCGGCATCCTGTTCAAGAACGACTCGGCGGCGCGTGATGCCGAGGGTCTGGAGCGCTACGTCGAAACCGTCCACGGCGAAGTCCCGGACTGGGTCGCGCTGGAAGAAAACGGCGTGCGCTTCGAGGCGCCGGTGCGCGAAGGCCAGAAGACCGGCTGGTTCTATGACCACCGCATGAATCGCGCGCGGCTGGCGCCCTACGTCAAGGGCAAGCGCGTACTCGATCTGTTCAGCTACATCGGTGGCTGGGGCGTGCAAGCCGGTGCCTTCGGCGCCAGCGAAGTGTTCTGCGTCGACGCCTCGGGCTTCGCCCTCGACGGTGTCGAACGCAACGCTGCGCTCAACGGCATCGCCGAGAAGCTCACCTGCATCGAAGGTGACGTGTTCGAAGCGCTCAAGGAGCTCAAGGCCGCCGAAGAGCGCTTCGACGTCATCGTCGCCGACCCGCCCGCCTTCATCAAGCGCAAGAAGGACCTGAA
>NZ_JADNYP010000029.1 GCF_015680705.1 Pseudomonas fulva | reverse complement strand
TCGTCCAACTCTTTGATTCTCAAGGAGTTTTCCGTTTCGACTGCGTCGGAAGTGGTGCGCATTATAAGGGGATTCGAAAGGCCGTCAAGCTTTTATTTCAAGAAAGTTTCAACGCAGCCTTACCTCCTCTACATCTAGATGACCTGGCTTGCGCGAAGCCTGCCAAGCGCTTCGTGATTCAGGCCCAGTAACTGCCCTAGCACTTCGTCCGTATGCTCCCCCAACAACGGAGGCGCCCTGCGGTATTCCACCGGTGTGCGCGACAGTCGGATCGGGCTGGCCACTTGCGCAACGCTGCCCGCCAATGGGTGGGCAAGGGTCAACGCCAGCTGCCTCGCCACTACCTGAGGGTCCTGGAACACCTGGGCCAGATCATTGACAGGCCCACATGGGACCCCAACCGCCTCGAGCAGGCTTACCCATTCGGCTGTGGTTCGGAACACCGTGACCTGGCGAATCAGCGGGACCAAGACGCCGCGATTGGCCACGCGCTGGGCATTGCCAGCGAACCGTGGATCCTCGGCCCATTCTGGCCGTCCAGCCGCTTCGGCGAACTTGCGGAACTGACCGTCATTGCCGATGGCAAGAATGATATCCCCGTCAGCTGTGGGAAAATCCTGATAGGGGACGATATTGGGATGGGCATTGCCAAGACGGCGAGGTGCAGTGCCAGTCACCAGGTAATTCATCGCCTGGTTTGCCAGACAGGCCACCTGGACATCGAGCAGGGCCATGTCGATGTGCTGGCCAGCCCCGGTGCGCTCGCGGTGCGCAACGGCGGCAAGAATGGCGACCGTTGCATACAACCCGGTAAGGATGTCTGTCAGCGCCACGCCGGTCTTGATCGGCCCCGCTCCCGTCTCGTCGTCCGGCCTGCCAGTGACGCTCATGAGTCCGCCAAGCCCCTGGATCAGGAAATCGTATCCGGCACGGCTGGCGTAGGGACCGGTCTGGCCAAAGCCGGTGATCGAACAATAGATCAGATGCGGGTTTTCCGCCTTCAGGCTCTCATAGTCCAAGCCATAGGCCGTCAGGCCACCTACCTTGAAGTTCTCGAGAACGATGTCCGACCTGGCGGCGAGTTCACGCACCAGGCGTTGGCCTTCCGCGCGCGTGAAGTCGATGGTCACCGAACGCTTGTTGCGGTTGGCGCACAGATAATAAGCCGCCTCGCTCGTGCTGCGACCCTGGGCATCCCTCAGGAAAGGGGGCCCCCAGGCCCTGGTGTCGTCGCCCGTGCCGGGCCGTTCGACCTTGATGACATCTGCCCCCATGTCCGCCAGGATCTGCCCTGACCATGGCCCGGCCAGTACCCGCGACAGATCCAGTACCCGAAGATGCGAAAGCGCTCCCATGTCCCGCCTCCTTCGATCAATAGAAAGCCTGGATCCCTGTCTGGGCGCGCCCGAGAATCAGCGCATGCACGTCGTGGGTGCCTTCATAGGTGTTCACCACCTCGAGGTTGACCAGATGGCGAGCGACGCCGAACTCATCGGAGATACCATTGCCGCCGAGCATGTCGCGGGCCATGCGGGCGATGTCCAGCGCCTTGCCACAGGAGTTGCGCTTCATCATCGAAGTGATCTCCACGGCTGCCGACCCTTCGTCCTTCATTCGGCCAAGACGCAGGCAGCCCTGTAGGCCAAGGGTGATTTCCGTCTGCATGTCTGCCAGCTTCTTCTGGATGAGCTGGTTCGCAGCCAGTGGCCGGCCGAACTGCTGGCGATCCAGGGTGTATTGCCGAGCGGTGTGCCAGCACGCTTCCGCCGCGCCCAGCGCGCCCCAGGAAATGCCATAGCGCGCGGAGTTGAGGCAAGTGAACGGCCCCTTGAGCCCCCTGATTTCAGGTAAGACGTTTTCTTGCGGCACGAACACATTGTCCATGACGATTTCACCCGTGATCGAAGCGCGCAGCCCGACCTTGCCATGAATTGCCGGCGCAGCGAGCCCCTCCCAGCCTTTTTCCAGGATGAAGCCACGAATGTCCCCGGCGTCGTCCTTGGCCCAGACGACGAACACATCGGCGATGGGGCTGTTGGTGATCCACATCTTGCTACCGGAAAGACGATAACCACCGTCGACCTGCCTGGCCCGGGTGATCATCGATCCGGGATCGGAGCCATGGTTCGGCTCGGTCAGGCCAAAGCAGCCGATCCACTCGCCCCTGGCCAGTCGCGGCAGGTAGCGCTCCTTCTGCTCCGGGCTACCGAACTCATGGATGGGCACCATCACCAGCGAAGACTGCACGCTCATCATCGAACGATAGCCGGAGTCGATGCGCTCCACTTCCCGGGCGATCAAGCCATAGGAAACATAGCCGAGCCCGCTGCCACCATATTCTTCAGGGATGGTTGCGCCAAGCAGGCCGACCTCGCCCATTTCCCGAAAGATGGCAGGATCGGTCCGCTCATGGCGGAACGCTTCCAGTACACGCGGTGCCAACTTGTCCTGGGCGAACTGGAAGGCGCTATCGCGAACCATGCGTTCTTCGTCGGTGAGCTGCTGATCGAGCAGCAGCGGGTCGATCCAGTTGAAGCTTGCCTTGCTGGCCATGGGCACGGTCCTCGGTATCGTTGAACAGGAACTGCATCGATCCTAGTGAGGGATGACGTATCGAACAAACGAGGATTACGCACGCACGAGTGAGCTTCACTCACTCCGCAAGGACTAGAATCCAAGCTTTTCCCGCCTACAGAGTGAGGTTGCATGACATGCGTCGAAACATCCCCAGTACTACCGCACTGATCTGTTTCGAAGCGGCCGCGCGCCACGAGAGCTTCACCAAGGCCGCCAACGAGCTGGCCCTGACCCAGGGCGCGGTGTGTCGCCAGATTGGCGGCCTGGAGTCGTTCCTGAATGTAGAGCTGTTCCGTCGTACGCATAGAGGCGTGAAACTCACCGAAGCTGGCCTCTCGTACAGTCGCCAGGTGGCGGCGCAACTGGATGCGGTCGAGCGGGATACCTTGTCGGTCATGCGCCAGCAGGGCGCCAGCAGTCTCGAGCTGGCGGTCGTGCCGACCTTCGGCACCCAGTGGCTGCTACCACGACTGAAGGACTTCCAGAGGCGCCATCCCGAGGTCACGGTCAACCTGACCAATCGCACACGGCCCTTTCTTTTCGCCGATACCGTCTTCGACGCCGCCGTCTATTTTGGCGACGGCGACTGGCCAGGCACCCATGCCTACCGGCTCATGGGCGAAAGCCCGCTGCCCGTCTGCAGCCCTGGCCTGCTGGCAGGAAACGAAACGCTGAGCGCCGCATGCATCGGCCAGCTTTGCCTGTTGCAGCAAGCTACGCGCCCCTATGCCTGGCGACAGTGGTTCGCCAGCCAGGGCCTGAATGTCGCCCTGGACATGACAGGCCCGCGTTATGAACTATTCTCGATGCTGGCACAGGCGGCCACGCACGAGATGGGCATCGCGCTGATCCCGCCTTTCCTGATCCAGCGCGATCTCGAAGAAGGCAGGCTGGTCATCGCCAACCAGCATGCCCTGCTCAGCTCCAAGGCGTATTACCTGATGATCCCCGAGCGCAAGATCGAATCGGCTTGCTTGCAGGCGTTTCGAGATTGGCTGATCGCACAAGCCGGCCAATATCGGTTGGACAGCGATGGCGGAAAAGCTCAGTAAACAATTTTAAACACCTTGGAATCAGCCATGCAGTCGCCCGGAGATACGTCATCACTCATCGTACAACCTGAGCTGAGCCCTGGATTGCGAAGGCTTCGCGGTCATTTGCGACGCCCACGATTGCAATCACGCTATCGCTCTTAAAATTTCCGTTTTTTCTTTTACTCTCCGTAACGCCCAGGCTTGACGGGCTGCGAAGTCATGACTGCGACGCACAACTACAAAAGGTCACCGCAGGAGAAGAGTCGTGCATATTGGTGTCCCCCTGGAAACACATCACGGTGAGACGCGGGTTGCGGCAACCCCGGAAACCATCAAGAAACTGGTCGGACAAGGCCATCGGGTCACCGTGCAGCGCGGGGCAGGGCTCAAGGCGAGCATTCCCGATGGCGCCTACGAGGCTGCGGGCGCCTTGCTGGGCAGCGCGGCCGATGTCTTCGGCGCTCGGCTGATACTCAAGGTGGTTGCGCCAGATGACCAGGAACTGGCGCAGATCGACAGCAACGCCGTGCTGGTAGGCATGCTCAATCCTTTCGACAGCGAGCTGATCGGCAAGATGGCCGAACGCGGCATCACTGCATTCGCCCTGGAGGCCGCGCCACGCACCTCCCGGGCGCAGAGCCTGGACGTGCTCTCGTCCCAGGCCAACATCGCCGGCTACAAGGCCGTGCTGCTGGCGGCACATCACTATCCACGCTTCATGCCGATGCTGATGACCGCCGCCGGCACCGTGAAGGCCGCTCGCGTGCTGGTTCTCGGCGCGGGCGTGGCCGGTCTCCAGGCCATCGCCACCGCCAAGCGGCTGGGCGCGGTCATCGAAGCCTCGGATGTACGCCCGGCGGTGAAGGAGCAGATCGAATCGCTTGGTGCCAAGTTCATCGACGTTCCCTATGAGACCGATGAAGAGCGCCAGTGCGCCGAAGGGGTGGGCGGCTACGCACGCCCCATGCCGGCCAGCTGGATGCAGCGCCAGGCCCAGGCCGTCCACGAACGCGCCAGGCAAGCCGATATCGTCATCACCACCGCGCTGATCCCCGGACGCAAGGCGCCGATCTTGCTCGGCGCCGAAACCGTCGCGCAGATGAAGCCCGGCTCGGTGGTGATCGACCTGGCCGCTGTCCAAGGCGGCAACTGCCCGCTGACCGTCGCCGACCAGGTCGTGGTCGAGCACGGCGTGACCATCGTCGGCCCGACCAATCTGCCGGCGCAACTGCCAGCCGATGCCTCGGCACTGTATGCACGCAACCTGCTGGACTTCTTGAAACTGCTGTGCGGCAAGGACGGTGAACTGCTGATCAATCTCGAAGACGACATCGTCGCGGCCTGTCTCATGTGCCGCGACGGACAAGTCGTGCGCAAGAACGGCTAAGGAGCACGCCAATGCAAGACATGCTGATTTCCGATGGTATCTACAACCTGATCATCTTCGTGCTGGCCATCTACGTCGGCTACCACGTCGTCTGGAACGTCACTCCAGCGCTGCATACGCCACTGATGGCCGTGACCAATGCGATCTCGGCCATCGTGATCGTCGGCGCCATGCTCGCCGCCGCCTTGACCATCACGCCGGCCGGCAAGCTGATGGGCACGCTGGCCGTGGCCCTGGCCGCGGTCAACGTGTTCGGCGGCTTCCTGGTCACGCGCCGCATGCTGGAAATGTTCAAGAAGAAAACCAAGGCCGAGGGGCAGAAACAGCCATGAGCATGAATCTGGTCACGCTTCTCTATCTGGTTGCCTCGGTGTGCTTCATCCAGGCCCTCAAGGGGCTGTCGCACCCCACCACGTCACGTCGCGGCAACCTGTTCGGCATGCTCGGGATGGGTATCGCCATCCTGACCACGGTCGGCCTCATCTACAAGCTGGGCGCGGAACTGGCCAGCGCCGGCATCGGCTATGTGATCGTCGGCCTGCTGGTCGGAGGCAGCGCTGGCTCGATCATGGCCAGGCGCGTCGAGATGACCAAGATGCCCGAACTGGTCGCCTTCATGCACAGCATGATCGGTCTGGCGGCGGTATTCATCGCCATCGCGGCAGTGCTCGAGCCCCAGTCGCTGGGCATCGTCGCCAGCATGAGCGATCCGATTCCCACCGGCAACCGCCTGGAACTGTTCCTCGGCGCGGCCATCGGGGCGATCACCTTCTCGGGTTCGGTGATCGCGTTCGGCAAGCTCTCTGGCAAGTACAAGTTCCGCCTGTTCCAGGGCGCACCGGTGCAGTTCGCCGGACAGCACAAGCTCAACCTCATTCTCGGCCTGACAACCATCGCCCTGGGCCTGCTGTTCACCTTCACCGGTCACTACAGCGCCTTTACCCTGATGCTCGTGCTGGCATTCATCATGGGTGTACTCATCATCATTCCGATCGGCGGGGCCGACATGCCGGTGGTGGTATCCATGCTCAACAGCTACTCGGGCTGGGCAGCCGCGGGTATCGGCTTCTCGCTGAACAACTCGATGCTGATCATCGCCGGTTCCCTGGTCGGATCCAGCGGTGCGATCCTTTCGTACATCATGTGCAAGGCCATGAACCGTTCGTTCTTCAACGTCATACTCGGCGGCTTCGGCGGCGATGTCGATGCCGGCTCGGCGCAGCGGACGAAAGAGCAACGTCCGGTCAAGTCCGGCTCGGCAGACGATGCCACCTTCCTGCTGAGCAATGCCGACAGCGTCATCATCGTGCCCGGCTATGGCCTGGCGGTCGCCCGCGCCCAGCATGCCCTCAAGGAACTGACCGAGAAGCTGACGCACAACGGCGTTACCGTCAAATACGCGATCCATCCGGTGGCCGGGCGCATGCCTGGACACATGAACGTGCTGCTGGCCGAAGCCGAGGTGCCCTACGACCAGGTGTTCGAGATGGAAGACATCAATGCCGAGTTCGGCCAGGCCGACGTGGTGCTGGTGCTTGGCGCCAACGACGTGGTCAACCCTGCGGCCAAGAACGATCCCAAGTCGCCGATCGCCGGCATGCCCATCCTCGAGGCGTTCAAGGCCAAGACCATCATCGTCAACAAGCGCTCCATGGCCAGCGGCTATGCCGGCCTGGACAACGAGCTGTTCTATCTGGACAAGACCATGATGGTCTTCGGTGATGCCAAGAAAGTGATCGAGGACATGGTCAAGGCCGTCGAGTAGCCAGCACGGGGCGCGGGGCGGCGCGTTTCGAGCGGGGCATTCGACCTTGGTCGCGGGACGGGGAAGGGCGAAATCACTAGACTGCGCATCTAGCTTGAGTAGCCTGAGATAACAATCCATGTATCGTGATCGAATTCGCTTGCCCTCCTTGCACGGCAAGGTCATGAGTGCGGCTGATGCCGCTGGCCTGATCCAGGACGGCATGACCGTCGGCATGAGCGGCTTCACCCGCGCTGGCGAGGCCAAGGCTGTTCCCCACGCACTGGCCGAGCGTGCCCGGCAGACACCGTTGAAGATCAGCCTGATGACCGGCGCGAGCCTGGGCAACGACCTGGACAAGCAACTGACCGAAGCAGGGGTCCTGGCGCGGCGCATGCCGTTCCAGGTCGACAGCACCTTGCGCAAGGCCATCAATGACGGCCAGGTGATGTTCATCGACCAGCACCTGTCCGAAACCGTCGAGCAACTGCGCAACCAGCAGCTCAAGCTGCCGGACATTGCGGTCATCGAGGCCGTGGCGATCACCGAGCAGGGGCATATCGTGCCGACCACTTCGGTGGGCAACTCGGCCAGCTTCGCCATCTTCGCCAAGCAGGTGATCGTCGAGATCAATCTCTCGCACAATGCCAACCTCGAAGGCCTGCACGACATCTACATCCCGACCTATCGGCCTACCCGCACCCCGATCCCACTGGTGAAGGTGGACGATCGAATCGGTAGCACGGCGATCCCGATCGACCCGGCCAAGATCGTCGGTATCGTCATCAGCGAGCAGCCTGACTCTCCTTCCACGGTCCTGCCGCCTGACCACGAGACCCAGGCCATCGCCGACCATCTGATCGGCTTCTTCAAGCGCGAAGTCGAAGGCGGTCGCCTGACCAACCGGCTCGGCCCACTTCAGGCAGGCATCGGCAGCATCGCCAATGCGGTCATGTGCGGGCTGATCGATTCGCCGTTCGAAGACCTGACCATGTATTCCGAAGTGCTGCAGGATTCGACCTTCGACCTCATCGACGCTGGCAAGCTGAGCTTCGCCTCGGGCAGCTCGATCACCCTGTCCAGCCGCCGCAATGCCGACGTCTTCGGCAACCTGGAGCGCTACAAGGACAAGCTGGTGTTGCGTCCGCAGGAAATCTCCAACCATCCGGAGGTGGTGCGTCGACTGGGTATCATCGGCATCAACACGGCCTTGGAATTCGACCTGTACGGCAACGTCAACTCGACCCACGTCTGCGGGACCCGCATGATGAACGGCATTGGCGGCTCCGGCGATTTTGCCCGCAATGCGCACCTGGCCATCTTCGTCACCAAGTCGATCGCCAAGGGCGGTGCGATTTCCAGCGTGGTGCCAATGGTCAGCCATGTCGACCACACCGAACATGACGTGGACATCCTGGTGACCGAGCAAGGCCTGGCAGACTTGCGTGGCCTGGCGCCTCGCGAGCGCGCCCGCGCGATCATCGACAACTGCGTGCATCCGGACTACCGCGAAGCCCTGAACGACTACTTCGCACGCGCCTGCGAACGCGGCGGCCACACGCCTCATCTATTGCGCGAAGCCCTGTCGTGGCATGAGAATCTGGAAATCTCCGGCCGCATGCTGGCCAGCTGATTGACCGGTGGTGGGGGGGGGGGCGCCCGCGCGGCCCCCCCCCGGG
>NZ_JADNYP010000028.1 GCF_015680705.1 Pseudomonas fulva | reverse complement strand
TTATTACGCCTGGCTGGCCGAGCCTCAATCTTACCGAGCAAAAGAAGATCAACGTCTGCTTGGCTTGATCAAACACGCTTGGCTGGAAAGCGGAGGTGTATACGGCTACCGCAAAATTCACGATGACCTGCGTGAGCTGGGAGAGGAATGCGGACGAAATCGAGTCGGGCGCTTGATGCAGGCGGAGGGGCTGCGTTCTCAAACGGGCTATCGGCGGCGTCCAGGGTTCTATGGTGGAAAACCAACAGTGGCCTCGCCCAACCACCTCGCGCGGCAGTTCAAGGTCAGTGAGCCGAACAAGGTCTGGGTGACAGATATCACTTACATCCGCACCTATGAAGGGTGGCTCTACCTCGCGGTAGTGCTGGATCTGTTCTCACGCCAAGTAATTGGTTGGTCAATGAAGCCAAGGATGAGCAGCGACCTGGCTATCGACGCGATGTTGATGGCTGTTTGGCGACGCAAGCCTCAGCAGCAAGTGATGATTCACTCAGATCAAGGCAGTCAGTTCAGTAGCTCGGATTGGCAAAGTTTCTTGAAGGCCAACAATGTAATCAGCAGCATGAGCCGGCGGGGAAACTGCCACGACAATGCCGTAGCCGAGAGCTTTTTCCAGCTTTTGAAGCGGGAGCGAGTCCGACGAAAGATCTACACAACCCGTGAAGAAGCCCGAAGTGATATTTTCGATTACATCGAGATGTTCTATAACCCTAAACGCCGACACAGCAGTGCTATGCAGCTGTCTCCAGTAGAGTATGAGAAACGCTATTTCCTGAGCTTGGAGAGTGTCTAGGAAACCAGGGGCGATTCAGCTAAAGCCTCCGACAAACCCATCATTGACGTTTTCCAGAGAACAATCGGCAAGGACTTTTCCAAATACAAGCTGGCAAAAGCCTTCCTCAAATGGTCGCGCGACCACTCTGTATCTGATCTGGCACCACATGAGATCGACGGCTGTACAAACCTCATAAACGCTATCAACGCTGCGCTCAAATAACCACGGCAAACGAAGGGCGCCCGTCGACCGGGTGCCCTTGGCAAGTAGTTATCGATTGACGATGGACTTCGGCATGATGAGGCAGATGAACGCCGCGAAGATCAACGAGCCTGCGATGCAGTACAGCGCCAGGTCAGTGGATGAGGTGACATCTTTCACCCAGCCAATCATGTAGGGGCTGATGAAGCCCGCTAGGTTACCGACCGAGTTGATCATGGCGATACCTGCCGCAGCCGCAGCCCCACCCAAAAATGCTGGAGGCAGACACCAGAACTGGCAAAGCCCGGTCATGATTCCCATGGTAGCCAACGACAGGAAGACAAGCGAAACCGCAGGGTTGCCCGACGTTAGGGTGCTGAGCACCAGTCCTGTCGCACCGAGCACTGCCGGCACAGCGGCATGCCAACGACGCTCCTTGCTGCGGTCAGCGCTACGACCGGTGAAGATCATCGCTGCGGTAGCGAACGCATAAGGGATGGTGGTGAGCAGCGACACCGTGGAGGCTTCCTGGATGCCCGAACTTTTGATCAGCGATGGCAGCCAGAAGCTGACACCGTATAGCCCCATCATGAAGCCGAAGTAGCCTGAGCTCAGTACCCATACTCGCTTGTTGCGGAATGCGCCGAACACCGAGTGAACTTCCTTCGTCCCACCCTCTTTCTCCAAGTTACGCTTCAGCGTTTCTTTCTCGCTCGCAGACAGCCACTTGGCATCGTCGATCTTGTCCTGCAGATAGAACAGCACGACGACACCTGCAATGATCGATGGCAGCGCCTCCAGGAAGAACAGCCATTGCCAAGCCGAGTGCCCCATCAAACCATGCGTAGAAGCCATGATCCATCCAGACAGAGGGCCACCAATGACGCCCGCCATTGGTATGCCGGTCATGAACATTGCGGTGATCTTGCCCCTGCGGGACGGCGGGAACCAGTAGGTCAGGTACAGAATGATGCCGGGGAAGAAGCCAGCTTCTGCTAGCCCGAGCAGGAAGCGCAACACGTAAAATTGCGTCGGCGTTTGAACGAAGATCATGCTGGCCGACAGGATGCCCCAGCTGATCATGATCCGGGCGATCCAGCGTCTCGCACCTACCCGGTGCAGAATGATGTTGCTCGGAACTTCAAAGATGAAATAACCAAGAAAGAATATCCCGGCACCCAGACCATAAATTGTTTCACTGAACTTCAACTCATCTAACATTTGAAGTTTAGCGAAGCCAATATTCACTCGATCAAGGTAGGCAAACACATAGCAGATAAAGAGAAACGGAATAAGTCGCAAGGCCACGCGGGTATACAATTGGGACTCAGCTGCTGAATCCTGGACGGCATAGGGTGCCTCTAGAGTATTAGACATGATGCCAATCTCCGAATGATTTTGTAGTTGTAGGCGTCGAATCGTGCAGCAGCGCCTTTCCAGGTTCGGCGCTGCTGCAGAGAGGGTCAGGAGAACATGTCCGGCTGTTCTGCCACGAGTTGGTCGTAGATGGGTTGGAAATGGAGCCAGCCAATGAAAGGGCTGCCCACGTTTTCACGGCTGTAACGGCAGCGCTCAGGCGATACCAGCTTCGGCGTGATGCCGCTGGCTTCGATCAGCAGTTGCTGCTGGCAGCACCGCTCCAGCGCAATGAACCAGAATGCGGCTTCGTCGATGCTATGCCGGCTGGCGGTGAGCAGGCCGTGGTTCTGGTGAATGGCCGCACGCACATCCTTGAAGTATTCGCTGACCGACTTGCCGGCCTTGGCCTCGACTGCAACGGCGCCGGCCTCTGCAGTGATGACGACGTGGTCTTCAAAGAAAACTGCCGCATCCTGGGTGATAGGCGGGAGTGGTCGCCCGGTTGCGGCCCACGCCCCACCATAGATCGTATGGGCATGGCACATGGCGACGATGTCGGGATGCGCTTCGTGAACGGCGGCGTGCAGAACGAAGCCGGCCCGGTTGATCGCGTAGGTGCCCTGTACCACTTTACCCTCGTGATCCGCGAGGATCAGATTGGACAGCTTGACCTGGGAGAAGTGGACGGCCATCGGGTTCGTCCAGTACAGCTCCGGGAATTCCGGGTCGCGTACTGTCAGGTGACCAGCGAAACCGTAATCGAGACTGTGTTTCGCGAATGCACGGCAGGCTGCAACGAGATGTTTCTTACGATACTGCCGCTCTTCTTCGTAACTTTTAAAGTCAGGAATCTCCGGAAAGATCAGACCCTGCTGTTCAGGTTGATAAACCGAAATGCGGCGCTTTCCGTTAGATGCTGGTTCAATCCGCAGCAAGGGATCCATAGTGCCAACCTCATCTTTTATTGTTTTTGGAGACCCATAGTTGACTTTAGGTGTATGGATTGACAAACGAAGGCTTTTCACCCAAGGTTGAATTAAATTTAGCCTAACCTAATAATAATGAGAAAGATTCCTAACTTCGCCGCAATCAAAGCATTTGAAGCTGCTGCGCGCCTGGAAAGCTTCGTTGCCGCCGCCGATGAGCTCCATCTATCCGCCTCGGCAGTTAGTCACCAGGTCAGAAAGCTGGAGGCCACTCTGGGCATGGAGCTGTTCAAACGTCAGCCTCGCTCGGTGGAGTTGACGATCCAGGGGCGGGCGCTTGCCCAGCGCTTGACCGTCGCGCTCGACGGCCTGGAGTCTGCACTTTCTATGTGGATGCCGAGCGCCGAGCAACTGCACCTGGCCGTTCATTGCTCGCCAAGCTTTGCTTCCAAATGGCTTTCACCACGCCTCGCTCGCCTCGTCAGTGAACCCAATCCGCTTCATATCCGCCTCACTTCCAGCGCCACGCCGCCTGAGCTCACCCGACACGAGGAGATCGACATTGCGATCACCTACGGGGCGCCGATCCAGCGGGTGGGCGTGATTGCCGAACCTCTGGGGTTGGAGACTATCGCCCCAATGAGCTCGAAGCAGTTGTTCGACGCTTCCCAGACGCTCGAACCGCACCTGCTTAAGCCTGGCTCACTTATCGACTCCCAACTGAGCCCAGTGCGCTGGAGCGACTGGTTCCGCCATGAAGGGGTTGCCGAACGCGCAGACTTGGGCGGTTTGTCGTTCGACCGTGCCGCGCTCGTCCTCTCCGCCGCAGCGGATGGGCTGGGTATTGCCCTGGAGTCCACCCGTCTGGCAGAGACAGAGTTGCGCCAAGGCTCTCTGGTCGTACTGAATGGACATCAGCCTCCCTTGCAGCGGGAGATGCATTTCCTCTGCTACCGTGGCTCGATGAAAGGGAGCCGCAAGATTGAGCGGTTCAAGGAATGGATCATGAACCAGATCCATGAAGCTTGATGCTCGCCCTTCACCGCTCCACTGTCAGCAGCAACGGCTAACCCTAGGCCCCTGCAATACTCGTATTCATCCAGATCATCAGCCCGGTTAGGGTAGCCAGGGAACCCAGGGTGGAGATCAGGATGGTGCGGGAGATAAGCCCTGCCTCCCGACGATAGAATTCAGCCAGCATGAAGGGCCCAGTACCGGTGGGCAAGGCACTGAGCAACAGCGCGGAATTGGCCCACATCGACTGCAGCGCGAAGACTTTGAACGCCAGGAACCAGGTCAGTAGCGGCTGTCCCACGAGCTTGATGGTGACCAGCGGCCAAGGGTTGCTCTTCCCTCCAGTCGACTTGACCGTTTTCTGGCCCAAGAACAGGCCAAGCGAAACGAGAGCACAAGGCGTGGTAGCCGTAGCGAGCATGTCGAGGAAGCTCATGACTGGGTGAGCCAGCGGAATACCTGTCATTGCCCAGACAGCCCCAGCGATGGGCGCAATCACCAGAGGGTTCTTGGACAGCGCCTTAACTACGACCCCTACTGCTCTGCCGAGATGCCGCTCTTCCTGCAAGCCGATTTCGATGCAGATCACCGCAATGGCGAAGAGCAGGCACACAACGATGATCGTCGAAATGAGCGCCGGTTGAAGACCTGGATGGCCGAAGACAATCGCACACAGCGGAATGCCGATGTAGCCAGTGTTCGCATAACCAGCGCTCAAGCCGTCGATGCTTGAAGTGGCAAGGCTATGGCCGGTGCACAACCGCCACACCAAAGTTGCGACAAAAATGGCCAGCGTCCCGGCACCGAAGGAAATGATGAAGCCCGGCTGCCAAATTTCAGCCCACGACGCGGTCGCGGTCACCTTGAACAGCAGCGCGGGTAGGCAGAGCCATACCACCATCTTGTTGATCTCGGAGGCGGCCTGGTCTCCGAGTCGGTTGGTCTTGCGGCAGATGAAGCCTGCGAGGATGAGGGCAAAGATGGGCAAAACGATTGCAAGGACGGTGTACATGACTTCCACGTTTGGAGGGGATTTTAGGCCTGTATAGATTAAAATCGCCGACCAATGCAGTCCAATGACTATCAAGTAGTAAATCGATACCTCTGGAGCATCAATGATCGAACATCGCCATCTACGCTACTTTCTTGCCTTAGCCGACCACCTGCACTACGGCAAAGCATCAGCGCAGGTAAACGTAGCGCAGCCCTCGCTGAGTCGGCAGATTGCTGATCTTGAATCTCAGCTAGGCTGCCGGCTGTTCGCTCGCACCTCCCGGTCGGTGGAGCTCACCGCAGCAGGTTCCGAGTTTCAACGAAGCGCGCAACTGGTCATACAGGCTATGGACTCGGCGATTCGCTCCACTCAAGCTGTCGCTCGGGGCGAGAAGGGGGAGTTGCGTATCGCGTTTACGTCCATGATCGCCTGGTCAGGCCTACCCAAGATGATCAAGGACTACGCCGCTAGCGCGCCTGGTGTGAACCTGGAATTGAGCGAGTTGATACCGAGTGCGCTGATGAAAGCGGTAGAGACGGGAGAATGCGACATTGGGCTTACCTTCACAGCCACGGTTCAGCCACCGTACCAATTTCGGGAATTGCAACGTGAGTCCCTCAGTATCGCATTACCGGCTGATCATCCGCTGGCGCGCAAAAAGTCGGGAACAGTCCAAGACCTTACTGATGAGCCCTTCATCTTGAGCCCTCGCGATACCGCCTCCGCCCTGCACGACACAATCTTCAAACTATGTCGAGACAGTGGATTCGAACCTCGCGTGCGGATGTACACCCAGCTGCAAGGAACGATAGTCAATCTGGTAGGTGAAGGTCTCGGCGTCTCGATCATCCCGACGTCCATGTCGAAATCGAATCCAGATTCGGTTCGGTTCATTCCAATTACCAACGCACCCGAGATCACCCTAGGGATGGTCTGGAACATGGAGAACTCCAACCCATGCCTTTCCGCCTTCATTCAATCGGTCGGCGCCCGCCTTGATCAGCCATGATCGCTCGGCGGGCATCGATACTCGATTGCTAACGGTTCACCACCGATTTGGGCATCGCCAGGCAGACCACCGCAGCACACAGCAGCGCAGCCGCGATGCAGTAGAGCGCGATGCTGGTAGAGCCAGTGGTGTCTTTCACCCAGCCGATCAAGTAGGGGCTAATGAACCCAGCCAGGTTGCCGATGGAGTTGATCATCGCGATCCCTGCCGCCGCCGCTACACCGCCTAGGAATGCAGGCGGATAGCACCAAAACTGGCTCATAGCAGTCATCACGCCCATGGCCCCCACCGAGAGAAATGCCACCGTCAACATGGGGTTTTGCTCTGTAGTGGTGGCGAGCACCAACCCCAAGCCGCCGATCACCGCAGGCACCGCCGCATGCCAGCGACGCTCTAGTACATTATCCGAATGCCGCCCGGTCATGACCATGGCAATCGTCGCCAGGGCATACGGAATAGTGGTCAGCAGTGAGACTTCCGCCGCATTCTGAACTCCCGAGTTTTTGATCAGCGACGGAAGCCAGAAGGTGATTCCGTTCAAGCCCATCATCACGCCGAAGTAGCCTGCACTCAGCAGCCACACCTTGGGATTGGTGAAGGCGCTGAAAGCAGAGTGTCCATGGTGCGACTGGTCTTCTCCCTGAAGATTACGCTTTAGGACGGCTTTCTCTTCCGTGGTGAGCCACTTGGCATCGTCCGGATTGTCACGCAGGTAGAAGAGGACGACGAAGCCGGCAATGATCGAAGGTATTGCTTCGAGGGCGAACAGCCACTGCCAGGCTGAATAGCCATGCCACCCGTGAGTGGTCGACATGATCCACCCCGAGAGTGGCCCGCCAAGGACACCCGCCATGGGGATGCCAGTGAGGAACATCGCAGTGATTTTCCCGCGCCGGGAAGACGGGAACCAGTAGGTCAGGTAAAGGATGATACCGGGGAAGAATCCGGCCTCAGCAACCCCCAGCAGGAATCTCAGCATGTAGAACATGGCGGGCGTTTGTACGAACACCATACAGGCTGACAGTACACCCCAGCTGACCATGATGCGGGCGATCCAACGACGAGCGCCGATCTTGTGCAGCATCATGTTGCTCGGCACCTCAAAGATGAAGTAACCGAAGAAGAAGATCCCGGCCCCAAGGCCGTACACAGTCTCGCTGAACTTGAGTTCGTCGAGCATCTGCAACTTGGCGAAGCCGACGTTCACCCGATCCAGGTAAGCGAACACGTAGCAAAGAAAGAGAAAGGGAATCAGTCGCAGGGTTAAGCGCGCGTACAGCTTTGACTCGTCCGGAATGGAACGCGAATCGGGGACGCAGGCAGCATCAAGAGCATTAGGCATCTGCCTATCTCCAGTCATTGTTATTGTGCGGTAAGGAAGAGGCGCCGCCCGGACGGACAGCGCCAGAGGGCGTTACGAGAACATGTCAGGCTGCTCAGCCGCGATCTTGTCGTACAGCGCCTGGAAGTGCAGCCAGCCAATGAAGGGGCTGCCCACGTTTTCACGGCTGTAGCGGCAACGCTCTGGCGAGACCAGTTTCGGTGTGATGCCAGAGGCTTCGATCAGCAACTGCTGCTGGCAGCAACGCTCCAGGGCAATGAACCAGAATGCGGCTTCATCGATGCTGTGACGGCTCGCGGTCAGCAGGCCGTGGTTTTGGTGAATAGCAGCGCGCACGTCCTTGAAGTAATCGCAGACGGCGTTACCGGCCTTGGTCTCCACCGCAACGGCACCAGCCTCTGCAGTGATGACGACGTGGTCTTCAAAGAACACGGCAGCATCTTGGGTGATCGGCAGCAGCGGACGCCCGGTGGATGCCCATGCGCCACCATAGATGGTGTGAGCGTGGCACATCGCAACGATGTCCGGGTGCGCTTCGTGAACGGCAGCGTGCAACACGAAACCGGCACGGTTGATGGCGTAGTCACCCTGAACTACTTTGCCCTTGTGGTCGGCCAGGATCAGGTTGGACATCTTGACCTGTGAGAAGTGAACGGCCATCGGGTTCGTCCAGTACAGCTCAGGAAACTCTGGATCACGGACGGTCAGGTGACCGGCAAAGCCGTAATCGAGGCTGTGCTCAGCGAATGCGCGGCACGCTGCCACCAGGTGCTTCTTGCGGTACTGACGCTCTTCTTCGAAGTTCTTGAACTCAGGGATCTCGGGGAAGATGAGCCCTTCCTGTTCAGGCTGATAAATCGAAATGCGCTTCTTACCGCCTGCGGTTGGGTCAAGTTTGAGTACCGATTCCACGATTACCACCTCTGGTTATTGTTTGGGGTGACGTCATGGTCTCGATCTGGCGTGGGGGTGACAAACG
>NZ_JADNYP010000027.1 GCF_015680705.1 Pseudomonas fulva | reverse complement strand
CCGAGCGGCGATCAGGCAAGGCGAAAACAGACGAGGAACGGCCGGGGTCGCGCTCGACTTTACGGGTTGTAACTTCCCACGTTTTCTCAGCGGGGCGCAGTCGGCTCCAGCATCAGCCCGCTGAGTCGCCGCACCCGGCGGTTCACTGCGTCCTCGAACACGCCCGGACGCGGTTCGACCAGCGTGAACCAACGCCGCGCCCGGGTGATGCCGGTGTAGACCAGCTCCTTGGTCAGTACCGGGTTGAGCGCGTCCGGCAGGATCAACGCGGTGTGTTCGAATTCCGAGCCTTGGGACTTGTGCACGGTCATGGCATACACGGTTTCCACATCGGTGAGGCGGCTGGGCAGTACGAAGCGCACGCCACCCTGGCCATCGTTGCGGGGGAAGGCCACTCTCAAGGTGAGCCGGTCGCTATCCTCCGCTTCCGGCAGGCGCAGGGCCACGCCGATGTCGCCATTCATCAGCCCCAGACCGTAGTCGTTGCGGGTCATCAAGACCGGACGACCCTCGTACCAGTGGTGATCGCTTTCGACCAGGCCGGCCCCAAGCAGAGCACGCGTGGCCCGCTGGTTGATCGCTTCCACACCCCACGGGCCCTTGCGCACCGCGCAGAGCAGACGGAAGCGGTCGAACGCGGCGAGCACTTCGGCGGCCCAGCCCAGCCAGGCGGGATTGGCCAGCGGCGTGGTGGCGGGCGGTCTTTGCCGCTGCAGCACATCGAAGTACTGGCGATAGCCTGCGGCACTCCCACGGCCACGCCCGCTACCGCTGAGCAGCAGCCTTTCCAGAGCATGGTCTTGCTCGCCTTGCAGACGACAGCTGGTGATGTCATCGAAGCGCGTATCGGTCAAGACGCGGCGGGCATCGGCAGCGCGTTGCTCATTGACCGCCCGGGCCAATTCGCCGATGCCACTGCCTTCGGCGAAACGCCGGGAGTGGCGCAGCATCACCAACTGCTGGGCCAGGGCATGCTCAGTCGGGTCCCCCTCGCGCAGCCCCGAGGCGTCCAGAGGCTGGCCGGCGACCGTCTCCAGCCAGGCCCAGGTCGCCGGGCTGTAGAATCCGGCCTCCGCATCGCGACACAAGTCGCCGAGCACCGCCCCGGCTTCTACCGAGGCCAGTTGGTCCTTGTCCCCCAGCAGCACCAGGCGCGCCTGCGGCGGCAGGGCTTCGAGCAGGTTGGCCATCATTTCCAGGTCGATCATCGAGGCTTCGTCGACCACCAGGACATCCAGTGGCAGCGGGTTGCCTCGGTGATGCCGAAAATGCCGAGTGCCAGGCCGGCTGCCCAACAGGCGATGCACCGTGGTCACTTCGCTGGGAATCCGTGCCTTGATTGCCTGTGCCACCTCCAGGCCTTGCACCTGGGCGCCGATCGACTCGGTGAGGCGGGCGGCAGCCTTGCCGGTAGGCGCTGCCAGACGGATGCGCAATGGCCGCCCGGCTTCGACCCGAGGCCCCTGCAGCAACGCCAGCAGACGCACCACCGTGGTGGTCTTACCGGTGCCTGGCCCACCGGTGATGATGCTCAGGGCGGCACGGGAGGCCAGGGCGCATGCCAGTTTCTGCCAATCGATCCCCTCGGCGGCGGGCGTCGGGAAGAGCCTGGCCAGGCGCATGGGCAAATCGTCCGGCACCTGCGACGGCGAGGCGAGGCGCGACCGCAAGGCGCTTTCCACGGCGCGCTCGTAGGTCCAATAGCGGCGCAGATAGAGGCGTTCGCCGCTGAGGACCAACGGCCTGTCGCTCGGCCCGTGCTGACCGTGAGCGACCAGGGCCGATGCCTGCAAGGCCTGGATCCACTGACTGAGGGCAAGGCCGGCCAGCATGCTGGAGGGCAAGACCTCAGTGCTGAGGCTGTCTTCGCCTTCCGGCGGCAGCGACAATGCAAAGTCTGGTTCAGCCAGGGTCTGCGCCAGGTCGAGACAGACATGGCCGTGACCCAGCTGATGACTGGTCAAGGCCGCGGCGAGCAACACCAACGGCTGCGTGGAAGCAGCCTGCTCGGCCAGAAAGCGCACCAGGGCCAGGTCCAGCGGGCGCAGCCAGCCCTGGCCGACCCAGCGCTCCAGCAGGGCGAAAAGGCCAGCGCTGGAAGCCAGGGACGGCAGCGCTTCGGCCATCGACGGGGTGCTTGCGGGCAGATCGTTCATGGCCGGGCCTCTGCGAAAAGATCAGCCTGGGCACCGGGTATCAGCGCCTGAAGCTTGCCTTGGAACAGCAAGTCCAACTGTTCGATCAAGACTTTGGGTGGACGGCTGAAGTGCACGCCTCGGCTACGGGCACTGAGCCCGCGCAAGAAAATGAACAACGCACCGCCCACATGGCGGTCGTAGTCATAGTCGGCCAAGCGAGCCTTGAGCTGGCGATGCAAGGCCAGCAGATAGAGCACGTATTGCAAGTCGTACCGGTGTTCGAGAATGGCCACTTCCATGGCGGCGGGCGAATAACTGGCGTCTTCGGCTCCCAGCCAGTTGGACTTGTAGTCCGCTACGTAATAGCGACCTTGGTGTTCGAAGCACAAGTCGATGAAGCCCTTGAACAGCCCATTGAGGCGGTTGCCTTCGGCGGCGGCACGTGGCGCTGCGTCGTGGGTGTACTGGCGAACCAGGCTGTCGAGCCGCATCACGTCGACCTCGCGACTGGCGAACCAGAACTCCATTTCGTAGCGATAATCCTCCAGCTCGAGCAGGCGCACCTCGGCACCGTCGGCCAGTGGCAGTGGCGTGGCAAGCAAGGCGTCGAGCCAGTGCTCCAAGGTCGGTATCCAGCCGTCCCAGCCGCGTGCGGCGCAGCGCCGGGCCAAGGTATCGCGCAGAGTCTCTGGATGCTCGGCCGCTTGGCCGAAGCCTTCGCGCGCAGCCCACTCCAGCAGGCCGTGGAGGAAGGTGCCAGGGTGCGGCCCACGCGGGAACCGATGAATGGAGCCGTGGCCAGGCGCGACCTCGGTGGCATTGCCCAGGGGTTCGTCATCGAGCAGGTTCTGCGCCTTCAGGCTGTCCGGCGCCCACTCGCCCTCGACGCTGTCGGCAATGCGCAGGGCGCTGTAGGAAGCGATCCACCAGTGCTCGGCGGCGCGCCTGGCCGGTTCGCGTGCCGGTTGCAGCCGCTGTTCGTCACGGGGTGGCACATACACTTGGCCGTTGACGGCAGGCAATGCCTGCACCTGCATGGCCGGGCAAGCGCCCCGCATCTCAGCCAGCCAGTCGGTCAGATCGCCAGAGGCTTGCAGTGGAGCGCCGCCGCCAAGCAGGTAGCCCAAGGCCGAGCGGTGCAGGACCGAGCGGCTGTCCCGGCCGCGCTTGAGGTCCGCCACACCCAGCCAGCAAGCGTATTGCGCTCGGGTCAGCGCCACGTAGAGCAAGCGCAGGTCTTCGCCCAGGCGCTCGTCGTCGGCGGCGGCGATGGCGGCTTCGTCCGGGCTCATGCTCACCCGTCGCTCACCTTGGTCATCGTGCCAGCTGATCGGCAGTCGGCTACCGTCCACCGGCCGGGCGCTACAGACGAACGGCAGGAACACCAAGGGATATTCCAGGCCTTTGGACTTGTGGATGGTCACCACCTTGACCAGTTGCTCGTCGCTCTCCAGGCGCACCACCTGCTCCTCTCCACCTTCGACCTGGCTGGTCAAACGTTCGGCCAGGTAGCGAATCAGCGCCTGCTCCCCGTCCAGCTCAGCCGACGCTTGCTGCAGCAGCTCGGTCAGATGCAGCAGGTTGGTCAGTACGCGCTCACCATCGCCCCTGGCGGTCAGGCGTGCCGGCAATTGGAAATCATGCAGCAATCGTCGCAACATGCTCAGCACGCCTTGTTCTCGCCAGAGCGCGCGGTATTCACGGAACTGCATCACCCGTGCCTCCCACGCCAGCTCGTTGCGGTTGAGCGCATCCAGCTCGGCCAAGGGCTGGGCCAAGCTGACGCTGGCCAGCGCGGCCCGCAGCAAACGGTCCGCATCCGGCTCGGCGCAGGCCCGCAGCCAGGCCAGCACATCCACGGCCTCCTGGCTTTTGAATACGGACTCCTTGTCGGAGAGGTAGACGCTGCGTACCCCGCGCGCACGCAACTGCGAGCGTATGGCCTGGGCCTCGCCACCATCGCGCACGAGGATGGCGATATCCGACGGGACCAACGGGCGCTGTTGACCTTCGCGGGTGACGAAGCCGCATTGGCCCGCCTTGCCTAGCTCTAGCAGGCGGACGATTTCGCTGGCGCAGGCCGGCGCCAACTGTTCCCGATACGTGCCGTTGGCTACCGGTTTGTCACTGGACAATGCCCAGAAAGTCAGCGCAGATTGCGCCTGGCCTTGCACCTGGAGCGCGTCCTTGCGGCCTTGTGCGGCCACGGACAGGAAGGGCACCGGATTGTCACTGGCGTCACGGAAAAGGAAGGCGCCACGCCCTTCGGGCCTGGCTTCGGCATGCTCGAACACGCGGTTGACCGCAGCCACCAGGGCCTCGGTGGAACGGAAGTTGGTACCCAGGCTGTGCAAACGTCCGGTACTGGCGCGCCGCGCGCGCAGGTAGGTGTGGATATCCGCGCCACGGAAAGCATAGATCGCCTGCTTGGGGTCTCCGATCAGGAAGATGCCCAAGTCCTGACGGTTTTGCTCGATCTGGTAGATCCGCTCGAAAATGCGGTATTGCACCGGGTCGGTGTCCTGGAATTCGTCGATCAGCGCCACCGGAAACTGCTCGCGAATGACCTGGGCCAGTGCTGGGCCCGACTCGCCCCGCAGGGCCGCATCCAGGCGCAGCAACATGTCATCGAAGCCCATTTCGGCCCGCCGGCGCTTTTCGCTTTCGAAGCGTGCAGCCACCCAGGTCGCGGCATGATCGAGGGCCTCCGTGCCAGGATCAGGTAGCTGCTGCAAGCGTTCACGCAGGGTCAGCATGGCGTCCAACGCGGCATGGCTGGGAGGTTCGGTTTTCCAGGCTTCGGCCATCCCCTCGGGGGTGAGGCGCTCGAAACCCTTGCCGATGTCGAGCAGATGGATATCTGGCGTCGCATGCCAGTGCGCCAACGCCTCCAACCACGGCTCGAAGTAGCGCGGCTGCAGCTTGCGAGCGTCCACGGCCTTGTCGGCGATGCCTTGCAGCAAGAGCGCGCGCAGTTCCTCGACCCAGGCGCCCCAGGGCTGCTTGATCCGGGCGAGTTCATCCTGGCGCCGGCGCAGGCCAGTCTCGATGTGCTGGGCAGGGTGGGCATCGTCATCGAGCGGGCCCGCGCCGCCAAGCAAACCTTTCAGCCGGGTCAGCAGGGCAGCGGGCGACTTCCAGTGCTCCCGGACCCAGCCCAAGGTCTCTCCCATCATGCCGTAGCAGAACTGTCGCCAGTAATCGCGCACCACTTCGTTGAGCAGCTCGCTGTGATCGGTTTCCAGGCTCTGAGTGAACAGGCTGCCACTGTCGAAGGCGTGCTCGCGCAACATGCGCTGGCACCAGCCATGGATGGTCGAGACCGCGGCTTCGTCCATCCACTGCGCGGCGGCGTCCAGCTTGCTGGCGCAGAGCGGCCAGGCGTCGATGGGGTAGTCAGCCCGCAATTGGCCTACCAGGGCATCCGGCTCGGCAATCTCGTCGCGAAAGAACTGCGCCGCCTGGGCCAGGCGAGCCCTGATACGATCTCGCAACTCCTTGGTGGCGGCGTCGGTGAAGGTCACCACCAGGATCTGGGGCGGCAGCAATTCGCGGCCGAATCCGCTATCGCCCAGCCCGTGTCCCAATACCAGGCGCAGGTAAAGGGCCGAGATGGTGAAGGTTTTGCCAGTCCCAGCACTGGCTTCGATCAACTGGCTGCCGCGCAGGGGAAAGGTCAAGGCAAGCGGGCGGCTGGCTGCTTCGCTCATCGGGCTTTCTCCTGCGCCTGAAGATCCGTCCAGGGGGCGCTGAACAGTGGTTGATAGAGCGCTTGCACCCAGCCCTCGAAGGACTCGTCGGCAGTGAGCGCGGCGAAGTCCGGGTACTGGCGGGCCAGCGCCATGTCGCGGGCGCGCTCGCCGGCGCCTCCTCCAGGAAATTCCGAACCCTCGTAGGCGACCTGGGCCGCCTTGAACGCGGCCTCCCGATCCTTTCCGGCCAGGAAAGCGAACGCGGTACGCGGCGCTACCGGCAATGGCTGGCACATGCCTTGGCGCCAGGCCAACAACAGGTCGACAAGAGCGGCACGGGCGTGTTCCACGCTCAAGGGAGCCAGCAGCAGTGTGGTATCGGTCGCCACCACCGCCGTATGCAGCGGCAGGCCCTCACTGCAGGCCAGCAGATGGTGCACCCAACTGTCGATCAGCCGTGACCATTTACGCCCGCCTCGGGTGTTGATTGCATTGGCCAGGAGGGTGATGCGCAACAGGGCACCGTCCTCGCCTTCATGCAAGCCAGCCAGCCAACCCTCCACTTCCAGGCCTTGAGCAGCGAAGTGCAACGGCAAGGCACTTTGCACAGGCGTGGGCCAGCGGACCAACAACGCCTGGTACCGACTGATCAAGCCTGGCAACGGGGCGATCAGCTCCGCCTGGAGCAGTTCCCCAAACCCGGCCATGGGCAGATGCCCGGCCGCCTGGAGCCTACTGGCCTGATTGCGCAGCACCTCTTCAAGCTCGGTTTCGCCACCTTGCAGGGCGGCATCCAACAGTTGGGTACTCAGGTTGTAGTGTTGCAGCCCGTCCAAGGTAAAAGGCTCGGCCTCTTCGAGAGCGCCCTGCACTTGCTCGAAGTACACCTTCAACCGTTGGGTATAGAAATGCTTGACCGGGTTGCGCAAGAAGCTCGTCAGTACCTCCAGCCCCAACGGCCCTTCTGGCACGAAGGCAGGCAAGCCGTCGGCCTGAACCCGCGGCGCGCAGGCCTCATGCACGGCCCGCCACTCTCGAGCATAACTGAACAACGCCGGCTGCCCTTCCTGGAAATAGCGGATGCTGAACGGCTGCAGAGGGTGCTCCAGGCTCAGGGCCTTGATCAACGCTTCGCCATTGGAGGGCTCGCTGCGCAAACGCCAGCCGGCAGCGAGGTGATCGCGCAGTTGGCCGACCAGCACGGACGGCGGGCGCTCCGTGTTGTCGCGGATGCTCCGGCCCACCCAGCTGATGTAGAGCTCCTTGCGGGCCGAAAGCACAGCCTCGAGCAACAGGTAGCGGTCGTCCTCTCGGCGAGAACGATCTCCCGGACGATAATCCGTGGCCATCAGGTCGAAATCCAGGGGCGGCTGGGCACGAGGGTAGTCGCCGTCGTTCATGCCCAGCAGGCAGACCATTTCGAAGGGAATCGCTCGCATGGGCATCAGGGTGCAGAAATTCACCGAACCGGCGAGAAAGCGTTGGTTCAACCCGCCCTGGTCCAGCCCCGCCAGCCAGGCTTCACGAACCACCGTCAAGGGCAGCGCCTCGACCAGCCCAACGGTCTCGCAGGCTTGCAGCCATTGATCGCGCAGCTCATCGAGTTGAATGAGCAGGTACTCGGCATGCTCGTCCTCGGGCTTGAAGAAGTCGTTGACCAAGCCTTGCAAGCGCTGGCCCCAGGCTTGCGGCGCAACGGATTCGAGCAGCGCCTGGGACCAGTGGTCCAGGCGGTCGATCACGGCGAACAACGGTCCTACCAGGGCTGCGTCCAGGCCACCGACTTCGTCGTAAGGCTCTACCCCGGCGAACCCCTCCCCACCGCCGACGGCGTAGCCCAAGAGCATGCGTCGCAAGCCGAATCGCCAGCTGTTCTGTTCCATGCCCGCGGGCAAGCCCAAGGTCTTGCGCTGCTGGGCATCCAGGCCCCAGCGAACGCCAGCGCCTTCAATCCAGCTGTGCAGAACGGCCAAGGATTGCTCGGCAATGCCAAAACGCGCACGCACGGCTGGCACGTCCAGCAGGTCAAGAATCTCGCCTACGGCAAAGCGGCTGTCGGGAAGTTTCAGCAAGTGCTCCAGGGCGATGAGCAGCGGGTCGCGCCCGCGCTGGGCCTGATCGTTCAAGGTGAAAGGAATGAACCGTTTATCGTCTCTTGGCACCTGCCCGAACACGGCGCGAATGTACGGCGCGTAACCGTTGATGTCCGGAACCATGACGATGATGTCCCGGGGCTTGAGCGCGGGATTGCTGGAAAAGCGCTGCAAGAGTTGGTCATGCAAGACTTCCACTTCTCGCTGTGCGCTATGCGCGATGTGGAAACGAACGGATGGATCCGCTTCGGGATCTACCGCTGGCCAAAGCTCACGGGTTTCGGCGAGGGGGCGCAACTCCAGAATGTCGTTCTGCAACTGACCGAGCAGAGTCTCGGTCGCCCCATCTTCGTACAGGTCGATCTTTCCATCGCTGAAAGCCCCCCGGTAGCTGTCCGGCTGATCGAACTCATCCAGCAGGGCAATGTAGTCACGCCCTTGTTTACCCCAGGCGGCCAGCAACGGCTGGGCATGCTGGTGCAAGCTGGTAGCGTCGAGCTGTAGCGGCACTCCCGGTTTGCGGCGCTGCCGACGATACTCGCGCTGTAGCAATTCCTTGTCCGCAATTATGTCTGCCCAATGATGGCGACAGGGATTGTGCACACACAACAGCACTTGGGTGAACCGGGCCAGCCCGGCCAATGCATGAAGCACCTGAGCGGGAAGCGATGAGATACCGAACACGATCACACGGCTCGGCAGGCCCGGCGGTGCTGTTTGTGCCGATAGCATGGTATCCATGTAGCGCTGGTGAACGCCCGCTCGGCTCTGGGCCATGCCTTCGACACCAACGTCTCCGAGCAGCGCCTGCCACAGTGCCGCCTGCCACTGGTTGCCTTCGGCCAGAGGGCGTGACTCACCACGACCACTGCGCAACTGATAGCGCCCTGCCGCCCAGTCTTCGAGCCAATCGGCTCGATATACCTGATATTGGTCATAGAGGTCGGCCAAACGTTGGGACAACTGGTAACGCTTGCGCATGTCCTGGTCATCGCCCAAGAAGCGCGCGAGCGGTGCGAATACAGGCTGATCGATCAGGATCGGCAACAATCGCATCAGACGCCAGGTGAGCGGTCCTTTGTCCAGCACGGACTTTTCTGGAATCTCCGAGCGGCCGAGAACGGATCGGTACAAACGCCACATGAAGCTACCTGGCAACTGCACGTCGATGGCCGCCGCCACGCCGCAGCCGCCGTCCTCGGGATCCGCCGCCAATGCCATCTTCAGCCATTGGGCGATGCCGTTGCTCTGCACCAGGGCGACCTCGTTTTCCAACGGGCGCAGCGGGTAGCGACGCATCCATTCCACTACCAGGCTACGCAAGTCGTCTGGGCGATTGCCGTGGATCACCATGAAACCGGGCGTGATGGACTCGAACTGCGACATGAGCTACCTGGAAGCGGTCAAAGGGAAACGATGCCATCTGTCCCTGGCCATCGCAACCCTGTCCGGCGCTGGGCAGCAGCCCTTGAAGCTGCCAGCCGCAACGACCAAGGCGCTGGCCCAGGCGTTCGAAGCCTTCCAGGCCAGCGCCGGATGCCCCGAGGCCACGCCCGG
>NZ_JADNYP010000026.1 GCF_015680705.1 Pseudomonas fulva | reverse complement strand
ATTCGCGATTCTATGGAGGTTAAGAAAAGATTGTTGCTGTATATAAGTAGCATTTAACACACCATAAAGCCTGATGTACTTTTCGCCGAAATCATCATATTTCGTGGGGCCATCAACGCCATATTTACAGAAATTCTCAATACCTAGCAGGCTGTCATTAATTATATCCATGGATGAATATATAAAGCCCCAGTCTTCCGGTCTTGTTAGCTTTAACGACGACCTGATAAAATCTACGAAGTCGCCACGACTTGGCGTATGACGCATTGCCTTTTCATTGATTAGCTCACGATACTCATCATTGTAGTGGTGCAGGGATTTGAAAAGTGGTTCAAGCATTTTTGCACTCCTTTTTTCTCAGCAGGTCAGGTCACACTATATTTAGTGGGCTACCAACATGATTACCCATCGCCGGGTGCATTGAATGAGCCAAAGCGATAGGAGAAATTTTTCTCCATGGGCGATTCGAAAAAACAGCAGCGGCTCACTACCTTCATTTCTTTATGAATTGGAATTTCGTCTTAGCAGCAATTATCCAGTGCTCCAGGTTTTGTTTTGCCGGATCAAGCATTTCGACACTTTCCCCTAGTGCCTCAGCTAGAGCGTGAAGATAATGTATGGCTGACCGCACTGAATCTGATAGATACTTCAGGAACCTGTCAAGATCAGGAGGGTAGATCAAGTCTGTCTCAGACTCAAATAGCTGATGGCTACCATCAGGATTGACGTAAGTGTTAATAGCAGTTTCGAGCGTAAATAAATTGAAGGCAAAAGCTGTATTCGCATCATCGGAACTTCGAAGAAGATATCTTAACTCTGGGCGCCACTCAATGGCCTTTAGAATCAGCTCTTGCTTAACATGCCCTACAAACTTGTTACGAAGATATTTCGCAAATCGATATTTCGCCTCGTGCCTTCTGTAAATCTCCGAAAGAATCGGATATTGCTTGTAAATAATCCTGACGGAAAGTTCTAAATCAACAAGGTTCGATATTGTCAAGAGGGACTGCTTGACCAATAGCATGCTCCCCATATTTTTGAATCCACCTTGCGAAAGCTGCTGATCTATCTCCTTAAGATCGGCCTGCAGCAGTTTTGCTTTGATGAATTGTTCCATAGCATTCACTCAGCCATATCGTCTGAATAACAACTAAGAGTGTCGACAGGTGTATTTATTCCGCCCCTGTTCTCTCTGTTCCAGTCGGCTTCGGGGTGGCGCTTTATGAGCTCTTCTTCAAGGTAATTTCTTAGCGACTCAGGGTGCACCTCAATCCACGCAATTTTTATCGTTCCACCACCACAAGTATGCTTTAAAACTTGCGCCAACTTCGATCCTGTATTTTCGCTCTTTCGAAATAGGTGGTTCTTAATCCGTTCCCTCGCCAACCTCCTTGTTGTCTTGCCGAAATACCTAAGCGGGCTTTCTGACCCACCGCCTGCGCCGGTAAATATGGCGTATACATTTGCGGATCCTGCTACGCTCTCCAGCGTAGAAAGATTGGCGCGAATCAGAGCATCCGAGTTCCAAGGGGTGGTTGAGGTGGAAGGGAACGACACGCTCACCCGCTGCTCGGGATCCAAGAGTTTACTTTCAACTTGGGACAGAAATTCTTCCAAAGACGAGATTTGTTCGTAGCGCATGACGAGTCTGAAGCCCCGGAGTTCGAATTAACAATCTAGCGGGCAAGCGAAGGGTCTCCCGCGTGGCAGCTTTGTACTATTTGCGGCCACATGTCAAACGTAGCCCATGTGTACAGGTAGCCCTTCACGGGCTCTAGCTGCATAGACATTGGCCACAAACAGCCCGGACTTGGATTGGAGCAGGTTTTTGAAGGTTTGACACTGCTCACCAACCCGCGAAGGCCTGCCATAGCGAGGTGGTCACGATGCTTCCAACGGTGTTCATACCTGAACAAAGAAGCTCCAATACGCTTTCGACCGCCCATACCCTTGAAACAAAAAAAGCCCGCTTGAAGGCGGGCTTAAAACGAAGAGGGTAATTCAGCTGGCATCATTGCCAACGTTGATGGCTCAGACCTTCAGCTCATCAAGGACGCTCAGCACAGCTTCGTGTGCGATGCTGATGATGCGATCCACTTCCTGCTCGGTCGTGACCAGGGGCGGAGCAAAGCCCAGGATCTCACCGTGAGGCATAGCACGAGCGATCAAGTTGCGATCACGGGCTGCTTTCGAGATCCGTGCACCAACCTTGAGGGCTGGGTCGAAACGCTTCTTGGTGGCCGGATCCGCTACGAACTCAATGGCGGCCATCATGCCCACACCACGCACTTCGCCGACGATTGGCAGCGAGGAGAAGGTCTCCTGCATCGACTTTTGGAAATACTGACCAACCTTGTCGACGTGCGCTGGAATGTTCTCGCCCTCGACGATGTCGAGCACAGCGTTCGCAGCCGCGACACCGATAGGGTGGCCCGAGTAGGTGTAGCCGTGGGAGAAGGCACCAACGCGATCAGCGCCTTCCTCCATCACCTTGTACACCTTCTCACCAACAATCGAAGCAGACAGCGGTGCGTAGGCAGAAGTCAGGCCTTTAGCTACGGTGATCAGATCAGGCTCGATACCGTACTTGTCGCAGCCGAACATGGCACCAGTACGGCCAAAGCCGGTGATCACTTCGTCAGCGATCAGCAGGATGTCGTACTTTTTCAATACAGGCTGAACAGCAGCCCAGTAGCCTTCTGGCGGAGGGGTAATACCACCGGTTCCGAGCACAGGCTCAGCAATGAATGCGCCGATGGTGTCTGGGCCTTCACGCAGGATGAGCTCTTCGAGTTCACGTGCACGGCGGGCAGAGAATTCCAGCTCAGTCTCACCTGGCTCGGCGCCCCAGTAGTAGTGAGGAGCACCAGTACGCAGGATGCCTGCAATCGGCAGATCCATGTGGTCATGGTAGAACGACATGCCGGTCATGGAACCAGAAACTACGGAGCAACCGTGGTAGCCGCGCTCACGAGCAATGATCTTCTTCTTGTTCGGCTTACCGCGCAGGTTGTTGTAGTACCAGACCAGTTTGGCTTGGGTCTCGTTGGCATCCGAACCGGACATGCCGTAGAAGACCTTGCTCATTTTGCCCGGAGCCATCTTCACCAGGCGGTCAGACAGACGAGCGAGCTCTTCCGTGGTGTGCGCAGCATAGGTGTGGTAGTACGCCAGCTTGTGGGCTTGCTTGGAGATCGCCTCGGCGACTTCGGTACGGCCATAGCCGACGTTCATGCAGTACAGGCCAGCGAAGCCATCGATGTACTCACGCCCAGTCGCGTCGGTGATAGTGATCCCTTTCGCGGTTTCGATGATTGTTGGATCACCTGCCTTGCCGGAGGCAAAGTCTTTCAGCTGGGTGAACGGGTGGAGCACTGCACCGCGATCTTGTTGGGAGATCAAATCTTGCTTTTGCTTATCCATTTTTCAATCCTCTTGTGATTTTTACAGACCGCCGATGCAGACGTATTTCAGTTCCATGTACTCAGCCAAACCGTGCTTCGAGCCTTCACGGCCCAAGCCCGATTGCTTCCAGCCGCCAAACGGGATTGGTGCGCCGGTGAACTTCGGAGTGTTGAGTGCGACCATGCCGTACTCGAGTCGGTCAGATACTCGGCAGGCACGACGAAGGTCGTTGGTGTACACGTAGGCAGCGAGGCCGAACTCGGTGTTGTTGGCCCTCGTCACTACTTCATCTTCGGAATCGAAGGGCAGGATTGCCGCCACGGGGCCGAAGGTCTCTTCGAAAGCGATGTCCATTTTGTCCGTGACGTCAGCCAGAACAGTCGGAAGGACGAAGCTGCTACCCAAGTGATTGTCGATACCGCCGCAGGTGAGTTTTGCACCCAGCGAGAGAGCATTCGAAATCTGCTCTCGGCACTTGTTGGCAACCGTTACCCTAGTCATTGGGCCGATATCGACGCCCTCTTCAAGGCCATGGCCAACGCGTAACTTCTCGGTGGCCTTGGTGAATTCCTCTACGAATTGACCGTAGATGTTGCGATGCACATAGATGCGATTCGCGCCCAGGCAATCTTGACCTGAGGTTGCGAACTTGGCGCCAATGCAGCCTTCGACAGCCTCAGCAATCGAGGCATCATCGAAGACAATGAACGGAGCATGGCCACCCAGTTCAAGGGATACTTTCTTGACCGTATCCGCAGACTGACGCAGCAGAATCCGACCAACCTCTGTGGAACCGGTGAAACTGAACGCACGGACTGCGGAGGCGGCCAAGAGACGAGCCGACATCTTCGGTGCATCCCCGGTCAGCACCTGGAACACACCACCAGGAATACCAGCTTCTTCAGCCAACCGGGCGAGAGCCAGGGCAGACAGCGGAGTTTCAGGCGCCGGCTTGACGATCATCGGGCATCCAGCCGCCAGTGCAGCAGCAGCCTTGCGGGTGATCATGGCGCTGGGGAAGTTCCAGGGCGTGATGGCCACGGTTACACCAATCGGCTGCAGCTTAGTGACCAACTGGCTGTTCGGGAGATGACTTGGAATTGTCTCGCCGTAGCAACGCTCACCTTCTGCCGCAAACCACTCGACAAAGTTAGCGCCGTAACTGATCTCTCCGCGTGATTCGCTGAGCGGCTTACCTTGCTCGCAGGTCATGATGACCGCCAAATCTTCTTGGTTCTCACGCATCAGTGCTGCCCATTTACGAAGGACTGCACCACGCTGTGCCGGCAAGGTGTTCCGCCAACCATCGAAGGCACGCGAAGCGGCTTCGACGGCCAGATCTACCCAGGACTCGTCGCAATGGGCTACCTGCGCGATCACCTGGTCATTAGCTGGATCAGTGACGTCGAGCGAGCCCTCGCCAGTAACCCAGCGCCCATCAATGTAAGCCCGAGTTTCAAGCAGGTCATTTCGACGAAGCTTATTGAGGGCGGAGGGCGCAAGATCTTTCATTTTTATATGCCTCGAAGAGATAAAGCTGATGTTCGACGAGGATCATTCTATGTCTGGCTTGACGCTGGAAATATGAGTAATCCAGCCCGCATGCGCAGTAATACTGTGATGTTTTCACAGTTGCGCAGCTTTCCTGCGTCATTTCTCAGAGATGCGATTTCAGGTCTGTAGGTGCATAAGAAATGATTGGAACAAAACCAATTAGGTGTAGAAAAACAAAAAAGGCTGCACTTGGCAGCCTTGTTGAAGGGGCAGATGTTTAAGAGATTTTCTCAGCCAGAACTGCGATTGTGTCACCGCACTGCACAAGCCCCGGGAAGTGACGGCAGGCAAGAAGGCCGTCACGTTGGGCCTTGTATTCGGTAGGTGCCACACCTGTTCTTGTGACGTCGTACACTCGAGCAATCACATCGCCTTTGGAGACCTGATCGCCCAGATTGAAGCAGTATTCAATGAGCCCGGTATGCTCGCTTGCAATGAAGCAATTGTCGTCAGGCATATCCAAGAAGATGCTGTCCTGTGCAATATCAAGATCACCCATGACCGCCCCTGCATGAACCAGGAAATTTCGTACCCCGCGCTCTGCAATTTTAATAGTGGTGGAGCTGGCTGTACCCCCACCACCAAGCTCGGTAGTCACAAAGATTTTGCCGGCTTCTTCGACAGCCGTATCAAACATGCCCACACTATCGATTTCCAGCATTTTCATGCTGTAGGGAGCCGCGAAAGCATCCATTGCCCGTTCGCCTTTCTGCTGTTGCAGCTTGTCCGGCAGAATATGAACAGCTGCAAATGGAATGAAATCCAAAGTCTTGCCGCCAGAGTGGATATCAAGGACGTAATCCGCCAATGGCAACAAGTGTCGCTGTATATAATCAGCAATTTTTTCCGTAACTGTCCCGTCAGCCTTACCTGGGAACGTTCGATTCAGATTCCCGCGATCAATCGGAGAGGTTCTGGAGGCGTTTTTAAAAGCAGGATAGTTCATGAAGGGCAAAATAATTATTCGCCCTCTGACTGTTTCGATGTCCAATTGATTGGCCAGCTTGGTGAGTGCAATCGGGCCTTCATACTCGTCGCCATGATTGCCGCCAGTGAGGAGCACAGTCGGGCCGATCCCGTTTTTCATGACGGTGATAGGAATCATGATCGCGCCCCACGCAGAGTCATCACGTGAGTAAGGCAGCTTCAAGAACCCGTGCGACACCCCTTGTTGGTCGAAGTCGATAGTTGGCTTGATGGGACTAGGTTTCATTGCATATTCCTTATTTGTTTGTCGTTCAAGTAGGCTAAGGCTCAGCGCAGCGGCTATGACTCGACCCAACAGGTGTAACCAGTGCGTAGGGGTGGTGCACTACTAGCATTGGCATTTAGCTTTGTTGGCTGACGTATCTGATGTACACTCAGCTAACGCAACTGACTCATTTTCATCAAGTATTAGTAGGGGCGAGAAACTCATGGAGCTTGATAGGATTGACTTACGAATTTTAAGTGCCTTGCAAGTCAACAACAGGCTCACCTCTGAAGAGCTTGGTGATTTGGTTGGTTTATCTTCCACGGCCTGCCAGCGCAGGCTTAAGCGCCTGCGCAGTGAAGGGGTCATCGAGAGCGACGTCTCCATCATCAACCCTAAAGCGGTTGGAAGACATGTCACCATGCTGGTGCTGGTCACTTTGGAACGAGAGCGCTCAGACATTATCGATAAGTTCAAGCAGGCCATTAAAAATACTCCTGAGGTCATGAGCGGATCCTATGTCACGGGTGATGCTGACTTTGTACTCCTCGTAACCTCAAAGGATATGGAGGACTACGAGAACTTCACCCGAAGGTTCTTCTACGAAAACAATGACATCAAGAGTTTCAAAACAATGGTCGTGATGGATCGGGTAAAGGCCGGATTCACACTTCCAATTGATGATGCTTAGCACCTCTTGGCTCTTCAGGAGGGCTATCCTGAAGAGCCAGCAGAAATTCTTAATTTGCTTCTCTAACGGCGCTCAGAAAACTGCGGGTACGCTCTTCCTGGGGGTTCTCGAACAGTTGGCCTGGAGCACCCTGTTCATGAATTCGACCCTTGTAGAAGAAGCAAACGCGATCCGCAAACTCCCGAGCAAAGCCCATTTGGTGAGTAACCATAAGCATGGTCAGCTTATGCTCGCTTCCAAGTCGACGGATGACGTTAAGGACTTCACCGCAGAGTTCCGGGTCGAGCGCCGAGGTGACCTCGTCGAAAAGCATGACCTTTGGTCTCATGGCTAGGGCCCGTGCTATCGCGACCCGCTGCTGCTGGCCACCTGACAGTTGCGAAGGGTAATGATCGAGCTTGGCACCCAGTCCAACCATTTCCAGCAACTGCACGGCGCGATCCCTGGCTTCGGCTGGTTTTACACCCAGGACATGGACGGGGGCCTCAGTGACATTTTGCAGCGCAGTACGGTGGGGAAAGAGGTTGAACCCTTGGAATACCATTCCTATTTTGCCCCGGACAGCACGCACGTGCTTCGCGTCGGCTGGAACCAGCTTTCCATTCCTTCCTTGCATGTGAGTCAGCGATTCGCCTTCGACCAGGATGCTCCCTTCATCGATTCCCTCAAGGGTCATCAGCACTCGGAGCAACGTCGATTTACCTGATCCGCTGGGGCCAATGATGGCGACTTTTTCGCCTGTCGAAACATCCAGTTCCAGGCCGTCCAAAACAGTGAAGTTGCCATATCGCTTAGTTACGCTGCGGAAGCTAACCATGGGCTTGCCGATGGCCGGGGACGAAATGGCGCCTGAACTGACACCTGTCAAAATTTCGCTTGGAGCTATCTGAATGTTGGAAACTGGAGAGGTGGTCATTATTTTTGCTCCAAGCGCGCTTCAACGCGGCGTACCAAATAAGCCAGAACAATACTCAGAACAAGGAAGAACACGCCTACCATGGTGATGGGCTCAAGATATCGGAACGTCTCAGAGCCGAGGTTCTTTGCTTGCTGCATGATCTCAACGACAGTGATAGCTGAAAGCACAGGTGTATCTTTCAGCATCGCAACCAGGTAGTTGCCAACCGGTGGCAAAATCGGACGGAGAGCTTGGGGTAAAATGATGTTTCGATAGGCAAGCGAAGGACTCATGTTGAGTGCTGTCACTGCTTCCCATTGGCCTCGCGGAACCGCATCAAGGCCGCTTCGATATACCTCTGCCAGATAGCAGGCGTAGTGTAGACCAATGCCTAGCACGCCTACTTGCATTGCTGTCAGGCTAACGCCGTAGTTAGGCAGAACGTAATAAAGAAAATAAACTTGGATCAGTAAAGGTGTACTGCGGATAAATTCGATCACCCCACCTATTGGCCAAGAGATCCATATTCTTGCGCTGCGTCTGCCAATGGCGAGGAACAGTCCAAGAACGATAGCGATTGCAAAGCCCAGCAACGTGACGCCGATTGTGTTAAGTGCTGCCCGGAACAATTCGGGCAAGAGCTGTATTGCATAGTTCCAGTCGAAGAAATTCATCACAGGCTCCCTTGGACACGACCACGGGCCAGATGTCGCTCTAAACGCCGCATTGCCAAGTTAATCGCTTGGGCCATTACGAAGTACATGAGCAGCGCTAGGGCGAAGACCTTGAGAGTCTCGAATGTAGCCTGATCGAGTTGGCGCGCCCTGAAGCTCAAATCTGCAAGCGTTATAAGGGAAACAAGGGATGTGTTTTTCAACAGCTCGATCAGCAGATTAGTTCCAGGCCCCATCGCTGCGAGCAGGGCTTGCGGCAAAATGATGCGACGAAAGCGTGTGAATGGGCCAAAGTTAAGTGCTGTGCAAGCTTCATATTGACCTTTAGCTACCGAATTTATCGCGCCGCGCATTATCTCTGCACCATAAGCGCCAATATGTAGCCCAAGGCCAACGATTGCGACGGTGTAGGGGCTCAGCTCGAGATTGAATGGAGGAAGCGGAAGGACGAAGAAGAGCCAGAACAATTGAACGAGCAGCGACGTACCCCGAAAGATCTCAATGTAGACGACGCAAAACCAGCGGAGCGGTCTCCATGTCGACATTTTGCCGAGTGCCGCCAGGGTCGCTGCAACGATGGCCAGGAGAGATCCGAAGAAGGTGACCTGCAGGGTAACCCATGCGCCCTGGAGCATAAGTGGTAGTAAATCTGCCATTTGACTCTACCTCACGTTAAATCAGCCAAAGGCGCGGCAGTGGGTTTGACGCGCCGATTTGGATGCAGTGTTACTGCCCGCAGAGCTCCGCAGCTGTTTTCGTAGTGAGGTTGCTCTTGTCGAATCCGAATGGCGCCACTGTTTTCAGGTGTTCTTCACTACCGAGCCATTTCTTGAGCTGGGCATTGACCTGGTCACGAAGCTCCTTGTCTTCCGGTCTGAAGGCCAAGGCACCGTAGCCGATATGGGAAGGGTCATCTTTGAAGTCGGTCATGGCCTCTACCGAATCACCGCCTTTGGCCGCGAGTCCTTTCATCGTGAGCTGTGTGCCTACAGCAGCATCTGCCCGCTTGGCACGAACTGCCTGCAGCTGAGCCGTGGTATCCGGAACCTGGAGGATTTGTTCGTCTTTCACGCCAGAGTCACGGGCGTACTGGAGCTCCACGGTGCCCGCCATAATGGCCAGCTTCACTTCGGGGTTCTTTGCGACATCTTCGTAGCTGAACAGCTTCTTGGGATTGCCTTTCGGCACCAGGAGCGCGTCAGGGAGCTGGTAGTGAGGGTCGGTGAACAAGACCTGCTTGCAGCGGGCTGGAGTGATGTACATGCCGGCTGCGATAGCATCGAAACGACCAGCTCGCAGGCCAGGAATCAGCGATCCCCATTCGGTGAGTACACCATTGACGTCCTTGATCCCCAACTGCTTGAAAATCGCGGTGGCGATTTCAGGCGACTCGCCCGTGACTTTTCCATCGGTTCCGGTATAGGCGAAAGGCGTTTCGTTGGCATAGCCAATCCGAACACTGCCCTGCTCTTTGAGAGAGTCGAGGGTTGTAGCTGCGTGCGCGGATACGGCGATGCTCGCAATGGCACACGCCAGGGTCAGGCGTTGAGCGACTGCGGAAAGCGAAGTGACCAAGTTCATCAAAAATCTCCCTCTATTGTAATTGGCCCGCGTGGCGCGGAGTTTTGGGCAGATAGAAGATCACGCTGCAGCGCCGCTATTTTTGGAGTTGATAGCGGTAGCTTGAAGAAGACCCAAGCCTTCCTCGGAAGCGTGAGATGAGCATACAAAAGGCTTTCCGTGACGAGCATTGCACTAGGACAATTGATCTCAACATGTTGTAACGTCCATGCTGTAGGCCGTGGCTTAGGAGCAAGCATAGCGATGATGGAAAAATGGCGGGAAGCGGTTGAGCACGCCCGTGGCGGCGAGTCCAAGTATAAGATTCTTGTCCAAGCGATCAGCTCGGACATCGAACAGCATAAGCTGGCGGATGATCAGCGCCTGCCACCACAACGGCAGGTTGCCGATGCCTTGGGGATCAGTGTCCAAACCGTGACAAACGCCTACAAGGAACTCGAGCGCCAAGGGCTAGTAAGGTGCGAAGTGGGTCGCGGGAGTTTCGTTTCTCGGCGAATGAGTGACCGTGTAGCAAGCTACATTCTCGATGCTCCCGAGCGCGCACTCGTCGATCTATCCACCGCCCGAATCATTCACACCCCAGAGCATGACAGGTACTGGCGAGAAACATGCGCCGAGCTTGCTAATGAGGTCGATCAAAGCTGGATCCGACTGTGCCGACCTGTAGCGGGCTTCGATGCTCATCGTGATGCCGCCTGCCATTGGCTTGGGCGTCTTGGCTTGCCAGGGCTGGCTCGAGAAGATGTGTTGATCACAAATGGGGCGGCTCACGGGCTATTCCTGGCGCTGGCCTCCCTTGCAGGCCCTGATGACCTGGTGCTCTGTGAAGGCATGACCGATCACGGGGTTATTGGGAACTCTCAAGTCCTCGGCTTCAATCTGAAAGGCCTAGACACTGATCGTGACGGGATTGATCCCGAGCACTTTGAGGACATCTGCAGCAACGAGCGCGTTACGGCCCTGGTATGCACGCCGAACCTTAATAACCCGACCAGCGCGTTGATGCCCAATAGCCGTAGGAAAGAGTTAGCCTCCATCGCTCGTCGCTTCGGTGTCCACATTATTGAGGATGACGTCTACGGCCCCCTGCTTAACCAATACGAAGGCCCTCCAATCAGCTCATATGCCCCCGAGCTCTCGTTTTACTGCACCAGCATGACGAAGTCAGTTCTGACTGGGCTGCGAATCGGGTTCCTTAAAGTACCTAAACGACTGGCGCTGCGAACAGAAAGCATCCTTCGCGTGACGAGCTGGATGGCAGCCCCCATGCTTGCCGAGGTTGCCGCACGGTGGATTATGGATGGGAGGGCCGACACATTGATCCAATTGCAGCGAAGGCTCCTAGAGACACGCCAGAAGCTGGTAGCAGACGAGATGGGGGACTACCTCTATTGCCATCGCCCTCATTCGTTAAACGCTTGGCTGAATGTGCCAGCACATTGGGATGTTTCCAGCCTGGTGCGCACACTGCGACAACAGCATATTGCGGTTACGTCACCGGAGCCGTTCACCGTTCGGGGGGTGACCCCAGCACGCGGCATCCGGCTTTGCATCGGCGCTGAAACGAGTGAAAGCGAGCTATCCCAGGCCCTGAAAACCATGCGGATGACTTTTGAACAATACCCAGGAGTCCATGACTTCTGACCGTTTGACACAAATCTGAAAAAACGCCACCGGATTGCCCTAGTACATTCATTATGACAATCAGCGGCTCGTAGACTCCGAAAAAACAATCGTTCGGTGGTCTACCATGCCGGCAGTGACAGTTCGAGAGGCCCTCATCGGCCGGGATCGCATTAAGCACCTGGTGCGCGAAACGCGAATGGAGCTCTCTCCAAGCCTCTCCGACTTCATGAAAGTGCCCGTGTACCTCAAGCTGGAATGCCACCAGGCGACTGGTAGCTTCAAGCTGAGAGGGGCCACGAACGCGATTGCGGGCCTTACCTCTCAACAGCGTGCTCTGGGAGTAGTAACCGCTTCAACGGGCAATCATGGTCGTGCCCTTTCCTATGCCGCAGCTGCCGCCGGCGTTCGCGCTACCGTGTGCCTTTCAAGGCTTGTCCCTTCCAACAAGGTGGCTGCGATTCGTGCGCTGGGCGCCGCCGTGCAGGTGGTTGGTAACTCTCAGGACGATGCTCAGTTCGAAGCTGCCCGTCTTGCTCAAGAAGAGGGCCTTACCTTCATCCCTCCTTTCGATCACCAGGACGTAATTGCAGGCCAAGCCACTTTGGGCCTGGAGATCGCTGAGCAACTCCCTTCCGTTTCGCAGGTACTCATACCGCTTTCGGGTGGAGGACTTTTCTCCGGCGTGTCCTTGGCGCTCAAAGCACTACTTCCTCAGGTGAAAACCCATGGTGTGAGCATGAGGCTTGGCGCAGCAATGGCACAGAGCCTCGAGGCTGGAAAGCCCGTGAATGTTGAGGAAGTAGCCACGCTGGCCGACTCGCTCGGTGGCGGAATTGGTCTGCGAAACCAATACACATTTGAACTCACCCGTCGATTCATCGACCGCGTGATTTTGCTCAATGAAGGCTCAATCGCGGATGCGATGCTCCATGCCTACTTAGAAGAACGGCTCGTCATTGAGGGAGCGGGAGCGGTAGGTATCGCAGCTCTGCTTACCAGGCAGGTTGAAGCTCAAGGGCCAATCGTGATCGTCGTGAGCGGTGGGAATGTCGACATGGCTCAACACCAACGCATCATCCTGGAAGCTGTGCGCGACCGCCGCCCAGCACGTGCTTGAAGAGGTGCCATGTGAGCGAAGTCCTTCTGCTTAACCAACGCGAAATCCGTGAGTGCGTAACGCTCGATACAGACAGTATCGATGTAGTGGAAAACGCATTTGCATCGCTGGCCAGAGGCAAAGTGGTCATGCCGCCAATCCTCCGGTTAGACATCTCCGAGCACAATGGTGAGGTGGACGTCAAAACCGCCTACCTGCCAGACCTTGAGAATTTCGCTATCAAGGTCAGTCCAGGCTTCTTCAACAATCCTGGTCTAGGCCTACCAAGTCTGAACGGCATGATGATGCTGCTCTCTGGACGCACAGGACTTCTCCAGGCGCTCCTACTCGACAACGGATACCTCACTGCCGTTAGAACAGCAGCTGCTGGGGCTGTGGCTGCACGTTGGCTCGCCCGCCAGGACAGTAAAGAGGTTGCCCTTCTTGGTGCAGGTGAACAGGCCGAGCTTCAACTCAAAGCGCTGCTTCTTGTACGGGATATCAAGCGAGTACGGGTATGGGCTAGGAGTACCGCAAAAGCGCAGCAACTGGCCTTGCAGCTATCGAGCGTCTACGGCCTGGAAGCCACTGCCGCAGAGTCGGTCGATGAAGCAATGTCGAGCGCTGACATTGCAGTCACCTGCACGCCGAGCAATCAGCCAATTTTACATCGCAGGCACTTGCGGCCTGGTCTCCATATCACGGCTATGGGGGCAGACACCGAACACAAAAACGAGGTTGCTCCTGAGGTAATAGCAGCCGTCGATCACTACGTTGCGGATCGAGTCAGCCAGACGGCAACACTCGGAGAACTCCATCACGCGATCAACGCTGGTGTTGCACAAGACCCTCGTGTGTACGCCGAACTGGGTCAGGTGATCCTTGGAGATCGCGTCGGAAGGTTGACTCCAACTGACATAACTCTTTGCGATCTCACCGGCACAGGCGTTCAGGACACAGCGATTGCGAACCTGGCTTTTTCCAGAGCAATCAGCACAGGCAAAGGCTTGCTCTACAACAACTGAATCACCAGGCAACACAATAAAACCATACCCCAATCATGAGGGATCGATCATGTCTGAAATTGTTGTGAACCTTCCGTTTACACGGGAGGAGTACGCCCAGCGTATCGCCAAAGTCCGCGCAGAAATGCAGGCTAGGAACATTGAGCTGCTGCTGGTTACTGACCCTTCGAACATGGCTTGGCTGACCGGATACGACGGTTGGTCGTTCTACGTCCACCAGTGCGTACTGCTGGCCATGGAAGGTGAGCCTGTTTGGTATGGTCGTAACCAAGACGCTAACGGCGCTCGACGTACTGTCTTCATGAAGCAAGACAACATTGTCGGCTACCCCGATATCTACGTTCAGTCGACTGAACGGCACCCAATGGACTACCTCTGCAAAGAGGTGATCCAGGCGCGTGGCTGGGATTCGCTCACTATCGGCGTTGAGCTGGACAACTACTACTTCAGCGCTGCGGCATACCTGGCACTGCAGCAGCATCTGCCCAAGGCCAAGTTCGTCAACGCGAACGCGCTCGTAAACTGGCAGCGTGCGGTGAAGTCCCAGCAAGAAATTTCCTACATGCGTGTGGCTGCCCGAATCGTCGAAAAGATGCATGACCGCATCTTGGAACGTATTGAGCCCGGCATGCGGAAGAACGAGCTGGTTGCTGACATCTATGCCAGTGGCATTCTCGGTGTCGATGGCTATGGCGGGGACTACCCGGCCATCGTGCCGTTGCTTCCTACCGGAGCAGACGCTAGCGCCCCACACCTGACCTGGGATGACTCTCCATTCAAGGTCGGCGCCGGCACCTTCTTCGAAATCGCCGGCTGCTACAAGCGCTATCACTGCCCGCTGTCCCGAACTATTTACCTGGGCAAGCCACCGCAGCATTTCATCGACGGTGAGAAAGCAGTCGTCGAAGGTATCGCTGCCGGCCTTGAGGCCGCCAAGCCTGGCAACACCACTGGTGATATCGCACGTGCCTTCTTCGGCGTGCTTGAGAAGTTCGATATCCACAAGGACAGCCGTTGCGGTTACCCAATCGGTATCAGCTATCCACCAGATTGGGGCGAGCGCACCATGAGCCTGCGCCCGAGCGACAACAGCGTGCTCAAACCTGGTATGACCTTCCACTTCATGCCTGGCCTATGGATGGATGATTGGGGGCTCGAGATTACCGAGAGCATCCTGATCACTGATACTGGAGTCGAGACGTTCTGCTCGACTCCTCGCAAGCTCTTCGTCAAGGACTGACGAGAAGTTTGCAAGTCGCTGGAGCTGTAGTGCCACGGCTATCTTCAGTGACAATGTGATGGTGCCTTAAAGCACCATCACTCCAGCCACTTCTTTGTTTTACAAAAAAGCACGCAGCCTTGAAGAGGTTGAAAGTTGATTGTTCTCCAAGGAGCGAGTCAACCTGTGCCTAACCCCTGAAACTTATCAAGGACGACGCTGGATAGAAGTAATACACCATACTGGGCTGGTGGCGTAGACCTCCTGCTCAAGCGCTAAAAGACAGATAACAAAAAAAGGTGACAACATGCCCCGCAGCGACTTCTTGCATAACTGCCAACTATTATCGAAATCAAAAATCGGCTTCGCGATAAAGCGCAGATCAGCAGTTGGTCATTTGGCCATGTGCATTCAAGCCTGACTAGCCAGTTCGTCTTACCTAAGAAAAGTGGTAAATTATGTCTATTAGTACGCATCCAGCTTCAACCATTTCTTCGAGCACAATAAAAAGCTCGAACATGAGTATGCCTCGCAAAGCCGTGGTCGCAGCTGCATTAGGCAACGCGACGGAATGGTTCGATTATGGAATCTATGCTTACGGGCTCACCTTCATCTCAGCCGCCTTGTTTCCTGGCTCTCAATCTGAAGCCCTGTACTTCGGCCTAGCAACATTCGCTATCTCGTTCCTCATTCGACCCCTTGGCGGGATGTTTTGGGGGCCGCTAGGTGACCGAATTGGCCGCAAGCGCGTGCTGGCCATGACTGTCCTAATGATGTCTGTAGCAACATTTATTATTGGCATCCTGCCTACTTATCAATCGGTAGGCTGGATAGCACCTGTAGCCCTTATCGCGCTGAGGCTCATCCAAGGTTTCTCAACTGGCGGTGAGTACGGTGGAGCAGCTACTTTTCTAGCGGAATACGCGCCTGACAAGCGGCGAGGTTTTTACGGTAGCTTCCTGGAGTTTGGCTCCCTCGCTGGTTTTTCACTCGGCGCTTTGGTGACCTTGAGCGTATCGGTCGTCATTGGAGATGCCGCTATGTACGAGTGGGGGTGGCGCGTTCCATTCCTGATCGCAGCTCCACTGGGCGTCATCGCAGTCTATTTGCGCACCAGGATCGAAGACACCCCTGTGTTTCTAGAGCTCGAAAAGAAGATGGCAAGCGAGCCTGCTCGACCGAAAACCTCTATTGCTGAAATTTTTGGGAAGTATAAAAAGGCAGCATTGTCGCTAGGTGTACTGGTAGCAGCACTCAACATCACTTATTACATTCTGCTGGCATACATGCCTACTTATATGCACAAGGAAGTCGGAGCTAGCGAAAACATGTCATTGCTTGCTCCTCTGGTTGGCATGTTGGTCATGATGATATTCGTACCATTGGCGGGGCGAATATCAGATGTGGTTGGCTTCAAAAAGATGTGGTTCTTTTCTCTTATAGGTCTTTTCTTTCTGGCGATTCCAATGTTCAAGCTCATGTCCACAGGGCTGACGGGGTCAATGATAGGATTTGCAGTGCTAGGAGCGTTTTTTGTCCCTCAGCTTGCCACCATTTCCGCTATGTTCCCGGCAATGTTTCCAACGCAAATCAGGTATGCGGCGCTGGCCATCGTTTACAACATTTCGGCATCTATCTTTGGCGGAACAACACCACTGGTATGCGATCAAATTATTAAATTACTCGGTTCACCTGACGCACCTGCCTACTACATCATGGTTGCATCAGCACTTGGGATTATTGCGTTGTTCTTTGTCATCGAGACTAAAGGTTGCTCGATTCGCGGGGATGGAATCCCTGGGGCAAAATAACCTAATAGGCAGATGGTATAGAGCCTGGGTGCAAATCAGCACCCAGGCTGTTGCGAAGCTACAATCCTCCGGGCAAGCCGACCGGCTACGTCCATCTAAGCAGCAGCGCCTCACCCTTCCTTTTTATTCTTATCTCACCGCTTGGCATCTGGCCCTGATATCAGTGTCTTCGTTATCTCTTGCCTTTAATCGAAGCCGTGCGGTGTCACGCAGTTTACCAATGAGAAAAGCTAAAAGCGCGCAGGAATTGAGCGTTAATGCCCTCTCTTTCGCGTCATAACGCAGCATTTCATCAATCATATAGTTGCCGGCAACACAATTCACTGGAGTGGCGAAAAAACATCCGAAAGATTGCTTATGTTCTTCAGCGATTTCGAGACTTTTAGCTAAGCTACGTTATTTATTCAGCGAAATTCACTTCTGGCATCTAGTTACACTGGCCGCGTCGCGCACTGCGAGAAGAACAAAGAATTTCTAAATTACGAGGTGCCTGGGAATGCGTGTACTGATACTTGGTAGCGGCGTCGTCGGAACTGTCAGTGCCTACTACCTCGCTCGAGAGGGGTTTGAAGTCGTCGTGGTAGATCGCCAAGACGGCCCCGCGATGGAAACAAGCTTCGCAAACGCAGGGCAGGTTTCTCCGGGGTATGCCTCACCTTGGGCAGCCCCTGGAGTGCCATTGAAGGCCATTAAATGGATGCTTCAGCAACACGCACCTTTAGCGATCAAGCCAACGTCTAGCCTGGATCAGTATCGTTGGATGATCCAGATGTTGCGTAACTGTAATCCGGCAAGCTATGCAGTCAACAAAGAACGGATGGTTCGAATTTCCGAATATAGCCGAGACTGCCTGGATGAACTCAGGGCTGAGACTGGTATATCTTACGAGGCTCGCCAACTCGGAACTACGCAACTGTTCCGTACTCAAGCTCAAGTAGATAATGCTGCTAAGGATATAGCTATCCTGAAACAGTCAGGCGTGCCTTTCGAGTTACTTGATCGCGACGGAATTGCTAAAGCTGAGCCGGCGCTCGCAAGTGTGCGCGATAAGTTGGCAGGGGCTCTTCGCCTACCAAATGATCAGACCGGTGACTGCCAGATGTTTACGCGGAAGCTGGCAAAAATGGCTGAAGAGCTTGGCGTAGAATTTCGTTTTGGATGCAATATTGATCGCCTCGAGTGTTCTGGAGATATCATTTCCGGCGTATGGATCAATGGGAAACTCGAAGTAGCCGACCAGTATGTGCTGGCACTGGGAAGTTACAGCCCCCAGATGTTGAAGCCACTGGGCATCCAGGCACCTATTTACCCGCTGAAGGGATACTCACTTACGATTCCCATCACGGATGCAAGTATGGCTCCGTCATCCACCATTCTTGATGAAACCTACAAGGTTGCTATCACACGCTTCGATGATCGAATCCGTGTTGGTGGCATGGCTGAAATCGCAGGCTTCGATCTGTCACTGAACGCTCGCCGCCGAGACACGCTTGAGCTTGTTGTAGGCGACCTTTATCCAAAAGGTGGGGATCTCACCAAAGCTACGTTTTGGACAGGGCTACGCCCAGCAACACCTGACGGAACTCCAATTGTTGGTAAAACAAAATACCGCAACCTGTTCCTCAATACCGGCCACGGGACTCTAGGCTGGACGATGTCTTGCGGCTCAGGTCGGTTGTTGGCCGATTTGATGGCAGGAAAAAAGCCAAAGATCAGCGCCAAAGGCCTTGATATTTCCCGTTACTCCAACCAAAAGGAAGCCCATAATCATGGCAATCCAGCGACTGCACTCTAATAAGCGCCTGAGCAACACCGTTATTCACAACGGCATCGTCTATCTCGCAGGCCAGTTGACGAACAACCACGATGCCGACATTCGCACTCAAACTGCCGAGACCCTGGCGAACATCGACAGGCTTCTTGAAGAGGCCGGTAGTCACAAGTCGAAAATCCTCACAGTGACTATCTATCTGAAAGACATCACCACCGACTTCGCTGCCATGAACGAGGTTTGGGAAGAGTGGGTCGCGGAAGGTCAGGCTCCTGCGCGAGCTTGCGTTGAGGCGGCTATGTTCAAGCCAAGCCTGCTCGTTGAGATGTCCGTAGTAGCCGCAATCGCCTGACGCTTTCAAGCGTACCCGGCAAGCCGCCTAGCCTGCCTGGCAACAGGTCAGCGCCGCTCGCCGGGCATCGCTAAATCGATCCAGGAACAAACTCATGAACCACGTGCTAGCCGAAATTAAAGAGTCGAACGAGAGCTCATCGCGGTCAGTCGCAACATCCACAGACAAGATTGCTAATGGCTAGCAGTTCATCACATGCCTTGAAGCCATGATTTAATCCTCGGTTGGTGAGGCTGGTGTCTCCAATATCCTTTGGTAAAAACTGAATCGCCCCTGGTTTCCTAGACACTCTCCAAGCTCAGGAAATAGCGTTTCTCATACTCTATTGGAGACAGCTGCATAGCACTGCTGTGTCGGCGTTTAGGGTTATAGAACATTTCGATGTAATCGAAAATATCACTTCGGGCTTCTTCACGGGTTGTGTAGATCTTTCGTCGGATGCGCTCCCGCTTCAAAAGTTGGAAAAAGCTCTCGGCTACGGCATTGTCGTGGCAGTTTCCCCGCCGACTCATGCTGCTGATTACATTGCTAGCCTTCAAGAAGCTTTGCCAATCTGAGCTACTGAACTGACTACCTTGATCTGAGTGAATCATCACTTGCTGCTGTGGCTTGCGTCGCCACACAGCCATCAACATTGCGTCGATAGCCAGGTCGCTGCACATCCTTGGCTTCATTGACCAACCAATTACTTGGCGTGAGAACAGATCCAGCACTACCGCTAGATAGAGCCATCCTTCATAGGTGCGGATGTAAGTGATATCTGTCACCCAGACCTTGTTCGGCTCACTGACCTTGAACTGCCGCGCGAGGTGGTTGGGCGAGGCCACTGTTGGTTTTCCACCGTAAAACCCTGGACGCCGCCGATAGCCCGTTTGCGAACGCAGCCCCTCCGCCTGCATCAAGCGCCCGACTCGATTTCGTCCGCATTCCTCTCCCAGCTCACGTAGGTCATCGTGAATTTTGCGGTAGCCGTATACACCTCCGCTTTCTAGCCAAGCGTGCTTGATCAAGCCAAGCAGACGTTGATCTTCTTTTGCTCGGGCAGATTGAGGCTCGGCCAGCCAGGCGTAGTAG
>NZ_JADNYP010000025.1 GCF_015680705.1 Pseudomonas fulva | reverse complement strand
GGATGCGGTTACCGTATCCATCGCTGCCGACCAGCCTTCGGTCACCGAAGACCAGCCGGCCACGTTCACCATCACGCTCAACCGCGCCCTCGAGCACGACCTTACCGTCACCTTGAGCAACGGTGACACCACCGTCGTGAAGGCCGGTTCCCTGACCGGTACCTATACGTTGGCGGCCCAGGGCGAGGACGTGCTCAAGGACGGTCAGACCGTGCAGCTTGGCGTAAGAGACGCCGTGGACGCTGGCGGCAAGAGCTTCGAGAACTTGCAGATCGACACCACGCCGGCTTCGCTGCAGATCAACGACACGATCAACGAGGTAGTCGCCACCCTCACCGCCGACAAGACCACCGTCACCGAAGGTGGCCAGGTCACCTATACCGTGACCTTGATCAGCAAGGACGGCCTGCCGGTCACCGGCCACAAAGGCATGACCTTCACTCTCGAAGGTGGTGGCGTGGTAACCATCGAAGCCGGCAAGGCCAGCGGCAGCTATGTGCTGACCACGGCCGATGACGTCTATGTCGGCGGCCAGGCGAGCATCGTCAAGTCCATCACCGGAATCACCGGCGGCAACGTGTTCGAGAAGCTTTCGACTTCGGGTTACGTCACCACCACCGTCATCGATGAAGCGGGTACTGTGAACAATCCGGGTGGCACGGGCACGCCGAACGGCGGCGACCTGGTCACGGTCGGCATCGCCGCCGACCAGCCTTCGGTCACCGAAGACAAGCCGGCCACCTTCACCGTAACGCTCAACCGCGCGCTGGAGCGCGACCTGACCGTCACCCTGACCAACGGCGACAGCGTCACGGTCAAGGCCGGCGCGCTCACCGCGACCTATACCCTGGCAGCCCAGGGTGAGGACGTGTTCAAGGATGGCCAGACCATTGAGCTTGGCGTGAAAACCGCTGTCGACGTTGGCGGCAAGGGCTTCGAGAACCTGCAGATCGACCCGACCAAGGCGTCGCTGGCCATCGAAGACACCGTCAACGAAGTGGTTGCCAAGCTCACCGCCGACAAGACCGCCGTCACCGAAGGTGGCCAGGTCACCTATACCGTGACCTTGGTCAGCAAGGATGGCTTGCCGGTCACCGGTCACAAGGGCATGACCTTCACCCTCGAAGGTGGTGGCGTGGTAACCATCGAAGCCGGCAAGGCCAGCGGCAGCTATGTGCTGACCACGGCCGACGATGTCTATGTCGGCGGCCAGGCGAGCATCGTCAAGTCCATCACCGGGATCACCGGCGGCAACGTGTTCGAGAAGCTCTCGACCTCGGGCAGTACCTGCACCATCGTCACCGACGAACTCGGTACCCCGAACAACCCAGGCAGCACGGGCACGCCGAACGGCGGCGACCTGGTCACGGTCGGCATCGCCGCCGACCAGCCTTCGGTCACCGAAGACAAGCCGGCCACCTTCACCGTGACGCTCAACCGCGCGCTGGAGCGCGACCTGACCGTCACCCTGACCAACGGCTCGGTCGTCACGGTCAAGGCCGGCGAGACGACTGCGCGCTATACCCTGGCGGCCCAAGGCGAGGACGTGTTCAAGGACGGCGAAACCCTCCAGCTCGGCGTGAAGAGCGCCGTCGATGTCGGTGGCAAGAGCTTCGAAAACCTGCAGATCGATGCCACCAAGGCTTCGCTGCAAGTGCTCGACACCACCAACGAGGTGGTCGCCACCCTGACTGCCGACAAGAGCACCGTCACCGAAGGCGGCCAGGTCACCTACACCGTGACCTTGAGCAACGCCCAAGGCTTGCCAGTCACCGGCCATGGCGGACTGACCTTCACGCTCGGCGATGGCAGCAAGGTACTGATCGCCAACGGCAGCGCCAGCGGTAGCGTGGTCGTCACGGCCAAGGACGATGTGTACACCGGTGGCCAGGCCGACATGGTCAACAAGCTGGTCTCGGTCAGCGGCGGCGAGAGCTTCGAGAAGCTCACCCTCGGCGGCGAGACGCGCACCACCGTCGTCATCGACGAGCCAGGCTCGGGAGTTCCAGGTAGCAACAACCAGGGTGACAAGGTGTTGGTCACCATCGTTGGCAATGGCGATGTCACCGAAGCCCAGCAGCCTTCGTTCACCGTCAAGGTCAACCAGGCGCTCGACCGGGACCTTACCGTCACGCTCAGCAACGACGCCAAGGTCGTCATTGCCGCAGGCCAGACGCAGGTCGAATACAAGGCGCCCGTGCAGGGCGAGGACGTGTTCAAGGACGCCGGCTCGTTGACGGTCGGCATCAAGGATGCCGCCGTCACTGGCAAGGCATTCGAGAACCTGCAGCTCGGCGGCGCCGCCACGGTCCAGATCAGCGACACGACCAGCGAAGTGATCGCGACCCTCAGTGCCGACAAGGCCTCGGTGATCGAGGGCAACACCTTCACCTACACCGTCACCCTGACCAATGCCCAGGGCCTGCCGGTCACTGGCCACAATGGCCTGACCTTCACCCTGTCCGACGGCACCAAGGTCGCCATCGCCGCAGGCAGCGCTTCGGGCAGCGCCACGGTGACCGCGCCTGACGACGTGTTCATCGGTGGTCACGCCACCATCGTCAACAAGCTGGTCACCGTGGCGGGTGGCGATATCTTCGAAAAACTGACGATGAGCCAGGACGAGGTCTTCACCTCCGTCAAGGATGAATCCGGCAGTGGCGTACCAGGCGCTGGCAACCAGGGCGACAAGGTGTCGGTCTCGATCGTCGGCAATGGCGATGTCACCGAAGCCCAGCAGCCTTCATTCACCGTCAAGGTCAGCCAGAAGCTCGACCAGCCGCTCACCGTCACGCTCAGCAATGGCGCGCAGGTGGTCATCGAGGCTGGCCAGACCCAGGTCGAGTACAAGGCACCCGTGCAGGGCGAGGACGTGTTCAAGGATGCCGGCTCGCTGACCTTGAGCGTCCAGGATGCCGCAGTGGTCGGCAAGTCCTTCGAGAACCTCGATATCAACAGCAGCGCCACGGTGCAGATCAGCGACACCATCAACGAAGTGGTGGCGACCCTGACCGCCGACAAGACCACGGTCACCGAAGGCGGTCAGCTGACCTACACCGTGAACCTGAGCAATGCCCAAGGCCTGCCAGTTGGCGGCCACAACGGCCTGAGCTTCACGCTGAGCGACGGCACGCTGGTCAAGGTGGCCGCAGGCAGCACCAGTGGCAGCGCGACGATCACGGTCAAGGACGATGCCTACACCGGTGGCCAGGCCGATATCGTCAACAAGCTGGTCTCGGTCAGTGGCGGCGAGAATTTCGAAAAGCTCACCCTCGGCGGCGAGACGCGCACGACCAGCGTGACCGATGAGGCGGCTGGCCAGGGCGATCTGACCACCTTGGCCATCACCGGCGACAGCTCGGTAATCGAGGGTGCCACGGCGCACTACACGCTCACCTTGAGCAACCCGGCCAAGAGCGAAGTTACCGTTACCTTGAGCTACAGCGGCACCGCCAGCAACGGCCAGGACTATACCGGTGTGACCACCGTGAAGATCCCGGCCAATGCCAGCAGCGCCAGCTTCGACATCAAGACCATCGACGACCCACTGGTCGAAGGCTCGGAGAACTTCGTCGTCAAGATCGCCGGCGCTACCGGTGGCAACTTCGAGAACCTGGCCATGGACGCCGGCAAGTCCAGCGTCACCACCACGATCATCGACAACGACAATGCTCCAGTCTCTACCGGCGGCGCGGTCACGGGCAAGGAAGACACCGACTACGTCTTCACCTGGGACAACTTCAAGGTCACCGATGCCGATGGCAATACCGGCCTGAACGTGACCATCACCAAGCTGCCGGACCTCGGCTCGCTGAAGTTCTTCAATGGCAGCGCCTGGGTGGACGTTTCGCTGAACCAGACGGTCAGCCAGGCGGATATCGGCAAGGGTTACCTGAAGTTCGTCCCGCTGGCCAACCAGTCCGGCGTGGATGGCTATGGTGGCTCGGGCGTCGGCAACAAGCAGGCCGACTATGCGCAGGTCAAGTTCAAGCCCAACGACGGTACCAACCTGGGTGCCGAGGCGACGCTGAAGATCGATATCGCGCCGGTGGCCGACCAGCCGGCCCTGAACATTGCCAGCAACACCGTCAATTCGCTCGGGCTGACCAAGGAAACCTGGACCAGCCTCAACGGGCTGGGGACCAACGGCAACGGCCTTACCGGCGAAGCGCTCAAGACCGTGTTCGCCAACTCCGGCAGTGCCAGCAAGAGCGAAACCACCACCAATGTGCAGTCCGACAGCAGCGTGACGGCCCAGACCGGTTCCAAGACCTCGGGCCTGATCTACCTGGAGGCTGGCAAGGTCTATACCTTCAGCGGTACGGCCGATGACAGCCTGTACGTGACCCTCGGTGGCAAGTCGGTCGTCACGGCCACATGGGGTGCCGGTGGCTCCATCTCCGGCAGCTTCACTCCGGCGACCAGTGGCTACTACCCCATCGAGGTCTATCATGCCAACCAGTCCGGTCCAGGCAGCTATGACCTGAATGTCAAGGTAGGCAATGGCGCGGTCACCGACCTGAACAGCGCCAACTTCCCGATGTACCAGAGCCTGGGCGAGATGACCGGGGCGGGCCTGACGCCTTCGGACGCGCATACCAACGGCAATGGCCAGACCTACTACGACGGTTACAAGCTCAACGAAGGTCCGGAGAACGGCAGCGTCAAGCTGGTCGGCATCAGTTCCGCGCTGACCGATACCGATGGCTCCGAGAGCCTGAGCGTCAAGCTCGGCGGCATCCCTTCGGGCTCAGTGCTCAGCGACAATGCCGGCCACAGTGTCACCGTCGGCGCGAGCGCGGTGGACGTGACCGGCTGGAACCTGGGCAGCCTGGCGATCAAGCCACCGGCCTACTACTACGGCCAGTTCGACGTGAAGGTTTCCGCGACCTCCTCGGAAAGCGTCGGCGGCAGCACGGCCAGCAGCGAGGGGACGCTCAAGGTCACGGTCTACCCGGACAGCTACACCACGACCAACCTGACCTCCGAGAGCGACACCTACACCGGCGGCACGAGCAGCGACATCATCGTGGCCGACGTCACCGGTCTGCATGTGGTAGCGGGCAAGGACTACAACATCGCCTTCATCGTCGACACCTCCGGCAGCATGGGCAGCGCTGGCGTGAACGCAGCGAAAAGCTCGCTCGAGTCGGTGTTCAAGACCCTGGCGGCCAGCGTGAAGGGCTCCATGTCGGGGACCGTCAACGTCCTGCTGGTGGACTTCGCCAGCCAGGTGAAGAGCAATGTGTCGGTCACGCTGAACGATGCGGGGCTCAAGACCCTGCTCAACAGCCTCTCGACCATGAGCGCGGGCGGCGGTACCAACTACGAGGATGCCTTCAAGACCACGGCGAACTGGTTCCAGAACCTCAAGGACGCCGGTAACTCGGGTAGCAACCAGACCTACTTCGTCACGGATGGGCAGCCGACGTTCTATCAGAGCAATGAAAATACCAATCCGACGCTCGGTTCGTCCGGTGTCACGATGGACGCCTACCTGAGCAGCTATGGCTATCAATCGGGGGGATCGATCGCGGGCCGCTATCTCGATAGCAATACCTACGTAAGTGTCGACAACGGTGTCCTGTCGGTCAGCACCAAAACCTGGTCTTTCTGGACCGGCTATTACATGAAAACCGTGCTGACTGGCGAAATCCACGCCGAAGGCAACGGCGGTTATGAACTGTCCAGCCGCTACGGCACGGGCAGCTCCACCGACGATGCGACCTTGAGCAACTCGCTGAGCAGCTTCAAGTTGCTCTCGGGCCTGTCCAATGTCGAGGCGATCGGCCTGAACAGCGACATCAGCGCCAACGACCTGAAGGCCTACGACTCCGACCAGAAGCCGCAGACCAACATCGACCCGAGCAAGCTGGCCGATGCCATCCTCGGCCATACCGAAACCACCGTGCCGGGCAACGACACGATCAACGGCGGCGATGGCAACGACATCCTGTTCGGCGACCTGGTCACCTTCAGCTCCGTGGCGGGCACCGGTGTCGAGGCGGTCCAGGGCTACGTCGCGGCCAAGCTGGGCGTGGACGCAGGCAGTGTCGATGCGCGAACGATGCACCAGTACGTTTCCGAGCATTACACCGAGTTCGATGTCTCGCGTAGCAACGACGGCGGCGACTTCCTCAACGGTGGCAATGGCAACGACATCATCTTCGGCCAAGGTGGCAACGACTACCTCGACGGTGGCAAGGGCAACGACATCCTGCTCGGCGGCGCGGGCAGCGATACCCTGCTTGGTGGCGAAGGCGACGACATCCTGATCGGTGGCAAGGGCAACGACACCATGACCGGTGGCAGTGGCGCCGACACCTTCGTGTGGAAGGCCGGCGATACCGGCAGCGACGTGATCAAGGACTTCAAGGCCAGCGAAGGTGATCGCCTCGACCTGAAGGATCTGCTGCAGGGCGAGAAGGCTAGCACCATCGACAACTTCCTGAAGATCACCACGGCAGGTGGCGACACGACCTTGCAGGTCAGTTCCGAAGGCAAGCTCAATGCCGCCGGCGGGCTCGCCAATGCCGACGTGACCATCAAGCTGGAGGGCGTGAACTGGTCCAACACCACCATCAATTCGTTGATCAGCGGTGCCGACCCGACCATCAAGATTCACAACAACGACAGCTGATGGCCCGGCTCTCCGGTAGCCGACATCGGCCGCCGCGGAGCCAGGGCTTCCCCAGCTGCCTTTCCACGGCGCATACTGGTTCGCCGGGCTACTCGGCCCGGTGAACTTTCGCCTATGCTGCTGTCAGTCGATCAAGGGAAATCATGTGACGAGGAACGATGCCATGTTCTACGTGCAACGCGGCGCCCAAGGCGAGTTGCTGCGGGTGGAAGCAGCGCCGTACGCCGAATATACGGAAATACTGCCGGCCGACAACGCCGAGATCCAGACCTGGTTCGCCGACGATGCCGTGGAAAACAGCCTCCGGCAACTCAAGCAAAGCGACCTGGACATGATCCGGGTGCTCGAGGATCTCATCGAGGTGCTCACGGCCAAGGGCGTGTTCAAGATCACCGACCTGCCCCCTGGCGCCCAGGCCAAGCTGCTCAATCGGTCCACGGCGCGCAAGGCGCTGGGCGGCCTGAACAACCTGATCGAAGAGGACAGCGAAGGCGGCCTGATCTGAGCCGCCCGCTGTTCACCGCCAGGGCGAAGGTGCCCCGACCAGCTGGCCCTGGATCCCCTGCACGCCCATCTCCCGCAGCACCTCAAGCTCGCCTTCGGTTTCGACCCGTTCGGCGATCAGCGGCAGGTCGATGCTGTGCGCTGCCCGCTGGATGGCTTCGATGAACAGTCGCTTGTGCTGTTCCTGGTCGATGTTGCGAATGTAGCTGCCATCGATCTTCAGGTAGGCCAGGCCCAGGTGGGCCAGGTTGCCGATCATGCTGAAGCGTCCGCCGAAGCGCTGCAGCGCCAGGCTGAAGCCCAGCGCGCGCAAGCGTCGAGTCAATTGTTCGAGCGTGGCCTGGTCAGGCAGTTGCTCTTCGCCGAGCTCGAAGGTTAGCCGTGAACCCGCGGCGCGGTGCTGGCCGAGCAGGTCGTAGACCTTCTGCAATGCACCGGGGTCGGCCAGGGTAGCTGCCGACAGGTTCAGCGCAAGAGGCTGCTGGTGCTTGTGCAGATGGCCAAGCACCTTGTCCAGCATCAGCAAGTCCAGCCGCGACGACCAGCCGAAACGCTCCAGCCAGGGCAGGAAGCGTCCGGCCGCCAGCGCCTGGCCGTCGCTGTCTTGCAGGCGAGAAATGACTTTGTAGTGCAACAGCTTGGCAGGGTCCCGGCTGGCGACCACGGGCTGGAAGAACAGCTGGAACTGTCCGTTGCTCAGCGCCTGGTCCAGACGTGTGTGCCATTCGTGGTGACTGTCGACTGCCTGAGGCGCGATGCCCTGCTCCAGGCATACCCAGCCTGGCGTGGGCTGGCTCTCGGCCCGGGCCAGCGCTTCGTCGGCCAGCTTCAACAATGCCTGCGGCGCATCGCCTGGATTGAACGGAGCCATGCCGATGCAGGCGACAGGGGTAACATCGCTGGCACCGGTCTCGTGCAGGCTGTGCAGGGTCACCTCCAGGGCCTGGGCGAGCTGTATCGCCTCGTCGTGGACCATCCCGGGCGCCAGCACGGCGAACTCGCCACCACGGCTACGGGTGATCAGGTCGTTAGTTTCCGGATAGTTCGCGCAGGTACGCCGCAGTTGCTCGCCGACAGCCTGAAGCAACTGGTCGGTACGTTGTCCGCCGAGCCGGGCGTTGAGGCCGGCAAGGTCCTTGACCCGCAGCAGCAGCAGGTAGCCTTGGCGTGCCTCTTCGAGGTTGCTGACCCGCGCCGCCAGTTGCATCTCGAAATAACGGCGATTGGCCAGGCCGGTCAGGCTGTCCTGGTAGGACTCCACGCGCAGCCGCTCGCTGCGCTCGGCCTGTTCTTGGAACAGCGCTTTGAGCTTCTCGACCATCTGGTTCATCGCCTGGACCACCCGCCGCAATTCCGGCGTGCGCGGCAGGTCCGGCAGGCTCAGGAACTCGCGCCGAGCAATGGCATGGGACTGCGCGACCATGTAGTCCAGCGGCCTGAGCTGGCGGCGCAGCAGCAAGGCTCCCAGTACGGCACTGACCGCCCCGCACAGCAGCAGCCAGCCCAGGCTGCCGAGCGCGCTTTGCCAGAGTTTGGCCAGTGCGAACATGGGATGGCTGACCACCTCTACCCGCGCGGCCTGTTGCCAGCCGCGGCTGACGATCGCGTCGCCGCCGGCGGCGCCGAGGCCGGTCAGCCGGATGAACCAGCTCGGGACGCCATTGCTGCCAGGCTCGGCATGCCTTTCCACCAGCACCGCATTGGAGGCAAGATCGACGACCTTGATGCTCGAATAGTAGCCGCTGTCGAAGATCGAGCTGACCATCAGCTCGACCATGGCCGGGTCATCGATGTTCGGAGTCAGCGACAGCGCCAGCGCCGTGGCGGCATCCTGGGCATGGGAACGCAGCTGGTTGACATACTGGTTGCGTGAGCTTTCCAGGCTGACCATGAAGCTGCCGGCGAAGGCCACCACCAGGAACAGGCAAATAGCCAGCAGCAATTGTTTGAACAGTGACATCTGTGCTCCTCAGTAGACCGGTTCGGCCGGAAATCCTTCGGCCTGCATTTTCTTCAGCAAATCCTGCCAGCGCGAAAGACGCTTGGTGTCGCCGACTTTCCTGTTGCCGGCGCTGCCCGTCAGCCACAGGCCCTCGCCATTGAAGGCATAGACCGGCAGCAGGTCCGGGCGTTGGCTGGCCGGCCGGATGGCCTCCATCAGGCTGTCGAGGACCAGTGGCATGGCCTCGGGACTGGAATAGTAGGTCAGCACCATGTGGGCACGGTTCTGACGCAATGCCTTGACGTAGGTGATGCGCAGCTTCTCGCTGGCTATTCCCATGCGTCGCAGGCTGAAATACTTGGCAATGGCGTAGTCTTCACAGTCTCCCGCGCCCTTGATCAGCGCCTGGATGGGCGTGGCCCAGTAATCCGTTTCGTGCCAGAGATCGATGTCCTCGACATAGCGCAGCTGCTGGTTGAAGAATCGGTTGACGGCCTGCAGGCGGTCGAGCTCGCTGCCCTGGTTCTGGGTGGCGAGCAGGCTCTGCCAGGCGTCGATGCGTGCCTGGCCAGTGCCCAGCGAACCATACAAGGCTTGCGCACGACGACTGATCTGGGAAAAATCCCAATCGGCATGCAGGCCGCCCAGCAGCAGCAAGCCCAGCAATACGGCTTGACCAAGGCGTCGCAGGGTCAGATTGAAGAACCGGGGTATCGCCACGGCCAATGCTCGAGAAGACCTGTCGAAAACGGCGATGGTGCGACCTCCGGCGGGAAAAGACAATGGCACCTTGCGATCATGCCGACATACTGCAGTCAGCCTGCGATCAGGTGGCAGTATGCCTGCTTTCCAAGGCCTGCGACTTGCTTCACGATAGAACCTTTCGTACTGGCGCCACTGCCATGCCCGTCGTCGTTTGACAAGCAGCAGGTCCGCGCCTACGGTATTGGATCCAATATAACTCAGCATCAAGGCATACGTTCAGTGGCCAACAAACCCAAACTCCTGAGTGCCGTACTGGGCAGCGAACAGGTCCCGCCGCACCTGGCACGCAGCGTGATCGAAGAGCGCTTGCGCAATGCCATTCTCGACGGGCGCCTGCCACCGGGCACCGCCGTGCGCCAGCAGGAGCTGGCCACCCTGTTCGGCGTCAGCCGCATGCCCGTGCGCGAAGCATTGCGCCAGCTCGAAGCGCAGTCCTTGTTGCAGGTGGTCATGCACAAGGGCGCGGTGGTCGCGCCACTGATCGGCGAAGACGCCGTCGACAGCTATGGGTTGCGGATGATTCTGGAAACCGAGGCCCTGCGTCAGTCCATTCCACGTCTGGACGGCGCGGACATTGCCCAGGCGCGCGGCTACATCACCGAGCTGGAAAACGAGACACGGCATTCCGAGATCGGACGCCTGAACCGGTTGTTCCACATGTCGCTGTACAACAAGGCCCATAACCAGAAGATCCTGCGCCTGATCGAGGACGAGCTGAACCAGGAAGAGCGTTTCCTGCGCTTTCATCTGTCGTCCATGGGGCTGGGCAAGTTGACCCAGGACGACCATAACGCGCTGGTGGATGCTGCCAGCGACGGGCTGGTCGACGAGGCGGTCGGCATCCTGGAACGGCACCTGAACAACGCGGCCCTCGCCATCCGAAACTACCTGGACCGCCAGGCAGCCAAGTGAGCACCTGGTATCGGAGTACGGCGTTGTCAGGCCGGACGCCGGCTTGTTTGTTTCTGGCTGTAACAGGCTGAAACACCCAACCCCCTGCGCAAGACGGCCGCGTGCAAGCGGTCGTGATCTTCTCCAGCCTGTCCGGTGCCCAGCGCCGTACCCGCAGCCATCCCCCACCGAACAGGTCGCAGGCGGCTGTTGATCATGCCTCCAGGCCACCGCCCTGGCGCTGGCTGAGCGAGCCCTTGCAAACGACCCAGCCTTTGCTGAGCAAGTCCCGCGGCGCACCGGACGGTCAGTGTCTATGCCAGCCAAGCGCCCTCTCGACACGATGCTGGACGTTTGCCCATGGCGGTAATGAACAATCAAGCACACTCTTGTCCCAGGTACGACTGCTGATCGCCGAAAGGGCGGGCCTGGTCGACCGCTTTCCAAACCTGCAGAAGGAGTCTGCCACCGGGCAATGGGACCGCGCACCGATCAGCCGCCCTGAATATCCAAACTCGAACCCACCTCCGCTTGTTCGTGCTCGGGTGAAGCATTCATCCATGACTTGTTTTTGATCATTGATGATCGAAAGGAGCACGCTCATCCCCGATAAAACTTTGAATCAAGTTTTAGCGCGACACTTTCATATCGAAAAATCATAACTTTTAAAATAATAAACAAAAGAGTTGCCAACAACTTTAAGGCTGTTCTAACTTCTACCCCGTCGACAGCGCTGGCCTGCGCAAACGCTGGGCTACATGGCAAAACTCACATGTGTCGACCGTTCTCGAAAGTTTGATCCGGCTCTGCCTTCGGAGCCTTCGTTCGCCCCGAAGAAAGTCCAGGATCAACGAGGCCGCCACTTTGAACCGACCCACTGAAACGAGGAGTGCTTCATGGACCTTTCGAACAACCGGCTTGCCGCACGCAAGTTAGAACTTTCCAGTCATCCGCTGTTTTCCGAAATCCGCTCGCTGAGCACCCTGCGCTGTTTCATGGAAACCCATGTATTTGCCGTCTGGGATTTCATGTCGCTGACCAAGCGACTGCAACAGGAACTCACCTGCGTGAAGCTGCCCTGGCTTCCTCCCCGGGATCCGGCCGCCGCACGGCTGATCAATGAAATCGTGCTTGGCGAAGAAACCGATGATCGGCTCGAACATGGCCACTACAGTCACTTCGAGTTGTACCTGGACGCCATGCGCGAAGTCGGTGCCAGCACGCGAGCCATCGACCAGTTCATCGAGCTTCAGCAGCAAGGCGTCGACCATCACATCGCGCTCGAGCGTTCTGGCGCCAGCCAGGCCGCGAGCCTGTTCGTCAAGGACACCTTGGCCGTGGCGCTCGAAGCGCCGGCTCATCAAGTGGCCGCGGCCTTCCTGCATGGCCGGGAAAGCGTCATACCCACGATGTTCCAGCAGATCCTCGATGAATGGGGCATCGGCACACAGCAGGCGCCTACCTTCCGCTACTATCTGCAGCGCCATATCGAAGTCGATTCCGAGGACCACGGCCCTGCGGCAGAACAGCTGCTGGCCCGCCTGGTGGATGGCGATGCGCTACGCGCGCAAGAGGTATGCCAGGCGGCGCTGGCGGCGATCGACAGCCGCATGAGGCTCTGGGATCAGTTGCGCGACACCCTGCGCGTGGAAGCCGTCGAGGTGGCCTCATGAACGCGCGCGACTATCGTTCCTTCGCCGACACCTGGGAAGCACGCGCGACCATTCGCACCCGACCACGGCGGCTGGTGGAGGATGACCAGCGGCTGATCTATCCGCTGAGCCGCCAGCCCTTGGTCCTGGGCGAGACCTTCCAGCGCGAGTGTCCCGAGCTGCGCGACTTCGTGCTGGTGCAGAGCCTCTACAAGTTCATCAATGACGTGGTGATCTTCGAAACCGAGATCGTCGACCGCACCGCCAGGCGGATCGCCAAGGACCGTTTCGCCATTCGCTTTCCTTTCGCTTGCCGCTACGACGCCATGACCGTCGTGGTGGACGAGGATTATCACGCGCTGGTCGCCATGGATTTCCTCCAGCAGACCATCGCCCTGACGGGTATCGAACCGCTCGAGCTGCCTGGGGAAATCGAGCTCAGCCGCGCCATCCCGGCCGCGCTCGAACAGGTCCCGCCGCACCTGCGCGATGCGTTGGAGCTGGTCTGCGTCGGTATTGCCGAGAACACGCTGACGGACGATGTCGCTGCCTTCGCTCGCGACGACAGCGTCAAGCCTTCGGTCAAGGGGCTGATGGCCGATCACCTGCTCGACGAGGGTCGCCATTCCAGCTTCTGGGCGCGACTGACCCGGATCTACTGGCAAGCGGCTCCCGAGGATGAACGCCAGGCCATTGCCCAGGTACTCCCCATGTTCCTGGCCCAGTACTTGACCAGCGACATCCAGCAGGACTTCGACTCGCGCCTGGTCGATGCCCTGCCGGTGGCGACGCCTGTACGCCAGGCCTTGCGCGAGGAAGTCCGCGCCATGGCCTATCCGATCAATCACCAGCATCCGCTGCTCGGCAACATCCTGCGCTTCCTGCGCAGCAGCTCGATGCTCGACTCATCTTGCGTGCAGCAGGCGCTGCGCGGCTATCTTCCTTGAGGAACACGCCATGAGACGCCTCGACATACTGTTGATTGGCCGCAGCGGCGCCTTGAAGCGCCTGGCCGGATTGTTCGAAGACCATGGGCACGGGGTATGCCATGCCGACGCCCTCGACGCGCTGGATGACCTGCGCCTGGCAGGCCGGGCTGGGACTGGTCTGGTGATCGAGGATGGCAGCCTGCCGCTGGCGGAGTTGCAGCAGCGACTGCCGCGCGACACGCCGATACTGGGGCTGCGCATGGGCGCCAGCACGACACCGACCCTGCCCAGGCTGGACGTGTTGTGCTGGAGCGGCGACTTGCGAGCTCAGCGCCTGATCGAACGCAGCGCAGTGCCGGTTCCGGCAGCATCGGTGAACGGCCAGCAGTTGCGCGAACAGGCCATGGACACCCTCCTCGACATGCTCGCCTCGCTCGTGGCGCGCTTTTCCCGCTCTCCACAGGCACTTGGCGAAGCGCCTTGCATCAGTGCCGGTGGCCATGACCACGAGCATGGCCTGGATTGGCTGGAGACGCTCGCCTTCGCCCATGTATTCAACCAGACCACGCGTGCCGACCTGCTCGGCGCGACACGGCGCGCTCTGCCTGGGATGCTCGACCATGCGCTGCATACCTACGCCGATCGGCCAGCGCTCGTCCTGGATGGGCAGTGTCGGACCTACCGGCAGCTGCATGCCCAGGCCGTGGCCATCCAGCGTGCCTTGCAGCCTTTGCTGCCTGCCGGCAAGGATGACAGGCCAGTAGTCGCGGTATGCATGGGCAAGTCGCCGGACCTGTACGCCAGCATGCTCGCCGTACTCGGATGCGGCGGCGTCTATCTGCCGCTGGACCCGGCAACGCCTGCATCACGGCTTCGACACATTCTTCAGGACGCCTCGGCCTGTGTGCTCTTGCACGACGGCCAGGCGACATTGGAGATGCCATCGCTCGATGTGCGCGAGCTGGCAGCTGCCGTGGACGGATCGTTACCTGGCTTATCGGTTGGCCAAGCCGATGCGGGCCAGCCTTGCGTGGTCATCTACACCTCGGGAACCACCGGCCAGCCCAAGGGCGTCCTGCTCAGTCAAGGCAACCTGGCGCATTTCGTGAACTGGTACGCCGAGCATGTCCAGCTGGACCGCAACAGCCGGGTGTTGCAGTTCTCGACCATCGGCTTCGACGCTTCGTTGCTGGACATCCTGCCGACCTTCGTCCAGGGCGCTACGCTGGTGATACCCGACGAGACGCAGCGACGCGACCCAGAGGCGCTGGTCACGCTGATGCACCGTCGGGAGGTGAGCCATGCCTTCCTGCCGCCAGCGCTGCTAAGCGTCTTGCCTGCGGCGCAACACCTTGGCTTGGCCCACCTGGTGACCGGTGGCGATGTCTGCGAGCCTCAGGTGGTGGCCCGTCTGGCCGGCCAGTGCCAGATGCACAACATCTATGGGCCGACCGAAACGACAGTATTGGCGACCACCCGCCTGTTCGCGCCTGGCGACAATGTCCGAAACCTGGGCCGGCCAATCGCCAACACCCAGGTACTGATCCTCGACGACGACTTGCAACCGACGGCGGACCAGGTTCCGGGCGAACTGTACATCGTCGGACCTGGGGTCGGCCTCGGCTACTTGAACAAGCCCGAGCTGACCGCGCAGCGGTTCGTCAACCTGACATTGCCGGATGGCCAGCGGGTGCGCGCCTATCGTACCGGTGACATGGGCAAGTGGACCGCGGACGGCATCGAGCTGTGCGGTCGCCGGGACAACCAGGTGAAGATCCGCGGCTTTCGCGTCGAACCCGAGGAGATCGAGCATTGCCTGCGCGAAAGCCGCTCGTACGGCCAGGTGGCGGTGGTCATCGATGAGCAGCGCCGGGTCCTGGCCTTCGTCGCCCGGCCGCTGAGCGAGCAGGCGGGACAGGCATTGCGCGAACATGCCCGACGCCTGTTGCCTGACTACATGCAGCCCGTCTTCTACCAGGAACTGGAGCAACTGCCCGGTACCACCAATGGCAAGCTCGATCGCCAGGCACTGCTGGCTCGGCCGCTGGCGCTGCCAAGCCGCCCGCGCATGCATGCACGGACATCGACCGAGCAGCGCCTCTGCCAGCTCTGGAGCCAATTGCTGGAGCTGCCTGAACAGGCCATCTGCATCGACGACAGTTTCTTCGACCTGGGCGGGCATTCGATCCTGCTGTCGCGACTGCTGCTGGAACTGCGTGAGCGATTCGGACGAGGCGTGACGATCAATCGCTTCATCGAGCGGCCGACCTTGCGCCACTTGGGTGCATTGCTCGACGGTAGGGACGACGCCGCGCACGACCTGCTCGCTCAACTGGAACAGGATGCCCAGCGTGACCTTGACCTGCAGGTACGTCCATTGGGCTGCATGGGCGACGTCCACAGGGTCATCGTCACGGGGGCCAACAGCTTCCTTGGCATCCACCTGGTGGAGGCCCTGCTCGACTGGGGCGCAACGGAAGTGGCATGCCTGGTACGCCGCGGCACGGAGCAGGACGCTGCACAGCGCTTTGCGCAAGCCATGCAGGAGAACCGTATCGAACTGGACCTGGCCAGGGTGAAAGTCTTCGAGGCGGACCTGTGTCGCCCAAGGCTTGGCTTGTCCGAGACGGACTACCGCTATCTCGATGCGCACTTCGGCGTCCTGCTGCACAACGCCGCTCACGTCAACCATGTGCTGGACTATCCGTCCTTGGCCAAGGACAACGTCGAGCCGTTGTTCGAATGCCTGCGCTTGTGCGAGGGCGAGCGCAAGAAGATCTTCAACTTCGTCTCCACGCTGTCGGCCTGCAGTGCCTTGGACGGCCAGGGGCAGGTGCTGGAAGAAGACCCCGTGGCGACGCCGCCGGTCTACATCCGCAATGGCTACAACCTGAGCAAGTGGGTTGGCGAACGCATCCTGGCACGGGCTCGCGCCCAAGGTGTGCGGGTCAACCTGTTCCGCCCGGGCAACATCACCTTCGACAGCCGTACCGGCATCAGCCAGCCGGGGCGCAACCGTCTGATGCTGATGCTCAAGGGATCGCTGCAACTGGGCCAACTGCCCCGCCTGGACATCGACTTCGACCTGATGCCAGTGGACTTCCTGGCTCGCTTCATCGCCTTCCACGCTAGCCGGCATCAGCCGCAGGCCTGTGTCTTCAATCTGCACAATCCACAACCGCTGCGCTGGGAGCGATACCTGGACGCCTTCCGCGAACAAGGCCACACCTTCGAGGTGGTCGAGGTCGCCGATTGGCAGCGCCAGCTCGGCAAGGTCGGTCGTGACAATGCGCTGTTCGACGTCCTGGGCTTCTACCTGGACGGCTTCGAGGAAGACATAGGCGATATCTCGTGCATAGCGCATCGCAATGCCCGCGCCGGCGTGGAAAACATGGGCGAGCACTATCCGGCCAAGACGCCTGCCCTGTTGCAGCGCGGCTGCCAGTACCTGAGCGACATCGGCTTCATCTGAATCCATCACCCAAAGAAGGAGCGTCAATCATGCAAGCACTCAAGCCTGATACCCTCATCCGCAACCCACAAGGTTGCCAGGTAGTCTCCAGCGTCGAGGTGGCCGCAGCCGCGGGCGAAGCCTGGAACATTGTCGGCAACTTCGCGGGCTTCCCGGTATTCATACCGGCACTGGCCCATATCGAAATGACGGGGGCCGGTGTGCGATCGGTCCGCAAGAAGCTGTTCAAGGACGGCAACGTGGTGATCGAACAGCTCAACAGTCGTGACGAACAGGCCATGTGCATGACCTGGAGCTTGATCTACACCAGCCTGAACATTGGCAATCTCTGGGCCGCCATGCAGGTCGAGGCACTCGATGATGGGCGCAGCCGCGTGACCTGGACCATCCAGGCAGAACCTTGGCAGGGTGGGCAGGATGCCATGCCTGGTTTCCAGGCCTTCCTGCAGCAGTTCGCCGATGATGCGATGAACAACGTACGCAATCTGCTCGGCTGACAGCTCGAGCCTCGCCGGCCCGGTGCGTCGTCCTGATGTGCCGGGCCGTTGGTTGCCGTTGCGAAGGTTGCAAAATATTTTGCCGAAGCCAACAATGAGACTAATTATCATTCATGCCCTGAGCGTGACACGTCACCATGCCCTCTCAAGATTCCGTGTGTGCGTTGTACAGCGAACACCATGGCTGGCTGCACAGTTGGCTGCGCAGTCAGCTGAGCAGTGCCGCCGATGCCGCCGATCTGGCGCACGATACTTTCCTGCGCCTGCTGCAGCATCGAGACCAGCCTGAACTCGCGGCGCCGCGAGCCTTCCTGCGCACGGTGGCCCGTGGCCTGGTGATCGACCACTGGCGCCGCGAGGAGCTGCGACGCGCTTACCTCGAGGCGCTGGCCAACCTGCCGCCAGCCCAGGTTCCGTGCGTCGAGACGCGCGAAGTGCTGCTGGAGCTGCTCGAGCGTATCGACCGTATGCTCGATGGCCTCAAGCCGAAAGTGCGGCGGGCTTTCCTGCTGGCCCAATGCGAGGGCCTGAGTCATAGGGAAATCGCTGCGCAGATGGGCATATCCCTGCGCTCGGTAGAGCGTTATGTCGCCGATGCGCTCTACCATTGCTACCTACTGCGCTACAGCGATGAAGCCTGAGTCGATCGCCGACGAGCCACCTGCGCCACAAGTGGTCAGGCAAGCGATCCACTGGATGCTCAAGCTGCGCAAGCACGAGGACGATCCACGCTTGCAGGCCCAGTGCGCGCGCTGGCGTATGGCTCATCACCAGCACGAACTGGCTTGGCAGCGTATCAGCGAACTCGAACAGGAATTCGACCTGCGAGACATTCCAGGCTCCAGCGCGGCCTTGCGCGTTCTGGATGGAGGAAGTCGACGGCTGCGTCGAAGGCAGGCGTTGAAACTGCTTGGCGGGACTCTGCTGCTTGGATCGGCTGCCTGGCTGGGCAAGGATCTGCAGGTACTGGATGCCTGGACTTCGGATTATGCCAGCGCAACGGGCGAACGTCGCCGCTTCGTCCTGCCAGATGGCGCCGTACTGCAGCTCAATACGCGAAGCGCAGCGCAGCTGACCTACACTGGCCGGCAGCGGGTGATCCGGCTGAGGCGGGGCGAAATGATGCTGGACTGCCGCACGACGAGCGATGAGCTGCAGCCTTTGCTGGTCGCCAGCCATGACGCGCTGCTGCAAGGTTTCGCTGGACGCTTCGTGGTGCGCCAGGAACAGGATTGCACGCAGGTCACCGTCCTCGAAGGCCAGATGGCTGCCCGGCGTGGCAGCGATCAACCGCTGCTCTGGTGGTCGCCAGGCCAGTCCTGGCGCCTGGATGCCCGAGGTGCATACCGGCTGGAACGACTCGACATGGATGCCGCGGCCTGGATCGAGGGCCTGATCGTCACGCGCGACATGCGCCTGGAGGACTTTCTCGCCCAGGTCAGCCGCTACAGGCACGGCTACCTGGGCTGCAGCCAGGACATCGCCGACCTGCGTCTTTCCGGCGTGTACCGCCTGGAAGACACCGACGCGCTGCTGGCCGTGCTACCTCGCACGCTGCCGGTCCAGATCAGCTACCGCACCCGCTGGTGGGTGCGGGTCGAGCGTTCGGCCTGATTTTCTGGCGGGTTTTTGGCTGTAATCCGGCTAGGACAGGAACCTCTTTCCTCCACGGATCACGGACTGCCTTCATGCCGAACGCTTTGCCTGCGCTGCCCTTGCAGCATAATGAGCCCTCTCTGCCCGAGTCTTGCCCAGCCAGTCTCGGCAGTGCCATACGCGCCGCGATCTTCGGGGCTGCCATCGGTCTTCAGGGTTTGCCAATGGTCACCCAGGCGGCCGAATCGGCCTCGCTCGACCATTCCTATGCCATTCCACCCGGCAAGCTGGACGATGTGCTCAACCAGTTCGCCCGCAAGTCCGGAATCACCCTGTCCGGCACGCCGCAGCTGACCCAGGGCATCAGCTCACCTGGACTGCAAGGCGACTATTCCATCGATCAGGCATTGCACTACTTGCTTCAGGGCAGCGGGGTCGAGGCTGTCAGCCAGGACGGTCGTATCTATGTTCTGCAAGCTCGCTCCGAAGAAAGCGCATTGGCCTTGCCAAGCGTCGAGGTGCGCGGCTTCACGCTTGGCAACGCTCTGGGCAGCATGGAAGGCTACAACGCCACCCATAGCCAGGTCGCGACGAAGACCAGTACCGCCTTGCTCGAAACCTCCCAGTCGGTCTCGGTCGTGACGCGTCAGCAGATGGATGACCAAGGCGCGCAGACGGTAGCCCAGGCGATGCGTTATACACCTGGTGTCATGACCAGCCCCTATGGAGCCACGCATCGCTACGATTACGTGGCGATGCGTGGCTTCAACGACGGCTCGGTCGACAACATCTACCTCGATGGTCTGAAATCCATGGGGGATAACGGTACCTACAGCACGATGCAGGTCGATCCTTATTTCCTGGAGCGTATCGATATCCTCAAGGGTCCCTCCTCCGTGCTCTATGGTCGCAGCTCGCCTGGCGGCCTGGTGGCTCTGACCAGTAAGAAGCCGCTGTTCGATAACTATCGCCAGGTCCAGGCCATGGTAGGCACGCAAGGTCAACGGGGGCTGGGCTTCGACTTCAGCGGCCCCCTGGATGATGACAAGCGTGTGGCCTATCGTCTGACTGGGCTGGCGGACAGTTCCGATACTCAGTTCGACCATGCCGAGGAAGAACGCTATGCAATAGCGCCGGCTGTCAGCATCGACTTTTCCGAAGACACTTCGCTCACACTGCAGGCTTATCTGCAACACGACCCGGACGGCGGCTACCACGGCGGTAATCCGGCATTCGGAATGCTGCACCCACGCAACGGGTTGCGTCTTTCGGATCACTTCTTCGAAGGTGAACCGGGCATCGATCGATACGAGCGCACCCAGCAGTCGTTCAGCTATCAGTTCGAACACCGCTTCAATGACATGCTTACGGCTCGCCAGAACTTCCGCTACCAGGATTCGGATGTGTCCATGGACCAGGTGTACTCGGCCGGCTGGGCCGATGCGGGAAGCAATCTGCTCAATCGGGCGTATACCGGTGGGGATGAGCGGCTGCATTCATTCATCGTCGACAACATGCTGCAAGCCGAGCTGTTCACCGGCGCCGCAAAGCATACCGTGCTGATTGGCGTCGACTATCAGCGGCGCAAGGCCGCGGTAGACTGGCGCTATGGTGTGGTCGATCCGCTGGATGCGGGAAACCCCCGGTATGGTGATGGCAACCTGCGGATCACCGGTGAAAATCATTACTTGCGCCGTTTGCAGCAGACGGGGGCATACGTCCAGGATCTGGTTGAGCTTGATCAATGGCGCTTCTCGCTGGGCGTGCGTCAGGACTGGGTAAAGGTATCGGAAGAGAACCGTGATACCGATTCGAAGATCAGCGACGACCGTGGCAAGTCCACCGCTCGTGCCGGGATGCTGTATCTGTTCGATAATGGCATCGCGCCTTATGCCAGCTATTCGGAGTCTTTCAATCCGAATACAGTATCGGACCAGGAAGGCCGCCCGCTTGCACCGACCGAAGGTACGCAATGGGAGGTCGGGGTCAAATACCAGCCGCCGGGTACCGACAACCTGTTCACGGCTTCCGTGTTCCGTATCGAACAGGAGAACCTCGCCTCCAAGCAACCGAATGAAGAGTTCTACCGCGCGGTAGGTGAGGTTCGCTCGCAAGGCCTGGAACTCGAGGCCCATATGCAGCTGACCGACAACCTGAAGCTGCTGGCGGGGTATACCTTCACTGACATCGAATACTCGAAGAGCATGCCCAGCCTTGTAGTTCCTGGCTTGGACAACAAAGGCAATTCACCGACCCAGGCGCCGAAGCAAATGGCCTCGCTGTGGACCGACTACGACGTCCGCCACGGGCCGCTCGATGGCTTGCGGCTCGGCGCAGGGGTACGCTACGTAGGCTATAGCTGGGTCGATGCCGAGAACGATATGAAGGTGCCTTCCTATACGCTGTTCGACGCGTCCATCGGCTACGATCTAGGCAAAGTTGGCCTGAAGGGGATGGATATACGCCTCAATGCCAACAACCTGACCAATGAAACCTACATCACCTCGTGTGCGAGCCTGAACTATTGCTACATGGGTGAAGAACGCAACGTCAGCGCGACGGCAAGCTACACGTTCTAGCCGGCCTGAAAAGACAAAACCCCTACCTGCCTTCGCAGATAGGGGTTTTGCGGAATGAATCTTGACGATGACCTACTCTCACATGGGGAAACCCCACACTACCATCGGCGATGCATCGTTTCACTGCTGAGTTCGGGATGGGATCAGGTGGTGCCAATGCTCTATGGTCGTCAAGAAATCCGGTATGCGGGTACGTCGAGCGACGAACCTGCGAAATTTTGGGTTTCTACTTAAAGACAAAGCCCCG
>NZ_JADNYP010000024.1 GCF_015680705.1 Pseudomonas fulva | reverse complement strand
GGGGGGGAACGGTGTCCTGTCTTTCATGGGGCTCGTTCACTCTGCACCTCGACACGCCTATGGAGTGTCAGCCAGAACGAGGTCACTGATGCGAACGGCTGCCGCTCTAGCACACATACCGTCATTCGCCTCACTTGCTCCGGACACTCCGATCGCGCCAACGACCGCGTGGTCAATCACAAACGGTTCGCCGCCACCGAACAGCGCCATACCTGGCTGAAGTGGAAGGCCTGCCTGTACAGCCGGTGAACATCCCTGGAGGCGATCCGTCCACTCCGATGTTGGCCTGCCAAACCCCGCGGCAGTCATTGCCTTGTTCAAAGCGATAGCTTGTGACTGGCGTGGAGCACCATCCATATGTGACACCTGGATGGTCATTCCACCAGCGTCGACAATCACCAGGCTGACTTTTATGTCCAATTGCTTTGCTTGCTCGACAGCGGCTTTCATACCCTCGATGGCAAGATCGAGCGTAATGGTCGGTTGATGCCTTAACCAAAGAGCCATTCAGTCATACCTCATTAGCGGCTGGGCGCAGGATGCAATTACTTAGTTTGGTTGTGGGAACGTCGATATTCTGATCCCTGGTACCAGGCCTCATTGTGTCTGCGAGTAGGCGGTAGCTCTGAATGCGTTCCTCCAGACCATGTGTCACTGTCACGATCCCTATCTCGTCTGTCCCAAAGTCCTGCGCGAGTTCCTGGATTTTCCGGCGACAGCTTTCAGGTGAGCCAACCACCATATCGTTCAGCGTGGCATCGAATTCTGCGCGCTCTATCTGGCTCATGTCCAAATAACGCGCGCGAACCTCTGACGGTGACAGAAGAGGTTCCCGCAGCGAGCCCCCTGCCATCATTTTCCGGTAAACAGCCGTGCCCGCAACAAAGCGCGCCTCTTCATCTGTCGGTGCGCAAATCACTGCCAACGCGAGTAAGCGAGGAGGGGCATCTCCATGGCCGGCCCTCTGATAAACGTCCGTGTGATGGCTGAAAATGCTAGGCGAGCACACTCGCGGAGCAATGAACCTCGCCAGTGCCAAACCCATTCCCAACTGGCCAGCAAGGGCCGAGCTTCCGCCACCAGAACCGAGCATCCAGAGTGATGGCCGTGAAGTGACGTCAGTTGGAAGGGTCAATGCGGCGTACGGGTGACCGGCTGGAAAACTGCCTCGGATGAATGCGCAGAGTTCGCTGGCCTGCTGAGGAAAGTGATCGTGCTGAATGAGATCGCCTGGTGAGGCCAATGCAACAGAGCTGAGGTGATTTCCTCCTGGGGCACGTCCAACTCCCAGGTCGATACGACCTGGAAACAATCCTCCAAGTAGCGCAAAGGTTTCGGCGACTTTGAAGGGGCTGTAGTGGGTGAGCATCACACCACCACTACCGACTCGAATTCGCTGGGTGGCACTGGCAATGCGTGACACCAGTATTTCTGGAGCTGTACCAGCGAACTGGTTGCTGTTGTGGTGTTCCGCTAACCAGTAGCGGTGATAGCCCATTTCCTCGCATTCGATTGCAAGGTCCACAGACATCGCGGGTGCAGTTGCCAGGGTGCTATTTGCATGGATTGGGGTTTGATCAATTACGGTCAGGCGCAAGGTCACAGGCGTGCTTCCGTCATGCGTGAGGGTAAACGCAGATCGAGGTCTGGGGCCAGAATCTTGCCGATTTAGCGCAGAGGCCTCGGATCTACTGCTTCATTCAAATGTTAACTAAGTGCCGGGTGAGGCGCGACTGTGCGCCGTAATTTCCCATGGAAAGTACAATTTTCTGCTCGTAACGTGCATTTCGGTCGAACGGCCGCGATTACATACTGGATGGGTCATCGAATACACGGCTGGCTGATCGGACCCTCGCATGCGGTGCGAGGTGATCAGAAGCCTGGAACGAATTCTCCAATAATAAAGAGACCATCCATGAAAAAGCCCAACCCGCTGCTGGAAGATCTGAAGTCTGTCCTGCCTGCCATTGCGGCCAATGCACCGCAGGCGGAAAAAGATCGTAGCGTGCCGGCCGAGAACATCGCCTTGCTCAAGGGCATCGGTATGCACCGAGCCTTCTTGCCCAAAAAATTCGGCGGCATGGAAATCTCACTGCCTGAATTTGCCGAGTGCATTGCAGTGCTTGCGGGCTCCTGTGCAAGCACTGCCTGGGCAATGAGCCTGCTTTGCACCCACTCGCATCAGATGGCGATGTTCCCAGCCAAGCTCCAGGAAGAAGTATGGGGCAGCGATCCTGACGCGACAGCGAGTAGCAGCATCGCTCCCTTTGGGCGTACTGAAGAAGTCGAGGGCGGGGTGACCTTCGGCGGTGAAATGGGCTGGAGTTCGGGCTGTGATCACGCTGAGTGGGCGATTCTGGGATTTCGGCGTAAAAACGCCGAAGGGACCCAGGACTACTGCTTCGCGATCCTTCCTCGCAGCGATTATCAGATCCGTGACGACTGGTATGCGATCGGCATGCGAGGCAGTGGTAGCAAGACGCTGATCGTTGAAAATGCCTTTGTCCCGGAACACCGTATCCAGAAAGCAAAGGACATGATGGAGGGCAAATCCGCTGGCTTCGGTCTCTACCCGGACAGCAAGATTTTCTATGCACCCTATCGCCCGTATTTCGCGAGCGGCTTCTCCACCATCAGCTTGGGCGTTGCCGAGCGCATGCTTGAAGTCTTCCGTGAGAAGACCAAAAACCGAGTTCGCGCCTACACCGGCGCGGCGGTTGGCGCCGCGACTCCTGCACTGATGCGTCTGGCTGAATCCACTCACCAGGTCGCAGCCGCGCGTGCCTTGCTTGAGAAGAGCTGGAACGAGATTGCAGAGCACAGTGAGCGTCATGAGTATCCATCCCGCGGCACGCTGGCCTTCTGGCGGACTAATCAGGGCTACGCAACCAAGATGTGCATCCAGGCGGTAGATCGGCTGATGGAAGCGGCTGGTGGTGGTGCATGGTTTGAAAGCAATGAGATGCAGCGTCTGTTCCGCGACTCGCACATGACCGGTGCACACGCTTACTCCGATTACGATGTGTGCGCACAAATTCTTGGTCGTGAGCTGATGGGCCTGGAGCCCGATCCTTCAATGGTCTGAAGACGCTCCAACGACCCAACTGCCCCATAAAAACAATGAGAGCAAGCCTTGCGGGGCTTGCTTGGGAGTCTTGCATGTCTACCGAAACTACAGACCTTGAGTTCGACTCACGCGCATTCCGTCGCGCCTTGGGTAACTTCGCTACCGGTGTCACCGTGATTACCGCCCGGGATCCAAGTGGTCGCCAGGTAGGAGTGACTGCCAACAGCTTCAACTCAGTGTCGCTGGATCCACCCCTGATCCTGTGGAGCATCGACAAGCGTTCGAGCAGCCATGAGGTGTTCGAAGCAGCGTCCCATTTTGCAGTCAACGTGCTGGCAGCCGACCAGATCGACTTGTCCAACAATTTTGCCCGGCCGAAGGATGACCGCTTCGCAGGCATTGCGTATGAAGCTGGCGTGGGTGGTGCACCTGTATTGGAAGACTGCTCCGCGCGCTTCCATTGCGAGAAATATCAGCAGCTGGACGGTGGAGACCACTGGATCCTGGTGGGCAAAGTGTTGGCATTCGATGATCTCGGCCGTGCACCGCTTCTCTATCACCAGGGCGCCTACTCGATGGTGCTGCCACACACACGCATGACCAAGCGCGAAGAAGGTCAGCCACCTAGCAGTAACTTCCAGGGGCGCTTGAGCCACAACATCTACTACCTCATGACACAAGCGCTGCGTGCCTATCAGGCAAGCTACCAGCCTCGTCAGCTTTCGACCGGCCTGCGCACCAGTGAAGCGCGCATGCTCATGGTGCTGGAAAACGATGCTGGCCTCAGCCTTGCGGATTTGCAGAGGGAAGTTGCGATGCCTGCGCGGGAGATCGAGGAGGCTGTGGCAAACCTGAAGCGCAAAGGTCTGGTCGAAGACTTTGGTGAATGTGTTCGCTTGACTGTTAAAGGCGTCGACGACACCGAAGCGCTCTGGACCATTGCCGGACAGCAGCAAGAGAAAGTGTTCGGCCAATTCAGCAAGGAGCAGGTCGAGGCCTTCAAAGAGGTGCTGAAGGCGGTCATCCGCACCTGATGCTTATGTTGTAAGTGAACGGCGCTCAGGCGCCGTTTTTTTATGGGGGTTGCCACCCGCGCTCGCACGACATCGTTAACTAGAGGGATACCTCCAAATGATCAAGTCCAGGTCATCGCTGACCCTCAGCCTGCTCCAGGCCAGGGAGACTGCCATGCGTTTCTTTCGTCCATCCTTGAACGCACACGGGTTGACCGAGCAACAGTGGAGGGTGGTTCGAATTCTTCACGAGCAGGGGCCGACGGAAATCCTCAAGCTCGCTGAACTAGCCTGTATTCTTGCTCCCAGCATGACCGGAGTGGTTTCACGCATGCAGAAAGCTGGGTTGGTAAAAAAGCATAAGGTTGCCCATGACCAACGAATCGTCCTGGCGGGCCTAACGGAGGCAGGGGTTGCGTGCTTCGAGAGTATGAGCAAGCGAATGGGGGAGAGCTACCTGCACCTGGAGGTCAGCCTGGGTGAGGAGAAGCTGGATCACTTGATGGAGCTTCTTAACGACCTGAAGCAGCTTCAGCGATGGCCGTGATGCCTATGCACAAGCGGATACATCAATAAAACAAAAGAGGCGCAATCGCGCCTCTAATTGTGTGCTGCAAACATCAATAGACGCCGCCACCCTCGGTGGTCACGGTACAGCCTTTGAATTTGCCTGCAAGGTTTTGCAAACCTCGCATGAGCACTGTCGTGTCAACTCCAACCGCCACGAATGCAGCGCCCAGCTCGATGTAACGCCGCGCGAGCTTTTCGTCGGCACTGAGAATGCCCGCGGCCTTGCCCGCCTTGCCGATCCGCACGATGGCATCCTCGATCGCCTCCTGCACCTCAGGGTGCCCCGGGTTGCCGCGGTGGCCCATGGCCGCGCTGAGGTCGGCCGGGCCGATGAACACGCCGTCGATGCCGTCCACGGCAACGATCTCGTCCAGGTTGGCCAGGCCTTCCTGGTTCTCGATCTGCACCAGCAGGCACATCTGTTCGTCGGCATGATCCAGATAACCAGGAATACTGTTCCAGCGCGAGGCCCTGGCAAGCGCACTCCCTACGCCGCGAATTCCCGATGGCGGGTAGTGGATAGCCTTAACCAGTTGTCGCGCCTGTTCGGCGCTTTCAACCATCGGCACCAGCAGGGTTTGCGCGCCGATGTCCAACACCTGTTTGATCAAGGCAGTATCGCCAATCACCGGGCGAATCACCGCCTGGCTGGGGTAGGGTGCCACTGCCTGCAACTGTGCAAGCATCCTGCGCAGGTCGTTGGGCGCGTGCTCCCCGTCGATCAGCAGCCAGTCGAAACCGGCATTGGCTGCCAGTTCGGCGCAGTACGCATTGGCGAGGCCCAGCCAGAGGCCGATCTGGGGCTCCCCGCTGCGCAGACGTTGCTTGAAGTGGTTGACGGGCATGTCCATGGGAAAATCCTCAAACGAAGCGGCAGGCAATCGAACCGAGCATGTCGTAGTCCACGTGGAAGGTGTCGCCGGGGCGTGCGGCCACCGGGCGAGTGAAGGAGCCACCGAGGATGATCTGGCCTGGTTGCAAAGTGACGTCGTACGGCGCCAGTTTGTTGGCCAGCCAGGCAACGCCCTTGGCTGGGTGATTGAGCACGGCGGCGCTGACCCCGGACTCCTCGATCACGCCGTTGCGGTAGAGCACAGCGGGTACCTTGCGCAGATCAAGCTCGTTGGGACGTACGGCACGACCGCCCATGACAACGCCGGCATTGGCGGCGTTGTCGGAAATGGTATCGAAGACCTTGCGGGTAGCCTGGGTTTGCGGGTCGACTTGCTGGATACGGGCGTCGATGATCTCCAGTGCCGGGATCACCCACTCGGTGGCGTCGAGTACATCGAAGACGGTGACGTTAGGGCCCTTCAGTGGCTTACCGAGGATGAACGCCAGTTCCACCTCGACGCGCGGCACGATGAAGCGCTCGAAGGGGATGTCGCTGCCTTCGTCGAACAGCATGTCATCGAGCAGGGCGCCGTAGTCGGGCTCGGTGATGTTCGATGAAACTTGCATGGCGCGCGAGGTCAGGCCGATCTTGTGGCCAACCAGCTTGCGCCCCGCTGCGATCTTTTTCGCCACCCAAGCGCGCTGGATGGCGTAGGCGTCTTCGATGGTGATGGCGGGATGTTCCAGGGAGAACTGGCCAACCTGCTCGCGAGAGCGCTCGGCCTGGTCGAGTCGTTCGGCAGCTTGTTGAATGAAAGCGTTGTCTAGCATGGTAAAGGTCTCTTGATTCACGGATTGACGATGGAGGCCCGGGTGCGCAGCACCAGCAGGCCACCCAGGGCGATGCACACGGCGAGGACGTACAACGCCAGGCTGGCGCTGTGGGTGGTGTCGCGTACCCAGCCGATGAAGTAGGGGGTAAAGAACGAGGCAATGCTGCCCAATGAGCTGATCAGGGCAATGCCGGCGGCCTGGGTACGGGTATTGAGGAAGGCCGGGGGCAGTTGCCAGAACATCGGCAGCGCGGCGCTGGCGCCCATACCGGCCAGCACCAGGCCTGCCAGTACCGGCACCGCCTGCTCTGGGGCGATGGCGGCAATGGCGATACCGGCAGCGGCCATCAGCAAGGGCACGCATAGGTGCCAGCGGCGTTCGCGCTGGCGGTCGCTGGAACGCCCACAGGACAGCATGAACACGCAGCCGGCCAGATAGGGCAGGGCGCTGAGCAGGCCGACACTGGCATCGCTGCCGATACCGGCGCCATGAATCAGGCTGGGCATCCAGAACGCCAGCGTGTTTACGGCCAGCATCACTGCGCAATAAACCGCCACCAATAGCCACACCGCAGGGCTGGCGAAAAGGCCGCTGAACGAAGTCAGCGGCTTGCGCTGTTCTTCCTCTCCGAACTGGTTACGCAGGGTGGCCTTCTGTTGCGCACTCAGCCAGCTGACGCGCTCGAAGTGCTCGGGCAGTACCGCCAGTACCACGAGACCCAGTACCACCACCGGGGCGCCTTCGAGCAGGAACATCCACTGCCAGCCCCGCAGCCCGCCGGTGTCGTGCATGAACGCCAGAATCGCGCCTGACACTGGCCCCCCAACCACTCCGGCCAGTGGCACGGCAATGGCGAACAGCGCGGTTACCTGAGCGCGACGACCAGCCGGATACCAGCGATTGAGGTAGACCAGAATGCCGGGGAAGAACCCTGCCTCAGCCGCGCCCAGGGCAAAGCGCAGCAGGTAGAAGACGCTGCTGCTTTCGATCAGCAGCATGCTGGTCGACAACAGTCCCCATACCACCATCAGGCAGGCGATCCAGCGGCGCGGGCCGACCCGGTCGAGCATCAAGTTGCTGGGTACGCCGAACAGCGCATAGGCAATGAAGAATAGCCCGGCACCCAAGCCATAAACTGTGTCGGACAGATGCAGGTCCTGGCTCATCTGCATCTTGGCAAAGCCGATGTTGATGCGGTCCAGGTGGGCGAACAGATAGCACACCAGCAGCAGCGGCATCAGCCGCCAAGTGACTGCCCGGTGAGTACTGTCGGCGCTTTCAACTTGCGCCTCGCGCTGCGAGGCTTGATCGAGTGTGCTCATGTTTTTGTACTTGTTCTGAAATGAGTCAGTGAGCGTTCTGGATGCTAGCGGTTGAACAATGGATGCAAGGTGCTGTGCTTGGCGTCGTAGACCTGGGCGGTGCTGTGGTCGATCTGCACGGTGATGCCGACCGGGCGTTGTTGCAGCAGTGGGTCGAGGCGGGCCTTGAGCACCGCCAGCAGGCTGTCGCCGACTGCCTTGTGCACCTCGGCGCTGCGGCCAGTGCCCATGCGCAGGTTGGCGTACAGGAAGCCGTACTCGCCCTTGCCGTCGGCGACCGCACAATGGGCGGCGGGGTAGGCGAGCACGCGGCTGCCGCCGGTTGGGAACACGGCTTTGCCATCGGTGTCGCGCTGTTCCAGCATGGTGTCGGCCAGGGCGCGGCACAGACCCGGGATGTCGGCGTCGGTTTCCAGGTCGGGGGTGTAGAGCAGAACCAGGTGTGGCATGAGGGCATCCTCAGCGAGCGGCGCCTGGCCATTGCGAGAATGACCAGGCGCAAGCGGGTGGATTACAGGCGGCTGGTGGAAACTACAGCGGCCGGATTGGCGGACTGTGCCGCAGGAATCGCCGAGCCGTCCTGCGGGGTGACCGGGAAGATCGCATTGATCTGGCCGGTGCCCGAAGAACCGAAGTAGGGGGTCACTACCTCGGCCTTGCCGTCATACTTCGACCAGCCCAAGGCGCCGAGGAGCATCGCCGTGTCATGCATGAAGCCTTCGCCATGGCCTTTGGCGGCGTACTCAGGGAGCATCCCGCAGAACTCTTCCCATTCGGCGTTTTCCCACATCTTCACTACGCGGTGATCGAGGGTTTCAAGGAACGGGCTCCATACCTTGGTGGCGAAGTCCGGCGCCTGGCCGTTCTGGGCGAAGCGGTGCGACAGGGAACCGCTGGCAAGGAACGCTACGGTGCCGTCGTAATGCTCTTCCACCGCCTTGCGCATGGCCCAACCGAGGCGGGCGCTGTCGGCCAGATAGTGCGAAGTGCACAGCGCCGAGACCGATATCACCTTGAAGTGCTGGTCCTGGTTCATGTAGCGCATGGGCACCAGGGTGCCGTATTCCGGGCCGAGCGTTGTCGCGTGGTGAGCCATGGTCTCGACGTTGAGGCGATTGCATTCCTCGGCCAGGATCAGGCCCAGTTCCTTGTTGCCCGGAAACTCGTATTCCATGTTGCTGATGAAGTGCGGCAGTTCGTTGGAGGTGTACACCCCTTTGAAATGCTCTCCACACAGAACGTGGTAGTTGGCGTTGACCAGCCAGTGAGTATCGAACACGACGATGGTGTCGACGCCAAGCTCACGGCAGCGGCGGCTGATTTCGTAGTGCCCATCTATGGCCGCCTGACGAAAGCCTTGACGAGGGCCAGGCAGCTCGGACAGGTACATGGAGGGTACGTGGGTGATTTTGGCTGCAAGTGCCACTTTTCCCATGATGAGACTCCTTATTGTTGTGAGTCCCGCGGCACCGGGCTGATCCAGCGGTCGTCAGAACAGCAGACCGCCCGGTGCGTTGGGAAAAAGGTCACACGCCCCAGCGCGGGATGTGGTGGCTGCCCATGGAAATGCAGACGTTCTTGATCTCGGCAAACACTTCGAAGCTGTACTGCCCGCCTTCACGGCCGGTACCGGAGCCTTTCACGCCCCCGAATGGCTGACGCAGGTCACGCACGTTCTGGCTGTTGATGAACACCATGCCGGCTTCGATGCCACGCGCCAGGCGGTGCGCCTTGCCGATGTCCTGGGTCCAGATGTACGAGGCCAGGCCGTACTCGGTGTCGTTGGCCAGTTGCAGCGCTTCTGCTTCGTCCTTGAACGGGATCAGGCACACCACCGGGCCGAAGATCTCTTCCTGAGCGATGCGCATCTTGTTGTTCACGTCGGCGAACACCGTGGGCTGGATGAACTGCCCCTTGGCCAAGTGCGCAGGCAGGTTGGCTGGGCGCTCCAGGCCGCCAGCAACCAGCCGTGCGCCTTCTTCCATGCCGATCTTGATGTAGCCGGTGACCTTGTCGTAGTGCGCTTGAGTGATCATCGAGCCAACCTGAGTTTTCGGGTCGGTCGGGTCACCAACGATCAAGCGCTTGGCACGGGCGGCGAACTCGGCGACGAACTGCGGGTACACGCTCTCCTGGATGAAGATACGGCTGCCGGCGGTGCAGCGCTCTCCGTTCAGCGAGAAGATGGTGAACAGCGCAGCGTCCAGTGCGCGCTCCAGGTCAGCGTCTTCGAAAATCAAGACCGGTGACTTGCCGCCCAGCTCCATCGAGTACTTCTTCAAACCGGCGGTCTGCATGATTTTGCGACCGGTAGCGGTGCCGCCGGTGAAGGAGATGGCGCGCACGTCCGGATGGCGGACCAGGGCATCGCCAGCCGTGGCGCCGTAACCCTGGATCACGTTCAGCACGCCGCTGGGAATACCGGCCTCGGCGGCCAGACGGCCCAGTTCGTTGGCGGTCAGCGGCGACAGCTCGCTCATCTTCAACACCGCGGTGTTACCCAGCGCCAGGCATGGCGCGGTCTTCCAGGTGGCGGTCATGAACGGCACGTTCCACGGGCTGACCAGACCACACACGCCAACCGGCTGGTACATCGTGTAGTTGAGCATCTGGTCGTCGACCGGGTAGGTGTGGCCGTCCATCCGTGTGCAGACTTCAGCGAAGAAGTCGAAGTTGTGCGAGGCACGGGGGATCAGCACGTTCCTGGTCTGGTGGATCGGCAAGCCGGTGTCGAGGGTCTCCAGTTCGGCCAGCTTCGGCACGTTCTGGTCGATCAGCTCACCTAGCTTGCGCATCAGTCGCGCGCGTTCTTTGGCCGGGGTGTTGGCCCACTTGGGGAAGGCTTCCTTGGCCGCCGCCACGGCTTGGGCGACTTCTTCGGCGCCGCCGCTGGCGACTTCGCAAATGGCGTCACCGGTGGCCGGGTTGTAGTTGACGAAGGTGTCTTTGCTTTCGACCTCACGGCCGTTGATCCAGTGCTTGATCATGCTGCTCATGCCTTGTTGTTCTTGAAGAAGTCAGCTTCGCTGACGATACGGTTGACCAGGCGAGCGACGCCTTCCACTTCCACCACTACTTCATCGCCCGGTACCACATCGGCCAGACCTTCCGGCGTGCCGGTGGCGATCATGTCGCCTGGTTGCAGGGTCATGAAGCTGGAGAAGTATTCGATCAGGTGCGGGATGTCGAAGATCATGTCCGCGGTGGTGCCTTCCTGCTTCAACTCACCGTTGATCCAGGTGCGCAGCTTCAGGTTGCTCACGTCCGGCACATCGGCGGCGTCGACGATCCATGGACCGATGGGAGTGGTGGCGTCACGGTTTTTCACCCGCAGGTTGGGGCGGTAGTAGTTTTCCAGGTAGTCGCGAATGGCGTAGTCGTTGCACACGGTGTAGCCGGCGACATAGTCCAGGGCGTCTTCGCGCTTGACGTTCTTTGCTGGCTTGCCGATGACCGCGACCAGTTCGCACTCGTAGTGCATGTATTCGACGTTGTCCGGGCGCCAAGTGACTTGGTTGTGGCCGGTGTATGTGCCCGGCGACTTGATGAAAGCCAGGGGCTCGCTAGGTGGAGCGAAGGCCAGTTCCCGGGCGTGGTCGGCGTAGTTCAGGCCCAGGGCGAACATGCTACCGTTGGCAGGTGGAAGCCACTCGACTTGTTCTGCGGCGATAAGTCGGCCGTCTTCCAGGCGAATGGCACTGTTGTCCTCGACGGTGACAGCATGAACGCTGCCCTCGTAGCGAATGCGCGCGTGTTTCATGCTCGGCCCTCTGTGTCAGCCACGATGGTATTTGCCAACCGCCCAAGGCTGGCGATCTCGACCTCGACGAAGTCGCCAGGCTTCACATCCACACGGCCCTCGGGGGTGCCTGTGATCAGTACGTCACCGGCGTGCAGTGTCATGAACTCGCTCAGCTCGGCAATCAGTTGGGGAATGCTGCGCACGAAGTTGGCCGTGGTGTTTTCCTGCACGACGTTGCCATTGACGTAGAGCTTCAAGGTCAACTGATGAGGGTCTTTTACTGCATCGGCGGGGACCAGTTCAGGCCCTATCGCGCAGAATCCGTCGCGGCACTTGGCCTTGACTGCCGGGCGGTAGTAGCTGTCTTCCGGCAGGCTGTATTCGTTGACGATGGTGTAACCGGCCACATGGGCCAAGGCCTCGGCGGCGCTCACCCGGCTGGCGTCCTTGCCGATCACCACGCCCAGCGCAGGGCCGGGTTGCAGGCGCTCGCCGGCAGGCTGGATGACGTCGGCGCCATGGGCGTTACGGGTGTTCGGGGTCTTGATGAACAGCACCGGCTTGACCGGCGCCTGCTTGTACGGCGGCTGTTCGAATTCAGTGAGACGTTGCTTCAGCAGACCGTTGTAGTTCAGCGCAACGCCAAACAGGGTGCCGTTCGCAGCGTCATGCAAGGCATGGCTCATGCTTTTCTCCTGGCAGTGGTAGGGCGGAAAAGCCTTACCCGTAAATCGTTAATGTGTTAACGTTATATTTAATATGTTAACGATCGTCAAGCACTTATGCGTAGCGCTGCTTGTCTGGTCGGTGCAACATAGGCAAAGCGGTCAGCTGAGACGGCGACAAGAATGAGTACGAAACGATGAGCGATCGGCAACCCATCCCGAACATCAACATTGGACAGGTGTACGACCAGCGCTATAGCGATAGCGAAGTTCATTACGACCGGTTGGGCAACCTGGCCGGTTTTTTCGGTAGGAACATGCCGGTTCACCGGCATGACCGATTTTTCCAGGTCCATTGCGTGAAGACGGGCACCGTGCGTGTCTATCTCGATGATCAGCAATACATCGAGTCCGGCCCGATGTTCTTCCTGACGCCACCAACGGTCGCGCACTCCTTCGTCACTGAGGCAGATAGCGATGGGCATGTGCTGACCGTGCGGCAGCAATTGGTCTGGCAATTGATCGAGGCCGACAGAGGTCTGGTGTCCTCGGGACTTCAGGTTGCACCTGCGTGCGTGGCGTTGTCTGACCTTGGGCCGATGTACCAGGCCGAGGCCAGGCGCGTTGAGCTGCTGTTCGAAGAACTGAGTTCCGAGATAGCCGAACAGCGAGCCGGGCGCAGTGCAGCCCTGGAGAACCTGACCCGGCTGATCATGATCAGCCTTCTGAGGTTGTGTTCCAACTCCGCTAAAGCGACCCCGGCACGAAGGGAGGATCTGAAGATCTTCCACCGGTTCAACGAGCTGATCGAGGCTCACTACCGTGAGCACTGGCCACTCTCTCGGTACGCTGCGGGAATCGGCGTCACGGAACCGAGGCTCAACGATGTCTGCCGCCGGATTGCTGATCTTCCTTCCAAGCGGCTGATACAGGAACGGCTCATGCAGGAAGCCAAGCGACTGCTGCTTTTCAGCGGTAGCTCGGCAAACGAAGTCTGCTATCAGCTGGGCTTCAAGGATCCGGCCTATTTCAGTCGTTTCTTCCAGCGCTATGCCAGCTTGACGCCAGGGGACTACCGACAACGGCACGCGGGATTGAACTGATCTGGACACGGTTGGAGTGCTCCGGTCATCTTGATTGTTGTATCCAGATGGTCGCAGCTACGTATCCCACCGAAAATGAGGTTTTCGTGGGAGAAATTGTACTTTTCATGGGTTCTGCCCAAATCAGGTCGGTGACCTGGCCAGAATGTCTTCCAGGGGCGCCGATTGGCCCCCGATGACTGTCGCGACACCTATACGGGCATGCTGATGAGCTGCCGTTTCGCTTACTTAACGTGGTTTGATCATGGCTAAACCTAGACCTTCTCTTACTTTGACTCTATTGCAAGCCAGAGAGGCCGCGATGGCATTTTTCAGGCCGTCGCTCAATGAGCACGACCTCACGGAGCAGCAATGGCGGGTCATTCGGATTCTCAGCCAGCAGGGCGAGTTGGAGAGCCACCAACTGGCGCACCAGGCATGCATTCTGAAACCGAGCATGAGCGGTGTGCTCAGCCGGTTGGAGCGTGATGGCATCGTTCTGCGTCAGAAATCCCAACAGGATCAGCGCAGGGTCTTCGTGAGGCTCACTGAACGTGGGCAGGCGCTCTTTGCCACCATGAGCGGCGACATGGAAAGAAACTACCAAAAGATCCATGCGCAGTTCGGTCAAGAGAAAATGGACCAGCTGATCTCTTTACTTGACGACTTGAAGAGAATAGAGCCATAGGAACACAGCGTTTGCAGAGACAGAGTGTGCGCCATAACGTTAAGATGTTATCTTTTTGGCGACCGTTGAAATCTCTGTGGAGCACACATGCTGGACAACCCGCGACGCCTGATCATTTTGCTGGCTGCCCTGGTGGCGTTTGCACCGTTATCGATAGATACCTATCTGCCCAGCCTGCCCTCCATTGCCGAGGATTTGAATGCCAGCGCTGCGAGCGTGCAGATGACCATTGGCGTCTTCCTGGCGGGTCTATGCATCGGCATGCTCTTCTACGGCCCGCTTTCGGACCGTTACGGGCGCAAGCCACTGCTGCTCGGGGGGATGGCGCTGTATCTAGTGGCCTCGGTGGGATGCATGCTAGCGACTTCAGTGGAGCAACTTATCACCTGGCGTTTCCTCCAGGCGCTCGGTGGGGCCGCAGCATCGGTGCTGGCGCGTACCATCGTCAGGGATCTGTTCTCCCTAGGCGAAGCCGCAAAAACCTTGTCCTTGATGCATCTGGTCACCATGCTTGCCACGCTCGTGGCTCCGCTGGCGGGCAGTTTTCTGATGCTTATCGATGGCTGGCGGGTGATTTTTGCCGGGCTGTTCGTTTTCGCGACCACTTGCCTGCTCGCCTCTATATTCAGCATCCGGGAGACGCATCATCCCGACAATCGCAGCCAGTCGATCGCCGCTGCGCTGCTGGGTTACTGGCGCATCGCGACCGACCCGACGGCGGTCGCCTACATTCTGTGCATGGGGCTTTCGTTTGGTGGAATGTTCGCCTTCATCACGGCGTCTCCCTACGTTTACATCGAATACTTCGGCGTCTCGCCCCATGGCTACGGCTGGTTGTTCGCACTGAACATTGGCGGCGTGATCATCATGACAGTGGCTAATGCCCGCTTGGTGAGCCGGCTCGGCGCCCTGCCGATGCTGGGGGTCGGGGCAACATTCGCAGGCGTCTCTGCAGTGGGCTTGATCGTGCTAAGCAGCAGCGAGTCGATGACGCTCTGGGGTATTGTTGGTTTCGTGATCCTATACGTCAGCGTCACGGGGCTTATGGGGGCGAACTGTGTTGCGAGCTTGCTCAAACGCTTTCCTGAGAACGCGGGAGCCGCCGCGGGGCTGGCGGTCTCGACCCAGTTTGCTCTGGGCGCCGTGTTCAGTGCCTGGGTTGGAAGCCTGGCCCATGATTCACCACGACCGATGTGTATCGTGATTGCTGCCGCAGGTATAGGCTCTGCGCTTAGCTACCTGATGATCAGGTTTCGATCCACGCGTGCGCTGGCTCAGGCATGATAAGACAACAACGAACACGAGCATCGTGAGGCGCTGCCGAATGGCCGCTTGGCTCATCCCTCTCTGCCTCCAAAGGTGGTAGGCGCGTTGCTGTCAGTGCAGGCGTTTATGTCCCAGCGTTGAGATTGGCGCCTCGATTGGTGGGAATGATTCTAAGTGGCGTTTAATCCAGGCTATGGTTCGAATGTTTCTTTATCCCCGTTATGGAATTATTCATTCTTATTCCCTAGGCAGTCGGTTGGTGTAGATGCTCTTCAAGCATTTGACCGACGTTATTACTTTTTCGATAGCGCCGCCGGGCTAGGTCGATCGACCAAAGTATTTACTCCAGAGCATGGAAGCCAGCTCTTCGCCCAATTGACTCATCTCTCAACCAAAATCTTCAGCCCTTACCTGGCAGAGTTTATTGCAGGGTTTGGCGGCATGGGTCGATAGTTATCATCTGGAGGAAATATGCTGCTGCAGTTCGTGACGCAGATTTGGTGTGGCTGACGCATTGATGGAGTTCTTTCACGACTACCCCGTTTCAGTGTATGGAAGCCAGGCAGTAGTACGGTACATCGCCAGACCTGTCTTTGACTCGCTTATGAACAATGCTGTAGCGCGTTACAATCGATATCTCATGTAGAGCCTACGTGAGATTTCAGCTTATCAGGGCACCTGACCTAACACTCCATGTGCAGATTCACGCACAGCTGCCAGTGGCATTGGCGCTTGCTGGATCATTGTCTGTATAACTGCACACCATCAGCAGATTGCAGGCGAGGGAAAGCGCAGTGTTTTTAAACGACCAGGAAACCGCAACGGACTTGCTATACTACAGCGCGATCTCCAAAACGGTTGTGAGCTCATCAAGGATACCGCTGACATCCCCATCACCATTGGTGTGCACGGGGAGTGGGGTGCCGGTAAATCCAGCGTCCAGCGCCTGACGCAGGATGAGCTCAAAGCCAACGATCGTGTCTGCTGTATCTGGTTTAACGGCTGGACGTTCGAAGGGTTTGAAGACGCCAAAACGGTAGCCATCGAAACTATCGTCGATGAGCTGAAGCGAGCCAGGCTAAACTCAGCAAAAGTGAAAGCGGCTGCGGCCAAGGTGTTCAAGCGTGTTGACTGGCTGAAGGTCGCGCGCAAAGCCGGTGGCTTCGCGTTCACTGTCATAACCGGCATCCCCACTATGGATCAGTTGAAGGGGGTGTATAACCTGGTCACGTCGGTTGTCGCCAACCCATCGGACCATGTGAGCAAGGATGATCTGAAGGGAGCGGCCGAGAAGATCGGCGACTTCCTCAAGGAAGGCGGTGACGACAGCGAGAAGCTCCCTGAGCACATTCATAAGTTCCGAGAGGAATTCCAAGAGCTGCTGGACGCCGCTGACATCGACCAGCTCGTTGTCATTGTGGACGACCTCGACCGGTGCCTGCCGAAAACGGCTATCGAAACGCTGGAAGCGATACGGCTGTTCCTGTTCGTTGAGCGCACCGCGTTCGTCATCGGTGCTGACGAAGCCATGATCGAATATGCAGTGCGTGAGCATTTCCCAGACCTCCCGCAAAGCTCAGGCCCGTCGAACTACGTACGCAATTACCTCGAGAAGCTGATCCAGGTACCGTTCCGCATCCCGGCGCCTGGCTTGCCGGTGAAGCTGGGCATTCCTCAAATCCTTCCAGCGATCCAAACACTCCGAACAATCCAAATCAGCCAGGGCAGGGAGGTCTGTCAGGACAGCGCCCCGTGGATAACAGTGGCACGGCCAAGCTGCAGCCTGCTCGAACACAATTCACGCGCTTTGCCAGAACAGGAAGCCGCAGCGCGCTGGGTAGGGCTCTCTCCGGCTACGTGAGAAGCGAGACAGGCGGGGCTGGACGTGCGGCCCGGCGAATGGGAGCATCCCGCGCAGCGGCTGGTCGCCTGCTTGACGTCATCAGGGATGTGCAGCGCTTTGGTGCCGCCGAGGTGTTGCGCCGGCTGAATCTGAATGGCCTGGCAGGAGGCCCATCTTCTGAAGTATTCATGGTCTCGTTGAGTTTGTATGTCCCGCCGGCGGGGCGGTCGACGAGGCAGTGGCACATCAGGCCATGCTCGAGAATGTCATCGCGCTCGTAGAGTCCGGCGAAACCACGTTCGACGAAATGACACCCGAGCAGATGAACGAATTCTTCCTGGATTTCGTGTCGCAGTCGATCGAGGGGATGGTGATGGCCGACCTTGGTCAGCGAGGCGTGACCATTCCCGATGACGTTGACGCGGTCGAGCGTATGCAGACCGAGCTTCACGACTTCATTACCGGCGCCACGCGCGGGCGGCTATCCGATGGACTGGAGGGATTGCTAGGGCTGACTGACCAGGACATCCAGGGTGTGATCAGTCGAATTTACGAGTCGGCGTTTGAGATCATTGCCGTTGCAGGGAGGCAGCACAATGAGACACCACAGCATAATCTGCAGGCTCGGCGCCGGTGATATTAACCCGATCGAGATTCAGCACCCAGGAAGCCGTGAAACCGCAATCTCATTCCTGGATGGTTACCAACGTCTGAGCTTTGGTATCGGGCAAGCGATCGATCAGCTTGCGAATAAGGGCATGCGCCCCAGCGAGACTTCAATCGACCTCGCCCTCGTAGCCGGGGCGCTTACCGCGGCTGATACGCGGATATCCCGGAAGACCGAATCCCAGAATGCCTGGACGCGTGAGATCGACCTTTACGTGTCTGTGGCAGATCCTGCGTTGTGGACTTCGATGTCAGCGCTGCTTGCCTCGACCTTGCATTTCTTAACCAGCGATCGATGGAGGATCTTCTTCGTGCCCGGCCGGAAGGCTTGGAATAGCTGGCACCCATCGTGGAACTCTTTAGGAGCGCGACACCCACAAGCGTGTGTCTGTTCTCCGGTGGTATGGACAGCTTCATTGGTGTGGTCGACCTGCTGGCCCAAGGGGAGTATGTGACCTGCACGGACGCTTACCGATGACCCATCTCACTCTCCTTCAGCGTCGTGCATGCGATTGCCAGCTGAGTGGATTCAACATGAATCGTAAATTCAGGCTTCACTTTGATCCAGTTGATGCTGCTGCCTGGCTCGTTATTATAGGCCTGTCGCTCGTCCCGCAATCACCGTGAGCAATACCTACGACCGCACATCCCCGGCCTCGGCAGTCCCTAATCTGTGACAGCCACTGCGTGGAGAGGTCGTGATTTATCTGGCAAATAAAATAACAAAGGTTGAAGCCCTTGAAGAACGCCCCTAAGACCCTCTATCAAAAGCACATCGACTCCCACACCGTCTGCGAACTGGATGACCAGGGCCATGTGCTACTCTACATCGACCGCCAGGTGGCCAACGAATACACCAGCCCGCAAGCATTCAGTGGCTTGCGCGAGGCCGGCCGCAAGGTTTGGCGTCCGTCGGCAACGTTGTGTGTGGTTGACCATGTGAACTCGACTGCGCCGGAGCGTATCGCTGACATGCCCGATGCGGGCGGCGCGCTGCAAGTGAACTACTTCGAACAGAACTGCCGTGACTTTGGTATTGAGCTGTTTGATGTCCTGGACAAGCGCCAGGGTATTGAACACGTCGTAGCGCCGGAGCAGGGCTTCATCTTGCCTGGGATGGTGGTCGCGGCTGGGGACAGCCATACGACCACATACGGTGCGCTGGGCGCCTTTGGCTTCGGCATCGGTACGTCTGAAATCGAGCACCTTCTGGCGACCCAGACACTCGTGTACAAGCGTCTAAAAAGCATGCGCGTAACCGTTGAAGGCAAGCCCGGGCCGGGGTTGGTTTCCAAGGACATCATCATGGAGCTGATCCGGCAGATCGGTGCATCTGGCGCCACTGGCTACGCCATCGAATTCGCAGGGCCGGCCATTTCTGCCCTGAGTGTCGAGGCCCGAATGACCATCTGCAACATGGCGGTAGAGGCGGGTGCTCGTGGTGCCTTCATGGCACCGGATGAGAAGGTCTTCGAATACCTCCAGGACAAGCCGCGAGCACCCAAAGGTGAATTGTGGGTGCATGCAGTAGAGCGCTGGAGTTCGCTGTTCACGGATCCTGGCGCGGCCTTTGATCGCGAAGTCCACATGCACGTGGATGACCTTCAGCCGATGGTGACCTGGGGCACTAGCCCGGATCAGGCTGCTCCGATCTCGGCCACTGTGCCTGATCCACTCAGCGAACCGGATCTGATCTTGCGCAGAGATCTGGAGCGTGCCCTGCGCTACATGGATCTGCAGCCTGGTACCGCATTGACCGACATTCGTATCAGCCACGCCTTCATCGGCTCCTGCACAAACGCTCGGATCGAGGATCTGCGCGATGCTGCACGGGTTGTGAAAGGCCGAGCTGTGGCCAACGGTGTGCGAGCCATGATTGTCCCGGGCTCAACTTTCGTCCGAGACCAGGCAGAGGCTGAAGGCCTGGCGCAGATCTTCCGTGAAGCAGGGTTCGAATGGCGTCAGTCGGGCTGCTCCATGTGCTTGGCAATGAATGACGACGTGTTGGCTGCAGGAGACCGTTGCGCCTCCAGCACCAATCGCAACTTCGAGGGCCGCCAGGGGCAGGGGGCTCGTACCCACCTGATGAGTCCAGCCATGGTCGCCGCTGCGGCTATCAGCGGCCACTTAGTCGATGTTCGTTCCTTGAGCCTGGAGGCCTGATATGCAACCGTTCGAATTCGTTGAAGGCGTCGCGGCACCGTTCCTCGCGGCCAACGTTGACACTGATGTAATCATGCCGAAGCAGTTCTTGAAGGGGATTGACCGCAACGGGCTTGATCGAGGTGTTTTCTTCGATCTGCGATTCCTGCCCGATGGATCGCCGAACCCGGAGTTTGTCCTGAATCAAGCTCCCTGGAACCAGAGTCGTTTCTTGGTCGTTGGCCCCAACTTCGGTTGTGGCTCGAGCCGGGAGCATGCGGTCTGGGGTCTGAAGCAACTGGGGATTCGCGCACTTATCGGCACCAGCTTCGCCGGCATTTTTTACGACAACTGCCAACGCAATGGTGTATTGACAATCCAGCTGTCTCCGTCAGAGCTCAAGGAGCTTGGCCAAGTCGTCAGCGAGCCTGGTGCTGCTCATATCGCGGTGGATTTAAAGGCTCAGCAGATTCTGCTCGTCGATGGTCGTGCCATTGAGTTTCAGATTGATGCGTTGCGCAAAAATGCACTCCTGCAAGGCCTGGATGCGATTGGCAGCACCCTGGTGCGAGGTGATCAAATCCGAGCATTCGAAGCTCAGTACCTGCAGGCCAATCCCTGGCTAGCATGACTTTTCCCGATCTCGCTACCCCGTTGAATCATGCCGGACGAGTGAGTAAACAAGAGCCATGATCACTCTCCCGCCTCGCAAAGGGCGCGGGAGATAATGTGGTCTCCGCCAGTAGGATGTTGCCCCCTTCGATGATAGGGATCACTAACTTGATCCCATCAGACCAGATTTGATCCTCTCCAGAGCTACCGCCCCGCGCGCCGGCCAACAAACGGCGTGCGCTTCAGTCAGGCCGAAGACGGCTGAAGCGCTCTTCCAAGAACTCCACACAAACACGCAGCTTTGCGGAATCCGCCAATCGGGTCGGGTAGACCGCCCAGACGTTAGCGCTTTGGCTGTATTCTGGAAGCACCTGAACCAGCTTGCCTTGCTCGAGCAGGGGCTTGACGTCCCAGAGGGATCTCAACAGCAGGCCTTGGTGCTTGAGTGCCCACTGCAGCACGATCTCCCCGTTGTTCGAAGACAGCCTGCCGTTGACGCGAACTGTCTCTTCTCGTTGAGCTCCCTTCAGACTCCATACACCAAATGGGTTGTTGCGTTCTTTCAGCACCAGGCAGTCATGCTGAGAGAGATCCTCAAGTGTCAGTGGCGTGCCCCTGGTTTCAAGATATTCCGGGGTTGCGCAAATGACCCTGCGATTCGATACCAGCAAACGGCTGATGTGCTGCTCAGGTATGTCGTCTCCAACCCGGATTTCAAGATCGAACCCCTCCGCAACGATATCGACCACACGGTCAAACACGTCCAGGCGTACCTCCAGATCAGGATAGGAGACGGCCAGATCGGCGATTACAGGTGCCACATAGTTACGGCCAAACCCGAAGCTGCTGCAGACGTGTAAAAGTCCGCGCGGCGCCTTACGCACCTGGCTTATCTCACCCATGAAATCGTCGATCGAGTCCAGCACTCGCGCCGCCCACTGCTGAGCTCGCACGCCAGCGTCCGTCAGCGCCATACGGCGAGTACTGCGATGCAGCAACCGAGTTCCCACGGCTTCCTCGAGGATTTTGATGCGTTTGCTGACGTAGGCAGGGGACTGCTGAAGCTCCTCCGCCGCCGCCGCAAAACTGGACTTTCTTGCCACGGTGAGAAACACCCGGAGGTCTTCAGGCAAGGGCGATTCTTCATGCTTCGTGTTCATAGTCGACATACTGAGAGGGTTTTTCTACTGAATTGGGAAGGATAGCATCTCCTCCAACCCCGAAAACCGTGAACGGGGCCAATCCTCGTACAAAAACAAATAGAGGACGTCAGCATGTCTAGTGCTACCCTTGTTGCGCCCAAACGCCGAACCCTCAGCTCGTTCTTGAACTACCAAATCGGTGTCATACCGCTGCCGTATTTCATCGGCATTGCCACCATCGTTTTTCTCTCCGCCCACCTCGGCTATCTACCGAAAACCATGATTGGTGGCCTTGCTGTCATCATGACCATGGGCATGTTCCTGGGGCAGTTAGGACAACGCTTGCCTTTGCTCCGTGATATCGGTGGCGGGGCAATCCTCTGCCTGTTGCTCCCCTCCGTGCTCGTGTACTACGGATTTTTCGGTAGCACCACCATTGATGCCACCAAGATGCTGATGAAGGATGCGAATTTCCTTTACTTCGTCATCGCATCGCTGGTCGTAGGCAGCATCCTGGGCATGAACCGAACCATCCTGGTGCAGGGCATGATTCGCATGTTTGTGCCGTTGGCCATAGGAACTTTGGCAGCGGTGCTGGCTGGGATTGCTGTCGGTGTAGCTTTCGGGTATAGCGTCTACCACACCTTCTTCTTCATCATCGTGCCGATCATCGGCGGAGGCATCGGGGAGGGCATCCTGCCGTTGTCCTTGGCGTATTCACACATACTTGGAGGCGCTCCCGAGCAATACGTTGCGCAGTTGGTGCCAGCCGCTGTCGTAGGCAACATCATCGCGATCATCTCTGCTGGCGTGCTCGCGCGATTGGCAATGCGTAAGCCGAAACTCACTGGTGATGGTCAGCTGATCCGGGCTCGGGAAGAGAATGACCTGTTCCAGGAAGATCACGAAGAAGACCCGTCGATCGACTTCCGTTACATGGGCGCTGGTGTGCTCCTGATCTGTGCTTTCTTTGTGCTGGGTGGCTTGCTGGAGAAGTTGGTGCACATTCCAGGGCCTGTGATGATGATCCTGGCTGCGGTACTCTTCAAATACCTGCGGGCGCTGCCGGATAAGCTGGAGAAGGGCAGCAAACGCTTCTACAAACTGATCTCCACGGCGTTCATCTGGCCAACCATGATCGGCCTGGGAATGCTCTACGTGCCGCTGGACAGTGTCGCCAGCGTGTTCTCGGTGGGATACGTGGTCGTCTGCGCTTCGGTGGTATCGGCTATGACGCTTGCCGGCTTCCTCATCGGCAACTGGTTGAAGATGTTCCCTATCGAATCTGCAATTGTGACGTGCTGTCACAGCGGGTTAGGTGGGACAGGGGATGTTGCAATCTTGTCTGCCTGCAACAGGATGTCGCTGATGCCGTTCGCGCAGATCTCTACCCGCATCGGTGGTGCAGCTACCGTGATCGGCGCAACCTTGCTGCTCGGCTTCTTCCATTAATTAGCCTATTCCTGACCCGCTTTTCTCAAGCTCGACCAATCTACCTTTGCCACGCACTCGGGTAGATTGGGCGGATTTTTTCGTATTACTCAGCGCAGACCTCTTCCCGCGCCCCCGTCTGGAGGCCACACATCTGGGCCGGGGGACTTCGTGTCAGAGGTGTCGCAACAGACCCAACGGTTTCATCAGAGATCAGCCGATTTTCTTGAGATGGTTGACTACCGTATGCCTGGATATGCCCAGTCGCTTGGCGATCTCCGTCTGCCCCAGCCCTTGGTCTGCGAACGCTTTGATTTGTGACCGCAGTTTTTCTGACGGAGCAACCATAGGATGAGGCGTTTTGGAAGGTTGTGAAGGGATCTCGTGAGCTATCCACGTTTACGGGGGCAGTGATCGATCTGGATGAGGTGCTTCTATTGAGACCTCCGTTTCAATGACGGGGCGCATGAGGCATGGCGGGCGAGTCCACAGTGTTTGCCGGATCAAGTCATTAGCGCCAGGCCGCCGGCGTAGTGCCAGCGACTGCATATCGGCTAACAGCTAAGAAAATCGCGTTACTCAACGGCGCCCGTTGGTGTAGCCAGCCAATTGGTGGCTGATCTTACCCAAGGTACAAATCACGTTCCGCCAGTTTTCTTTACCCACTACCTTGGCGGGTTTTATGGAACTCATGACGTCCCAGTGACGAGACCCACCCAACATTCCCTGCGCAACGACCTGGCTCACCACATGGCTTGGGGTGACACCAAAGCCCGAGTAGCCCTGGACAAAAAACGCATTGGGATGGCCGGGGAGAGTGCCGATCTGCGGGAAGAGGTTGGCGGTACATTCCATCGGTCCACCCCATGCAAGGTCGATTTTCACATCCTTCAGATAAGGGAACACCTTCAACATCAGGCCGCGGTTCCAAGCCTTCAGGTCATTTGGAATGTATTCAAGGACCTTGGTCGCCGACCCAAAGAGAACGCGGTTTTCATTGGTGACGCGGTAGTAGTCAATCACAGGGGCGGATATCGCTGAAAGCGCCGCGTATTGGGCTGATTTGCTCAATGAGGCTGGTTGGAAGTGGTTCTGTCACCAGCTGATAAGCGTAAGTATTGACGATACGCTTATCCAGGTAGGGTTCCATGCGATCAAGGAATGCGCCGCAGGACCACAGAATCTTCTGTGCCCGGACTACACCTTTTGCGGTCCGCACCGTGATGGTGTCACCGTAGGTGACTTCCAGTGCAGGAGTGTTCTCAAAAATGCGAGCACCCAAGCTGAATCAATGTCGTACTTGGCTATCCGTTCCCGAATAATCGTGGCCCCAAGGTCGCTTATCTCGAAAACGGCTTGCAAACCTTCTTCACCTACGCTTTTCCGAATTTTCTCGAGATCATGTCCAATACCTGCCATGACGTGACCACCATTACGCCCCGAGCCACCGAAGCCGAGGTATCGAGACTCCAGCAGTACAATATCTTTTACGCCTCGTTCTGCCAGCTCAAGCGCAGTGTTCACTCCGGAGAATCCGCCGCCAATCACGACAACCTCCGTGTCGATCACCTGGTCCAGATCGGGAAAATTCAGGTCGTACTTTCGCGTCGCGGTGTAGTAGGTGGTGGGCGTTTCGACAGATAGCATTTCGGATACCTCTTGCCGAGAAACTCGTCCAGAGACAGCTCATTGGACGCATCGGCGCATCTTTTGTTGGAGTGATGGAACCACGCCGACGCGTGGGCCATTTGCGCCATATTTAACGCCTGGTCAGCGCCAGACAACATGACTCAAGATGCAAGCTGTTGTCTGAGAGTGCCAAAAACTGAAATGGTCGTGTTGACCGTTACCTAAAAAGCGAAAACCCGGCTTTCGCCGGGTTTCCGAGAGCGCCTGTTCAGCGTCAGTAGCGGATCATTACCGACTTCAACTCGGTATAGTCATCGATGAAGGCAGCGCCAAATTCACGGCCGATACCAGACGCTTTCGCTCCTCCAAATGGAACGGCCGGGTCAAGCATGGTGTGCATGTTCACCCACACGGTGCCAGCCTCAATTTCAGGCACCAACCGCAGGGCTTTGGAGAGGTCATTTGTCCAGATGCTCGCGCTCAGGCCGTAAGGCGTGTCGTTCATCAGGTGAAGCAGTTCTTCCTCGGTGTCATAAGGAAGGAAGGTGGCGATTGGGCCAAACGTCTCCTCAGTCAGCAGTGTGTCTTGAGCTGAGTTTGCGAGGATGATGGTCGGTTCTACGTAGCAGCCGGGGCCATGAATTGCATTGCCACCGTGGACGATGCGGTTGCCTTCATTTCGGGCAGTGTTGAAGAACTCCTCCAACTTTTGTTGGTGTTGCTTGTTGGTGACTGGACCAAACTGGGTCGATTCATCCAGGGGCGAGCCAATCTTCAGCGTTGCCAGGCGCTGCGCCAATTTTTCCATTAGTGGTTCAATCTGAGAGCGGTGCGCATAGAAACGCTCGGCAGCTGCACAGATCTGGCCTGAATGGAGGAAACCCGCTTCGATGATCCCATCTGCGGCTTTGTCGAGATCAACATCGCGCAGGAAGCCTACGGCGTTTTTCCCTCCAAGTTCCAAAGTGGCTCGGGTCAGCTTGGCTTCCATGGCGCTCTTGCCAACCGCGATACCCGTCGGCACCGAACCAGTGAACGAAACCTTGTTGCTGCCGGGATGGTCAATGAGCGCTTTTCCAGTCACGCCGCTGCCCGTTACCACGTTCAGAGCGCCGGCTGGCAGGCCCGCTTGAGTCGCAAGTTCTGCAATACGAAGAATCGTAATTGTGCTCGAAAGCTGTTTTGAGCTGCCTGTCCAGCTCTTCGCGAAGAACTCCCGCACCGAGGTCACGATTTTTGACCATGATCCGGAGGTCATTGGCTTGATCAACGAGAGACTGCATCAGCTGTAGGCTTGAGTGAAAACTCTTTTGCAGTACCAGAGCCTGTTCAGCTGCCTTGGCTTGCAGTTGCGCCTGAGCACTGATGGTGAGCATCTTGCGGCTTTCGCTGCCGGTCAGGCGATTGCCGGCGCTGCTCTGGTAAAGGTTCATGCCCGTCGTGAGGCTTATCATGGCCAACAAACACAGGCGAGAAACAACCACAATCTTCAGGCGAATGGATATCGAGGAATGCATGGGCGCTGTCTCGCGAATGGCAGCCCCGGCAGGAGGTGGCCTGAAATCGTCGAGATCAGGCGGGGCTGGCTAGAGCGCGCCATGGGCAGGCGCGCTTATAGGGCTTAGAAATTGGTTACGAACAGCAGCTGAGCGTAGACGTTGGTCCGGTTGCTGCCGAGTTGGCTACCGCCGTTTTCGGTGCTGTTATCCGGCTTGTAGAAGCCTACGAGCGGCAGCACCAACAAGTGCTCATTGACCGTCCACTCTCCGTAGATATCCAGTTCTTTGCCAGACAGGTCGAGCGTGTCTTTCTTGATAGTGTCAAACTTGTAGAGGAGGGCACCTGCATTGAATGACGGACTCAACGCCAGCTTCAGGCCAACCTGTTGAATGGTCGCATTGGTATTGAAGGGGCCTGCGTAGTTGGCGGCAGCTTCCCCTTGGAACCAGGTACCTGAACGAGCCCCATGAAAGACAGGACACCGTTCCCCCCTT
>NZ_JADNYP010000023.1 GCF_015680705.1 Pseudomonas fulva | reverse complement strand
AGGGGTTTTGTCCTTTCTGGGGTGCAGGCGGCAGGCCGGGCGTGGCCTCGGGGCATCCGGCGCTGGCCTGGAAGGCTTCGAACGCCTGGGCTAGCGGCCCGGTCAGCTTGCAGCTTGCCATCAGCCAAAACTTTTTTGAAAATGGACGTTTCCCTCGCAGCGCTCGGACGCATCTGATTGTTGAGACAAGGCGCCTGACCGCTTACTGGTGGCCTTCCAATCAGGAAAGCCGATCAGATGGACAAGTCTCTCGAACCGCTTCGTTACAGTATCTTTTCCCATCTTGCCCTTTGCCTGGCTGTTTCCCTGCTCTGCGTGCTCACCATCGAATTCATCAGCGGAAGAGCTCAGCAATGGCTGGGCGTATGGCCAGACTATGCGGATTTGCTAATGCATATCAACGATCCGCTCGGACGCCTGCGCTGGATACTCGGTGATCTCAGCGAGGCCACCTTCTACAAGCACGAGTTGCCCGGCCTTGGCTTGCTGGCGGGAGCCTGGCTCGCTCATCGGGCGCATCTTCGCGACCATCCTTTGCAAGGGTTCGCGATTTGTCATGGTACCGGGCTGTGGCCTTGGCTGATCGGCAGTTCACTATTGAGCTTGATGACCAGTCATCTTCTCTGGGGGTGGACATTGCAAGAAGGAAATTGGCAGCCCACCTATGTGTCCTTCATCTCTGTCCCTGCGATGATGGTGATGCTGTACGGTGGAGGCTGGCGTGTACTACTCACGGGGGCAATGCTTGGAGCATTGCTAGTGACGCCTTCGAGCCTGTTTCTGTTCAACTACGTGTGTGTGCCTTTGAACCTGCCCGGTGTAACCGGCAACATGCTGGGCGTCGCCGGGGCTTGTGCCCTCGCTCTAGCCTTGTGCGAGCGATACCCTGGTCTGGTACGAACGGCCCGATTCTGGCAGCCTGCATGCCCGTCCCGGCTGTCCGTCCAACCATGCGCTCATGGCCTTGTCTGGACCATCAGACGAGTGCTGGCCGACTTCAGCGAAGTCACATTCTTCGGCAACGAGCTGGCCAGCCTCGGGCTATTGCTAGGCGTCGTGCTGGCTTACCTGCTGTCTCCCGCGAGTCCGGCCTATGGCTCGGGCCTGGTGCCAGAAATCATAATCGGTCAGGCGCTCGCCTCGTTGTTCGGCGTATTGCTCTGGCGTCGTCAGTGGATCGAGCTGGGCTGGTATCCCACTTACCTGCCAATCGTCTCGGTAGTGCCGGCTGCGCTCCTTATCTATGGTGGGAGTTGGAGCATCATCCTGTCCAGTGCGTTGCTAGGCGCTGCGGTGCTGCCTCCATTGGCCATATCCCTCAACCTTCGCTTGCCGGAGTACATGCATGTGCATGTCGGGTGCGTATTGGCCATGGCCATCGGTACCTTGGTGCTGGTCCCATTGATAGGCATGCTAGGTGGTTAGCGCCTGGCCTGATGCGCCTCGCCAGCCCGGACGAAGCCTAGGATTGCGGGTTTCCAGGAGTATTGACAGGTAGTGATTGCACGGATGCGACAATGAAGTGGTGTTTATTCGTGACTCCGCCCGGCCTTGCCTGCGTCAAGACTTTTGTTCGTGGCTTGCTGTTGGCCAGCGGACAGACCGACGTCAGCGCACCGCGCTGAAACTCCTGGATTCATCACCGCAATATCACTTGAGGTAGCAAGCAAGATGGCCAAGGCCGCCGATGTCGTTGTGCAATGCCTGGAAAACGAGGGTGTCGAGTTTGTGTTCGGCATTCCCGGCGAGGAAAACCTCGACCTGCTCGAGTCCCTGCGCAAGTCCAAGATCAAGCTGGTGCTGACCCGCCACGAACAGTCCGCCGGCTTCATGGCCGCCACCTACGGCCGCCTGACCGGCAAGACCGGCGTCAGCCTGTCGACCCTCGGCCCTGGCGCCACCAACCTGGTCACCGCCAGCGCCTACGCCTACCTGGGCGGCATGCCGATGATGATGATCACAGGGCAAAAGCCGATCAAGAAGTCCAAGCAGGGCCGCTTCCAGATCATCGACGTGTGCGGCATGATGGACCCCATCACCAAGTACACCCACCAGTTCGCCTCGGCCGACAACATCCCGGCCCGCATGCGCGAAGCCTTCCGCCTGGCCGAGGAAGAAAAGCCTGGCGCCGTGCACCTGGAGCTGCCCGAGGACATCGCCGCGGAGCAAACCGACAGCCTGCCGATCCCGCCAAGCCTGCACCGTCGCCCGCTGGCCGAGCACAAGGCCATCGAGGCCGCCGTGCAGAAACTGCAGAACGCGCGCAACCCGATCCTGGTGATCGGCGCAGGCGCCAACCGCAAGATGACCGCCAAGGTCCTCAAGCAACTGATCGACAAGACCGGCATCCCGTTCATCACCACCCAGATGGGCAAGGGCGTGGTCGACGAGCGCCATCCGCGCTTCCTCGGCAACGCCGCGCTGTCCTCCGGTGACTTCGTCCACCGCGCCGTCGAGGCCGCCGACCTGATCGTCAACATCGGCCACGACGTGATCGAGAAGCCACCGTTCTTCATGGTCCGTGGCGGCACCGAGGTGATCCACATCAACTTCCGTTCCGCCGAGGTCGATGCCGTGTACTTCCCGCAGGTCGAGGTGATTGGCGACATCGCCAACGCCGTCTGGCAGATCGGCGAGGCGCTCGACGACACCAGCCACTGGGATTTCACCCGCCTGCTGGCCATCCGCGAAGCCAACGAAGCGCAGATCGCCGAAGGCGCCGACGATGACCGCTTCCCGGTCTATCCACAGCGCCTGGTCGCCGACATCCGCCGGGTGTTGCCATCCGAAGGCATCGTCGCCCTGGACAACGGCATCTACAAGATCTGGTTCGCCCGCAACTACAAGGCGCACAAGCCCAACACCGTGCTGCTGGACAACGCCCTGGCGACCATGGGCGCCGGCCTGCCGTCGGCCATGGCCGCGCACCTGGTCTATCCGGAGCGCCCGGTGATCTCGGTATGTGGCGATGGTGGCTTCATGATGAACAGCCAGGAGCTGGAAACCGCGGTGCGTCTGGGCATGCACATCACCGTGGTAATCCTGCGCGATGATGGCTACGGCATGATCCGCTGGAAGCAGGCCAACATGGGCTTCACCGACTTCGGCCTGGACTACGGCAACCCGGACTTCGTCAAGTATGCCGAAGCCTATGGCGCCACCGGCCACCGCGTGGAGAACGCCGAGGGCCTGCTGCCGCTGCTCGAGCACTGCGTGAAGACGCCGGGCGTGCATGTGATCGACTGCCCGGTCGACTACAGCGAGAACGACCGCATCCTCAACAGCGAACTGCGTGAGCGCGCGCTGGCCGTGTAAGTGTCCGAGGCTGTCTCACTTGCCGGTAGCTGGCGAGTGAGACAGTACGAGCGAGACTCCTCCCCTTCGATCTTGCTGCATCAGCAGGCTCCTGCTCTGGTTGCTGCTGGCCAATGGCATGACCTCCTCGCTGACCTGGTATCTGCCCTGTTAGCTTCGTACGAACAATGTCTGCGCGGCGATCAGGTTGGGCGCAACTGGCTGGCAATGCGCATCTACCACCGGTGAACTGCGCTTGCTTGCCTGTTTTCGCCTTGCCTGCTCATCGCTCGGCGAGCGTGCAGGCAGACCATAGCCAGCATGTGGGGCCCGACCCCACGAAACACCTCGCCTGCGACCCCATGTGTTAGGGTGGATGACATTTCCATCAGGATACCCACGCCCATGCTTGCTTCGCTCAGCGAAAAAGAACTCGATCGCCTCGAAGACCTGCTGATTACCTACGGCAACGATTTCTCGGTCATCAACCTGGCAGAGCTCAATGGCTTTTTCACGGCCCTTGCCAGCTCCCCCAAAACGGTCCTGGCCGAACGGTGGTTGCCTGCGGTCAGTGGCGGCAAGGTGCCAAAGTTCAAGACGCCGGCCCATGCCGAGGCGTACACCGCGCTGATGCTGCGCTATTACGAGCAGGTGGCTGGCGAGCTCAGCGACAACCTCGAAGCATTCCAGCCGCTATTCGAGGAGGGTGACGGGGAGCAAGGGCCCGCGATCGTGCTCGAGGAATGGTGCTTCGGTTACATGCGCGCTACGCAAGTGGCCGGCTGGGAAGATCTGCCCGCCGAGCAGCAGCAACAGCTCAAGAGCATCTCACTGCATGGCCTGGAGGATAACTTCGAACTGCTCGACGCGATGACTGTCGACGAGCTGCAAGCCTGCGTACCGCAGGTCGTGGAGGCGGCAAGAGCTTTGTATCGCTACCAGCACCTGCGGCATTGACCGGAACTGCTCACCGACGGGGAGGCGACCAGGTCTTGAGCAGTCAAGCCGGCCACGGACATGCCCTTCGGTACCGTCTTGCGAAGCCTGACGCCGCCAAGACCTGGCATGGCACGACAGGTGTCCCTACAAGCTTGGCCCTAGCACCCTGCAAGCACTGCGAAGCAATATCGGCCAGCACACTCCTGCTCATTGCCAGCCATTGAGGCGCAGCGTCGAGCGCACCAGCCGTTGCTCCTCGAGTTCGATCTCGCGCAGGTTCTCGCGGATACCGTTGATGTGGTCCCGAGCAGCGCGCTGTGCGACATCGGGCAGGCGCTCAAGTACGGAGTGATAGAGCTTGGCATGCTGGCGATCGAGCTGCTTGAGGCTGCTGGGGCGGTGATAGAGATTGTTGACCGAGGCGAATACCGAGCTGAGCATCAGGTCGGTGAGAAACTGCAAGGTATGCACCAGCACCGGGTTGTGCGAGGCGTCGCAGATGGCCAGGTGGAAGGCATGGTCGAGGCGCGCGTGTTCCTGCGCATCGCACCCTTCGGGCGATTCATGGGCGGCGATCATCTCCTGGTAGCGCTTGCCGATCAGCACGAAATCCGCCTCGGTACCGCGCAGGGCGGCAAGGCGCGCCGATTCCCCCTCGAGCAGCGCGCGCACCTCCAGCAGATCGTACAACGTCCGCGGCTGGGAGCTGAACAAGTGCATCAGCGGCCGGGTTTCCAGTTCGCTGTCGAGCCTGGCCACATGCGAGCCGCGGCCATGGCTGGTACTGATCAGCCCCTTGCCGCGCAGCACCCGCAGCCCCTCGCGCAAGGCGGGTCGGGAAATGCCCAGCTTTTCGCACAGGCGCCGTTCGGAAGGCAGGGCCTGGCCCGGCTTGAGCACGCCTTCGACCACCAGTTGCTCGATCTTTTGCGCGACCACATCGGCCAACTGGCGTTTTTCAGAGGCTTGAGGCAGTGCCATTCATGGTTCTCCTAACTGGTCAGACCAGCCTGCACCGGATGGCCCGTTGTTGTCCAGTGCCAGGCAAGCAAGCGCTCTGTCCTGGGCCCTCAAGACGACAGCGCGGCGCTAGCTGCTGGCAAGTACTGGTCTGACCACTGCGCATGGCAGTGGACGGCGCGCGCGTGGCGGCCAATGATGGTGCCGTTCATGCCTGGCATCACCAGGACAAGACCAACAACAGCCACGAGCCGAACCATGAACATTCTCTACGACGAGCGCGTTGACGGTGCCCTGCCGAAAGTCGACAAGGCACTGTTGCTGGAAAGGTTGCGGGCTTGCCTGCCAGAGCTCGATGTCCTCAGCGACAGCGAAGACCTCAGGCCCTACGAATGCGACGGACTGTCGGCCTATCGCTCCACCCCCTTGCTGGTATTGCTGCCAGAGCGTATCGAGCAGGTCGAACAGATCCTCAAGATCTGTCACGCCTTGCAAGTCCCGGTCGTCACCCGCGGCAGCGGAACCGGGCTTTCCGGTGGCGCGTTGCCGCTTGAACAGGGCGTCCTGCTGGTGATGGCGCGTTTCAACCAGATCCTCGAAATCGACGCCGAGGCCCGTTATGCCCGGGTCCAGCCGGGCGTGCGCAACCTGGCGATTTCCCAAGCCGCCAGTCCGCTGGGCCTGTACTACGCGCCTGATCCTTCGTCGCAGATCGCCTGCTCGATCGGCGGCAACGTCGCGGAAAATGCCGGCGGGGTGCATTGCCTAAAGTATGGTCTCACCGTCCACAACCTGCTGAAGGTCGAGATCCTCACCGTCGAGGGAGAGCGTCTCACCTTGGGCGCAGACAGCCTGGATTGTCCGGGCTTCGACCTGCTGGCGCTGTTCACGGGCTCCGAAGGCATGCTCGGAGTGGTGACCGAGGTAACCGTCAAGCTGTTGCCCAAACCCCAGGTGGCCAAGGTCCTGCTGGCCGCGTTCGACTCGGTCGAGAAAGCGGGCAGGGCGGTGGCTGACATCATCGCCGCCGGCATCATTCCCGGCGGCCTGGAAATGATGGACAACCTGGCCATTCGCGCAGCCGAGGACTTCATCCATGCCGGCTACCCGACCGAAGCCGAAGCCATCCTGCTCTGCGAGCTGGATGGCGTCGAGGCCGATGTGCATGACGATTGCGCGCGGGTCCGCCAGATCCTCGAGGCGGCAGGCGCCACCGACGTCCGGCTGGCACGCGACGAGGCAGAACGCGTGCGATTCTGGGCAGGACGCAAGAATGCTTTCCCGGCGGTGGGGCGCATCTCGCCCGACTACTACTGCATGGATGGCACCATCCCGCGCCGAGCCTTGCCAGGTGTCCTGAAGGGCATCGCCGACCTCTCCTCGCAGTACGGTCTGCGGGTCGCCAACGTGTTCCATGCTGGCGACGGCAACATGCATCCGCTGATCCTGTTCGATGCCAACCAGCCTGGCGAGCTGGAACGGGCCGAGCTGCTTGGCGGGAAGATCCTCGAGTTGTGCGTCGCGGTTGGCGGCAGTATCACCGGGGAGCACGGCGTCGGACGCGAGAAGATCAACCAGATGTGCAGCCAGTTCAGCGTGGACGAAATCACCACCTTCCACCGGATCAAGGCCGCCTTCGACCCCTCCGGCTTGATGAACCCTGGCAAGAACATCCCCACCTTGCACCGCTGCGCCGAATTCGGCGGCATGCATGTGCACCGGGGGCAGCTTCCCTTCCCCGAGCTGGAGCGATTCTGATGGTCGAGCCGACAACCGATGCAAGCACCCGGCTGCTGGAGCAGGTCCGGGATGCCCTCGCTTCGAAGACCGCACTGCATATCCAAGGTGGACGATCCAAGGCCCATCTCGGGCGTCCGGTGCGCGGTACGCCGCTCGACACGCGGATCCACCGTGGCATCGTCAACTACGACCCGACCGAGCTGATCGTCACTGTCCGGGCCGGCACGCCGTTGCAGGAGCTGGAAGAGGCCTTGGCACGGCATGACCAGTGGCTGCCCTGCGAGCCACCGCATCTTGGCCCGCATGCCACCGTAGGCGGGATGGTCGCCGCGGGCCTGTCGGGTCCGCGCCGCCCCTGGTCGGGGTCGGTGCGCGACTTCGTCCTGGGCACACGGGTGATCACCGGGCTGGGCAAGCACCTACGCTTTGGCGCGGAGGTCATGAAGAACGTCGCCGGCTATGACCTGTCCAGGCTGATGGCCGGCAGCTTCGGGTGCCTGGGGCTGATCACCGAAGTATCCCTTAAGGTCCTGCCCAAGCCACGCGCCAGCTCGACCTTGCGCCTTTCGCTCGACCTCGAACAGGCGCGCCGTCGGCTGGCCGAGTGGGGCTGCCAGCCTTTGCCGATCAGCGCTGCCTGCCATGACGGACAGGCGCTGCACCTGCGCCTGGAAGGTGGCGAGGGTTCGGTCGCCGCCGCTCGCGAGCGCCTGGGTGGCGAGGTCGCCGAGGCAGGTTTCTGGGAGGATTTGCGCGAGCAGCGCCTGGCCTTCTTCAGCGACCCGCGGCCGCTCTGGCGACTGTCGCTGCCGCCTGCCAGCACGGCGCCACGCTTGCCTGGCGAGCACCTGCTCGACTGGGGCGGCGCCCAGCTTTGGCTCAAGACCGACGCCACGGCGGCGCAGGTCCAGGCCGAGGCGCATCGTCTGGGCGGCCATGCAGTCTGCCATGCAGGTGGCGAAGCGATTTTCCAGCCGCTGTCGCCAGGCCTGCTGCGCCTGCACCAGCAGCTAAAGACCAGCCTGGATCCCCAGGCCATCTTCAACCCTGGCCGAATGTACGCGGAGCTCTGACATGCAGACACACCTGAGCGAACAGGCCCGGGCCCTGCCCCAGGCCGAGGAAGCCGAAGCGATCCTGCGCAGCTGCGTGCACTGCGGCTTCTGCAACGCCACATGCCCTACCTACCAGCTGCTGGGCGACGAGCTCGATGGCCCACGAGGCCGCATCTATCTGATGAAGCAAGTGCTCGAGGGCAACAAGCCCACCGCCAGGACGCTCGAGCACCTCGACCGCTGCCTGACCTGCCGCAACTGCGAATCGACCTGTCCGTCCGGAGTGCGTTATCACAACCTGCTGGACATCGGCCGGGCCGTGGTCGAAGAGGCGGTACCGCGCCCGTTGGGCGAGCGCTTGCTGCGCACGGGGCTGCGCGCGGTGCTGCCCAATCCAGCGCTGTTCGGCAGCCTGCTGCGTACCGGCAGGGCACTGCGCCCGCTGTTGCCGCAGGCCCTGAAAGCCAAGGTTCCAGTCCAGGTGCATGGCGCCGGCGCACGTCCAGCGGTTCGCCACCCCCGCCAGGTGCTGATGCTCGAAGGTTGCGTCCAGCCGGGCCTGTCGCCCAACACCAACGCGGCGGCCACGCGCGTGCTGGATCGGCTCGGTATCAGCGTGCGGCCGATCCGCAAGGCCGGCTGCTGCGGTGCCGTGGACTACCACCTCAACGCTCAACAGGCCGGGCTCGAGCGGGCCCGGGCGAACATCGACGCCTGGTGGCCAGCCATCGAGGCCGGCGCCGAGTCGATCGTCATGACCGCCAGCGGCTGTGGGGCATTCGTCAAGGACTACGCCCATCTGCTGCGAGACGACCCAGCCTACGCGCAGAAAGCCCGGCGGGTCAGCGAGATGACCCTGGACCTGGTCGAAGTGATGCGCAGCGCGCCCTTGCAGGATCTTGGGCTCGACCCCCAGCTCAAGGTCGCCTTTCACTGCCCATGTACCTTGCAACATGCCCAGCGGCTCGGTGGCGCGGTCGAGGACGTACTCGAGCGGCTCGGCTTTCACCTGACCGTCGTGCCCGACAGTCATCTATGCTGTGGGTCCGCCGGCACTTACTCGGTGACCCAGCCCAAGCTGTCCCGCCAGTTGCGCGACAACAAGCTCAATGCCCTGGAAAGCGGCTCGCCCCAGGTCATCGCCACGGCCAACATCGGCTGCCAGGTTCACCTGAACGGTCCCGGACGCACCCCGGTGCGACACTGGATCGAACTGGTCGACCAGGCCCTGCCACAGACTTGAAACCATCGATCATCACGAGGACGCAAGATGCTCACCAAGCCAGTACTCCAGCAAGCAGACGTCAACCGGATCCTCTCGGCCGCCCGTGCCGAGGCCCAGGCCAACGGTTGGCAGGTGGCGATCGCCGTGGTCGACGATGGCGGCCATCCGCTGGCCCTGGAACGCCTCGATGGCTGTGCGCCGATCGGCGCCTACATCGCCCTGGAAAAGGCCCGTAGCGCCGCGCTGGGCCGACGCGAATCGAAAGGCTACGAAGAGATGGTCAACGGCGGACGCACGGCGTTTCTCTCGGCGCCGCTGCTGACTTCCCTGGAAGGTGGCGTGCCGGTGCAGGTCGACGGCCAGGTGATCGGCGCGGTCGGAGTTTCCGGGGTCAAGGCCGAACAGGACGCACAGGTCGCGTTCGCTGGCACTCGCAGTCTGGACTGAACAAGGAAAGCGAACATGACTACACGAATCACCCGTCACCGCCTGCAGGTCGCCCCCGAGCTCGCCTCGTTCATCGAGGACGAAGCATTGCCGGGCAGCGGCATCGAGGCCGAGCGCTTCTGGTCCGGCTTCGATGCGCTGGTGCATGAGCTGGCCCCGAGAAACCAGGAACTGCTCGCCGAGCGCGACCGGTTGCAGGCCGAACTGGATCGCTGGCACGCCGAGCATCCAGGGCCGATCCGCGACATGGCGCAGTACCGCGAATTCCTGCAAGACATCGGCTACCTGGTAGCCGATGATCCGTCTGTCCAGGCGACCACCGCCAATGTCGATGACGAGCTGGCGATCCAGGCCGGTCCGCAGCTGGTCGTGCCAATGTCCAATGCGCGCTACGCCTTGAACGCAGCCAACGCCCGCTGGGGCTCGCTGTATGACGCCTTGTACGGCACCGATGCGATCAGCGAAGCCGACGGTGCCGAGAAGGGTAGCGGCTACAACCCGATCAGGGGCGCCAAGGTCATCACCTTGGCCAAGGCGTTCCTCGATCAGGTCGCGCCCTTGACCACGGGCAGCCATGCCCAGGTGCAAGGCTACCGCATCGCAGATGGCGCGCTGGTCGCCCGCCTGGCCGATGGACAGGCCAGGCTCGCCGAGCCGGCAGCATTCGTCGGCTACCAGGGCGACGCCGATGCGCCTTCTGCCGTGCTGTTGAAACATCATGGCCTGCATGTGGAAATCCAGGTCGACAAGCATCACCCCATTGGCCGCAGCGACAAGGCCGGCGTCAAGGACTTGCTGCTCGAGGCGGCCTTGAGCACCATCCTCGATTGCGAGGACTCGGTGGCCGCTGTCGATGCCCAGGACAAGGTGCAGGTCTACCGCAACTGGCTGGGGCTGATGTCCGGCACCCTGGAAGAGGCGATCAGCAAGTCCGGCAGTACCTTCGTGCGCCGCCTCAATCCGGATCGCGAGTACCTGACCGGCAAGGGGGCGAACCTGACCCTGCCAGGCCGTTCGATGCTGTTCGTGCGCAATGTCGGCCACCTGATGACCAACCCGGCGATCCTCTATGAGGGTGACAAGGAGATCCCCGAAGGGATTCTCGACGCGGTGGTCACCACGTTGATCGCCAAGCGCGACCTGACGGCCCGGCGCAATTCCCGGCGCGGTTCCATCTATATCGTCAAGCCGAAGATGCACGGGCCGGCCGAGGTGGCCTTCGCCAACGAGCTGTTCGGCCGGGTCGAGACGCTGGTGGACATTGCGCCGCATACGCTGAAGATGGGCATCATGGACGAGGAGCGGCGCACCAGCATCAACCTGCGTGCTTGTATCGGAGCCGCCTCGGCGCGGGTCGCCTTCATCAATACCGGTTTTCTCGACCGCACTGGCGACGAGATTCATAGCGTCATGCAGGCCGGTCCGGTGCTGCGCAAGGGCGATATGAAGAACACCCCATGGATCAAGGCGTACGAGCGCAACAACGTGCTCGTCGGCCTGGCCTGCGGCCTGGGTGGCCGCGCGCAGATCGGCAAGGGCATGTGGGCCATGCCGGACCAAATGGCAGCCATGCTCGAACAGAAGATTGGCCATCTGCAGGCCGGTGCCAGCACCGCCTGGGTGCCTTCGCCCACCGCCGCCACCTTGCATGCGTTGCACTATCACCAGCTCGACGTGCGCCAGGTACAGGCCGAGCTGAGCCAGGCCGACCTCGAGGCCGAGCGCCCGGCTTTGCTCGATGGGCTGCTCAGCGTACCCGTGGTCGAGGCGCCTGCCTGGAGCGCCCAGGAGATCGCCGAAGAGCTGGACAACAATGCGCAGGGCCTGCTCGGCTATGTGGTGCGCTGGGTCGAGCAGGGCATCGGCTGCTCCAAGGTGCCGGACATCCACGATGTCGGGCTGATGGAAGACCGCGCCACCTTGCGCATTTCCAGCCAGCACATGGCCAACTGGCTGCACCACGGGGTGATCGACCGTGCACAGGTGAGCGAAACCCTCGAACGCATGGCCATGAAGGTCGACCAGCAGAACCAGGGCGATCCCCAGTACCGCCCGATGGCCGAGGACTTCGCCAACTCCGTGGCCTTCCAGGCCGCCTGCGCGCTGGTGTTCGAAGGCACTTCGCAGCCGAGCGGCTACACCGAGCCATTGCTGCATCGCTTCCGTCTGAAGGCCAAGGCCCAGCGGTAGGCGGCGATGCGCGGCCGTGCCCAGGCAGGGCGCGGCCGCGCCCGCTTCGCTTGGCATGTGGTCGACGGCGGCCCGCTGCTCGCCCAGGGGGGCGTTCAACGCCTCAGCTTGTCTGCATCCAGCGTTGCCGAGGCGAGCTTTAGCCTACAGCGGGCGAATCCCATGACAGCAGCGACATGCCTGGGCGAGCCGGCGCAAACCGGGTCGCCTGTTGACCAGCCCCTGGCGTGGAAGAGCGTGCCTTTGCGCATCAGTTTCTGCCGGGGCAGGCCCCTTTACCATGTCTAGATGTGTTCGGAAAGAAAATTCACCAAACAACGCAACTTCGGTGTGATGAAGGGATGGGAAGGCCACATGACGCTGAAGTGGATGTCGCTCTTCACCTTGTCCAGCAGCAATGGCTGCAAGGTTCCCTCGGCCAACGCCTGACGCACTGCGCGGCCGGGTACGCACGCGATCCCCTGGCCCGCGATGGCAGCGGTGATGAGCATGTCCAGATGGTTGCAGATCATGGTCTTCGGCAAGCTTTGCCAGGTGCAGTCATCGGGATCTTCCAGCGGCCAGCGTTCGAGACGCCCTGTGGCAGACAGGTGGTAGAACAGACAGGCATGCTCGACCAGGTCCGTGACCTGGCGCGGTATGCCACGCCGTTGCAGGTACGCCGGTGCCGCCACCAAATGAAAATCATAAGTGCCTAGGTGGCGCGATACCAGGCGCGAATCGCGCAGGGCCCCAGTGCGGATGACCGCATCGAAGCCTTCCTCGATGACATCCACCAGACGATCGCTGAAATCCAGCTCCAGCTGGACTTGCGGGTACTGCGCCATGAAACGGGCAAGCAGCGAGAGCATGAACTGTCCCGCCAGCGGTACGCTCACGCGCAGGCGCCCACAGGGTTGTTCGATGGACTGCGAAAGCTCCACCTCGGCAGCGTCAAGTTCCTCCAGAATGCGTTGGCAGCGCGCCAGGAACAAGCTGCCCTCGGCCGTCAGGTGCAGGCTGCGCGTATTACGATGAAACAATCTGATGTTGAGTCGTTGTTCGAGCCTGGCGATGCCTTTGCCGACCGCCGAGGCCGAGATACCTAGCAATCGTCCGGCAGCCACGAAGCTGCCGGCTTGGGCGACCCGGACGAACAGCGCGATCCCGTTGAGTCTTTCCATTGGTTGCCACCTTTCATTGCGGACAGATCGATCCTGAATGTTCGGAATGACGGCCGCTTTTTCCGTGCAGTTTTGAAATATAGGATCCAACCAGATCCATCGTAAGGACTTGCCCGCCGCGAGAAAATCCTCGCTTGGTATCGGTTTGCCCTTTGGCAGCGAGCGACCTGGACGCTGGCTTGCCACCTGAGCGTCGCCAAGGGTGGCGCGTGTCGGTGTTTCAATCCGTTGTTCGGCTAGTACCAAGGAGCGTTTCGGGATGGACATGTGCCACGTATCGCCCGCTCGACTCGACGAGGCCAATGCTTCGTTCTGCTGGGAAGACCTGCGTTTCTTCCTGACTTTCTGCCAATACCAGTCGCTGGCCGGAGCCGCCCGTTCGCTGCAGGTGGAGCATGCGACCGTCGCCAGGCGCATCGCCGCGCTCGAGCAGTCGCTGAACGTGCGTCTGGTCGACCGGCGCAGCCGCAAGTACGAACTCACAACCAGTGGTGAGCGCATCGCCGGGCTGGGCCAGCACATGCAGGCGCAAGCCTGCGCGATCAGCCACGCTGCCTACGGGATCCAGACCGAGCAACTGACGACCATCACCCTCAGCGTACCTCCTTCGCTGGCGACACACGTGATCGCGCCGAAACTCGACGGCCTGCGCAGGCAGTACCCTTTGCTGAACTTGCGCCTTCGCGCCGAGACCCAGGTAGCCAGCCTGGTCAAGCGCGAAGCCGACGTTGCCTTGCGTTGGGGACGGCCGACCGAAAGCGAGCTGGTGGCACGCAAGATCGCTGTACGGGAGTTCGGCTTTTTCGCCTCCCTAGGCTATCTGCTCGATCGCCAGGCGCGAGACTACGAGTTCCTCGCCTATGACGAACATGAAGACGGTCTGGCGCAGGAATGGCTGAGCCACGTAGCCCAGGATCGTCCGGTCGTGCTCCGCGCCAGCTCCTTGGACGTGCTGGCCGCGGCCGCACAAGCGGGGGTCGGCATCGCCTTGCTGCCTTGCTGCATCGCTGACCGACGCAACTACGCGCTCGAGCGCGTGGCCTTGGAACAGACGCGCCTGAGCAGTGATCTCTGGCTGACCGTGCATCAGGACATCCGGCATGTACCTGTGGTTCGGCAACTCGTAAAGTTCGTCGCTAGTTGCTTCAATTGTGAAACAGTTGTGTAGCTTAGTTGAGACACATCGGTTCAAGCAGGAAACAGGCCAGGAAAGATGTGAATTTTTTAACAGCGATATCGTTGTAATGGCAGTTTACTCGACCCGCCGTGCACCGCACCATGAACCCGGTGTCATGCAGAACTAGAACTCTCGTCAGGTTTCAACTTTTGCAAATCAACGTCCGACGTTGATCAACTTGCCGGATTAGCGATCACGTTTCGAATGAGGCAGGCATCCTCGAATGCCCGTGCGTCGTTTCGTGTGCCACGGGGAAGGATTGAAAAAATGAATCGAATCAAGGTCGTGGATGTAACACTGCGCGACGGCGGTTATCGCAATAACTTCCAGTTCTCCGAAGCGTATGCCCAGAGCGCGATTTCCCAACTTGCCAGTGCAGGTATCGAATACTGCGAAGTCGGCTACTGCAAGGGGCCGTATCAGGACGATCCAGCCTTCGGCATGACGGCAAAGGTCGATGCCCGTTATCTTCACCTGCTGCGAGACGCTGCTGCCGATCGTATCGGCCTGGTCGTGATGGTCCACCCGCAGCATGTCAGCGATGAAGACCTTGTCATGCTCCATGACGCCGGTGTGGAGATGGTGCGTGTGTGCCTTCGCCCCTCGCGCCTGGAGCAAGGGCTCGCGTGCATGGCCCGGGCCAAGGCGCATCGCCTGCAAGTCAGTGCCAACATCACCCATGTCACGCAGCTGCAACCGGCCATCATCTCCGACATGTGTCTGCGCGCCGAGAACGCCGGCGCCGATATCCTGACCTTCGCCGATTCCAATGGCAGCATGATCCCTGCCGACGTGGACCGGCTAATTGGCCGCATATCCCGCCGGGTACTGATACCGCTGGGGTTCCATGCCCACAACAACCTATCCCTGGCCTTGGCCAACGCCATCGCTGCCGTCGAGGCAGGGGCCGAGTATATCGACACATCGATCTGCGGCATGGGCAAGGGCGCCGGCAACCTGCACCTGGGCATGTTCGTCGCGTATCTGCAGCGAGCCGGCTTGCGCACTGCCTACGACCTGGTCGAGCTGCTGAACCTGTCCCAACACACAGCCGAGCAGGTACCGCTCAGCCATTTGCCCGCCTCGCTGCTGGACGTGCTCACCGCCACCTATGACCTGTCTTTCGACACCCAGGCGCAGGCGCGCGGTCTCGTCGCCAACGGCCTGGCTGCTTCGGAGTTCCATGCCATGCGGGTCTTGCATGAACAACGGCAGGAGCGTCGCTGTACGTCTGGTCCCAGTCTTGGCCATGGCATCGAAGCGCCGCGGCTTGCCCAAGGTGGCTGGGCATGAGCGGCCTGCAGCGTGTCTGCGTATTGCCTGGCGATGGGATTGGCATCGAGGTGACCGAGGCCGTGCTGCCGGTGTTCCAGGCCCTGGCGCTGCCCATCGAGCTGCGCTTGGGCGAAATCGGCTGGGCGTGCTGGCGAGGCGAGGGCGACAGCGTACCGGCCGCGACCTGGCAAGCGATCGGCCAGAGCGATGCCACGCTGCTCGGCGCCATCACCAGCAAGCCCCTGCACGAGGCCCAGGCCGAGCTGCCGGTGCATCTGCGCTCGGTGTCGCGGCACTATCTGTCGCCAGTCATCCAGCTGCGGCAACGGCTGGGACTGTTCGCCAATGTCAGGCCCATCGACGACATTCTGGATGAGCGCTTTCGCTTCACCGTCATCCGCGAGAATACCGAGGGGCTGTACGCCGGGTTGGACTTCGCCCATGTGCCAGAGGCGGTCGAGCCGTTGCTCGAACAACGCGAGCGCCATGGCGCGGCCTGGACCCGCACCGGCCGCGAGGATGCCGCAGTCACGCTGCGGCTGCAGACCCGGCATGGTGTTGCCCGGCTGCTGCGCTTCGCCTTCGAACATGCCGTGGCCAATGGCTTCGATCGCCTGACCCTGGCCGACAAGCCGAACGTGCTGCGCCACAGCGGTGCCTTCGTGCGCCAGATCCTGGAGGAAACCGCCGCCGACTACCCACAGATACATGCCTGCATCGAGAACGTCGACGCGGTCGCCATGTGGATGGTCCGCCGACCGGAGCGTTTTGGCGTGATCGTGGCCGAAAACATGTTCGGTGACATTCTCTCGGACCTCGGTGCCGGGCTCATGGGCGGTCTCGGCCTCGCGCCGAGCGCCAATTTTGGTGAAGGCACCGCCTATTTCGAGCCGGTGCATGGCAGTGCGCCGACCTACGCCGGCTTCGACAAGGCCAATCCGTCGGCGATGTTCCTGAGCACGGCGCTGATGCTCGACCACCTTGGCCATGGGCATGCTGCCCAAGCCATACGAGCAGCGGTGAAACAGGTGATGCGCAGCGATCTGCGCACCTATGACCTCGGTGGGCGAGCCGGCACCCGTGAAGTGGCCGGGCGCATCATCGAACTCAGCCAGTCCCTTTGCGCACGTGCGCAATCTTCCGTCGCCCCTGCCACCTCGGGAGTTCCAGCATGATTGCCCCTTTCTCGATGGACGAACGCGCCTTGCTGCTCGCCTGCGAACGCCTGGACACCGCGGCGCTCTCCGACGCCATGGACAGTCTCAGCCTGGACGGCGGCTTGGCCGGGATCGCCCAGCAGGTGCCTGGCACCCGCTGCTGCGGCTTCGCCTTCACCGTGCTGTACGAACCGGTCGAGCAGGGCACGGGGTTTCGCAACGCAGCCAACTACATCGATGCGGTACCGGCCGATGCCGTGATCGTGTCGAGCAACCCCGGCCGCTGCGACTGCACCACCTGGGGCGACATCCTGACCCAGGTGGCCGTGCGCCGGAACATTCGCGGCACGGTCATCGATGGCGCGGCCCGTGACATCGATACCTTGCAACGGCTTGGCTATCCGCTGTTTAGTCGGGCTCGCTACATGAAGTCGGCGAAGAATCGCGCGCAGCTCAAGGCCACCCAGATTCCTCTGGATATCGATGGGGTCAGGATCGCCCCCGGCGACCTGGTGGCCTGCGACAGCAGCGGATGCCTGGTCATACCGCGCCAGCATGCCGAAGAAGTGGTACGTCGTGCCCAGGCAGTGGAACGCACCGAGCGCGACATCATTGCCAGCATCGCCCAAGGCCTGTCGCTCGAGCGAGCCCGCGCGCTCCACCGCTACGACCAACCCTGGCTGACCGCCGAGAACAAGCGCACCCCTGCTTGAGAAAAGGAAACCGCCATGACCGTGCTGGCCCCCGTGATTCGCAAGCCCAACCCTGTACGTAGCAGTACCAATCGGATCAAGCTAGGTGTCTTCGGCTTCAACATCGAAGGCGGCTGCACCCTGACGAGCGCCCCGGAGCGGCACCAGGCGGCCAACTGGAACCTCAACCTGGAAATCGCCCAGATGGCCGACCGCGCAGGGCTGGAACTGCTGTTACCGGTCGGACGCTGGCGTGGCTGGGGAGGCCAGAGCAATCCGATGGGCGTGTCCTTCGAAACCTACACCTGGGCAGCCGGGCTGGCTTCGGTCACCGAGCAGATCGCCGTGTTCGCCACCTCGCACTTGTCCACCGTGCACCCGCTGTTCGCCGCCAAGCAGGCCGCCACGATCGACCATATCAGCGGCGGACGCTTCGGTCTTAACATGATCTGTGGCTGGTTCGGCCGCGAGATGGCCATGTTCGAGGGTCGACAGCGCGAGCATGACCAGCGCTACGACCACGCCGACGAATGGCTGGCCATCGCTCGCCTGGCGTGGGAAGACCCGGGCTACTTCGATTACAAGGGCCGGTTCTTCACCATCGATCAAGCCTTCTCGGCACCCAAGCCGCTCAATCGACCGTTCCTGATGAACGCCGGCGGCTCTGCGCGCGGGCGACGTTTCTGCACGCAGCACTGCGATGCCGCCTACCTGATCCTCAAGCACGAGGACGACGACGACGTCATTCGCGCCCAGATACGTGCCTACCGTGATCAGGCACGCCTGGAGTTCGGCCGTCGGATTCAGGTCTGGGTGTATGCCTACGTCGTGCAGGAAGACAGCCTGGCCGAGGCACGCAGGAAACTGGACTACTACGTCAACCAGCACGGCGATGACGCCGCGTTGGACAATGTCACCCAGGAAATCGGCATCCAGAGCGGCATGTTCAAGGACCAGAGCGATGCCGAGCGCTTTCGTTTCCACTTCAAGGCCGGCTTCGCCGGCGTACCGCTGGTCGGTACCGCGCCGATGATCGTCGAGCAGATGCAGCGCTGGTCGCAGCTCGGCGTCGATGGGCTGAACCTGACCTGGCTCGATTACCGCAGCGGGTTGCAGCGGTTCGTCGCCGAGGTCCTGCCCTTGATGGAGCAATCCGGCCAACGCCGGCCGGCCACCGCTGCCTTGTCCCACGAGGTATCCCTGTGAGTCTCGGCCCATCTTCCACGTCAATGCCCAGGAGCATGAGATGAGCAAGCTTCCTCCCTTCGATGTGCCAGGCGCCGATGAAAAAGACGCCATCTTTCTCGTCAATGTCGTACATGTGCATGACGGCCAGCAGGACAAGGCGCTTGAAGTCCTTTGGGATACCGTCAGCTACGTCGCGCGTACCTATCCGTCCTTCAGGTGGAGCCGTCTGTTCAAGAGCAGTGATGGCAAGACCGTCATCAACCAGGCGCAATGGAGCAGCAGGGCGGAGTTCGAGTCGCTGTTCCAGGACCCTGAGTTCCTTGGTCGCTACAACGGCTTGAAGCAATACGGCAGCTGGGAATATCACCTGTACACGGTCGAGCATTTCATCCCCGCCGCTCCCGTGCTGACCACCAATGGGGCATTGCCCCTGGAACGGGGTTGACCGACATGAGTGCATTGCAGACAACCTTGACGCGCGCCTTCAAGCTGCGCCATCCGGTGGTGCTCGCGCCCATGGGTGGCGCTTCCGGGGCGCGCCTGGCGGCAGCGGTTTCCAACGCTGGCGGGCTGGGACTGGTGGGGGCCAGCTATGGCGACGAAGCCTGGATGCAGGCGCAATTGCCAGCCATGCGCGACGTGCGTGAACCCTGGGGCGTGGGCCTGGTGATGTTCACGGTCGTCAAGCAGATGCGTGTGCTGGAGCTGGCCTTGAGCTACCACCCCGATGTGATCGCGCTTTCGTTCGGCGATCCGCGGCCGTTCATCCCGCTCATCCATGAACGGGGCGCCAAGGCCATCGTGCAGGTCCATGAGCCCGACCAGGCACGCCAGGCCCTGGATGCTGGAGCCGATGCCCTGATCGTGCAAGGCGCCGAAGCCGGAGGGCACAGCCTCGAGCGCGGGCTGATGGCGTTGCTGCCAGTGGTGCGCGATCTGGTGCCGGCCGACTATCCGTTGATCGCCGCCGGCGGGATCGCCGACGGCCGGGGCCTGGCTGCGGCACTGGCGCTGGGCGCCGATGGCGCCATGCTTGGCACGCGCATGCTGGCCACCGAAGAAGCGCTACCGAGCGCTGCCTACAAGCGCAAGCTGATCGAAAGCGCGACCGCGCAAACGATCCGCACGCGCATCTTCGACCTGGTGCGCGGCATCGACTGGCCGGCATCCTACAGCGGCCGGGCGCTCGCCAACCAGTTCTCCGCGCGCTGGCTGGGTCGCGACGAGGCTCTGCGGCAGGCGCCGGCCGCCGTTGGCGAAGCCTTCGCCCGCGCCGTGCGGGAGGATGACCTCGAGCAACGGGTGATATGGGCCGGAGAGGTGCTGGACCTGGTCAACGACATACGTCCCGCCGGGCAACTGGTGCATTCGCTGGTCGAGCAAACCGTGGAGCGCCTCCAGCACCTGCAGCTATCCACTCGGCTCGATGGAGAGATAGGTCTGTGAATGCCCCTGTGCCTATCAGCAGAACTTTCGGTAACGGCTCGCACCTTGCGGTGGTCATGTCTCCGGTGATGCCTGAATGGGACGAGGGCGCGTTCTTCGCACCGCTCACCGATCATCTGGTTGGCTGCGACTATCGCGTGCGGATCTTCGATACGCTTTCGCTGCTCGATGAAGACAGCTGTTCGCTAGCTACCTATGCCCATCGTTGGTCGTCGCATTTGCAGGCGCTCGGGCCGATCAGCCTGCTGGCTGGAAACGCCTTGGGCGGGAGCTTGGCGCAGGCGCTGCTCGGTATGCCATTGGCCCGACAGGTCGATAATGTCCTGCTGATATCGGCACCCACCCGCGCTGACGCCCTGCTCGAACAGCGGCTGGGCGAAATGGCCAGGCTCGCCCGTGCCGGCAAGATGACAGAGGCCTTGCATCTGTTGGCGTATCGGGTGCAGCCGGCGGGTACTGCGGCACCTTCGTTGCCAGCGCGAATCGAATGCGGGGCCGACCCTCGAAGGATGCGCCGCTTGAGCGAAGGCTTCGACATGCTCAGGGGGTTGGACCTCGCGCAGATCCTCGACCGCTTCGACAAGCCCGTGCTGAGTATCCATGGGCAGCAATCGCAACTGGTACGCCAGGTCAATGTACGCCTGACCGCCAACCCTGCCCACCGACAGCTGGAGATCGCCGGGGCGGGCATGCGTCCGCTGCCTGAGCATCTTCAGGAAATCGTCGCCGCAATGGCTGACACTTTGCATATCGAGCCGCAGGTGCAGCCATGAGCACATCCCTGGTCGCGGCGCGGTTCATCGACGTGCATTACCATGCCGGGCCGGACGCCTTCGTCCGTCGCCATGGCGCGCTCCAGGCAGCTCGGCTGTATGCCAAGGAAGACGGTTGGGTGGTGCTCAAGAACCACCTGGGCTGCACGGCGGCGCAGGCTTGGGAGGCCCGCCGCGAGGGCCTGCCGGTTTCCGGTTCGGTGGTGCTCAACGAGATCGCTGGCGGCATCGATCATCGGGTGGTCCAGCGCTCGCTATGCTGTCACGGTGACAGCCCGGCCCGCCTGATCGTGCATCTGCCCACCGTCACCGGTCGCAGTCATCGCTCGGCGCTGCGGCGCGAGTTGGGCCACGCCTTGCTGCGCGACCATCCGGTGCGGCCGCTGACTGTCAGCCGGGACGGGCGCCTGGGCTCGGCGACCCTGGATATCCTGCGCATGGCCCGGGACCATCCGATCGTGGTCTCCACCGGTCACGCCAATGCCGAGGAAGTGCGCCTGCTGGTGGATGCGGCGGTCAGGCTGGATGTGCCTCGGCTGATGCTCAACCAGCCGGCCAGCCCCCTGACCGGGCTGGATGCCAAGGCGCTGATGGAGCTGGCGGCGCTGCCGAACGTCTATACCGAGCAGACGGCGCTGACCTATCTGCTCGGCTACCAGGGCTGGGAGGATTTTTCCCAGGTACTGGGTCAGGTGCCGGGTGTCATCTACAGTTCGGATCTGGGCCAGCCATCGCAACCGGACGTATCGCGCTGGTGGCGGGAGAGCCAGGCGTGGTTCGCGCGCATGGGCCTGGACGCCGCCCGGCAGGAGCGGGTATGTCGCGGCCGGGCGCTGGAAATGCTGCAGTTCTGAGCGACCTTCGACGGCTATTGCGAGGCCTGCGGGCAGCAACCCGGCCGGGTTCGGCGGCGGCCAATCCGGTGTGGTCCGGGACGATGCCGTCCGGCGGAGCGGTCGCGGCCTGCGGCCATCGAGGCAGGAGCCAGGATGACCATTGGTCGTTGCTTCGTCGACACCTGTCTCAATGAGACTACAGTCAACCGAGAACCGTTGATCTGCACTGCATCAGGAGACATCCATGACCATGAATGTATCCCGGCGACAGTTTCTCAAGCTAGGTGCCGCCGGAATGGGCGCTTCGAGCATGGCCATGATGGGTTTCGCCCCGGATGAGGCACTTGCGTCGATTCGTTACTTCAAACTCACCGGTGCGAAGGTTGCCCGCAATGTCTGCACCTACTGTTCGGTAGGCTGCGGCATGTTGCTGTATACCCGGGGCGACGACGCACTCAATGTCACCAACGAGGTCTTCCACGTCGAGGGCGATCCGGACCACCCGGTCAGTCGCGGCTCGCTATGCCCGCGCGGTGCTGGGGTGCTGGACTTCATCAAGAGCGAATCGCGCCTGAAGTACCCGCAGGTGCGCGAGCCAGGCACCGACCATTGGCGGACCATCGGCTGGGATGAAGCGCTCGACCGCATCGCCCGATTGATGAAGGACGATCGCGACCAGCACTTCGAGACCCATGACGACCAGGGGAGGGTGGTCAACCGCTGGATGACCACCTCGATGGTTGCCGCTTCGGCCTGTACCAACGAGACCGCGTACATCACCCAGAAGATCGCCCGCAGCCTGGGCATGCTCAAGGTGGATAACCAGGCTCGCGTCTGACACGCTCCGACGGTGGCAGGTCTTGCCCCTTCATTCGGTCGCGGTGCCATGACCAATCACTGGGTCGATATCCGTAACGCTGATGTCATCCTCTCCATGGGTGGGAATTCGGCCGAGGCGCATCCGGTGGGCTTCCGTTGGGTCATGCACGCCAAGGAACACAACGATGCGATCCTGATTTCCATCGATCCACGCTACAACCGCACCACGGCAGTGGCGGACTACCATGCCTGGATCCGCACCGGCACGGACATCGTCTTCCTTGGCGGCCTGATCGCCTACCTGATCGAAAACGATCGCTACCAGCACGAGTATGTGCGCACCTATACCGATGCCAGCCACCTGGTGAAGGAGGGCTTCGGTTTCGACAACGGGCTGTTCGTCGGCTACGACGAAGGCCGGCACCAGTACGACAAGGCAAGCTGGAATTTCGAGCTGGATGCCAACGGCCAGGTGCGTGTCGACGCGACCTTGCAGCATCCGCGCTGCGTGTTCCAGCTGATGCGCGAGCATTACCGCCGCTATACCGTGGAGATGGTCGAGAACGTTTGCGGCATCCCGCGCGAAAAGGTGCTGCAACTGTGGGACCTGATCGCCCAGACGGCCGCGCCTGGAAAGACCATGACCATTCTCTATGCCTTGGGCTGGACACAGCATTCGATCGGGTCGCAGATAATCCGTGCCGGCTGCATGGTGCAACTGCTACTGGGCAACATGGGCATGCCCGGAGGCGGCGTCAATGCCTTGCGTGGCCACTCCAACATCCAGGGCCTGACCGATATCGGCCTGCTGTCGAACCTGCTGCCGGGCTACATGACCCTAGCCGGCGTGCAGCTGCAAAACTACGACGACTACATCAGGGAACACACCAAGCTGCCGCAACTGCCTAACCAGGTATCCTACTGGAAATACTACGATCGTTTCTTCGTCAGCTTGATGAAAGCCTGGTGGGGCGATGCGGCCACCGCCGAAAACGACTGGTGCTATCACTGGCTGCCCAAGCTCAGCGAACCCTTGTATGACGTGCTCTACGCCATCAACGACATGACCTTGGGCAAGATGACGGGGGCCTTCTGCCAAGGCTTCAACATCCTCGCCGCCTTCCCCAACAAGGCCAAGGTCAGCGACGCGCTGTCCAAACTCAAGTTCCTTTGCATCATGGATCCGCTGGCCACCGAGACCGGCGAATTCTGGAAGAACCAGGGCACCTTCAACGATGTCGATCCAAGCCAGATCCAGACCCAGGTGTTCCGCCTGCCGACTACCTGCTTCGCCGAGGACAACGGCTCGATCACCAACAGTTCACGCTGGCTGCAGTGGCATTTCAGGGCCGCGCCGCCGCCAGGCCAGGCACGTCCCGACACCGCGATCATGGGCGCCTTGTTCAACCGCTTGCGCAAGCTCTACCAGGAAGAGGGCGGCGCCTTCCCCGATCCGATTCTCAACCTGACCTGGCGCTACAGCGACCTGGAGGAGCCCGGTGCCGACGAGCTGGCCATGGAGTACAACGGCCGGGCCCTGGCCGATATCGACGATGGGCAGGGCCGGGTCATCCGGCCCAAGGGTCAACTGCTCAACGATTTCGGCGAACTGCGCAACGACGGTACCACCGCCTGCGGTTGCTGGATCTATTCGGGCGCCTGGACCGAACAGGGCAACCAGATGGATCGCCGCGACAACTCCGACCCCTTCAACAATGGCACCACCTTGAACTGGGCATGGGCCTGGCCGCTCAATCGCCGGGTGCTCTACAACCGTGCCTCGGCTCGCCCCGACGGCACCCCCTGGGCCATGCACAAGCGCCTGGTCTGGTGGAGCGGCGAGCGCTGGGTCGGCGCCGACATCCCGGACTATCCGGTCACCGCGCCGCCCAAGGACAACGTCGGCCCGTTCATCCTCACTGAAAGCGGCACCGGGCACTTCTTTTCCAGCGAGTGGCTGGGTGAGGGGCCGTTCCCGGAACACTACGAGCCGCTCGAATCGCCCATCGATGGCAATCCATTGCATCCAGGCAATGCCCTTGCGGTCCATAACCCCGTGGCCCGGGTCTTCGCCGAGGATCGCCAGCACTTTGGTGACAACAAGGAGTTTCCCTATGCGGCGACGACCTATCGTTTGACCGAGCATTTCCATTTCTGGACCACGCATGCACGGCTCAACGCAATCATGCAGCCGGAAAAGCTCGTGGAAATCGGCGAGGCGCTTGGCAACGAACTCGGGATCAAGGCCGGGGACCGCGTCCGGGTCCGCTCCAAGCGCGGCTTCATCGAAGCGGTGGCCGTGGTCACCAAGCGGCTGGTACCGCTGCAGATCGACGGGCGCACGGTGCATCAGGTCGGCATTCCGATCCACTGGGGCTATACAGGGGTGGCCCGCAAGGCTCACCTGACCAACACCCTGACGCCATTCGTGGGGGACGGTAATACCCAGACACCAGAGTTCAAGTCGTTCCTGGTGAACATCGAGAAGATTGGAGGAAGTGCCTGATGCGCGGCGATCAAATGAACACCCAGAACTTCATCCGACGCTCGGCCACTCTCGAACAGTCGCCGCAGATTCGCAGCGGCGGCGTCGAACCTGTGGCCAAGCTGATCGATGTATCACTGTGCATCGGCTGCAAGGCCTGCCAGGTCGCCTGCTCGGAATGGAACGACCTGCGCGACGAGGTAGGCGAGTGCGACGGTACCTACAACAACCCTCAGGACCTGAGCCCTTCGTCCTTCGAAGTGATGCGCTTCAGCGAATACGAGAACGAGCAGGGCGAACTGGAATGGCTGATCCGCAAGGACAACTGCATGCACTGCGCCGATCCCGGCTGCCTGAAGGCTTGTCCGTCGCCTGGGGCCATCGTGCAGTACGCCAACGGCATCGTCGACTTCAACTCCGAGCACTGCATTGGCTGCGGCTACTGCGTGGCCGGCTGTCCTTTCAACATTCCGCGCGTGTCCAAGCAAGACAACAAGGCCTACAAGTGCACCCTGTGCTCGGACAGGGTGTTCAACGGGCTGGAGCCGGCGTGCGTGAAAAGCTGTCCGACCTCGGCGATCATGTTCGGTACCAAGCAAGCCATGCACGATCGTGCCGACCAGCGGGTCGAGTACCTCAAGAAGCGTGGCTACGAGAATGCTGGCGTCTATGATCCGGCCGGGGTTGGCGGAACGCATGTCATGTATGTGCTGCAGCACGCCGACAAGCCGGAGATCTACAGCGGGTTGCCCAATGACCCGCACATCAGCCCGGTGGTGGACATGTGGAAAGGCATCACCAAACCCTTGATGTCGGTGGCGCTCGGGGTATCGGTGATGGCCGGGTTCTTCCACTACATCATCAAGGGCCCGAAGGAGGAACCCGAGGACGACCCCGACCCGACCAAGTCCGCCGATGCGCTCGAAGAGAACCGCCGAGGGGAGGATCGACCATGAGTCATTCCAACGTGCGCAAAGGCATCCTGCGCTATGGCTGGTGGTCGCGCACCAACCATTGGCTGATCGCGGCCTGTTTCGTGCTGTTGAGCCTCAGTGGCCTGGCGCTGTTCCATCCGGTCTTCTTCGGCTTGACCGGACTGTTCGGCGGCCCCGGTGAAACCCGGATCGTGCATCCGTTCATCGGTATCTTCATGTCGGTGTTCTTCGCCATCCAGGCGATACGCTTCATGCGCGCCAACCTGTTCCGTTCCTACGATATCCAGTGGATCAAGCAGATCGGTGACGTACTGAGCAACCGCGACGAGAAGCTGCCGCCGGTGGGGCAGAACAACGCCGGACAGAAGGCGGTCTACTGGTTGTTCCTGGCTTGTGTTCCAGTGCTGCTGGTGACCGGGGTGATCATCTGGCGGCCCTATTTTGCCGACCAGATGCCGCGCGAACTGTTGCGCTGGTCAGCGATGATCCACGGCTACGCGGCCTTCGTGGCGATCATCACGCTCATCATCCATATCTATTCGGCCATCTGGGTCAAAGGTTCGATACGCGCCATGACCCAGGGGCGAGTCAGCCATGCCTGGGCCAAGCACCATCATGGGCTGTGGTACGAGCAGATCATGCGTGGCGAACGCAAGGGCGATGACAGCCAGCTGCCGGGGCCCAGCGATCCGCCGCAGCCGAAACGGCGCTGAGCCGGGATCGCCAGCGATTCTGCAGCGTTGGCGAACCTGGCAAGGCATTGCAATCATTGAAAGTACGCTCACAGGAGTTCGCGTGGAACACGTATTCGGTCAGGCGCCAACCGGCACGCTCGAGGCCCCTCAGGTATTGCTGCCCAATGACCAGGTCTTTCGTCGGCGGGCATTGCGGCTGCGCGAGCTTGTCGTGCAGGTGCCGGAACTGGATGAGTTCCTGGCGTTCATGGCCCGGCTGGTAGAAGCCCAGGATCAGGCCTTGCAGGCCGCCAGGCCTGCTTGGCAGCCAGGCGAAGGCGCTTTCGACCAGGCCCTGGAGCATGGCCTGCCGGCATTGGGCTTCCAGACGTTGCGACGCGTGGTCGATTGGCAGACGGATCTTATGGCCATTCTCGAGTCGTTGGCCTTGCACGTGGGCGCGGCCCAGCGGCCATTGCTGGAGGCTTTGCGAGCAGCGTCGCCAGCCCTGCTGCAGAGCCTGGCCGACGATGTGCTCGAAGGCCGGCCCGGCGAACGCGCCAACCGCGGCTTGATGCCTCTGGTGGCGGCGGCGCTGCAGGTCGCCTGGGTGCGCCTGGCCCTGGCGTTGCCTCGCGCGCCGCAAAGGCCAGAGCGCAAGGCTCAAGGCTTGTGCCCCTGTTGCGGCTCGGCGCCGGTCGCCAGCGTGGTCCATGACGAGCAGCCGCGCGATGGCCTGCGCTACCTGTATTGCAGCCTCTGCTCGAGCCAATGGCATCTGGAGCGCGTGCGCTGCAGCGTTTGCGATCACGGCGGCGAGCTGTCGTACCTTGGCCTGGACAACGAGCAGGGCAGGCCGTACCTGCCAGTTCAGGCCGAAGCGTGCGGACATTGCCAGCACTATCTCAAACTGATGCAACGTCAGCTCCAGGGGCGCGCCGAGCCGATCGCCGACGATCTGGCCAGCCTTGCCCTGGATATGCTGCTGGCCGAGCAGGGCAGCTACCAGCGCAGCGGTTACAACCCTTTGTTCATTGTCGGCGACTGAAGGCGCGTGCTCCTGAGGGGCAAGCGCCTGACGATAGTTTAGAAAATCCTGAACTGATTTTTTGTCCCCAGCGATTCTTCTGGCTGCGGGACGTTACCAGAATGGCCGCATATCAATTACAACAATGCGAGGCCACTCATGGACAAGACCCTGAGTCAGCCCTTGGGCTGCAATCAAACAACCCGTCTCGGCGGTATCGCCATTGTGCTATCGCTGCCTCGGGTGCAGTCATTCGAAGAGCTGGATCGGCCCGACGCCGCTTTGCTCGGCATCTCCCCAATATTGCTACCTCGCTCCAGACCCCGCTGGTAGACCGGCATGACGCCTCGATGCGCGGCGAAGGCATCCACACCTTGTGACATCGCCTCAAGCTGCTGATTGGCTTGCCGGTTCCAGGCGCGCCTGTGCCTGGGCACTTTCCAGATAAACGAGAATAAGAGCATGGTCCTGGATATCCTTGTCGTCTTCGTGTACGTGTTCGGCATGTTGCTGTTGGGCTGGTACGGCATGCGCCGGGCGCGTAATCAGGAAGAATTCCTGGTCGCCGGGCGCAACCTGGGCCCAGCCTTCTACATGGGCACCATGGCCGCCACGGTGCTGGGCGGCGCAGCCACCGTCGGCACCGTGCGCCTAGGCTATGTACATGGCCTGTCGGGCTTCTGGCTGTGCGCTGCGCTGGGCGCGGGCATCATCGTGCTCAACCTGGTGTTGGCCCGACCGCTGCTGAAGCTGCGGATCTTCACTGTCACCCAGGTCCTCGAGCGGCGCTACACGCCCATGGCTCGCCAAGCCAGCGCGGTGATCATGTTCGCCTATGCGCTGATGATCGGCGTGGTCTCGACCCTGGCCATCGGCACCGTGCTGCAGGTTTTGTTCAGCCTGCCGTTCTGGGCCTCGATCTTGCTGGGCGGTGGAGTAGTGGTGGTCTATTCCAGCATTGGCGGGATGTGGTCGCTGACCCTCACCGATATCGTGCAGTTCGTGATCAAGACCGTGGGTCTGATGTTCATCCTCCTGCCGATCTGCCTGTACCGCGTCGGTGGCTGGGACGAGCTGGCCGCGCGCCTGCCCGCCAGCGCCTTCAGCCTGACCAGCATCGGCTACGACACCATCGTCACCTACTTCCTGATCTACTTCTTCGGCATCCTCATCGGCCAGGACATCTGGCAGCGAGTGTTCACCGCGCGCAGTGAGGGCGTGGCCAGGGTCGCCGGCAGCCTGGCCGGTCTGTACTGCCTGATCTACGGCGTGGTCGGCGCGCTGATCGGCATGTGCGCCAAGGTGCTGCTACCGGATCTGGACTCACCGAACAACGCTTTCGCCAGCATCGTGCAGAACGCGCTGCCCGATGGCATCCGTGGCCTGGTGATCGCCGCCGCGCTGGCGGCCATGATGTCCACCGCCAGTGCCGGCCTGCTGGCTGCTTCGACCACCATCACCGAAGACTTGCTGCCGCGCCTGCGCAACGGACGTGAGTCGAGCCTGGGCATGACCCGCCTGTTCACGTTGCTGACCGGATTGCTGGTGCTGGGTATCGCACTGGTCGTCAATGATGTGATCGGCGCTCTCACCCTGGCCTACAACCTGCTGGTCGGCGGCATCCTGGTGCCGATGCTTGGCGCCATCTACTGGAAACGCGCCACCACCGCCGGCGCCATCGCCAGCATGAGCATCGGCTGCCTGACGGCGCTGGTGTTCATGTTCAAGGACGGCCTGGAAGCCAACACTCCGGTCTACTACAGCCTGAGCCTGGGCCTGGCGAGCTTCGTGCTGGTCAGCCTGCTGATCCGTGACCCAAGCGCCAGGCGTGAAACCGAACGCGCTGTCGAAGCGGGCTGAGCCGTCCATGTCCATCCCACTCGTCAATCAGGAACCCGCCATGACCACCTGTGGAGAATTCCTCGTCAAGCAACTGCACGCCTGGGGCGTCGACACCGTGTTCGGCATCCCCGGGGTGCACACCGTCGAGCTGTACCGCGGCCTGCCAGAAAGTGGCATCCGCCATGTCACGCCGCGCCATGAACAGGGCGCGGGTTTCATGGCCGATGGCTATGCGCGGGTCAGCGGCAAGCCCGGCGTATGCTTCATCATCACCGGGCCAGGCATGACCAACATCCTCACTGCCATGGGCCAGGCCTATGCCGACTCGATTCCCATGCTGGTGATCAGTAGTGTCAACGAACGCTCGCGACTCGGTTTGGGCAAGGGGTATCTGCATGAACTGCCCAGCCAGCGCGCGATGGTCGCCGGGGTCAGTGCCTTCAGCCACACCCTGATGAGCATCGAGGAGCTACCGGCCGTGCTGGCCCGTGCCTTTGCGGTATTCGACAGCCAGCGTCCGCGCCCGGTGCACATCGAGCTGCCGCTGGATGTCATCACTGCCCCGGCCGACCACTTGCAGGTACGACCACGCACCAGCCTGCCGCGTCCGGCACCGAATGCCGCCGCGCTCGACCAGGCCTTGGCTCGCCTGCAACAGGCCAGGCGCCCCCTGTTGCTGCTCGGCGGCGGGTGTGTCGAGGCCGCCGTCGAGGCGGCGGAGCTGGCTACTCGGCTCGACGCGCCAACGGCGTTGACCATCAATGCCAAGGGCCTGCTGCCGGGTGACCATCCATTGCTGGTGGGCAGCAATCAGTCGATGCCGCCGGTGCGGCAGCTGGCGCTGGACGCCGACGTGGTGCTGGCGATCGGTACCGAATTGGGCGAGACCGATTATGATGTGGTGTTCGATGGCAACTTCCGCATTGCCGGCGAGCTGATCCGCATCGACATCGATGCCGAGCAATTGACCCGCAACCATGCCCCGAGCCTGGCGATTCTCAGCGATGCCCGCCAGGCGATGCAGGCCCTGCTGGCACACCTGCCGGCTCGTGCCGCCAACCCGGACAGCCCCGGTGCACAGCGCGCTGCATGGGTGCGCGCACGACTGGCCGAGGAGTTCAGCGGCTGGGCGCATTACCGGCAGCTGTTCGAGTGCATGCTCGAGGTGCTGCCCGAAGCGCGTTTCGTCGGCGATTCGACCCAGACCGTGTATAGCGGCAACCACCTGATGGAACTGGCCGGGCCGCGCCGCTGGTTCAATTCTTCCACCGGCTACGGCACGTTGGGCTACGGCCTGCCGGCAGCAATCGGCGCGAAACTGGCCGAGCCGGGGCGGCAGGTGATCAGCCTGATGGGCGATGGCGGCATCCAGTTCAGCCTGCCGGAACTGGCCAGCGCCGTGGAGGCGCAGGTCGGGATCATCGTGCTGCTGTGGAACAACCAGGGCTATGGCGAAATCAAGCGCTATATGGAGCGCCGTGACATCACTCCCTTGGGCGTGGACATCTATACGCCGGACTTCCTCGCCATCGCCCGCGGTTTCGGCTGCGCTGCCGAGCGCGCCCGCGATCATGCCCATTTGCAGACACTGCTGCGTGAAGCACCGAGCGACCGTCCGTTGATCATCGAGATCGATGAGGCACCGCCGTTCGCGCCTTGACCTGATGCCACCGGCGAGCAGAGCCGACCCGCACGGGGCCGCGCCGGATGACGCCTTGCGTTCGGCGTCGGTCGCGAGAGCGCTTTGCTTGCGACGTCTTTCCTGAAGGACCATTGGAAACTGACCATGAATACCCCCCATTACATCGACGGCCGCTGGGTCGCAGGCCAGGGCAGCGATTGCCTCGTCGTTCACGACCCTTCCATGGGATTGCCCATTGCCGAGCTGATCTCGGCCAGCAGTGCCCAGGTCGACCAGGCGGTGGTCGCCGCCCGCCGCGCCCTGCCAGGCTGGAAGGCCAGGAAGGTCGCTGAGCGCGCCGCCATCCTGCGCGGTTTCGCCGAGCACCTGAGCCAACGCCGCGAGGCGCTGGTCGCGTTGCAGATGCGCAACAACGGCAAGCCGCGGCATGAAGCCGAAGTGGACGTCGACGATGCCGTGGCGACCTTCGATTACTACGCCAGCTTGATCGAAAGCCACGATGCGCACCGCGACGTCGCCCTGGCCGCGCCAGGCTTCAGCGCTCGTACCCGACTGGAGCCGGTGGGCGTGGTAGGGCTGATCGTGCCGTGGAACTTCCCGCTGGTCACCAGTGCCTGGAAGCTTGCCCCAGCCTTGGCCGCTGGCTGCAGCGTGGTGCTCAAGCCTTCGGAAATCACCCCGCTGATCGAACTGGCCTACGGACAGATCGCCGAGTGCCTGGGTCTGCCGACCGGGGTCTTGAATATCGTCAGCGGCAAGGCTGAAACCGGCGCGGCGCTGAGCAGCCACCGCGGCCTGGACAAGCTGTCGTTCACCGGCAGCAACGCAGTGGGCAGCCAGGTGATGCGTAGCTCGGCGACGTATTGTCGGCCGGTGACCCTGGAGCTGGGCGGCAAGTCGGCGTTCATCGTGTTCGATGACTGCGACCCGGACCAGGCGGTGGAATGGATCGTCGCCGGTATCTGCTGGAATGCCGGGCAGATGTGCTCGGCCACTTCGCGCCTGCTGGTCCAGGACACGATTGCAGAGACCTTGCTGCCACGTCTGCAGACGGCCTTCGCAGCGCTGCGGGTGGGCAATCCGCTGGCGCAGGACATCGACATGGGCCCGCTGACCAGCCAGGCGCAATGGCACAAGGTGAGCGAGTATTTCGCCATCGCCCGCAGCGAGGGGCTGCAATGCCTGAGCGGTGGTTCGACGCTCGAAGGCGACGGCTGGTTCGTTCGCCCGACGCTATATGCCGACGTCCCCGACGGTAGCCGCCTCTGGCAGGAAGAAATCTTCGGCCCGGTGCTCTGCACACGGCGCTTCGGCAGCGAAGAAGAAGCCATCGCCCTGGCCAACGATAGCCGCTATGGCCTGGTCGCCACCGTGGCCAGCGCCGACCTGGCACGAGCCGAGCGGGTGGCCGATGCGCTGGAGGTGGGCCATGTCTGGATCAATTCGACCCAGGCCGTGTTCGTCGAGACCTCCTGGGGCGGCACCAAGGGTAGCGGCATCGGTCGCGAGCTCGGGCCCTGGGGGCTTGCGGCCTATCAGTCGGTCAAGCATGTGACCCGCTGCCTGGGCTGAGTCCCGTTACCCAACGAGAGAAACAAGTGGAGCGATCCATCCTGCTCGCCAAGTGCCACTTCCAGTCGTTGCGTGCAGCGTGACTGGACCAGGGCCCCGCGGGCCGGGTGCGCTTTCTGAAAGTCGATAACCCAGCGAAAAGGAATGTGTTGGCATGGGGCTGACAAGGCGAAAGTTTTTGATTGGCAGTGGCGTCGTGGCGGCGGCGGGTGGCGCGGGGATCCTGACCCCCATGCTGACCCGCGAGGGCAGATTGATTCCCGGCAAGCCAAGGTCTGGATTCGTGGAGGGCAGCGAGGGCCCGCTGCCGGCCCAGGCAGACGTGGTCATCGTGGGCGCTGGTATCCTGGGCATCATGACCGCGATCGACTTCGCGCAGCGAGGCCTGTCCGTGGTCGCCGTCGAGAAGGGCGACATTGCGGGCGAGCAGTCCTGCAGGTTCTATGGTCAGGTCATGACCTACCGGATGCCTGATGCGACGTTCCAGCTGCACCACCTGGCCAAGCAGCGCTGGCGAGAGATGAATGCCAAGGTCGGTGCCGATACGAGTTATCGCACCCAGGGCAGGGTCGAGGTGCCTTTCGATGAACAGGACCTGGTCAATGTCAGGAAGTGGATCGATGACAAGACCCGGGAAGTCGGCTCCGCCATCCCGTTCAAGACACGAATGATCCAGGGCAGCGAGCTCGACCGGCGGCTGCGCGGTGCTTCGTCACGTTGGACGATCGCCGGCTTCGAGGAAGATGCCGGTAGCCTGGACGCCGAACTCGCTTCGTTCGTCATGGCTGAGTACGCCAAGAAACTGGGTGTAAGGTTGTACACCCACTGCGCCGCGAGGGGCATTGAAACCCAAGCCGGGGCGATTTCCGATGTGGTGACCGAGAAGGGCGCCATCAGGACGTCTCGCGTGGTCGTGGCTGGCGGCGCCTGGTCCCGATTGTTCATGCAGAACCTTGGGGTCGACGTCCCTACATTGCCAGCCTACCAGTCGCAGCAGCTGATCAGCGCTGCACCCGGTGCGCCGGGTGGCAATGTCGCCTTGCCTGGGAACATCTATTTCCGCGAACAGGCCGACGGGACCTACGCCACCTCGCCTCGGGTCGTCGTCGCTCCGGTAGTCAAGGAATCGTTCATCTACGGCTATAAATACATGCCGCTGCTGGCCATCCCTGACTTCCCCGTCCATATCTCGCTTAACCGGCAGCTGATCGATTCGTTCCTCCAGCCGACGCACTGGAAGCTGGATGAAGTTTCGCCATTCGAGAAGAACAGGCTGATGACCGCCGCGCCCGATATCCCCGAGCTCACCGCCTCGCTGGCAAAGCTCAAGGCCGAGTTCCCCGCGTTCAAGGACGCCAGGTTGATCGACCAATGGAGCGGTGCCATGGCGATCGCCCCGGATGAGAACCCCATCATTTCGCTGGTCGATGAGTACCCGGGCCTGGTGCTCAACACCGCTACCGGTTGGGGCATGACCGAAAGCCCGATCTCTTCCGAGCTGACGGCAGACCTGTTGCTTGGCAAGCATCCGGTTCTGGACCCGAGACCCTTCAGCCTCTATCGATTTTGATGGCCTTTTTTCAAGGGCATGCCTTGGCGCAGACGTGCAGACGATCCAAACCATCTAGGAGACAAACATGAAGTTCGCTTTGAAGACCGTTGCATTGACCTTGGCGATGGCCGCCAGCGCAGGTGTTCTGGCACAGGATATCGTGCGGCATGACGCGGGCGGTTTCCCGATCTCGTCAGCGGTGGAGGTTCCCCCGGGCCAGACCATGGTCTATCTGAGCGGCACCGTGCCATCGATCATCGATTCCGGCGCGCCGGCGGACTCCCTGAAGGCTTATGGCGATACCAGGGCGCAAACGGTCAATGTCTTGGGGCAAATTCGACAGCAGCTGGAAAAGCTCGGCCTCGGCCTCGAGGATGTGGTGAAGATGCAGGTGTTCCTGGTAGGCGGTCCGGAAAACCACGGCAAGATGGATTTCGATGGCTTCATGGAAGGTTATACGCAATTCTTCGGTCCGACCGCCAAACAGCCGAAGCTGCCCGTGCGCTCGGCATTCCAGGTATCCGCCTTGGCGCATCCAGCCTGGCGGGTCGAGATCGAAGTGATGGCGGTGCGTCCCTGAGCGCCCGGGTACAGGCTTGGTAAAAGCCCGGCCTGGAATACCCGGTGCCCGATGGGCGACGCTGCGCGGCGGAATTCGTGGCCAGTCCGCCGGTGCCCTTCTAGTTCTTCCGGCTGGATCGGGCCGTCTATGGGCGTGCGATCGGCCAGGCCGGCTTAAGCCGTTTCGAGTGGGTCACACCGGCGATCCCGCCACAGGCCTACGGCGAGGCGTACTGGCACGACTTCCGTGAGAACTGCGACCAGATCGGACTGATCTGCCACCGCTGACGAGCATCAGGCCGCGCTTCAACGCGGGTTGATCGTGTAGCAGCAGCGGCGGGCCTGGGTCAGAATGTGTTCGGTTCTTTCCACACGGGCATCCAGGATCCGCTCGAAGATGTCCAGTTCGGAGCGGCAGAAGCCTTGGCAGGACGTCGCTGCCGAACAGATCGGGCAGTGGTTCTCGATGAACGTCAGGGTGCCATCGTCCTCGGCGACATACTCGGCCATGTAGCCTTCCCGGCAGCGAATCTCGGTCAGACGCTTGACCTTCTCCAGCAGCGAGTCCGCATCGCCGATGGCCGCCTGGTAATTGTCGAGGTTTTGCTGCTCACGGATCGAGATCAGCGTGTCGATGGCCGATTCGCCAAACGTCTGGCGCACCGAATCGAGCAACTGTACCGTCAGGTCCGAGTGCGTGTCCGGAAAACGGCCATGCCCTTTGCCGGTCAGTTGCCAGAATTGCGCCGGCCTGCCGACGCCCCGTGCTTCCGAATACGCCTCGACCAGGCCGTTGGCCGCCAGTTTCGTAAACTGCTGCCGGGCCGCTTCGGCCGTCATGCCCAGTACTTGACCGGCATCGGCTGCCTGTTGCGCGCCACGGGTCTTGAGCAGATGAAGAAGGCGATCAGCGGTGGATTGCGGCTGCCCCTCATTTTCCAAGTGTTTGCTTGACAATCGCCCGATCCCTCTCATATAAAAAAAGAAATTACTTGTTTAATTAAGCGTAGCGCAACTCGCGAATCTAGACAATTCGCGTGAGGATAGCCAGGAGGCTGTATGGATACCATGAACGCAAGCTGGGGAAGTCTGCTGTCAGGCAGCAATGGAGCGCGCTCGCTCGCGCTGTCGGGGGGCGTGGCCCTGCATGCCATCAACATCTATATCGCGACCACCGTGTTGCCTTCCGTCGTCGCCGAGATCGGCGGGTTGAGTCTGTATGCCTGGAACATGACGCTGTTCGCCGTGGCGTCGATCATCGGTTCGGCACTGACGACGCGTCTGCTGGCCCGCCGTGGATCGCGAGGCGCCTACGCGGTGGCTGCGGTGTTCTTCATGCTCGGCAGCCTGACCTGCGCCAGTGCGCCGAGCATGACCGTGATGCTGATCGGACGCACGCTGCAGGGGCTGGGCGGCGGTTTCCTGTTCGCGCTGAGCTATTCGATGATCCAGAGCGTTTTCAACGAGCAGTTGTGGCCACGCGCCATGGCGTTGATCTCGGCCATGTGGGGCGTCGCCACCCTGCTGGGCCCCGCGATCGGCGGTATCTTCGCCGAGTACGACGCCTGGCGCCTGGCGTTCGGCATTCTGGTGCCCATCACGCTGCTCTACACCGCATTCGTCTGGTGGGTACTGCCGGCCAAGGAGCGCGACAGCGATGGCGGTGCGTTGGCCATGCCACAGCTCACGGCGCTGACCGCCGCGGTGCTGGCAGTCAGCGCCGGCAGCGTTTCGAGCGTGCCAGCGTTGAACGTGCTCGGTGTGGTCACCGCGTTGTTACTGGTGGTCTGGATCGCGCGCATGGAGCGTGTGAACGAGGTCCGCTTACTGCCGCAAGGTGCGCTGCGACTGTCCTCACCTTTGTGCGCCCTCTATCTGACCATGGGGCTGCTGGTGGTCGGCATGACCAGCGAAACCTTCGTGCCGTACTTCCTGCAGAAGCTGCAGGGTCAGACCCCGCTGGTGTCCGGCTACATCGCGGCGCTGATGGCTGCCGGCTGGACGGTCTCGGAAGTGATGAGTTCGAGTTGGCAGGCACGCGGTGCGCGTCTGGCGATCATCAACGGGCCGATCTGCGTGTTCGCCGGCATGGTCATGCTGGCGGCCGCCAGCCCCATCGCCTCGCTGGGCGATGGCTGGGTCATGGCCGGGATCTGCGCGGGGCTTGGCCTGGTCGGCTTCGGCATCGGTCTGGGCTGGCCGCACCTGCTGACCCAGGTGTTGGTCGTCACGCCTGAGCAGGATCAGGACTGCGCGGGCGCCTCGATCACCACCGTGCAACTGTTCGCCACGGCACTGGGCGCCGCATTGGCCGGCATGATCGTCAACCTGGCCGGCCTCGGCGACGGCAGCACCGACAGCGCCAGCATCAGCAATGCCGCGTTCTGGCTGTTCGCCCTGCTGGCGCTGGCGCCTCTGCTCGGCATCTTCAGCGCCATCAAGGCGGCTCGCACCTTCAACTCGTGAGAGACGCGGGGGGGCGCCCCGCGCCCCCCCCCCCCTTCAAAGCCCGCTGCGGGC